>JAYPLE010000042.1:0-1502 GCA_038129245.1 Flammeovirgaceae bacterium | reverse complement strand
TGCCACGGGTTACAGCGGATTTTTCAGCGGCATTTTAGAATTTGATGTCAGTGGTTCAGGTAATTCTCAACTGGCTTCCATGCGCTCAAGCAGCACGCTTGCAACCTTTACGTTTGATACGACTAACGATGATGTGCAGGTAGTTGCACCTATGACCATCAGCGCAGCTCCATCCAATAACTATACTTCCAATTGGAGCACGGTGGATAGCGGTTCTATGACCTTGAAGTTTGGTGATGCAACCAACGATGAAGCAAAATCAGCTTACATTTCAAGTGAAGTCTTTGGTGCTGAAATTCAAGATGACGGGGCGCAAATTGATGGGACTTCAGGCGGTTCTAATAACTTGGCTGGAGTAATGGTTTCTTACAATACCTTGGATAAAGAGGATTCTGATCTGTTTCATACAGGTGG
The DNA here is from genome assembly GCA_038129245.1 of Flammeovirgaceae bacterium. GTDB lineage: Bacteria > Bacteroidota > Bacteroidia > Cytophagales > Cyclobacteriaceae > JAYPLE01. Next base: position 1,088 of record JAYPLE010000042.1, on the reverse strand, counting down.
CAATGATTCAATGCCGAATACTGAATATTCCACTTGGGGTTTCTGGGCCATGAGTGCTGCAGATATATCTCCTAATTCAGGTGATCAAAATGCTTCAGTTCACTTAGGTACTTGGGTAGGCGGAGAGCTCGTGGATCAAAATGAAATACCAACTTCAGGATCCGCTTCTATGAGTGGTGCAGCCGCAGTAAATGTTGCTTATAGATATAATCAGACTGGTACAAATTACGATGTACATAAATACACAACCACAGCTGATGTTGCAGCGTCATTTAGCTGGGGTGCCAGTGGATATTCTGGAACTTTAGATTTCACTAACTTTGATGATAAAAATCCGATTGTAGCAAATGCTGGTTTTGCCTCTTTCTCCGTAGCTATCACAGGAACCAATAATACTTACACTGGAACTTCTACGGATTCTTTGGATAACAGTTGGCTAGGTGGAGCTGCAGTGGCAGGTGCTCTGTTTGGGGATTCATCTCCTACCGAGAGTGGAGGAAGGGTGAATGTGAATTTATATAAATCTGGAGATACAGGAACAGCTGGAGCCAATGATTTCTATATGGCGGAAGGAATTTATTTACTTTGTATAAGTGGTGGTTGCTAGTTAATTCAATTTTTCAACTATAATGCAAAAAAGGAGATAGTCATGAATGGTTTTGTAGATTTTTTTCTAAAGATCAGAAACAGTAAGTTTTTTAACACTCTTGTCATATCTGTGATCCTAGCATCGGCTCTGTATGCAGGTGTTTCCTCCTACGATATTCCTTCAAACTATATTTATCTCCTTGAATTTTTTGACTATGGCATCACCATTTTCTTCACCATAGAAATATTAATTCGAATGATCGCCGAAAAGTCCTTGGTTAAATTTTTTAAGGATGGATGGAATGTATTTGATTTTATTATCGTTACTATCAGTTTGATTCCTGTAGGTGGAGCGGAGAGTGTCTTCGTTGCTCGTCTACTAAGAATTATAAGAATCTTACGAATAGTGACAGTCGTTCCAGCCTTTAGACATATCATTGAAGCATTAATTAAGACCGTTCCAAGAGTAGGTTTTATTGCACTTTTGATGTTTATCTTTA
>JAYPLE010000041.1:0-1543 GCA_038129245.1 Flammeovirgaceae bacterium | reverse complement strand
TAGACTATTCTACGTCTTTCCATACTTTTCTTTTTACTCCCAACAACATAATTGTGATTAATATTAAGAAAAATAAAGTTTTCACTCCTAGGCTCTTCCTTTCTTCAAGCTCAGGTTCAGCTGTCCAGGCAAGAAAAGAGGTAACATCTTTGGCAATTTGAGACTGTGTAGCTTCCGTTCCATCAGAGTATTCAACGATATCATCCATTAAAATTGAAGGCATAGCGATTTGGTGACCGGGGTAGTACTCATTGTAGTACATTCCCTCACTTGCCTCAAAATTTTCTGGAAATTCTTTATAACCATTTAAAAGGCTGTAAATATAGTCAGCTCCACCAGCTCTTGCTTTAACAATTAAGGAGAGATCTGGTGGATAAGCACCATTGTTTGCGAGTCTAGCAACTTTGTCATTTTCATATGGACCGACAAACTTGTCGCTAGGTCTTCCTTCTCGATCAAACATTTCGCCATTGTCATCAGGGCCGTCCATAACTTCGTAATCTGCAGCAATCACTTTAATCTCATCATTCGAGTAACCTATTCCTTTTAAATCTCTGTAAGATACATGTCGTATTCCATGACAAGCAGAGCAAACTTCTCTGTAAACCTGAAAGCCTCTTTGTAGAGATGACTCATCAAACCTTCCAAAAATCCCATTAAAAGGCCATTTTTGCTGCATAAGTTCAACATCATTTGAAGCACTTAACACTTTAGTTGGTGTAATAAAGATAAAATAAAGTATTAATACTAGTCTTAAAAGATTATTTGGCATAACTCTCAGTATCTCTATCAACTCTATCGAATTTCTCTGATAATACTGCCGAAGAAATGCTAGAGGGGAGTTCTCCTACCTTTTCAAAACGAGAAAGTATTGGCATTATCAGCAAAAAGAAAGAAAAATAATAAATTGAGGCTGCTCTTGAAATAGTTACATATATTCCTTCTGCTGGCATAGCACCAACCCAGCCTAAAATTATACAGTCGATTAGAAAGAGCCAATAAAATTGCTTATAATAAGGTCTGAATTGAGCACTTCTTACTCTATGTTTATCTAACCATGGAAGTAAAAAAAGCACCGCAACTGCTGCGAACATTAAAAGCACTCCCATTAGTTTATCAGGAACGGCTCTTAGTATTGCATAGAATGGGAGAAAGTACCATTCAGGAACAATATGCGCAGGAGTTTGAAGAGGGTTTGCAGGAATGTAATTATCGGGATGCCCCAGGAAATTTGGTGCGAAAAATACCAAACCAGCAAATATAATTAAATACACTCCTAATCCTAAGTAATCTTTAACTGTGTAATATGGGTGAAAAGGAATTGTGTCTCCGTCAGATTTGACATCAATACCTGTAGGGTTATTTGATCCAAACTGATGGAGGGCTACCAAGTGGAGTGCCACTACTCCCACAATTGCGAAAGGAAGCAAGTAATGGAGCACAAAGAATCTGCTTAGCGTTGGGTTATCGACAGAAAACCCTCCCCACAAAAAGGTTACAATGTAATCACCAATGACTGGAAAAGCAGAAAAAAGGTTTGTAA
>JAYPLE010000040.1:0-1588 GCA_038129245.1 Flammeovirgaceae bacterium | reverse complement strand
GTTAAATTCCCAGTCGGTTGGGCACAGGTAAGTATGACAGGTTTAGGTTTGCTCGTAGCAAGTATATTGTTCATTATGGTGAAGTGATAATTAAAAACCAATTAATCATTGATTTCAATAATCAACCCCTTTGACATATCGAATGATAGAGACCGCAAGTAAAGATATAGAACAGGAACTTTCTGAGTTGTTGAAGAGATGTTCAGCAATAACACTGAAATCAGCTGTTGAATTTCGCCAAACCAAAGATGCAAATCTGGTAGAGGTCATTGTCCTTGGGATTATTGATCGTCACCTAGAACCTGATCAGAAAGAGATTTTTAAGGATGCAGATGATAACCTGCGACTTTACGAAGATTTAGGTTTGGATTCCCTTACTATGCTGGAAATCATTATGCTTGTTGAACAAGCTTTAGAGATCAGCATAGACAATGAAGAACTCAAAGATCTTCGAACCATCGGAGATGTTAAACAATACTTGGATGCTAAAGTCCGTGGTGTTGAAGCTCCTACAAGATCTAAAACCTTTCGAATCGAGGAAGTTGCTTCAGTTATGCCCCACAGAGTACCTTTTTTATTTTTGGAAGATGTAACGATTGATGGTAACACGGCTCGAGGAGATTATAAGATTACCGGCAATGAGTATTTTCTTGAAGGTCACTTCAAGGAACAACCAATTTTCCCCGCATCTATCATGATCGAAGCCCTCGGTCAGATGTGTGTATTTTTTCTGCTTCAGGGCACTCATCCTGATCTTACTTACAAAGTAAACCCATCTACAGTATTCTTCACTGCTTGCGATGGTATCAAATGCAGGCGTGTTTGTAGACCGGGTGACACTCTTTCTATGTCTGTAAATCTCGAAAAAATTCGCCATCCTCTTGCATGTTTTTCTGGTGAAATTAGCGTTGCGGGGGAAAAGACTGCACATGCAGGAGAAATTAAGCTGGCTTTTGACTTTTTTCCTATAGTGGATGCTTCCACTGATAGTCAGTCTGTCGAGGGGCACTCGGTTTCGTCGTAAGAATATTTATACATGAGGTTAATTGACCATTGCCTCTTTTTTAAATTTCACGAATTGAACAATATTGACCAAGTTAGCAATCCTTTACACCACTTTTCCTAGACCTACCGAGACTTTTGTTCGTCGTGAACTAAAGGGTTTGTTTAAACTTGGTTTAGTTCCTGATCTTTATTCAATTTGGAAAGGAAACAGCATTTGGGAAGGAAAAGAAATTCACACTTTCCCACTGTGGAAAATCGCATTCCTTATTATTTGGCTTCCTTATTGGGCATGGATTAAGCCTAACGCCTTTAGATTGATTCTTTCACACTTGTGGGCCAACCCATGCCCAAATTTACAAAATTGGAATGAAACATTTTTAGGCCTTGCTTGGGCGTTGGTTCAATCCTCCAACTTTAAGAAACAAAACTATACTCAAATGCATGCGGTTTGGGCAACCATGCCTTCTACTGCTGCACTCGGGTGTAATCTTTTAACGGATATGCCTTTTTCAGTTGGAGCTCATGCTTATGATGTCTTCCGAAATAGAGGAGATTGGCTGTTAAAGGTAAAATTAAACCGAGC
>JAYPLE010000039.1:0-1665 GCA_038129245.1 Flammeovirgaceae bacterium | reverse complement strand
GTATTGAGCACAAGTCTCCAAGAAGAAACCTTGGAAGACGGATCTTCGCGCACCGTATTAAACCTTCCAGGATTCTTGGCGCCATACAAAGTTGCCGTTCTACCTCTATTGAAAAAAGATGGTCTGCCTGAAAAAGCTAGAGAAATTGTAAACTTATTGAAGTTCGACCACATGGTACAATACGACGAAAAAGATGCGATCGGAAAGCGTTATCGTCGTCAGGATGCTGCAGGAACACCATTGTGTGTTACCGTTGATCACCAAAGCTTAGAAGATAATACAGTGACCATGCGATTCCGAGATACCATGGATCAAATTCGTGTTTCTGTGAGTGAATTACCGGCCTTGGTGAACGAAAAAGTGGCGCTCAGTACACAACTTGCAAAACTTTAGCGCAAAAATTTGCGTAGTGTTTTGATTTTCAATTAATTTTCCACTGTTATTAATCTATTCAACAAACGCGTTATGAAAAAGGTACAATGGTTCGCAGCAGCAGTAGTAGCAGTAGCTATGACTGCATGTGCAGCACCTGCAGAAGAAGCTGAAGCACCAGCTGAAGAGCCTGCAGTAGAAGAAGTAATGGAAGAAGCTACTGAAGAAGTTGCCGAAGAAGCTGATTCAACAGCTGAAGAGGCTACTGAAGAAGTTGCTGAAGAAGCTACTGAAGAATCTCACGAAGGTCACTAAGATCTCGAAAACTTAATAAAGTAAACCCTGGGCCACGCCCGGGGTTTCTTTTTTACTCTAGAGTCCCAGTAGAGTTTTTAACCACCTCCTTTAAGATGGGATCTTCATCTAAGAGCATCGCCGTATAGGCGTCAAAGCCCCAAATGTTTTTCGCAATGGCTGCTTTGAGCATCAATTCTAAATCGCTCAATTGGTCCGACGGTAAATCTTCTAGCATCAAACCGTAGCCACCATAATCAAAAAATTCATGAATCATCGCATCATTGACGATGACCATATCGAAATAACGCTCGTACTCCCATAAGGCAATAGATTCTCGATGATCATCCACCCATTGAAAAGCGAAATCATCAATAGTGCCAAACGAGAATCCCCAGAAATAGGATCGCGTGGTATCGTTCACTACTTCCACATCCGGCTCAATACCTCCAATGGTGCGCAATACCTTTCCGCTATCGCTTTGGAAAATCATGCCTTCCATCTCTCCTGGTAAATCAGCACCTTCGTAAGGCTTTTGTATAGACCTTCCTGAAGGCGTGTAGTAATAAGCCACTGTTAATCGCACTGTCGACCCGTCCGGCAGTAATTTATCCTCTTGGACCAATCCCTTTCCGAAAGAAGTCGATCCATAAATAGTTGCGCGATCGTGATCCTGTAAAGCTCCGGAAAGCACCTCTGAAGCCGATGCGCTTTGACCATTGAGAATGATATGGATGGGTAGATCTTCATAATCATCACCCCCTGTTGCCTCGGCAGTTTGTGTTCGACCATCCTTATATTTTGTACTGACAATGACCTTGCCTTCGTCCAAGAATAGGTCTCCAATATCCACTGCTTCGTGCAAATACCCCCCTGGATTATCGCGTAAATCCAAAATCAATCCGCGCATGTTTTGCTCGGAAAGCTTGGCTAATGCTGCCTCTAATTCCTCGGTGGTCGATTCTGCAAAACGCTCAATCTTGGTATAGCCCATAGGTC
>JAYPLE010000038.1:0-2096 GCA_038129245.1 Flammeovirgaceae bacterium | reverse complement strand
CAGCGGACGAAATGGCTCACACCCAGTACTCCCACTGTAATCGCAGAAACAAAACAAAAAGCTATTCTAATGGTTCCGATTGCATTCACCACCGATCACATAGAAACACTTGATGAAATAGACATTGAATTTCGTGGTTATGCGGATGAAGTAGTCGACCACTTTGAAAGAGTTGACTGTTTTAATATGGAAGAAAAGTTTATCGATTTATGCACTCGACTCATAACAGAACACATCGAGTCTGACTATAAATCTTGCATACGCCCCACCTGCATTAATTGCGAAGGCAAAGATTGTGCATCTATGAGAAAATATTTTAAATCCTACCCGATTAGTCAAAGAGATCTAACTTCCAACTCTCACGAAAAAGCCTCCTCTTAATCACATCAATAAAATCAGGCTGCTTCCCCGGTAAGAAATCTTCATTGTGAATTTTCAAGACACACGAGATCTCCTTTGGTTAGCTGGTGGCTTATACGGAGTCGCTTTTTTTATTGGATTACTAAAAACATTTAAAAATAATTTCTCACTTTTTCGAGAAACTCCCTTTATCGCCATATCATTTGGTTTCATTATTCATACACGTGCTCTTTATTTCAGAGGTTTGGATGTACACGGTTGCCCACTGGGAAACACCCTAGAAAGGGTTCAATTTGTTCTTTGGTCCTTAATTCTGGCGTTTTTAATCCTTCGCCTTCTTTGGCGACTAGATTTGCTTGGGTCTTTCTGTGCCGGACTCTCTTTTTTCGCAGGATGGTTATCTTTACTCTTTCCAAACCTAGACTCTAAATACTGGTTGTTAGAAAACTATCAAAAATTATTCTCAAACCCTTGGGTTGAATTACATGCCTCGATTGCAATTTTCAGCTATGGCCTATTTTCACTTTTATCGATCGTATGTGTTATGTATCTGGTACAACATAAAGCTCTCCTAGATCGTGCCACCGGAAAACTTAGCTCTTTCCTACCACCGATTCATGACCTTGAGCATGCGGCGTTTCGATTGTTATTGATTGGAACACTTTGTCTAACACTTTCACTTATTGTAGGAGGAATGCACTGGTTGCGGCATCCTGAATATGTAACCACAATAAAATTATTTATCACTTTAATCTTGTGGGCAGGATATTGTCTTTTGTTTTTTCTAAGGTGTTCAAATATTTTGTTTGGCTCTAAATTTTCAAAAGCTTCGATTGCTCTTTTCTTAATCGCCATGCTCAGCATGGGGTTCATGAGCTCAAAAGATAAAAGCTCAGCTGTTTCGCATCCTCAACAGACTTCACAGGAATAAATATGAGTGTGCAAAATCAATCGCTCCATCTATTCGGTAGCTCTCATCATCTTGCAGATCTTGGAATTAGGGAGAAAATAAATCTACCAGCAAGCGCCATTGATGAGTTTTACCAAGGTCTAAGTCAATTACCGGGTCTTGAGGAGTGTCTTTTATTAAATACCTGTAATCGTACCGAAATATACGGAGCAGCAAACAATGGTTTTTCCCCTAACTTACTCTGCGAATATCTCAGTGAATTTCGTAAGATTGATTATGATTTCCTTGCTCAGCATTCTTACCAACACTCAGGAGAAAAAGTGGTTAAGCATCTTTTTGAAGTCAGTTCTGGAATTGATTCCCAGATGGTGGGTGAAACCGAAATATTGGGTCAGGTTAAGAAGGCATATGAAGACGCATGCACTCGGAATGTTGCCGGAAAGATGCTAAATCGTCTTTTTCAAAAAGGCTTCCAGGCCGCGAAATGGGCTCGAACGAACACAGGAATATCCAAAGGCCAAATCAATCTGGGTAATGTTCTTTGCGAACTTGCCCGCAGAATTTTCGGTAAAGTTTCCAACTCTCGCCTTCTTGTGATCGGAGCCGGCGATGTGGCTGAGTCCGCGATGGAAGCATTTAAATCGAGAGGTTCCCAAGCCATAACAGTTACCGGCAGAACCTTTGACTGGTGTCCGCTCAGCAGGAGAAAACCCAATGAACTGGCCGAGAAATTTGGTGGGTTTGCCCTGTCGTTTTCGAAATATCAGGAATCACTGCATCACTTTGATGTTATTCTAACATCTACCGCGAGTGGTAGGTCTCTTAT
>JAYPLE010000037.1:368-2136 GCA_038129245.1 Flammeovirgaceae bacterium | reverse complement strand
CGAGACATTCCAAAACCATACATAAATTGGTTGAGGAACAGATGAAAAAGGAAGCGCAGGAACTTGGGTTTGACCCCTGGGGTGATACTGCTCAAGAAGAGTTTGAACGTCGAGTAACCGACCTCGAACAGCATGCTCTAGAAAATCCTGAAGACGACCTGGAAATCCTGTTTTATGAGCAAGAGGGTTTTAGCTGAAAAGCAAATGCCTCTGCTTTCTACTGGGGAGCAAACCACCGGTAGTTGACTTCAATTTCATTTTTCTTGATGATCACTTCCCACATCTGTTGGAAAGTGCTGTAGAGGCAACAAGCCCTTGAAATTCGAATCGATTGGAATGTCCCGTCAGTTCTGTTATTTTGAGGATTGGCACGTAACAATTATTTGGAGTCGATATGGCATCTCAATTTTATATTGTCCATCATCATTTTAAACCAGGAATGGCTGGATCATGGTGGGGTGTAATGGCAGAAGCAGATGAAGCTGCGCAAGCTGCAATGGCAGAAAAATGGCTGAGTATGGGATATTTTAATCATTGTTTTATGCCATTATCCCAAGAAGGTCCCATGTACTGTGTTTGGGAAGTAAAAGACGGTATCTCAGAATCAGAATTTCAAGATTTCATTGATGGACCAGATGGTGTCAACATGGGGATGAAGTCTTTGAATAATAACGTTTTGAAAGTAAATTTGGAGCTAACAGGTGGAGTCCCGCCTTATGAGAGAAAATTTGCTTAATTAACCAAGGCTTTATTCAATATCTGAATAAAGCCTTACGTGGCAACGTGTCGAGATGTAGAAATCTGCTGGAATGATTCCCCTTCTGGCTCAATCCGATCCCACTGAATCCGACCTTACGAGCTTTTTCAAATAGCAGCATCGCCCTCTCTCCAGATATTAAAATATTAGAGGCTTGGCCAAGGTTGTAGACTGCGTTCTTCTTATTCTTTGCGGCGGATACCCCATCATTGTGGTAGTCGGAACTGCGGCCAATGCAGACCCTCAACGACCCCTGCATCTGATCCTTCAGTTCCTGCAACATCCGCATGAATTCAGGATCCGTCTCGGCGATCCCGCATCCACATCGTCAGGCTATCTCATTGGCGGAGAAATTGGCGGTGATCATGTCAGCCATGAACACTCCAACAGCAAGAATAAATGTACGGCGTAATATAAGGCAGCATTAGAGTTCCCATCCGCTTCCTGCTTTGAGCGGATTTAGGAGACAATCTTGTCGTCGATGGATGTGGATGAGTTTGCCGATGCCCATTCAGCAAACATCACGAAAACCCTCAACACCACACGTTCCGACAGTATTGACACAACCAGAGTCTTGGCAACTCTGGCAAGCAGTTCAGTTATTATCATTTTGTTGATCCTTTCAACTGTTAAGTGCGTAATGTAAGCAACTAATATTTAACAATTTAATTCGAGTCTTACATGTACACAGATCCCACACCTCTATCCTTCGGGAGCTATAAAACAAATGACGGTTTTGATATTTATGCACAGACTGAATATCCATTTGAATCGAAACAAGCACAGCAAGACATTGCCTTGAAAATGCGCTTGGAACATTCTCCACAAACAAAATTCTCAATTGCGTCATTTTCTCTGTTGTGTTTAACAGCAGTGATCGTCACATCACTTGCTATTATATAAGAAATTATAAGTGGACAATCTTACAGGTTGTCCACTTAACATCGAATTGAAGTCATGAAAATTCTTTTAACTATGGCAATTGTTTTCGGAGCCTTAAATATCGCTCAG
>JAYPLE010000037.1:0-358 GCA_038129245.1 Flammeovirgaceae bacterium | reverse complement strand
CCTTTCCATTCACGTCGATAACCTGGGTGTCCATTTCCTTGGCCTGGACTAATTTTTTGTTGTAAATGCTTCTGCAGTCTCCCTTTTGCGAATCCATCGGCAACTTTCCTGAATATCATCCTTTTCGATGATCAACCCTCACATCTGGTGAGACGGAATGTGGGAGACAATTCGTCCAGAGAGGCTAAAGCGAGTGGCCTAGTCAAAAGTTCAATGACTCCTCTAAGCCTCTCATGGTTTGGCATCGAGGTGGATGATGCGCTAGGAGGGGGAGGATAATGTTGCTGGTTTGAGGCGGGCGTAGATCGGGTCAACCATCATTATCCGATCACGATATACTGATTCTCGGTACCCTTCG
>JAYPLE010000036.1:0-3365 GCA_038129245.1 Flammeovirgaceae bacterium | reverse complement strand
CGGCATCGGATACTCTAATCCCCAAACCATTCGAATCGGACGATTACCTTCATACGATAATAGTTGTGATGTGGGGCCAAGGTACACAAAAGGAGCCGCAACTCCATCGATCTGTTTTTCCAAACGAGCAAAGAACAGGATGGTATAGCCGCGTTTCTTGAAGTGGATGTAGTTCTGTCCCGTAGGTGTTGACTGTGTGGCCGTCGACTGGCTTTCCCAATGAAGTTGAACCAGACTTATAGGATAGTCCTTGTAAAGCGTTGTTGGCGTAAAATCCTTCTCTACCTTTCGGAATGTAACTAGATGCGCATATACCTTGAGCTCGCTGTTATGCAACACACCAACCCCTGTTTGGCCCGGGGTCTTTAGGCTATTCTGTCTAAGAGCAGCATTGATCTCTCGAATATCATAGGCAGCATGTAGCTTTAAAAAACATGAAAAGGGCAATTTAATCTCACGCAATGGGTAGGGTTGGATTCTTTTTCTCCAAATGACAATTTCTTTAGCATCCCTTGCAATCGACTGATTACTCGACCACTTCTCTAAGGATTCTTGAATGTTTGAGACTCCCACCTTAGCCGCTTTCTGCCCCCACATTGTATAATGGAGTGCCGTTCCCATAGAACTCCCATATTTCTCAACAGTCTCTTGAACATTTACTGCATTAGCAACATCCTCGACAGCTGATAAAAACTCGGGATCAGACCTTGTGGCCAGCCTTATTAATGCCTTCCGCCCCTCATTCAAATCATGATCATCTGGTGGTGGCTGATTTGTGGAAACCGACTTCCATTGCGTCCATGTCTTCTTTTTCAAGACATCAATAGGAGACAATCCGGTTTCCTCTAAAAAATTACCAAAGGTTAGCGGCAGCGAGGACCGGCTATCCCATGTTTGGATTGTTTCTGGGATGAATTGCTGCAAGTCGCTGAGAACGGTTTTGATTTTTTGAAGGATGCGTTCGCGTGCTATGCGTTCCAATATAATGCTGCAGCCAGGTGGGAGATTTGGGAAATCGTTTTCTATTTCGCTATCAATCCTTTGCCGTTGCCGAGAAAGTAATGCTTTAAACTTTGTATCAAGCCGGTATTTACGATGCGTTTGGCCGACGAAATCAAGAACAGTAAGGCAGTCTTTACCTCGAGCATGACGCAATCCCCGCCCGAGTTGCTGTAGAAAAACCGTCAGACTTTCCGTCGGTCTTAAGAACAAAACCATATTGATTTCAGGAACATCTACACCTTCACTCAATACGTCTACAGTAAATAGAAATGATATTTTCCCATCCCTAAAGTCAGACAATCTTTGAGCACGTTGTTCCCTTGGAGTTGAACCGAGTATTTCAGCGGCGTTTATCCCGGCCCGATTAAAATGATCGGCCATATAATGAGCGTGCTTTGTGCCCGCACAAAATCCGACAGCTCTTACGCCATCCAAATCCGGTTGATATTTATGAATCGCTTGCAATACCAAATCAACACGTTGCTTTGCACGGATATCATCGCCTGTTAAGACATTTTCCAACTCCCGCTGATCGTATTTTCCATTTCTCCAGAAACGATCGTCATCTAAATCAATATTGTCCGACACACCGAAGTAATGGAACGGGCAAAGAAGCTTTTCCTCTAAAGCCTCCGGAAGTCGAATCTCCGCTGCAAAATGTTCTCCGAAATCAGGTAATATCTGGCTGCCATCAGTTCTTTCAGGGGTGGCTGTCAATCCGAGCAGTATCTCGGGTTTTAAGTATTGAAAGAGAGGTCTATAACTGGATGCCGTTCCATGGTGTGCTTCATCGACGATTACAAATCGAAAATGATCGGCCCCCAATTGATTCCAAGGTTGTCTAGTTCGTAAACTCTGAACGGATGCAAACACATGCTCCCACTCTTGTGGCTCTATACCATCGATCAAAAGCTCACCAAAATTTTGATCCCGCATCACGCTTCGAAATCAACCTAAAGCTTGTTGGAGGATTTCCTTCCGGTGAACAACAAAAAGCAATTTCTCTTTTCGTCCTGCTTCGTCGACAAATCGCTTATAATCCAAAGCAGAAACAACCGTTTTCCCGGTCCCAGTAGCAGCTACAACAAGATTGCGCATTGAATTATTCTGCCTTGCAGCAGTGAGCGATTCCAGGATGCGTAATTGGAATGGTCGAGGGGTTATATCTGCAAAAAATTGTGGACCACTTGTTACGCGTTGTCTGAAATCATTGACTGCACGTTTAAAGCGATCAAAGTCCTGCTCGGTGAAAGGTTCAAATTCTGGACTTTCCCAATACGCAGCAAAGTCAGCAACAAACCGCTCTAAAATATGGGGCATGTCTTGGGCAGTTACCTTAACAGTCCATTCCAATCCTTGCGTCATGGCGGAATGTGACATATTCGCAGATCCTATGTAAGCGGTCGAATAACCACTGTTTCGGACGAAATGATAAGCCTTTGCATGCAAGCGAGTTCCACCCGTATCGTAAGAAACTCGAACATTGATATTTTCTTGCTTTGACAACCATTCAAGAGCGCTGGGGTCACTGGCCCCCATGTAACTCGTAGATATGATGCGAACGGGTACATTTTCTTTAGCCATCCGTTCGAAAGCAGGCATTAGAAGACGAAGTCCAGACCATTTTATGAAAGAAATCAGTATATCGACACGATCGGCAGTTAACATCTCTGCACGTAGTTCATGTTCTAGAGGAGGATCGATTCCTTGTCCTGTTAATAAGGCACTGGAAGATAGAGGTGTTTCAGGACGAGCGTATTCCTTTACCGAATTTCGGACTTCGGTCAGTAAATTTTTTTCATCACTGAGTAACCTGCAACGCTGCAAATAATCGAGACCATCTGTTTCGCCCAACAACTCAAGCACCCGATTGATTAAGGAAATTCTTAATTCTTTCTTGGTAATCTGGAGAGCTTGAGTCAGAAGCTTCCCGACAAATTGCGAATAAAGATGTGGGGCCAATTCATCATCAATCTTGCGAAGTACTGGCTTAAGGTCGGGATTAGCATCCAACAGATCTTTCAACTGTTCGTCTAAGATCTGCTCATATATCCCAACCGCCAAATTACTCATAGGATTTGATCTCATTTAAGAGTTGCTCAACAATTGGAACGTCGGCAGGAGCCCAAGTATATCTCTCCCAGTCAGAGGAATGCATCCAACGCGAATCAACATGTTCTGTGAGGGAAAACTTAGGCCGGTCGATACACCTATGTAAAAATGGTTTTAACCGGATAGTGCCAAAATCATATTCATGAAGAACTTCGGTGAGAGGTTTAAGATCCCCGAGTGACCATAGAAGTTCTTCTTTGATCTCTCGGCGCAATGCATTTTCTGGGTGCTCACCAGACTCCACTTTTCCA
>JAYPLE010000035.1:0-3472 GCA_038129245.1 Flammeovirgaceae bacterium | reverse complement strand
TAGCAAAAGCTATTCTCTCATTCGACCATTCTCAAGTTGAGTATTACGAGAAAATCACCAATGAAATTTAAAATGAGCTCCATAGATAAATCAAGCACCTCGATAAAGATACTGTTACTGCTTTTCTTGATCATCTCTTCTTGTGGTGAAAAGAAAGAAACAGAAAATACAAGTCTTCCAAATATTATTTTGATTGTAGCCGACGATTTAGGATACGGGGATATGAGCGTAGCAAATTTGGTAGATGATGTTAACACACCTAACATAGACCGAATTGCCGAGAGTGGAATTCGACTTGCTCAGACGTATGACAATTCGCCCATTTGTAATCAATCAAGAATCGGAATTATTACCGGGTGCTATCCACAAAGGTTGGGATCCTACTGGTACAGTGCTAAAGGGCTTCACGATCCAAAATTTAAGACAATACCAGAATTATTAAAGGAGCAGAATTATCAATGTGGTTATGTTGGAAAAACTCATTACGGTGAATTCGATAGTGATACATCTAATCGGAGTTTTCCGCTTAATCATGGATTTGACTACTATTTTGGACATACTTCAGCTAGAAAGCATTATTGGAATCATAAACAGGAAATAGAAGAAGCGTTCTTAAGTGCTAAAGAAGAGCACAATAGAAAAGGACAAACATTAAGACAAGGACCTTTGTGGGAGAATAAAAATAAAGTAGATACGATTGCCTATTTCACACAACTGGTTGGAGAAAAGTCAAGAAATTTTATTGCTCAGAATAAAGACAAGAACTTCTTTTTACAAATTGCTTTCAATGCAGCTCATAATTTCACACATCAGTTACCACAAGAATATTTGGATAAATATAATTTAGAAGGGTACCATGATTGGAACCCTGCTGTTGAAGAGTATTACGACTGGTATGTAAAAGGAAGGTATCCAAATAATAACGAAGGAAGAGCTCATTACTTAGGTCAGGTACATTATATGGACGAAGAAATTGGGAAATTACTTGACCTGCTGGAAGAGCAAGGTCTAAGAGAAAATACGCTCATCTTCTTCATAAGTGATAATGGCGGATCAACACCCATTTATGCCAATAATACACCACTTCGGGGATCAAAATATCTTTTATATGAAGGAGGGATTAGGGTGCAAATGTTAGTTTCTTATCCAAAAGAATATGAGAAAGGTAAGGTCTATCAAAACATGGTAAGTGCTATGGATATTTTGCCTTCTATTTGTACGGAGGCAAATGTTAAGATACCAGATTATATTGACGGAATGGATTTAACTCCTTTATTGAAAGGTGTAAATGATAGCCTGAAACATGAGGTTCTTGTCTGGGACACAGGGCACGAATTGGCCGTTAGAAAAGGTTCGTGGAAGCTAAGAAAATCTTTTAATGACAGCGAAGCAAAATATGAAATGGTGGAGTTAGAATTAGGAAACTTTATCACTCATTTGGATACTGATATCAGCGAAAAAATAAATTTGATTGGAAAGGAGGCGGAGGTATTAGGTGACTTAGAAAATGAATATGCTGTTTGGAAAAAAAGATTGACAAAAGACGATAGCAAAAAATAAATACCTTTAAAACGCTACCTAAAAAAACCGTTTTGTATCACCAAATGAATAAAAAATGAAAGCATTTTATTCTATCCTAAGTGTCTTAGTAATTCTTGTTTCTTGTAAACCGGAAAAAGATCAAAAAGCCAGGCAATCAACTACACGCCCTAACATCATTTTCATCATGTCTGATGACCATGCGTATCAGGCAATAAGTGCCTATGGAAGTCAGTTAATTCAAACACCCAATATCGACCGAATAGCAAAGGATGGAATGCTTTTTACCAATGCCTGTGTAACAAATTCTATTTGTGCCCCCTCCAGAGCAACAATACTCACCGGAAAACATACGCATTTAAATGGGAAAATAGATAATCATTTCCCCTTCGATACAACGCAAGTGACCTTTCCTCAAATCTTCCAGGAAAATGGTTACAAAACGTCCATGTTCGGGAAATTACACTTTGGCAATAACCCAAAAGGAATAGATGAATTTATGATTCTACCAGGCCAGGGTCATTACATCAACCCTGACTTTATCAGCACTTCGGGAGAAGTAAAAAACATTGAAGGATATGTCACAGATATCATCACCGATTTATCCATTGATTGGCTTGAAAGAGAAGCTAACAGTGATGAGCCATTTATGATGATGTACCTGCACAAAGCACCTCACAGACCGTGGTGGCCAAGAGCAGACAAATTCAAGGAGTTCTCCACCAAGACCTTTCCAGAACCAGCTTCCTTGTTTGACGACTACAGCAACCGAGGTAGTGCGGCAAATACAGCAGAAATGAATTTATTAAAGCACATGATGTACAGTCATGATAGTAAAATAAAACCTGAGACGATAGCTAAAATGGGTAAACTCGTTACACCAGAGGTAAAAGAGTTTCCTAACAGTTTTTACGGCCCCTATGGACGAGCTACCGAAGAACAGAAAAAACAGTACGAGCCTACACTTCAAAAAATAAATCAGGAATTTGAAGAACGATGGCCAACTATGAACGAGCAGGAAAAGATGCAATGGAAATATCAACGCTACATGCAGGACTATCTTGCTTCTATTTCCTCTGTTGATGATAATGTGGGAAGACTTTTGGACTACCTTGAGGAAAAAGGTCTCGCTGAGAATACCATCGTTGTCTACACCTCGGACCAAGGGTTCTATCTTGGAGAGCACGGCTGGTTTGACAAAAGGTTTATTTATGATGAATCGTTTAAGACACCCCTGCTTGTGAAATGGCCGGGCGTAATAAAGCCTGAATCTGTGGAAAATGAAATGGTCCAAAACCTGGATTTTGCTCAGACGCTACTTGAAGCAGCTCAAATTACTCCTCCTGCAGACATGCAAGGTGAAAGTCTAATCCCCCTATTTTTAGGTGAAACAGATAAATGGACCAGAGATGCGGTGTATTATCATTATTATGAATACCCCTCGGTTCATATGGTAAAGCGGCATTATGGCATCGTCAACAAAGAATATAAATTAGTTCATTTTTATCATGATGTAGATGAATGGGAATTGTATGACAGAAAAAAAGACCCAAATGAGATAAAAAATGAATATCACAACCTCGAATACGCTCAAGTTGTCCAAACACTCACTCAAAATCTGTATGAACTACGGAAAGAATATAAGGACTCACTTGACTTAGATCAAAAATATATTGATCTATACAGGCTAAAATGAGCGAAAATGAAGGCACAAGGATACATTGTATGTTCATTTTTAAACTGTCGTATTTTAAGGGAAGGCTACAATACCCGCTGCCCTGCGCATCTCCCCTCGTGAATGCTTCGCATTTCGAACCGATTGGTTCTCATCCGCAAAAAAGCATGAAAAAACCCTGACAAAACTGTCAGGGTTTGTGTGAGCCCCCAGTCGGATTCGAACCAACGACCTACTGATTACAAGTCAGTTGCTCTG
>JAYPLE010000034.1:0-6920 GCA_038129245.1 Flammeovirgaceae bacterium | reverse complement strand
GGTGAAAATCGTTCCGCCAAAAAGTCATCAAAAATTCATTGATTATCGGATAAATCCAGGTGATATCCATTGTCTCACTTTAGATAGCTCAAAAAGAATCGAACGGATGCTCAAAAAATCAGAATTGGTTTTTGAAGGGTTGAGACTTGAAATTGATTTTGGTGGGTATCCTTTAATTCTACAAATCGTTGAAGACGATCCTGGGATGCATTTAGTCATTATGGAAGATAATCTTGAAATGCTTAAAAAGCTTATTATCAATGATTCAAATATATCTGGTTTTGAGAAATCTAAAGAAATTGGTGAGAAAAATATTTTATCCAAAATAAAATCGAATGTACCAATTAAAAAACTTAAAAATTTCTTTTGTACTCTGGAAGAACAAGAATTCGTTCAAAGAGGATCTATAAAAAAAATTGAAGAACACTTCACTGAAAGATCATTGAAATTACCAGTTAAGGAAAGAGTTAAACCAATAGAATGGATATCAGCGAAATATAAAGCTGTGCATTTACTAAAAAAATTAAGAAATCTTAATATTGTTGAAGGCAGCGATAAAGAATTTGCTAGACACTTTTCAAAAAATGGAAAGGAATTATCAATTACAAACTACACTCGTAAAGCAACTGATAAGCTTGATCAGATAGAAGAAATATTTGATATACATTTCAAATAAATTTTATATAAAAAAGTATATTTTTTAGTCTATATACTAAAATATAGACAGACCTGACTTTACTTTTTTGAAATTATTTTTCCATTGCTTTCCGGTTTGACCCGGGTTTTGCCAACCATATCCCAAAAATGCAATGGAAAAAATTAAAACATTCATACGCCTTCCTGAAGTCATCCGCCGCACCGGATACAAACGCACATCGATTTACGAAAAGATTTCCGCGGGAACCTTCCCAGCCCCGATCAAACTCGGGCCCCGTGCCATCGCCTGGGTTTCAGAGGAAATTGAAAAGTGGATGGATGAACGAGTTGCGGAACGTGACGCGGTCTGAATAGTACCAAAAACAAATAGCCGGACCCGTCACCCTGCGTTGATTAGCGCAGCCTCCTGGCGGACCCAGCTTTACATTAATTGGATATAGATATGAAAAAAACATTTGAAATGGATTTCATTCAAGCCATCAAAGAATCCGGTCTGGAACCCCCGGAAAAGATCGTCGTAGATGGGCAATTTAATCGATTTTCTTCAGAAGGAAGACCGAGTGATAAGTCGGGTTGGTATGTTCTGAGTGATCTGTCTGACGGCGTCATCGCTGGTGCGTTTGGATGCTGGCGATCCATTGACAAAGTGAAATGGTCTTCCGTCAAAATGTCAACACTGAGCAAGGAGAAACAGCGGCAGGTTAAAAAAACTATCAGGGACGCTATACAGAAAGCAGAACGTGAACGAAAAGTTTTGCAGGAAAAGGCTTCCAAGGAAGCTGAGAGCCTCTGGGAGAAGGCGAAACCTGCGGACCAGGCCCATCCCTACCTGAGCAAAAAAAAGGTCTCACCATTTGATTTGAAGCAAAATATGAGGGACGGAAAGGATGTACTGCTGGTGCCACTCCGTGACCTGGATGGCAAACTATGGTCCATGCAGCGCATCTACCCTGATGGGAATAAACTATTTCTCAAGGATGGGAGAACGTCAGGCTTGATGCATACCCTCGGAGAACCGACCCCGACTCGGATCATCGCCGAGGGCTTCAGCACCGGTGCATCGATCCATGAAGCTACAGGGCACTGCGTCCATATCGCCTTTAACTGTCACAATTTGAAAAGCGTCGCAGAGTCGATACGTAAGGCCCACCCCGATACGGATCTGATCATTGCCGCTGATGATGACTGGAAAACCGAAGGTAATCCTGGAATGACAAAGGCAACTGAAGCCGCAATGTCATATGGTGCTAAATTAGCCATTCCTTCCTGGCTGGAGAACCAGCGTAATGAGAAAGAAACTGACTTCAATGACCTGGCACTGAGTCATGGATCAGCCCAGGTCAAAACCTGCATCAACAGGGCTACGCCACAGGAAAAAGAAGAGGAGTCTGCCGAAGGCCTTCAAGCCTCTATAAAGTGCCTGAGCAAACTCAACCCCCCTGAATATGACCTTATACGGAAAGAAGAAGCCAAGAACTTGGGCATTAGGACTTCAACCCTTGATAAGGAAGTTGCAAAACTCAGGAAGAAACAGGCTACCGAGGATGAATCTTTTGAAATACCTATTGATCCGTGGCCAGATGCTGTCAATGGGGAGCAACTGTTGGATGAGATTCACAGAATATTAAGCTGTCACGTTGTTGCAAAACAAGAGGTTCTAGAGACTGCGACCTTGTGGTCAGCCTTCACATGGTTCATCGACGTGGTGAGGGTATCACCTATAGCGATTATTACCTCCCCAGAAAAAAGATGTGGAAAAACCAACCTGAGTAATGTTATGAGAATGTTCTGCCTACGTCCTCTATCAGCAAGCAATATCACATCTAGCGCACTTTTTCGATCCATCGAGAAATGGAATCCGACCCTTTTGTTGGATGAAACAGATAGCTTTATGAAAGACAAGGAGGATTTACGGGGTCTTCTTAACTCCGGCCACACTCGCGATAATGCTTTCATAATCCGCTGTACTGGAGACGATCACGAACCAACCAGATTCAACACGTTTGGAGCAAAGCTGCTTGCCGGAATTGGAGACCTTCCTGAAACCGTCATGGACCGTGGCGTAATTTTGAAGCTGCGCAGAAAGCTACAGGGTGAGCATGTTGAGCGTTTACGAAACACTCCAGCCGCAAGATTTGAGGAATTTAAACGAAAGCTTAAACGTTTCGCCGACGAACACTCCAAGACTATTGCCAATGCTAATCCAGTCATCCCTTCTAGCCTGAACGATCGAGAACAGGATAATTGGGAACCCTTGCTCGCCATTGCTGAAGCCGCGGGAGGTCACTGGCCTGAAACCGCAAGACATGCTGCTGTGGTTTTGTCACAAAACGGAGAAGAACAGTCGTCGAATGCCATCAAGTTGCTGTCAGATATCAGGCAGATCTTCTCTAAAATAGAAAATGAGCGTATCTCAACAGTGGAGCTGATTGAAGCACTATGCTCTGATGAAGAACGGCCATGGTCAACATTCAAACAGGGTGCAAAGATCACGGCAAGACAGGTGGCCAACATGCTCCATGGATTCGACATCAAATCAAAATCAATCAGAATCTATGGCAGGGTCATAAAGGGTTATGAACTGCAGGATTTTGAGGATAGTTTTCAAAGATACCTCGTCTCTGACCCACATAAAGAAGGGTTACAGGTTACAAATACTTGCAATGCCTCGGAAACAGTGACTTTAGCGTGTAACGGATCAGAAGATGTAACGGTTACAAATGCCGATCCGTTACACCAGACCCCTTGCAAACACTCACATGTAACTTGTAACTCTAAAAATCCGACTCCTGAGCAAGTACATCTTACTCAACCAGTGGATGATGTAGAAATTTTCTGAAATGCAAACTATGGAAACAGCACAACTCTTTAGAGCATCTCCGGAACATTTGCTTAGGGATCTTGAACGCGAAGGGCTGCGAATTGCCGCAAGGTCGGGCAAACTAGAGGTTTGTCCCAGCAAAGCAATTACACCAAAGGCACGGGAACTTATCCGCAAAAATAAACCCAGCCTTCTCCATCTTCTCAAGCCACATCCAATTAGCGCGAAGAGGATCGCTGAATTGCGAAAACTTTTCCGTCCTCCGGGCATCATTGCAATTGATTTACTTAGTTCGATTCGACCTAGAGCAAATACTTATTTTGGCCTCCCACGCGATACCGTCACCCCTAAGCCGGAACTTGGTTTTTTTGCTAAAGCTCTTGAGAAAGGCTTGGATCATTCAATGCCAGTTAAACACATCTGTAAGAACAGTAATTCACGAAAGGAGCTAACTCTTCTTGCAGCAGTCCTGGTCCCACCAGGGTGGTTCATCCTGTTGAAAAAGGATTTTTTGCTAATCAACCCTCCAAACCATATGGATAGCAAATTAGAGAGCCGGTCAAGTTTACAACCAGGCTGACACAGAACTGGTTTTAAATACACTTTCTGCTGCTAACATTATTCTGAATACCCCCCCCTCTATGATATGTAAGGGGCATGCTTGTCATTAGGCCTACAAACACCTTGAAAAATTCCTAAAATTTTTATGTCTGGAAGACCAAAGCAACGATCCCGCAAATATAGAGTTAGAAGGCTCATCAACTCAGAACAATTCTGGGTTTTCATTTTTGATCTGATTCGTTCTGGTCAGAACTTACCTGCTATATCAAAAGCTGTGGATGTGCCTTACAGAACTCTTTGGGGATGGATTAATGAGTCAGATGAAAATCGGCAGCGGTATGATGGGGCAAGAAAAGAGCAGGATGAAATGATCAGATTAAAGATTTTGGATTACGAAGCGAAAAACCCTTTTAAATATGGAGAATAAAAAATAAAACTGTGTTCGATAAGGATTGGATTTCCCCAGCACTTCAGTTAAAGAAACACACAGTGCTTCAAGCCACGATTCATCCGGACATCAAACGGACTCTTGTGGCAATGTCAAAGCGTACTGGTATGACGGTTAGTCAGGTGACAGATTAGGTGCTATATACTGGATTGATTGATATGCAGGAGCTGGTTGCTCCGGGATAGGTCCCCCGGAGATACAAAATGCCCTACACCTTCTACATAAAGTAGTTAGTCGTGTTTGTACCCCATAAACAACTTATTCTTTTATCATATCCAAGCATACTGGAATGACGGTCAGCCAGGTTGCTGATGAAGTGCTCTACACAGGGCTACTTGAGATGCAGGAGCTAGAGGCTCTGGAGTAAGCTCATCATTTTAACAAGTAGTATAAATATTTTATGATGTGATTGAAAACAACCGCTCGTCGAGGGGATAAGTAGAAATCGTCTCGTAGCCAATGTCGGTCACTACTCCCTGATCCTCAAGCTTGATCATGTGATCACCGTCAACTTCACCCACCAGAGCTTCGATGCAAAGTGTAAGGCCGGGTTCAAGAATAGCATTGAATGCGCCTTCGACAAGGCGATCGGGATAGGCGATCAAAGGCCATTCATCGCACAAACCCACGCCATGCATTGGTGATGAATATTTAAGTGCCTGATACTTGTCCTGCAATACGTGCAAGGAATGAGTCAAATCTTTCATATGTAAACCAGGCTTAAGCAGCTCAGTGTTATAGCGGATATGTTCAACTGCTTCTTTAAAGCTCTCACGCATATTGGCTGGGGCTAAATCGTTGCCGATCCACCAAGTACGGCTGAGGTCTGAACACATGCCATATGGTCCGATCAAATCAGTGTCGAAGGCAAGAATTTCGTTCTCATTTATGATCCGTGGCCCACATTCTTGAAACCAGGGGTTGGTACGCGGCCCCGAGGTGAGAAGTCGTGTCTCAATCCATTCGCCGCCTCTTTTTATATTCTCTGCATGAAGCACGGCCCAAACATCATCCTCTGTAATGCCGCCCTTCGGAATTTCCGTGCGTGCAAACTCCTCCATGACTGCCATCGAGCGTTCACATGAATAAATAGCGCAACGCATAGCACGTAATTCGTGCTCATTCTTAATAGCTCGCGTACGTTCTGTCACCTCCTCACCGTCACGATATTCAAGTCCCACTTGGCGGATCGCGTCTAAGCCCGCAGGCTGGATTTTGTCTATACCGACTTGTGTATAACCAGGAGCATGATTGGCAATGAGGTCTAATACTTCATCGGCGAAGGTCTTTGCTGCCGGCCCAATCCGGTCGCCACGAGCGAAGTAAAACATGTCAGCGCCAGAGCGACACTCTCGAACGAGTGGATTAAATTCGGCAAGGAATGGCGCGTTTTTATAGTCCCAAAGTACCATATACCCGTCAGCGCAGAGCAAGCAAGCCCGGAACGGGTTGTGGGTGTTCCACAACTGCATATTAGAAGTGTCGGTTGCATAGCGAATGTTAAGGGGATCAAACATCAATAAACCCCCATAATTGCGGGCTACAATTGCATCAGTCAAGCGCTTGTGCCTGGCTTTGCGCATCTCAGTCAAATCCGGTAATGCCAACCCTGCATTTTGCCATTCTTCAAAGGCTAGCGCGGTTGGCCCAATCTCAATACGGTCTCCATCATTTATTGTTCCGTCGCCCAGACGCATCCCCTGGCTTGGATCGATCTTAGGTCTATCCCTGAAGTGATTATTCATTAATGTGTTTTCTCAAAATGCTTAAATTTCTTTTTTCCAGATGGATTCAACTCTTAGTCGAGCAAGCATACTTGTGATGCCGACATTCTAGATTGGTTTTGGCAACTCCATCACATCGTAGAAGTGCCCCAAAACACTAATATGGAGATATTTTAAGGGTCCAACTTAATCAGTAAGCTCATAAACCATCGCTATCGACTTGCCGACACGTTGCGCGAAGCTAATTTGCATTGAATATACTCTCTTTTCCAAGATATTTAGAGATTTGCTTTGTTTCGTCAAACATTTTTTAGCCGCCTCGCCTGCACATACTCTAAGCCTACCGAAGCCACCCAATTAACCGCTATTCGATACATAGGAATCCTGACCTGATAGAGATGCAGGAGCTGGATGCTCCGGGATATGGCCAAGGGCGCATTGTGCCCATCCCATCAAAGAGGTCGCCCTTTTATAAATAACTTTCTTGTTCACTAAATTCTCCCCCAAATAGAGGGACGGGATGTCCTAGATAGTCGCAAGTACCTATTTTGTTCCCCCACACCCCTTTGCTTTAGATTCAGATAAAGAAAAATAATTAATCAGATTGAGCATAAATTCACTCACCTAGTGATTTGGCCAATTATCCTCATCTTTATGTTGATCAGCATTAGGTCCAGTTTTGGTCACCGTCCTGCCAACCCGGCAATGT
>JAYPLE010000033.1:0-7743 GCA_038129245.1 Flammeovirgaceae bacterium | reverse complement strand
AATCTACATTCTGCAGATTAGCAGGCGAAATCTCCTGAGCTTGAAGTAATACTACAATAGAAAGCAGATATAATGCTAAAATTTCTTTCTAGAATAGAAGCATAAATGTGAAGTAAGTAACAGAGCCGCAATTTACTTAAAGAATAACTTGCTGACATCAAGAGTAACTTAATTATTGTAAGTCTATCACGCCCGACTAGGTAACTGAGCTCCGAACACCAGCAGATGAATAATGTAGACCCCCCTCGATACATTAATAGTAATCTAGCTGTTTATCTAGAGAGTTTTCTGGCACAAGGTCAATATTTCATCAGCGATTCTCGTATTAACTTTACTTGTACTTATCATGACTATTTGGATGAGAAATTACGCAAAGACTGTACTCTTCATTACTTTAAGGTGTCTCCCTCTATTAGTTTTAGTAAGCAGCCTGCAAGCTCAACGAATCAATCTGGATGCGGCCCTGGCTCAAGAGCTGTATTTCCAATATCGGATGAAAGACTCCGCAAGCAACAGAATTCACAGATCTATTAATTTATCCGATTCTCTGACTTTTTACGATCAATCTTTTCAATACGGGAAAATGCTGTATGGAGACGGAAGCCTTCGTCAGATCCGATTGCTCCCATTAGAGCAAATAGTTGAATACAACAGTAAGCATCCCTTCGGATGGAATAATGGATCCATGTTACGTTCCAGAGGTCTTCAATCCCTTACTCGATTTGGTCTATGGATCAAATACGATTGGCTGGAAATCCAGTTGCAACCTGAAATTGTTTACTCTGAGCAAAAGGCATTTGATGGTTTTCCTATCGAATACCCAGCTCATATATGGAGAAACAGATACATCTATTGGCAGAAAATTGACTATCCCGAGCGCTACCTGAGGAAGGATAAGTATGAGTTTTTGCTTGGTCAAACACAATTAAACCTGAATGTCAAGGGGGTATTGTTTGGGTTTTCCAATCGTAACTTCTGGATGGGGCCAGGCATCCATCAATCGCTGCTAATGACGAATAATGCCCGTGCGTTTAATCGCTTATTCATTGAAACCGAACGACCTTTAAATTTGGGTATATTTAAAGTATATGGGCAACTTTTTGGTGGCCTTACAAGCGCTTCCAATGAACAAATGGCAGGAGAGCTTGCCGTTGTCTATAAAAAAAGCCCTATAAAGACGGATCGCGACCGGTACATCAATGGCTTTCAATTTGCGATTCAACCAACATTTCTGCAAGGCCTGACGGTTGGAATGAATCGGGCTGTACACCTGTATCAAGACAATGTAGACGAAGATTATTTCCCCGTATTCAAAAATCTATTCAGGGAAAACGATGAAGGAGAAATCGAGGTGGTGGGTTTAGATCAGGTATTATCGGTTTACGTTGATTACTGGTTATTCGATAATACTGCAAATATTTCCATAGAATACGGTCGAAATGATGCCGCTCAGAATCAAAGAGATTTCCTATTGTCCCCTAGCCATTCTTTTGCATACAATCTATCCTTTACAAAATACCAACAATTATCAAGAAACAGAACCCTTAAACTCCAGTTTGAAAGAACTCGGTTTGAATCAACAAATAAAGACTTCTTTAGAGATGCAGGTTCCTGGTATGAACATTCCTGGATTCGTCATGGCTACACAAATTTTGGTGAGATTTTAGGCTCCGGCATCGGCCTGGGAAGTAATCTCACATTTGCAGAAATAACATTAAAAAAAGGAAATCAGGTAATAGGCATCACCACCAACTATCTGGCCCATGACAAGAATTTCCGGGTGGAACATATCCGTAACCGAGAAGATTGGACCTCTATCAGTTATGGAATAAGATTTAGCAAAATCTTACCATTTTTCACGGTAGATTCACAATTCAACATAGTTCAATCACAAAACTATCAATGGTTGAGGGCTGACGAATTTGAAAATATTGACAACTCTCCGCTAAACTTATTTTCACGGATTAACTTACAATATAATTTTTAACGCTCTCTGAGAAAATGTTTAGTAAATCTTGCCTGCACAGCATCATATATTTACAGATATACCTTGTATTGCCAGTCCTCCTTTCTTCTTGTTCGTTAAATGTAACGGACGATCTGACCGCCTTAAGTGAGGTGTATTCTCAAAACTTCGAGGAGCATACGGACAATACCATTGGTGCCATCACAGGTTCTTTTGGTAATTCGAAGGTCACGGGAAGTTACAGCAACGATGGGTTTTCAATATTACTAAGCGACCTCCCTGAACACAACCACATCATCATTGCGTTTGACCTGTTTATTCATGACTCCTGGGATGGTAATGCCGAGTACCCTGTAGGCCCGGATTTATGGAGGATGATCGTCAACCCAAGTGACAGCCTGTCCGATCAGAGCTTAATGTTCGAAACATCTTTTTCTAACACCGGCTGTGAACCAAACAAATGCTTTCAGCAGGCTTTCCCTAAAGCTTATCCATTCAACAATGCTCCCCGTTCGGGAGCGAGCAAATTGACCTGGGGGAGATGCTCATTGGGATACCTGGAAATTGGTACAAGCCACTATAAAATTGAAAAGTCTTTTTTTCATACCGGGAAAGACTTAATCATTCGTTTTGAAGATGAGGTAGTACAAGCAAACTCACCAAGTCCAAAATGCAATGAAAGTTGGTCCATGGATAATATCGTCATATGGGCAGCCAACTACCGATAAAAAAGCTCCTTGGTTTCATCCTGTTTTTTTGGCTAACGGACATCAAGCTAATCGCCCAGGATTACCCGATTACTCCTTTCGGGGACAGAAACGTAATACTTGATCAGCAGCTTTTGCTAAGTTCATCTGAAAAGGACACCACAAAGGCTCTTTTTGAACCGAGAAAAATAGTTAACGGTGGTAAATTTTCGCTGGCCTTGATGCCCATTCGCAGTCACTTCACTTCTTTCGATTCTCATTACGTTCCATTGCTCCTGGGAAATTTGGAGTCGCGGGGAGGCAGGCAACTTCAAATCAGCTCAGGCCTTAGGCTTAATTGGCGATTCTTAGAGGTACAATACCTCCCCGAAATCCATAGAGCTGAAAATAATTTCGAACAGCAATTTCCTTTTGACAACAACTACCTGATATGGTTTGGGATGACAAACTGGTGGAATTCGATCGATAGCCCTGATGTTACTCCTGCAGGGAATGACGTATATAAACCAGGTCAATCCTATGTCAAATTTTCATTCAATTCATTAGAATTAAAGTTTTCTACCGAAAATAAGTTTTGGAGCCCCGGGAAATACGACGGATTGACATTGACCAATAACATTGCCGGCTTCCCACACGTAAGTTTGGCTTATACTTTTGATTTACCCGCCAAACTGGGAAACGTAGCGATCGAATGGCTCAGTGGTCAATTATCTAACAGCAACACCTTCCCCAGCGACTCTTTACTTGATTTTAATGGAGGAATTTATTTTCATCAAAAATCAACCCACCCTCGATTTTTATCAGGAACCCGATTTGTATACCATTCGAGCATAGTCAACGGGTTTAGCTTAGGGTTCCACAACCTGATTCAAAACGAATGGAACGCCACTAAAACCAATGACCTATTCGGAGGGTTTAGCAGCACCCTCTTCAGAAATGAAGGAGCTGCAGATGCGATACCAAAACAACATTTTAGAAGTCTGTACACCTCTTGGGACTTATATAGTAGTCATGCCAGAGTCTATGCGGAATTCCTTGCGGAAACCCCGGACCAACGGCTATTTGACGCTAAACAAACAAAAAGATATAAAACGGCATGGCTATTTGGCATCTCGAAGGCCTGGCCATTTCGAAACAACCTCTTCTGGGTTTCTGATGTAGAACTTACCCAACTGCAACAACCCTCCCAGAATACGATTGAACAGGGACCCGGGATTTACACAAGTGAAGCAATTAGACAAGGTTTTACGCATAAAGGAAAAAATATCGGCTCATCGTTAACTACAGGTAGTAACAGGCAGACGTTTACATTTGGGTTAATGTCCAAAGAATTTAAAATCAACCTATTGGTTCAAAGAATTAATAACAATAATGATTTTTATGTCTACCATTTTTCAAAAACCAAAGATTTCAGGAGGAACTGGATCGATCTAACGTATGGGATTCAGTACTACCTCAATGTCTTTGACAAGCTGATTTTAAATGGACAAAGTACGTTGATCAACACCTATAATTATCAATGGGAACATCCCCGAGACCCAACGCAACCCTACTTTGCTCCGGGGATTGACCCGCAGCAAGTAGCGCATAATATGGGAGTAATGTATAAATTCTAGTGTAAAGCTCAATCTGGCATGACGAAACCAAATCTATTCATAATAGGTGTGGCGAAAGCCGGCACAACGTATCTTCATCAACTTCTGAACCAGCATCCTTCCATCTCCATGTCAAGGATGAAAGAACCACATTTTTTTCTGGATCGAAAGAAAATAAACATTCGCACTACACCCACTATCGAAGACCTACCCTCCTATCTTAATGAGTTTGACAATAAATCTTCCATTAAATACCTTGGAGATGCCTCACCAAGTTATGCATGGGATTTATCGGCGCTCAGAAAAATCAAAGCATTCGCTCCGGAAGCAAAAATAATTTTGATGTTAAGAGACCCCTTCGATCGCGCCTACTCGCATTACCAGATGGAGGTTCACTCCGAAAGAGAACAGAATGTATCGTTCAAAAAGGCCCTTGAAAATGATCTGAGGTCCGAACGGAAGGTGTGGGGAACTGACAAGTTATACCTAGACTTAAGTCACTATGGTAAAACATTGGAATACCTCCATCGCGAATTTGAGCTTTCCCAATTTCTTGTGCTCAGCTACGAAGCGTTTTTTGTCGACCTTCATAATTCTCATAAAAAATTATTGGAATTTTTAAATCTCCCTGACTTTGAAGCCGGCACGTCTATTGGACATCAAAACAAAGGTTCCTACTCTTCTCAACTAATGAAACGTCTGAAGAAGCTGCCCGGAAGAAGACTTCTTCCCCAAATGGTAAAAGTCCCCTTAAAGAAATTTATAAATAGAAACGCACGACCTATCAGTCACGATGAGAGAGCATTGCTGCTTCCCATGCTATTCGACGATTTAAAGCACCAGCAACAATTGGGATATACCTACTACACAAAATACCTGTAACACATTAGGAAGACCGTTCGAAACCTTGCAAAGAAACATCCAACAAAATATCGTCTACCTCATGTTGATGCAAGGAATCAATTATTTGATTCCTTTCCTTGTGATTCCCCTCATCATCAACAGGCTCTCGTTGGAAACATATGGAATTGTTGCATTGGCTCAAGGAATTATGGTCCTCTTTACCAGTCTGGCTGACTTTGGTTTTAACCTGACAGGCACACGCTTAATAAGTCAAAGAGCGCGAAATAACGCTGACTTAATCAGCCAGATATTCTCCATAAAAGTTCTTCTATTATCAGCTGGTTTTTTACTGTTGATCATGATGGCTTCTCTCATCAAAAAATGGAACAGCCACTTTGACATCATTCTACTTAGCTATGCCATCACTGTAGGTCAGGGCTTATTCCCTGTGTGGTATTTTCAAGGCACGCAGAAGATGGATAGTATGCTGGTCTTGTCTGCTGGCTCAAGAATTGCATACCTCGCAGGTATCATCATCTGGATTAGGGAACCCTCGGAAGCATTATATGTAAATCTGCTAAATGGTGGATCGTGGATTATCGTGAGTCTTATTGCCTGGACCTGGATCGTGAAGAAAGAAGGTAAAATAAAGTTCTCTGTCACACGTGGTACCTTCGAAATGATAAAGAATAACTGGAAAATCTTCGCTTCAAACCTTGCAGGAGATGCTTACAGAGCTTCGGGGCTCATATTAGCTGGTTTCTTTCTGCCCGCGATCGGATTAGGATTATACGGCCTCTTCGATAAAGTGATTATGCTTATCCAAAACGTGTTTATTGCAGCATATCGGGGCCTCTTTCCTGCCATCGCTGCCATGGCTAAATCCAACGACAGAATGGGTATAGCGAATACTTACCGCTCTTATTACAAGAGGTTTGGGTCATTGATGTTCCCGGGAATCTTGCTGCTACTCTTCTTTGGTGATGAGGTACTCTACTGGCTATCGGAGGATATCACCGAAAATGTCCGGCATCACTTACTTATCATTAGTCTGATCCCACTGTTCTTCTTCCTAAGTGTTCCTTTGACAGTTAACCTCGTCGCTTTTGATAGAAAGAAGGCATATCTGATCTACAATATGACAACTGCACTGGTATTTATTGGTTTGGGATCTTTCGCAGCTGCCCTCCTTGGCATGGAGGGGTTATTACTTAGTCATTCAGTGGCTTTATTTTGTACCGTTGCAACAGGTTACCATTTCAATAAAAAAGACCGTTTACCATTAGGCAGACCCGGCAGGTGAATGCTAATCAAGGAAACTAAACCTTGAAACTGCACTTTTATATTCAGGAATCAAGGACTTAAGTTTTCTTATCATCTCGATATCCTGATTCTTTTCCAGCGAATCTTTAATAGAAAGAATCAAATAATCCACGTATTCAAGATCACTTGCATCAACATTGGCAATCATAATCTTTGGATGGTGCGTGGGTTTGGTACTTTCTTTTTTCAGAAGGAGCTCCTCATACAATTTCTCACCAGGCCTAAGTCCTGTAAATTGAATTTCGATATCCCTTCCTATTTCGAGTCCTGCTAATGCCACCATCTTGTGAGCAAGGTCAATGATCTTTACCGACTTACCCATATCGAATACAAAAATTTCACCCCCACTACCAATAGACCCTGCCTCGAGCACTAATGAGCACGCCTCAGGAATTGTCATGAAGTACCTGGTAATTTCAGGATGCGTCACTGTTATGGGACCTCCTTTCTTTATCTGTTCCCGAAACAGTGGTATGACAGACCCATTTGAGCCTAATACATTACCAAATCGAGTAGTGATAAAATGCGTGGAAGATTCAAGATTTAGAGACTGAACGTACATCTCAGCCGCTCTTTTAGTAGCCCCCATTATGTTAGTGGGGTTGACGGCCTTGTCAGTAGAGACAAAAACGAATCTGCTGGCGTCGTACTTTACGGAAAGGTCCGCAAGGCATTTCGTCCCCAGAATATTTGTTCTAACTGCTTCAAAAGGATGGTCCTCCATCAAGGGCACATGCTTGTAAGCCGCGGCATGGAAAATAATATCCGGACGATATTTACGAAAAATTCGCTCCATGAATTTCTCATTTGTCACGTCACAGATAATGCTCTCAATGAACTTGTAGTTCTGACGATGCCCTTGCAGGGTATTCATCAGATCATACAACCCACTTTCTGCCTGGTCTAGTAGTAGCAACTTGATGGGGCCGCAATTTATCAACTGCTTGGAAATCTCCGATCCAATAGAGCCAGCTGCACCCGTCACTAGAATCACCTTGCTACTGAATTCATTAACGGCCGAAGTAGATGCAACAGAAATCTCTTTGCGGCCTAATAGATCCTCGATCTTGACTTCTTTAATCTGCTTCGTACTTAAATTACCCCCTACCCATCTCTCAACGCTTGGCACCATCTTGGCCGAAATATTTAAGTCGAGGCAGGTCTCTATAATCTGGCTTTTCTTCTCCTGGGATAACTGCTGCGGGGAAATGATCAGCTCATCAATCTGCTTGTCTTGCAAGACCTGCGGTAGTTCCTTGCCTGGATGAATAATCTTCTTACCATGTAATCTGGTGTTTCCCTTTTTAAT
>JAYPLE010000032.1:0-9406 GCA_038129245.1 Flammeovirgaceae bacterium | reverse complement strand
GAATATTTAGCAATCCCTTTGAATAACCCTCTTCTTATTAGAAAATAGGGATTGATCCAGAAACCAATAAAACCCGGATTGAATTGTTCCTCTTTATAAAGACTTTTTAGATAGTTGATCATCTGAAGGGACATCCATTCAAACAGAAAGCAAACTTAACGAAGTGCATTCAACTTGCTCGACGTAATACCCACCTGTGATACATGAATTTTATGACAAAATGAGCATTTGTCACCAAATACCGCTTCCATAACCTTCCAGGTTCCTTTAGAAGCCGATAAAACCATTCCAACCCATTGTCTTGCATCCATTTCGGAGCTTGTGTCACGTTCCCGGCATGAAAATCAAAAGCTGCACCGACTGCCATCATAGCAGCATGGATTTTCCCCTTATGATCGGCAACCCACAACTCCTGACGTGGACATCCCCTGCCAACCAGGACAATGTGAGCACCACTTTCATTAATTTTTTTTATATCTGCTTCATCTTCTTCAGGTGTTGCCTCTCTAAATCGATCTTCATGGATACCTGCAATTTTCACCTCAGGATACGTATCCACTATAAATTGTTGAAATTTCTCCAATGTTGCCGCAGTGCTTCCATATAGATAGACCTTCAACCCTTTTTTACCTGCAGCCTCAAGAACGTGCAAGGTAAGCGTGGGTCCATAAACTCGATCCCTCATGCCTAGCTTGTAGAAACTATTTAAGGCCCAGCGAATTGGCTGTCCATCAGGGACAATGAGGTCAATGTCATTTACAACCGTGCGTAAGTTGGCGTCAGTTACGCTTTCCATCAAACCGTGCACTGCTAATGCTGAAACACCAAAACTTATGTTACGTTCTGCATGATCAATGATGATCTTAGTAGCTGACTCATAGTCCACATTAGCATATGTGGGAACAAATAGCTTAAATTTTTGATACTCCATTACGTTCGATTTCTTGCTGATAAATCTTTATCAACTGCCGGTAATTAGTCTCTTCGGTATAGTTTCTCTCATATGCGTCACGCGCATTACTTCCCAAGTGAATGGCGCTCTCTTTATCTCTATGGACTGAGCATACAGATTCAAAAAATTCGTTTTGATTGTTGCAAAGCAAACCATTAACCTGGTGATCGATCATAGCGCTCATTGCCCCTTGATTCATGGCGATAACAGGCTTGCTAACGCTAAAAGCTTCGATGATGGTCATCGGCATTCCTTCGAACCATAGAGAAGGAAATAGCAGCGCTCTACACCTTGACATGGCTTCCAACGTCTCTTCATGATTGAAAGCTCCCAAGAATTTCAAATTATTTGGAGTCGACTTTAAATAATCTGTTTCAACCTCTCCAATGACGTCGATCTTCAACTCCGGGTACCGTTGAGCCAGCGCCCATACATAGTCTGCACCTTTAACTTTACCAAAACGCCCTACAAATAGAAAGGTCTCTTCATACGAGACAGGGAGTTCAGGGTCAGCAATAAAATTTGGTTTAATTGAGATCTTATCAGTAGGTATACCCCCTTCAACATGCTTTTCTTTTGCAAACGACGTAAGGCAAATGTATCGATCTATGACATTGGTCCACGTCTGTTTTTTCCAGTGATGTTCGATGGCGCGCTGCATAAACCACGTCTTGAGAAATGACTTATCAAAACATCTATGTTGAAGAGATTGACTCCGAGGGCCGCTGATACAATCTTCGCAAATATGCCCATCCCTAAAAAAATAACCATTGGTACAAAGCAATCGATAGTTATGGATCGTCATCACCATTGGTATCCCTTGATCTTTCAAAAAGCTAAAAATTCCGGGTGTAACTTTCCAAAACACATTGTGAACATGACAAATGTCAGGCCTGAACGCCTTTACTATTTTGTTTAGTAATGAAACTGAACGAGCATTGTTTTTAAGCAAGACAGCATCCTTCAAACTTCCTAGTTTATCAGATGTGTCATTCTTCATCTGAAATTGCTTGACTTGATGGCCATGTAAAGTCAACAGCAATCGTTCTTGCTCTAGTACCGTATCTTCTCCACCTCCCAATGAATAGCTATTATGAATCTGGAGTATTCTCATTTGCTCACATAGTCTGATACAACCTGATGTACCCGTTGTGCAAATTGTTGTTGCGTGAACATATTGACACGTTCCTTACCCTTAGCTATTAATTCCTCACGTATGGCTGGCTCAAAGCTGGCTTTCATGGCACTGGTAAGTGAGTCCACTTGCTTGGGATCGAACGCTAAAACCGCATTGTCCCCAATTTCTTTTAACGGACCCTGTGAGGACACAAGCACAGGAAGACCTTCGTTCATTGCCTCAAGTATGGGTATACCAAAACCTTCTTCTAAAGAAGGAAACACATAGGCATGAGCTGATTGATAGCACTTCTTCAGAACGTCATCAGAAACAAATCCTGGCATCCATACATGCTCACTTAGGTCATATCGCTCTATTAGTCCTCTACAAACGTTCCAATCGTCATGATTGACGGATAATCCTCTAGACCCTATCAGCACCAATTTGCAATCACTGGTTATCTGTGTTCGAAATTCACGAAAAGCCTCTATCAAAAAAGGTATGTTCTTTCTTGAATCAAAAACACCCGCATGTAGAAAAAAAGGCGAGTCTTGCCACCTATCAGGAAAAAAGGGCGCTTCTTTCGAAAGCTCTACATGCGCTGCCTTCTGATGCTCTCGAGCAGAAAAAGACTGATAAGCTACTTCAATCGGTGCCTCTAATGCAAGCGTAGTATTGATCTTATTCTTTATGTAGTGGGAAGTTGTCAATATGACGGAATTGTCATGGATTCCCCGATAGATCATTTTCTTGAATATCGGTAGCCATACCGGATTGTAGTTCTCCGGAAATTCCCAAAAAAATAAATCATGTAGAACAGGGACAGTTAATATGCTGGCTTTTGTCTTTGGTGCAACAAAATCCGGTGCTATGACTACGTCCACTCGATGTTTAAAAATATACAGGGGAAGCACGATCAACTTCCATGAAAAAAACAGCAGGTGATTTAACAACTTAAAAGGAATGGAAGTTTTACCGCGAAGAAAATCACTTCGACTGGCGTTTTCCCAACTTGGAAAAGTCACATATCGGAATCGTGAGTCATCAATATCAAGTAACCCTTCACATAGTTGCTGAGTATAAGATTTGATCCCTGTCAACGCCTGAAAGAGGTGAAATGTATCCACCAAAACCACTATCGGTTTTTTATTGTCTGCCACTGATTATCCTTTTCTCCAATTGCAAGCTATAGCCAGCAAGCCACCACGAAACTAACGAGATATACAAATAGATTTCTGCATTTGCCGTCATCAATGGCAAAAATAATCCTACTTTAACAGCAGACGCTACAAATGGTATTACGCTTAAATGGTGCTGCCTGTTCCTGAGGAATACCTTCATCGCCGTAAAGATGGATCCGATATACATGCTCACGTAAAGTAGTAGTCCAATGAGACCAAACTGTACTCCAAAAATCAGGAATTGGTTTTCTCCCCCCACTTTTAATTCGCTCTCTACACCCCCTGCATTCCCGGAAGTCGACATTCCAAGCCCTAGTGGAAACTGCTGTATCGTCTCAATTGCCTCAAACCATTCTATGGCATGTGTAATACTTGAGGACTCGCGAAAACTGATGGTATCCAGTACAAAATATTGGATATCTCGGGGAGCAAGCGTTACCAACCATAGTATGGACAGGAAAAAAACGGTTGCTATGGCGATCAACACACCGTAATAACGCAAGAGATACGCCATAAATAAGCCGCAAATGAATACAGCGACAAAAGAGGCCCTGGAATAAGCTAATAGTACACAGACTAATCCGGCCCCTAGTACCAACAGATAGAATTTTTGATTGTTTCTCCTTGAACTTTTAGAAAAATAATAGAACCCTATAGCTACACTTAACAGCATAGAAGCGGATAGCTCCAAGGGATTCGCAAAAAATGAAGCATATCGTGCTTGCCCTCCTGAGGCAACAAACGTCCAAGTCAGGTCATAGGGACCCGCAGGCTCAAGTCCGTGAATGTCCAATTGATAGTCGGCAAATCCAATAAGTCCATGAAAATGGGTTCCGAAAAGAGCTTCCAGTATGATCAGGCAGGAACCGGTAAGGGTCAACCACCCAATACCTTGAAATACCTGATGCCACTGGGCCTGCGTTATCCTAACGTTTCGACCGAAGAAATAGGCTGCCATTATCAGTAGAATGTTCTTGGTATAGACAGCTTTACTAAGAAAAGAAGCTGGACCAATTGGGAGAAGCAGAAAAACAGTGGTCAGAAATAAGAATGCCAAGAATAAATAATCCAATGGCTGCAAATCCCACTTGACTTTAAGCAGGTTTCTAAAAGTCAATAAGTACAATACCCAGGCCCCAAGTATTAATACTTCCTTGGAGTACTGCACCAGCAGGGTAATACCCTTTACATCAATTCCACTATGTACGAGGGAAATAAACACTGTGTATACAGACAAGAAGAAAATCATGTATACCAAGACATAATGAAATTGTCCCTTTAATACTATCCGGTGTAGTAGAGTAAGATATAACACAAGATAGGCTACCAGCGCTATGAAGGAAACCGCGATCACCTTATATTAGCAAGAGGATTAAATAACCCCTTGTATAATCCAAAAATAGCGCTCCGAGCTTTTTCAAATCTGAATCTTAACAAAAAATATCCGAGCATTGCCAATCCTTTGAGGACCTGATAAACAAGTGCCGTAAAATGAAATACGCCGGGGTATAACCTGACCACCCATAAACTATTTCTAATGTTGTAGTAATGAATGATGGGAAGAGTTCTCTGTTTTCCGGTTGATTTTGTCTGCTTTCCTGAACCTCCCGCGACATGATAAATCCGGGATGTGGGCAACAATGCCAGGTCATACCCTAACTTTCTTAATCGAATCGAAGATTCTACATCCTCATGATACAAAAAGAAGTGAGGGTTGAATACCTTCGTTTCCCTCAAAAGAGAAGTGGGTGCCATGACACAGCAGCCTGTGTACCAATCAATTTTATACTCTTTTCTATTGGTGAACTGACCCTTGTTTTCTCGATAACCAATGGTCGTTGATTTCCCTGACAGCGTATCCAACCTTCCTCCTGCATTCCAAACTTTTTCGCGATCATGGTTAAACAAGATAAGTGGCTGGGTTATCTTCTTATCGTTGGTAGCACAGGAGGCAACCAATAAATCAATCGCATTTTCTTCTACAAACGTGTCGTTGTTCAATAGCAGAAAATAATCCCAGTCTCCTTTTCGTACGATCTCGAGCAAAAAATTATTACCTCCGGCAAAACCCAGGTTTTTTTTGCTTCGATAAAAGCGTACATCCGGAAAATCAGACTCCAATTGATCAAACCCTGCTTCGCTGCTTGCGTTGTCAAGCACCAGTACGTCAACTGCATGAGCTGCCGAAATGGATTGAAGAGACAGAAGACAGTTGCGGGTGTGCGCTGCTGAATTCCAGTTGATGACCACAACCGCTATGCTGCTCATACCAGGCTCTCCTGAATGCTCGCCTTTAGGTAGTACGCACTAAAACCAAAGAGTACCAGAAGTCCAGCGTAAAGTCCACCAAAGAACAGTGCTTTGATCGCACTGTAATGATTGCTGGCTATCGGGTACCTGGGTTCGTCAATGATCTGTATCAGCGGTGTGTTGTTTCTATGCGTAATCTTGGCAATCTCAAGGTTTTTTACCACCTCCTGGTAGATCGTAGCATTCGCTTGTAAATCAATCTCTACTTTCTTCTTAGGTAGTCTAACCTGTCGGTAAAGAGGGTTTAAGTTTGGTTGCTGTTCGTTGATGATGGCCAATTGTAGCATGGTTTCTTCCAAAACTATACGTACACTATCGGCTTGTCTGGTTAATACCCTAAGGTTTTCTCCGGTCTTTTTTGTCTCTGTTTCCAGGTAAAAATCATTGACTTTTTTAACTAACACCTCATTGAAGGATTTTGAAAAATCTTGATCCTTAGAACGTACCCTAACACTTAGGATCGAAAGTAGTCGATCCGGTTTCTCTGCCGATAAGTTCTCCTCTTTAAAATCTTTAATTACCTCAAAGATCAGGCTATCGTGTTTTACTGTGAATTCCTCGACTGGAATCTCAAACGAAAAGGTGGGATCTTCTAAATGCCCCCGCCATTTCGGAAGCAACTCGGTAAAATTTGCCCAATAACTTATGAGTCGCTGCTGCTCTGAACCTATGTCAACTTTTGTTAAAAACGCCTGATATATCATGTTCCGTGAGCGGTAAAGCTCAAGGATATTATCTTCCTGAAATAAAGTGGACTCATCGGACAACGCATTCAGATTGATTCCTACCACGCTAGCCAATGAAGATATGTTCTCACCTCCCCCTCCACTGGATTGGAGAACGAACGTCGTTTCGGCTGTGTACACCGGACGCTTAAAATAAAGGTAACCGGACCAAACCAAACCTACTGCGAGCCCAACCAAAACCATCCATCGTATGTTTGCTTTAAGAAACTGCACATAATGGGCCAGTTGTTGGATCAATTCTCCTATTGATATCCGTGTTTCTTCTTGACTATCGGAAGTATTCATTAAGGAGTGGAAAGTTGATTGATTAACAGTACCGCTAGTGCTGACAAACCCGTGGTGATGTTCACGATTTCTCCCGGTCTTAACGGCACCCGAACCGGTTTTTGAGGGACAATTACTTCTGATCCCGCTAATACTTCCGGATACACTTTAAAGAACCACAAACTCTTTGTCCTGGCAACCTCCCCATTTGGATACAGTACATAGGTGTTTCGTTTCAGTGCACGCTGATCAAAACCTCCTGACTGGTTCACATAATACCTGGCAGATTTCTTTGAAGCAAACGAAACAGTTGAAGGATACAGCACTTTTCCTCGAAGGCGTACCGTTTCACTCTTGGAAGGAATGATCAAATGATCTCCGGCTTCCAATGTAAGGTTTTCTTTCCCTTCTGGATTCTGCATAATTTTCTGCAATTTCAACGGAATAGCTTCGTTTCTTTTTACATCTAAATTTGCCAGTAACGGGTTCTGACTTTTGATCTCTTCCAAACGGTTACGTTTTGCCGTCGAGGCAGCAGAAGAATTATCCTGCTCCAACCGAGATCGTAGCAATGCAATTTCCTGATCTAGCTTTTCAGCGTAGAGTACCTCCGCTTCAATGTCCGTACTGTCATATTGCGCTCGGATCTCATTGAGAAAATCAATTTTCCCCTGAATTTCATTTTCCGATTTGTAGTACTCCGTCTTACGAATTAACGTAGCGCCTTCTATAAATGCCCACTCATTGGTGCCTCCACTTCTTTCAATGAGATCAGAGATTTTTTCATTGCGTGAAATGAGCGTATACTCTCCCGGAAAATTTACCTCTCCTGAAACCGTCACGATGGTCTCTTCCATGTATTGGGGGTTTTTTCTTACCATGATATGGTCAAAGGATGCCAAGGGTACAGAAAACTCCGGGTTTCCCAGAGAATCAGACACATCGAAAGGAATTTTGATGATTTCTCTCTGTTGTGTAGGTTGCTGATTACTTGCTCTTCTCGAGATCTCAATAAACCCCCCTCTTCCAGATTGCTTCACTCCTTTCGCAAGAAATAAAACATCAGACAGCACTAGTCCATCAAAAAAAGGAAACGTTCCTTCGTCGTTCACCTCTCCGGAAATCTTCACAAATTGCTTTTCATCCAGGTCAAACTTGGACTGTACAATAATGCGGTCTTCAGGTTGCAATACGATATCGGGAGAATCCCCCGAACTAATTGATCGAAAATCTAATTGCTGTGTAGTTATCGTCAGCTCTTCATTAGTTCTGCTTAATACACCATAGCCCAAAAAGGCATCAGGACGGTATCCACCTGCTTTTTCTACCAGGCGAGACACTGTTAGCGAGTCATCCAGGGCATAATTACCCGGACGCATTACAGCCCCTTCTATTAATACCCGGTTGCTAAACTTCCCAAAAGTAGAATGCACCGTGTACTCGTCGCCGGCCATCACAGGAAATAACTCAAGTTGCTGCTCATAAATTTCACCCACTACTCTATCCGCCTCAGCCGGTCGTACGACGGATAATGATTCCTTGTAAGCCAGGGGTGTAAACCCTCCTGCATAGGTAATCAGGTCGGCAACCGTCTCCCCTGGCTTCGTTTCGTATCGCGTAGGTCGTTTTACCTCACCTGTAATCGAAACCCGGTTTTCATACGGGGGAACGAGAATAACGTCATTGCTTTGTAACCGTACATTCTGACGCGCATCTCCTTTAAGTAAAAACTTGTACAAATCCAGCTCATTCACTTTCGCACCACCTCTTAATATCTGTATGGATCTAAATGACCCGGTGGGTGTTGGGCCTCCGGCAGCGTACAACGCATTCATCACAGTCGAAAAGCCGTTGAGTGTATACGTACCCGCCACATTAATCTCTCCTGCCAAATGAACCTGAATGCTCTTGACATTGATTAATCCTACCTGTAAAAAGGTCCGGGGTCTGTTTGAAATTAAATCACGGTATACTGTCCCAAACTTCCGAATCAGGATTTCCTTAAGCTCTGCAATGGTTCTTCCCTGTGCATTGATTTTACCGATGTTTACCAACGTGATGTATCCGTCAGGTGAAATGGTAGTATTGTAATACTCCTCGGAGACACCGTATATGTCTACGTATAACTCATCTCCGGGACCCAATACATAATCAGGTGGTGTGGGCATGTTCTCATCCGGTTGAAACGTCAACCCAAAGCCTCGGGCGAAGAACCCTGCGCCAAAGAATAGCTCTTTTTGGTAATCAGTTGCAGTAGTATCCTGCTGAATGTTACTAAACTGTCGGATGCGGGCATTCACAAGGTCCTGCTGGTCGATCGATTGGTTAAACTTATCCAACTCCTGGAAAGAATAACCCTGACTTAAGGCCAGGGACATGATCTCTGTTTCTGACAATCCTAATTCAGAGGCCCGCTCATAGAGTTCCCGGTAATCATCCTGAGCAAAGGAATTACTGAGGCAAAATACTATTAATAAAACACTATAAAGTGAGTGACGCATGAGTGATACTATCAACGCGTAAAGCTAGAGTAGAAATTTGAAACGGAAGCCCTAATAGGCATTTTCATTCCCTCTGAGCAGGATAAACACAGTTAAAACTAGGATCTTAATATCCAACCAAAACGACCAGTTCTTGACGTAGAACCGATCCAATCGTACACGACCGTTAATGGAATGAAAGGTGGTGGTCTCTCCTCTGAACCCTTTTGCCTGAGCCAATCCTGTAATGCCCGGTTTGACCGCATGCCGCTGTAAAAAACGATCTACCTGTTTCCTAAAATCTTCATTGTGAGACAGCGCATGTGGCCGCGGTCCAATCACGGACATATCCCCCA
>JAYPLE010000031.1:0-9589 GCA_038129245.1 Flammeovirgaceae bacterium | reverse complement strand
TTTAATCCCAAAATGCTATAGGGATTATGATGAAAAATTATACTAGCTATGATCTTATTGAATGGGTGAAACCTTTCAAAAAAAGTCAGAATGCTCTGCCTGAGCCCAGTTTGTCAGAAGTTTTAATACGAGTCACGGCTTCAGTACTTTGTCGTTCTAATCTGAATGTGCAGAAGGGAAAGATTGCACATTACATCATGACTATTTTGGTAATGTTGTTTGTGCTTATGGCTCAGGGGGTGCCTATTGTTTTCGCTAACGAATTGTCTGGTCGACTTATCATCGTAACTTCATTCCCAGAAAATGTTTTCAATCGCTTCAAGTCTGCATTCAATGAACGACATCCAAGAATCAAGATACATGTACGATCTAAAAAAACATCTGCTGCTATATCTTTTATTCAGGAAGCCAAGGGTGAACCAGCTGATATTTTGTGGGCCTCAGCACCAGACGCTTTTGAAGTATTAAAGAAATCTGGTCACTTGGAAAAGGTCTTTAGATCTAAAATCAAATCAAATCAGCATATTCTTGGGTATCCAGTCGATGACCCTGCAGGATATTACAGGGGATTTGCCATTTCTGGTTATGGAATTATGTGGAACCGAGATTATTTAAATCTACATAATTTGCCTGAACCGCGTCATTGGGATGATCTCCGAAACCCTGATTACATGGGTCATATTGGGATCTCGGCTCCATCTCGCTCAGGTAGTATGCACTTAATCATTGAAACTATTTTACAAGGAAAGGGTTGGGATGAAGGCTGGTCGACTTTGATGGAAATCGCTGGCAATCTCGCGACAGTTACGGCTCGAAGCTTCGGTGTACTCGATGGTGTGAAGAGAGGAAGATTCGGTGTTGGGCCCGTAATTGACTTTTTTGGTTTATCAGCCATCGCTACTGGAGCCCCAGTTGGATTTACTTATTCGGATGCAACAGTTTTTCTACCAGCAAATATAGCTCTTTTGAAAAATGGTAAGAATCCAGATGTGGCTAAGGCTTTTGTCAAATTTATTCTTTCATCTGATGGTCAAAAAATACTTTTAGAACCTGAGATCAGTCGATTACCGATAGACCCTGAGATCTATTTGGAATTGCCAAATGGATATCCAAATCCTTTCGACGAAAATTTGACAAAAAAGGGAATTCGTTTTGATACAGAACTATCAAGGACGCGATATCATCTGGTTAATAACCTTTTTGACATAATGATTACCTACCGATTACGTAGCTTAACCAAATCTTGGTCCATTGTTCGAGAAGCTGAATCGTTGGTATTAAAAGCTGAAAAAATTTCGTTGGTGGAAAGTTTGAAAGAAGCTCGTCGTTTGATAAGCCGCGTGCCAGTGACTGCTAATCAAGCTGAGGACCCATCGTTTTCAAGTGGTTTTATTCGTCGAAGACCCGGTTTACCTATACCACCAAATCAGATTGTACTTGAAAAAAAATGGGAAAAGTTTGCTAAGACAAATCATTTAAAGGCAATTAATTTGGTCAAAGAAACGATGGAAGAATTAACAAAATAGAAAATCGAAGTGCAACGATGAGTTTTTTACACTTCTCAAGTATTCGAGGCAGGTTATTTCTAGCTTTTGGAAGCGTTGCTGCTATGACAGTTCTTGCGACATCGATTGCGTGGATATCATTTGGTGGAGTCGGTGATAGCCTTAAAAAAATTGTTAAATACAATATACCCACAGTTATGTTGGCAGCCAGTCTTGCGGAAAAAAGTGCTGTAATTACTGCTACTGCTCCAGCACTAGCTGCCGCAGAAAGTGAATTTGAACGAGCTAGAACTTGGTTAATCCTTTCTGAAAATCTAAATGACATCAGAAATTTACTGGAAGAAGTTGACGTTATTGTGCTTGGCCATAAATCTAAATCCTCAATCCTTAGCATGATTGATGGTTTACAGGCTAACCTAAGCGCACTTGACACGAATGTCCGAAAACAATTCTGGTTCAGGGAGCGCAATGCCGATCTAGTTGACAGGTTGAGGTGGACACATACAGATTTCCTTGACGAAGTAGAGCCGATGATTGAAGACGCTCGTTTTAGAATAGAGCTTGCCGTAGATTCAGCACAGTCTAGTGATGAAAAAATAGTTAAAAATTTAAGGCTTTCTTTGGAAACGCAGCGTCAGGCAGCACTTCTTCGTCTCAATGCGACAGGGAATCTAGCCGTAGGTTTGATTGCACGTGCAGCGAGCTTGCCTGATAGCACTTCATTAAATGACACTTCGTTATTTCTCAGCGAAGTACAGGGCCGAGCTATTTCAGACATTAACAAATTAAAAGCTCTACCTGAGTCGCTCTCTCTCAGCCAATCACTTCAAGATGTAATGGCATTTGCCAGTGGGGATAATGATCTTTTCCAATTGCGACGTGACGAGCTAACAACACTGAGGGATGGTCAAGAGTTGGTTTCCATTAATCAAGAATTAGTAAGGAGACTTCAAGATTTTATAACTGAGCTTGTCGAGGCTGGTAAAATTTCATCTATAGAAGCAGCAAGTCAATCTGAAACATCTATTGAGAATGGCAAACTTATGCTACTGACAGTCGCTGGCTTTAGTCTAATTTTTGCTGTTCTAGTTGTTTGGCTTTACGTCGGTCGTAATCTGGTACGTCGTATTACTTTACTAGATGAAAACATGCGGAACATAGCGGAAGGGGATTTAAACACTCACGTTTTTACAGAAGGCAATGATGAGATATCTGAGATGGCTCATTCGCTAAGAAAATTTCGCGACACCTTGGCAGAAACACAGGCCGAGCTTGTTCAAGCTGGAAAGTTAGCAGCACTTGGTCAATTAGCTGCTGGAGTTGCACATGAATTAAATCAACCGCTTGCAGCCATTCGATCCT
The DNA here is from genome assembly GCA_038129245.1 of Flammeovirgaceae bacterium. Classification (GTDB taxonomy): domain Bacteria; phylum Bacteroidota; class Bacteroidia; order Cytophagales; family Cyclobacteriaceae; genus JAYPLE01. The sequence goes on along the minus strand of JAYPLE010000031.1, from coordinate 6,722 downwards.
ATGCTTACAACACAAATCGCCTGATGGATAAACAAGAAATGGAAGATGCCAGAGTTGCTTTGAATCGTATTTCAGGCTTGGTAGAGCGGATGGCCGGAACTGTTAATCATTTACGAAACTTAGCTCGCCGTCCAACTAAACAGTTAGAGGCCATTGATCTGGAGAAGGTTTGCAGTGATGCTCTTCAATTACTTGAAGAACGTATTCGTGAAGAAGGTGTCCATATTTCGTTTGAGATAGAACCTAGAGTCTGGCAAGTCAAAGCTGAGGCGATCCGTTTGGAACAAGTGTTTATTAACCTCGTGGGAAATGCAATTGATGCAATGGCGGGAACTAATAACCCACGTCTTGTGATCTCTGCAAAAGAAATTGAAGACAAAATATTGATTTTTGTGAAAGATAGCGGGACAGGTATTAAAAACGAAAATCTTGCTCATATTTTTGACCCTTTTTTCACAACAAAAAGCCCTGGTGAGGGCGTCGGCCTAGGACTTTCGATCTCTTACAACATTATCAAGGATTTTGGTGGATCAATAAGTGTCACCAGCTTACCAGGTGAAATGACAACATTCATGATTACTCTAATCAGAGCAGATCAATAAGATTACTAAAAAATGGGCATGAACCTATTTGGACCTGTGATCTTTATTGACGATGAAGAGGAAGTCAGGCTCTCTGGAGCCCAGGCACTAGAGATTGAAGGTTTTGAAGTAATCCCTCTAGATTCTGCGAAAGCAGCATTAGATTACATCTCTGTTACCTGGCCAGGCATAATCGTTACCGACGTAAAGATGCCATTTATTAGTGGCTTGGAATTACTACACCGAACAGTAGCCATCGATAAGGATCTTCCAGTCGTGCTAATTACTGGCCATGGTGATGTTTCAATGGCTGTAGATGCAATGCATGCAGGAGCCTATGACTTCATCGAAAAACCAGCAGATATGGAGCGTCTTATCGATGTAGTTCGTCGCGCTTCAGAAAAACGGAACTTAATTTTGGAGAATCGGGCACTTCGTATGGCGCGTGAGCCAGATTCTGAAATAGAGCGACGGATTATGGGATTAGCGCCTTCAATGTTAGAGGTTCGGAAAACCCTAATAGACATTGCAGATACGAATGTGGATGTTCTTATCCATGGAGAAACTGGTACTGGTAAAGAGTTAGTTGCACGCTGTTTACATGATTACGGATTCAGGCGGGAGAAACGGTTTGTAGCATTGAATTGCGGTGCACTTCCTGAGTCAATTATTGAAAGTGAATTATTTGGACATGAAGCTGGTGCCTTCACTGGTGCAAACAAGAGACGAATCGGAAAGATTGAGTATGCTGGAGGGGGGACTTTATTTCTAGATGAAGTTGAGAGTATGCCCTTAGCTATTCAAGTCCGGCTACTTCGTGTTCTACAGGAACGTACTATAGAGAGGCTTGGCGGAAATGAGACAATTCCTGTGGATGTACGTGTAATAGCTGCTACCAAGAAAAATTTGCTTGAATTAGCTAGTGATGAGAGGTTTCGAGAAGATCTTTATTATCGTCTCCATGTTGCGAGTATATCTCTGCCACCGTTGAGGGAAAGACTTGAAGATATTCCAACCCTATTTCGACGCTTTGTTGAGGAAGCTAGTGATCGGTTTCGAAGAATCACACCAGAGATTAACGAAACAACTATTCAGGAACTGTTAGCACGTGTGTGGCCTGGTAATGTTCGTGAATTAAAAAATGTTGCTGAAAGGTTCGTACTTGGAATGGTAGTTACAAAAACTGATGATATAAATACTTCTGATTATAGTTTAGGGGAATCGTTAACGGATAAAGTTTCAGCCTTCGAGTGCGAGACCATTAAGGACTCATTAACTAAAAATTCTGGTCGTATTGGTAAGACAGCTGAGTCCTTGAAAATTCCCCGAAAAAAACTTTACCTTCGGATGCAAAAATATGGATTGAATCCAGATAAGTTTAAATGATTTTATGTGTCAAAATTGGCTCAATATGAGTCAAAATCGCCCAGATATTCATCAATTTTTTTATTATTAATTACAATTATATCAGACTATTAAGGGGAATATAGTCTTGCCTAATGCTTGGCATATCGAATGCAGAATCATTCTCCCAGCTACTTCATTAGTAGTGTTGAAGTAGATAATTAATTTTCTAATTTAATAAGGAGATTGTTTATGAAAAGTACGTTCGCAATTGCTGCTGCAATAGGCCTTGCAGTCGCCTCGGTTCCTGCATACGCCCTCAGTGGTAAGCTTACTATTGTGACTTCTTATCCCACGGATACCACTGCAACTTTCGAAAAAGCTTTCGAAAAGAAATACCCTAGCATTGATGTAGAGATGCTTAAGAAAAAGACAACAGCCGGCATTAAATATCTTCAGGAAACAGCAGATAATAACCAGGCTGATATGTTTTGGGCTTCTGCACCTGATGCCTTTGAAGTGTTAAAGGGTGATGACCTATTAGTCAAATATGACGTCAAGGTTGGTGGGATCCCAGAGAAAGTCGGTTCATTTCCAATTAACGACCCCGAAGGTTACTACAAAGGTTTCGCAGCATCTGGATATGGAATTATGTGGAACGAGCGTTATTTAAAGGCCAAAAAACTTCCACCCCCAATGGAATGGGCTGACCTAAAAAAACCTATCTATCACGGACATGCCGGTATGAGTGCCCCATCTCGCTCAGGCACTACCCATCTGACCGTCGAGACTGTTTTGCAGGGCATGGGTTGGAAAGAAGGCTGGGCAGAGTGGAAGGCAATAGCTGGTAATTTTAAAACGGTCACTGAGCGAAGTTTTGGTGTTCCAGATGGAGTCAATTCGGGATCTTTTGGAGCTGGGATCGTTATCGATTTTTTCGGTCTTTCATCGCAGGCATCAGGTTTCCCGGTTGGCTTTAATTACCCCAAAGTAACTACTCTAGTACCGGCTAATATTGCTATTGTTAAAAATGCTCCTAACTCAAAAGCAGCTGGCGCTTTTATTGAGTTTATATTGTCCACAGAGGGTCAGGAATTATTATTAGATCCAAAGATCCGCCGTCTTCCCGTTAACCCAGCTACTTATGCAAAAGCACCAAAAGATTTTCCAAATCCTTTCAAGGACAAAACGATTGGTGCAGCAGTTAAATTCGATCTTGCACTGTCAAAAGGTCGTTATAATGTCATTAACTCTTTATTTGATGTGATGATCACTTATCGCTTAGATGATCTGCGTGAAGCTATTAGAGCGATTCAAAAAGCTGAAGCTAAGCTTGTTGGTAAAAGTAATTCTGAAGCTTCAAATTTGATTGCAGAAGCACGTGCTTTAGTAAACGAAGTTCCTGTTTCTGAAGCTCAGGCTAGTGAGTCTGACTTCAACAAGATCTTTAAGAAAAAACGAAAGAAAGCAACTACGAAGGTTACTGGTCGACAGGCAGAATTAGAGAGTGAATGGGATAGTATGGTCATGGCTAACTACGCTAAGGCCAAGGAACTGGCTGACAAAGCGTATTCCATGCTCTAGTCTCATCATTGATGGCAAAGCTTCTATTTTTGATGCAGCGCTGAATTGTTATCACCATAAGTCTTACCAATTTAAATAAAACTGCCACTCTAGGGTGGCAGTTCCTCACTTTGATGCATCCCTTGTGTAAAATATCTTTTGAAGAATCACGCAATTAGAACCTTTTCATCAGTTGAAAGGGGCCCTGTGATAGCTGCCCTTTTAATTGCTATTTTTTTGCTATTGTTTCTGATAGTTCCAGTGGCGCAGGTGATTTATGTGGCCTTTCAAGATCCGAATACAGGTTCTTTTACTTTTATAAACTTCGTTGATTTTTTTGGAAATTCCCTATTCTTAGAGTCATTTATCAACTCATTTTATGTTGCAAGTATGTCGGTTTTAGTTGCATCGATTATAGCGATGCCGCTTGCTTATTTTACAACCCGTTTTAATTTTCATGGCGCTCTTTTAATACAAACTCTCGGAATCATACCACTGATAATGCCGCCCTTTGTGGGAGCTATTGCGATGCAGCTGCTATTTGGTGCTAATGGTTCAATAAACCTAATTCTAGATGAACATGTAGGATTCACAATTCCGTTTATGGAGGGTTTGAATGGGGTAATTTTGGTTGAGAGTGTTCATTACTTTCCTTTCATTTTAATTAACTTATCTGCGGCTCTTAATAATATTGATAGGGCAATGGAAGAATCGGCTCAAAACTTAGGATCTTCTGGAACTCGATTATTCCGTCGTATTGTATTTCCTCTTGCTATGCCGGGCTATGTGGCTGGAGCTGCGCTTGTATTTATTAAAGTGTTTGATGACTTAGGTACGCCTCTCCTTCTTAACATAAATAATATGCTGGCACCTCAGGCTTACTTACGCATCTCGTCAATAGGAATTGCGGATCCAATGGGCTATGTAATTTCTGTCATCTTGGTAGGCTTTTCTCTTTTATCTCTCTGGATATCACTGCTGGCACTTAAAGACAAAGACTATGCAACTGTCCAGAAGGGTGGAGGTGGATTAATGCGGCGTGATTTGCGCACATGGGAAAAAGTTGGATGCTATGGCGTGGTTATTCTTATTTTACTTCTCGTTTTATCACCGCATGTAGGACTTACTTTACTCTCCTTCGGGACAGTTTGGTCTTTTGCGGTAATGCCCGATGGGTTTACCTTTGATCACTACAAAACTGTTTTCGATACAGCCTCGCAGTATATAACAAACACATTACTTTATGCAGGCATCGCTGCACTTCTTGACGTTATTATTGCAACGAGTATTGCCTACATCGTATGGCGCACAAAAATATTAGGTCGAAAGTGGCTAGATTATGGAGCAACTGCAGCGCTTGCAGTTCCAGGTGTAGTGCTCGGTATTGGATATCTTCGAACGTATCATAGTTTTGATGTTCCGATTATCAACGAACCTCTAGCATCGTGGTGGGTAATAATCGTTATTGCGATGACAATCCGTCGGTTACCTTACGCTTTGAGAGCTTGTGTTGCAGCTATTCAACAAATCAGCGTAATGCTAGAGGAGGCAGCTGAGAACTTAGGAGCAACAAAAGGTCGCACTGTCTGGCGTATAGTTGTTCCGCTAATGTCTGGGGGCATTTTAGCTGGATTTGTAACTAGTTTTGCGACCGCATCAGTTGAGTTATCAGCTACAATTATGCTTGTAGCTAAAGACTCAGATGCACCACTGGCATTTGGTATCTATGAATTTATGCAGTCCACTTCTGGCCGTGGTCCGGGAGCGGCTTTGGGAATTATTGCTGTAATTTTCGTAGGGGTTGGAACCTACATTTCTCATGTAATTATTGAACGCAGTAAGAAATTACGAGAGCCAAACGCCATTATCTTTGAAGGAGGCAATACATGAAAGATGACATAATGAAATCTTCTGGTGTTGTGATAGAGAACTTAAATCTCTCTTTTGGTGATACACATGTACTTAAGGGAGTAAATTTGAATATTGAGGCGGGAGAATTTTTTGCCTTTCTTGGACCATCTGGTTCAGGTAAATCAACATTATTGCGGGCGATCGCTGGTTTTGGACCTACGCCAACGGGACGTATTTTAATAGATGGAGAAGACATTGCCGGCCAACCACCATGGAAACGTGATGTGGGAATGGTGTTCCAGAGTTATGCACTTTGGCCACATATGACTGTCCGCAGAAATGTGGCTTTCGGATTGGAAGAGCGAAACGTGCCTGCTGCAGAAATTAAGCTTAGGGTCAATGCTGCTCTAGAAATGGTGGGACTAATTGATCTTGCTGACCGTCGCCCCTCTCAATTATCGGGTGGTCAACAACAACGTATCGCCTTGGCAAGAACGTTAGTTATCGAACCTAAGGTTCTACTGCTAGATGAGCCACTCTCAAACCTTGACGCTAATTTACGCGTCCAGATGCGACGAGATATACGTGAATTACAACAAAAGCTAAAACTTACGACCATTTTTGTTACGCACGATCAAGAAGAGGCAAACACAACATCTGATCGTTTGGCCGTTCTGGATGATGGTGTTATTCAGCAAGTTGGTTCTCCAGTTGAACTTTACGACCAGCCAAAGAATCTTTTCGTAGCAAATTTTCTAGGCACTGCAAACGTGATCCAGGGTGTAATCTTGGAGAATGATACAGGGTGTGTATTCAGATCAGACAAAGGTTTTGAAATTGCTTTAAGACAAAAATCAAATGGTAAAGGTTCCATAGTATTCAGGCCTCAAAATGTTCAATTTTTAAAAACTGGTACTATTCAAAAGACAGGAACTACTAAGTTTCAGGGAATTGTTAGGCATATGGAATTTCATGGAAATATTGTTCGTTATGGTGTTGATGTTGGCGGACACCTCATTTTGATCGACGAAACTCATCAGTTAGGAATCAATCTATTTGATGTGGATACCTCTGTTCAACTTCAGGTAAACCCAAAGCAAATAATGTTTATTCAGAATCAATAATTTCCAAAACTACGTTTGAGCAGAATATTTTAATCTTACTCTTTTGTGTTTCATTATAGCTTTTTCAGGGGACCTATCCCGTAGTATCCAGCTCCTGCATCTCGATCAGGCCAGTATATAAAACCTTATCAGCAACCTGAATGACGCTCATTCCTGTTCGCTTGGAGATGACAAAAGGATAAGTTGTTGTCGGGGTGTAAATGAGACTAACTACTTTATGTAAATTGGGTGTGGCCTTGTGCATCCCTGGGTGGCCTAT
>JAYPLE010000030.1:0-10252 GCA_038129245.1 Flammeovirgaceae bacterium | reverse complement strand
TTCGCTGGGAGTTTTAGGAGTCGTGAGTGGTATTAATTCCTAAGAGTTTTTTACCGTCTTCTGCTGGACGAAGATTACATAGTTTCTACGCTTTATTTGGCTTATTATTGAGATTTAAAAGTCAATAGTTTTTTTCACCTTAAATTTCTAAGAATGTCTCGAATTTGTGCACTATTACTGGTATTGTCTTTGCTATTTGGAACTCATTGTGAGGTAAAGCAAGATCCAATACTTGCTGCATTTGACGTCTACTGTGAAATGGTAGCAAATGGAGCTAAACCAATTGCTTTGGGTCAGCCTATGTCACCTCAAGAGATGGAGGATTATTGGGATGATTTAGTTGGCATTTCTGAAAAATATAGTTTGGGGTTATTTAGGGAAAAAAGGTTTCCGGTTACGCTTCTTTTCTCAGCGGTAGCCACTTATGAAAAAGAAGTTCCGGTAGTCTACAAAGACGAACTTCGATACAAGCAGTACATTCAGTTCAAAATGGACAATGGTAACCTTGAAGAATTTTCTGCCGCCCGACGTTTAGGACGTTTACTGGGCTATTCGGTTGAAGGCATCAATGAATTATTGATGAAAAATACCGATTTCAAAACCATAGCAAGCTTTGGTGTGGGGAAACAGACCACACATTTTTACTATGAGGATGTGGACGCAGCCAGAGAATTCTATACAAAAACGTTGGGCTTCAATGAAATTGAGCCATATGTGCTCATGATCTCTCCTGACACCTATTTAGCCCTGAACTCCCATAACAAAAAACACCCCTCAGATCAGCCAAATGCAACAGCACTTGCATTGCTGACGGATCAGTTACATCAATGGTACGAGCATGCGAGGCAAGAAAGAATACCTATACGATTTGGCTATAAAGCAAGGCCGGGAAGTCCACACGATGGTTTTGTGGCAGAGGACCCTGAAGGATACTTGTTAGAATTTGAGCAGTTCAAACAACACCCTGAGAATGAGCGCTTTTTTGCTATTCTTGAACATGCTCCTCGTGTACAAACTAGTATTTATCCTCTTAATTTTCACGGATCTATTACGTGGACGTATCACGTGGACCTGGTTAAAATGCAGGCATACTACGAAGAGGTACTTGGATATACGTTGGTAGCGGATCAGGGATGGACTAAAATTTACCAAACATCACCTACGGGGTTCATTGGTTTGGTTGATGAATGCCGAGGTATGGAAGATTTTGCCCTTGCTAAGGCAGTAGAATTGGATTGGAGTTTTGACAATGTCGAAGAGCTGATCAACTATCTATCTAATACAGATCAGGGATGGAATGCATCACAAAGTGAAATTATTGGTCCGGAACGTTATATTTATCGGATCAGGTAGCAAGACCGGCACAACTCTAGTTATGAATTGATCATGGATAAACTACTAATCATGGTGTTGATAACGAGCTTTTTGGTTTCATGCAATAGTAGTGATGCTGAGGATGCTTTTTAGGAATTCCCCTGGGCAGCGGCGTTACTTGCATCTTACACGATAAATTCTGATGAAAGCAGGTGGAGATTCTACAGTGGAATATACAAAGACAGCAATTATTATTTCTTCAGTTTTTGCTGTGTAAACTGCTCGATGCTTCCACCCAAAATATTTAATCGGACAGGAGAAGAAGTTGACATCTCTTATTTTGACTTAGAAAATCTGGTATTAGTGTGGCAGCCGAAGAAACCGGAGTGCTAAAGCTTAGCGCTAGGTCTACACAACTTCGCAGTGTTTAGGGAAAATACTAGTAATTTAGGTGTCGGTCTTTGACTTCCTTGTGGATATCCGCGATGGTTACCAGGATGCCTGTTTCTTCCACATCACCAAAATCTGGATTTTGTGCAGTTCCAAAAGTGATCATGGTCTCACTTAGGTTCATGTAGATGTTAATAAGAGGAGGAATCCATTCTCCTCTATCTTTTAGCAATTTATTTAGCAATTTGAAACCATCTTCATACGAGGTTGTAGTCCCAAAATGCTCCCTGAAAAGCGCAGTATTAAAACCTGCACGTAACTCCTCTTTGGCAACACATAGATCAAGCCGCTGTGGGAAATAATGCGCAAGGAAGGAAAGCAAGATATCTCGTGCCTCTTGATTGTAATGTGTATACATGGTCACCTTCCCAAATAGGTATTTGATGTGGGGATATTGGATAACTAAGGAGCCGAGCCCGTCCCATATGTTCATTAGAGCAAAGACCCCTTTTCTTGGGTTAACCGATGGCTGGTAACTTGGCTGAACCCATGACCTGCCAAGTTCGATTGCGTAAGGCAAGTACTCAACTTTCATATGCTCAGAGAATTCAAAATAATGTGCAGTTGACAACTCGTAATTTCCTGTCTTTGAATTAAGTGCGCGCTCGCCTGTGATGAACCGATAGCCGCCAATGATTTCCTGATCTTCCGGATTGTATACAATTAACTGTTCATAGCATCTTTCCGAGGTATCTGCATCGTCTATGTCAAGCGCTTGCCCTGTTCCACCACCGGCATCACGAAAGGAAACTTCCCTTAGACGGCCAATCTCCCTCATCGTATTGGGAGAATTGTGATGATTTATGATGTAAATCTTATTCCCCGCTTTGTTGGTATTTCTTACAAAACGCTCATCATTTAATTCACTTTCGATCAGTGCTCTGTCTACAGGGGCTATGATGTCTTCTTGTTTACTCATTCCTTCTCAGGCCTGCTCATTTTTTCAGTTTATATACTTCCTCTTTGACCCACTGAGCCCAATCATGATCGGATTTTTCTCTTGTGAATATTGTCGGTCCTATTGGCTTTCCGATCATGATGTCAATGTGCATGTCTTGCTGGTAAAACATTTCGTCAACCAAATACAACATTTCAATGTTGAATTTGATCCCAAATAACTTCCTTAAGTTAGCCAATCTGTAGAAACGATTGGTGAGTCGTCCTCCAAAGTAGACGGGGATTACCGGGAGATTATATTTTTTCGCCTTGCTTACAAAGGTCTTTTTCCATTCCAGATCTTTCACAACTCCCCCAGACTTACGGCTGACAAGACCTGCGGGAAAGAGAAAAGTGGCAGTGCCCAAAGCAAACTGTTCTTCAACTTTCTTTAGTGATTCCTTAGCACTTTTCCCAACTTTGTTTACCCCAATAAATCGGTCTTTGAGGGTGTAAACAGCCATTAAAAAGTCATTCACGATGAATTTCAGATCATTTCGCCGATGTTTCAGAGAGTGAATAAGAGAGATCGCATCCAATCCACCGAGAGGATGGTTTGCTACCAAAATGATAGGGGTAGGTGCTGACGGGATATTATCATCACCCTCAACATTTAGAGTCAAGTTGAAGCGTTCGACAGTAGCTTGACAAAATTCAAAAGCATCGGATTTTCGATGGAAATCAAAGAATTCATTGACTTCATCTTCATGGATAATTCCTTTGAGCCACTTGATGATAAAACCCGGGATCACCTTTAACAATCCCTTGTTTTTTCCGGCGATCAGCTGCTGTACATCTACAAATTTTTCGGCCTTTTCCTCTGTTTTCTTCACATAGCAATGTTAATTCCTTCACAGCAGTATCTATACAATTAACAGCGAAATTAAGTTTTCGATGATCATGTACAGCTAAGTATATGTTCATGCAGAATGATCTAAGGAGACGGTTAGCACTCATCACTTTAGCAACGGGTTTGAATTAGGGAGCAGAAATTCCGTGTAGAAGTTAACCAACCTTACCTGGCGGAGAAAGCTGTATTAAAAGAATGGTGATTTGATCAAATTAGAGAAATTGAATACTTTCTGGGATGGGCAAGGTTATTCGCTTAACCGGTATCAAGATAATGGAAAATGTAAATGGTTAAGTATAGCAGGCTTAAGCTTGCTTTCACTTTGATTGCTGCCTTCCGGTGAACACACTGACACCTTTTGGAAAAGGATTTCCAGTTGCTCGGCGTAACATTACTACTTGGCCTGTGTGCCAGATAGCATCTTCGATCGGGCCATTGATCGCATTCCAGAAAGGAAAGGTTCTCCCGTTACCAAAATCGATTATTGCTTCCGACACATCCTTTTCTTCCACCAAAAGATTGCGTGCGGAGGCAAGTTGACCTAAGGTGAGTTTTCGTACGTCTTCCCAGCTCATTTTTTCCAGCCCTGCTGGTTGCTGATATTGGATTCCTTCGATAGCTGAGGCCGTCATCGCAGAAAGTCCTGCAATGTGCTCAAGCGTTTCCCTTACCGTTCTACTGTCTTCTCCAATTCGATAGGTAAGGTCTTTTTCAGTTAGCCCTTCAGTTGCCCAATAGTATCGAAACCCCAGGCCATCGATCATTCGGATGGCAACAGTATTCGCAGTATAGTGGGAAGGTGCTTTCGGTATTGTCTTAAAAAAGTCTTGAGCAATGAGGGAGGTCGACATGATAAGGGCAGACAAAGCCAGAATGGTTTTCATGAAACGTAAGCTAATAATTCTTCAATTTTATTGAAAGTGATCGTTGATTCAGAAGTAGTCAGATGCCATTTATTTTGACTGATCATTATTTGGTTGGAGGAATTCTCTTTTGCAATGGTGTAACCGATTTTTTCTAATGCGTGAGAAGTCCAAAACACGCTTTCTTGGTCACCTTTAATCGATATGGTTTTGTTTTTAGATATTCGGTTACCTTTAAATCTTCCTGTTTTAAAGTCATACTCAAAATCATTTAAATACAGTGTTTGTGCAAAACTGCCATTCAAGACCAGATCTTCCGGGATTCCCTCGTTCACCGGCTCCAGATAATTGAATAGCCACATTTTATCTGAAAGCTGAAGGCTGATCTGAAGATCATGAGTGGAGATAAGTATACCCTTCCCTTCATTGGCGATCTTTCGTAGCAGCATCATGATTTCAATTTTGTTGTGCACGTCTAAATGAGCCGTAGGCTCATCTAAGAAAATCATCGCAGTATCTTGGGCCAGCGCTCTTGCTATCATCACTTTTTGTAGCTGACCATCACTCAACTCGGAGAGCTTCTTCTCGGCTATATAGTTAATTTGTGTTTCGGACAACGCCCATTCGATCATTTCTTGATCTTTCTGTGAAAGTTTCCCTAACCAGTTAGTAAAAGGATATCTTCCAGATGCTACGAGCTCAAAAACGCTTAGATTTCCAGCTGAAGGACGTTCAGTGAGTACTAAACTTAACCTTCTCGATAAATCAAAAGCAGACAGATCACGAAGTGATTGTTTATCGTAAAAAACTTCTCCCGAAATTACAGGGATCAATTTGGCAATCGTTTTTAGAAAGGTGGTTTTTCCAACTCCGTTCTGCCCCATAAGGGAAATAATCTGACCTTTTTCAAGAGAGATATTAATGTTTTGCTGGATGGGTTTATCAGATGAATATCCAATGCTTAATTGGGTCGTATGAAAAAGACTCATGATTGGTAGGAATAATTTAGAGAGCGTTTTTTCAAGATCAGGTAAATCACAAATGGAGCTCCCACCAGAGCAGTAATGGCATTTATCGGAAGTGTAGATTCAATACCAGGGAGTTGGGATATCGTATCAAAGATTAACATCAAGGCACCACCGGAAAGAATTATTACGGGACTAAGTGTCAAGTGATTGGTAGTATTAAAGAGCATTCGGGCAATGTGCGGCATAGCGATTCCAAAAAATCCAATTGGACCACAGAAAGCCGTGACAGTTCCAGCCAATAAGGTGGTGTGACAGATAATAAGCCATCTTGATCTTCTGATATTTAAACCTAGGGATCTTGCATAGTTTTCCCCCAGAAGCAGTGCATTTAGAGGCTTGGAAATCAATGTAGATCCAATCATTGCAGAGAGAATGATGGGAACGAAAAGACTGAGCTCAGTCCAACTAAGGCTACCGAGACTACCAAAAGACCAAAAGACGTAGGCTTGAATATTTTCAGCCTGGCTAAAAAATTGGAGAATACTCACGATCGCCCCTGCAGCCGCCCCAAACATTAATCCCACAATTAATAGTGAGATGCTGTCTGCTAATCTTCTTGCGGCTATAAGGACCACAACTAAAACGAGACCAGACCCGATAGCGCCAAAGACAACCAAGACCCAGCTTCGACCAATTCCGGTTAAGGCTGCATATCCGCCCATACTGACGCCAAGAAAAATTGCCACTGCGACTCCAAGTCCGGCACCAGAACTAATGCCTAGTACGTAGGGGCCTGCCAGTGGATTTCTAAAAAGCGTTTGCATCTGCAAGCCAGCTAATCCTAAAGCACCTCCGACTAAGCAGGCAGTAATTGCTTTAGGAAGTCGAAAGTTTAAGAGTATAAGGTCCCAGGAACTTTCAGACGTACTACCGGATGTTATGAACGATAATAACTCTGAAAAAGGAATAGCTACCGAACCGAGCGAGAGATTAGCGACAAATGCCAGTACAAGTCCACATGAAACTAACATCAGTAGCCCAGTATGGCTTCCTTTTTTTTGCACAAGTTTTGGGTTATTCATTCAGATCAAAAATACGGAGCTTGAATTATTTAAGCTGCTGGAAGTAGGTAAACTCATGGTCGGGTAGCAAATCGGAATGAAAAATTGCTATTAGATCTCCGAGTATAAGATCTGGTCTTGCGTAGCCGGATTCAAAATAATCAAAGCCTCCATTTGGGCCAATTCTCTTCGTGTAGTTATACAAGTTACCCGTCTTGAATGCTTCAAATTCTATGTACCTGCTGTTTAAAGATTTTAGCTCTTCTTGCGTTTTCACTGAGCCAATTCCAAGCCAATACTCTGCCTGTCCGGCTTTTTCATAGACTGATTCAAAACTCAATTCCAACCATCCGGGGTCATCCGAATCATTCCATAAATAGCTTGCGCCTGCATCAGCAAAGAGCTGTGCAGAGCCATTACTACCACCTGGTAGAAACCACGCGTCACCGTACATAATTCCACTAAATACTGTTGGTTGATTTTGCTTCTTCATGGCTTTTGAGGCAAGCTTAGTGTAGGAAGTAGCAATTTGAGAAAAGATAGAATCTGCCTCAGCCTGCTTATTAAAAATGGCTCCAAACACTTTTATCCATTCGGCTCTCGCTAACAAGTTAGGTTCCAGGAAATCAGAGTTATATAGAATTGGAATATTAGCTTGCCCCAACTTATCAAGATAGACGGACTCACTTCCCATATCAAATGCAATAACAAGATCCGGTTGAAGAGCAAAAAGCAACTCCAGATTTAAACCTTGATCGGGACCCAATTCTGTGATGTGTCCGGCCTCTGTCCTCGATATAAAGTAAGGAGAATAGATGTACGCTAATCCTGGAAAGCCAACTAACCGATCTCCAAGCCCCAACAGCTCAAGGTAGGGTAAATGGGTAGTGCTAGTGACGACAACTGTTTTTGGCGTTTCTGTAAGCGCTAGTGTCTGTGGACTTTTTGCACCTGGATATGGTTGAAGAATAGTGATTGAATTATCAGCGATGGAAAATCCTGTAGCGAATTGGTTAAGAGAAGCGGACGGTATATTAGCAACAGCCGGCTTTTCCACGGGTCCGCAAGCGCAGACCATTAAAAAAAATGTAATCCAGTAGGGGATCCTCATGAGATGCAAATCTATTGTCTTACTTTTCTAAATGTGGTGCTAGAGAATCAATTTTCAAATAGGCACCCCCAGTAGAGTCCTCTATGTTTTGCTGATTTTCCTTGATCAATCTGAAAATTAGATTAACCGTTACGCGAATGCAGTTCAGATAAACAAGTACATATTTAGTTAAGAGTATATTTTGACACAGAAAAAATGAATTGTCAATTTTTTACTCCTGCGTAGCAAACTTTTTTTGATTTTAGATACAGTACTATCCATGATCTATTTAGTTTCAGCGATGATCTAATTAGCAGTATCACCATGATATGCTTCGCAAACTAATGGATCAGTTCGGACGCTCTCCCATTTAGTCTGTAGAAATAGATGTGTAAGTAAATGGAAAAGTAAGGTTAGAGAAAATCTACAAGAATTTCAAAGTATCGAGAAGCGATGAACTTAGCACCTTTTTCGTTGTAGTGTACCTCATCGGCAAGCATACTGTCATCGAAGCCGGTAAACATATCGACGATAATTACTTGAGATTCTGCTGATGTCTGCGCTTGTGCTATGGAAGGGATATCAATCAAAATTTGGTTGAAGTAAGACTGCAGTTCATCGATCATTAATTCTTGTGATGCTGGTGCTGGAAGTTCGATGATGACAACGATGCTTGGATTGACAGCCTGCAGAATGTCAATGATCTGGTTAGTGTTAGCTACAATCTGATCATATGGTAGGCCTTCTAGCGCATCATTGCCTCCGGGAGAGCTGAAAAGGACAATATCCGGTACACCGGCATCCTGTATCAACACATCTAATTGATCAAGTATCTTACCTGAAGTCCAGCCCCCATGACCTTCGTGATGGTAATCAAAGTTGTTTTTGAGAGATTCCGGGTAAAATGTTTCATCTTCCTGGGTTCCTATGAAATCAAATGCAACTAACTCACCGTTGAGCAGCTCCCATAGTTCATAACGGTAGCTTTCGAAGGAAGGACTTGCTCCCTCTACTCTTGAAGCACCTAACGGCATGATTTTTAAACCGTCATTATTGGCAGAGTATAATTCTGAGGGTAATGGTTCTTCTTCCCATCCACATGCAAATAAAAAAGAGAAGACGGTTAGCGTAAGTAGTATGTTTTTGGACATCTTCATTGCAGATTTTTAAGTTTAATAACTATACAGATCAATGTCGTTTTCCCCTACTTTTAGAAACAATTAAAACAGATAACTGGTAAGTAACTAGCCGTTTAATGCAATATTTGACCATTCTTCAAAACGCTGTATATCCTTACTTTTTCCAATGTTCTGCTACTTAAATTTATTCGTATCATCCAATCGGAATATTATGAAAAGAAGCATCTTTTATCTGGTATCGGCAGCCCTTATGGTTTGTGCCTCTGCATTAATGGCTCAACGCAGACTTTCAAATCCTGTACTTAAGCCAATTGATTCCAAGCTTTTTTCCAATTACAAATTCCGTAGTATTGGTCCAGCATTTATGTCAGGACGTATTGCAGACCTGGCAATTGATCCTACCAATGAAAATGTATGGTACATTGCCGTTGCATCAGGAGGTGTGTGGAAGACCGTAAATGCAGGAACAACTTTTTTCCCTCTTTTCGATGATCAACCTGTCTATTCTATTGGATGTGTAACATTAGATCCAAATAACCCTTATCACGTTTGGGTCGGTACAGGCGAAAACGACGGTGGTCGGCATATTGGCTTTGGAGATGGCGTCTACCGAAGCACCGACGGAGGAGCATCATGGCAAAACATGGGACTTAAGAACTCCGAGCATATCTCCAAAATTATTGTGCATCCTGAGGATTCAAAAATCATATATGTGGCCTCACAAGGACCACTCTGGAGCGCTGGTGGTGAACGCGGCTTCTTTAAATCAACAGACGGAGGAAAGTCTTGGAAAAAGACACTTGGTGATGAGAATTTCATGGGTGTAACCGATATGGCAGTAGACCCTAGAGATGCCAATCGAATCTATGCAGTAACATGGGAACATCACCGTACCATTGCTGCCTACATGGGCGGTAGTGAAAAAAATAGAATCTACCTCAGTACGGATGGGGGCGAGACGTGGGAGACACTCCAAACGGGCTTACCCAAAGGTAACTGGGGGAAAACAGCTGTAGCAGTTTCGCCTGTTGATCCTGACGTCGTATACGCTGCCATTGAGCAGGATAGAAGAACGGGTGGAGTTTGGAGGTCTGCCAATAGAGGGGGGAGCTGGACTAAGATGTCCAACACCGTAGCAGGCGCAACAGGTCCCCATTATTATCAGGAAATTTTTGCATCTCCTCACAAACTAGATAGGTTGTATTTCATGAACAATCAACTGCTAAAGTCAGAGGATGGAGGTAAGACGTTTGAGCCCATGGATGAGAGCGCAAAGCATGGTGACAATCATGCGGTGGCTTTCAAAGCGTCGGACCCGAATTATTTATTGGTTGGTTCTGACGGTGGTGTCTATGAAAGCTTTGACTTAGGTGATTCTTGGAGGTACATGGAGAATTTACCAGTGACACAGTTTTATAAAGTGGCAGTTGATGATGCAGAACCTTTCTACAATGTTTATGGAGGTACGCAAGACAACAGCACTGAAGGTGGTCCTGTCAGAACGGATAATGTACATGGGATAAGAAATGCTGATTGGAAGGTGGTGCTCAATTGGGATGGGCATCAGCCGGCAACAGAACC
>JAYPLE010000029.1:0-23374 GCA_038129245.1 Flammeovirgaceae bacterium | reverse complement strand
TAAGTAATTAGCTAGGGTTTTTTGTTTTAAGGCTAACAAACCCCTTGCTACCAGGATTCTTTCCCTTGGCCATGCTGCCAAACAAGGAAGAAACTTGCCCGTTTAGCTCGCCATTAGAAGCAGTAGTTTGAAATGTTGTCTGTCTACAGAACTGTATGATGGACGAGCCCTCTTCTGACTTCCTTACTCGTTTATAATCGAGCCTTTTCGGCAGAGAGCCTTTGGAATGACCGGCACAGAATCAGTAGCTAATGTCAACTTTGACTTACATATTTCCAGATTTTTGCTAGCCTGTTGATTACTGTGGTTGGCATTATCTTCGGATAGGTGTCGAATGGCAATCAAGTCCTATATACCTTTGCTTAGTTTTTTGTTTGTGTTTAATGAGCTGGTTTCTTTTAGCACTTTTGATTCCCTTGATTATTCATCTGTTTTATTTTAGACAGATCAATCAGGTTATTTTCACGGGAGTCAGTTTGTTACAGGAGATTGTCCAGGAGAAAAAGAATAATCACAGTTTAAAGCACCTCATTTTACTGATTTTACGAACTCTCTTTTTTGCATGTCTGATTTATTCATTTGTCGATTACGGGAAGAATGAAGCGGGACAAAAAAGAAACACGTTATTTCTCGTAGATAACTCAATCAGCACTTCTCTTCAAGGTCAGAACCAGAACAGTGTCCTCAATAGCCTTTTGCGTTTCGTGGAGCTAAGTGTTTCTCAAAACTCTGATTATAATTCTCAGCAAATTGCAAGTTTTGGTCAATCCAGCGTTTCGAAAATCAACTCTTTTAATAAAAACGAAGTCCTTTCTTCTTTGAGAGGAAGTCGTGATGTAAAGAATTATGGTGAAATACTAGAGAGGTATGCCGACGGAGATTGGAATGAAGTCTTTATATTGTCTGATTTCCAAGGCAAAAATGTCATTTCACAATTTGAGGAAATTGAGACAGAGTCAAGGTTAAAACTGGTGCACGGTCGAGTCAGGGATCGAAGTAATGTTTATGTAGATTCCGTGTATCTGCAAAATCTTTTTTTGTCTCCGAATGCTGAAAATGAATTAGTTATTGAGCTGAGTATAGCAAACTATGCTGAGTTAAATGAAATCACTCTGAGGTTACTCAATGGAGACTATTTGTTATCAACTTATACTGTCGAAATAAATAATTCCAAACAGATTGTGATGGTGCCACTTGACGCTTCTTCATTGAAAGATAGGAACATTACTATTGAAATTATTGATTCTGAAGTGGAGTATGACAATCGATATTTCCTATCGCTGCCATACTATCAAAAAGTCAAGATTACCCATGTATATGAGGACTTTAGCAGTCCGTACATAGAGAGTGTTTACAGTAACACTGAACTTTTCGAATACCACAGTTTTTCTGTGAATAACCCCTCTTATGAGTTTTTGGAGAATGCAGATTTAGTAATCTTAGATCAGCTGAATTCAATTCCTGATTTTATAGCAATGGGAGGTTTAAACACTATTGTAGTGGTACCAAATGGTATAACGGCTGATTTATCGTCTTACAGTAGATATCTTGGTGTCAGTTTGAGGAAGTTTTCTAATGACCTAGCGACTAATGTAGATCCCATATCATTGTCTCAAGATATTTTTGCAGGTACGTTTGAAAATGTGGATGAATCCACTCGATTACCAAATGTTAGATGTTTGTATGCTCTCGATGAAGGTAATACAGGTGAGAAAATACTCGTAGATCGATTTCAAAGAAGTTTGCTGGCCGAAATAGAAGGGATTGATATGGAACGGTTTAAGTCTCTGTACTTTTTTTCTTTCCCTTTTGAACTCCAGTATACAGATTTGATGACGCATTCAATTTTTGTTCCAATGATGTACGGGCTAGCCTTTAAGAGTATACAATTGCAACCTATTTACAGTTATCGTCTAGACTCAAGGTTTATATCGATTCCACTTGTCTATTCAGAAAGACAACCTACTGTAACAATCGAGAAAGATAGCATCTCCTTTGTGGCAAATTGTATCCGAGGAGGAGAAGGAATGCAACTTGAAATTCCACCCGACTTACATACACCTGGGTTTTATCAAATAAGGTCAGGGAAAGACACATTGATTTCATTTGCCTTGAACTATCCTATTTCTGAGTCCTTAATGGACTTTGCTACTGAGGAGGAACTTCGTGATCTAGCTTCGCGGTTCTCCGGTATTGAATACATGACTGCAGTGACCTCTGAGATAATATCTGAAGCTGGTGGTACGCCTATGTCATCCATGCTGTGGTTTTATGGCCTTATTTTGGCATCCTTTTTCTTTATTAGTGAATTATTAGTTGCACGCTTTCTATGAGTTTGATTATAAAAAATGCAGTAATCATCGACGGTCAGACTGGGCCAGCTGCCGTTAAACAGGATCTTCAAATTGAAGATGGTAAGGTAAAAAAGATAGGGGTTGGGCTTGATGGCAAAGAATCAATAGATGTAAATGGAGCTTATGTAACAGCTGGCCTGTTTGACAATTGGAGCCATTTTTGTGAGCCAGGACTAGAACATAAAGAAGATATTAATTCGGGTTTATCAGCGGCTATGCAAGGTGGTTATACAGATGTCGTTTGTTTGCCCAATACTTCTCCTGCCGTCGACAGCAAATCTCAATTAAACTTTCTACTAAAATCCTCCTCTGATTATGCTGTCAAATTATACCCGTACGCATGTGTGAGTCAGGGGGGAAGAAATGAGGTAATATCTGAAATGCATGACCTGCATCAAAATGGAGCAATAGCATTTACAGGGGGCGTTCATCCCATCACAAATGCAGAACTATTGATGAAGTCACTGCAGTATGCCTCATCTTTTGGAGGTCTCATTGTAAATCGTCCTCTAAATCTTGATTTGTCCGGGAATGGCCAAATGCACGAGGGTGAAGTAAGTACCAGATTAGGAATGAAAGGAGTACCTTCTATGGCCGAGAAGATTGCAATAGAGAGGGATTTATCCATTCTTGCATATGCAGGAGGGAAGCTTCATTTATCGGGTATATCTACAAAGGAAGGAGTTTCTCTTATCCGTAAGGCTAAGAGTGAAGGACTGGGGGTAACTTGTGATGTGCCCATACATAATCTAATATATACAGAAAATGATTTGGACTCCTACAATTCGAATTTTAAGCTTGACCCGCCTTTGAGGTCCTTTGATGATCAAGAGGCACTTATTGAGGGGATCCTCGATGACACAATTGACTGTATTGCCTCTTACCATATTCCACAGGATATCGAGTCTAAGGAGCTGGAATTTAATTTAGCAGATTGCGGAATGATTAGCTTACAAACGGTAATACCGCAGTTGTTAATGCTAAAGAAAAGAATACCATTACAAAAACTAATTCACAAGATTTCAAATGCAGCTAGAGCTATATATGGACGACCTGAGGTGAAGTTCGAAGAGGGAGCTGAGGCTAGATTTACAATCATTGACCCTACTAGACCTTGGGTATTCAATGCAGTAAGCAATCAATCAAAAGCAATCAATTCTTCATTATTTGGAAAAGATCTACTAGGAAAAGCAACGGGTTTAGTCATCGGGAATCAATACATCTCACTTGTAGAATAGAATGTGGAAGGTAGCAATTAAATATGCCTTAATAGGGGTAATCTTTGAAGCTATTTTGTTTCATCTGGGTAAGCAATTCGGAATACATCCTATGGTGGATCTAAGGCATCTTTTATTTGATATACTGCTTTTTGCCATTTTTATTTCGCTTGCAGGCTATGAATTTAAGCGATATCATCAGCAAGGGATACTTCATTTCTGGCAGGGAATGACCCTTGGATTTTTAGTTTATACCCCTCTGGTAGCAGTTTTTGGTGGATTCTTATTTCTCTATTTTGATGCTGGTATGATGGAAGAATACAGGATTTTGGCAATAGAAATGCTTCAAAAGCAAAAGTCTATGTATATTGATCAGTTAGGTGAGAATGCCTACAAAGAACTGCTAAGGCAGGTAGAGTCCATTTCTAAATCCAGGTTGGTACTCTCAGCACTCACTAAAAAATTAGCCACAGGATTTTTTGTTACACCTGCTATATCGATAGTTTTAAGGAAGAAACCCGTTTAAAATAAATATCAATGGAAGAAGAAAATGAATATGTCTCGCCTCGTAATGTAGGCTTAAAATTTGGTGCAATTAGTGGTGTTCTGGGAATACTTTCTACAGTGCTTCAAGACGTTCTCTCCATGCATCAATCCACTATTTTTCAAGTTTCAGGATTTGTCATTTTATTGGCACTAATATTTCTTGCACACAGAGAATACAAAAGTAATGGTGATGGCTTTATGGAATATGGTCAGGGAGTAGGAATAGGGTTCTGGTTTGGACTCGTTTCCTCTGTCATATCCGCAGGCTTCTTATTCGTGTACATTAAGTTCATAAGTAGTGACTTTATGGATGCGATTCGAGAGCAGCAAATATTGGCGTTAGAAGAACAAGGGATGTCTGATTCTCAGATCGAGCAACAATTGCAAATGATGGAGACGTTTACAGGTCCTACTGCAATGTTGATTTTTGGGATTCTTGGCGGAATCCTGTTTTCTGTTATTGCGGCCTTGATTGTCTCCGCTTTCACTAAGAACGCTAGACCTGAATTCGAATAAGAAGTGACAAAAAGTCTTAGGGATGTTTCACTGGTCGTACCTGTATACAATGAGGTAGAATCAATAGCGGAGCTTTACAATTGGTGTATCAACGTACTTTCGTCGCATAAGATTTCCTATGAAATCCTTTTTGTTGACGATGGTTCCGATGATGGGTCATGGGAAGTAATCTCTGCGCTAACTTCCAAAGACACATGTGTAAAGGGGATCAGGTTTACCCGCAATTATGGTAAATCTGCTGCTTTACACATGGGTTTTAAAACTACTTCGGGATCTACTGTCATTACATTAGATGCCGATTTGCAGGATAGTCCTGCTGAAATTCCTGAATTGCATCGCATGATTCAGGAAGAAGGATATCATTTAGTTTCAGGTTGGAAAAAGAAGCGAAAAGATCCTCTGGAAAAACGAATTCCCTCAAAATTTTTCAACTATATAACTCGACTAGTATCGGGAATTAAACTTCATGATTTTAACTGTGGGTTGAAAGCATACAAAGCAGAGGTTATTAAGAATATATCTGTTTACGGCGAAATGCATCGTTATATCCCTCTTTTGGCTAAATGGAATGGTTTTAAAAAGATTGGGGAAAAAGTAGTTGATCATAACCCCAGAAAATATGGTCGTACGAAGTTTGGTTTTGAGCGTTACATCAAAGGGTTTTTGGATTTACTCTCAATTGTATTTGTGACCCGCTTCAATAAGAATCCCATGCATTTTTTTGGGACACTTGGCACCTTGTCTTTTGCATCGGGTTTTTTCATCACCCTGTACGTTATCGGTAAAAAGATTTACGAAATACAGCAAGAATTACCTGCACGGGATGTCGTGGATCAACCTTTATTTTTCATGGCGCTTGTAGCGCTCATCATAGGAGTGCAATTATTCCTTGCTGGCTTCCTAGCAGAAATCGTCATCTTAAATAATCCCAAAAAAGACGAATACCTTGTCTCAGAGAAACTGAATATCGAGTGATTAAGTACTCGTTCATAATTCCAGTTTACAATCGTCCAGATGAACTTCATGAACTACTTTCTACTTTTCCCATTGAGAGAACCGATGAGTATGAGGTAATCATAGTCGAAGATGGTTCTGAAGTCTCATGTGAACCGATCACTAAGGAATTTGAAGATCTACAGCTTACGTATCATTTTCAGACCAATACGGGGCCGGGTCCCGCAAGAAATACTGGAGCTTCCTTGGCAAAAGGGGAATGGTTGGTTTTCCTTGACTCTGATACGCTGATATCTGAAGGTTATTTTGATGCCTTAGCATTACTTCAGGAGCTTACAAAGGTTGTGTTTTTTGGAGGCCCCGATCGTAATCATGCAAGTTTTACACCAATACAACTTGCCATTGGATATTCCATGACCTCCTTTCTGAGTACGGGAGGAATCCGTGGCAGTAAACGTTCTTTGGAAAAATTTAAGCCCAGAAGTTTCAATATGGGGATCAAAAGCGAAGTATTTAACGCTATTGGGGGGTTCTCTCAGCTGAGATTTGGAGAAGATGTGGACCTGAGTCTGCGAATGGAAGAGAAAGACTACAAAGGGACCTTACTGGAAGGAGCTATTGTTTATCATAAAAGAAGGACAAGTTTCAGACAATTCTTCAAACAGGTTTTCAATTCTGGCATGGCCAGGATGGTCCTTTCTCAGCTGCATCCAGGAAGTATGAAGATTGTTCATCTGCTTCCGGTATTTTTTGTATTGTATCATGCATTTTTTGCTATACCTGCTATGCTAATACCAGCACTGGGATTTGTCTTGTTAGTTTACCCAACTCTTTATTTTGTAGTCGGATTAGTAGAGACGAAGTCTTTTCCCGTGGCAACTCTTGCAACCGTAGCTGTTTACATTCAGTTGTTTGGATATGGTTTGGGTTTCTTAAAGGCAGCATGGACCAGATTTATCTTGAGGAGGGATATTTCTTACGCATTTAGAGATACCTTTTACCAAGGCTGAGACTACTTTTGAACGACAAAGAGAATTTCGTTTTTGTCCAAACCAAATCGATCTATCTCACTTGAATCCAGGCTTTCTACGAAGTTTTCCTTTAAAGTGAACCCAGCTTCCTTGAGACGGTCGCGATAATCCAATCCATACTTTCTGACATGGTCGTCCTGTCCAAAAAGACGTTCTCTTTCTTTAGGGTCTTGGATCGAGGGGTCTTCAATTGTCTCACTTGGAAGAGGGAAGAATAAGGGAATTTGTAGTATCGCCCATCCTCCTGGTTTTAGCACTCTGTAAATTTCAGACATCGCTTTTTTGTCATCATTTACATGCTCGAGTACATGATTACAAAACAGAATCTGGAATGTATTCTCCTTAAATGGAATATCGTGAATATCCATTTTTACCTTTGCAAGAGGGGATTCAATGTCAGCGGTGATGTATTCTAGTTTGTCAATTTTTGAGAACCGATCAATGAAGCAGTATTCAGGAGCTACATGAAGCATCTTATGATTACCGTCAAAAAAGTCAGTCTCTCTCTTGAGATAAAGCCAAATCACCCTATGGCGCTCCAGTGATAGACAAGAGGGACATAGCGCATTAGCTCTGGCCACACGGCCATATGGCAGAAAGGTTCTGTAGCTGTTTTCACACACGGGACAGCTTACGGAGTTTCCTTTATAGAAAATCGCAACAACTTTGAGGGCATAGTGACTAATCCTTTGCAGGTAAATCCGGGGGACATTTTTTAATAGGAAACTTACTATTGCTTTCAATTTCGGCTTATTTGGCGCCAAAGATATTTAAGTTCGGCTTATCTTCGACTTAGCTAATCTTGATGCAGTGAAGTATTTCATTCTTTCCCTCATTATAACAGTGGCTATGACGCAGAAAGTCACAGCGCAGGCATATGATCGGGCAAATCCCACTGAGAACATCAGGATGAAGCAAGATGATAACAAGAAAAAGAATAAACCCAAGAGAAAGAGGATAGATGTCATCATCAAGAACAATCCTAAAGATCTTCTCTATGGGAATCCATGTGTAGAGGACGAAACACTTAGACTGGGGTTTAAATACACAGTCCAAAACCCTGGGCTTCCCGGTACCCTAAAACCCGTGACGCTATTTATTCATAACCTAAAAATTTATACCAGACTAACATTGACAAAGTCACCTTTTTGGAAGATGATATTAAACCGAAGAGTGAAAGATTGTCGGGAGCGATCGGGCGATTGGATGGGCTAGTACCAGGTTACTAGCGAAGAAAGAACTTGTCTAATTCTTCTTGAGCGGCTTGCTCAGCACCCAGCTGTCGATACCCTTCCGCTGCTATCAAAAAGTTATCCGATCGATCAGGCCAAACTTGTTTGTTCCATTCGGTCACGCTGATGGCGCTTTCCGGTTGATTTAACCGCAGGTAGATCTCAGCGAGCCCAGTATATAGTTTAAAGTGGTCTTCTGGAAGCATATTTCCTGTTAAAATTACATTGTAAGCTTTACCATAAATGGCCTCATAGTAATTTTTAGCGGATTCATTTCCTCTTTCAAAATAGAACAGGGCTTTTTCATAATCTCCTATTTCATCACGATAGATTTCTGCCAGCTGCACAAAGACGTATAATCGTTTATAATTTCTCATGAGTAGTTGCGTGAAGACATGTATGGCCTCTTTCATTTGTCCTGTTTCGCGGTATGCTAATGCTAAAGACTCCTTTAATGAAAGCTCTTTGATATCGGTATATTTATCGAGTATTTCAAGAAAATAGATCGCTTTGGAATAGTTTCCGTTTAGGTAGTTGTCAGCTCCCTGGTTGCGTGTACTCGTAATCAAAGCATCTTTGAATACCAACATATCGGTCTCTTGTTCTGGATCAATTCCCCCTAATCCATTCATAAGCAAAAAGGTACTATCCAGATTACCTGACTTGTAAAAAATCTGAGCTCGTTTATAGACATTTTCCCTTTTCGCTAAGCGTTCCTCTTCCTTCACAGAGTCGTAAAAAGACTTGATTCCTATAAAGGACATTACAATGAGCGCCACTACAAATGTGAATCCAAAAGCATAAAGTGTAGCTTTCCAGTTTTCTTCGTGGTCGACTGTTGGCTCTGCATATGCTCTGCGATATTGAGGTGGAGGTGGTTGAGGATATGTGTATTGTGGCTCTGGTTCTGCTGCACCATAATTTCGCAGTAGATCATATCGAGCTTTTCGATAAGGATTAGAAAGTACCTGATACGCTTCGTTGATCTCTTTGAAGCGCTCCTCCATTTCAGGGTTATCCGGGTTTTTATCAGGATGATAGATCACGGCAAGCTTCTTAAATGCCGCTCTTATCTCTTCATCTGTGGCTTCCGGAGGGACCCCTAATATATGGTAGTGATCATTCAAAAGTTGGGAGTTATTTTATGTAATACTCAACGATCAGACAAAAAGTTTGGTGCCCGCTAAATATCCCAGGAATACAAATAGTAATCCACCTAGTAAACTCATCAGAATGTATTGAATTGAAGTTGCGTAATAACCTTGCTCGATAAGCTTGAGGTTTTCAAGAGAAAAGGTACTGAACGTTGTAAATCCACCACAAAAACCAGTAACAAGTAATAATCTCAAATTATCCATGTTTCGAACAGAGGACGCGATGATCAAGCCAATTAAGAGCGAACCTAATACGTTCACAAAAAGGGTTGCAACTGGCGTTTGCCAGTCAATTTTCATCAGCCAGACAGCTACGAGATATCTTCCGACACTTCCAATGAAACCACCTAGCCCGACAAGTAATATAGATTTAAGCATTGATAAACTGTTCACACATTAACTGCAAATGAGGAAAGAATTCCACAAATTCGTTGTCATATTCCATGTAATTCTCCTTCAATTCTTGGCTTGCTGTCTCCATACCAGAGTCAAATTTTGTTCTTTTTGACATGCCTGTAAGAGCACGATCAATTCCTTCTATAAATTGATAATTGTATAGCCAATCATCAATTGACATGTGGGAAAGCATATGCTGAGCGGCACTCGGAATGTAAGCTTTGTGTCTGTATATCCTCCGGTAAAATGAAGTAGTGTAGCTTTTCAGATCTTCAGAATGATAATCAGACCATTTGCTAGCTAAGAAATGGTCGTAGTAGATATCCGCAATTACAGGTGCGTAATGTCGATATTTTGGTCGTAACCGTTTTTTTGTTTTCAATACAATTTTATGTTGATCTGTAAACTCATCTATTTTTCTGTGCAGCACGATACCTTTCTTGATTCCCTCCGGGTAAGATGCTAAATCTTTACCTTTCACAAAGTCACCTATGAAATTTCCAGTAATCAATTCTATATCACTACCAGACAAGAAAATATGAGCTAAAAAGTTCATAGCAACCTGAATATACTAGTTTTTCAAAATGATGTTAGTCTAACTTGACAGAGTTTCGTATTTTTCCATTCTAATCACAAAGGTCGCCTACAGAATCAATGTCAAGAGCACACCTTAATTTGTTGGTTCAATTAGCCAAAATAGATGGAGTGGTTGTCCAAGACGAAATTGATCTAATCAAGCAAATTGGTCAGGCCAATGGTATGTCTTCAGACGAAATCTCCCAGTGTTTTGATGACCCTGACATGATCGAGGATTTCGACAAGATCTCAGATGACGAAAAATATGAGGTTGTATACAATATCGTACAACTCATGAAGATTGACGGGCGCCTGTATAAGGAAGAGATTGCTTTTTGTGCCAAAGTGGCAAGTAAGCTTGGATACAACGAAGAAGTGTTGCTTGAACTCATGCTTAAAATCTACAGTGATCCTCAGATTACGATAGATAAGCCTACGCTTAAAACTGCTATTCAGAAATATCTGAAACACTAGCGCCAGCTACTTCATTATCTAAGTATGGATTTTAAGGCTCATTTTTCGCATTTGCAGTCTACACTGCAAGTTGAGCGTGCAGAAGACCGTAAACAGTTCCTCCAGAAAATTCGGAATCGATCTATCCAGGATCGAAAGCGAGACGGAGTATGTTGGTATCCAGTGCAAATCACAAATTCCAAGTTAGGAGTTGGGGAAAAATGGACCATCTCGATTGAAAGAAGAATAACTGATCAACAAAGACATCATTTTCAGGTGGGGTCTTCAGCTGCATTATTTGTGGATGCAGGGAAGCGACAACCTTCATCATCGGGTATAATCAGTCGGGTGCAAGAGAATAAAATTACCATGGTCCTGAATCGAGACGATCCTCCAGAATGGTTGGATGATGGGAAGCTGGGACTGGATTTGATGTTCGATGAGTCTACTTATGATGAGATGGATCGCACGTTGGCTCGACTCAAAGAAGTAAAGGAGGGGAGAATGCGAGATCTTGTCAAAGTACTGCTAGGACAATCTATGCCACAATTTAGTAAGCCATTTAGTATGGAATTCCCTACCCTGAATCAAAGTCAGAATACGGCACTTGAGCACATAAGATCAGCTCATGATTTGGCTTTGGTCCATGGACCTCCTGGAACAGGTAAAACAACCACGTTGGTGCAAGCCATCGTCGAGACGGTTGGTTACGAGAAGCAGGTGCTTGTCTGTGCACCTAGCAATGCAGCAGTAGACTTGTTGGTCGAGCGACTGCACCAGCAATCCATTAATGTCCTTCGATTGGGGCACCCCGCACGGGTGAACGAGGAAGTAGTGATGCATACGTTGGATGCACAACTTTCCATGCATGCGGATGCGAAGACGCTCAAAGACCTACGAAAACAAGCAGAGGAGTATTTCAAGCTTGGTGGCAAGTACAAACGGAATTTTGGGAGGGAAGAGGCGCAGCAACGCAAGATGCTCAAGGCCGAAGCAAGGAAGCTTAAAGATGAGGCTACCATACTGGAGGATTACATGGTAGATGACATTTTAAACAATGCTCAGGTAATTGCTTGTACTTTGATTGGGGCAAATCATCAGCATATGAATAGGAGGCATTTTAAGACGGTTTTTATTGATGAGTCTTCGCAGGCAATGGAACCAGCAGCTTGGATTCCTGTTTTCAAAGCTGATCGTGTCGTCATGGCAGGAGATCATTTACAGTTGTCTCCAACCGTGAAGTCAATGGAAGCTGCAAAGGAGGGGTTGGGGGATACGTTATTTGAGCGATGCATTGATGCATATGACAATGCCAGTCTACTTGAGATGCAGTATAGGATGCATCCCAAGATTATGTCATTCTCTAATCAAAAGTTCTACAAAAGAAGACTGATTACAAATGAACTGGTGCTTCAACGTAAAGCTTTATTTGATGAGCCCGTAGTTTTTGTGGATACTGCAGGTGCAGGATATACTGAACAGCTCAATGAAGAGACCCTGTCTACCTTTAATACAGAGGAAGCTCAGTTCGTTATCTCGCATTCCTTGAAGCTACTGAATCAGGTAAAGGAAGAGACTTATTTTACCACAGGCATCATCGCGCCCTATAAAGCTCAGGTAGAGCAACTGAACCGTTTAATTAGAGGAAAAGGAATGTCAGAGGAGGAACGAAAGAGGATCAGTATCAACACTGTGGATGCCTTTCAAGGTCAGGAGAGGGACTTGATAATGATCAGCCTCACCAGAAGCAATGCAGACGGTATCATTGGTTTTTTGGCAGATAAGAGGCGAATGAATGTGGCGATGACCCGGGCGCGACATCATCTCTGCTTAGTGGGAGATTCCGCTACCTTAGCTAATCATCCATTTTTTGATGAGATGATTCAGTATTTTCAATCTATCAATGCCTACCATTCCGTTTTTGAAACTTTACACGACTAACTCATGAAGCACTTTTTATTATCATTTTCACTGCTGGCTTTTTTATACTCTCCTGGTGCCTATGCTCAGACAAGCGAAGAGAAGATCAAATCCATCATGCAAGCGCAGGTGGAGCAGTGGAACAAAGGGAATATTGAAGGATTTATGAAGGGTTATTGGGAGTCTGATGAGCTTGTCTTTATTGGGAGTAAAGGGTTGACCTATGGATGGAAGAAGACCTTAGAAAACTACAAAAAAGGTTATCCGGATCGAGCGGCAATGGGGAACTTAGATTTTACCTTTAAAGAATTCAAACCTCTGGGGAGGAGGCATATGCTAGTCATTGGTAAGTGGCATATTCACCGAACAAGTGGTGAATCTCTTGAGGGACATTTCTCTCTTATCTGGGAGTTAAAAGGTAAGAACTGGGTAATCATTGCAGATCACTCTAGCTAGGTTAAAAACTAGAGAAGCGATGGGTTCATCACCTCAGTGTCTTTCCTCTTTCTTTTCCAACGCTTATGTGTCCAAAGCCAAAATTCAGGCTGTTTGCTTACTTGCTCTTCTACCATTTTGGTATGTCGCTGCGTAATCCAGCCTTCCTGACAGTTCTTCGGGTCATCCGTGACCAGATCGAAGGTCATTTCATACATGCCACGCTTCACTTTAGCTATTCTACAAAATAGAACTGGCCAATCGTATTCAACTGAGTATCTCTCTGCTCCGAAAGCCACGGCAGTATCTTTATTGAAGAATTGAGTCCAATATGCCTTGGATTTTTTGTAAGGTGCCTGGTCCACTGCAAATATCATGGCAGTTTTTTCATCTACTGTTTCTGCGATGAACCTAGCCGTTTGCTTTTTTGGCGTCATGCGAAGACCATACTTCGACCTGGATTCCAACATCTTCTTTTCCATGAAGGCATTGGTCAACGGAGCATAGATGGCGTCCACCTGATGCTGCATCTGAGGAGCAATTGCCACCGCAAGGAGTTCCCAGTTGTTGTAGTGCCCACCAACCAGCGCCACGGATCTCCCTTCTTTAAAGTACGGTTCAAAAACCTCGGGATTGGTCAGCTTACATCTTCTAATGGCCTCTTTTTCTGACATGCCAAAGAGCATGACCGATTCTACAATCAGGTCACAAAAATGATGGTAAAATGCCTTCATGATTTCCTTCACCCTTTTTTCAGATGCATCGGGAAATGCCATTTTTATATTGTTGACCACCACTTTTTTTCTAAAACCGACTAGCAAATAGATCACTGGATATAGAAGAAGGTCGGAAATCAGATACAGTATCCTGCTAGGGACCAAAGAGAGTGGAATAATGACGATGTAATAGACAAAAGGCATCCTACAGTATTTTTGGGAAATACCTGTACTGAGACATTATGGTCTCAGGAGATATCTCTTCCCAGGAATCGACCGCAAATGTAGACCTTACGATGCCACAAGTAGGAAGGTTTTCTAAAAATTGCTTGGAGAGCACATTGATCAATCCTGTCAATCCGGGATTATGCCCAACGATGGCGAGATGACTTATGTGCCCATATTCATGGACCACTTCGATGGTCTCTTCTTCATCTGCGTGGTAGAGAGCAGCTTCCAGTTGAACGGATTCTTCTTTGTACTCCCATGCATCGGCAAGGTGCAGCGCTGTGTAGAAGGCTCTGCTCGCCGGACTTGTCACGATTAACTCAGGAGCAGTCAGGTTATGCTTTGTGATATACTTCGAGAACTTCTTTAAGTCCCGTCTACCTGCGACGCCAAGTGGGCGACTGTAATCATCGAGCGACTGAAAATTCCAGGATGACTTCGCGTGTCGGATAATGTCCAGCGTTTTCATTTATTATAGATCAGGAAAATAGAAATCGAACGCTAGGTCATCCATACATTTGAAGTGCCCCTTAGGACATTTATCAAATCCAATTTTGGAGCAAGGTCGGCAATTAATCTTCTTGTTTTCAAAGATGACAAACTGCGTTTTGTAGGGGTACATTCCAAATTCAGGAATGGTATTTCCCCATATGGAAAAGATCTTTTTTTTGAAAGCAGCGGCTACATGCATGAGACCCGTGTCATGTGTGAATACAGCAGTACTTTGCTTGATCAATGAAGCCGATTGATTGAGGTTGAATTTCCCACAAGCATTAAATACCACGGACTTTTTACCCAATTGTGTCTTAATGATCTCCTCTTCGATGAGTTGATCCTCACTTTGCTCAAAAAAGGCAGAGATTCGTTCCCCTGCCTCTTGGTCTTCAGGGCCGCCTAGCAAGACGATAGGCTGATTAATTCTATCACAAAGTTCGATTATTCGATTTTCGGGGAGCTGCTTGGTGGCAAATTTGGCACCGATGACAACCGCGATGAACCCTTGGCGATGTGTTTCTGGTAACCACGATAATTCTACTTCATCTTTGTGCGGGATAAAATAATCCAGTCCTAACGTGTCAGCTTTGATGCCCAGAGGATCCAGTGTTTCCATGTAGCGTTCTACGATGTGTTTGCTTGGCAGTAGGTTCACCTTGGTATTAACAATCAACCACTTTTTGAAATTGATCTTGTCGAATGCATACGACTTGCACTTCAGGTTCCACTTGATTAGTTGAGTACGTAGATTGCGATGCAAATCAATGACGTAATCAAACTTCTCCATCTTGAGTTGCTTGATGAGGTCACTGATAGTATTTGTTAGTAAGTGCAGTTTATCAATGTAGGGGTTCTGTTCAAGTATTTCGCGGTAAGCTGCTTTGGTGGCGTAATGCACTTCTATCGCCTGATCATGTGTTTTGATAGCTCTGATGACAGGGGTGGTCAACACGATGTCTCCGATAGAAGAAAACCTGAGAATGAGTATTTTCATGGGCATTTGAATCTCAAATATATCCAACACTGATTATCATTCAGTGGTTATTCTGCTAGATTGATTGAATATGAAAAAGTACTGGTTATTGAAAAGTGAGCCCGATACGTATGGGTGGTCTGATTTGGAAGGTCTTGGAGAAGATCACTGGGATGGTGTCCGAAACTATCAGGCCAGAAATTTCATTAGAGATATGTCAGTAGGTGATTTAGGCTTCTTTTATCATAGTGGAAAAGCGTGTGAAATAGTGGGGGTTATCAAGATTACATCAGCCCCGTATCAGGACCCAACTACTTCGGATGGTTGTTGGTTGTGCGTGAATGTAAAATGTGAGAAAATACTACCTAAGCCGGTTACATTGAAACAGATAAAGACAGAATCCAGGTTATCGAATATGGTGCTATTGAAAAACAGCCGATTGTCTGTTCAACCCGTAGAGAAAGACGCATTTGAATATATCTTGCAGCTAAGTAGATAATCGTGAAATACGCTCAGCCACTCTTTTTTTTGATTTTTAGTTGGATGCATACTGCTAAGGCCCAGGAGATCAGTGTGCTGCAGGAAGATACCTCTGCTCTTTTTCAACCGATAAGAATAGAGTTTGAACGGGATATCGAAACCTTAAACTTCACTACGATTAATGGAGGTGAAGATGGGTTGATGGTGGTGAAGCAGACCTCCAATGACGATGAGGGTAACGGTTTTGAATGGGTAATTTATCAATTAGATACGATGCTACAGATCCAATGGGAGCATCATTTCAGAGTGCCTTTTGTCTATAACTACAGAGGTTGGGAGTATTCCGATGGAAATTATTTCTTACTCTTTTCGACCGCCCTGTTCAGCAACGATTCTTATGTTATCTATTATCTTGATACGGAGTATAAACAAGTCAGATCTTACGAAGTATTTACAGGAGTCTCTGTCAAACTGAGCCATTTTGAAGTAATTGGTGAAACCGCGATAATGGCAGGTAATGCCAATGCTAATCCGGTGGTGATTACCTTCAATATTATAGATCCGAAACCTAAGGTTGTTCCCGGTATCTATAATAGTAAGAGTGAATTACTAAATCTACATACAGACGACGAGGCTCAACGATTCTCAGTTACCATTCGCGAAAAGCTCCACGATCGAAAGCACACTGTCAAGGTGAAGACCTTCAATCTCGAGAACCGAGAGCTGTATTCGAATCGGGTGGCTCCGCTTGCCGAGCGTAACATCATAGATGGAGCTACCACCCAGTTCGAAGCGGGTTATCAATACATAGCGGGGGGCTATTCTTCCAACAGCACCCAGTTTAGTGAGGGATTGTACCTGTCAAAGTTTGTCGATGGACAACAAATTTTTATCTCTTACTATAACTTTTCTGATCTGCTTAATTTTTTCAAGTATCTAAGGCCAAAAAAAGAAAAAAAGGTCCAAAACAAGATTCAGAAGAAGAGAGATCGGGGTAAGAGGAGTAAGTTTCCGTACCAGTTAGTTGTCCACGACATTGTAGAGCAGAATAACCAATTCTTTTTAATTGGGGAGGCATATTATAACGGGTATGAATCTTACATGACGAGGGATCAGGAGTCAGGGATGAAAACTATTCAAGCCACCATTCCCGGCTTTAAATTCTCCCATGTTACAGTTGTAGCTTTTGATACTAACGGTCAAATCAAGTGGGATATAAGCTTCTCATTGAATGACATGTTCAAGGAGTATCTCAGTGAAAATGTAGTGGTGCTTGCCCAAGGCAGCGAACTTAACCTACACTTTATTGAAAATAACGAAATCAGATCAAAAACTGTGAAGGCTGAGAAGCTACTGGAGAAGGAAATGGTTACACCTGTGAGGCTATTTTCTGCAGATGAGGAAATCGGAACAGGTGAGACGGTCGAAGAGGGTATCGTTTCATGGTACGGCGAGACTATGTATGCCTATGGTGAACAAGATATTGTTAAGAAAGACGACGGGATCGTTCGCAAGAATAGGGAAGTGTATTACATCAACAAGGTGTTATTATTACGCTAGTAGAAACATGAAGCGAGCATTATTGCAGAGGACCTCACAAGAAAGCTTTGCAGTCGTTGTTCGAAGTGGTAAAAATATCAATAGTAAAACCGCACATGATTTGCTAAAGAGTCTCTGATGAACATTCGTAAACTTGTAGCATTTATCATGCATTTAGCTGTGTTTCTGCATAGTTACGATGCTATTTCCCAGCGGAAGAAACAGCCAATTGACACCAGTGCGTATCTGAAACAACCCAATCGCATAGAATTCAATTTTGAGATGAATGATATTGAGTTTACTGTCATCAATGCTCAGGAGGAGGGTCTTTTGGTTGTAAAAGAAACTACCGTCAGAAATGAAAATGGTTTTGGATGGGTACTGTACAAATTGGACACTGCCTTGCAAATAGAGTGGACCAAGCTGCTGGTGGTTCCTTTTGAGTACGCAATTAGAGGTTGGGATTATTCTACTGGTAATTTCTATTTATTATTCTCGAGTCAGCAGTATAGTCTCGATGAATTCGTTATCTACAGCGTAGAGGAGGAGGCTGGGAATATTCAAGACCATGCTATCTCCACGGTATTTCCTATACAGTTATCTCATTTTGAAGTACTTGGTGACGCTGTATTGATTGCAGGCAGGGTAAATTTTAAGCCAGCAGTCTTGACATTCGACTTAAGGGAACTGAAGCCACGAGTTATACCCGGAATCTATAATAGTGATAGCGAACTTTTGGAAATCTTCGTAGACGATCGCTTACAAGTTTTCTCAGTAGCAATGATGGAGCGACTCCTCGATCGACGATTTGCAGTGACGGTAAAAACTTACACTACAACTAACCAGCAAATTCAAAGCAATCGCGTAATGCCAAGGGAGCGCACCAGTATCATTAACGCGGCACCTATTCAGTTCTCAAATGGATTTCAGTACATAGCAGGAGCATATTCCTTAAGAAGCAGAGACTACAGTCGGGGTTTGTACCTCTCTAAGTTTGTATCTGGAAGTCAGGAGATGACCAGGTACTATAGCTATGCAGATTTGAGCAACTTTTTCAATTATATGGGTGCGAAGCGGGAGCAACGTGTTCAAGGTCGAATTGAGAAGCGGAAAGAGAAAGGACAGAAGATTCGCTTTAACTATCGATTGCTAATGCATGAAATTATTCAGCAAAACGATCAATTGCTGCTCGTTGGGGAAGTCTACTACCCTCGCTATTCCCATTATACAAGGTATGGTAATGCAGCCAGTAACACGTTTGCAAGGAACCTGACGACCATTACCGGGTACAAGTTTACGCATGCCATTGTAGTAGCATTTGACAAGAACGGAAAGATCCTTTGGGATCAGAGTTTTCCTATCGAAGATGTCTTTAAAGATGAGCTCTCAAAGACCGTTCAGGTAATTGCCAAAAAAGAACGGGTGGAGCTACATTATCTGGAAGAAAACGTCATTCGTTCTAAAGTAGTCATTGGTGAAGAAGTCTTTGAAGGAAAGTCTTTTACCCCAATACGATTAAAGAGTAGCAAAGATCAAAACGTATTAAAAGATCCGAAAGTAGAAGGGTTGGAGCTTTGGTACGGCTCTACACTGTATGCCTATGGTGAGCAACAGCTAGAATATAGCGTGACAGATAAGGTTAAAACGAAGCGAGATGTTTTTTACATCAATAAGGTATACTATAACTTGGACGATAGTTCGCAGTAATCTTGGAAGGTAATATATTTGCATTCCAATGATGCAAAAACGACTGCTGCTCGATTCATCCCTGTTACAGCTCACGATTCAGCGACTGTGCCAGCAGTTAATTGAGAAACACGACGATTTCCAAAATTCTGTCATCATTGGATTACAACCTCGAGGCATCTTCTTAGCCAAACGTATCCAAAAAGAATTGCTGAAGATGCAGCAGCACGAGATCAAATTGGGCTACCTCGATACAACGTTTCACCGAGACGATTTTAGGAGAAGGAGTGCTCCGATAAAAGCAAACGAGACTAAAATTGATTTTCTGATTGAAGGTAAAGACGTCATTTTGGTAGACGATGTGTTGTACACGGGTCGCTCCATTCGTGCCGCAATGGATGCCATGATTTCTTTTGGAAGACCAAGGCAAGTAGAGTACCTGGTGCTGATCGATCGTCTCAATAGCAGACAATTACCTATAGAAGCTACTTACATAGGAAAGAGCGTGAATACGCTGCCTTCACAGCATGTGGAGGTCGATCTAGAAGAGCAAGGAGGTGACGATAATATAGTCCTGATAAATAAAGAGTTGCAATGAGCCAGTTGAAGACAAAGCATTTGCTAGGTATCAGGAATTTAGAAAAGTCGGAAATTGACTTAATTTTTGAAACGGCAGATCAATTCAAAGATGTCATCAACAGGCCGATAAAAAAAGTTCCCTCTCTTCGTGATGTAACCATCGCCAATGTATTTTTTGAGAACAGCACCCGCACCCGGTTATCTTTTGAGCTGGCAGAGAAGCGGTTGAGCGCAGATGTCATCAATTTTAGTTCTGCTAGCAGCTCGGTTAAAAAAGGGGAGACCTTGCTCGATACCGTAAATAATATCTTGTCTATGAAGGTAGATATGATTGTGATGCGGCATGCCAGCCCGGGGGCTCCACATTTTCTATCCCGGCATATCGATGCCAATATCATAAATGCAGGAGACGGAACACATGAGCACCCTACACAAGCACTCTTAGACACCTATTCCATCCGCTCCAAGTTTGGGGATGTCGGAGGAAAGAAAGTGGTCATCGTCGGTGACATCATGCACAGCAGGGTGGCTTTGTCCAATATCTTTGCATTGCAGAAGCTAGGTGCTGAAGTCATGGTATGCGGTCCTCCCACCCTGCTTCCAAAGCATATAGGCTCTTTGGGAGTTAAGGTTGAAACCAAGATCCGAAGGGCACTCCAATGGTGCGATGTTGCCAACATTCTGCGGATTCAATTAGAGCGTCAGCAGAGGGCATATTTCCCTTCTCTAAGGGAGTATTCCATGTATTTTGGTGTCAACAAGCAAGTGTTGAATTCTTTGGATAAGGAAATCCTAATCATGCATCCAGGCCCTATCAACAGAGGAGTAGAGATTACATCTGATGTGGCAGATTCTGATCATAGCATCATTCTGGAGCAAGTAGAAAATGGGGTAGCTGTACGTATGGCGGTACTTTACTTACTTGCTGGCAGATCCGCCGCAGCGTAGCGATTTTACCGAGATCGGTGTGCTACCTGATTTTACGATTCCGCCTTGTTTTTTGGATCCAGTTGAACGAAATATGTGTCATTGCTACGAATCTCTCTCATAATTCAATCAATTGTTTTCATGTGGATTATGCCTTTCGGTAGTTTTTATCCTTGGGATTTTGGATTCTGGTTGTCGGTGGCTTGTTCAGCCATTACATCAATATTGACATCTGTGTTTCTAACACGATTTCATTCTGGAGAAAAAACGTAAGAAGAGATGCAAAGCACTTATCCCATGTTTTATAGAAGGTCATTTCCAGGTGGCCTTCTTCTTATTTCCCTGTGTAATTGAAAGGTGATATATCCTTTAGCTCACTTTTGATCACATCGGATACTTCCAACGTATCGATAAATTCATGTATCACCTTTTGGGTGATTTTTTCGTTTGTACGGGTTAGTCCTTTAAGCGCTTCGTACGGTGAAGGGTAGCTTTCCCTTCTTAGGATCGTTTGAATCGCCTCGGCTACTACTGCCCAGTTGTCCTCCAGGCCGGCAGCAATGGCAGTCTCGTTCACATTGAGTTTGCCCCATCCCTTTTGAAGCGACTGTATGGCGATGGATGTGTGTGCACACGGTACCCCTACGTTTCGTAGCACCGTGCTGTCCGTAAGGTCTCTTTGAAGCCGAGAGATCGGCAATTTGATGGAAAGATGTTCCAGGATCGCGTTGGCGATGCCAAGATTACCTTCTGCATTTTCAAAATCAATGGGATTGACTTTATGTGGCATGGCAGAAGAACCCACCTCGTCTTTATTGATCTTTTGAGTGAAGTAATTCGTTGAGATGTATTGCCATACATCGCGGCTCAAATCGATCAAGATGGTGTTGATTCTTTTCAGTCCGTCGAAGAAGGCCGCCAACTGATCATAATGCTCAATTTGTGTTGTGGGATAGCTTCTCTGCAATCCAAGTGATTGGCTCACAAACTCATTTCCAAAAGCATGCCAATCCCTGTCCGGGTAGGCTACTACGTGCGCATTGAAGTTTCCGGTTGCACCTCCAAACTTCGCAGCAAATGGCACTGCTTTTAAAGTATCCAGTTGTGTCTTCAATCGACTCACAAACACTTGTATTTCTTTTCCCAGTTTTGTGGGCGATGCTGGCTGCCCATGTGTTCTTGCTAACATGGAAATACCCTCCCACTTGGTCGCACTTTCTTCTAGCTGTGCTGTGAAGCTGTCCAGCTGTGGGAATAGTTTCTCCTCGGCATATTCTTTTAGCGAGAGTGGAATCGATGTATTGTTGATGTCCTGTGATGTCAAGCCGAAATGGATGAATTCTTTGAACTGAGCCAGCCCTAATTGATCGAAGTGTTCCTTGATGAAATACTCTACTGCTTTTACATCGTGATTAGTGACTTTTTCGATGTCTTTGATCTTGCTTGCATCCGCTACACTGAAGTCACGGTAAATATCTCGTAAGGTCTCAAACACTTTGGAATCCACCTGAGTTAGTTGGGGAAGCGGTAGTTGGCAAAGCGCTATGAAATATTCTATTTCTACGAGTACTCGGTATTTGATCAGGGCAAACTCAGAAAAGTACTTGGAGAGATCAGAAACTTTAGATTGGTACCTGCCATCTACCGGAGATACTGCAGTGAGTGAATGATTTTCAGTCATCGTTGATTATTAAGGGGCAAAAATAGAGTATTAGAATGAGTTCGGCGACGTGATCAATGATAGCTTTGCCGCGATTTCATAGAATTCAAGTATACAGATATGGCATTTGGACTTTTCAAGAAAAAAAAGACGGAATCACCTCAGGAATTCCAAAATAGATACTTCGATCTGACCATCTCTGAAGTGGTGGAGGTTGGTAAAGATGCTGTCAACTTAGTTTTTGAAAATCCCGGAAGTGAGTTTACGTATCAGTCGGGTCAGTTTCTGACCATTATAGATAAAGTAAATGACAAGAAAATTCGCAGAGCCTATTCGCTTTGCAGCAGTCCCGCTTGGGAAGA
Organism: Flammeovirgaceae bacterium; assembly: GCA_038129245.1. Classification (GTDB taxonomy): domain Bacteria; phylum Bacteroidota; class Bacteroidia; order Cytophagales; family Cyclobacteriaceae; genus JAYPLE01. Next base: position 945 of record JAYPLE010000029.1, on the reverse strand, counting down.
TAAACCGGCAGTTACCGTGAAGAGAGTGGAAGGTGGATTGATGTCCAATCATATCAACGATGCATACGAGGCCGGACAGACAGTAGAAGTGATGGAGCCGATGGGGATGTTTACCACTTCCTATTCTGAGGATCAGGTGCGTAAGATCACGTTGATCGCAGGTGGCTCGGGTATTACACCGCTCTTCTCCATCATGAAGAGTTTGTTGAAAGAAGAGCCTAAGACGTCCATTGATTTCGTCTATGCGAACCGCTCTGAAGAGTACATCATTTTTAAGAACGAGCTAGCGAAGCTCAGCGAAGAATACCAGCAGCTATCGCTGTACCATATACTGGAGGAGGCAAGTGACGTCGCCAAGTACACGGGACGTCCAGATGCCGCTATGGCAACGAAAATTGCCTTAGATCTTTCGATGGATGGAAATTCAGAAGTGTTCATCTGCGGTCCTCAGCCCATGATGGATGTGTTTCAGGACGGGTTGAAATCAGCAGGAATCGAGGATTCTCAGGTTCACATTGAAAGCTTTGAAGCGGGTAAAACTGCACCATCTACCGTAAGTGACACGGCAGAGGCGGGGGATGAATCAGAAGTGACGATCGTGGTCAATGGTGAATCCTTTGAGGTGACGATGGATCGTAAGAGACCCGTATTGGAGCAAGCCCTGGAGAAAAACATTGACATGCCGTATTCCTGTCAAAGTGGGCTGTGCACGGCGTGCAGAGGTAAATGTGTAGAAGGAGATATTTCAGTCGACGAGGTCATGGGTTTATCGGAAAATGAATTAAAGGATCGCTACGTGCTGACCTGTGTAGGCAAAGCCCTGACCGATCGCGTCAAAGTGGAGATTGGCTAATCAGGGTATCTTTTTAAAAGCAACGTTTTGTTACAGGAGACGGGGTAGTCCCACTGCTCAAACCCTAGTTTTTTAAGTAGTCCGATAGAGGT
>JAYPLE010000028.1:0-23699 GCA_038129245.1 Flammeovirgaceae bacterium | reverse complement strand
CCTTGCCTGGATGAATAATCTTCTTACCATGTAATCTGGTGTTTCCCTTTTTAATATCATCGTCAATGAAAAATAATAATTCGTAAGTGAGCGCATTGCTTGCTAACAAATCCGCTGTTATCCTTCCGGCCATTCCAGCACCGTAAATCACTACTCTTTTTCTTTTATCAACGGATCGCTTTGCGTAATCAAAAAACTCTTTTACCACAAAACGATAACCTAACAGCAACGAAGCTGAAAACAAGCCACAGACCACCACTGTGGAAAAAGGATATAAACCTTGTGCATATTTAAAGGCATGCAACATGTTTACGGCCACTAACAGTGCACTCGAGACTAAGACAACCTTTAGAACAATGAAAATATCCCTCGTATGCGTATATCTAACGATTCCAATGAAAGGTCTAAATATCCCCATGGCGATCATGTAAGCCAGGCTAACCACTGAAAGATTCACTATTGAAATCTGCTCAATGACCTGATCCAACTCAAAATTGAATCTTATTATAACCGCCAAAGCAAAAGAAAGTAGAACGATGAGCAGGTCTAAAGAGAATATGACCCATCGAGGTATTATGGACAGATTTTTTAAGAATATCTTCATCTTCCGAAACCTAAAACGCAATATTAGCACATAAATTCAAGCAAAAAATACCCTGATTAGGGTATTTATTAGGCTACGGCATCTCCTGCACCCTGACCGGATGCGGTTTTTAGTATTAATTTAAAGTACATGGATAAACTCCATCCTGAAATCATTTTTACCTCTTCTTTCACCAAGCGAGTCGGATCAGACATGTCTACATTCCTAATTTGAGCCAATCCGGTGATCCCGGGCTTGATAGAAAAAATACCGTTTTTCTCTCGCTCCTTAATAAGTTCTGACTGAGTAGGCAAACACGGCCTGGGACCAACCAAACTGAGCTCTCCTCTGATCACATTTATCAATTGTGGCAACTCATCGAGTTTGTACTTTCGCAAAAATGAACCGAAAGGAGTGATACTTGATCGGTCAACTAAATGACTTGCCACCGAATTCGTAGAGACCTTCATGGTTCGGATCTTGATAAGGGTAAATTCACGCTGATCAATTCCTAGCCGCTTTTGAAAAAACAGCGGCGAACCGGTATCAAAAACCCCCACAATCATAACTATCAGTAGTAGTGGAAGTGCCGCTAAGAAACCCACCAAAGCAAAGGTGAAATCAAATATTCTTATCATTCTGAAAAAGGTAATGAATGTTTTGAAGCACGTTTTTCGAATTCCAATCTAGTTGTTTTCTGGCAAGATCATCATTATAGGTGTTGTCACGGCTCATTACTGTCATTTTGTGAGTGTTCAAGGGGAAAAATTGAAAAATGTCACCAATTTTAGCCATCACCTCTGCCAAAAATTTCGGCATACTAAAGGGCTTCCTTGTTCCCAGGTGGTCTGCAATTAAATCTCCCAACTCTGAAAAACTAGGATGATATCCATCAGTTAAATTATAGATACCTGATGGGATCTGCTCCTTTTCTATAATTTGAATTAAATCTGAAGCAAGGATCATACTTCTCTTTGCTCTTCCTTTATTTAAATAAAAGAAAAAGCCCTTCGTGATGGCATTGATCATTTGTCCCAAATTACCGGGAGGGTTTGGCGCAACCACTAAAGGTAATCTTAGTATGCAGTAATTGACATGGTGACTTTTGCACCAGTCAGCAACAAATTCCTCTGCCTGAATCTTAGTCTTTGCAAAATTGGTGCCTCCAAGTAACGGATAAGACTCTGAGATTCCACAACCATCAGCTCTGCCATAAACGTTCAAACTACTAAGAAAGATTACATTCTGAGGTAAAAATTGCCCGAATGATTTTAAGGTATTTTCTACCGTGTCAACATTTGCCAACTTGTATTCTTCCAGAGTGGCAGTTTGCGTATGAGCTAATCCGGTACAGCAAACAACCGTATCAACTTCCAAATTCTCTTCTCCATCAAAGTCTATTTTATTTAGCGAAAGATCAGTTTTGAACTTTCCGTATTTCCTATTTACACCTATGACATCATGTGTAGAAATTAACGCATCATGAAGTACCTTTCCTATGAAACCATTGTTACCGGTAATTACTATTTTCATGCTGCTTCACGCCATAAGTTTGCAGGTTTACTTTCGGACGCCTTTGTAGTCGAAAATTATTTTTTGCAAAAATGCCATATATTTTTTGATGGCTTACATAAAAGGTCAACGACTAGATCACATTAGAAGCAACTAAGCCAGACCGTGGAGAACCTCCAAATAAAGATGAGAAATACGTTCATAAGAGTTGTTATCCCTGACGTACTTATAGCCATTAGAACCTAACTTCAAAAGCTCTTCAGAACTCATAGCTGAAATCTCATCAATCAAAGCTGCTAGTTCACTTGCAACATCAGTATCGATGCTAAATCCACAATTCGCTTGTTTTACCGGATCATACTCCAAATGACCTACACTTAATATTGGTTTCTGCGCCAGCATATAATCATTGTATTTGTTTGCGGATACACCGTAAGCGTACAACGGGGAGTTATGCCAGCCGATGTACAGAAGATCTGCTTTCTGCAACTCTAATAACACTTTAGATTTTTCGATTTTATTTCTGAAGCTGATCCTTGGCTCGCGAGAAAATCGATCCATTAATTCGCGCTTTAAGCTCCCATCTCCAAAAACTACGATCTCATAGTCTGTTGCAGAAAAGCCTGTGGACTCAAGAAGTATATCTAATCGATTTGCATGACCGATAGCTCCTGCATATATAATGCGAAATCGCTTACCCACCCGTTTGGCTTCAATATTGGTGTTGAGCGATGTGACCGGTATTTCTATGCCATTTGGAATCCATGTAAAGTTTTTTTGCTCTGATCCGGTGACTTCCTTAATTCTTCTATTTGCATAGGGTAAAACTGAAAAGTTTCTGTCTGCTAACTTATAGCCTAATTTTTCCAGCAAACTCATTACGATCACTACCGGGTTGCCTTGGCTTACATCTCCAAGTAAGACAGGAGTCAAAGGCCAAATATCTCTGGTCTCAAAGATAATTTTGGTACTAGGATGTAGCAACCTGTAAAATAATGCGTTTGCTATCGGCCAAAGCGACATGGATGAAACAAGGATCACAGAGGGTTTGGAATATTTCCGAGGACTTGCTAGTAATAGCATAAAAGAGAACAGCAACCAGGAAGCTAACCGCTGCAAGCCGGAATTAGGGTTATAATCAAACATCCATGTCCAAATAAAACTGGATCGTTCCGAAATATTCTCTTCGCAAAAAGGAAATCTTCTCGGTGGATTGTTTTGGAACAAATGATTCCTTGAAGAGGCAAATATTTTCAGGCTCCAACCTGCCCTCTCTAAATGCTTTGCAATTGAATAATGCCTTAATGCTGCCGGGTTATTCGTGTAAGGGGTACTGGCAAATTGATTAAACACCCAAAGCACCTTCAAACTAGACTCCTGACTCAATGCTGCTATGATTTAAATGTGCTGACATATTTGAAATCGGATCAAATACCTTAAGAAAAAATACCCAATTGCATCAAGCCTCTCGAATACTTCTTGCGATTTCCCGGGTAGGATCCTTTAGAATCAAATAACAAAACGGCACCAAAAACCCCATAAAAACCCAGGCAATGACTATGAAGGGACGGTTTGGTGAGCTTTTTTCATAAGGAGTAGATACAGGTTCAATCACCATAAAAATGGGAGTATCCTTGTTTACCTGAAGTTTAGCTTGCTCTACTTGATTTGCTAGCTGTTCCAGGACAACAGAGGAAATATTCAATTCGTGGTTCAATCTATCCAGCTGGTTTTGGTAATAAGATGTCCTGATATATTTATTCGAATCCTTGAATAAGGAAATTGAGTCTTGCAGAATATTGAAAGCTAGTTTATGATCTTCATATTGCCTTTTTGAGAAACGCAGTAATTCTTTCGCAGATTGATTTTTGTATTCAATGATTCTTTCCTGTAGTAATTTGGTTGCAGCATCTGCAACTTTCGCCGCAACTTCCTTGTCATAATCACTGAACTCAATACTCACAATCCCCTCAACTTCATAGTTGGTAATGACTAATTGCTCTGATAATAATTTAAATAACTTCTTATCCTCTTCTGTTATCCTAAATATCTCCCCATCAGATTTCAAGGCATCTTGCGAAGGCTCCCCCTTTATCATACTAATGATTATTCCAGGTAATCCTATCGTGTATTTCTTAACAATCCCAAAAAAGGTGGGATTGTTGATTTGATCATTTAAATACTGCCTCAGTGTTAAAGAATCCTCATCAAATACCAATGCCTCATCAAGTAATGCATTTCTAAATGGAATTGACCTGACAATCTGTGGATACAGATTAGTAGGAATATCTGAGGCATTCGCCATTGAAGACAAATTGATCCCGGCAAGGGAAGCAAGTCCTCCCAAACCTCCGGGGGCGGTGAGCTCATTAGATCCTGTCTGCGGCAAAAACTTTGCTCCGCTGGTAAAAGTATTAGGTATCAGTAGTGCTACTAACACTCCAAGAAAAGCCGAAATGCAAACAGAGATAAAAATCATCCTTTTCCCATGATAAAGATGTTTTAAAAGCTTTATCAACTCAATGACACTTGTGTCTCTTTTCAGTTCGCCCACTTACTTAACAATTAGATTTGGTTCAAAATTAACCACTATTTGATATCTACCGAAAATCGAGCTTCTATTGTTTGAGTTAGCTTAGAAGAAGTGATGGATTTTCTTTTCCATACCACCTCTTAAGTTCATCTATGATGAGCGCTGCCTTACTTGCACTTTAAGAATCTGAATTTTTGTCTTCAATGTAGCAATACGAGGAATATCTTTGATAATACTCACATCAATTACCATCGACTTTTGATCAACAGAAGTAGCCCTTTCTGATATTGCTTAACACTTTTAATTATCGTTGCTTTGCAAAGCAAAAATTCTGAAGTCCATTGATGTGATAAAAGTAGCCTCTATTGTTCTTAATAACTTTAAAAATGATAGCCGCGTGCTAAAAGAAAATATCTCTTTGAGCAACGCGGGCTACTCATCAACAGTCGTTGCGCTGCACGAGGAACCATTAGAAGAATTCCAAGAAACTCATAATGTACGCATCCACAGGGTAAAACTTCATACTAGAAGCTGGTCAAGACTACCTCTTATTCAAGTCCTTAAATATTTGGAGTTTTGCTTTACGGTTGCAAAAAAATATAGTCAAAGCGATATTATTCACTGCAATGACCTCAAGACTTTACCTGTTGGAGCATTTATTAGGTCATTCTTCAATCGGAAAATCAAAATTGTCTATGATGCTCATGAGTATGAAACTGAAACGATCGGCTTAAAAGGAGTTCAAAAAATCTTGTTAAAGCAGTTAGAAAAGAGACTAATTCATTGGGCAGATCAAGTAATTACAGTGAGTAATTCCATAGCAAATGAATATGTAAGATTATATGGGATTCAAAAACCTGCGCTGGTGCTAAACACACCGCCTTTGAAACTTGCAACAAAGCAAGATAGGTATCGAGAATCTCTTGGAATCAAAAAAGGTCAACTCGTATTTCTATATCAAGGAGGGCTTACTCCAGGAAGAGGGATCGAAATATTATTGGATGCTTTTGAATCAATGGAGGATGATACTGCATCCATCGTTTTCATGGGTTATGGATCTCTTGAAAGCCGCATAAAATCTTCAAAAGTTTACAAATCAAGAGTATTTTTTCACGCCGCAGTTTCACCAGATGTTATACTTGAATACACGGCGAGTGCTGATTTTGGAATATCAACCATCGAAGATACCTGCCTAAGCTACAGGTATTGTCTACCAAACAAGATGTTTGAATATCTGATGGCTGACATTCCCATCATTGTATCCAACCTACCAGAGATGAAAAGAATAGTGGAATCTAACAAGGTTGGGATCGTTGCTTCGGAGAACACGGTAGAAGGTCTCAGGTTAGCGATAAAACAAGCCATTTCACTTGATAGAAAGCAGATTAAAAACAACATCCTGAACGTTAAAAAAACATACAATTGGGAAGAGCAGGAAAAAGTACTACTTCAAGTTTATTCAGACCTGTATGCAAATTAAAATTACGCATCTTACATCTGCACACGATAGGTACGACATCCGAATCTTTATCAAGATGTGTCGGTCACTAGCGAAAAATGAAAACTATCATGTCAGTTTAATTGTGGCCGATGGTAAGGGAGATGAAGTAAAAGATAATGTTTTCATCATTGATGCAGGGCCAAAGCCGACCGGCAGGCTCTCAAGGATGACTAAGACAGTTAACAACGTTTTAAGAAAAGCAATTAGTCTTTCCAGCGACATCTACCATTTGCATGACCCTGAGCTCATGCCAATCGGTAAAAAACTACAACGACAAGGGGCTAAAGTAATATTTGATGCACATGAGGATTTTCCTAAGCAGTTGATGGGAAAACCCTACCTAAACAAACCATCAAAGATTCTTCTTTCAAAGGGATTCAAACTCTACGAAAAACTGACCTTGAGTGCATTTGATTATGTCATTTCTGCCACTCCAATTATTGACAGCAAATTCAAAAATATCAATCCCAAAAGTACTGATATCAATAATTACCCCATCCTTGGAGAATTGTCAAATTCAACACCTTGGAAGGAGAAGCAAAATGAAGTTTGTTATGTAGGTGGCATTTCAGAAATAAGGGGGATAAAGGAACTTGTCAATTCAATTGAATTGGCCCCTGATATTCGACTAAACCTAGTAGGCTCGTTCAATCAACTGACGCTGGAAAAAGAAGTGAAATGTTACCCGGGATGGGAAAAAGTTAATGAGCTTGGCTTTCTGAGTCGCGAAGAGGTAGCAAGCGTTATGAGTAGGTCAAAAGCTGGACTCGTGACCTTTCACGCATTACCAAATCATGTAGATGCTCAACCCAATAAAATGTTTGAATACATGAGTGCCGGACTTCCCATAGTTACTTCAAACTTCCCGCTATGGAGAGACATCGTTGAAGGAAACCAATGTGGAATCTGTGTGGACCCGAATGATCCAGCAGCTATCGCTAACGCCATAGAGTTCATAGTAAAACACCCAGATACTGCGAAAGAAATGGGGAAAAATGGAAAAAAAGCAGTAGAGGAAAAGTATAACTGGGCTGTGGAAGAAAATAGATTAAATCGCATTTATGAACAATTATTGATCGGATGAAAATACTAACGATTTTAGGAGCGCGACCTCAATTTGTCAAAGCAGGAAGCGTAAGCAGAGAGATACAGAATTATCCTTCTATTCAAGAGGTCATTCTTCATACTGGTCAGCACTATGATGCCAATATGAGCGACGTGTTTTTTGATGAAATGCATATACCTAAACCCGATTTTTTTCTTGGCATAGGAGGTAAGTCTCATGGAGCCATGACTGGGCAAATGATCGAGAAAATCGAAGAGGTAGCCTCGCATGAAAAACCCGACTACATCATGGTTTATGGTGATACCAACTCCACACTTGCCGGTGCTATTGTCGCAAGCAAATTACATATTAAGCTTGCTCACGTGGAAGCAGGACTTAGAAGCTTCAATATGCAAATGCCCGAAGAAGTAAATAGAATTCTCACAGATCGAGTAAGTAATATTCTATTCTGCCCTACAGAAACGGCGATTCAAAACCTTAAGAATGAGGGTTTTGAAAACTTCAACTGTACCATTAAAAAATCAGGGGATGTGATGTTAGATGGAGCTCTTTACTATAAAAATTTAGCAAAACAACCCTCTGTAGAAATTTTAAGCGATTTTGTTCTTTGCACCATTCATCGAGCCGAAAATACAGATAGCAAAGAAAGACTTGCAGCCATCATTCATGCCTTAGATGAGATTGCTGTGGACAGACAAGTCATTCTCCCTCTTCACCCCCGCACTCGAAAAATCATAAAGAATTACAATCTAGAAACTGAAAATATCACATTCATTGATCCCGTAGGGTACCTGGAAATGGTATGGTTGATAGATCATTGCAGTTTGGTGATGACAGACAGTGGCGGTCTTCAAAAGGAAGCATACTTCTTTCAAAAACAGTGCATTACACTTCGAGACGAAACCGAATGGGTTGAATTGATACAGTGTGGAGCTAACACATTAGTAGGCTCAGATAAATGGAAGATCCTTTCTGCTTTCAACACCTCGAAATCTCTACAAACCAAGTTTGAAAATTCAGAATTGTATGGAAACGGCAATGCTAGTAGTTTGATTGTACAGGAATTACTTAATAATTAGCAGCAGTTATTTCCTTCATTTTGCTGGTTTAACCGCTTATCGCCTGGTTTTTCTTTGGCATTAATACCCAATTCAATTTCATTACCAAAAGCGCAATGATAAGTACTGTAATAAGATCAAGATCGAAGATATAATTACTGAAACTAGTCGTAGCTAATGATTTATAGTGCATAATTAAATACGCGTAGAGGGCTAGCGACATTGCATTGAACGGAAGATTGAAGATTAAGTAATTTAGCACGTATAAGAGCATACCTACGAGGAAGGAACCAAATAACACACCTACAAAGCTGAAATTTGCGTATAACTCTGCCCAAAAAATCGTGGGCATAGAGCCCGTAATCCCCATGGCTCTAAGCTGAGGGTTGACAAAGTGCATAACCTCTGTAGTAAGTTTATAATGTTCAAAAGGAATAATTCCTTTCGGGTTTGGTAGAGAACGACCATAAAGCCACCCTTCATATTCTGGAAACATCTCTAGATAATGATACGCAGGTTGAATTTGACCTGTCATTGCCCTACTAAAAAGCGAGGCTAAAGATGAGCCAACGCCTGTAGTGCCCATAAACAGCAGGTACATAACAACTAATATCGAGATAATTGCAAAGCCAAACTTGAAGACCTTTTGAGGGTCAACTTTGCCTTTATTACGGACTATTAAATGTAAAATCCAAAAGGTAATCAATAGGTCTACCAGCGGTCCTTTTTCGGTTGCCATGATCATCGAAAAGAACAGCAATGGAATAAACGCTATCAAGAAATAGCGATTGAATTTATTTTTAAAGAACAAATACTCCGCATAAGCTACCAATACAATAAATAGGAGTACATCTCTAAAAAACAGCTCAAACCAATGATATTTCCCCGCAAAAGCATTTCCCATCTGAGACCTTGCAAATGCCAAGCTTACATCATCTCCAAACCCTAACACACTCGCTATTGCCAGATTATACAACCCTACAGTATTCACATATAGATAGAAAATAAACAAGGTGATCCCTCCAAGGATTATCAAATTAACCCGCTGAAAAGGCTGCATAATCATAAACCCTTTACTCCTACTTTTGAAGTCCTCCAACCTCCCCAGGTACCAGTTACCGCAAATCATTCCGATAATTAAAAGAGAAATACAAAGTGAAGTGTAAATGTAAGTCAGCAATACCAGCTCTTTATCCTTGACAAACAAAGCCCGATATTCATTTAGCTTGAAGTACAAAACCGGAAAACCTAAGTATTGCTGCAGAATAATAAATGCTAATACAATGATGGGTAGGTTGAATTTGAACACATTCAAACCTGCGGCTCTGAGCATCACCAACCAAAGGAAAGGCTGTACACACCAAGAAAACAAAAAGAAGATGTCCTGCATCACCCGCTAGTCTAAATCAGTAACAAATGTACTTTTCCACATCTCCCTGTAAAAATAAAGTTAAAACTAACGCCAAGTAAAAATCCATCGGGTCAACTCACCGTTGATTCGCAACCGACCATCTATACGACAACACTAGGTAGACGAGGTAAAATACTGAATAGCAATACGCTATTAGCTTAAAAGACATCAAGTAATCTTCGTAATGATCCCCAACGAATAATGAAACGACTATACTACTGAAGAGCGTCAGCTGAAAGAATAGATTGATTTTTTGTTTTTCGGCAATATATAGGACGTACGATAATGGGCTGGACACAAACTTCAAAAAGTACATCGGGCTCAGCACTGTTGCAATCGTTCCTGCTGCCTTCCATTCGGGCCCAAAAATCAAACTAAAAAGGTCTTCACCGAACAGAAATAGAATTGTAAAAGGGACAATGGCCACAGCTATCAATAGCCCAAATGTCTTTTTGTAAATACCTCGACAGCTTCCATAGTCGTTATAATCTCTTGTAGCCCGCTCTCGAAACACGTCAATAATAGATCTCGAAATGAAATAAATAGGAGCAAGTAAAACTCTGTTTGTGAGTGCGTATAATCCCACCACCCCACTTGTAAAAAATGCTCCCGTCAATAATACGATAGACTGAGGTGTTCCGACACTTAGAAAGTTAGCTGCAATATCATATTTAGGGAAGTTGCTATATTTTAAAAGAACCTCTTTTACTTTCTTTAAGTCAGTAACTACTTTATGCTCAGTATCTGCCAGGTATAGATAAACCAGAATCAAACTTATTGTCAGCATACCCAATAATTGGCCATAAACTAAACCTGTTTTGACTGACAAGTAACCGAAAAGCACCGTTATCCCACTTACTAATAGGGTTTGTGATATCTTTATATACGACAGTCGACCAAATGTCGCTTCCTTTATCATCACATAATTGGATAACTGAATAGTGCCTATTAAAAAGGTTGACAAGGGGATAAGGTAAATAAGAAAGCTATATTCAGCCCAAGCAATATACCCAGCAATGTGCGGCCTAAAGCCAACTATAAACATCTCAAAGGATAAAGAGACTATCAGCAGAAAGACAAAACAAATTGTTATCAATACATTTTGTTCCCTCTTATTTTTGGATAAAATTATTGCCTGATCGTATCTACCCGTGGAAAACACAGTAAGAACAGTGTAAACGCTAACATAGGTGGCAAAATACCCAAACTGCTCTGTTGAATAAAGTCGAGTCAGCAACGGGCTAATTAGAATGGGAACTATCTGAGCAAGAGACGTTCCACCAAATAACCTAAGTATATTCTTTACATAATCTGATTTCAGAAACTCCCGAAGGCTCGACACAGCTTTAATCTATGAGTATTTTACGAGACACTCTTTAAACCCGTCTATGATCACTGACTGTGTCTCATTTCCCATTTCAGTATGAATCGGTAATGATAACACCCTTTTGCTAAGGCCTTCCGTTACAAGCAGGTCCCCTTTCTTGTACCCAAAACTAGAATAGGCTGGCTGTAAATGGTTAGGGATTGGGTAATATATCATCGACGGTATTCCTAGTTCCTTCAGGTCAGACTGTAACATGTCCCTATTTATACCTTTCGCCAGTTTGAGGGTATATTGATGAAAAACGTGATCCGAAAAAGAACTTCTGAAGGGCGTTTCGACCGTATCCAACATTGCAAATGCTTCATCATACCGATCTGCTACTTGATTACGTGCCGCCGCATATTCGTCCAAATGTTTGAGCTTAACAGATAAAATTGCCGCCTGGATGGTATCAAGCCTGGAATTAACCCCAGCTAGCTCATTGTAATATTTCCTTTTTTGTCCGTGATTGGCAATCATCCGCATTTTGCTAGCAAGCTCTTTGTCATTGGTCATAATTGCTCCACCATCTCCAAAACACCCAAGGTTCTTGGAAGGGAAAAAAGAGGTCGTGCCTATATCTCCGATGGTACCTGCTCGCTTTATGACTCCAGCCTTACTTATATGCTTTGCTCCAAGTGCTTGGGCCGTATCCTCTATTACTTTGAGGCCAAATTGGCGCGCAATCTCCAGAATCTCATCCATGTTTGCACATTGTCCGTACAAATGAACCGGTGCGATTGCCTTGCTTTTGGAGCTTATCTTCTTTCGTAAATCGTCAATATCAATGTTGAAACTATCTGGCTCTACCTCAACAAAGACGGGAAGATAACCGAGCAGAGCTATAACTTCAACGGTCGCCACATAAGTCCATGAAGGAACCAATACTTCACTACCCCGCTCGATCTCCAGCGCCATCATCGCAATCTGTAAGGCATCCGTACCATTAGCACACGGAATCACATGATCAACCTCGAGGTAGGATTCAAGGTCAGCTGCAAATGACTTAACCGCAGGACCATTAATAAAAGCAGTGCCATCGATAACCTGCTGAATAGCTTGATCAACCTCTGCTTTAATCTTTTCATACTGACCCTTTAGGTCAACCATTGCAATACCCATCTTTATTATCTGTTGGTGATCTTGAATGGGTGAACAGCTGTTGGCTTATTTGCAAACGGGTGATAGTCTCCTTTCAATCCAATGGTTTCAGCGTGTCGTATATCATGAACTAATTCAATAGCAGTTCTTGCATCCTCAAGTCCATACCCTTCGCCGTTCAAAATTCCCTCATATGAGGTAGTATGTAGATCTGTAAAACCTCCACTAAATTCAAGCTCTTCCCCTTCAATTTGTATGGATCTGTAAGTCCGCTGACCTTTTGCTTTGATCTCATCAGGGAGCACATCAAAATTTATCGATAAGAACCATCGAACACGAGCTTTCTCTAATTCTATATAGCCAGATGCTCTATCATGCGTGTGTACATGTACTACGTTTGACTTTACATCCCCGAAAATCCAATGCAGCATATCATAAAAATGAACACCGATATTGGTTGCTATACCTCCTGACTTCTCCACTTCACCTTTCCACGAGGTAAAGTACCAATGGCCTCTTGATGTAAGGTAGGTGAGATCAACATCGTATATCTTGTCCTTGGGACCATTATCAACCTTTTCTTTAAGTGCAATAATACTGGGGTGTACTCTTAACTGAAGTATATTCCAAACTCGCTTTCCTGTCTCTTTTTCGATCTTTGCAAGACTGTCAACGTTCCAAGGATTGAGTACTAAAGGCTTTTCACAAATTGCATCAGAATCTCTTCTAAGTGCCATTCTAATGTGAGCATCATGCAAATAATTTGGAGTACATATGCTGGTGTAATCTATTCCAACACCCTTTTCGTACTTCAACTTTTCAAGGTGTCTATCGAATCGCTCAAACTCCACAAAAAAATCAGAATCCGGAAAATAGGAATCAATCACACCTACGCTATCAAATTTGTCCAACGCAGCAACCAGCTGATTATTGGTGTCCTTAATAGCCTTCAGATGCCTTGGAGCGATGTATCCTGCTGCCCCTATTAATGTAAAATTTTTCATTTAAGCTTAATTACTCTGTCGTTATCTAATTTATATTGATCCCCACTATGCTTGCAAACGCTGATCCCATTTCGATCAAACTTCAATCTCTCGCCATACTCGCTCATCCATCCAATGTGCTTAGCCGGATTTCCCACGACCACGGCATAAGCAGGTACCTCCTTCGTTACTACCGCTCCAGCACCAATAAACGCATATTCCCCAATCTTATTCCCACACACCACCGTAGCATTCGCTCCGATGGATGCTCCTTTGCCAACATGCGTCTTCGCGTACTCATTTTTCCGATTCACTGCACTTCTGGGATTCATCACATTGGTGAAAACCATTGACGGCCCAAGAAATACATCATCATCACATGTTACTCCAGTGTAAATGCTAACGTTATTCTGAACTTTGACATTCCGACCCAACACAACCTCGGGACTTACTACTACATTTTGCCCAATATTACAGTGCTCACCTATCCGACAATCGCTCATAATGTGACTAAAATGCCAAATCTTGGTGCCCTGCCCTATTTCACAACCATCATCTACAAAAGAAGACGGATGAACAAAAACCCCACTAGAGTCTGTCATCAACTATTCCCTTTGGTAAAAAGGACTTTACATCGTATATACATACATTTTCCCCAACAGGCTGATCAAATAAATGGAGGAACTCCTTATGAGAAACAGCCAAAATGATCCCCTCATATTCTTTGAAATTCAACTTATCTCCAGCGACCAAAGAGATTCCAAACTCTCGCAATACCTCGTCTTCTGAAGCCCAAGGATCGTATACATCTACATTAAGCTTATAGTCTAATAACTCCTTGTAAATGGTAGGAACTTTTGAATTCCTTATATCAGGACAATTTTCTTTGAAAGTTATACCGAGAATGAGGACTTTCGAGCCCTTAATCCTATGCTCCTTTCCAATCAGTAACTTGATAAATTGCTTAGCTATATAACTGCCCATCCCATTGTTTAACCTTCTTCCGGCAAGAATCATTTGGGGATAATAACCGACGCTTTGTGCCTTTTGGGCTAAATAATAAGGATCAACACCTATGCAATGTCCACCAACTAGCCCCGGTTTAAATGGTAAAAAGTTCCACTTTGTAGCTGCAGCATCCAACACATCCTGCGTGTCGATATCTAGCTTATTGAATATTATTGATAACTCATTGACAAAAGCAATATTAAGATCTCGCTGGGAATTCTCAATCACTTTCGCGGCTTCAGCTACTTTTATACTCGCCGCTTTAAAAGTTCCCGCAACAATCACTGATTTGTACAAGTCATCTACTATCTCTGCAACTGCAGGAGTAGAGCCGGAAGTTACCTTCTTAATTTTAGTTACTGTATGCTCTTTATCCCCTGGATTGATTCTCTCGGGGGAATAACCACAAAAGAAATCTTTATTGTACTTCATTCCGGAGACGCTCTCTAAAACAGGAACACATTCTTCTTCCGTTGCACCAGGATAGACAGTTGACTCATAGATTACTATATCCTCCTTTTTTAGTATCCTTCCCACCGTTTCGCTGGCTTTCACTAAAGGAGTCAGATCAGGATTCAAGTTACCGTCTATTGGAGTCGGTACTGTCACCACATAAATAGTGCAATCTGCAATCTTATCTGGCTCACTCTCAAAGATGATTCCGGTACTTTCAGAAGTTTGGTGGATGACAGATCGAAGCTCCTTTTCATTCACTTCCAACGTATGATCCTTACCCAACCGTAATTCTTCAACTCTTGAATTATTAATATCAAACCCAACAACTTTGAATTTTTTGGCAAACTCTACCGCTAAAGGTAGACCCACGTAACCTAATCCAATTACAGCTATTTTCTTACTTTCAAACATTAGTTCTTATTACCCTTTTGCAAAGCATGTACCCACACTATTTGGACTATTGCCGCTACGGGATTTATCATAAATAAAAATATTAACCCCCGCTATTGCGAATGGTCACAATCAAATTTCCTAAAGTCGCTAAACCTATAGCAATGCTTGTTAACTCTGCAGGTGTCATCTTGCGTCTTTCTGGTTTGGAGGGAATGATTATTTCTGACCCCGGCAACACGCTAGGATAATTTTTGATACCTAAAAAGCTAGAGGACTTCTCTGCAGACCCGTTCGGATAAATCACATAAGATTTTCTTCTTAGGGCGTTATCAGTAAAACCACCTGCACTCGAAATGAACTCCCGCAAACCCGCTGCAGCCTTATACTGGATCGTGCTTGGATACAAAACCTCTCCTCTCACTCTTACTGTCTGGAGCTCCTTGGGAATGCTGAGTACGTCTCCTTCTTGCAAAATCAGATCATGAACTCCTCCAGGATTAGCTAGTATCTCTGACAAATTTATACCTATTGACTCCTGTGCTTTGAACTTCTGACTGCTGGCTTCGACCTGTTCGTCTTTACTAAAGAGCTCTTCTAATTCTTCTCTCCTAATTTTGGAAGCGATTGACGTTTTATCTGAAACATCACCGTTACTTGCAGATGAAAAATATTCCGTCCGTCTGATTAGAGTGGCGCCCTTCGGGTAGGCAAATTCCGTGATACCCCCTGCTCTGGCCAGTACTTCAGATAATCTTTCATCTCGCTTATTCAAAGCATATTTACCAGGGTATTTCACTTCTCCCTCTATTTCGATAATTGTTTGCTCTTCATACGAGGGTGAGCGTCGTATTAACACAAGGTCAAAGGGCTGAAGTGTAAATACCTTATCCCCTTTTGAAAGAGCTAAAGAATCGTTGATTTCGAAACTAAAAATCTTTGAAACCAGGTTTGTCTCACCCCTAACCTGCGAATTTTCATCCACTCTTCTGGCTACTTCAACGAATGACCTTGCCGCAGATTCCTTAAACCCTCCGGCCAAAAAAATCAAATCTTCAACAGTCAACCCAGCGGAATATGGGTACTGACCCGGGGATTGGATTTCTCCCTGTACAAATACCTTATATTCTTCGCGCAGCGCAGATAATGATTGAATTTGCACGACATCTTCTTCTTGTAATAACAAATCAAATGTTCCATCAACCAATTGTTGAGGACTAAAAGAAATAGCCTCTAGTTCGAGATTAGGTTTTTCTCGAAGCACAACACCCCTCTTCATAAAGGCATCACCCCGAAACCCCTCGCTAAGTTTAATTGCTTGACTTAACGTCATTTGATCTTTGATCTCAAATTCTCCGGGGTGATTTACTGCCCCCTCAACTCGTACGCGTTTAGTAAACTGATTTTGAATACGAGAGACCTCAATATGATCGCCTGCCTGAATCGGAAACTGGTCAAAGTCATCCAATGAAATGCTTTTTACTGTCTTTATATTTTCCAGATTACGGCGAAGTGAGATACTATTCCTATACGCTTCAGGGGAAAACCCACCTGCATACCTTAGAGCCTGGCTTAAGGTCTCGCCGTCTAATAGTTCATATAATGCAGGCCTTTTTACCTCCCCCTCTATTGTTACTCGATTTATATAGGGCGGAATCAGGATGACATCCTGATCCTGCAACTTTAACGATGTATAGTCCTTACCTCCATTTAAAAATTCATATAAATCTACCTTTGAGATCATCCTCCCCTTTCTGAAGACCTGAATCAACCTAAAGCTCCCCTTTTCCGTTGGTCCTCCCGCATTGATCAAGACATTGATGACATTAGAAAAAGCCGAAAGCGTGTAAGTGCCGGCTCGTTCTACTTCACCTACTACATTGATATTAATGGACCTTAATTGTCCCAATGTCACTTGTGCAAATGTATTTTGATCTAACGTACTGTAAATCGATTTTAATCGACTTTTCAATCGAATCTCAGCAGTTTTAATATTCAAACCATTTAAATACACAGGTCCAATATCTGGTATAAAGATAGACCCTTCCGGACTGATGTAAGCTGAATAATTCTTTTCAGAAGCTCCCCACACATCTATGATCAGTTCATCGCCCGGCCCTAGAAGGTAGTCCTCCGGTGCCGCTGTATTCAAGTTGGGTTCGGTGTGGAAGCTATTTCTGATAAAAAAAGATTTTCCAAAAATTTTACTTTTACTAGTAGTGAGCGTTGAATCTTCGACCAAATACAGGGGTCCAAGTGGGTCTATGCCGGCTTGATTGTAATCACTCAAAGAGTATCTTGAAAAAGTATCCTGCCGATCATTTTCCCTGAGCCTGTTAATGGTTCCTGTAGTTTCCGAGCTACCCCTTACTTGCTCGATTCTACTCCTCAAAGCACTGATATCACTCTCCGACATCCCCCTTGCCCTTGCCAACATCTCAATTTGGGCTTCGGTGTATCCGCTTGCTTCCGCTCTCGTAATGTAAGATTGAATCTGATCATCAGTAAGCTCATCAATATTAATATTCTCAAGACTGGGTATTTGCTCCTGCGAATACACCAGAGGAGCTTGAAAAAAGAAGAGAAACGTGAAAATGACCGCACGGAAGCGGCATAAATAAT
This sequence comes from Flammeovirgaceae bacterium, assembly GCA_038129245.1. GTDB lineage: Bacteria > Bacteroidota > Bacteroidia > Cytophagales > Cyclobacteriaceae > JAYPLE01. Next base: position 6,109 of record JAYPLE010000028.1, on the reverse strand, counting down.
TGATGATCATCCTTGTCTGCAACCTCGAACGAGAGGTGTTACGTTACGGTCGCAAATTTAGCGAAGTAACAGGGATGTCCAAATGTTTTGTACCCATGTTTATGCGCTATCCCAAACGAAAGAGGGTAAAAGGATTGTAATTCTAACTAAAGGTTTTTGAGATCAATCCTCATCAGCACTTTAAATGATGAGTTTAGCAGCTTTCCTTCACTTACTTAAAACTACAATCAAACGATCGCAGTAGGGCTAATTAGTTACTGGTGCCTACCACCAAAAACCATGGGTTAAGAAGATTTTGTTTATTGTAGGCAACAGGTTCAACTGAATCTTTCTGCAGTACCTTACCCCCTGCTTCTTCCACGATGATCTGAGCGGCGGCTGTATCCCATTCCATAGTCGGGGCATACCTTGGGTACAAATCAGCTTCCCCTTCAGCCACCATCAACAGCTTTAAGGAACTCCCTTTGGATACAATCTCCGGTCCTTCAAATTGATCAATAAAAGCTTCTGTCTCTGAACTTAAATGAGACCTTGAGGCCACAATTTTTAAGCCTGCCTCATTAAAGTTTCTTTTTTGTGTGCTTATAGCTTCCCCATCCTTGAAGCTTCCTTTTCCTTTTACTGCATGGAACAATGTCCCCATCACCGGCACTGTCACCACTCCTAACACTGGCCTTCCCAGATGTATCAAAGCTATGTTTACGGTGAATTCTCCATTCTGCTTAATGAATTCTTTTGTCCCATCGAGAGGATCAATCATCCAAAAATACTCCCAGCCTGAACGTTCTTCAAAAGGCACTGCATTGCCCTCTTCACTTAAAATAGGTAGGCCTGTAGCATCAAGGGCTGCAACTATTGCATTATGCGAGGCTTTATCTGCAAGTGTAAGAGGTGATTGGTCCGATTTCGCTTCAATGGAAAAATCACCCCTGCGATAAATATCAAGAATCGCCGTATTGGCCTGTAATGCAGCGGTTTTTGCAACATCCAATAATTTTTTAAAATCAATATTCAAAATAGAATTTAGTTTACCCCGTACTACAATGCGTTTATTAAATGATCATCCCGGCTGCAACGGTCTCGTTTGTCCCTTCATCTACTAAGATGATACTCCCGGTCTGCCTGTTTTTTCTGTAACTATCGGCAAGTACCGGTTTCGTAGTCCTTAGAGCTACTCTGCATATATCATTCATTGATATGTCTTTATCCGATTCATTACGATGTAAGGTGTTGATATCCAATTTGTAGCGAATGTCCTTAATCATCGTTTTCATTTCTGAACTCGTATGTCTCAAAACATATTTCTTTCTAGGTGCGGGGCCTGAATTATGCAACCAGCAAAGCATGACTTCTAAATCCTGGCTAGGTTCGGGCTGATTATTTTTCCGTACAATCATATCACCCCGACTAATATCGATGTCATTTTCCAACTGTATGGTAACCGACATAGGAGCAAATGCTTCCTCAACCGGCCCTTCGAATGTATCAATCGACTTGATGCTTGAACTAAAGCCCGAAGGTAGTACCACTACTTCATCTCCCGGCTTGAAGACTCCTCCTGCAATCCTGCCGGCATAACCTCTGTAATCATGAAACTCATCCGTCTTGGGTCTGATTACTGTTTGCACCGGGAACCTGCAATCAATATGATTGTAGTCGCTGCCGATGTGTATGTGTTCCAGGGTGTAGAGCAGCGTAGAGCCTTCGAACCAGGACATCCGCTCACTGCGGTTAACCACATTGTCACCATTTAATGCACTGATTGGTATGAAGCGTACATCCTGGACATCTAATTTTCCTGCAAAATCCTCGTATTGACTAACAATTTCCTGATAACGTGATTGACTGTAATCAACCAAATCCATCTTATTAATACATACAATGACATGGGGGATTTGAAGAAGAGATGCTATAATGGAGTGACGGCAGGTCTGTTCTACCACCCCGTTCCTGGCATCTATCAATATCAAAGCAACATTGGCTGTGGAAGCACCAGTGACCATGTTTCGTGTGTATTGGATATGACCAGGTGTATCTGCAATGATGAACTTTCGCTTTGGGGTCGCAAAATAACGATACGCTACGTCGATGGTAATTCCCTGCTCACGTTCATCCTTCAACCCGTCTGTCAGTAAAGCCAAGTCCGTATCTGCCAAACCCTTACGCTCACTTGATTGCTTTACAGATTCTAGTTGATCTTCGAAAATTGATTTTGAGTCAAACAACAATCTCCCAATCAATGTGCTCTTTCCGTCGTCTACGCTTCCTGCTGTTGTAAAGCGAAGTAATTCCATATCTAAATATCCAGTACTCATGAGCTGTAATTAAAAATATCCTTCTTTCTTTCTATCTTCCATTGAAGTCTCTGACCTCTTGTCATCGGAACGATTCCCTCTTTCTGTATGTCTGGCGGCTGCAACTTCCTCCACTATTTTCTCCAATGTATCTGCGTCCGACTCAACACCTCCCGTGATGGTGATGTCACCCAAAGTTCTAAATCTGATTTTTTTCTCCAAGACTTCATCGTTCTCATCTATCGTGATATAATCCGAGACAGGCAACCAGGTGTCGTTTCTCCAGATAACCTTACGCTTATGTGCAAAATAAAGATCAGGTATCGCAATATTATCCATCAGGATGTACTGCCAAATATCCATTTCTGTCCAATTACTTAAAGGAAATACTCTAAAATGCTCCCCCTGGTGATGTTTACCATTGAATATATTCCACAATTCAGGTCGTTGATTCTTTGGGTCCCACTGACCAAAATCGTCTCTATGAGAAAAGAATCGCTCCTTGGCTCTTGCCTTTTCCTCGTCCCTTCTTGCTCCACCTATTGCTGCATCAAACCCCTCTCGCTCGATGGTATCCAGTAAGGTGACGGTTTGGATGGCATTTCTTGTAGCGTTTCGCCCTTTTTCTTCCACTGCCTTGCCGTCATCGATTGATTCCTGCACTGATCCAACCACCAATTTTGCACCCAATTCATCTATTAAATCATTCCGGAATTTGATGGTTTCAGGAAAGTTATGGCCCGTATCGATATGTACCAAAGGGAAAGGAATTTTCCCAGGGTGAAATGCTTTCCTGGCTAGATGAGTGACAACAATTGAATCTTTGCCTCCTGAGAACAGGATGGCTGGATTTTGAAACTGCGCATATACTTCACGTAGTACATAAATTGACTCTGCCTCTAACTCTTTTAAGTGAGTCAAATGATAACTTTTCATATTACGAATCTATTTTTTTTAAAACTGCAGAGTACAAAGCTGCTAGTGATTGCTCAATGCTTTGAGCTGTGGTTTTGATATGAATATCTGGAAATACAGGCTCCTCAAAAGGGGAGTCAATCCCTGTAAAATTAGGTATTTTCCCTTCACGGGCCTTCCGATACAACCCTTTTACATCGCGCTGTTCGCATATTTCGAGGGGAGTATCAACAAACACTTCGATAAAACGATCTTTACCAACAATTTCTTTCGCCTGCTCTCGATCCTCCTCAAAAGGTGATATGAATGCTGTAAGCACCATGATTCCAGCATCTAAAAAAAGTGAGGAAACTTCGGATATTCGTCGGATGTTTTCCTTTCTACTAGACTCTGTAAAATCGAGATCTGTATTCAAGCCTGCTCTTATGTTATCACCATCCAGAATGTAGGTGTGAAATTTATCCTGAAACAATTTAGACTCAAGAGCACTGGCTAATGTTGACTTGCCAGAACCTGATAGTCCGGTAAACCATATTAGATAGGGCCGATAGCCATTTCTCCTAACACGATCCCCGTGTGTAATCTCATGCTTATGAGGTATGACGTATTCACTCATTGTCGCGAAGTTATATCAATTCAATAGGTAAAGACAAGTTTGGCTTAACTAGCTGCCACTTTGTTTTGAAAATAAGATAGTGTTCGCTTTAGTCCTTCTGCTCTACTAAATTGAGGTTCCCAGTCAAGTATTTTCTTTGCCAATGTAATATCCGGCTTTCGCTGCTTTGGATCATCTTTAGGTAGATCCTTGTAGATCATCTTGGATTGACTCTCTGTCAACGCGAGTATCTCCTCTCCAAATTGATTGATGGTGATTTCATCAGGATTTCCAATGTTGACCGGGCCAGCATAATCACTCATTAACAATCGGTAGATTCCTTCAACTAGATCATCCACGTAAGTAAACGACCTCGTCTGGGATCCGTCCCCAAAAGCAGTTAAATCTTCTCCTTTGAGAGCCTGAGAAATAAAGGTGGGCAATACCCGCCCATCATCTAATCGCATCCTGGGCCCAAACGTATTAAAGATACGCACCATCCTGGTTTCCAAACCATGAAAGGTGTGATAGGCCATAGTTAAAGCCTCCTGGAAACGTTTTGCTTCATCGTATACTCCTCTCGGACCTACAGGATTCACATTTCCCCAATAGGCCTCAGTTTGAGGGTGGACCAATGGATCACCATAAACCTCAGATGTGGAAGCAACCAAAATTCTCGCTCCTTTATCTTTAGCGAGCCCAAGGCAATTCAAAGTCCCCAATGAGCCTACTTTCATGGTTTGAATAGGCATCTTTAAATAATCAATCGGGCTTGCCGGGCTTGCAAAATGTAATACGTAGTCAAGCTGACCGGGTACATGGACAAATTTTGAAACATCATGGTGATGAAATTCAAAATACTGCTCTTTCATCAGGTGGGCGATGTTATCCATCGAGCCTGTCAAAAGGTTATCCATCGCAATTACATGGCAACCTTCACTTAAAAATCTATCGCACAAATGAGACCCTAAAAATCCAGCGCCTCCGGTTATTAGTACTTTCTTCATCCTACTCGTTTTCTTCCAATTGAATAATAAGTGAACCCTAGTTTCTCCATTTGATCAAGATCATAAAGGTTCCTTCCATCGAAGATTACCCTGTTATTCAAGCTTTTCTCCAGCTTACTGAATTCCGGGGTTCGAAAGATGGGCCACTCGGTCATGATCATCAATGCATCAGCATCTTGAGCCGCGCTGTACTCATCATAAGCAAAGGTAATCTGACCGTCAAAAAGTGCTTTCACATTTTCCATTGCTTCGGGATCGTACACTTTTACATGTGCGCCTTTATCCAGAAGCTCTCTGATATTTTCCAGGGCAGGTGCTTCCCTGATGTCATCTGTGTAAGGTTTGAAGGCAAGTCCCCAGATGGCAATTGTTTTCCCGGTAATATCCCCCTCAAAATAATCAACCAGGGGATCAATCAATTTCTGCTTTTGGTTCTGATTTACGCCCATCACTGCCTCTAAAATCTTGAAATCGTAGCTTGCTTCGTCGGCAGATTTTGCCAAAGCCTGAACATCTTTAGGAAAGCAGCTCCCCCCATAGCCAATCCCCGCAAATAAAAACCGTTTACCAATACGTGCATCAGTACCAACTCCCTTTCTGACCATATCCACGTCAGCTTCCAACAGCTCGCACAAATTAGCGATCTCGTTCATAAAAGTGATCTTGGTGGCCAAAAAGGAGTTAGCAGCATACTTCGTTAACTCTGCTGACCTTATGTCCATATTGATAATGGGGTTTCCCTGCCTGACAAAAGGGGCATATAGCTCATCCATCACATCAAAAGCTCTTTGACTGCTGGACCCAATCACGACGCGGTCTGGCTTCATGAAATCTTCAACCGCCACACCCTCTCTTAAAAACTCAGGGTTTGATACTACATCAAATTCGACTTTTGCATTTTTTGCTATCGCCGCATGTACCTTTTCTGCTGTCCCTACCGGTACCGTACTTTTATCGACAACTACGGTGTAATCCTCAAGCATAGGGCCCAGATCATCTGCAACCTTCAATACGTATTGTAAATCTGCAGACCCATCCTCTCCGGGTGGTGTTGGCAATGCGAGAAATATGATTTTTGCTCCCTGAATTCCTTCCTTTAGGTCAGTGGTGAATTCAAGCCTTCCCTGGCGAATGTTACGTTCAAATAGGGGTTCAAGGCCAGGTTCGTAAATGGTGACCTTTCCACCTTGAAGTTTTTTTACTTTGGCTTCATCTATGTCAACGCAAGTGACATAGTTTCCAGTTTCTGCAAAACACGTTCCGGTCACCAAACCGACATATCCTGTACCGACTACTGC
>JAYPLE010000027.1:0-24554 GCA_038129245.1 Flammeovirgaceae bacterium | reverse complement strand
AGAGCGCTTGACTGGCAGTCAAGAGGTCGTGGGTTCGAGTCCCATCTTCTCCACAATAAAAGCCCAATATATATAGTATTTGGGCTTTTTTATTCTCAGGCACAATCATCTCCTGCGCCCCCCACAAACACTAATTCCTATTTTTTAAGAAAGACTTTGGGTTTTTAAAAACGATTTTTATTGGCGCCGAAATAATAGGCAGTGCCTTGCTCTATAATAATTCGCATAATCCTTGTGGCGATTAGTTTATTCCTACTGTTTGAGAAAGCCATTGATATCTCGGTAATTTCAAAAATATTAAATTGAATATTGATCCCTTATTCAAGGCAATATGAAAAAATACTTACTTAAATACTCTTTAGAGTTCTTAGTTATTGTATTGGGTATTTCTCTGTCTTTCTTGATGGAGAGAAGGAATGCTAGCAGATACAAAGAGGAATTAAAAAATCAATCCCTTCGAAGGATTATTGAAAACACAAAGGTTGACTTAAAAGATTTTGACTTCAACTATAATGTAAATAAATCCGCATCACAGGCTATTGATTGGTTGGTTGACAACAACAGTGACTTGATAAATATTTCGAAAGACAGTGTTGGATTTTACCTTAACAATGCAATTTTACTTAACACAATTTTTGTAGATAACCAGGAGGAATATAGGGCTTTGCAAAACTCAGGGTTAATTGAATTAATTGAAAATGAAAGAGTGGTTACCTATCTCCAAAACAAATACATCTATCACGAATTTTATAAGAAGATCGAGGTTGAGTTAATGACTGAAAGTAGAGCGCTTAGTAATTTCTTATATGAAAACACCTTTTTGCGAAGTGAAAAAAGAGATAAATATGGATATTACTACGATAGGGTTGCTCTTATGAAAACTAGTATCCCTAATAAAGTTTTAGAAAGATTGAGAAACAAAAAAGGACTGCACGATTACTATGTAAATGCTATAAAAAACAGGATAAAAAAAGATAGTCTGCTAATTGATTATTTACATACTGAGGCGATCACTCAGTAAATCACAGCAGATCACCCTGCTCCAATAGACAAACTTCTTACATTCGAAACTATTCTTCTGCACGCGTTAAAAACCTGTTCATTAGAACTGGTTTTTTTAATTATCCGGGAAGGGTCTTGACCAGGCATGCTCCTACTAAAAGTGAGCTAATCTAGATCTTTTACACACCGAAAACCTGTATGATTAAACCCGGAATCCCTGCTGGAACTCATGCGTCGGCTTACCCGATAGCCACTGCAGTAGCTGTCATTACATAGAAAACTACCCCCTCTGATCACATGATTCTCCGACCAGGGTTCCCTTGGATCGAAATAAGAAAAATCATTTACCGGATTGATGCTTGTACTTAGTTTGCTATACCCTTTTTGATCGTACCTATCCACGCACCATTCCCACACATTTCCAGCCATATCGTATAAGCCATAGCCGTTCGTTGGAAAAGACTTAACAGGTGCTGTAGCAAAATAACCGTCTAGTTCATAATTCTGATACGGAAATTGACCTTGCCAAAAATTCGCCTTATCTGCTGCCTTTTCAATTGATTCATTGCCCCAGGGGTATTTTGCTTCTTGTATTCCACCCATGGAGGCCCATTCCCATTCCGCTTCTGTTGGCAATCGTTTTCCGGCCCATTTTGCATACGCCTGTGCATCCTCCCATGCAATGTGTACCACCGGATGGTTCATTCGCAGTTTGATATCACTCCCAGGCCCTTCCGGGCTTCGCCAGTTAGCTCCTATTGTCCAATTCCACCATTGGCCGACGTCGTTAAGATTGACCGGTTCATCAGTTGAGTTAAAAACAAGCGATCCTGCGCGCAGAACTGAGTCAGGCGGTTTAGGAGTACCTGCTGGAAGTTGCGAAGACATCTCCTCCCAATCGATGTCACGTTCGGCAATTGTCACGTAACCGGTTGCTTCCACAAACAAGGAAAACTGCGCATTCGTCACTTCGGTTTCATCCATGTAAAACGGATCTATCGATACCTGCTTTACGGGATATTCATCTCGATAGGCATACTCCTCGTCATTGCCAAGGCTATAACGGCCTCCTGGAATGATCACCATACCTTCCAGTAACTCCCTGTTTTCGATCGACGAATTGCAACCACCTACCACGCAGGTAATCATCGTAAGCAGTACAAGCTTTGAAAAACAATAGTGAGGCATATGACAGTAAAAATTAATGTGATTTCTACGTTTATGTTGCTAAAAATCTTCTCTTGTACCAATTGATTCAAGCAAATAAAAATAACTAATTGAAACATACTATAACTGGCGGGTCGATATTATGGGAAGCCACCTGGCTTCGGCGGTAGCACTAGAGCGACAGCGACACACCAGGGCATAGGTACTTTTGGAGTCATTTTCACTCCTTCACGATTTTTTGAACCTTGTCGCTTTTAACATGTAGATTTGATCATCGAAAATCCCATTGATAGAAGTACAATAAAAAGCCTATTCAAAATGAATTTCAGATATACCTCATGTCCTGCATTTTTTTTACTCTCCTTTTTATTGACCTGCCTTTTTGCCTGTGAGTCCCCAAGGTCTATCGATTTTCCCCGCAGCGACTTAACCGCAGCACCCCTGATACCTAAACCTCTGATGGTTACATCCACTAACAGTGGTTTCCCTTTGGATAAGTACACCGTGATTGAAGTGGATGAAACCAATCCCGCGCTGGTACCCATTGCAAACTACTTAGCAGAGAAGATCGGTGTAAAAACTGGTTTGGATATTACGGTAGGCGCGTCAAAGAATGCAAAGTCACGTATTGCGGTAGCGTTAGCCTCGACATCCATGGACAACCCCGAAGCTTATCAAATGACGATCGATAACGAGTCAATTATGCTTCGAGCCAAGACACCGGCTGGAGCTTTTCGTGGCATTCAAACGATACGCCAACTAATCCCGGAGACATCCAATAAGGCATTGGCAAACAATGAAATCTGGGTAATCCCCTCAGGGGAAATCAAGGATGCTCCCCAGTATGCATTTAGGAGTACGATGCTAGATGTATCACGGCATTTTTTTGATGCCGAATACGTGAAAAAATACATTGACCTGATCGCCTATTATAAATTAAATGCACTGCATCTACATTTATCGGATGATCAAGGATGGCGAATCGAAATAAAATCCTGGCCAAAATTGACAGAAGTGGGTGGTAGTTCGGCAGTAGGTGATGGACAGGGTGGCTACTATACGCAAGAGGAATTCAAAGAGATCGTTTCATATGCAAACGACCGATACCTTTCGATCATTCCGGAAATCGACATGCCGGGGCATACCAATGCTGCCTCGGTATCTTATCCTTTTCTGAATGGAAACGGTAAAGCGCTTGACCTGTATACAGGCACTGATGTCGGGTTCAGCACATTTGATACCCGTAAAGATACTGTTTATGCTTTCATTGATGACGTCATTCGTGAAATAGCTGCTATTTCCCCAAGTGAGTTCTTTCATATCGGAGGAGATGAAAGTCACGTAACCGAAAAGGATGACTACCATTATTTCGTCAGCAGGCTAGAACAGGTTGTACAGAAATACGGGAAACGTTTAATAGGTTGGGATGAGGTCGTCATTGCAGACCTGGACGCTTCCTCGGTTGCTCAGGTGTGGAATAGCCAGGAAAATGGACAAACAGGAGTGGCTAAAGGAATGCAGTTGATCCTGTCACCAGCACATTTGACCTATTTGGACATGAAATACGATTCGCTTACAGAGATTGGCTATAACTGGGCCGGCTATATTCCCCTGGATACAGGTTATTGCTGGCATCCTGAAGATCTTTTCCCCGTTGAAAGTGTTTTGGGAATTGAAGCTCCCCTCTGGTCCGAAACGTTTGACACTCCAAGTGAGCTGGAGTTTCTGGCTTTTCCTCGTATTGTGGGATATGCCGAGTTAGGTTGGTCTACAAAGGAAAACCGTAATTGGGAAGATTATAAAGTTAGGCTGGCGGAACAATCCTACTTCTTCCGAAGGACGGATGTTAATTTTTATCGTTCACCAATAATCGGTTGGAAGAATTGATCCAGACCAGTTGGGGTTGCCATGGGAAAATGCTTTCCTACTTCTATGACCAACACCAACTGGTGCTGAAGTACATTGATAAAGCTCATGAGACCCCACCTTGCTAAGAACTATCCTGCTAGGTCACACATCTCGAAAAGACCCTTATTTTACAAATAGACTTCCAACCAGGTTTCTTAATACTTTAAATCTAAACTAACTGAGGTGCCTTGACCTGGTTTAGATCCAATCTTTAGTTCAGCGTTGATGATATCAGCTCTTTCCTGAGCTCCCTGAAGTCCAAAACCCATGGGTGTATTTTCAAGGTCAAATCCTTCACCATCATCCTTCACAATCAGACTAATAGTGGAAGTGTTACTATCATTATCCACGCTTATGTTAATAGCTGTGGCATTCGAATACTTCAGCGCGTTATTCATAGATTCTTGTGCTATTCTAAAAAAATGAATCCATCTGAAATCTCCGTAGTCGATGTCTGGGCCGTTCCACTTCAAGTCAAGTAAGATTTTCCCCTCTGTCTGAGCAAGCCTTACTAAATCCTCAAATCCCTTTTTAAGCGTGGTCCTATCATTGAAGATTGAACTTAAATTATAGATAACAAGTCTTGATTCTCTTATTAAGGTCTGCAGATGTCCATCAATTTCGACAGCTTCCTCGTTTTTTCCATAGCGGTCCATGTACTGATTCCAAAGCATTCTCAATGCAAACGTCAATTGTCCAATCCCATCATGCACTTCTCTGCGAATCTTATTTCTCTCCCTCTCTTGAATCAAAGCATTATTCCGCTCATTCTTTTCCTTCAGATCACTTACTTGCTGTCGCTTTTCTTCTAATTCCTGTAAAGTTTGTCGTCTTCTAACCAGGCCAATGTCGATCCAGGACTTCTTATTGAATACATATGTGAAAAATGACAAGACCAATATGGAATAGCCGTAAACCTGCATCACTTGCTGAGTAGCCTCCGCTGGTAAATTCTGCTGAGCACTTGTGCCAAATAAATAACCAACCGGCAGACATAACGCCAACGTGATGATCGGAATCAACGAATGAAACAAATGATTTTTCGACTTCCCAAATACCATGAAGGTAGTGACACTGCTGAGGTAAAAACCCAAATACTGCCCAGCATATTGCTGGATTTCAAGAGGTTCCTGGTAATTTCTTTGAATTGAGACAGCAACAAGCAAGAAAAGACTGAAGCCGTGAGAAATTAGATTCCCAACAATTCTTCCATGTGAACGAACAAAAAAAGAACTGATCAAAAAAAGTGAGACTATTACCATTAGATCGACCGGGATATGCGGGGTCGACAATAGCACAATAATGGCTGCGATTGAAAATAAGGTCATGCCCGCACGGCATACATTTAACATCATCTCCGGGTCTAAATCAGACCCTAATCGCCCTTCCATCTTATCCAAAGTAAATACTAGTAAAAAAGTAAATCTGTATTATTTTGATTGTATACTGTAAAGGTGCAACATAAATTTTAATAGCGGCAAGAGGATTAAAAAATGTCCAAATCGATATGCCAACTAAATAACACGTCGGATCTTCTCTCTCTATTCGATATTGATCAAATATTTCTCCTATGCAATGATCTGGCCATATCAAAAGGAAAAAAGCCCCTCCAGATCCTTCATCTCAAAAGCATCCAAAATAAATTTGTAGTCCCGCCAAACCTCATTCACATCCCCTGATATTGAAAATAATCGAAATAAGAAGGCAATCCGTGACCTGTCAAATCCTGGCAACATAATCCTATAAATGCGCCGGTAAACGCTGCACGATATTTTCCGGATGCATGCTGCACATAATCATCTGACAGAATGTGACCCTCTAGCGTAGGTCCGATTTTTGACCACAACCCGTCTTCCGTGGCAAACTCAAATTGTATCCTCAAATGATCATATCTAACGCGCATTGAAAGATGCGATGCGGTTCTTCCCAAATCTGTTTTTGCACGCTTAGAAACCTTTCCTTGATCGCAAGACAGTACTTCCAGCCTAGTATGTTTTAGATCATTAGCTGTCCAGCACAGGTAGTGCCAATGCTGTGTATTGTAATAGCATATCAACCCCGACATATGCTGAAAATGTGTTGGTGCAAACTGAAGTCTAGTGGTGCACACCACATTAAAATGCTGAATTCTCCTTGCTAACAGACTTTGCCTGTGTAAAGAACTTAGCGATTCTCTTCCAGTAAGGCGTAGCGAACTTTTTCGATCACGTAAACTGATCCAATCTTCAGAAGGAAGATCCCGCAAGGTTTGAAACTCTACAGGCCAATGTTCTTCTTCGAAACGGGTAGTATGCATGGTGGTATCTGAGCCTTTTTCAGCATTACCGCTAATCTCTATTGTATTTTCAGGTAACGGTCCGTTTACGGCATAAGGCCACCCTTCTCTCCATTCAATCTTCTTTATAAATGTCTCCCTTCCTAAGGTGCAGTATTGAGTTTCTGCAACAGGCCGTCCACCCAGAAAGACAGCCAACCAATCACCTTCCGGTGTCTGAAAAAGGTCACCGTGCCCGGCCTTTTGAATAGGATGGCTGGGAACCTCTCTGCTACTAATGATGGGGTTTTCAGGATGTACCAAATAAGGACCTTCAATGTTCCGCGACCTTGCAATGCTCACGGCATGGCCATATTCTGTTCCACCTTCCGCAGTCATCAGGTAGTAATATCCATTGTGTTTATATAAGTGAGGTCCTTCCGTAATTCCGATTTCAGACCCGCTGAAGATCAGATTCCGTCTACCGATCAAGCATTGATTTACAGGATCATACTCTTGCTGCATGATTCCGCCAAATAGCTTCCCTTCCCGGTGATCCAGTAGCAGACTGAGGTACCATTTTCTTCCGTCATCATCATGAAAAAGTGACCCATCAAAACCCGAAGCATCTATGAATATCGGGTCGCTCCAATCCCCGAAGGGATCCTCTGTGGTAATTAGGTAATTAGGTGTGTCTTTCCAGACTCCAGCAAAGTTCTTCACATTGGAATAAATCAAATAATACACCCCTTCGTGATATGATAAGCAAGGTGCCCATACACCACAGCTATCCCCGACCCCTAAGAGATCCAGCTGCGACTTTCTCCGTAGCGGCCGTGCTACTAGTTCCCAGTTTACCAAATCGAAGGAGCGGTGAAGTTGAATGCCAGGAAACCACTCAAACGTACTGGTCGCAATGATGTACTGACCATTGACCTGCACAATTGAGGGATCAGGGTTAAAGCCGCTTAATATGGGATTGTGAACGATCGCCATCAAAAATCCAGTAAAAATCTAGTGGTTTTTAACTGATCATACCTTGACTTATCAAATCGATATAGCTTCGGAGAACGATGCGAAACATTTGCCTGCATCTCCCGGCAATCCTCGAGCAATCCTGTCTTCAGAATTTTCCGTCTAAAGTTCGGTTTATCCAATTTGACTTGCAGCGTAGATTCATATAACTGCTGGAGTTGAAACAGCGTGAACTTTTCGGGTAACAAATTAAATCCGATGGGTTCCTGTCTCACTTTGATGTGCAACTGCTTTTTAGCAAAGGATACGATTTCTTGATGATCATACATCAAAGCAGGGGTTTCATGGATAGCAAACCACTTTACATCAGATGCTGTGTAGCCTGCTACTAATTCAGTAGCGGTGGTTCTTATCATGGAATAGTAGGCTACCGTCACCACTCTCCTCTCCGGGAACCGATTTACAGCCCCGAAAGCTTTGAGTTGATCTAAAAAAATATTGTCCAGACCGGTCAATAGAAAAAGTAACCTGCTAGCTGCTTGGTCAAGGGATTCATTGTATGTGATCCATCCTCCCGGCAGGCCCCAGCGACCCTGACTTATTCCCTCTTTATGTTTCACCAGCAAGACTTTCAAAGAACCATCGAATCCGAAGATTACGCAGTCGATGGAAAGCTCTGGCATTATTTCTTCATCCATGTCTTCAATTACAGAGTCGAAAATAATTAAAAAAATAATATAGTCAAATTGACTATATGATGGTATCTTAGGACGTATGTTTCTCTTAGGTTATGACATTGGTAGTTCCAGTATTAAGGTAGCGCTGGTAAACGGTGATACAAATCAAGTCATCAAGCAAACCCAATATCCTGAGGTAGAAATGGAGATTCACAGTTCACAACGTGGTTGGGCTGAGCAGCAACCTGAAGATTGGTGGAACTACCTAATTGCTGCCACAAAAAAACTTTTAACCCACAGTGCGGTCGACCCGCAGTTGATAAAAGCTATCGGTTTATCCTATCAAATGCACGGGTTGGTTCTGTTAGATAAAAACAAAAAGGTACTAAGACCCTCTATCATATGGTGCGATAGTCGGGCAGTACCCCAAGGTGAACGGGCCCTAGAGCTTCTTGGTAAGGAATATTGTTACGGTGCTCTCGGCAATGCTCCGGGTAATTTTACTGCCTCCAAATTGATTTGGGTAAAAGAAAATGAGCCGGAAATATATGATCGTATCGATCAGATCATGCTGCCGGGAGATTACATCGCCATGAAAATGACAGGTACCAGCCTGACCACACCTACCGGTCTCTCTGAGGGCATATTTTGGGACTTTCGCACCTCATCTCTTTCTCAAAAATTACTCAGTGATCTGGAGATCAATAGGGCGTTATTCCCCACCGTAGTGGACTCTTTTTCTAAACAAGGTTATCTGTCTTCTAAAGCAGCAACAACACTGGGTTTAAGTACTTCCACTAGCGTAGGTTATCGGGCTGGTGATCAACCCAACAATGCCCTCTCATTGGGTGTATTGAATCCCGGCCAAATTGCAGGAACAGGTGGTACATCCGGTGTCATATACGGCGTTCATGATCAGCTTACTGCAGATCGAAGTGATAGGACCAATACATTTGCTCACGTCAATTACACATCTCAGCATCCAAATGTTGGCGTATTGCTTTGTATTAACGGTGCAGGGAGCATGTATCGCTGGATCAACCAGCAAATAGCAGGATCTGCCGTCGACTACAGCGAAATGGAAAATGCCCTTCAAAAAATCCCCATTGGGTCGGAAGGAATTTCTGTTTTCCCATTTGGCAATGGAGCAGAGCGTCTATTTGGTAATCGTGATCTGGGTGCTCAGATAATGGGAATTCAACTCAATAGGCACCACCGATCACACATTTATAGAGCCGGGCTTGAAGGCATTGCTTTTTCTTTCTACTATGGCATAGAAGCAATGAAAGAAATGGGTATGCCGCTTCAACAAATGCGAGTCGGAAACGATAACCTGTTCCAATCAAAGGTCTTCAGTCAGACAATTTCAAATCTAATAGAAGGACCAATAGAGATGGTTCAAACCACCGGAGCGATCGGAGCCTCACGGGCAGCCGGATATACTGTTGGTCAATTCTCCTCGCTGGAAGAAGCATTTTCGGGTGATCCACTTGTCAAAAAGTTCGAACCTGACGCAGACCTATCTCTTCACCAGGAAGCTTATAAAAATTGGAAAAACGTATTAGACAACACCCTAAAAAATCATACTTATGAGTAATGTAATAATCGGTGATACGGAATATTTCAAAGGAATGGAAAAGATCACTTTTGAAGGAAAAGAATCTGATAACCCATTTGCTTTCAAGTACTACGACGAAAACAAAACCATTGCGGGAAAGAAAATGAAAGACCATTTTCGATTTGCAGTTGCATACTGGCATACCCTGTGCAATACCGGTGGAGACCCATTCGGCTCAGGTACAAAAACCTTTCCATGGGCAGTCGCTTCAGATCCAATCCAGCAAGCCAAAGAAAAAATGGATGCTGCCTTTGAGTTTATTTCGAAAATGGGCATCCCTTACTACTGCTTCCATGATTACGATTTGATAGACGAAGGGAAAGACTTGAATGAATCAACGAAGCGATTAGCTACCATCACCGATTATGCCTTGGAAAAGCAAAATGCATCCGGTGTCCAATTATTATGGGGAACAGCAAATCTCTTCTCACATCCGAGGTACATGAACGGCGCAGCCACTAATCCTGATTTCAATGTTGTAGCACACGCAGGCGCTCAAGTGAAAAATGCCTTGGATGCCACCATCAAACTTGGAGGATCCAATTACGTTTTTTGGGGAGGCAGAGAAGGATATATGAGCCTCCTGAATACGGATATGAAGAAAGAAGTGGATCATCTGGCCAGGTTTCTCCATATGGCAAAAGATTATGCAAGAGCAAAGGGGTTTACGGGTAATTTTCTGATTGAACCAAAGCCCATGGAACCAAGTAAACATCAATATGACTTTGATGCGGCCACTGTCATCGCCTTTCTAAGAGCGTATGATCTCATGGATGATTTCAGTTTAAATCTCGAAGTGAATCATGCCACACTTGCCCAACATACGATGCAACATGAAATGCAGGTTGCAGCGAATGCAGGTCTTCTTGGAAGCATGGATGCCAATCGCGGTGATTACCAAAACGGCTGGGACACCGATCAGTTTCCCAATAATCTATATGAGCTGACAGAGATGATGATCGTGTTCCTAAAATCCGGAGGATTAAAAGGAGGAGGTATCAACTTCGACGCGAAGACAAGAAGAAACAGCACGGACCTCGAAGATCTCTTTCATGCCCACATTGGTGGAATGGACAGCTTTGCTCGGGCACTTGAAACGGCGGATCGCATTCTTCAAGAATCAAAGTTTCAGTTGCTCTTGGATGAACGGTATTCTTCGTTTAATAACCATCAAGGAAAAGCATTTGAAGAAGGGGAAATGAACTTAAAGGAACTTTCTGAGATCGCTTTAGCTAAGGGAGAACCTCAGCAGAGAAGTGGTAAACAGGAACTGTTTGAGAACATTATAAACCAATATATTTAGGTTTTGAAAAGCCCTCCCCTATGAGCCAACAAAAAGAAACCAATACTTCATACATCATCCTCATCACGCTGGTGGCTACTTTGGGCGGCTTCCTCTTTGGCTTTGACAGTGGGGTGATCAATGGCACCGTCAAAGGGCTGGAATCTGCTTTTGATGTCAAGGACATCGGCAGCGGATTCAATGTAGCCTCGATGTTGTTGGGGTGCACACTTGGTGCATTTTTTGCAGGCAGACTAGCCGATCAATATGGTCGTAAAATGATGCTGATGATCTCAGCTGTACTTTTCGTTATTTCAGCATATGGTTCTGGGATCGCCACGTCCTCTCCTGAATTTATTTTCTATAGGATATTAGGTGGACTCGCAGTAGGAGCTGCTTCCGTGATGGCGCCGGCCTATATCAGTGAAATAGCACCAGCTAAGTACAGGGGTGCGTTGGCGACTGTACAGCAGATCGCCATTATTTCAGGCCTGTTTATCTCATTTGTGAGCAACTACCTGCTGGCAAATACCTCAGGATCTGCTGAAAACATCCTGTGGATGGGCTACGAGACCTGGAGGTGGATGTTTTGGATGGAACTGATACCTGCGGGACTCTTCTTTTTATTGCTTTTTACCATTCCCGAAAGTCCAAGGTTTCTGGTGGCAAGCAGAAAGCTTGATAAAGCAAAAGCGGTGCTTTCCAAGTTGTATGGAGACGTAGCAGGTCCACAAAAAGTGGATGAAATAGACGCTTCCTTAGCCTCAGATCACCATCAGCCAAAACTTTCTGATCTCTACGACAGTACCCGCGGTAAAATCCGTTCCATCGTATGGGTAGGAATTGGGTTAGCTACGTTCCAACAGCTAGTAGGAATCAATGTCGTCTTCTACTACGGAGCAGTTCTTTGGCAAGCGGTAGGCTTCGGAGAAAATGATGCACTTTTAATCAATGTCGTTTCGGGAGCGCTAAGCATTGCCGCTGTATTGGTTTCACTTGTGCTGGTAGATCGCATTGGACGTAAACCCATATTGGTGATTGGCTCCATCGGAATGAGTGTGTCGCTGGCCCTGTTAGTGCTTTCTTTTTCAACCGGAACCATAGGTGCTGCGGGTACGCTTGAATTAAGCGCTCAAATGGGGATACTAGCACTCCTGGCAGCAAACGCCTATGTGATCTTTTTTAACTTCTCCTGGGGGCCCGTCATGTGGGTAATGTTAGGAGAAATGTTTCCGAATCAGTTACGTGGATCAGGATTGGCATTATCCGGATTAGCGCAATGGGGTTCCAACTTTTTAATCACCCTGACCTTCCCTGTACTACTTACGGTCGGTCTTTCCCTCGCGTACAGCATCTACACAATTTTCGCCATCATTTCGATCTTCTTTGTGGTGAAACTGGTACATGAAACTAAAGGCAAAGAGCTGGAGCAAATGACGGGTTAATCTTCTGTCATTTAGGGAAAGATTAGGTAAATTGAGATTCAAGTAGTGTTCAAAAAACTGCTTTTAAGTAATTAACCTAACTACCTATGAAAAACTGGGCTTATCTACTCCCCCTATTACTTTTTATCTCATGTAACCCCTCTGTAAAAGATGCTGCCTCAAGCCTGCAAGTAAAGGGTTTGCAAGCTCCGGTTGAAGTACTTCGAGATCGCTGGGGTATGAATCATATCTACGCAGAAAATCAACACGATCTATTTTTTACGCAAGGCTATGCCACGGCGAAGGATCGGCTATTTCAGTTTGAGGTCTGGCGGAGACAAGCCACAGGTACCACCGCCGAAATACTAGGTGAAAGAGCTTTGAAACGAGACATTGGGACGCGCCTCTTTCAATTCCGTGGAGACATGGACGAAGAGATGAGCTACTATCATGAGGACGGAATAGAAATCATCACCGCTTACACCGAAGGCGTCAATGCCTACATTGAAGAAGTGCTGGCGAACCCGGACCAACTGCCAATAGAATTCAAGATGCTTGATATCCTACCCCAAAAATGGACTCCTGAGGTTGTGGTCTCCAGGCATCAGGGATTACTCGGAAACATCGAAGCAGAATTGAGAATAGGACGTGCTGTAGCAATTCTTGGTGCCGATAGAGTGCAAGACCTCTCCTGGTTTCATCCACAGACTCCGGATTTATCATTGGACCCTAGCATCCAGAAAGAGCTACTATTTGAGGACATCTTAGAGCTGTATACAGCCTATAGACGTCCTGTTCGATTCCTCCCCGAAGACCTGCAGCCGTCCTTTCGAAAAAATGAAGCCCTCTCTTATCTCAATACTCAAGATAGCTGGGAAGACTCCCTCTCATACGGTAGTAACAATTGGGTGGTGAGCGGTTCAAAGACTATAGATGGAAATACCTACATGGCCAATGACCCTCACCGACGTATTTCCATACCTTCCCTCAGGTATATGGCACATTTGGTGGCTCCCGGGTGGAACGTCATCGGTGGTGGAGAGCCGGAGATACCCGGAATCTCTATTGGACATAACGAGTACGGTGCCTGGGGACTGACCGTTTTTCGAACAGACGGTGAAGACCTGTATGTTTATGATCTAAATCCCGATAATCTCAAAGAATACCGTTACAAAGACGATTGGAAACGTATGGAATCGGTGAGCGAAATCATACAAGTAAAAGGCCAGCAAGCGGCCGAGGTGGAACTTCTATACACCCACCACGGCCCTGTCACCTATGTAGATTCCGTAAACCGTAAAGCATACGCTGTTCGCTGTGCATGGCTGGAACCCGGAGGTTCTCCATACCTTGCTTCCTTGCGAATGGATCAGGCAAAAACGTGGGAGGAATTTAGGGCCGCGTGCAACTACAGTCATATACCGGGTGAGAACATGATATGGGCTGATAAGGAAGGCAACATTGGCTGGCAGTCAGTGGGAATAGCCCCCATTCGACGAAATTTTAGCGGGATGGTGCCCGTGCCGGGTGATGGTCGATTCGAATGGGACGGCTATCTTCCGATAGTTGAAAAGCCCAATACCCTAAACCCTTCTGCCGGTTTTTTTGCAACAGCCAATCAAAATGTAACGCCTGAAAACTATGATCAATGGGATGCGATCGGTTACTCCTGGTCGGACCCGTTTCGTGGAGACCGTGTAAATGAAGTCCTCACGGCTGCGGATAAACTAACGATGGAAGACATGATGTCCTTACAGGTGGATTACCTATCAATTCCAGCCAGACAATTAGTGCCATTATTAATCAGTCTTGAGGTACCAGAAACCCTGAAAGCAGCCCAGGACCTATTGAGCGAATGGAACTACGAGTTATCGGCAAATTCAATCCCTGCGGCAATCTACGTCTCGTGGGAAAATGAATTGAAAAAACTAGCATTTCAACAATTCATCCCGGATCAGGCGAAAGAATACCTAACCGGAATACAAATGCAAAAGCTGATGGATTGGATACTTTCTGCCGACGCAAGGTTTGGTAAAAATCCTGTTGCTGAGCGTGACCGCTTTCTTATTCAAGCTTTTGAAAACGGGGTCAGAAAATTAAAAGATAATCTAGGAGACGATATGAACAATTGGCAATATGGACAACCTAAACTAAAACATAGTTTAATTGCACATCAGCTGGGTCAAATAACAACAAAGGAGATTGAATCACAGCTGAACGTCGGTCCGTTTCCCCGAGGTGGCAATGGATACACAGTGGGCTCTACAGGTCAAAACATGCAGCAAAGCAGTGGTGCAAGTTTCAGGTTAATCGTCAACACGGGGGATTGGGACGCGGCCAAAGGCATGAACGGTCCGGGTCAGTCCGGAAATCCTAAAAGTGAATTCTACAACAATCTCTTTGAGTCTTGGGCAAAAGATGAATTCTTTCCAGTCCTTTACAGCAGAAGTAAAATTGAAGAAGCCACGGTCCATCAACTTACGTTAACACCTAACTAAAACATATTTACGCATGCAAAGGACAAATGCCATCTACAATTTGCGAAATACAATTAAACGAGATGGCTAGAGAAAAGAGATGATAGAATATCGGAGGTGAATAAAAAACTGGCAGAAGTAAGAACCACTAACATCATCACAACCAATAGTCATCTCGATTACTTGAATACCAACTCCTAGTGCTTTTCAGTAAAGACGCGCAAGCCTAACTCAATTAGATAACCCAAACAGCAATCCCCAGCTGCAGGACAGCCTTTCTTTGAGTAGACACTTGCGCACTTCCCAGTAGGTGCCACCCTCGGTACACTTTCATATATCCGATACCTACCAGCCCGACATCAAACTTATTCTCCGTGCGATACTGAGTATAATAATTTCCTTTTATCCCTAAAGTCTGAAAGTGGTCCTTTCGCTGTTGCGTATGAAAGGTAGCTCTATGGCCCAGTGATACCCCAACAGCAAAGTTTCTGTAGAGATTTACTCCTGCCGTGATGCCTTTCCAGTGATAATTAGACCCTTCTTCTACTACTTCTTCCTCACGTTCATCTTGTGCGATAGACTGGATAAGTTCTCCTTTTGTATCCACCTGATCACGCCCTCGTCCAAAATAAATGGAGGCAAAACCAAACTTCTTTGATTGATCCTTTTGGTGATAGCCAAGATCGAAACCGGCCCCTCGCCGAAGGGGCGTGACGCCTGATAGACTGCAAAGACCTTGCGAAGACCCAAAATGAAAAAAAAGAAAAGAACTGAGAACAAGGACTAACCTTAGATATGATTTATTTGTACCAAGCATTGAATAACTGTGCTGCAAATGAATGAATTTCCTACCAACCAAGGAAAAATAATTGCAATTGGAGGCGTAAGCCGTTCAGGGAAGAGCGAGCTGGCAAAGTTGCTTTTGTCAGAATTGTCAAAACACGAGACCGAAGCAGTAATAATTTCTCAGGATGACCATTGTTTTCCTGCAGAAAAAATTCCTCGTATCAAGAACCTTCCCAACTGGGAATCCCCTGAGAGCATGAACTGGGAAAAATACCACGCAGCCATACAAAAGTTTTTAAATCACAACAAAATCGTAATCCTCGAAGGAATCTTTGTATTCGATGATCCCGAATATGCCGGAAAGTACGCCAAAGAAATCGTGCTGTCCATCAGTAAGCAAACCTTTCTTGAAAGAAGAAAAAAGGAAAAAAGATGGGGCAGGGAGCCCCTCTGGTTTATCGAGCATGTTTGGGATGCCTACCAAAAAAGACCCCCAAAACATTCAAAAGATAAATTGGTACTCTCCGGAGAAAAGGAATATGCAATCACAGAAGTTGTCGGCTTTGTACTGAAAGACTAGATAATCTCTTTGATTTCGAACTTCTGCTTGTTGAATTCAAACTGAGCATTTTTTTTCAGTCCCAACATTTGCTGTGCGATCGGAGCAAGTGGTGAAAGAAAAAAAATAGGTGGATTAGAAGTAATCAATCCAATTGCTGTGCTTAAGAGGTAATTCGCTTTGTTAGTGACAACCAAACTGCCTGCCTGAACCGTTTCTATACTAGCAGTCCCCAAATCATTGACAGTGTGCAAAAGCCTTAATTGCTTCTCAAGATCAGCTAATTGCAACGCTATCTTTGCTCGCTCCTGCTGGATCATTTCCCTGCCTGTTTCATACTTATCCCCCATGCTGCTCTTGGTGTCTGCTTCTGACGCAGCGTTTAAAGCGGCTACCTCCTTTTTCAATCCCTCTATCTTCTCCTTCGTTTGTTTGATAGCAAGTAAAATGGCTTCTTCCTTTATCTTATTCCAATTCATCGATACAATTCTAGCACCACTTGTCCAATCTCAACTAGGATTCATTAAATTCTGCTACTACTTTTATTATCTGTTACTAATCCTACTGAAATGAAAAAACTACTTGTTGGACTTACATCACTCTGTTTGCTGGGAGGAGCCATCGCTCAAAAGAAACCTGCCAACCTTGGCTTGAAGCAAAAAGCCATTGAAAATCTCGAAGGTAAATTTTCTGATTTGACGGACCTAAGTGACAAGATTTGGTCCTACGAAGAAATCGCATTTCAAGAAAGTAAATCAGCTGCTGCATTGATTGATTTTGCCGAAGCACAAGGTTTTACTGTCACCTCCGGTGTTGCCGAGATCCCCACAGCTTTTGTAGCAGAATACGGATCTGGAGCACCCATCATTGGCATTATGGGCGAATTTGATGCCTTGCCTGGGCTTTCTCAAAAAACAGTTCCGTACAAGGACCCATTAAACGCCGGATCGGCAGGACATGGCTGTGGCCATAACCTGTTTGGAGTGGCTTCACTGGGTGCTGCCACCGCTATCAAAGAAATGATCGAAAGCGGTGAACTGAAGGGAACGGTGCGGTTTTATGGGACTCCTGCAGAGGAGAAGTTTTTTGGAAAACTATGGATGATTCGAGCCGGACTATTTGATGACGTAGATGTAATGATGGATTGGCATCCTAGTTCTGCTACAAAAGCGAATGTTCAAAGTTCCCTGGCATTGGTTGATTTCATCGTGGAGTTCACAGGTCAAGCCGCCCATGCCTCAAGTGACCCATGGAATGGTCGCAGCGCATCCGATGCACTCGAATTGTATACCACTGGTATCAACTATTACAGAGAACATGTCAAACCGACTGTGCGTATACACTATCACATTCAAGACGGTGGACAAGTGGTCAATGTGGTACCAGACTACAGTAAAATTTGGACTAGAGTAAGAGACACGAAGAGAGGAGGAATGGAAAAAGTCTGGAAGCACATTGAAAAAATTGCTGAAGGAGCCGCCTTAATGGCAGACGTGGATTATGAAATCAATTTGGTATCCGGAGTACATGAAGTACTGGTAAACCGCACCGGAGGAGCAAGACTTCAAAAGAACCTCGAATACCTCGGATCTATCAAGTATACCGAAGAGGAGATTGCCTACGGAAAAAAGATCCAGGAAGCCACAGGGAAACCTCAGATTGGGATGGACACTGAAATACGTCCATTAGAAGAGACGTTGGAACATCCTATGGGTGGTTCCACGGACGTAGGAGATGTTAGCTGGGTAGTCCCCACTATCCGCTTAGGTGCAACCGTAGCTCCAAAAGACACACCGTGGCATAGCTGGGCAGTAGTCGCTTGCGGCGGTATGTCAATTGGGCATAAAGGACTACTTTATGCAGCCAAGGCACTTTCTATGACCGTGATAGACCTCTTCAAAGAAGAAAAACTTCGCAGCGAAGTAAAAGAAGAATTTAAAGCAAGAAAAGGGGATTACATCTACAAGGGCATCGTCCCGGACGGACCTCCACCACTAAATGGAATCGACTAAATTGAAGCCCTGATTTTCAGGGCTTTTTTTGTTTGTTGATTTAGGAATGAAGTCGGTTCATTCCAATTATCCAATCTTCCGAAATCAAAAACAAGTCTGTTAATTACTAGCTGCTTTCACTCTTATCTGTTCTTGTAGGTACCAGGGCACCCCAGATGGACCCATAATACACGATGGCAGCCTAGTTTCTATGGAAGCAGTCATGGCACATTATAATGACGTCTCAAATCGAAGAGATATGGACAGAGGAATAGCAGGACAAGACTTAAACCTTGGGAAGGAAGAAACAAACGCTGTGATCCCTTTCTTGCAAACATTGAGTGGTAGGGATGTCTACTCTGATGAAAAATGGCCCGATCCCTTTTCAGATTAGCGAAAGGAACAAATCAGAACTTGAAGTAGTTATGTGTAGGTACATAATTATTGAGCATCATGTCAACATCTACTATTAAATCCATTTCGCAACTAGGCGCACAGTGGCAGACTCCCGACCCCTTCCTTTTTTGCGCCTTTCATTACGATAAATTTCCCAAAGGAAATGGTAAATTAGGCCCTTCTCAGAGTCTTGCAGGGCGCTCTATCGGATCGGATTTTAGCGGGAAAGATGGTTGGAGTATGTACCACGGTCAAGAAGTACCCGGTTTTCCCGGACATCCTCACAGAGGTTTTGAAACGGTAACCATAGCATTGGAAGGAATGGTAGACCACTCCGATTCCCTGGGTGGTACCGGTAGGTTTGGAGACGGCGATGTCCAGTGGATGACTGCCGGAAAGGGTGTACAGCACTCCGAGATGTTTCCTTTGGTCCACGAAGACAAAGAGAACACCCTGCTACTCTTTCAAATATGGTTAAACCTCCCGAAAAGGAGCAAAATGGTGGAGCCCTACTATGGCATGATGTGGTCGGAAGAAATTCCTCATGTCGTCATCGAAGATGCCGACGGGAAAGAGACGGAGGTGCAGCTAATCGCAGGAACACTTAACGGGCAAAAAGCACTCCCCCCCGCTCCTGATAGCTGGGCTGCAGATGAAGACAATCATGTTGCTATCTGGTTGATAAAAATGAGCAGTAATGCCTGCTTTGAGATACCCGCTGCCGC
The DNA here is from genome assembly GCA_038129245.1 of Flammeovirgaceae bacterium. GTDB lineage: Bacteria > Bacteroidota > Bacteroidia > Cytophagales > Cyclobacteriaceae > JAYPLE01. The sequence continues at coordinate 5,313 of JAYPLE010000027.1, read as the reverse complement.
TGAAATGGTGAGTCGCAGCTTGTATTTATACCAGGGTGATCATATCAAAATTGGAGAGCATCAGATAAACAACAGGCACAAAGTCGACCTTGAGGGAAGCGAAACAGTGAAAGTAGAAAACGGGAATTCTGAAAGCTACCTTCTTATGCTACAGGGAAGACCATTGATGGAGCCTGTAGCGCAGTACGGACCCTTCGTAATGAACACTCAAGCCGAGATCCAGCAAGCTTTTGCGGAGTACCAGCAAACTCAATTTGGTGGATGGCCGTGGCCTGTAGTAGAGCATACCCACACTCCCCATAAAGGGCGCTTTGCCAAATTTATTGATGGAACAATTATAGAGAAATGAAAAAAGCCGACCCAAAAGGCCAGCTTTTTTTATTTCATTGATTGTGTATTCTATAAATCAAACTTTATTCCCTGAGCCAATGGGAGTTCCGTCGAATAATTGATCGTATTGGTTTGTCTTCTCATATAGGCTTTCCAGCTATCTGAACCGGACTCACGTCCTCCGCCCGTTTCTTTTTCACCGCCAAAGGCGCCTCCGATTTCCGCACCTGATGTTCCTATGTTGACATTTGCGATACCACAATCGGATCCTGCAGCTGAAAGGAATTGTTCTGCTTCTCTTAGGTTTGTGGTCATAATTGCAGACGACAGACCTTGCGGTACATCGTTTTGAATTTCGATCGCCTCATTCAAATCCTTATACCTGATCAGGTACAAGATCGGTGCAAAGGTCTCCTCGCAAACCATCGGATAATGACGTTCCATCTCAAAGATACACGGCTTCACATAGCAACCTGATTCATATCCTGGTCCTTCCAACACGCCTCCAACAACAACTTCTTTACCACCTTGGTCTTTAACGGTTTCGATCGCATTGGTATAGATGTCCACGGCCATCGTATCGATCAAAGGACCCACATGGTTATTTGGGTCAAGCGGACTGCCAATCCTTAGCTGCTTGTAGGCATTAGCAAGTTTGTCTTTTACTTCATCAAAGCGCTTTTCATGAACGATCAATCGACGAGTGGAGGTACAGCGCTGACCTGCAGTACCAACTGCACCAAATACCGCACCGGGTACCACCACATTCAGATCCGCATCCTCCGTCACGATGATGGCATTGTTACCCCCAAGCTCAAGGATGGACTTCCCAAGTCTAGCACCCACAGCAGCGGCTACCGACTTACCCATTCGGATAGAACCCGTTGCCGAAACCAGCGGAACGCGTCGATCATCTGCCATCCTTTTCCCAATTTCTGCATCACCGATCACCAATCCACAGATCGCTTCGGGCACCTCATTTTTCGCAAAGACCTCCTGTACAATTTTCTGGCAGGCTATTGCTGACAATGGCACTTTTTCGGAAGGCTTCCAGACACATGTATCTCCACAGACCCAGGCGATCATGCTGTTCCATGACCAAACTGCAACGGGGAAGTTGAATGCTGAAATAATACCTACAACTCCCATCGGATGCCACTGCTCATACATACGATGAAGGGGACGCTCACTGTGCATGGTGAGACCATAAAGCTGTCGTGACAAACCAACTGCAAAATCACAGATGTCAATCATCTCCTGCACCTCGCCAAGTCCCTCCTGGAGGGATTTACCCATTTCATAGGAAACTAATTTACCTAGTGGCTCCTTTTTTTCTCTGAGTGCATTCCCAATCTGACGAACGATCTCACCTCGCTGAGGGGCGGGCACCATACGCCATTCTTTAAATGCTTCATTGGCAGCCTCGATTACCTGGTCGTATTCCTTGGCAGTTGCCAATACCACCTTGCCAATGGCTTCTCCATCTACTGGTGAATACGAGGTGATTTCCTCTCCTGAGGTTTTTATCCATTGACTGCCTATGGCAGCGCCCTGATTTGATTCTGATAAACCTAATTCAGATAAAAATGAAGTATCCGTCATTACTTATTTGGGTTAGAAATGTTGTTGCTATCTGACCACAAAGCTAAGCTTTTCCCACACCTAGAAATAAAAAAACCGCCCCGAAATCGGAACGGCTTCCTGATTACGTCTCAATCATTATCACCAACCTATTCCATAGTAAGCCTTTTCTCCATCTGGATAGATTCCCTCGATCAAAATCCCCTCGCCCTTCGCCTGATTGAGATAATCAGAAAATCCCTTCAAGTCCTCAATTTCTGTCTTATCCACTTTCGTGATTACAAATCCTCTTTTGATACCTGCCTCCCTCCATTTTCCCGAACCTACATCCGTTACTTTTACACCTCCTGAGAGCTTATAATCACTTAAATCATCCTCTTCCAGCTCAGCAAATGTCGCACCGGATAAAGTAAATTCATCTTTGGCAGCTGCAACTAGTTCCGTGTTTCCATTTTGATTTTTCAAGACGACATCCACCACTCTACGTTTTCCATCTCTGAGATAGGTAACCTCCACTTTGTCCCCGGGACGTTTGAGTGCAATTTTCTCCTGTAGCTGGGATACATTGCTTACGGAACTACCGTTCACCGACAGAATGACATCACCAGATTGTAGGTTCGCATCATCGGCAGTAGAACCGTCGATCACACTTTGAATGTAAACACCTGTCAACGTACCTAAATCTTCTGCTTCAGAAAGATCTGCACTGACATCTCGTATGCGTATCCCCAACATGGCACGCTGTACCTGACCAAACTCTACCAAATCATCATAGACCTTGTTTACCAAACTTACCGGTACCGCAAAAGAGTATCCGGCAAAAGCTCCTGTGGGGGAAATGATTGCTGTGTTGATTCCAACCAATTCTCCTCTTAAGTTGACCAATGCTCCTCCACTGTTTCCGGGGTTTACAGCAGCATCTGTTTGAATAAAGGATTCAATTTGAAGATTTGACTCCCGATTAGCATTGGCCAATATTCCAATATTTCTCGCTTTTGCACTGACGATACCGGCCGTTACCGTACTTCTGAAATCAAACGGGTTTCCAACTGCCAGTACCCATTCTCCAAGTTGCAATTGATCAGAGTTCCCCCAATTCATGGTAGGGAGACTACTATCGTCAATCTTCAGAACTGCCAAGTCAGTAGTCGGATCAAGCCCTATAACCTCCGCATCGTAAGATCGGTTATCGTTCAATAGTACCTCGATTTCCGAGGCACCCTCCACTACGTGGTTATTGGTTACAATGTATCCATCTCGAGACACGATCACACCGGATCCGGCTCCCCTACTCGGCATCTGTCTTTGCTGCCGGGGCTGCTCCCCGAAGTATTCTCTGAATAAGTCTTCGAAATAAACAGCATTTTCACCTCGCTGACCATCATAGATGGTGCGGATGTGCACGACAGCATCTTTAGAATTATTGGCTGCATACACAAAATTGAGTCCCTCCGGTACCACATAGTTGTTGGTATCCAGTACCATGTTAGTGAAAGATGCGGACCTATCCTGAAGGACTTGCTGTGGTAACATCTGTTGAGAGTCCGATTGAATCAGCGTATACCCTCCTATAGCAATGACTCCACCAAATAGCGAAGAAAAAATCATTGCTGTTATCAGTTTTCTTGTACTCATATATGCTATGTTTTCAGATTTCTAGTTGTCTAACGATAAAATTCTATCAAATGATTTAAGCTTTCCAGCAGTTAACATCATTTAACAAGCAAAAAAGCGGCGAACTCCACAGTTTGCCGCTCCATCAAGAATTCAATCGACTGATTGCCCTCTTATTTTACCGAAATCAATCGCTTGTTCTCCTTCTTCTCGTCTTTTGGAATCACCACCTCCAGTATGCCATTGGTGTAGCTTGCGTCGATCTTCTCCACATTCGCGTTGTCAGGTAAATAGAAAGATCGGTGGAAACTACCGTAATAGCTCTCTACGCTGTGAAAGTTTTTCTCTTTCTTCTCATTTTCAAATTTTCTTTCTCCTGAGACGGTCAATCGATCGCGGTCTACGTCGATTTTGATATCCTCCTTGGTCAATCCAGGAATCGCAAATTGAATCTCAAATTGCTTGCCTGTCTCAGCTATATCCACTTGTGGCGAAAATCCTTTTTTTGTGTTGTTTGTTGTACCGTTTCCAAAGAAATCATCGTTAAAGAATCGGTCTACAAAACTGTTTAATGTGTTTGGATAGAATCTGTTAGGGTTATACTTTATAAGTGTCATTTTTTTAAGTTTTAAATTTTTAACATCAAATTCGACAGGGGATGATCGAATTTTGTGCCAGTGCTGATTTTGACGATTTTGAAATAAAAAATATGTCATTATGTCACTTTTAACTAAAATATTCGTAATAATGCGTCATTATGTCATACACAGTAGTCGTTTATTTGTCTTTCTACTGGCTATTTCTAGCTTAATCTCTTGTAACGAACCGGATATAGATGCTTGCAGGGATGGAAATTGCACCACTACCTACTCGGAAAATAGTCAAGTGGTAGAAATTGCAAATGAGGATTGGCTCCAGCTTAATGTAATCGATGGCAATCAGGTTGTTTTCAAATACGAGTACAATTACGATGACGAGGAACTCATAGCAGACGATGAGCTAACTGAACTCCTCTACTTCCAGGTTCCCAGTAATCGAGATGAGTTTACCATCGAGGCCTCTTTTTTCGAAACACATAAGGTTTATTTCAACAGGGTTTGTTTTTGTGTAAAACTGGGTTTTGAGCATCCAGCATCAGGAACAATTACGGGTAAAAAGCTAGATGCAAACCGATGGCAAGTCAGCGCTGATCTTTCGATAAACTATTACGGGCCAGAAGACCCTCTACGACTGATATTCGACCATGTTTTCACCAGAAATTAATTTCAAATTTTTCTTTGCAGAATATTTGACATCCAATTAAGTTTGCACACCTTTTTAGTAAGGATATCTTTCCTCTTAAGTTAATTGCCATTCGATAATTCGATGAGCGCAACCGAAATAAGAGAATAATATTCCTCCTTAGCTCAGTTGGTTAGAGCATCTGACTGTTAATCAGAGGGTCCTTGGTTCGAGCCCAAGAGGAGGAGCAACTTATAATGATAAAACGGTTATACTATTTTAGTGTGACCGTTTTTTATTTATTGTCAATATATCTCATCCCTTGTACACCCTTGCTGAGGAGCACGTCAACCTTCACATCTATCCCATTTTCATTTTCAAAATAGACAGTTTCATCCTTGCTGATATAAACTTTAGTTCTTCCTTTTGGTGCTAATCCGAAACTTTGAGTTACTTCGCCTGACTTTTTATCCACAGCCTTAACTATAACTGTCAAATTTGATTTGTTGACTAACTCCGCAGTATAGTTTTTATCATTGAATTCGCCTAACAAGAATGTTTGATTGG
>JAYPLE010000026.1:0-31160 GCA_038129245.1 Flammeovirgaceae bacterium | reverse complement strand
ATTGAGCGTTACTTCAAATATATACGATCTGTAGGGTTCCGTCTGAAAAGCATAGTTTGGCACTTTCTTGTATGCTCTTAGATAGGATTTCACAGACCCGGGCAGGTCCGGATCGTCTGTTTCTCTGCCATAGAAAGCAATAGGGCTTCCCTGTCTTAATCCGGGTATAAAGCATATTCCTTCCCGATAGGCCAATTCGGGACCAAACATCATCAATGCAGTTTCATTCGTTCTCATAGATAATATGCCTGTTTGCAATCCCTGTATGGTGGATATAGCGTCTACTAAAAATGAATAGTCGTTGACAATCGGATTCTCTAATGCTCCCAGGTCACCATTATTCAAACTATCGGTAACAAACCTGAAGCTTAAGTTAACTCGAACAGAATCATTAAAAAGAGGACTTAAGCCCGAACCTGTTGGTCCTAGCCTCTTAAAATACACCGGGTCTCCGGTAATACCGGTTAGTATGCTTACTGGGCCTCCTGGCACCACGGAGGTATCTCTAAGCTCTGCATCGTTGATGTACTGTATCATATTGATTCTTGCTTCGTCAATTACCTCATTTAGGTTCTTGATACTGTCGATACGAATTCCAATTTCAACAGGCTTACCTTCCAGCACCACTTCTAAATTTACGTTTCCATACGAGAGCTCCGGCGGCATATAATAATAGTAAGTTTCTCCTTCTCTCAGGTTCGTTTGCTGAAATGCCTGATCTAAGCCCGCTGGCCAAATGGCATCCACTCCTATTCTAGCCACCGAAGAGGGTGCGCTGAAATCAAATGCCTGGAAAACAATGGGATTTCTTCTTACCGTATCAATGCTTACACTATCCGTACCAATATTGATACTATCCAACCCAACTTCTAAAAATGACAATGAATAGTGAAAGTAGATAATGGTTCCATCTTCAAGATTTCCAGTGTCTGCCGAAACAGAATCTGCCTTTAAAAAGTAGTAATATGAATTTCCAAGTCCGATGGAATCTACACTTGTTGAATCCTGAAATAGTATATCAAGTTGCTCTAAAGGGCTTAAGATCGGTAATTGAGGAATTACTTCTTCGTCCTTGCATGCAATTAGGAGCAATACCCAGCACACTGCAGGTAGCACCATGAAAGACTTCAACTTCTTCATTGCATACATAACGACACATGATCACCTTCTTGTATAGCTGGTGATGGGCTGCGCTGAAATTACTTGATCGTAAATGTTTTACAGAACATCTGAAATACTGGGATTTCGTCTAAACCCAGTTTGCCTCCTATCTCCACCATACTAGCGTGTTCAGCCTTACCGATGGTTCGCTCATTGCTGATGATTTCCTCATCATTTTCCAAAAAGAAACTTGCAATAAATCGAATTAAAATATAAGGTTGTTTTAAGACTTCCATCTTGTATTCGCTGTAGCTCACTTCCATGCTGTCTGCTTTTTGCTTAGCTATCCCTTCGTAATGAAAAGAAGTCTCAATCGCGGTTTTTAGCAGCGCATAAAACTTATCATCCCAATTATTGAAATTCTTAAACAGGAATTGCATGGCATACACAACAGGATCCTTTTTCATGAAGTACCCACCTTTAGAAAGCTTTCTTGCCTTTTTATTAAGAGATCGCTCTTCAAAAAAACTAATACTACCATTGGCCATGGCGACGCCTACCATCGGCGACATCATTACCAAAGAGAAAAAATCGTGATCGCTTACTTCTAAATAAGGTGCTTCACTTTTTATGAAATCTTTCTTTAGTGCCTGCGTTGCTTCAAGAATCTCAGGGATATCGACCATGGATTCTAATTCATATTCAGTAAACATAATACGATCTGATTTTGGTTACTTGTAAATATAATTCGGTCATAAAAAAAGGAAGTGATTAATCACCTCCTTTTTTCCACAATGTTTTATGATATCAGTTAGATTCAGAGGAGGCTTTAACTGTCTCTGTCTCAGATGAATTTGATAATCCCTCTAGAATAGTAGTATACCTGGTTTTTAAGCCAATGTCGGCCTTTAGTGCTTTCTTCAACCTGTTGTAAAGACCTGCTCCAATATCCTCTTTGATCTTAGATGTATACGTTGCTTTGAAATCAGCTTTTTTGTTGTCAATTTTTTCCTGGATTTCATTGAACATTGCCATTTAACCCTCGGTAGCTTCAACTTCCTCTAATGCACCTGCTTTATTAGCCTTCGTAAGCACATTGTATTGTGATATAGTCAATTCTGATCCCTCCATCCATACAGCTACTGAATCTTTTACAACAGATGACAACACACCTTTCTCGTCTTCTGCCCACTTCATCACAGTAGCATATTTGGTTAGCTCGTCATCTGTGAACATGTTTTCAGTTGCGTCTTGTGCGTAAATTCCTAACGGTAACACCAATGCCATGATCCCTATTAATCCTACTCTCTTCATTATATTTCTTGTTATTGATCTATTCTTGAGAACGGCGAAAACAAGAAAAAGGATAGATTACCCAAAGACATTCTTTAAGCAGATAATCCTTTTTTTTAAAGCGATAGGGACAGCTTTAAATTGATTAGGCGTGCGGTGAGTGAATTAGGAATTGCAAAGCTAGCACCTGTGACATCCTTTATCCAGGTGTAGGATAACGTGTTGTCTGCACCAAATGCATTCAATACCTCAAGTCTTATGGTCCCTTGGTTGAAAAAAAACTGCTGGAAACTTATTCTTTTGCTTAATCCAAGGTCTGCCCGATAGTATTCATCACCTTGAAATTTACCTCTTAATGCAAGGTCTCCTGGAGGCCCGAAAGCGAACCCCGACCCAAATTGTAGATTGAGGTAAACGCGCCAGGTAGGATCATCTGGTAGATGATCTTCAAAATATACGCCAACTTGTACACGCTGGTCAGTTGGTCTTCTTTGCCATCCAAAATCATAATCCAGTAGTTTCTCTTGTGTGTTTAATAGACTGAAACTGAACCAGCTCTGTGTGCCAGGGACGAATTCTCCGTTTAGTCTAACATCTACTCCAGTAGCAAAACCAATCGCATCGAGGTCAGTATAGTAACGCAACCTCATGTTTTCAATGTCATATGGGATTAGGTTTGTTATGCTTTTGTAATAAACCTGAGAGCTCAGCAAGAAGGGCCTGCCCCACATTTCTAAGGTTTTTTCAATACCTGCTATGATATGTAGGGATCGCTGTGCATCTACCTTGGTGTTAATGCTCCCTGAAAAATCTCTTAGTTCTCTGTAGAATGGAAATTGTTGATAGAGACCCACTGAGAAGGTGTAACGTGCTGCATTTTCTTTCTTAGGTTGAAAGGTATAATTAAATCGAGGGCTAAAGAGTATCTTATTATTTGGTGTCCAATAATTGATACGAGTTCCCAGGTGTAGCCGATGCGTACTATCCTCGTTAAAGTGTGTGTATTGAACATATCCAAAATAGTTTTCATAAGTAAGGTCAACTTCATTAAAGATCACTTCTGTGAAATCAACGAACAAAGCCGAATCCTGAAAGCTAAATTCGTTGATACTGTCCTTGATGAAAGTAGTACTCACCCCTGCCCCTATCTCTAGTACATTGTACTCATCCAGCAGCCAGGTATTTCTGTTTTCAAGATATATCAGGTTTGCGTTTAAAGAATTCCTTCCAAAATCATATTGAGAGCCAATTCCTCTTGTAATGACACAGTCATCGAAACTTGCCGAAGAAGGATTGTTATCTATGTCACACAAACGGTAAGCACCTTCAACTTCGAAGTTCTCCTGCTCTTGCGTGACGACAGCGGAAGCAACGAATTGACTTGCCAGTCGCTCAGACCATATATGATTCAGATTGATTCCTGTTTGATAGGTATCGTACGCTAATGTCTCTCTTCCGGCAAAGGCGGTTTGAATACGTAAGTTGGTGACGACGGAACCAAACTCAGTCACTTGCGAAGTAGGCAAGGTCAAATACCTATTTCTACTGTAACTGTTTAGCCAATAAAGCTTTGTCTTGTTTCTTTGTGATAAACTTTTCTTGGTCAAGTCAGCCGTTATCAATGACTGTACGTCGGTAAATCTGGGGAAGTAGGCACCTTCAACTTCTAACGAGTTGAGCAGGTATTGTGTATCACGGTACCTTCCTGCTACCAAATACGAAATCCGATCGTTATTAGCACGATTTCCCAGATACAAGCTTCCTCCAAGTAGACTTCCCACTACATTTCCTTCTAATTGATCCGGTTCCTTGTAAGTGATATTGAGACTACTTGATAGTTTATCTCCATATTTTGATTCCCAACCCCCGGCATAAAACGCAATGTTTTCAACGAGTGAGGGATTCACAAAGCTGAGCCCTTCTTGCCTGCCTGTATTGGCTAGAAAGGGACGATAAACCGGAATATCATTGACATATACCAGATTTTCGTCAAAGTTACCTCCACGCACCTGATAACTACTTGATAGCTCATTATTGCTTGATACACCTGGTAATGTCTTTAGAATCTGGTTGAAATCCATGTTAGCAGAAGTCACTAAATCCATATCGTTCAATTCTATGCTGACAACATTGGGAGCTTCTTTCTGATCCGCTGTAACTTCGGATTCAACGACTCGTACTTCTTCAAGTGTATTGGCGTCTGGTTTTAATTGAATGACGATGGCTTGTTGGTTTGGTAACTTAAAACTAGTATCCACCGACACATACCCTAAAAACCGTATTTCTATCTGTATTTGCTTCAGACTTTCGGTATCAAGTTCAAAATAGCCCTTGCTATTAGAATAGGTGAAGCTGGAATTGGATTGAGATTGAATGGAAGCATTTACCAGTGGTTCTTGCTGTTCAGTGAATATATAGCCACGAAGTATGTCTTGTGGGAGAGCTGTTTGAACCTGAAGCAATAAACTTATAAAAATGGCGGCTCGAAACACGTCGTTATCCCAATGATTTGAGATTAGAAATGGTAGCCGATAAATCAGAGGATTTGAATACAAAACTTCCAGCGACTAGCATAGTTGCTCCTGCTTCGACCAATGCTTTTCCATTCTCTTGATTGACGCCTCCATCAATTTCGATGAGTACACCAGGATTTAAGCGCTTAGCCATCTTTTTTAGTTCTCTTACTTTTTCTACTGTTTCAGAAATGAATTTTTGCCCACCAAAACCGGGGTTTACGGACATTACCAAAATCAAATCAGCGACAGGCAGGATACTTTCTAATTGACTAACGGGTGTATGTGGATTTATTGCCACTCCCGCCTTGCATCCTAGTTCTTGAATGGCCGCGACGGTTCGATGCAGATGTTTACAAGTCTCAATGTGTACAGAAATAATTTCAGCTCCTGACTTTACACAATGCTGCAAGTATTCATCAGGACGCTCGATCATTAAATGAAAGTCTAGCGGCTTGGTAGCATGCTTCTGAATGGCCTTACTGACTGGAAAGCCAAATGAGATGTTGGGAACGAAAATTCCATCCATGATGTCAATATGGATGTAGTCAGCATCCGATTCGTTCAGTCGCTTTGTATCCTTTTCCAGGTTGGCAAAATCAGGATAGAGGGAGAAACCATTACAGCCATCTTTATTCTTTAATCAGTTTGATCTTTTTGAAAAATGAAGAAGAGGTTAAAGTCATTACATAAACGCCATTTTCTCTGACTTCTACCTTTAATTCTACAATCTCCTCTCCCAAAGCTTTAATAATCGAATCACAGACCAAGGACCCTTCAATATCAAAGATTTGTACATTCACATCTTCCTGTAGCGTTTGATTGCTCATGTCTATGAAGAGTTTATTACCCTGAAACGGATTTGGGTAGACGGTGACCTTATCACTGAGGATATCACCAACATCCAGTACATTTCCTAATACAGCCATTTCATAATTTGGAACTCCATGGCCGTAGAAATTATTGGGATTTAATGATCTGCTGGCAGTTCGTTTCAACGCGTTTATCACATCTTGATTAGACCAATCAGGATTAGCCTGCCATAACCCAGCAACCAAACCCGCAACCAAAGGAGCCGCATAACTTGTTCCGGAGGATTGCTGAATCGCTCCATTCCCTGCCATAAGAGTCGTGCGGCTGCCCAAGGCCACAACATCAGGCTTAATACGACCATCAGCCGTTGGTCCAACTGAACTAAAGCCAGATTTTGTGTAATCATCGTCTACACTTCCCACTGCAATTACGTTTCGGCTATCAGCAGGTGCAGTGACGTATCGCCAGGATGAATTCCCCTCATTACCTGCACTTGTTACAATGATCATCCCTCGCTCGTATGCATAATTAGCAGCTTTAGCAATAAGTGTTGTTTCTCCATCCAAGTCTTCCTGTGTATAATCTTTAAATGGTGAATTGAATACACTATATCCTACAGAGGACTGTAAGATATCAGCACCTGCACTATCTGCCATTTCAGCCGCTACCAGCCAATTATACTCCTCAATCGGAGATTCAGATGCAACGTCTTCTGTCACGTACAACAAGAAGTTTGCATTAAAAGCGGTACCTATTAGGGAATCAGACTTTGCAGCAATTGTTGAAAGTACTGCTGTTCCATGACCACTGTATTTGAAGGGGTCGTCACCATAGGTGGTAAGATCTTCTCCGCCCAAGTAACGATCATTTTCATAAACATGCGACAAGGGACTGAACTTCTGAGCTCCGATAAATCCACCATCCAGTACTGCAATAGTTATGCCTTCTCCTCTATAACCGTCTTCATGCATTTTATCGACATTAAGCATGGCTGTTTGTAGACTTGAACCTGCCGTGCTGTACGGAGATGGGTCAAAATTGGTAGGGATTTCAATGCTTGACCTGCTTTTGCTTAGTGTTTCTTTTGGCTTGCCTATCCAGGCTATTGAATCTACAAACGACATGCTTGAAATGGTTTCCAATACCATGCTATCCATTGAAGCCAAGACGCCATTCAACCATCTACTGCGATAATATACAACAGCACCTCCTGCATTGATATCGGATACGTAAGATGGATTTACAGGTAAATCTTCAGTTGTAATGACAATACCTTGGCTCTCCCTTCTTGCAATTGAAGCTTCGCTGAGGAATTCTTCAGGTGCATTAATGGAATAAGGAGAAGCCGTCTTATCAGACAAGTAAATAAAATAGCGGTTATCCTGCGACCATACTTGCTGGACAATGCTGAATATTACCAAGTATAGAATTCCTCGACTAGTCTGCCACATTGTAGCTGATCAATTTCTTATTAAAAAATCTGCCCGTATTGATTTGACCCGAAGTTTGACAGTTAACAGTACAAAACTCTAATATGATAGACTTCTTTTCAACTAATCCTACACCAGCGATATATCGCTCGTATTGTTGATTCTGATTGACAATATTCTGTTCGATATCGGAGATAATAACGAAGACTTCGTCTCCTACTTCATCAAATATGGGATCAAAACTTTGACTAAATGCATCATCATTGGAGGAATACCTAACTATAGTTGAAGCAGCATTACTGTGACTGTAATAGTCCCACGTTCTGTCTAGTACCACAGGAAGGTCTAAGGTGGTGCTAATTTTGTTTTCTTTTTGGGTAAGTATCCAATTGTTGGAAACCTTGACAACATAATGTGATGCTACTTGCCAATTCACTGCATCACTTAACCGCGTACTCTGTTCCACGGTGAAATTGACAACGTCCGTCAAGCTAGAATCCATAGCAACTACTCTTTCCCTTACCTGAGTAGTCGTGGTATCAAAACCAGATATTTCATATGCAATCTCGGTTTGATTGTAAATCCATTCATTTCCAATGGATACAGGTAAAAACTCACTACCATTTCGTAATGCAGCGGGCTCAATGTCTTCCTTACAACTGATCAGAAAGCTACAGGTACAAACTAAAATGATGCTATTTACAATTACCTTCAACTATTCAAGTCATTTTGGCTCATACATCGGGATGTTCATAGTTGCTTGGGACTGCTGGAAGCTTTTACTTATCCAGCCACCGCCTATCACATCGTTTTCTTCATAGAAAACAGCGGCCTGCCCCGGAGCTATAGCTTTAACGCCGTTTCCGAAAAAAACTTTCATTGTATCTCCTACTTGCTCAATAATTGCAGGAGAGCCGTCATCATTGTATCTAATCTTTGTTACCGTCTCAAGACGCTCTCCCTCGACTGTATTGTATTTCTGAAGATTGAGCTGATTGACATACATTCCATCTCTGGAAAGTTCATCAAATGTCCCAAGCACAACGCGATTTTTGTCTTTCTGAATTTCCGTAACATAGACGGGAAAACCCAATGCGATACCCAGGCCTTTCCTTTGTCCCACGGTATAAAAAGGGTACCCTTCATGTGTCCCTACAACTGTACCATCTTCCAATACAAATTCTCCTCCGGCAACTTGATTTTCTAATTCCGGCATTCTTCTTTTCAAGAATCCCCTGTAGTCATTATCAGGGACAAAGCAGATTTCGTATGATTCTGATTTAGTAACTAACGATACAAAGCCTTTTTCCATGGCGAGGTCTCTAATCTCGCTTTTGTGAAGGTCTCCCAATGGAAAAATAGTACGGCTTAAACTCTCCTGTGAGATTCCCCAAAGTGCATAAGATTGGTCTTTACTCTCATCTTTCCCCTTAGAGATTACATATCTCCCATTTTCTTCTCGAATCTTTGCATAGTGACCTGTAGCAATGTAATCACATTCCAATTGATCTGCTCTTCTAAGCAAGGCGTCCCATTTTATGTGAGTGTTGCACATCACACATGGATTAGGGGTTCTGCCATTAAGATATTCATCGGTAAAATGATCGATTACATAGTCACCAAATTCGTCTCGTATATCAATGATGTAGTGAGGGAAACCTAACTGTACCGCAATATTTCGTGCATCGTTGATGCTATCCAGGCTGCAACAGCCTGTTTCTTTTTTACTTCCACCAGAGTTTTGGTAATCCCATGTTTTCATCGTCATACCAATGACCTGATAACCTTGCTCATGTAATAAAACGGCGGCAAGGGAACTGTCGATGCCACCAGACATGGCGACAAGAATTCTTCCTTTCTTACTCATAGTTTATGCTTTTCGCCGGGTTCACAGCCACGGTTTACGCTTAAAGTAACTTACTTATGCAGGGTAAAATTAATCTAAATACTACTAATCAAGCTAGAAAAGAATTGGTTCAAAACTTGCAGAATACCGAAGTCGGTAATAATGGAATATTTTGATTTCTTTGCTTCCTAAATCTACGCCCATGAGTCTTAACAAATTCGTCAAAATAGGAAGCATTTCGAACCTTAGCGATGCAAGGTATTGCGCCGGAATGATGGTAGATATTTTGGGGTTTGAAATCGTAGATCCCAGCAGAGAGCATTATGTTGATTCTGCCACATTTTCTGAATTGACTGAGTGGGTTGCTGGTGTTGCATTCGTAGGTGAATGCCATGACACGGATCTAGAAACTTTGGAAAAAGCTATTGATGATTATCCAATACAATACATCGAATTAAACCAGTTGGAGCTACTTGAGCAGATTGCGGATCGTTTCGATCAACTAATAATCTTCCACATCAAACTGGACTCTCTTCTCAGTCTTGAATCTTTACAAGACAGCATATTGGAAGCATCCCGATTTGCAGAGCTGATCATTATTGATGCAGTTCCTGAGCTAGATTCCAGGAAAATTGAAGCTGACCTTAAGCAAGTAGACCCTACAATTAAATTGCTTAAAGCGTATGATTTAGATATCGAGACGGTAAAAGATTTATCCACATCTTGGTATGGTATTGAGCTCAAGGGATCTCCGGAAGAAAAGGCCGGATACAAGGAGTATGGTATTGTAATGGATATTCTGGAGGAGTTGGAAGTCGACTGATTAGACTGCCTTCAGCGATGCATGCTTGTTCTTATTTAAGTTAAATAGCGTTTAATGCTTGATCAATATCTAACCAGAGGTCTTCGACATTCTCTACTCCAATTGATAACCGAACGAGTGAGGGTGATATCTTTAGTTGTTCCTTATCGTCAACACTAACATCGGCATGCGTCATGGTGTAAGGGTGTTGTGCAAGACTTTCTGTGCTGCCTAAACTAACCGCAAGCTTGATCAGTTTGGTATTATTAAGGAAAGTGAAAGCTTCTTCTTCACCTCCTTTTACCTCGAATGCCAACATGGCTCCCGGTGAGGAATATTGCTTTTTATAGATCTTGTATTGTGGATTTTCTTCTTTCAACAGTCCCAGGTAATGGACCTCTTTAACCATTGAATGTTTACTCAATCTTTTAGCAATTTCGCTGGCATTAGCAGCTTGTTGCTCCATTCTGAGTTTCAGCGTTTCCAGGCTTCTCATCAATAACCACCCTGTCCAGGGGCCTGCCATATTGCCTACAAAAGTTCTAAACCCTTTTACTCTGGTCATTAATTCCTTATTCCCAAGGCAGGCTCCTGCAATTACATCAGAATGTCCCCCTATGTATTTAGTGGCACTATACAAGACCAAATCAGCGCCGTGCTTTAGTGGATGACTCCATACCGGCCCCATATAAGTATTGTCTACTACTGTAAGAACAGAACGGTCAGGAGTGCTCAGTTCTTTAGCTAGATCAGCATATTTCTCTATATCTATAAGTTGATTCGTGGGATTTGCGGGTGTTTCCATATAAATCATGGCAGGTTTCGCTCCGGTCTCGGCTATCTTTTGTTGTAATTCCTCATAACTTGTTTCTGCATGAAACTCTATTGATGTGATGCCATAACGCCCTAGAATCTTCTTTATGAAATGGTCAGTACCACCATAAAGTGGGCCGCTGTGAATCAACAGATCACCTGGCTTTAGGAATTCAAAAAATACAGAGGTAATGGCAGACATACCGCTTTCAAATACTGCGCATTCCTCTGCTTCATCCCATAATGAAAGCCTGTTTTCTAATATCTCAAGATCGGGATTGTTTAACCTAGAATATATTAAACCAAGTGATTCTTCTGGCTTTTGTTTTCGAAGCCCATAGGCAACTTCAAAGAAGGCTTTTCCTTCTTCTGCCGTTTCAAAAACAAATGTTGATGTTTGAAATATTGGGCATTTTATGGCTCCTTCCGACCACCGGGGTTTATAGCCATAAGACATCATTTGAGACTCAGGATTCATATTGATGTTATTTATTTCTTCAAAAATCTCAAATTATATACATAAATACTATCATATAATTGTAATAAAGTATATATATCTATTATCGGATAAAATAGTAGTAATTATTTCTGTATGGAACTCAAAATATCTTGAAAACCAGATAGATTTACTGAATGGATCAGACGGATAAAAAGATATTGCAGTTATTGCAGAGAGATTCCAATTTGACTAACAAGCAAATTGCAGGACTTCTAAACCTCAGCATAACTCCTGTTCATGAGAGGATAAAACGTTTAGAGAGATCGGGTGTGATTGAAAAATATGTAGCCATCGTTTCCCCTAATTTCCTCAACAAGAATCTAGTGGCTTTTACCAATGTGATGCTGAAAGAGCATTCAAAGCCTTTTCTGTTAAAGTTTGAAGAAGAAATAAAGTCAATCGAAGAAGTAGTAGAATGCTACCATATAGCAGGTCATTATGATTATCTGCTCAAAATACTGATCACCGATATGAACGAATATCAATCAGTTGTAATCAATCAATTGGCTACCATGGAAAATATTCAAAATGTACAAAGTTCATTCGTAATGACCGAAGTCGTACATACTACAGCAATACCGGTAAACTGATATTAGATTACCTTTTTGACGCGATAAGTCTTTTTGTCCTGGGATTCAAAATAGGTTCTCACTATCAACTCTGCGACAATTCCAATAGTGATCAACTGAATGCCTCCCAATACAAGTGTAATACCCAGTGTAAGTAACGGTCGACCTCCAATATCCTCTCCCATAAACTTCAAAATAAGTAGATAAAAGTTGATGGCAAGACCTATTAAGAAAATTAGTACCCCAGAGCTCCCAAAGAGATGCATCGGCCTTTGTAAATACTTCTGAAAGAAAACCATCAGCATTAAATCACTTATGACCTTAAATGTTCTACCTAGTCCATACTTGGAACTGCCATACACTCGTGCATGATGCTTCACAGGCATTTCAGTGAGTTTAGCTCCTTGTAATTGAGCCAGCACAGGAATAAAGCGATGTAACTCTCCATATAAACCAAGGCTCTTCGCAATGTCTCTTCTAAAAACCTTGAGTGTGCAACCATAGTCATGCAAGTAGACACCTGTCAATTTGCGAATCAAGGCATTGGCAATTTTACTGGGTACCTTTCGAAAGAACATACCATCCTTGCGCTCTGCACGAATTCCTGCAACCACGTCTACGTCTTCTTTTTCAAGTTTCTCGATCATTGCCGGAATATCCGCAGGGTCATTTTGTAGGTCTCCGTCAAGAGTGACGATGAACTCTCCCTTGGCTTCATCTATCCCAGCAGCCATAGCGGAAGTCTGCCCGTAATTTTTGTTGAGAACAACTGTTCTAACCTCTGAGGCATTTAGGCTTACAATAGCGGAAATGGTGTTATCAGTAGATCCATCGTCTACGAATACTACTTCATAATCTAAAGATTGGTCATCTAGGGCAGCATGAATGGCTTGAACCATAGGCTGAATATTTCTTTCTTCATTCATGACCGGTATGACCAATGATAGTTGCATTACTTGAATACGCTAATCAAATCCAAATCAAATATCATGTTTGCATTGGGAGGAATTCTACCTTGAGGATTTGGACCATAACATAATCCTGACGGTGCATAAATGGTCATGGACCCGCCTTCCTTTAATAAAGGTAGGGCGATTTGCCACGCCAAAATCAGCTGTCTTAAGCCAAATGTAACCCTATCATTAGCATCGAATACCAAATTATCAGCAAGGTATCTCCCTTCATAATTTACCTGAATCCGGTCACTAATCGCAGGTGATTCCCCTGTACCCTCATTTCTGATTACGTATCTTAATCCTGAAGGATCTATCACCGCATCAATACCATTTTCCTCCAGATATGCATCGATTAGCGCAGTATCAATAGCTAGCTGTTCCTCATAGGTTGGTATTTCTTCATTACTACCACAACTAATTGAGGCTATCACTCCCACTAGCACCAATGTCAAAACTACCTTTTTCATATTATTTGAATTTAAATTTCATGTATTTGATCCTTTCCCCGAGCGCAGAAAATTTTTTTTCATATTTCGTTTGAATACCGTAGTGTTCGGTATTTAGCTCATTCTGATACAAATCAAAAGTGTAGCTAAGCTCCTTTACAGGAATCCTATTCTGGTGAATTTGTTCAAGCGTATATTCAAAAAGAAAGGTGTTGTCCGTCTTAAACCTAAACCACCCATTGGGTTTAAGAACATTTTTATACAGTTGCATCAAAGGCGGAAACGTTAAACGTCGTTTTTCATCTCTATCCTTTGGTCTCGGATCAGGAAAAGTCAACCAAATTTCGTCTACTTCGTCTTGATCAAAGAACCTTTCCAAAAACTGCATTTGAGTTCGAAGAAAGCCCACATTTTCCAATTGTTCTTCAACTGCTATACCACTACCAACCCAAATTCGATCTCCCTTAATATCAATTCCTATAAAATTACGATCTGGAAATTCCTTCGAGAGGCCAATGGTATATTCCCCTTTTCCACATCCTAATTCTAGCGTGATCGGTTTATCGTTTTTGAAGAAGGCCTCTTTCCATCTGCCTTTTACTTCTCCATATATGGGTTTACCTGGCTCTACTACGTTATCACGAAGCAAATTTTCGGCGAACTTTCTCTTCTTCTGTCTACTCACAGGCCGTCTATTTCAGCGACCACAAAAGTACTACCAGTGACCAGAATTAAATCGTTCTTATTAGTATTCTTTCTTGCAGCCGAGATCGCTTCGTTAACGTTTGTAAAAACTTGACCAATTAATCCGATACCTTCAGCAGCCATACCCAATTCTGCGCCGGGTAACGCACGTGGAACCTTAGCTTCAGTCCAATAATAATGGGCATTCTTTGGCAAAACCGACAATATCTCTTCCATGTTTTTATCTCTAACAGTTCCAAAAATGACGTGTAACTCACGTAATTCATGTTGATTAACTTGATTCATTAATGTGGATATTCCGTCCTTGTTATGGCTGACATCTGCTATAATCAAAGGCTCTTCATCAAGTGTTTGAAACCTCCCTTTTAGTCCGGTAATCCGACTCATATCCCGGAGACCGTCGACAATGTGCTCATGAGTAATAACAAACCCCTTATCTCTCATCACTTTAACAGTCTCTAATACACCAGGTATGTTCATGCAGTAATAGGTCGCAGGGATATCTACCGAATAGGTTCTGGAATCATATTTAATGGTTGCAGTGCTGACGCCTATTTCAGTAACTTTTACCTCCTTGGCAATGGTCACCGGAGCATCTAATTGCTTCGCTGCTTCACAAAGGGTATCGATCGTTTCTTTTTGGTAAGTTCCAATTACCACCGGAGTCTTATTTTTAATGATTCCTGCTTTTTCAGACGCAATCTTTGGCAGCGTATCACCAAGTAAATCCATGTGGTCATAGCCTATGCACGTAATCAAGGACACTTCTGGTGTAATGACATTTGTACTGTCAAGCCTTCCTCCCAATCCAACTTCGATCACTGCGATATCAACCTTTTGATTTCTGAAATAATCAAAGGCCATGGCAACAGTCATTTCAAAGAAGGAAGGCCGAATCACTTCTACCTGTCCCATCATCTTTGTGGTGAAACTTACTACCTCGTCTTCACTTATGGGTATTCCATTTATTCGAATTCTTTCAGTGAAGGATTTCAAATGCGGAGAAGTGTATAGCCCTGTCTTAAATCCAGCCTTTTGAAGAATAGCTGCCAATGCATGTGCGCTACTTCCTTTTCCATTGGTCCCCGCTACATGGACTGATTTAAACGCATTTTGTGGATTCTCAAGGTAGCTGAGCAATTGCTCAGTATTATCCAGGTTAGGTTTCACGGCAGCCTTACCTATTCGTTGATACATTGGCAATCGCTTGTACAGATATTCCAGACTTTTCTGGTAGTCCATTAGGCTAATTAGTTTTCATAATAATGGTGATCATTCCAGCTGTAGTTGGTGGTACCATAGCTGAGGAACTTTCAAAATACCACTCGTACACTGCATCTCTTTAAATGGAAACAACTGCAGATTTGTGATTGCTTTTTTCACTGATATTTTCGCTTGATAGCTGTCGTTATCATAGACTTATAAATACCGCTTGAAAGTAATTTTGTACTGACAGGCTCCTCTTCCTGCACTATTGAAATAAAGGCTTGAATAATTCCTATTACAGTTCCTAAAAATCCGATGACAGGAGTTGCTCCGGAAATGCTTCTCAACAAGCCAAGGCGTTCTTCTAATTGCTTCAACACGATCTTAATTGTATTCTCAATGGAAACACAATTTTATTTAAAGTAGATCCCATTCGATCAATCCCTTCACTCATCCTCCGAGCTATCTGTGCGCCTGTCTTCACACACAGCATCTCGGCCTCAATCACTTTCCCTGCCAACACAAGTTCTCTGTTTTTTTCCTCAAAACCGGATAGCGCTATTACAGCCCACGTCAACCTGCTGACCCGTTTAATTACAATAAAGATCCCTTCGATCAAGAGTAGCATCAATGGCATCATCTTGTGACCACTTTTCATGAGTGATCAAAGTATACCGAAATTTTCAGTGGGTTTTTTGACTTGAAACTTTAACCAAAAGAGCAAAAGCACAACAAAGCTCTTGTCTGAGATCAAAAGGCAAACCTTGTAGTAAGCATTACTATGTTGCTAAGCGCTAATAATCATAGATTAGTACCGAAGCGTCCAAATATCTGGTCCGAATTCTTCTTTGTATCTGCCTATATTTTGTGTGGCATCGTCAAAAGTCTGAAACTCAGCAATGGCAACCCTGTAGTATAAACCATTATTGAATGGTGCTACGATGTACGGACTTTTCCCATTAGCTGCAAGCATACTGGCATAGTCTTTAGCTAGGTCACCATCAATGAAGCTGGCAATGACGATATAAGCATTTCCTGTCCTACTTTGAAGCTCGTTAATAGTTCCTGCAGGTGTTGTAGTTGGAGCAGCCACAGGTTTGGGTTTAGGCTCAGGTGCGGTCTCCGCTTTTTGTTGCTGGGTTTCTTTTTTTACTTGTGGTTTAGGTTGCGGTTTCGGTCTGGGTTGCTCAGTTTTAGCAAGCTCCTTTGGCTCATCCCCTCCAGTATACATGAACCAGAGTCCGGAGGCAACGATCAAAATCACCAAGGTTCCAATGATGACAATCCGAGCAAATTTTCCTTTTTCTTTCTGAGAATCAGCGTAAGCCTGAGCATATTGATTCGCAGCTTTCTGCTTTGCACTTAAATCCCGTTGCGGTCCTGAACTTGAGTCTAACGTAGTGCTGACTAGCACTTGTTCCGCTTGTACGTCAGGATCTTCATCTTCATCTCCAAAAACAGAATCCAATACATTGTCATCTGAAAATTCTTCAAAAGACTCCTGCTCGTAGAATTCCTCATCTGTAGAATCAATCCCGCTGTCCATCTCCTCTACATCAGAGAAATCAAGGTCTTCACTTTCTAATTCTTCAAGTTCACGTTGTAGTTCATCCTCAGAGAGGTCAAATTCATCGCTATCCAACTCATTCTCGAGTTCCTCAGACGTATCATCAAGACCTTCTAAAGGTTCCGCTTCAGCCTCTTCAATTTCAGATGCTACCGATTCATCAGCTGATTCGTCAAATTCAGCAGTGCCGAATTCATCTTCAAATTCATCATCGTCTAACTCATCATATTCCAGATCAGGTAATCCGAAATCATCATCCTCAAAAGAATCATTACTTTCTTCTTCTGGATCTAAATCATTGTTTTTATCGTCTGCCATAACTGTAATTTTAACAAATTCTAC
This sequence comes from Flammeovirgaceae bacterium, assembly GCA_038129245.1. Taxonomy (GTDB): domain Bacteria; phylum Bacteroidota; class Bacteroidia; order Cytophagales; family Cyclobacteriaceae; genus JAYPLE01. Next base: position 14,259 of record JAYPLE010000026.1, on the reverse strand, counting down.
TTAACAAAACTTTAAAAAATCCCTAATTTAAAAATTCAAAACGAGCTAGAAAAGAGCTTTTAAGTAAAGTGAAATTAAAAAAGGACTTGAAGGGTAAATATAATACCTTGTGTTGTATTGGTGCAGGATATTATTACAGCCTGGAAAAGAAAACAAGTGGTCAGCAACCAGGTGATATTATCGATAAACTAAAATTGTTACTGTCTTTTTACCGATCGCTCGGAGTATCGAATACCTGACTCGTATTTCAGTTGCTGCTTACCTGAAGATCGTCGTTCGCGTGTTAGATTAGGCCTACACTTGTTAAATAGAATATTGGAACTATCAAATTTATCAGTAGAAACCGAATTCCTCTTATTTAGTAATCGTATCATAATAAATTCTCATCTTGCCTCCATTAGACAGCTCCAATCCTGTGATTGGCATATGGCTCTAATTCAGAGTTTTTCAGCCTTTTATATTCCTCTAGTACTTCTACTGAATAATTCAAGGCATGCAAAGCCTCAGCATATCTGTTAATGATTTACTGTTTTGTGATTCAGAACTGCAGATATCATTACGATAGTAATTTCATAATCTCTTTTTCTATATATGATGGCGATCCCACCACCTCATGTTTAGGTCATTTACCTCTCCTATCTAGGTGAACCGAGCTAATTTTTAGTTTGCATCAAGGGAATTTTTATCTAATTCAAGGCTTCGGACTGCTTAAAAATAATTTTAAGTGTGATCCGATAAATCACTTGCATCATTTGCTCTAATCAAGCAGGAACATAACTTTTGATACAACTACCTTTTAATCGAATCACAAAGAATCACTGAAATATTTGAAGATTAGTAAAAACACCATTCAATTGACTCCGGTAAATTGGCTTGTCAGAAGGAAAAAGCATTTTGAAGCAAAAGCTCATTGAAGATCTTGCAGCAAGCCTTCATGAACATGATCAGGAGAAAGGATTTATCAACTCGCTGGTTCCATAATTTTGTAGACCAACTCTTTTAAGAGTTCTACCTCTTTATCTCTTGTCATATTGTAATTGATTCCCTTGGAGTACAAGTCAACTTGATGAACCCATTCGATGCAATGCTGCACTTTTAACATATTATAATTCTTGAGCGCCGTTACATATTCTGATGAAAATCGTGGGGATATCTTTAGCACTGAAGCAATGCTGTCAGGCGAATATGCGCCACTGCTATGTAGCATCAGCAGACGTGAAAAATATGAATACAAACTACCAATAGTTAAAACTATGGGATAGTTACCAGGATTTGATGAGAAAAATTTAACTATTTTGAGAGCCTTCGCCATATGGCCTAAAGAAATAGCTTTCTGTAACTCAAATACATTGTATTCTTTGCTTATGCCCACATATTTGTGAACAGCGACCTCATCTATTTCATTTCCTTTGGGGACATTCAGCAACAACTTTTCAATTTCTTTAGATAGTCTTTGTAAATTATTACCAATGTTTTCAGCTAAAAGATGAACAGCTTTTGAGTTAATTTTTGCTTCACTAGCTTGAGCGAAACCTTGAATCCATCCGGGTACTTGGTTATCGTAAAGTTTTCTCGACTCAAAAGCAACTGCAGAGGAAAGAATAGTTTTGATGAATTTTTTTCTTTTATCTGGTGATTTATGCTTGTATGCAAAAACTAAAATGGTGCTTGGTAATGGGTTTTGCAGGTACTGCGTGAGTATTTCTTGATCATTTTCTAAGTTCCAACCTCTCAACTCCTGCGCCTCTTTTACAATCACCACTTGTCGTTCACCCATCATGGGGTACTTACGAGCCATGGAAATTACTTGAGTCAAGTCTGATTCTTTTCCGTATAATACATATTGATTAAAACTTTTTTGCGAATCATCTAAAGCATTTTGCTCAATATGTTGCGTGATATTATCAATGAAAAAGGTCTCATCACCGTATAAAAAATAGACTGGAGCGTATTTCTTCTGATTAATGTCTTTAATAATATCGCCATATTGCGCCATGCGTCAAAAATAGTTGTACTGATCCAGTTTTTTATTCTTGAATCCCAGTATTAATAATGACTTTCTTAATTATTTATCATCAAGTTTCAATTAACAATTAGCTGGTGCGGAGCGCTGCATCCGTGTTATTCAAACAATGCGTAGCCTTTCGGAGGGCTTACATCTATCAAGAGTTTAGCACTTAACCTTTGCCTATCTGGTTAGAAATTGTAAAAAACCGGGACATAGATGGAAATTACCCAAGTCAATAATAGCCGACGAAAAATCAAGATTGAATTTTTTAGAGGCGGTAGAGAAAACGTTCCACTGCTAAGCAATGTACGTTTGTCTGCTTCATCAGAAATACAGTTCATTACGGCCGGTTACATTGGATTTGAACAAATAACGTATCCTTTTTAAGTGATAAATAACTATTTGGTTTCCAATCAATTAAGTACAGGCACTCATCAGGAGTTGGTTATATTTTCAATTAATGAGCCAGGTGCATGGTTGATCAGAGCCAATTATGATTTGTAAATACCTTTTAAATCAATTGGCCGCAGGCTACTTAAATGAATTGTAGGATTCTATTTTTGCGTTCGTTCAATAGTTAATCGTTGATGAAGGATTTTGTAAGAGAGTTAACATGGAGGGGCATGATCCATGATAAAGTGCCTGGTGTTCAAGACAAACTCAATGAAAAAGCAGTAAAAGGATATATAGGGTTTGACCCTACTGCTGATTCTTTGCATATTGGAAATCTTGTACAAATTATGACGCTGGTTCATTTTCAGCGATGTGGACATAGTCCTGTAGCTCTTGTTGGCGGGGCGACTGGGATGGTTGGAGATCCATCAGGAAAATCTCAAGAAAGAAATTTACTGGATGAAGAAACACTACATCATAATTTGAGGTGTGTAAAAGCCCAGCTAGAGAAATTTCTGGATTTTACGGGTGAAAACCCTGCCAAAGTAATAAATAACTATGATTGGTTCAAGGAAATGAACTTTCTGGAATTTATCAGAGAGGTAGGTAAACACATTACAGTGAACTACATGATGGGTAAGGATTCTGTTCAAAAACGACTTGATACAGGTTTATCTTTTACAGAATTTAGCTATCAGTTGGTACAGGGGTACGATTTCTACTACTTGTGGAAACATCATGATGTAGTATTACAGCTGGGTGGTTCTGACCAATGGGGGAACATCGTCACAGGTACTGAATTGATTAGAAGGAAAGGTGCTGGCGAGGCCTACGCTATTACGACTCCATTGATCACGAAAGCAGATGGTTCGAAGTTCGGTAAAACCGAAGGTGGAAACATCTGGCTAGACCCTGAGAGGACATCACCTTATAAATTCTATCAATATTGGATAAACGCCTCCGATGAGGATGTTGTGAATTACATTAAAATCTTTAGTCTTAAAAATAAAGAAGAAATTGAGGCACTAATTGAGCAACATAAAGAGGCGCCTCATCAAAGAATACTTCAAAAATCTTTAGCAGATGAGATTACTTCCCGAGTACATTCGGAAGAAGCGCTGGGGATGGTAAAAAAAGCATCTAGCATTCTTTTTGGAAAATCTACTCAACAAGATCTTTCATCACTTGACGAACGTACTTTTCTTCAGGTCTTCGAGGGTATTCCAAGTACTGAGATTTCTATTTCCGATTTTCAATCCGTGGAGGATGTTACCACATTTTTGACTGAGACTACCAAGGGAATTATCTTCCCTTCGAAAGGCGAAGCCAGACGTATGATCAAAAATGGTGGAGTGAGCATCAACAAGGAAAAAATAGTCGATGCAAATGCGGCAGTTAAGACGCAACTACTTAAGAATAAATACTTGTTGGTACAGAAAGGCAAGAAAAATTATTTTCTGGTTACGGTCATAGAATAGTATATTAGTTTACTTTTTTTATAGTTTTGATTTGATTGAATAGTACGCTTAGAGAAGCACTAATTACAACTGATGATGAAGACCCTTTACACGTCTATCCTTTACATATTATCTAGTTTTTGGATTATCGCAAACGCACAGATTGTCGATTCAACCAAGATAAAAGAAGACCCTTACTCAGACTACTCTCACTTATGGGAGGAAGAAACGACGTCTAAAAAGAAGAAAAAGAAAGTTAAAGAGCAAAAACCCTCAGAACCAGTTAAACAGGAAAAGGTCGTAACTGACACTTCGAACAATGCAGGAGAAGATGTATCAGTCGATTCTGCCCCTGAAAAAGTATCAGTCATCGAAACCAGCTACCCAACTGACTCTCTTCCTAAAAGTAAAAAGACAGTAACCACAGACACAATTCCAAAGCAGATACCGGTAGTGACGGATACAACCATTCGAGAACAGCCTTCGATGGAAGAAGATGCTCAACAACTGGATGCGGAAGTGGTGCAGGAAGATTCCAAACAAAAGAAAGAAAAGAAGAAGAAAGAAAGTTCCGGATTCTCACTCTCATCTTTAGAACGTGTAGATAGTGATTTCCGAAGTGCTCCTAATGGTGGATCTTCCGGTGGGGGTAATATCAATGGAGGTGTAACCTTCACTCAGATAGGAGATCAATACTATGCTGGTCTTACACTGCAGCCAGAATTCAGCATATGGAAAATTGGTGTTGGGCTAAATGTACCGATTCTCTTCAATTTGCAAGATCAAACCTTTAGATCTGAAATATTTGAAGATGGTGTGGGGATCGCAAGATCTATAACCTATTTGCGATTTGGAGTGCAAAAGAAGGATCCCATCTACGTACGGGTTGGTGAGCTAAACGGCATCATGATTGGATTTGGTGGCTTAATCAACAACTACACAAACAGTACAAGTTTCGAAAAAAGAAAGGTTGGTGCGCACTACGACTTTAACTTCAAAGGTCTTTTGGGTGTTGAAGGTATGTACAGTGATTTTGACCCTACTTCTTCTAATCTTCTTGTAACACGCCCGTACATAAGACCTCTCGGTTTTTTATCTATACCAATTGTAAGAACTTTAGAAATTGGCGCATCCTTCGTTCGTGACAGGGATCAAACAGCAATACCATTAAGTGATAGTACCTCTACTACTTACAATTTTACTCAAAACGACGGTTTAGGGGCATTTGGAATTGATGCGGGAATAAACCTACTAAGTATTCCCTTTGTAAACATTGATGCGTTTTTCAATTACTCCCGACTAAATCTTACAAATGGCGGACTTCAAGATACATTGTCAGCAATAGGAAATCCTGCTGGCAGCTTACTGGAAAATGGATATGAAGATGGTTCAGGGTCAAGTTATGGCGTGAATTTTAGATTTAATTTTATCGCAGACGTTCTTAAAACGGATATCCGAATCGAAAGGCTCAATTACTCAGAACACTACCTTCCTCAGTTTTTTGACTTTTCTTACGAACTAAATAAAGATGCCCGAATCCTTGCGACTACTGGAGCCGAGCAAAAATCAGGGATTTACGGAAGTCTTACCGGACACATTCTGCAAACCATTCAATTAGGGGGAAGCTTAATGATCCCTGATGGCGTCAGTGAAGAATCTCCTGCGGTGGTTCAAGTAAATGCCAACGCAGAACGTGTGGCAGATAAGTTCTCACTGCAAGGAACCTATTTGAAAGGAAATCTAGCCGACTTATCGGATGCTTTCAAGTTAGATGAAAGGTCTATCGCTAAAGTAAGACTTATTTACCATGTTAATAAATTTCTCGCAACTGGACTTGATTACTACTGGGCCTTTACTCCTCTTGGAGATGGTTCTGTAGAAGCGACAAAATATGTTTCCCCTTATTTTGGCGTATCCATTAAGCTTTAACTACAAAGTAATAGGCCATAATATTATGTCCACTCTTCTATTCTGAAGTCGCCCTTCCGAGGAACGGTTATCGTAGACTGCATTAAGTTTTCCAAAGGATTTAATGGATACTGTCTGGCGATGTATATTGTACTGCTCTAGTAGCCCTATTACTGCTTCGCTTCTTTGGTGAGAAAGCCAGTCATTATAGGCCTTACTTCCAATATTGTCTGTGTAGGCGTGCACAGATATTTCGTAATGTTCAATATTCTCGATTCCCTTGATAAAATGAAAGAGGTTCTTTTGCTGCTGCTCATCCACGTGATGACTCCCTCCTCCGAAGTAAATGCTATGAAGTAAATACTCAGTTTCTCTCTCATCAGGTTCCTGACAAAAAGCATGGGCAACTGAATAAATAGAAAATAAGACGATAACTGGTATTCTGTAAATCAACTTTGAATCCATTAAAGCTCAATTTAAGTGATAGATAAATTATGATCTATTCTGCAATTATTCACGATGCATAAGATTGTATCCCATGAATCGACTTTCTATCTAATACTCTAATACTAAAGAATGCGATGCAGCATGTAAATCCGCTAAAATCTGCACCAAGAAGGGCTCCCATTTGAACTCAAATGTGATATTTACTATCAGGTTATCATTGAGTTGTGAAGATTTCTTTTTTGGTCAAGATCAGCTTGATAAATTTTACTGAAAGCTTCCCGTCTCATGAGGATAATTATGATTCAAAATTTCTAGAACAGGTAAGACTCTATCTCGACCCGGTAGTAAATGACATATTAATGTGATCAATTATCGCATCAACAGGGGCCGCCACTAATTGCTAAGTACTCATCAATGATTAGTTCTGTCGCTAATCTTCGCAGAAGGTCTACCAATGAACGTCTTAAAAGCTTTTTTAAAAGTTTGGAAAGGTTTCTTCAGCACGAGTCATTACACACCTTAAAACAGAACATGCTAAAAATACTACGGTTTTTTCAGATTAATGATGACCGAGTAGCTCTTGAGCGCATTGAAAAGTTTAAACAGAACAGAATAACAAGCTCATAAAATTGTCAATAAAAAGGCTGCTCCTAATCCTTCCTTAGGGAAATAAAAAGAGCAATTTTTATCTAGCGTTAGGAGAGCATAGACTCCTTTTCATTTACCCTTCTACCAGTAGTATAAAAGCACAACGGAGAGAATCATGATTTTGCTAGGTTTGGAAAATTCAAATCTTATGCAATGAAAAAACTTCTTTATTTTCTTTCTGTAATGCCAATTCTGGTTTCTGCACAGCAACTAGATATGGATCTATTTAAGAATATGAAAGCCCGAAATATAGGTCCTGCAGGCATGGCCGGTAGGGTTACATCTATTGATGTAGTTTCAAGTAATCCCGATCTGATCTATGTGGGGACAGCATCAGGAGGTCTATGGAAGTCTACATCAGGAGGGATCAAATGGGAACCGATTTTTGAAAAAGAGACGACTGGTTCCATTGGAGCTATTGCCATCCAACAGTCAAATCCGAGCGTAATCTGGGTTGGAACAGGAGAAGGCAACCCTAGAAATTCACTAAATGCAGGAGACGGTTTATACAAATCACTTGATGCCGGGAAAACTTGGAGAAAAATTGGTTTAGCCGAGACGAGGCATATACATAGGATTCTTATCCACCCTGATGATCCAAATACCGTCTATGTCGGAGCGATCGGCAGCCCATGGGGTGATCATGCTGAGCGTGGTGTTTTCAGAACAACTGATGGAGGAAAGACCTGGGAAAAAATCTTGTTCACCAATAACAGATCCGGTGTTGCAGACATGGTCATGGATCCACAAAACCCAAATAAGCTAATTGTCGCTATGTGGGAGCACCACCGAGATCCGTGGTTTTTCAAGTCAGGAGGAGCGGGTTCAGGTCTCTACATCACCTTTGATGGTGGTGATACATGGGCGAAGAAAACGGACGAGGATGGACTTCCGAAAGGAGAGCTGGGACGAATCGGCCTCGCAATAGCTCCTAGCATGCCCAACAGGGTGTATGCATTAGTAGAATCAAAAAAGAATGCTCTCTACAGATCAGATGATGGTGGATTCAAGTGGGTGAAAATAAACGATAAGAGTGATATTGGAAATCGTCCTTTCTACTACAGTGACATACACGTTGATCCACAAAACGAGAACAGAGTCTACAGTGTCTTTACTTATGTTAATGTCAGTGAAGATGGGGGAAAAAACTTTTCTCAATTAATGCCTGCTTATGGCGTATCAAATGGCGTACATCCTGATCACCATGCTTGGTGGATTCATCCTGAGGATGGCACTTTCATGCTAGACGGAAACGACGGTGGGCTGAACATAACGAGGGATAGAGGTAAGAGTTGGAGATTTGTGGAAACACTACCTGTTGCCCAATTCTACCATATCGCCGTGGATAATGAACTTCCATACAATGTGTATGGAGGTATGCAGGATAATGGATCTTGGGCTGGACCAGCCTACGTATGGAAAGTTCAAGGTATCAGAAATAGCTACTGGCAAGAGATTTCATTCGGGGATGGCTTTGATGTACTACCAGATCCTGATAACCCAAGATATGGGATCAGTACCTCTCAACAGGGTTCGGCCAGTATATATGATCGAGTTTCAGGATACAATGAAACAATAAAACCAACTTATCCAGTGGGTGATGTGAACCTTAGATTCAACTGGAACGCCGGAATGAGCAGAGATCCATTTGATAAAAATACGATCTATTTTGGAAGTCAATTTGTGCACAAGAGTACTGACGGAGGACAAACGTATGAAATTATAAGCCCAGACTTAACCACTAATGACCCTGAAAAATTGAAGCAAGACCAATCAGGAGGATTAACAATGGATGCCACTGGAGCGGAAAACCATTGCACTATTCTTGTTATAGAGCCCTCCCCTATTCAAAAAGAACTACTTTGGGTAGGAACGGATGATGGTAAAATTCAGCTCTCTACAGATGGGGGTAAAAGCTGGATCGACCATTCGGCTAATGTTCCGGGTGTGCCAAAAGGCGCATGGATTAACCAGATAAAGGCTAGCAACAAAAATGCAGGAGAAGCATTAGTGGTGATCAACGACTACAGAAGGTTTAACTATGAGCCTTATGTATACAGGACAAAAGATTTTGGTCAGACGTGGACCAGAATTGTTGATGAGAATGATGTGGTGTCGTACGCCTTGTCCGTTGTAGAGGATCCAATAGAAAAGAATCTGCTATTCCTTGGAACTGATGATGGTCTTTATGTTAGTTTCGATGCGGGTGTGAAATGGAATAAATGGACACATGGATTCCCAACAACTAATGCGATGGACTTAGTGATTCATCCCCGAGAACATGATCTCGTGATTGGTTCATTTGGGAGGGCGGCTTTTATATTAGACGATATTCGCCCACTTCGAGAGATCGCAGCTAAAGGTGCCTCAGTTTTGTCAAAAAGATTAAATATTTTTCCCCCTCCAATTGCTTATGATGTAGCTGCTCAGCAACCCACTGGTTCTAGGTTTGGAGCCGACGCCATGTACCATGGCGAAAATAGAACGATGAATGCGCGCATCATGTATTCCATTAACGTTGACAAAGGGGAAGAAAAGCCATTAACCCCTGCAAAAGGAAAAGGAAAGAAGAAGAAGAATCAGGTCGAAGACGCCCAGTCAAAACCAAGTGAAGAAAAGGTTAATTATGACAGCATTACCTTCGAAATCTTAAAAGATGAAGTGGTGATCAGAACAATTAAACGCATAGCACCCAAGGAAAATGGATTACATCGTTTTGAGTGGGGACTTGAAGAAAAAGGTATTGAGCGAATGAGGAGGTCTGATCGTCGAGGAAATCGAGGGAATCGTGAGCCGGGCGGTGTAACTGTACTACCTGGAGTGTACACGGTGAAAGTTTCGATTGGTGATCATGTTGCGACAACTGAGCTCGAAGTGAAGTTTGATCCCAGGTTGGAAGTTAGCATAGACGAATTAGTATCTAAGTATAATTCATTAAAATCCCTGGAAACAAGTGCGATGAATGCCACAAAAGCAGTTAATCAGTTAAAAGATGCTCTTAAGATTACCGATCGTTTTGAAAAGGATATGAAAGAAAAGGATAAAGAAGGGTTTAAAGATCAATTGAAATACCTGAAGGATACGAAAGACACCCTTAATAGTATATTGGATATATTTTTTGGAAAAGAAGATGAGCGTCAAGGCATTACTGCTAACCAACCAAATACGATTGTAAGTCATTATTATGGTGCCTATCGCTATACTGCCAACGCACTTCATGCTCCAACAACAACCGAAAATCAACTAATTCAAAAATTTGAAAAAGAATTGGCGCGTGCGTTAGAGACTGTCAATAACTACTTCGAATCTGAGTGGCCAACATTTGAGACAAAAATGAAGTCTCTTGACTTAAGTCCTTTTAAGGCATTTCAGAGGATAGAATAGATACGATCTTGCATTTTCAAGAGTTAAGCTTCAATTTTTTAGAAAATTGAGGCTTTATTATGAAGTTGCTCCTAGAGCTACTTCTGAAAGAACTCCTGCGTAAGCTGTCCGAATAAAATAAGAAGCATTTTGAAATGACCCTAATCTGGTATCAGCAAAGAGCAAAACAAGCCCAAAATGTTCTCATTCGTATGGCTACAGGCCACAAGCACGAAAAATGTGGATTCAAAAATGCAAAAGTTAGTACTAATGGTTTTGGCAAGCAGACAAGACGCGTCAACGTTCTGGCAAGCTGAAGCTTCAACAAAAGCTACCTGTCTAACCAGTTTTTAAATTCTTGCACACGTTCCCTGGCCACAATAATTTGCTCTTCATCGAAGTGGTTAAGTTTGACTTCTAGCCTGCTATTCGTGTATGCAACGATATCATGGATAAAGTGAATGTTAACTATAAATTTTCTGGAGATTTTATAGAAATCCGACTTGGAAAGCAACTGTTCCACCTTCTCGAGGCTGTAATCAATCAGGTATTTCTTGCCTTCCGTTGTCAATAAGTAAGTTGCTTTATCATGACTATAAAAAGCTTGAATATCAGCGCTACGGATACTTTTTAGATGGTCACCCACTTTGACAATAAACCGCTCTTTTCCAGTGGGTTGGATAGCTTTAATTAACTCACTATAGTCTTTTGAATTCTCATTTTTTAACGGTTGCTTGAGCTTTTCAAATTTTTCAATGGCAGCTGCTAATTCTTCTTCATCTATCGGCTTCAATAAATAATCAATACTGTTCTGCTTGAAAGCCTGAAGCGCGTATCGATCGTAAGCTGTTGTGAATATAATCGGCTTATCAATACTAATCTGATCAAAAATTTCAAATGATAAGCCGTCTGCCAGCTGAATATCCATGAAGTAAAGATCTGCATTAAGGGTAGTGAGAGAAATAACGGCAGTTTCTACTGAATCAAGTGTTTCTACATGTTTATAATTAGGTCTAATATGAGTGATCAGCCTATTAAGTCTTTCTGCAGCAATCTTTTCGTCCTCTAAAATGATGTACTTCATGATCATTCCTTGATTTCAAGCAGTGGTAAGAATACTTCAAAAACTTTTTCAGTGTGGTTAATGATCATTTTTTTGTCACATAAAAACTGATACCTCATCCTTAGGTTCTTAAGCCCTATACCACTAGCGTCATTAGTCTTTTTGAATGATACATTGTTCTTTACTACCAGAAAATCATTTTCATTAGTGAAAAGCTCTATGGTCAATGCTCTTTTTTCCGAAACCACATTGTGTTTTACAGCATTTTCAACCAAAAGTTGTAGTGACATTGGTGGTATACTTTTTTGTTTTTGATCTGGCGTTATACCTGCTGTATTGATTATCAAATTGTCTTCAAATCTAATCTTCATAAGAAAGAGGTAGGATTCCATGAATTTCATTTCTTCCTCCAAGGTGACTAGTTGTTCGTTTGATTGATCCAGTACATAGCGATAGACGTCTGATAATTTTCTAATAAATTTTACAGCTTTTTCTTGGTCGTCGTAGACTAATGAACTTAAAGCATTAAGGGAGTTGAAAAGAAAATGAGGATTCACCTGATCCTTTAGGCTATTGAGTTGAGAAGCTACTTGCTCAGTTTTAAGCCGCTCGTTATCGATAGATTTTTGTTTTAAACTAAGTAGAAAACTTCGTCCGTGCATGGCGACATTAAGACAAATCGTCACTAAAAGCGGACTTAAATAATCTTCAAAATCTATTGCTTTTACAGATGGTAAGAATTCCTGATCTAAAAAGAAAACTACAATAACTGTGTAAAGAAGATAGTAAAAGAAAACAACAAACAATGTGACAGTAAGTAAGGTGTAAAACAACCGTAGGACAGGTGCTTTAATCCAACTTACCGAATACTTGTCGAGTAAATCAACCCAAAATTCACTACCCTTCCATAGGCCAGACCAAAGCAATCCTGAGAAAATAATTTTCCCCATGATTTCCTCATATGATCCAAAACATTCAAGACAAAAAAGAAAATACTGAAAAGAGGCACCGAATAGAAAAATCCCAAAAAAGGTAAAAAGCTGCTTTCTCCAGGTCATTTAAGAAAAATTGTGAGATTTTGAGTTGTTGAAGGGTCGAAAACACACTCAGTGTAAGTAGGTGGGCCGAACCTACCTCTGGCATTCATCGAAAAGCCATAAGGTTCTGTCGGGATGCCTATGACATTTGTATTTAGTTCCTGGTCCTCATTCAAATCATGATAGAAAGTGAACGCTATAGGTTTATTGGGTACGGTGATGGTAATGGTCAATGAATCTGAAACATACTTTTGAGAAGCACTGCCTGCCGCTTCCTCCATAAAAGAACTTTCGCTGGTATACCAAGCCATCCTGACACTACCACCCTCACTTTCTGAAATAAATCTGATTTGTACCGCCACTTGGTTTGGTTGAGCCACAGCAAAAATTAAATTGAATAAGACGATTTGTAGCATGTATGTAAAGATGTGACTTCTATTGCTATTAATAATAGTTGTCTGATAGAACGTAATACTTCCCTACTGAAATGTTGGATTTTAGGGTCATCTTTAAAATGTATAATAGTATGCATGCATAATAAAAGTATTTACCTACCTTTGAAATAGTATGCATGCAGAGTATTTTCCTCATGCTATGCATTAGATAAAGAAAATTATACCAGATGGAAGCTACTGTAACCTTAAATGCCTTGCGAGGCGGTGAATTTCTAGTGAGAGAAACAGACCCACAAGACATATTTATCCCTGAAGAATTCACAGAAGAACAAAAAATGATGGCAAGTGCTACTCAGGATTTTATCGACAAGGAAATAACGCCTATTGTTGATCGAATGGACAGTCTTGAGGAAGGTTTGATGGCTGGTTTAATGGATAAGGCAGGAGAGCTAGGCTTGCTGGGTATATCTATCCCCGAGCAATACGGGGGAATGGATATGAGCTTCAATACAGGAATGTTAATTGCCGACGTAATCGCCTCTTCGGGTTCATTTTCTACTGCTTATGGTGCACATACTGGAATTGGAACACTCCCTATTCTTTACTACGGAAATGAGGATCAAAAGTCTAAATACCTTCCAAAGTTAGCTACCGGGGAATGGAAGGCATCTTACTGTCTAACTGAGCCTGATGCTGGTTCAGATGCTAATTCAGGTAAAACCAAGGCCGTACTGAACGAGGACGGAACTCATTACATGATCACTGGTCAAAAAATGTGGATCTCGAATGCAGGCTTTGCAGAGCTCTTTATTGTGTTTGCTAAAATCGAGGATGATAGAAACTTAACGGCTTTTATCGTAGAAAAATCCTTTGGTGGCATTACTATGAACGATGAAGAAAGAAAGCTAGGCATAAAAGGTTCTTCCACAAGGCAGGTATTTTTCAATGATACGCCTGTTCCAGTTGAAAACATGCTTTCTGAAAGAGAAAACGGATTCAAAATTGCTGTGAATATTCTGAATGTTGGAAGAATAAAGCTAGGCTGTGGCGTCATTGGAGGAACAAAGACGATTACAACGCTCGCTACTCAATATGCCAATGAAAGAAAGCAGTTTGGTTCTTCAATCTCACGTTTTGGCGCTATCCAACATAAACTAGCTGAAATGTCGGCCAGAACGTATGCTATTGAATCTGCTTCTTACAGAGCAGGTCAAAATATCGAAGACACAATAGATTCCCTCATTTCCGAAGGGATGGACGAGGCGCAGGCAAAGCTGAAAGGTCTGGAGCAATTTTCAATCGAAGCTGCCATTATCAAAGTGCACGGCTCAGAGGTGCTTGATTATGTAGTGGACGAAGGTGTTCAGATTTACGGTGGAATGGGGTTTTCAGAAGAAGCTCCAATGGCTAGAGCTTACAGGGACGCCAGAATTACACGCATCTATGAAGGCACTAATGAGATCAAGAGAATGCTGATTGTTGGTATGCTTTTAAAGAGGGCAATTAAAGGTGAATTAGATCTAATTGAACCAGCAATGGC
>JAYPLE010000025.1:916-40430 GCA_038129245.1 Flammeovirgaceae bacterium | reverse complement strand
CTATGCTTTTCAGACGGAACCCTACAGATCGTATATATTTGAAGTAACGCTCAATCAGGTTTATTAATCGCTTGCACTTACCACTGACTACAGGTTTTAGTTGATCAAGAAGACATCATATTATTTTTTCCTTGTTCTGATTGTCTGCGTTGTATCCAGCCAACCGTCAGCAGCACAGGACATTTATCAGGAATACAATATCTACCGGTCTCCCTTTAGAGTCTTCATGAATCATGTGAGTTGGAACGTTTCTACCGGGTACGGGTATACACAATACACGCATGATCTGGAAGGGTTTTGGTTATATCAGGCGGAAGGAAGTCTATTTGTTCGCCAGAAGCTCCCCGAAGAAGTCAATATTCCCCAGTACATTCAGGGGTATGGAAATTGGTTAAACGATCCCGGACTTGGGCCACTGGTAGAAACGGAATTTGACACCGAAGTGCCATGGAGGTATTTACCAAACCCGATCAATAATCCGGACCTGATAGGGGTCCCTTATGCTGATGGTGATACCGTGTTCTGGCAAGGAGATGCTAATAGCATCCCTATTACGGCAAGTATGCATGTTGAAATCCGGAATTTTAAATTGGGGGCTGGTTACACTTTTGAACCACAATGGGTGATGAACCTAAATACAAGAAATCCACTATCTGGAATTCCTAATTATGAACCTGACTTTGGTTACACCGTGTTCCACCGGGTGTTTGGAATACTAGGGTATCGCTTTTATGAGTTTTGGGACTACGCTGCCGTCGCTGATTTACAAGTAGGTAAAGCCTGGTATGGGCCTGTTTTTAACCCACTTTCCATTTCAAGTACAGCAAATTTCAACTTAGGTGTGACCTTGGAGCACCACTGGTCCGAATACTTCGCCTTGAGCCTGCGCCCGTCCTTTGATTTCAAGAGGTATAGAATGACCCTGCCCGACAATTCATTCATTCTGAATAATCACCATAGTTTTCATTTACAATTCGGGATTACTATCAAAATACCTGAAATTCCCCGTTCCCCGATAGAGGCAGACCATGTTCAATTAAAACATGTCATTACCGATCCGGCAACCGGACGATTGATGGAAGTCAGAGGGCAACCTTTTTGGAAAAAACAGAATCCAAAAGTGGGTGAAAATGATAGGAAATTATGGCGATATAAATGGCGTAATAAGCGCAAAATGCACCCCTATTAATCACGTGCAAAACAGGAAAAAATAACGTATCTTGCGGCTTGTTTTAACACAACCTTAAATCACTTTTCATGTCAGAAGGCGATATTGAAAATTCAACCTCTTCAGGTCAGAATATTATCCCTATAAATATCGAAGATGAAATGAAAGGCGCTTACATCGATTACTCGATGAGCGTGATCATTTCAAGAGCACTACCCGACGTAAGAGATGGGTTAAAACCGGTTCACAGACGTATTTTATACGGGATGGACGAATTGGGTGTCAATTACAACAGACCTTACAAAAAATGTGCCCGCATCGTCGGAGATGTACTGGGTAAATATCACCCGCACGGTGACACAGCTGTATACGACACCATGGTACGTATGGCCCAGGATTGGTCCCTGCGTTATCCTCTTGTAGACGGTCAGGGTAACTTTGGTTCAATTGATGGCGACAGTCCTGCAGCGATGCGTTACACAGAGGCACGACTCAAGCGAATCTCTGAGGAAATGTTGACTGATATCAACAAGAACACAGTCGACTACGTTCCCAACTACGACGATAGCACCAAAGAACCCTCTGTTCTTCCTGCAAAGCTCCCAAATCTATTGTTAAATGGGGCTTCAGGTATCGCAGTAGGTATGGCAACCAACATGGCACCTCATAACCTTTCAGAGGTGGTGGACGGTATCGTGGCCTATATCGCCAACCGTGATATCACGATAGAAGAGTTGATGCAGTACATCACAGCACCTGATTTCCCTACCGGCGCGATCATCTATGGCTACCAGGGTGTTAAGTCTGCTTTTGAGACGGGAAGAGGTAGAATTGTCCTACGTGCCAAAGCAGAAATAGAAGAAACCAGGACAGGAAAAGAGCAAATTGTCGTAACGGAGATACCTTATCAAGTCAACAAGGCCTCCATGATTGAGAAGACTGCTCAACTGATCAACGAAAAGAAGATCGAAGGAATTAGTGACTTGAGAGATGAGTCTGATAGGCAAGGTATGAGAATTGTGTACGAACTGAAGCGTGATGCGATTCCTAATATCGTCCTCAATACCTTATACAAATACACGCAACTTCAGTCTTCGTTCAGTGTAAACAATGTAGCCTTAGTCAAAGGCCGGCCTCAAACTCTTAACCTCAAGGACCTCATTCACTACTATGTCGAGCATAGACATGAAGTGGTCATGCGAAGAACACAGTATGAATTAGAAGAAGCTGAGAAGAGAGCGCATATCCTGGAAGGCTACCTCATTGCGCTGGATAATCTGGATGAAGTAATTGAGCTGATAAGAAACAGCCGAGACCCTGAAATTGCCAAGAATGGTTTGATGGAGCGGTTCGAGCTTTCGGAAATCCAGGCAAAAGCGATTCTCGAAATGAGACTGCAGCGACTGACGGGTCTTGAGAGAGATAAGATTATCAAGGAATACGAAGAGATAAAAGAATTGATCGAGCGATTGAAGTATATCCTTGAAAATGAAGATGAACGTATGAAAATCATTTCCGATGAATTGATTGAAGTTAAAGATCGATACGGAGATGAAAGAAACACAGGCATTGAGCATGCAGCAGATGAATTCACTGCGGAAGATATGATCCCGGATGAAGACATGGTGATCACCATTTCTCATCAAGGATATATTAAAAGAACACCTCTAGTAGAATACAGAACTCAGGGAAGGGGTGGAGTCGGTTCAAGAGCTGTTAAATCGAAAGACGATGATTTTACTGAACACCTCTTCGTAGCAACAGCCCACAACTACTTGCTGATCTTTACTGAATTTGGTAAAGTTTACTGGATCAAAGTTTGGGCGATTCCGGAAGGCAGTAAAACATCAAAAGGTCGCGCTATACAAAACCTGATCAATATTGAAGCTGATGATAAGGTAAGAGCCGTCATCAACGTGAAATCGCTTCAAGATCCAGATTATATTAACAATCACTACTTGGTGATGTGTACTCAGAACGGCACCATCAAAAAGACCACCCTTGAGGCCTACAGTAGGCCGAGGCAAAATGGTATTAATGCCATTACGATAAACGATGGAGATAAGCTTCTTGACGTGAACATGACAACAGGCAGTGACCAGATCATCATAGCCAATAATACAGGTAGAGCCATTCACTTCAACGAGGCGGATGTAAGGCCTATGGGGCGCACTGCAGCTGGAGTAAGAGGTATCTTCCTGCATGAAGGTGAATTTGTAGTTGGCATGGTATGTGTACCTTCAGAATCTGATATGAATTTGATGGTGGTTTCAGAGAAAGGATATGGCAAGCGATCTGATGTTAGTGATTACCGCATCACCAAAAGAGGAGGCAAGGGAGTAAAGACGATCAATGTTACCGATAAAACAGGACAGTTAGTAGCCATCAAAGGCGTTACCGATGAGAATGACCTGATGATCATAAATAAGTCAGGAATTGCAATTCGGATGAGTGTGGAAAACCTCCGTGTCATGGGTAGGGCTACACAAGGGGTCAAATTGATCAGGTTGAATGATAATGACGAAATTTCGGCAGTCGAAAAAATAGAGTTTAAAGAGACACAGGAAGTCGAAGACCACGAAAATGGTAATGAAAATCAGTCTGGAGAGGCATCCGATAGTGGTAGAAAAAATGATGAAAACTCTTCGGATAAAGAATAAAGTTGCAAGATTTAATCCTATTCAAAAACAGAATAACAATTATTTAGATATGAAACGTTTTTCATTTTTAGTTCTGATCACACTTTTTGTTTCTGCAGCAGTGATTGGTCAGAAAAAACCTAAGCTAGGTAAAGTAGAATCGATGTTTAAAACCGGCGATTATGCCGGTGCATTGGAAATGGTTACGGCGGCTGAAACCTATGAGAAAACAATGAACAACAAAAAAACCTTTTTCCTAAAAGGTATGGTTCATGCTGCCATCGATACGGCTGGTCTTGATTTAGTGGAGAACCCACGAGAAGTTGCAAGAGCTGCCTTCGATCAATATGAGGAGATGGAAGAGGAAGGAAAAGAGGAATCTTACGTCAGCTCTATGGGAATATTTACATACACACAGCTGGTGGATCAATACTACAGTTTCTATTTCAACAAAGGAGCTACCGCTTACGGTGAGGATGACTACGTAACAGCTCTGACGGAGTTTGGTAATGCAGCTGAAATTCGCCCTAATGATACAACAGCTTATCTATATGCCGGCTATGCAGCAAGTAATGCCGACGACTATGAGACAGCTAAAATGAATTATGAGAAGGTAATATCCATGGGAATTACAAGCAAAGACCCGTATAACCTTCTCATTTACATCTATGGGACAGTTGACAAGAACAATGAGAAAGCACTTGAGGTCACCAGAACGGCAATTGGGGTGTTTCCTGATGATAATGACTTTAAGAGAAACGAGATCCAATTGCTGATAGCACTGGATCAACTGGAGGAAGCAAGAAACAACCTTGAAAAGGCAATTGAAAACGAGCCCAATGACCCTGCCCTTCATTATTCACTTGGATACCTACTAGACGGAGCTTCTGAATCAGCTGAAACCGATGAGGAAAAGATGATGCTTCAAGAGAGGGCTTTAGCTGCATACAATCAGGCAACGGTTGTGGACGAGAAGTACTTAAATGCCTATTACAACGCAGGTGTAATGATGATCAACAGAGCAAATGAAATCATCAAAGCAAGAAATAACCTAGGCATCAGCAAAGCAGACCAGAAGAAGGCAGAAGAAATGGAGCCGCAGATCAACGAGAAATTGGTAATGGCATTACCCTATTGGGAAAAGGTAAATGAATTAGAGCCCGATCAAACCAAAACACTGGAAACCTTACAATATTTGTATGTTCAACTGAAGATGATGGACAAGGCAGAAGTAGTAATGAATAAGCTAGATGCTCTGTCAGGAGGAAACTAAGCCATTTTATGAGCGTTTGTATGAAAGCCGATTTCATTGAAATCGGCTTTTTTTGTACCCTGAATTCACACCGACATACTTGGATGATTTTGGGTTTTACTGCACGGCTTTTAATGCCTTTAAAAGATGTCCATCACCTCATTCACCCATTCATTACCCATGCTTGTCTTACATTTGCAAACCACATCCCTCATCTTAAGGTAACCGGGTGTATACTTTTCTAGGTTGATAACAGCTACCGGTCCTTCTGTAGCGAGCCTGATCAAATCTGCATTATGAACATCCAGGAATTGGTCCTCGAAGAGGTCAGTTATGTAAAAGGCAACATCCCTCACACATGCATCAGGGGCAATGAGTTTTAAATCCGAGTTGGTGATCACTGTTAGAACGGTACCGTCAAGGTCTTTCAGTTCAGCATTTTGAGTATATTCTATTAAACCAACTCCCGGCCAACTATTGAAATAGGGTAATTCTGCTTTCTTATTTCCATTTCGATAGAACAGTACTCTACTACCTGTCAGCTTGTCATTTCGGTAGGGTGTTTCGGCATATAGCTTTCCTGAATCATAGTACTTTCTGGATATTCCATTTCGCTTACCGTATTGATACGGCATTGCCAACTGTACCTGTCCGTTTTCGTAGAAAAGGTATGAAATTCCATGTTTATATCCTTTTTCATAATTGACTCTAGTCTTAAGCGTACCTCCTTCGTCATAAGTATCTATCGTGCCTTCTTTGAGTCTGGTTGCAGCTACCTTCTCATTCTCAATTGCTTTTAATCTATTTTCACCTTTCCGAACCTGTTCTATGCTCGCCCAAAGGAAACCTGCAAACAGGAAGGAAACGGTAATCCAGAATATTTTTTGTGAATACTTTGACATGGTGCACCGACAGAATTGATATCGTAAATAGAATAGCGCCACTACTCCCGTAAATACGAACTTTTAACTAACTTAATGCAAATTCAACTAAATGCTATTTTTCTATGTATTTGAAGTCTGCCTTGTTAATGGCCGTTTTCACGTTCTTTCTCAGCGAAATCGGTGTTTGTCAGCAAAGTCAAAATCCCTACTCTGACTGGATGAAAGAAAACTATCCATCTACCCATGAGAATATTAAAGAGATGATCACGCGCGTCTATGGTAATGACAATGAAAAAAAGTTCAATTTTTTAATTGAATTTCAGGCTAAATCATTGTACAACATATTTGACCTTTTAGATGAGGAAAAGGCAAACTGGGACTTGTTTTCGACAGCTTTAAATCAGTGGACGCAATCGAAGGTGGAAGACCGAGGTGAAAATTGGTGGGAATGGCCGGACACTAATTGGAAAAAAGTAGAATCTGAGTACCTGTTCCTCCTGGATACAAATTAAGAAATAATCGATGAATATGCTCTTTTCATTACTTTTCCTTGTCTCTACCTGGTCAAATGGATTAGGCCAGCAAAAGACACCCTACACCGATTACATCAAAGAGAACTATCCTACCTCTCATACAGCCATCGTTTCCTACGTCAAAGGGAAAAACCCGGATGCTGAGGAAAAAAGAATGACCTTCCTGATTGAATATCAATGCAAAGCCCTGGAAACATTGCTTTTGGCCATGAGTGAAGAGGGGGCAGATTTCAAGGTGTTGTACCGATCGATAGAAAAGATCACGGAGTCGGAGGCCTCAGAAAGAAAGAGTATGGATTTCTGGACCTGGCCAAAAACAGATTGGGCAGAAGTAGAATACGACTATTTCTTCACAATAGATACCCAATAGTCCATATGCCAAAAATTCAGATTCGTTCTGAGAAGCTTGATCGATTAGAAATCTCCTGGTTTGCACCGATCTGCGACGGTGATGATCAGTACCTTGGAGCCAGAGACCCAAGATTTAAAAGTAGTTGGGCAAACACCTCAGCCATTGCCAGGAGGGCGGATCAACTGGGATTCAATAACATGCTGTGCCCCTCATCTTATCAGGTGGGACAGGACACCTTGACTTTTGCAGCAGGCTTAGCCCTTCAGCTTCAGCAGATGAGCCTATTGGCAGCCATCAGATGCGGCGAAATTCATCCTCCTATGCTTGCCAGAACGCTTGCAACACTTGATCACATGCTTGAGGGCAGATTAACTATAAATATCATCAGCAGCAATCTGCCAGGTTTGGATGAACCCAGTGACGCTCGCTATCGACGGTCGAGGGAAGTGATCGAAATCCTTAAGCAGGCCTGGACAAAAGATGAAATTAATTTTAAAGGGGAATACTATAATCTCCATTTAGGAACAGCTCCTGTAGTACCGTATCAGCAGAATGGCGGTCCTTTATTATACTTTGGGGGGTATAGTCCGGCCGGTCTGGATCTTTGTGCAGAGCACTGCGATGTGTACCTGATGTGGCCGGATACCGAGGAAAAGATCAAAGCACATATGTTGGAGATGAGCAAGAGGGCGGCGACATACGGAAGAACGGTAGACTTTGGTCTCAGAGTGCATGTGATTGTGAGAGAATCTCAGTCCGAAGCCCACCAAGCAGCAGAAATGTTGATGAGTAAATTGGATGCAGCAAAAGGTGTTGATATAAAAAATCGTGCACAAGATGCCAAGTCGTTAGGAGTAGCGCTTCAAAACGAATTGAGAGATACTGCAGATTCGGATGGTTATGCTGAACCCCACTTATGGACCAGAATAGGGGAAGCAAGATCAGGTTGTGGCGCAGCTATTGTTGGAGACCCGGATCAGGTGCTCGCTAAAATACGTCGCTATCAAAAAATGGGTATCCGGTCTTTTATCTTTTCAGGCTATCCCCATCTGGATGCATGCGACTGGTTTGGTAAACTGGTTTTACCTCATTTGAACGTCACCAAACTAGCAGTAGAGCAGGGAAGAATACCCACTCAGGTACCTAATACTCCTCTGGGAGCTGGAAATCGTTTCTAATATGATCGATTTATTGATCGTCATCACGTATTTCGCTGTCATTTTTATTGTGGCAATAAGAGGACGAGCAAAAGGCAATGTTTCAGTGGAAGAATATTTTCTCAGTGCCAGAAATTTAAAATGGCCCTCTATTGCGCTAAGTACCATTGCCACCAATATTCAGGGTTACCAGTTCCTTGGCATGATGGGCTCCGCCTATCTCTTCGGACTTGCGCAGGCCAATCTGGAAATCAATGCAATCCAGGGAATCCTGCTGGCAGCATTTCTATTTGTTCCCATGTACCTAAAATCAAAGGTTATCACGATTACACAGTTTATCGAGGAAAAATTGGGTAGGACGGTGAGTAGGTTTTATAGCGTCGCCAACCTGTCTCTGTTTTCAACGATCACACTTGGTGCCGCCTTATTCTGGGGAGCCTATGCAGCGGAATTAGTATTTTCTGAATACTTAGCTTTTATCCATTCGGAACGAATCTTCCGAATTGCTATACTACTGATTTCGTTAGGTGTATTTTCAGCCTTCTACACTTATTTAGGTGGTTTGGCCGCTGTTGTCAAAACGGACATCATTCAATTTATCATACTTTTGATTGGTGGTATTGTCGTCACCATTGTAACCGTCCATCAGCTGGGAGGATGGGGTGAATTATATGCAAAGCAATCAGAAATGATGCACTTACACCTTCCTGCAGACCACCCAACACTTCCATGGACACACATGTTTGGGCTGTTTTTCCTCAACATTAATTATTGGTGCGCCAACCAAACAGTCATTCAACGCTCATTAGCAGCACAGAGTCTCTCAGAAGCTCAAAAAGGCTTAATGGTAGGAGGAGTCTTAAAATACGTGATGGCAATTGTAATAGTGATACCTGGCATTGCATTAGCAGGAATCCTATCAGAGGGAAACGGATTATCTGATCCAGATCAGGTGTTTCCGTATGTGGTTAGCACCTATCTACCTGTCGGCATCCAGGGTGTGGTCTTGTGTGCATTGTTTGCCTCTTTGATGAGTACTGTAGACAGCACATTTAATTCGATTGCCACGCTGTGGTCGGTTGACATCTACAAAGGCTGGATTAAACCAACGGCAAGTGAGGACGCCATGGTTAGGCAAGGGAAAAGATCAATTCTCTACTGCCTTCTAACGGGAATCGTAATGGGACTGATCCTGCTATATCTAAAGTTTGAAAACCCCGGTGCAGCTTTTACCCATCAACTTAATGAGCTAAGGTATTACATCAATTGTGGGATCGTGGTGATCATCTGTACAGCGACGCTACTTATGACGCCTAATAAGAAATTAACCCTGCTTGCTTTCCTGCTGACTATTCCCTTACAATGGTTTTTTCTGTGGCTTTTTCCTGAGATGAATTATTTCGTAAGGGCTTTTTTGGTGATCGCCAGTGGGTTGTTACTATCCATGAGCTTTTCAATAGGTAAAAAACCTTATTGGTTCCCTTTTACAAATCACTTTTCATTTGATCGATCAACCCTACGTCAGGGATTACTCCTGCTTATGTCCCTGGTATTGGTCCACGTTCTTTTTCACTAGGAAGCAATCACCTGTTTGAGTTGGGCTTCTAGTTCAGTATCTGCAATAAAATCTTGCTTATTGAAATAAGCAGTAATCAGGGGATGTTTAATAGAAGATAATCCTACAAATGACGAAACCAGAATCACTTTTGGCTGATAAGCCAACTGTGAAAACTTAGGTGCCAGCCAATTTAACAAGTCATCTCCTTCAATATGGGGCATCTCTAAATCAAGAAAAATTACATCAGGTTTGAGCTTGATAATGGCAGTTGCCGCTTTTATCGGTTGCTCAAAACTCTCGAGTAACTGTAACCACTTGAACCCATGAAAGGCAACTTCATAATTCTTCAAAAAAAGCGGATCATCGTCTATGGCAATGCAAGAAAAAGATTGAGACATTAGAAAGTTGATAGTTGACAAACAAAACTACAAGTATGTGAGAACTACATGCATAAATAATGTGGATTATTCCCAGAAAGGAAGCCATCCATACCGTACAATTTTGACGTTTTTCTAAGTATTTATAATTATAAATTCCATACCTATTGATTATATATCGCTCTTAATCAACACTTTATATTAAATAGTTAAAGTATAGCACTAATACTTTTGATTCTGAAGCTCATTTTTTTCAACTAGTCACGAGATTATCTACAAATCCCCTTCAATCGTCGACAGTTGCCCTTTGATCATCGAAGAACCTTCTGGTTCGCTTATCTATTCCCTCAATTTTACACTCGAAGCAAAACAGAAATACGATGAGCATTACGTTTGAGGATATAAGTATTCGCATTACAAAGTACGACGCCGGGCTGATCAAAGCGGGTTGGTTCATTGGAAATGTAGCAAAAGCAAGAAGAGCAGTTATTGACGGACACAAAACAGTCAATGTATTCCTGGATTCCCGAAATAGCGCCAATGACTGTGAAGCAGCTATAGGCAAAAACTGCGAGTTACTTCGACTTGGCTAATCTCTAAATCCTGACAGTTTGCTAAGGCACGTTATTGTTTTAAACGTAGGTGTGTCACAAAAATATTAAGAAACTGAATAGGCTCCGATAAGGACCACTGTAGGCCTCCATAAGCGCCTCTCTAGGATTCGGTGCACGATACAATGTGCCGTTAAGGGTCTATTAATAGTAGTGAAATGCATCGTTAGCATGGTAGATGCTTACCTGTCCGTGAAATAGAGCCTCAATACCTTTAGAGGATACTTTCTCTAACTTACCTTCAACTTTAAGAAATACTTTATTACATGGTGGTGGTCGTATTCCGCTAAACCAAGAGCAGTGGTAATGTGTCGACTATCATCCGCTAATGCCTCATCATCTTGATGGTTTTTGACAGTGTGTAAACTGTAATCAAAAGAATGGAACCATCCTTTGAAAACAGAATAGTAGGATACTTCTTTCTTGTCCTATTTGATGGAATTCTAACATCTGGGGCTGTGCCGGGTTAATATCTGTATGATTTTTGCATTTATCCTTCACATGATCATTGACCATTTTACAGTTGTAGACTTTGCAGACCCTCAAAATAGGGGTAAATGGCAAATCGTCAACGATGGGGTCATGGGAGGGTTATCTGAGGGCAGGTTGTACCTTGCTGAAGAAGGCCACGCAGTGTTCACAGGCACTGTATCTCTGGCTAATAATGGTGGGTTCACCTCCATAAGAGGCACCATACCAAGGATAGACGTTTCCAAATTCAAAACCATAATGCTGGAAGTAAAAGGCGATCAAAAAGACTACCAGCTACGCGTTAAAGACAAGCGTTCAACTTGGTTAACTTACAGTCATACGTTCGGTACATCCGGTGAATGGGAGCAGATAGCGATACCATTCGAGAAGCTCGTTCCCGTTTTTAGAGGTAGAAGACTGAATGGAAATCCTTTTCAGGGGAATCAAATGGAAGAAATCGGATTTCTTATTGCTAATAAGCAAAACGAAACGTTCGAGTTACAGGTCAGATCCATCGTACTAGTGCCCTAATCGATTGGAAGTATTATTCTTCAGGTATTACATATCATAAGCCGGTCTAACACCATTTTACTCTTTGCGTAAGTATGCTTTCCTTAGATAGGTAAACAGGTTGCGAGGTATTATCCAGACCTGAAATTCACCTTTGACAGTAATACAAGCAAAGGACTTTTTACTGCTTCAATCCATAATTAAAATGCCTTTTACTGGAAATTTTGTCCAATTTGGATGGTCGCTACACGATGTGCGGTAAGTCGGGTTAACAGTTTCACAAAGGCCTGTTTGGTGCTTTTGAATCACTTCAGATATTAGCCTCCTGCAGCGATTACGCTAGCTAAGGGTTCAAATAGTTGACTTAAGTAGTGGAATTTGATAAAATATATGGGGTTTTAAGCTTTAGCGTATGGACTTGTTTCATAATTTGCTTCCATGCGACTCATTCATCGGGCCTCTGGTTTTTCAAAGAACACAGCCATCATTTCGGAAAGGCAAGTATTTACCTATCAGCAGCTACTAGAAGCGTCTGAAAAGATGGCACAATGTCTTTTAGATGGGAGAGAGGATCTGATGGAAGCAAGGGTAGCAATGATGGTAAAACCCGGATTTGACTACGTGAGGGTCCAGTGGGGGATCTGGAGAGCAGGAGGGATAGCAGTTCCTCTGCATCCGGGAAGTCCCTTGCCTGCAGTACAATACATTCTTGAGGACTGCGATGTGGATACCTTAGTGCTATATCCTGAATTTGAGACGGAATACCAGGAATATATTAGCACAACGAACATCAGATTAGCTTTTACACATCTGCAACCTAAATCTGAAAGTTCTTTACCAGACATCTCTTCAGATCGAAGAGCCATGATCCTGTATACTAGCGGGACCACAGGGTCTCCAAAAGGAGTAGTCACTACTCATCAGAATATCGAAGCCCAGATCCAATCGCTAGTGGAAGCATGGGAGTGGAGTGCATCGGACCATATTCTTAATATCCTGCCCATGCATCACGTACACGGTATCATCAATGTATTAAGCTGCGCTTTGTGGTCAGGAGCTACCTGTCAGTTCGTATCCCGATTCAACCCGGAAGAAGTTTGTAATGTATTCACACAAAGAGACCTCACCCTGTTCATGGCAGTTCCTACCATCTACCACAAATTGATTTCCTATTGGGAATCTCTGGAAAGTACCAAACAAAGAGAAATTTCCAATGGATTAAAAGAGCTGCGCTTGATGGTATCAGGATCGGCTGCATTGCCTGTCTCGGTCATGCTAAAGTGGGAAGAGATCAGCGGACATACTTTACTGGAACGCTACGGAATGACTGAGATAGGGATGGCCATAAGCAACTCCTATCACGGCGAACGTCGTCCGGGACATATAGGCCAACCTTTACCAGGTGTACAGGTGAAACTTGCAAATGAATCAGGACAACCGGTTCGGGAAGGTGCACAAGGTGAAATCCTCGTAAAAGGACCGAATGTTTTTAAAGAATACTGGCGTAGACCTGAAGCTACCAGGGAGTCATTTACCGATGATAACTGGTTTAAGACAGGGGATATAGCTATCTGTATTTCAGATGTTTATAAAATAATTGGCAGGAGTTCGGTTGATATCATCAAATCCGGTGGATACAAGCTTTCAGCATTGGAAATAGAGGAAGTGTTGCGAACCCTCGATGGAGTGAAAGATTGTGGTGTTGTAGGCATAGTCGATCCTGAATGGGGGGAGCTGGTTTGCGCTGCCCTTGTTCTGGAGAATCAAGAAGCAGGCTTAGACATTGACCAAATCAATCATTCACTTCGAGCAAACCTTGCAGCCTATAAAGTACCCAGAAAATATATCATCCTGGAAGATCTACCCAGGAATGCTATGGGGAAAGTGACCAAAAGCGAGCTAAAGAAGCTATTTTAATTTATTTTCAAGGCATGAGAATCTACGGAGTAGCCATACTAGCAGCTTGTTACCTGGTTGGACAGAGCATGGGACTTTACCTGGGGCAATGGATCGGAATCGGTGGAAATGTGGGAGGAGTAGGGTTTGGTATGCTGTTGCTTATCTACTTCAACGGGAAGCTGAGAGATGATGCTATGCAAATAGAAAAAACCCGGGAGGGTATCTTTTTCTGGAGCTCTATGTACATCCCGATTGTGATTGCCATGTCTGCTACTCAAAATGTGAAGGCTGCCGTTTCAGGTGGCTGGGTAGCCGTCCTGGCAGGAATACTGGCTACATCAGCCTGTTTTGCACTGATACCATTGATTTCAAGAACGGTAAAACAAACATCAGAATAGGATGGAAGTTCTGGAAAATCTGATCTTAAAGAATGGATTGGTATTAGCATTCCTCTTTGTGGGCATCGCCATGTTTCTATCCAACTGGTTATCCAGGAAAGTGACGTTCAACAAGGTCCCCGGAGTTGCCATGGCCATTATAGCAGCCTTGATTTTAGCCTATTTTGGAGGAGAAAAGGGCATTGCCGAATACCCATTATTTGCCGGGATGGCACTATTAGGAGGCTCCATGCTTCGCGACTTTAGTATTGTTTCTACTGCAATGGGGGTCAGGTTTTCGGAGTTAAAACCTGCTGGTTTGGCCGGTATCATTTCTTTGCTGGCAGGCATAACCATCACGTTCTTTCTGGGTGGAATGATTGGTTATCTCATGGGTTATACAGATGCCAAAAGCTTTACCACCATTGGAGCCGGTGCCTGTACCTACATCGTAGGACCCATTACGGGGGCAGCCATAGGAGCATCTTCCGACCTGATAGCCATCAGTATAGCCACCGGGGTGATGAAAACAGTCTTTGTAACCATCATTACTCCAATTATTTCCAAACGAATAGGGTTGAATAATCCGGTCACTGCCATGGTGTTTGGTGGCATGATTGGCACTACCAGCGGAGTAGCAGCCGGACTAGCCGCAACTGATCCTAAATTAGTCCCATATGGAGCAATGACCGCCACGTTTTATACCGGATTGGGCGTTCTTTTATGTCCCAGCGTGTTCTACCTCTTGATGGTGTGGGTACTAGGGTAGGTTTTGAACTATGAGATGATAGACCGGATGCTAAACTTTGAACTATCAGCTCTTAATCTCATCCGCCTCAATGTAGATCCGATTTATTTTAGGAAAGCGGTTTCTGATTTCTTGTTCAATCTGATCTATATTTTCCTCGATCTGATCCGTATTGAGCTCATCTTTAAATTGGAGATCTACATTCAACAACACTTCACCAGGACCAAAATACATACTTAAAGGAGTTCTGGATTGAACGACGCTTTCATATTGGTTAATGATAGATTCTAGCTCGTCAATCTCTTCAACGGATAGTCCTTCGCCAATAAGTAAGCCTTTACATTCGTAGGCAAAAAAGAAGGAAACACTTACCAGCAGTAAACCGATACAGATCGATCCCAGCCCATCGAAATAGGGGATACCGGTCACCTGACCCAACACCAATGCCAAAAGAGCGATCAGAAGTCCTAATAAGGCTGCCGTGTCTTCAATAACGATGGCAACTGTTGCTGAATCCTTACTTCTTTTGATTGCCTCGATGTAGCCTTGATTGCCTCTCGACTTATTGAATTCTTTTAACGCTACCCGTAGGGCAAAACCTTCAAAAATAATGGCCAGAGATAGGACGATATAGTTCCATTGATAGCTGCTGATCTCTTTTGGGTGTTGAATGTGAAGAATACCTTCGTAAAGGGCAATTCCACCACCCAGCGCAAAGATCAAGATCGCCACGATAAAGCTCCAGAAATAGATTTCTTTACCATAACCGTAGGGATGTCTGATGTTTGGTGATTTCTGACTGCGTTTGATTCCAACCAGCAGTAGCACTCCATTACCCGTATCCACAAGAGAGTGAATGCCTTCGGAAAGCATAGAAGCAGAGCCAGTAAAGTAACTGGCAATGAACTTACTGATGGCAATAGCAGAATTTGCTGTAATTGCTCCAAATATTGCTTTTTTAGATGAACCGGCCATAGGACTTGAAATTAGACCTAATTGGTAAGAGGTCAAAACATAAATGGTTGTTTTAGTAGAAACGACTAGACGCTGACGTAATACCATAGCATGAGGGGGAGACAAAAACGATAAGAAAACCAAATAATGTACACTATAGATTTTAAAGGGCTTCTCTCTTACTTAACATAATATAAATTATATAACATTGCTAGTGATTTACGTATGCGAAGCATTTAATTTAAAATCAGTTATCGGATGTCTGTACGATAACGGTAAAGATTTTATGTTAAAGTAAATCACGGTCTTACACACGAATCCATTGATTATATAATTCAATATTATATTAAGCCGGCATCAAGGCCGGCGAGTTTGTTCGTGTAGTGCTTCTGAAGTTTAACTTCTTTTGAGTCTGTCTCATCGAGCAAAGCTTGTTATATAATTAGACGTTATATTAAATAGCCGCTCGGCCAGCGCACAAACCCTGCGCTCTGCCGTTCCCTGACCGGGTCGCGCAGACCAAACGGCTATTAATAGTTTTCCCCACGCTCTTTCAGGCTCTGGCCTAATGACCAGCCCAAATGCAAGAGATTTCCAGGCAAAGCGTATCTTCTTATTTTTCATTATCCGTACGACTGGTCAGTTTATTTTCAAATATGCGATTCTAAGCGATTAGCCTACGCGGCTCGGGACTTTGCCTGTAAAACACTTGCTGACCAACGCTTTGTTGCGACCGGCTAGGTTGGCTTATAGCACAAACCCTCAAGTAGCACGTCATTGCGAGGAACCTTTCAGCCAGTGGCTGATTGGTGACGTGGCAATCTCCTTGCAAGTTGCAGTAAGGCTCACAAGTCATCTGCCTTTCAGTTGTGTACGCTTAATCGCTCAAGCCGCTAGGCTTTTACTTTTTTCATTGATAAAAAAGTGAACAAAAAATCTAGACAGAATAAAGCTTTTTTGCTCTAACCCAACGCATGGCTCGCTATTCTGTCAAGCCAGCCCGCCTGGACTTAGATTGGTTTCTACTTAACATAATATGAGATTAACAGGACTTGAGTTAGTTAACACAAGGCATTCCGCCATTTCTAAACCTCACACCTTATTCATCCACTGCTTAAACTCAGTGGCCTTGGCTTTGCTTATGATAATATTTTCTATAGGTTTTGGTTTAATATTCAATAATAACCTGCCATTGAAGTAATATTCAACATCTATAATAGCTTCTCTTTTTACTACAAATTGTCTGTTTACCCGATAAAACAATATGGGATCGATTATCTCTTCTATTGAATCGAGGCTTTGATCCGTAGGGAATATTCGCCCGTCCTTGCATATACATTTCACCATTCCATAGTCAGCCTGAAAGTAGCTCATATCCTCTACCCCTACCGGCACCAACCTATCTTTATAAGGAAGTAAGAAATTCTGTTGATAGGTTTTTTTATGACTGAGTTCTTCGTAGATCCTTTGAATTTTATTGGATAGTTCCGGCAATTCACTTGCATTCTGGGACTGAGCAGAGAAAATGCGCTTATACTTATCTATAGCACGCTTCAGATCCTCTTTCTTGACTGGTTTGAGCAGGTAATCGACACTATCGAGCTCAAATGCTTGCAATGCGTATTGATCATAAGCTGTACAAAAAATGACAGGAACCCTGACATCAATTTTCTTAAAAATCTCGAATGAAAGCCCATCACTCAGGTAAATATCTACCAATATCAGGTCAATGGTATCTACCATTGGGATAAATGATACAGCAGATTCGATTGATCCCAAAACAGACAATACCTTAATATCAGGATCTATTTCTGACAGCATATTTTTTAGCTGCCTGGCAAGATTCTCTTCGTCTTCAATTATCACTACATTCATGCTAATAGCGGAATTTGGACGCTGAATGTCTTATCTGTTTTTTTAATGATCACCTCTCGATTGCACAAATATTTGTAGCGTAGATTCAAATTGTAAAGACCTAGTGAATGACTATCATTGACTAGTCTTTCTCTCAGGGAGTTCTCCACTTCGATGAAGGAATTAGAGGATTCTATCACTAATTGTAGCGGATGATCACTATCAAAACTATTATGCTTCACTGCATTTTCTATAAGCATTTGGATGGCCAACGGAGGAACCTTCTTTTCCAGGTCTTCATCTGAAACATGAATCTCATCATGAACGGAATCACCAAAGCGTTCTTTCACCATCGACAAATAGATCTTCGCATATTCCAACTCTTCTCGAAGTGTTACGGTATCAACATCTTCATTCTTAAGAACATAGCGATATACATCGCACATGTCATGCACGTATTTCTTGGCTTTTGATCTTGACTCATCGATAAGTCCGTTCAAGGTCGAAAATGAGTTGAATAAAAAATGCGGATTGAGTTGCTCTTTCAAATTGGCAAATCGAGCTTCTGCAGATTCTTTTTGTAGCATTTCATTCTTTATCCTGATCTGGTAGTTCTCACCCATAAAACGATAAACTGTGCCCACAAGCACGGACACCAACATTAATGCCATGTTGGTCATGATGGACAGTAAGAATAATCCATCTCCTGCCTCTACCTGTGTGTTAGCGGAAATCGATAGATCTACTTGCGATTTGGTCAGCAAAGTGTAGCCTGTTTGAACAGGGATAAATATCAAAAGATTGAAAGGTATGATCCCTTTGATGCTTAGCAGGTTGAATCTAAGAGGACCTAAATTGACTTTATTGTAAAATATGTTGGCAGACGAGAAGACTGCACAAATCACAAAGAGTGTTACGATCCGAATCAGGTAATCCAATCTTCCGAACTCATACAACCCAAGTGCTTCTATTCGGATCATCATACTGATTCTTGACATACCCATCAAAACGGTAATAGCAATAGAAATAAGTACAACTAATCCTATTTGGGATATAAAACGCTTGTTATTCATTTGGAAAGCAATAAAACCAATTTTTCACCAACTATAGAGTTCCAGTGTTCTTAGAATCTAGCACTCCTTCAGTATGTATTTGTCTCAACCTCGGTTAGCTCCCATCTGTGAGCGCATCTCCTCTTTCTGTCTTAGATATATTTTGTACTGATCCTTATCTAGCACAATTTTCACCTCTTTGTCTTTTCGATCGCTCATTTCTTTGAGTTTTCTGAAAGTAGCCATTGACCTGCCTCCCTGAGCAATTACTTCCATTTCCTTCACGTATTTGAGATTGAGGTTAAACATCTGCTGCTCTTGATCAACACTTAAACCAATTTTCTCATTTTGTTTATCGGTCATCACCCTTGCCTTCTCTTCAGGGGTTTTATCAGAGACCTCTCTATTTTGCGCCAATCCTGATGTTGCCATTGTTAAAAGGCTAAGGATAAAAATGAATCCTTTCAGTTTTGTATTTGGTCTTTTTTGTTTCTTTTCCATTTTATTCTGTTTTTGTATTTGTTGCATAGTTAACGAGTCACCGGTTCTCTTTTGGGCCGTAAAACCGTGAGGCTAACAATTGATACGAGGCCGGTGGTGTGAGAGACGCACCGTGGGCAATGGCTCACAGCCGTCTACTCGATTAGGTGCAGTTATTGATAATATTTTTAGTTTGTGACACGCATCGGATTATCTAATGCTATAATTACAGGTTCTAAATCCCTTGGGCCTGGCTGTGTGTAGTTTACGTTTGAAAATGGTGTTGTTCCTGGTCCGCCTGGGTTATAAAAAGCATCATAACCACCTTCTAAACTTGGGATTTCTACGAATGTAATGTTTCTTGCCGCACCCTCATCACCTTCAATAATAATGTCTATGTAATTGTCTCTATCTTCCATATAGCAATCTCCATATACTGTGCCATTAAAGCCTGCTACGTTTCCTAAATCTGATAAGCCCAATACTTTTAGGGTACCACCTTCAACTTGGTAATCCACACCGACCTCTTCGATTAAAACTGTTGAACCGTCTGTACCTGTAGCATGAATTCTAAAAAAACGTTCATATTCTGTAGGTAGCAATCCACGAACTCCATCTGGTGAAAAACCACCTGTGGTTAGTACACGAATTCGGAAATCGCCACCACCATATAAATCAAATTCATCGTTTTGTGGCAATTGCATATTCACAATAGGATTGCTAAGCCCTTCACCAAAAGCTTGCGTCCCCACGTGGTTGAGTTTCGCGCCAACCAATCTTGGACCATTGTTTGGATCGTAAGGACTTGTAGTGGTTTCCCAAGATAGACCCACAGCGCTTACCATTTGGTTATTTGGACCAGCCAACATTAACGGAGTGTCACCTGTTACGATTTCTACTCTTATAGAAAAACGTGCATCTGGGTCTGTACTAGGCAGTCGGTTACCAAATTCACCAAAAACTACGATACAGTTACGTTCATTATTTTCAAAATTAGGTAGCATACCAATTGCCATTGGCGAAACCACTTCTCCCGTGTTCAATGTAACTTGAACATCATTTATATCTATTGTATTGGTTAACACAGGCCAACTGAACACAATAGGCATACCATCTAAACCCAATGCACTGTCTTTTAAAAACTGCTGATAAGGAGTTTTTAATATATATCCATTAGCTAATTGCTGTTGCGTTACTGAAGTAGTTAAGAATGCTTGATCATCGGTAGCACAATCAACCTCGAGCCAAGCGCCTCCTGCTTGTTCAACCAGTTCTTGAGTGAGTTCTGTACCGGGCAATCCAATAATATCTCCAAAACCATATGATGCTGAAAGAATTTCCGGGGTTTCTGACCAATAGTCAGCTCCAATTAGAGTTCCATCTAACGTCAGTGAAAGAGGTCCTGTCGGGAAAGTAACTGTTATTTCAACCAGGTTAATGGTAATAGTAGCATCAGTATTACTTAGTCCGTCACTTACTTGCACGGTTACCGTATATGTTGTGTTTGGATTTAGTGCTCCTGAAACGGTAATGATTCCCGTTGTACTGTCTATTGCAAAGATGTTATCGTCATTACTCGCAGTAATGCTGTAGCTTAAAACATCGTTATCTTCGTCAGTAGCTAAAACTTTTCCTACCGAAGTGCCGATGGCTGCGTCATTAGTTATTGAAAATGTTTGATTTTCGATTAAAGGCGCTGTGTTATTTATAGAATTATCGTCATCATCAGAGCAACTTAATAAAAGAACTATTGTCCCTATTATTAATGTTATTTTCCAATTCAGTGCTGTTAACATATTTGTATATTTTTAAATATTATTTGAAGTAATTGTGGCACGAAGCTTATGCTCTCCCATATTTAACTTCAAACCCGCATTCGCCACTAGATAATTGATTATCATTTGTGGTGTCTCACGCATGAATGTATCATTGACTGTTTTTGAAAGCCCATTGTCTTGAGCTTGAAAGATTGTGGAAAGTAGCACAAACCACAGCCCATAAAATCCTTTTCTGATCATATTCCTATCTGAGCAATTTCCTTACAATAGTAGCGGATGGTAGGAGCGGATTATTTGGAAAAACAAAGGAAGCTGACGAATGTCCCGATGAACGTGACCAAACTGGCATTGAAGTATTTAATCGTTCAATGAAAACTTGGACCAGGCCATAACAAATTGGTTTAATTCCTGAAACTCTCTTAGCTTTTCACTCCTGGCAGCCATAGCCCGACCTGCCATTCTACGACCTGCTGCACTACCAAACCTTCCACCGCCTCTTGCAGCCATTTGCTTTTGAATCAATTCTTGGGTGTTGATTCCTTCAATCTCAAAACCCACGGCGAGAACGTTCTTTTTGCCGTTTTTTAAGATGCTATTTGGAATAGCGTATTCAATGATGAGCTCTTGCCTGGAAACGATCTTTAGAGAGATCTCTATTGGAATTTTGAGTTGTTTTAAACTGACATGATGCATTTCGTCAGTATTATCCAATAGGCCTGTTAATCCTACGCTATTGGTATCCTGCCTTTTCATCACATCTTTTCCTTTCTCTTCTAATCTCTCCAGATCAAAATTCTGAAGGCTTCCGCCTTGACTTATTATCTTTTCCAGTAGACCATTTTCCATTGCCCCAAGCGGATATTTTATCCCAACTTCTTTTTTGGACTTTCCCGTTCCATCTAGCCAAACGGTCAGTCCCAACAATCCAATCTTCTTAATTGTCTGACGATCCATCGCCTTAATTAGGATTTTTGTGTGTTGCTCTTCCTGGGCAACAGAATAAATCAAACCAAGTCCACTAACCATTTGATATTGATCTCTGTTCCATTCTGTGTCCTCACCATCAACCACTATGGTTTCCGCGGTATTTAGTGGAGTAAGTTGTGGGGTACATGCCGTGATGATCGCCGCAAGCAACGCGTACTTAGTTCTTTTAAAAATTAAAATCATTTTGAAAATCAAGTTCATTGATATCTCCAGCATTCATTGTTCGACGTTTTTTATGGTTATTGAATCGGAAGCTGAGGTTGATATTTACAATTGGTGTGTATGGAGAAAATTCCATTCGTGAGACGAAAAACTCACTAGAGTTTTCATTCGAAAATCGCATGCTACTAAAAACATCGCGCACCTGAACTGACAGGTCCAGCTTGTTTTCAATCAGTTGTTGTTTCAATCCAATCATCGTAGCAAAAAAGCCCTGTCGTGAACCCTGAGAGCTAGCTACTTCACTGTTGTAGAGTACATTGAACTGCAATGAAGTATTGGTCTCCTTGATCTTGAAAGTCGAACCAAACCGTGCATTCCACGAATTGGATGAATTGTTGACTTCTTCTCCTGATATATCTCCATTGATATTGTATCTGTAGATACTCGAGCTTAGGTTGAAGTTCCACCAATCAGTAAGCTGACCACCAATCAGGATTTCAGTACCGTAGGAAAAATCCTGTTCCAGGTTATCATAGGTAAGCAACAAAAGATCATCACTCCCCGCCAACCATACCGGACTAATCTTATCTTCTGTTTGTCGATAAAAAATATCTGCAGACACAAACGTGAAAAGAAACCGCTTTAACAGACTCAGTTCAACGGAATGAACATACTCTGGCTGTAAATCCAAATTTCCACTTCGTTGATTCTTCTCATCTATGAACTGGAGATAAGGATTAAGTTGATTGATTCCAGGCCTATTGATGCGTTTACTGTATCCAAGCTTTAGTTGTGAGTCGTTAGAAAAGCGATAGGACGCATTCACTGAAGGAAACAAGTTGAAGTAATTAATCGTGTTGGAAAATTCGGTTTGATCAATACTTCGAGAAGTTGTTTCTGGTCTGAGGCCAATTTGATAACCGAACGAGTTTTTCTCTCCTGAAAATTGAAGATAGCCCGCGTTTATGGTCCGGTTTAGAAATATATCATTGTCAGTCAGTGTCGTCTCTTCAGAAGTACTCACACCAATTTGCTGATCCATCTCTGTTGTTTCATACCGTAGCTGATAGCCGACTTCTAATCGATCATTACTTCCAAGAGGTTTCTTGTAATCCACGTTAAACCTGCTTTCCGATTCAAGGCTTACTTCATCAGCTTTCTGATCAACAATAAGCTCTAAGGGCGCCCAACTCTCTGTTGCTGTTTGCTCAGAGAGGTCATCCCCTTTAGATCCATCCGTTCGGGAGTAGAATAGATTGGCACTCAGCTTATGACCATTAGAAAGGTCAAACAGGTGCTCAAACCCAATTGATGATGAAATGAAACTTCTGTCATTATCAGCTGTTGTTAGCGAAAGAATGTACAAGGGGTTGTCTGATCCTGCCAGGGTTCTTGAGACGTACTCTCTTTCAAAAGCAAGTCGTCCAACACTTACATCCCAATTGAAAGAATTTGTCGTATTGGGATTATAGGTAACACCACTTTTAATCGTATGGTTAGCACGATAAACGCCTATATCCATATCCGAGTCCCGAATATTGATACCATCAGAAAACATTGTTTCTCTGATTCTATTTCCCTCCCCCTCTACGGGAGCATACCTGGAGTTTAATCCCAGAGAGAAAGTGACTTTGTCCCGGGTCAATTGAAAATTGGCGTCTCCAGAATATCTGCCCAAAAGATTGGAAGTAAATCCTCCGCCCCCGTTAACCACTGCATTAAAACCCTCTGAGAAGTCCTTTTTCGTGATCACATTGATGACACCTACTTCTCCCTCAGAATCAAACTTGGCCGATGGATTGGTAATGATTTCTACACTCTCAATCGTATTGGCAGGCATTTGCTGGAGCGCATCACTTCCTTTAAGAGCCGTCGGCTTTCCGTTTACCAAAACGGTGAAGTTGGCACTTCCTCTCAGCGTCATGTTACCATCCATGTCTGTCTTAACAGATGGCTGATTTTCAAGTGCTTCTACTAGTGTTCCTCCCTGTGCAGAAAGATTGGCTGCTATGTTTATTACCTTTCGATCGGCCTTGAAAAGAATTTCCTCTTTTTGACCAGTCACTACCACTTCATCCAGCATATCAAAAGAAGGCTCAAGGGATATCTCACCAAAGAAAATTTCTGGTTGCTTGGGTAAGATCATGACCTGATTGATGACCGTCTTTTTATACCCAACGAAACTGATTTCGAGGCTATAGGCACCCAACCCCAGTCCTTTAAAGGAGAATTGACCTTTTTCATTAGTCAATACTCCTTTGACGACTTCATCTGTACGAAGATCGTAGAGTCCTACAGTCGCAAATTCCATAGGTTGTTTGCTATCCAGATCAACAACTTCTCCATAAATGGCACCTTCCACATCCAGGTCTGGTAGCTCCTGAGAAAAAATTGGATTGCCCAGCCAAAAGAAGATAAGGAAACCAGCTAAGAATTTGCTTTTCATCGCTTGTTGATTTCCAGGTAAACTGTATCGCTTGCAAAACCCGAGAAGATTCCTACTCCGTTAATGATGTTGGTGAAAGGTTCATTTAGGTCCCGGGAATCCTGTTCTATCGTTTCATACAGTAAAGCATATTCTTCGTTGACACGATATAGAATAATGCGATGCGCCCCAAACTGGGTATAATGGATAAAGGGGATCAGCGTAAAGAAATTATCTTGAGTGGGCGTTGAGACAAATTCAAAATTGAATGGAAGAATGTCGTTGAGGTCAATAGGTTGCGGATTGTTTTCAACGTTTTCAATAACCAGGAAATAGTAATCCCCTTTTGGGTTGTCCCACTCTACATTGATACGATTGTTCTGATTTTGTGCAAGATCCCTGATGTCAAAAAAGTCAATTATCTGGGGTAGACCTAGAGAGTCGGTAGATAGATCAAGCCCAGTAGGTGCATCAGGCACATTGGTAGAGGATGAAATAACATCTCCTTCAAATATAAAGTTGATTTCATACGTTTCACCACTGATGATCTCCAGATCATCCCCCGGATAAAAGTATCTCCCACCCCCCGATTCAGCATTTTCCAGGGGATAAGAAATTCCATTGGAAGTGATTTCGATATCAAGTCCATTAACCTCATTGTCCGTGATGTCAGAAGCAAAAGGAATGACTTTTGTAATCTTGATATCATCTACAGGATCGCCGACATAAAGAAAGGCTTCTACCACTGGGATCGTATCATCTGGCTCAAAATCGGGTACTTCTTCGCATGATACAAATCCAAGAAGAGCAGAAAATAGTATGAATGTGAAATGATTACTTTTCATTGTTTTGTCACTTAAAATTTGAAACTGACATTAAGATTTGGAGTGAATCCAATTAGTTTGACATCCGTTTCCACGAACTCATCTTCCTCAGTCTGGAATTCCTTGTACCAGGTGTTGTCACGATTGTAGAGATTGAATAGGGATAGTCCGATCTGTCCACTTCCTGTCTCGCCCATTTTGAATTTGTAGTTAGCAGAAAGATCCATTCGATGGTAGTCAGGTAGCCTAAAAGAGTTTTTTGCACCTACACTGATATAGTTGTAGGTTGCTCCATCTAGCGTGGAGAGTTGGTACTCACCATATGGGGCGGTGTATGGTTTTCCTGTCCCATATACCCAAGTAGCACCAAACTCCCAACGTCCGATTTCATAGGTGTTGACCAGATTGATTTCATGCCTAGTATCATGTAGGGCATAGAATGGATCATCACTTATTCCAGGAATATTATGTACCACCTCGCCGACAGTATAGCTGAGCCATCCTTTGTAGTTTCCAGTCTTCTTTTGAATGAGCCATTCTACACCTCGCGCCACTCCTATTCCTTCAAAGAAGTAATTGGTATCCTCTAAATCAACTAATGCAGTGGCAGATTGGCGATTGCTGTATTCCACAATACCATCCAGCGATTTATCGTATACTTCCACATCGAAAAGCCATCCGTTCGTTTCGTAGCTTATCCCTCCAATGAGATGCCTAGAGAAACTCACAGGGCTATTTTGATCATCTGCCAAAAGCCAGAAATCCCGGCTCCCTTGCGATACATCCTCCCGAACGATACGATTGACAAACTGATAATAGTGACCCCAGGCTGCTTTTAGTTTCCATTTCTTACTCAGTGAATAAGAAGCAGATAACCTGGGCTCTACGTACATTTTTTCAGTTACATCAAAGTAGGTGGAGCGCAAGCCACCACTCATTGTTAGGCGGTCATTGACTTCCCAAGTGTCTTGAAGATAAAAGGCCGCCTGTACACCCTTATTCTTTTCATTGATGACACTAACTGTATCATTCGCAACGAAACTGTACGAGATGTTATTGAATATGGTCTGTGCACCAAATTCCAACGTGTGAAATTGGTTGAGAAGGTACTCGTTATTAATAGCAAATGAGTAATCAAACAGATCATTGACTTCCTCAGTACCAATTCTGCGATTGATCAATGTATCCGCTCGATCAATTGTGACATCATTGATTCGATCTCTATCACTGAAATAATTAGAAAAACTGGTGATCGCATTTGAATAAAAGCGATCGTTCCATTGTCGAGCCCATCTTAAACTGGTTCCAATGTTGCCCCATTGAAGAAGATCTGTTATGTCTCTATTAATAGATGTTAGATCACCGTTTCCGTCTTCGAAACTATTGGTAGTTATTCTGGAATTGTCAAGATCATCTTTCCCGCTGTAGTAAGACAATGAGACTATATCTTTGTCGCTAGGTCTAAAACTTAGTTTGGCGTTGGCATCATAAAAGAAAAAGGATGGTGCGGATTCTTCCTGTTGATTGCCTCTTCCTGGTCTTGAAGGCAAGCTGGGGTTTTGATTGTTGATGGATTCATCGTCGTTGTAGAGGTCAAATACATCATTGTAGATTCCACTGCTAATAATATCGGTATAGGATCTTCTGCCAGCCAGAAATAGATTGAATTTATCCCCCATCGGCACTTCAACATACGCATTGGCGCTAATCGCACCAATCCCGGCACCTCCTGAAAATTTGTTTTGATTTCCGGTCTTTCCTGTTAGCTCCATTACGCTGGAAAGACGACCCCCATACTTGGATTCGAAACCACCCTTGTGCACTTGTACATTTTTGATGGCATTGGGATTAAAGGCACTGAAGAATCCATAGAAATGATCCACATGGTAGACTGTAAAGCCATCCAACACGACTAGGTTTTGATCGGGTGTTCCTCCTCTAACAAAAAGACCGGAGGAAGCCTCATTGGTCCCGCTAACCCCAGGCAATAATTGAATACTTCTGAAAATATCCTTTTCACCCATGCTGGGAAGTGCATTCAAAGCTTCTGGCGAAATTCTGATCTGACTGATATTTTCAGTTGCGCTTATCATCTGATTGTCTAAATTGGAAGCGCTGACAACTACTTCTTCCAATCGCTGCTCTGAGATTCCTAGCTTGATGATGAGGGGGTTTTTATCAACAATATCCTTGATGGATACTTTAGAGTTTTTATAGCCAACGTACTGTATGGTTAGCATCATCGTATCGGTAGGAATATTCAAGAGCGTGAAGAAACCATCGGCATTGGTAGTAGTTCCAAGATTTGTACCTATGATTCCAACGGTTGCAAAGGACAGTGCTTCACCATTGACTTCATCTACTACCTTCCCACTAAGATTAAAATCCTTATGACCAACCGTTCGGTATTTACCTGTATCAATTGGCTGATCATCTACTAAGACAACTCCATATTGAGCAACATAATAAAGTCCATGATCACCTAATATTTTCTCTATGGCTTCCTTTACTGTCTCTCCTTTAAATGAGTATAACTTAATTCGGGTTGGCAGTTTA
Organism: Flammeovirgaceae bacterium; assembly: GCA_038129245.1. GTDB lineage: Bacteria > Bacteroidota > Bacteroidia > Cytophagales > Cyclobacteriaceae > JAYPLE01. The sequence goes on along the minus strand of JAYPLE010000025.1, from coordinate 12,822 downwards.
TGTCCTGCCATATTCAATTGCAACCCTGCATCCGCAACAAGTTCATTGAGAATCATTTGAGGTGTCTTTCCCATAAATGTTTTATTGACTGTGGTTGAAAATCCCTTGTCTTGAGCTTGAATGATTGTGGACAGTAGCATAAGCCACAGTCCATAAAATCCTTTTCTGATCATATTCCTTTTTGAGTATTTACTCGCAATAGTAGTTGAGCAGAAGAGTGGAAAATTTGGGAAAGAAGAGGAAGCTGACAAATCAGGTCATGAACTGACTTTAGGCTCAGTTGGAGTAATTTCGAAAAAAGGCAAAGCGTAAGTCTCAACAGAATTTTGAGTGCCTCAGTTTGATTCATCAACTCTTGAATATGCCTCTATTTTCGCACACATTCAACTTTTGCAAGTCCTCTATCCTACCCTTAAAAAGCTAAAAGAGTGCTCGCTACTGCCAAGAAATAAAGTGATTGCTTCTGATTGATGAGAAGGCCATGTCTACGCGACCCGCCCTAAAATATTAACCCCAACCCTCGAACCGAAGCTATATTAACATAACGCAGAACATTATATAACATTGCTATGGATTTGCTGCTTACGAGCGATGCGAGTAATTAGCGCCGTCAACCACTCATTCACCGCGAACTAGTAGGTAGCGCAAACGCTACGTATAAATTTCCCGGTGCGGTACCCAACTTTGTGCCACCACACGCCAGTACAATAAATTGCTTACCGTTCACCATATAGGTTGATGGTGTGGCGAATGAGGCAAAGGGAAGTTTCGTTTCCCACAAAAGCTCACCATTTGTTTTGTTGAACGCCCGGAAGTATCCGTCCTTGGTAGCAGCAATGAACAATAGTCCACTGGATGTAACAACAGGGCCACCATAGTTTTCAACACCCGTGGTCCTGATGCTCCGATTACGCAATGCCGGCTCATGACCCAACGGTATCTGCCAGGCGAATTCACCGCTATTCAGATTGATGGCGCTAAGGGTTCCCCAGGGAGGATTGATGGCAGGGAGCCCGTTACTGTCCAGAAACTTATGGTACCCAGCATAGCGATAGGGCAACCACGAGCCTCTGTTTTCTTCAGTTGCTACTTCTCTCTGTTTTTCTTCGCCATAAAGGTAAGCGACGATAGCCTGGACTTCAGCACCTGACAGTGTTGTAAAACCAGGCATCATGCCTTTACCATTTTTGATGATGTTGTCCACAAACTCACGATCCCTGCTATCGGGAATATTGAGCAGGGAAGGATAGTTTGAACCTGTATTTCCTTCAAGATTTTCTCCATGACAAGTGGTGCAATGATTAGCATATAGCCTGCTTCCTACGGATAATAGTTCCAACTCTTCCTTGCTGGTATTTTCAGTCATCTGATGAATCCACGCCATCTCATTGGCATTGACATATAAGATACCCTCCGGATCGGCTGCCGCGCCTCCCCATTCTGCTCCACCGTCGAGACCTGGTAAAAGAACGGCCCCTTCCAAGCTTCCCGGATGATAAATACCCGTATGGTATTGATTAAACGCAGTCATCAATTCTTCCCGGTTGGGCGCATAAGGACTGATGTCATTAGCAGTCAGCTCCGTGGACTGCCTTGCAAATGGCGGCGGCTTGGTAGGGATAGGCTGAGTTGGCCACGTTTTCTCTCCTTCCAGGTCTGATGCTGGGAATGAAATTTCTTCGATAGGAAAAATAGGTTCTCCTGTTTTCCGATCAAAAACAAAAACATAACCTTGCTTGGTCACCTGAGCTACCACATCCACTTTTTCACCTGCTCTCTCGATGGTCATAAGGTTCGGGGGAGCGGGTAAATCCCGATCCCAAATGTCATGGTGGGTGGTTTGATAATGCCAGATGCGCTGACCTGTGCGAGCGTTTAATGCCAGAAGGCAGTTGGCAAACAAATTCTGCCCCTCACGATTCCCACCATAGAAATCAGCAGCAATGGAACCGGTAGGCACAAAGAGGATTCCGGCTTCATGATCCACGGCCATTCCTGCCCAATTATTGGCACCACCCAGGTAGGTGTTCAGGTAGGCGTCCTCTGGAAACGTCTCATAGCCATACTCTCCCGGATAAGGAATGGTGTGAAAAGTCCAAACCAATTCACCGGTTCGTACATCGAAAGCCCTTATATCACCAGGGGCTGCATCGGCGCCTTCTGACACCCTGATTGGCATGATAATCAAATCCTCAAATATGGCTCCCGGAGTGGTAGACATCATGAATTTGTTTTGTGCGATTTCGGGAAGGCCGGTATGCAGATCGATTTTTCCATTTTCCCCAAAATCGCGACAGGGTTGTCCGGTTGTTGCATTTATGGCCCAAAGATCTGATCCATTGGTATAAAATATTCTTTTATCCTGTCCATCGCTCCAGTAGGCGACCCCCCTACTCGTGCCTGACCAATGCCGCAACGTATTACCAAAAACCCAAAGCTGTTCACCAGTGGCGGCATCCAGGGCAAAGGCCTGGAGCGTTGGGGTTACTCCGTAAAACACACCATCAACGATCAGTGGGTTCACCTGTAATTGCCCGGAATCAGCGTTGGCGTAGGTCCAGGCTATTTCGAGTTGGTCTACATTCTCAGGAGTAATTTGGGACAAGGTGGAATAGTGGTTTCGGTCCGGTCCACCTAGATATTCGGACCAGTTGTTGGGGTTGTTTTCCCGAATCTCTTCGGATTGGTTATCACACGATGAAAAGACCAATGCGATCACAGTAAAAAGTAGGTAGCCCCATTGCTTCATGCCCTCAATTTAATTCGTTGTAATTGATATTTCCTACTGAACCCGTCGCCCAAACTAAAATAGGATCGATAATCAATCGATTGAAGACCTGATGATCAGTACCCTACCCATTTCAATCGATTCTATTAAGTTACTGGATTGGTTCCTGTAATCTATTTAATATCCAGATTGAAACCGGATAACCTCGCTTCGATACGGCATTGTCCCCAAGGTATGGTTTTTTAAACCTTTTTGCCTCACCGCAAATAAAACAGGATCCAGTTCTACGAGTTCCAGGGACTTCACCATTTCCCTCGTGCTTGCTTTGTATTTTAGGAAGTGCTCCGTTTGAAGATGAGCTTGATAAGCGGAGTCATTCAGATAGATTTCCAATATCGTCACATTGGAAGGAGTGCTTTGCTCCTGCACACCATACATCGTAAGTACGCCTGGTTCGGTGGCAATGGCACGCTGAATTCCTTCTCTCAAAATATCGAGGTAGATGCTTAGCTGGGAAGAATCAATTTCAAGTTTTGCAAACCTGATGACCAGGCCAGGGTTTTTCTCGTGATTACTTAAGATGTTGAGAGGATCAGGGTTCTTCTTACTTGCTTGTTGACATCCGGCTATCATTAGCAGAAGGACGAGTTTTTGCTTCATCTTTTAAGGATTAAACCAATAGCTTAGCTTTAAATTGATTGATCGAAATTTAGGTCCAAAGCTGCCCGGGATGTAATTGTCATTATACACAATGAATAAGTCCGACAAGGGTGCATATCTCCATTGAAGCCTTGAATTGATCCCCAAATTATCTCGTTGGTTACTATACTGAACAATCGTGGTCCAAAACAAGGAGTTACTAAATGTCACTTCTGCACGTGAGGTAATCAACCAGAAATCAGCACTCCTAACCTGATTTGGAAATAGAATTCTATCGTATTGCGCGTTGACAGAAAGGCTAGCCCATGGTTGGAAACGATATCCTACGGTTGCACCATTCGAATAGGCATTTCCGTTGTAATAGCCACCCATTCTAGATGAAAACTCATACGTAAACACATTTGCAAAATTGGATGTATAACTCATCGAAACCTGGTTGTAGTCATATCCCAGCGCGCCGGGTATCCCCGCTTCCCCTACTCCTGTTGGATTAAAGTCAGCAGTGAGATACGTGTAATTGTGCTCAAGAACGAGTTCCAGGGACGACTGATCCTTGAAATTACTGGTAAAAGTGAGTGTATTCAGCTCATCCGACTTTTTATAATCAAGCGTTGGACGCAACCAGTTTACTCTCAAATAGGCTAAACTGAAACGATTAAAAATCTTACTATTTGGATAGAAATTCCTCACGGTATTGAATCCAAACCTGGCGATGTCTTTTCGGGGCACAAAGCCCAGGTCAGATTGAAAGTCGTGATCAACATTGAAAAAGTCTGCTGCTAGATTCCAGTTTCTTGTGTTGTATTCTAGGGCCGTCTGGTAAGACAAATTACCCTTGCTGTCGTTCGGGTTGAAGGATTTATGAACGTACGCTTTTCCCGTCCACACATTGTCTCGCGAAGCCAGGTTGTAGTCAGCACCTACTACCCTATTAAATTGTTCATCGGGGTCTAAAAAATCATAAGTTCCGGAGGCTTGTCGGTTGATCATGAAGACCCCTACATTAGACCTTGCGAATACTTTACGCTGTAAGGCCATCATCATATTGTTGTTGGAAACAATCTCATTTGGCTTATCTGCAGCCGTTTGGAGGTTCAAAAAACCAACGCGCAGGTCGTCGTTGACCTTACCGCTAAGCCGAACACCTCCTATGATGTCGTTTTGAATCAGATTATTGGCAGTATCCCTTGCGAGTCCTATCCTCCGACTAAAAAAAGATCTGGAAAAGCCGAAATAATCGCCGAAGCTACCAAACAGGTCACTGTTGTCAATAAAGAATTGCCTGCGCTCGGGCAACCTAACTTCAAACCTTGTGAGATTGGTAAATATGTCATCTACTTCGACTGTAGAGAAGTCAGGGTTTAAGGTGATGTCCAGGTTCATGCCATTTCCAATGGCAACTTTCGCATCACCTCCCACCTTCACTTGTACATCCTGCTCGCTGTTGATAGCATCTTTATATGCAAGCGTATTTACATAGGGAATCAACGCCAAAGGTGTTCTTGATTCCCCAAGTGGTTTTTCAAACTCAATGATTCCCATGAAGGCAAGGCTGGCAAGTATCTGATTCTGAGGGACTCGTGCCCAAGCACTTTGTTCCTGGCTTTGGAAATCGAACCTGTACGTTTGGAAACGCCATTGCTGAGATCCTTCAGGGAACTTAATCGACGTTAGTGGGATCACCATTTCAGCAGTGTAATGATCTTCAAAGTTTTGTGCCGCTGATCGCCATTTCTGATCCCATGAGCGATTAAATCCGCTTATGGTTCCTCCCTCTGAGATCATCACTTCACGCTGTACCCCATAGGGTGTGATCCCAAAAAGAAAAGCATTTGCACCATCACTGAACGTATCAAACATGACCGAAACGTTGTCATTATTACGACCACTGAAATCTCTTCTAAGACTAGACGCAACATATTTATTGCCTTCTGATTCCGCATAAACACCTACGTAGATATTTTCATCGTCGTAAACGATTTTTACCTGCGTCATCTTTCCTGCCCTTACTGAATCAGTTGGGAAATATTGCCAGAAGTTGGTTGCATGCCCGGCATCCTCCCAAAAAGCTTCGTCGAGTGCTCCATCCAGTGTGATAGCCTCTTCGATAAACTTCGCATAGAGTATACCATTGTCTTCCTGTGCCATGCTTAGGTGAGACCCAAGAAGTGCAATCGTAAAGATGAACGCATTTTTCATTCTGCAAAAATCAAATATTTGAGCATTTTGAACACATTTACACTAGCAAATATTTTTGTATAGAAATTCATAAAGCTACGGTTAATCTTTGAACAAACGTTTTTGATAGCCACTTACCGGATACCACATGGACTTTATCCCATGAATGAGAATCTTGCGATGTATATTTTTAGTTTAAAATGAGTCAAAAATTACAGCATTTCATCGTTGGCGTGCTTACACTTCTCCTAATGAAGTGTGCCACAACCTCAGCTGAGTCAATAACCCTTATTGATCGCACCATCGTATACCAATACGATGAAGCGGTTTATCACCTTACATTTGATACCGATTCCACCTTACATTGGGAAGCCATGCAAGGAAGTGAACTGGGGCTCCGAGGGACTGAAGTTTACATTGCAGAATGGATCACTGTAGATAAATTGTTTATCACCTGGGGTGAAGAAAGTGGCACAGGAGTCAGTCAGGTGCTTGATTTTGAAAAAGGTACTGTGGTGAATCATCTAATATTCGGTCGATCGCTCTATGCAGGCGACGGAACAATTAAGTTTTTAGATGACAATTAAAATGAAAAAAACTACCCGCTGGTTTGTCCTGGGACTCTGCGTCCTAGCTTCTTGTGATAGTGGTACCGAAAAGGGCCCTCGCCTGATGGTAGGCGTCGCTTCTGCCACCATCAATCCTTCGTTGGGATCGTTCATCGCTGGCGATAAGCAGAACAGAACGTTCACAGGTATACTGGATAGTTTATATGCTAAGGCGATGGTAGCCACCTTCGGTGACCAGACGGTATCCTTAGTGACCATCGACTGCATTGGTTTGATGTACAATGATGCCCTAAAAATCAGGGAACGTGCAGCCGAACTGGTGGATATCCCGGAGGAACGCATTGTGATTTCTTCTACGCACACACATTCGGGACCTGATGTAGTGGGTATCTGGGGCAGTGATTACGCACATTCAGGTGTGGATTCAGCATATATGGAACGACTGATACATACAGCTGCAAATCAAATACAAGCTGCCTATCGCAATCAAGTGCCCGTTGATGCTTTTGTTAGTGAAACTTCATTTGGTGATCCATGGGTTGAGAACATTTGTGGAGAGGAAATTGACCGTTCAGTTTCCATTCTGCAATTCAGAGACGAACGCAACAAAGTCATCACTACCCTGTCCAATTTCGCCAGTCATCCTACCATTTTAGACGCAGAATTCTCCGTGATTTCTGCTGATTTTGTGGGTGGATATTATAAACACATGAAGCAAACAACAGGAGCTGAAGGACTGTTCCTGCAAGGAGCAATCGGCGGCTGGATTCAGCCGGAAGGGATGCCTAAGACAATCGAATCAGCCAATCAATTCGGTGAAGACCTTGCAAAAGAAGTGTTGAATTCAGTATCAGAAGCAAAACAGATGATGGTAGTTGAAATTGCCTTCAATCGAAAGTTGATCAAATTCCCGGTAGAAAATGAAACATGGAAGCAGCTATCTTCCCTGGGAACGATCAACAGAAGTTTTGGCGACTCTGTTAGTACAGAAATTTCCTGGTTTGAAATTGGTGAGGCACAGTTTGTTACCCACCCCGGAGAAACAGCACCTTCGTTAGGATTAGCAAGCAAACAGATGATGGGAGCCGGACCTAAGTTTGTACTGGGTCTTGGAAACGATGCGTTAGGATACATACTCAAAACTACCTTCTTTGAACATGACAGCATACCGCATGCCCCGTATCTAACCAGCATGTCACTTGGACCAAAAACAGGCCCACTATTGATGGAAGCGCTCAGAAATATTATACCGGAGGATGACCGGTAAAACCGCTTACGAATCCTCAGCCCAGGTTTTACCGCCGTACTTATGTAAGGGGATACAGCCCTCATAAGCTCCGGGAATAGGATCATAGGCCAGTGCTTGTGTAGCTCCGATCTCCGAGGTAAAATACCCTAATAGTGTCATACTTCTCACGAGGGTAAAGAAAGAGACAGCACCAACTTCTTCTTGTGCTGTTACAGAAAGCTTTTTCATTAAATCAAACCTTTCGTTGCTATTCATTTCCTCAAAACCGGCCTGCTGCAGCTCATGTATACCCTCCTTTACCATTTCCTTTTCGGCTGAATCAAAATACCCATGCAACATTTCATCGATGAAACGGTGAGCCAATGCCTCAGCTGCGCCGGGCGTATCTGTCGGGGGAATGAGGATATCTACGACTCGTTCCATCGTCTTCAATTCCTTTTTCGTCAGAAATCTCGGTGTCCAATCCAATTCTGTCGATGCCCGGCAACCATTAAGCACACCCGCCCAAAGTGAAGATGTCAAGGCTCCACCGAGTATCATAGAAGTCTTTTCCAAGGCTTTTCTTCTGGTCATATGACGCGTTTTCATAAATTTCCTTTTTTTAGTTGATCCACAGCATAGTCACATGCTCTGGCTGTCAAGGCCATGTAGGTCAAGGATGGATTACCCCAGCCATTGGAATTCATGCAGGAGCCATCGGTCACAAATATGTTCGGGATGTCATGCACCTGATTCCATTTATTGAGCACCGATTGCCTGGGATCATTTCCCATTCTCGCCGTGCCCATTTCGTGGATACTTAACCCTGGTTCACTGGGTTCATCATAGGTCCCAATATCTCTAAATCCGGCAGCATCCAACATTTCGGCACTGGAAGTCATCATCTCTTCTCTCATGGCAGCTTCATTCGCACCAAATTCCATGTCGGTCACCAGCATCGGCAAACCCCAGGGATCTTGGTTCTTATGATTCAGGTAGATTTTGTTTTTGTGATTGGGAAGGCATTCACCAAAGGCTAAAAACGTAAAAGTCCAAGGTCCGGGTTTTGTTAACTGACCCTTCCAATCAGCTCCAAAATCAGTACCTCCGAATCCCCTATCCCATCCTTCACGACCGGACCAGCCATACGTACTGAATCCTCTTAAATACTCTTTTCTTTTCGTCTTCTCATCAAGGTTTTGAAATCTTGGAACCAGTACGTCCACAGGTCTTCTGCCTTTGTGATACTGATTTTCAAACCCATCATATGTTCCATATGCTCCTACCTGGAAGTGATTGTCCATGAGATTATGTCCCAGTTCTCCACTTGTATTCGCCAAGCCGTCAGGAAAAGTAGAGGAAACCGAATTAAGCAGAATACTGGTACTGCCAAGCGTCGATGCACAAAGAAAGACGACCTTCGCAAAATATTCTATTGATTCTTTGGTTTCCGTATCTATTATGCGGACACCTGAGGCTTTTTGCGTCTGCTTATCATAGAGAATCGTATGAACAATCGAATTTGGCCGTAAAGTCATATTACCGGTACTCTGAGCTGCAAGTAACGTAACCGAATTACTACTAAAATAGGCACCATAGGGACATCCTCTTCTGCATTTGTTTCGGGCCATGCATTTTCCACGTCCACCATGAGGCTTTGTGAGGTTTACAGTCCTACCGATCGTCAGTTTACGATCATCAAAATGTTCATCGATCTTTGCTCCTACATGTTTTTCAAGGCAGCTCATTTCCCAGGGCGGTAGAAACTTCCCATCGGGAACCTGAGGCAGGCCATCATTTGATCCGCTGACACCAATGTATGACTCTACATAGTCATACCATGGTTGCAGGTCTTTGTACCGAATCGGCCAGTCCAATCCGACACCATCGCGAGCATTCGCACCAAATTCTAAATCTCCTCTACGATAGGCCCACCGACCCCAGATGAGTGACCTTCCTCCAACCTGGTATCCCCTTGTCCAGAGAAAAGGTTTCTTTTGTTCGTAAGGATGCTCATTGTCCTTTACAAAAAAATGTTTTGTGGATTGGTCAACTGCATACGAGGACCGACTTTGAATAGGATAAATAGCTCGTTGTTCTTTGGGTGTCAAACGGTTACCATAGGGCTGTTCCCACGGATTTAAGTTCATTGTAGGATAATCCTCAAGATGTTTTACCATTCTTCCCCTTTCCAACACCAATGTTTTCAAGCCCTTTTCAGAAAGTTCTTTGGCAGCCCATCCACCACTGATACCCGTTCCTACTACAATAGCATCATAGGTATGTTGTCTCTTTGATTTTGCATTGACGTTCATCGTAGATTCTCAGATTTCGCAATAAAAATGTAGACAAAAACTATTACATATCTATTACTTTCTTAGCAGTAAAACTCAGCTAACAAGACCCAAGTAGTACCATTTTACTTTATAAAATAGCTATTTTTCAACGTAAGGTGATGATTTTATTTCCATGCCGTTTAGGATCAACCCCTCCCAGACAGCTGAAAAGGTTTACTTTTTTTTACCCGAACTCGAAGAACATGTTTCACCTTGATTCATTAACCGATACTTCAAAAAAGTTAAAAAAAAAATACGTTAACTACGAATCAAAAACATTCATAAACTGGAGTAGTACAGCCTGCGCCTATCATATAATATCTGTAGCAAATAATCCTAATAAATACTATGTTTCGTTTTATCAATTACCTAAAAATGAGAAGCTCTGCAATTCTAATTGCATTGATAAGTGCAGTGAACTTAGTCTTTGCACAAACAAACATACCGAGTCAGATCATTGATCAGAACACTACATGGTCATTGGCCGGAAGCCCCTACCAGATTACAGGAAATGTAATCATTGACAATGCGGCGCTAACGATCGAACCGGGAGTGCTCGTCATTTTTGAATCTGATCATAGCCTTATTTTTCAAACAGGTGGTCATTTAATCGCATCAGGTACAGCAGCAGATAGTATCACCTTCACAAGCACAGGTGTGACGCACGGTGGACGGTTCGTCTTTGAAGATACGGACACCGGTACCGGCACTAGCTCCGATACGGTTTACACCTCCGGCACGCGGTTTAACTATGTGAAATTCGATGACCTGGGAACGGTTGGAGGCTATCAAAAGAATACGTACTACGAATCATATAATGGTAATTTCCGGGGACCCGTCACCCTGCTGTTTGAGCATTGTACCTTTTCTAACCTGGTAAGCGACGATTCCAACCAGTCATATGACCTGCTGTCTCATGTGAACGTATCCGTTTTCAATCACTGTAGTTTTAATAATTTACAAACAGGCTGGGCATTGATTGGGAATCGAAATTCAAGTGAGGTGCAGTTCTACAATTCGGATTTCAACAATATCTCCAGGAAAGGATATGCGGCTAATTTGATTCAAAGTCCCAATGCTACCATTGTCAACTGCTCATTTTCCAACATTGAAAGCCGAGGCATGTTTTCGGGATTTTATGCAGGCTCTTCGAATTTCTTAACCATCCAAAACACCACTTTTCAATCCTTACATTTGGTGGACTACTTCCAGTACGTCAATCATGGAACAGTGACCATAGAAAACAGTCTTTTCTATGACATTTCTGCTCCTGAGTTCACTGTCAAGGATCAAGAGGAGTTTACCTATACCGTCAATAATAGCACGTTTGAGCAATTGTCAATCGACGGATACCTATTTGATCAGATAACCGCACACATAGAGCATTGCAACTTCTCATTGGCTGAAGATCAGTTGATCGCAAGGGCCAGTCTAAATGGTGGTGACCCTGTACTTACTCAAGACTTATCAGAAAACTACTGGCATGTGGGTGGAAATGCCGTAACTGATTCTCTGATACTTCATTCACTCTCAGCCAATGCAATAAATGATGCTACACGGAATACAACTCGCTTTGAGCCGGTTCTTTCTTCCATGAGTACGACCGCTGCTCCCATCTCTCCCACTTTGAGTGACAAGCGGATTTGTATTGGCGATAACCTTGCTTTTGAGAGCCACCCATCAGCAGGGTACGAATACCGATGGTATGCGAATGCGTCTGGCGGTGAGCCCATCATTGGGGACCCTGCAGTAGATACCCAAAATGAAGGAACCATTACTTATTATGCCAGTAATTATTATACCTCTTTAGAGAAGGAAAGTACGAGAACAGCTGTGAATTTCATTGTTTCAGCAGAAATATCAGCTCCACTGGTCTCTAACGTAGATTATTGTTTGAACGAAACCGCAGTCAGCCTCGAACAGGCGATTTCAGGTCCTGCTGATCACCTGATCTGGTACGAAACAGAAACAGGAGGTACTACGTATCCTACTCCTCCTGTGCCAAGTACTGCTGCAACAGGATCAACGGATTACTTTGTCAGCTATCAGGCCTCACCTACGTCCTGTGAAAGTGCCCGATCAAAGATCACCGTTACCATTTATGAAACGCAGAACGCAGGTACAACAGATTTACCATGCCCGTTGACCAATGTACCGAGTCAGATCATTGATCAGAACACTACATGGTCATTGGCCGGAAGCCCCTA
>JAYPLE010000025.1:0-816 GCA_038129245.1 Flammeovirgaceae bacterium | reverse complement strand
CAACTTCTCATTGGCTGAAGATCAGTTGATCGCAAGGGCCAGTCTAAATGGTGGTAATCCTATCACAACTCAGGATCTTTCAGAAAATTACTGGATCATTAATGAAATCGCAATAAGCGATTCGATTGCTTTGCACTCGGTTTCTGCTAGTTTCTACAATGATGCTACACGAAATACAACTCGTTTTGAGCCGAATCTGCTTAGCTGGAACTCTGACGCACCTCTTCCCCCCGCACCTTCTCAACCTTCTCTCTCAGGGGAGCAATCATTTTGTTTGGGCGAAGAGGTCATCTCAGATCTACCGCCTGATGCTGGATATAATTATAAATGGTACACCCAAGCATCAGGGGGTGAAGGTATCGTAAGCGCTGATCCACCCATTAACAAAAATGATGTTCAGACTTCTACTTTCTATGTTAGCAATCTTCGTATACTAGTGGGGAATGAAAGTGAAAGAGCCGCTGTTACCGTTTCCGTTTACGATTTGCCCGATGAGCCGGTAACCTCCGATGTTTCCTATTGTCTCGGAGATCCTGCCACCGCATTGGAAGCTACCGCAATTTCCGGTCATTCGCTCGTATGGTACGGAACCGATGCCTCCGGTGGTAACGGTGCTACAGATGCGCCTACTCCGGATACACAAGCTTCCGGTGAAACTACCTATTACGTAAGCCAGGTCAATGACGTAACCGGATGTGAAAGTGACAGAGCCACTGTTACCGTTTCCGTTTACGATCTACCTGATCAACCGGTAACCTCTGATGTTTCCTATTGTCTCGGGGATCCTGCCACCGCATTGGAAGCTACCGCAATTTC
>JAYPLE010000024.1:0-43746 GCA_038129245.1 Flammeovirgaceae bacterium | reverse complement strand
GAGCCCCCAGTCGGATTCGAACCAACGACCTACTGATTACAAGTCAGTTGCTCTGGCCAGCTGAGCTATGGAGGCCTTTACCGTCACCTCTTCTCGATTGCTATGCTCCAATTACTGAACCGCAACCGAGATATGGAGGATATTCTGGAATCTTAGCTTTTTACGCTGTTTTCAAAAGCGATTGCAAATATAGAAGACTACCTTTTGATCACAAGATTAAAAAGTGATTTTTTAACCCTCTCGAAATACTTTCAACTGCTTCTTCAACTGCTCTATCTCTTTCTCTCCATTCGCAATATTCTGATTCATTTCTCCTCTTAACTTGTCTGCTGTTTTAGAGGAAGCAAAAAACTCTATATTCGTTTTATAGGTGCTAATGTCCTGTTCTATTCTCTGAATCTTACGTCTGAGTGCCTGCTCTTTTCTATTCACCTTTTGTCCTCCGTGAGGCCCACTTCTCATTCTATTGACCTGCACCTGAATTGCAAAATCATCTCGCTCATCCTCGTCCAACGCTTCACTTTTCTTGACAACCTCAATTACAGCATCGAATCGAGCGTGCATCTTTTTTACTACTTTTCTGGGGACAAAACCAATTTCAACATATTGATCAACCAGTTCGTAAACTTCTTCTAAGTCAATCGATTCACTTTTGGCAAGTTGTTCTATCTGATCGCAGATTTTAAGTTTCTCCTGGTAGTTCAACTCAAATACCTCCTCTTCTTTCTTACCATTTGCTCTTTTTTGTTCGAAGAAATAATCACAAGCTGTCTTAAACTTCTTGTAGATTTCATTTTTCTGCTTTTCTGGAACAGGTCCAATATTTCTCCAGTCAAGCTGTATCTGCTTCATCTCCTTGGCAGTATTGTCCCAGGCTGTGCTGTTCTTCAGCTCTTCAACGCGATCAATCAAAGCTTGTTTCTTTTCTAGATTTCCTTCTCTTTGAGACTCCAAACTTTTGAAGAATTGATTTTTATCGTTGAAAAACTGCTTAAACGTCGACCAAAAATGCTTATTGATTTCCTTCGCTTTATCCTTTGGTAGGCCGCCTATGGCCTCCCATCTCTTCTGTATACCGAGTAATACTTTTGTCTTATCATTCCACTCCGTAATCTTATCGGAAGAAAAACCTGAGAAACTCTTCAATTCCTCTGTAAGCTCCTGTTTCTTCTCAAGGTTAACTTGAAGCTCTTTTTTCAATTCTTCAACAAACCCTTTTCTTTTTACATAAATCGCATCAGAGGCGGCCTTAAACCTTTGCCAAAGATCTTCTTGAACTTCATTAGGTACAGGCCCAATGTTCTTATATTCTTCATGCAGTTCGTTCAGCTGCGTTACCGCTTCCTTGACATTATCTTTTTGAGCTAGTTCTTCTGCTTTTGCGCAGAGTTCAGCTTTCAAATCCTGATTTTTTTTCCGGTCAAGATCTTTTAATTCAAAATAGATGGAACGCGCATCGTAAAAACGATCCAACAATGCATGATAATTCGCCCACAATGTCTTGTTGTGGGCATTGGGAATAGGGCCAACTGCTTTCCACTGATCTTGTAGCTCACGAATAGCTTTTATGCTTACATTAGACTCATCATTGTCTACTAGCTCACGGATTTTGGCTAATATCTCCTCTTTCTTAGTAAGGTTGTTCTCTTTTTCCTGCTCTAAATTTCGATAGTACTGCTGACGCTTATCTCTCAGTAGTTTAAAATAATCATTAAACCTGGCGTCTTCCTCTGACCCCTTGTATTCGAAATCATCTTCTTCTGCTCCTTCTTCCTTTAGATATTGTTCTAGCGCAAGGTTACGTTCGCTGGAGTAAACCTCATCAAAACGACCTTTTAATCCCTTCAACATGCGGTCTAGTCTTCGCATGTTTTCTTCATCCTTCAGCGCGACGATAGCTACTACCAGCCCCTCTTTGTCCAACTGCTCAAAGTCAACTTCATCTTCCTCCTCAGCAACTTCTTCATCCGGAATTGTTAGGTCTTCCGAAGCCTCTTCAGTCTTTGCCACTTTCTGAGCAATCTTTATCTCTTCTTCCGTTTTCTGTGATTGAGCCTCTTCCTGAGTATCTTCTGATGTGGTTTCATCCGTAACCACCTCCAAATCGGCCTTCTTTGTCTGCTCTGCCGTTGTATGAGCCTCTTGCTGCACTTCTTTTTGATTGGGTAATCCAGCCTCTTGCTGAACATCTTCTGACGTAACTCCGTTTTTGGCTTTGGTCAGCTCTTGGTTTTCCTTGTCCATTTCGCTACTATTTCTCTTCTGATACTTTTTTATATTGTCCGGCGCGAATCAGCCTCAAAACTAACTAATCAATCATCTAATTCATTCTTGGATCGGCAGGATAATTTGAAATCGCCTTAAACTTTCCTCCCATTTTACGGAGCAGATGTTTCCATAATTGCTCTGATGGAATATCAAATATTTCTGAGGGTTTTATATCCCGATAAACAATCCAGGACTTTGATTTCAATTCCTCCATAAGTTGACCTGCAGACCAACCACTATATCCTACAAAAAACAAAAAATCCTCCGTTCGTAAGGATCCTTCGCTTATCAAAGCAAACAGTGTTTTTTGATCTCCACCGTAATAAAGTCCCTCTTTTACCTTATAAATATGATCTATCAAATCAGGAGCTCTATGCAAAAAATGTAACGTATTCTGTTGCACGGGACCACCTATAAATAGTTCTGCATTCACTGCGGTAATGCCTGATATGACATCCTGTAGCTTATTTTCTGTCTCTTGATTAAGTACGAGCCCAAAAGACCCTTCCTTGTTGTGCTCACACAATAAAACTACAGATCTTTCAAAATTAGGATCTGGTAAATAGGGTTCCGAAATGAGTAAGTCACCGGCTTTTGGACTAATCAATTGATCAGAGGAAAAGTAGTCTATCTCTTTCATACGCCTAATGAAGTGCTGCTTTAATGGGTAACTCATCCAGGACAATGGCTTCGATTTCAGTCATCTCACCTAACCTGTGATAGACAGCTTTTTCGTCAAAATAGTTTAAAGCCATTCTGACAAAGATTTCTCCGTGCTTTGCTTCGGAAGCAAATAGCCGATGATAAAATGACTTTAGCTCTTCTTCCTGTTGATGCTCATATACCAATCTGAATCGCTCTGCTCCTCTTGTCTCAACCAAACTAGCAAGTAACAGACGGTCCATAAAACGTTCCTCCCTACCGTCTCTGCAATACTTCAAAAGCTTAGAAACATAGGGGTCTTTTCCTATTTCATGGTTTAAGGATATACCGCGCCTTTCCATTATTCCATACACATCTCGAAAATGCTCCAATTCTTCCACAGCAGTCTCAATTAATTCAGGAACAATCTCCACCCTGTTTGGATACTTAGCTACAAAGCTCATCGCCATTGCCGAGGCCTTTCGTTCGCAATCAGCATGATCCTGCAAGAACTCATCAAAATTGGTCATTACTGCTTTGATCCACTCTTCCTTGCTATCTGAATGAAGGTCTATTCTGAATTTCATAATTGATTGGGATTCTATACCGGCATCTCCGCCTAACGTGATTCGTGACAAAGTAAACAATAAATGGCACTAATAGAGTTAGAAACAAATCGGATTTGCTTCTCTAATTATACTAACATTGCCTTATGAAAGTCGAGGACTTAAGAAAGGAATACACACAAGCCGAATTGAACGAATCATCTGTAAAGGAAGACCCGATTGAACAGTTTGATCATTGGTTTCAGGAAGCGGTAAACAGCCAGATTAATGAACCGAATGCAATGGTACTTGCGACTGCAAACGCAGCGGGACAACCCTCTCAGCGAACGGTACTTCTAAAAGCATATGATCAAAAGGGGTTTGTGTTTTACACCAATTACGGTAGTCGCAAATCGAAAGAAATTCAAACAAACCCGCAGGTCAGTATCAGCTTTCCATGGTATGATCTAGAACGGCAAGTTACTGTGCTGGGCAAAGCTGAAAAGGTGCCCAAATCAGAATCACTCAAGTATTTCATAAGCAGACCAAAAGGAAGTCAACTAGGTGCGTGGGTATCGCAGCAAAGTTCAGTGATCTCCTCTAGAAGTCTCCTGGAAGTTAAACTCAATGAAATGAAAAGTAAATTCAAAGACGGTGAAATCCCACTACCTGACTTTTGGGGAGGCTTTCGTATACTTCCATATTCCATTGAATTTTGGCAAGGCAGATCCAACAGACTTCATGATCGCATTCGCTACAATCTCGAAGGGGGTGATTGGAAAACTGAAAGATTATCTCCTTAATCTTGATGCAGTCAAACTCAGCAGCGATATATTTTGATAGATATGCCTGGAAAACACCCTTATTTAAAGATTGGACTCCGGAAAGCACAACAGCTATTGTAATAGTCCTTCCTGCATACAATGAACCGGAACTATTAAAAGCAATCCATTCGCTCGCTGCCTGTCATCAACCCAGTAGCACAGTAACGCTTCTGGTTTTAATCAATGAGAGTGTGCAATCGAATGAACTGATCGTTCAAACGAACAAAAGGGTTTACAAAGAAGTCTCCGGATTAAAGAGTCTTCCACCATGGCTGACGCTGAAGGTATCGCACCTCAAATTACCGAACAAAAAAGCGGGAGTAGGATTAGCTCGTAAAATTGGGATGGATGAAGCAGCAAGATGGTTTTATCTGATGGATAAAAACGGAGTCATTGTATGCTTTGATGCGGACAGTACGTGCACAAAAAATTACCTGATGGAGATCGAGAAGTCTTTTTTAAATCAGAAGCGACACGTATCCATTACCCATTATGAGCATCCGCTGAACCCCTCATCCGGAATCATTCCTTACGAATTACATCTTAGGTATTACGCTCATGCATTATCATTTGCTGGGTACCCAAAATCATTTCAGACGTTAGGTTCGTGCATTGTGGTAGATTTTGACACTTATGTAAAAGTTGGTGGCATGAATACCCGAAAGGCCGGTGAAGACTTTTATTTTCTCCACAAGGTGGCCTTAAGTACGCCGATACATGAACTCAAAAATGCTACCATATTTCCAAGCGATAGATTGTCTGAAAGAGTTCCGTTTGGCACCGGAAGAGCATTACTCGGATACAAAAAATCCAAGCAACTGCTCACCTATTCTATTGATGCTTTTTTAGATCTTAAAGATTACATCCTTTCAAATCAACCTCGCATTCTTCCTGTTAAGGAAGTCGGCACCCCCAGAATGCGGGAGTTCCTGATTCAGCAGAATTTTGACGAGGCTCTTCAAAAAATTAATGCTAATTCAGGCTCAGCAGGCAAAAGGCAACAGCAACTGTTCTTTAATTGGTGGGACGGACTAAGAGTCTTAAAATATGTGCACTATTGCAGAGACCTAGGTGATCAGATGCTATCACCGACAAAAGCAATCGTGACACTGAACGAGCAGCACTGGAAAGAGGAAATACCCTCTAAGGAGACCGAGTTGTTACGATGGATCCGGTCTAAAGACCGATCTTACAATAGCTCGAATAAATCTTTCACTCCAGCCGGCTGAGGTAAACAAAAACCCTCAGCATGCGAAACATTTATTCGCTGACCATACTCTCTTGATCTTGCCGTCAACATCTCCATAAAATTCTTACTGGAAATATAGGTCTGCGGCCCATCTGCGTCCTCTGAGTAGAATTGGGTTTTATAGGCTTTCACCGCCTCCATTTTTTGATCAATCGCATCGCTGATATCTACGTAGAGATCAGGGGTAAGTGAAACGCTCTGAATGTAGTGTAGCAGTTTTTTTGGTCTCCAGGGATCCTGATCATCTCCATTCTCAATCGTCCTGATCATCCGAAGACCTGATTTGAAGATTGCCTCCGTTACTAATCTAGCTGCCCTTCCATGATCGGGATGCCGATCATAGGTGGCATTTGCAAATACAATTTCCGGCTGATATTTTCGAAGCACTTTGATGACTTCAAGTTGATTTGCTTCAGTAACTTCAAACCAACCGTCTCTAAGCCCTAGATTCTCCCTTATGGATAGCCCTAGTAACTTAGCAGCTGCTGCTGCTTCATGCTTGCGAGTTTCTTCAGTACCCCGCGTTGCCATCTCTCCTTTGGTAAGATCTACTATACCTACCTTATAACCTTTCTCCACATGCGAAATAATAGTTCCTCCACATGACAGCTCTACGTCATCCGGGTGTGCACCAAATGCTAGAATATCTAATTTCATAACTTAAATAAACGCAATCCCACCTTAACTGAGGTTGTTTCGGTCCTTTCTGTTGTAATTAAGCCGTTGCCAACTCCATCTCTTTCTCTACGAGGAAACGCTCAGCGTCTAAAGCCCCCATACAGCCTGATCCTGCCGCCGTAACAGCCTGACGATAGATTTTATCTTGTGCATCACCCGTTGCAAAAACACCTGGAACGTTCGTTTTTGAAGATCCGGGAATGGCTTTTATATAGCCCTGCTCATCCATGTCAAGTTGTCCTTTGAAAATGTCTGTATTTGGCTTGTGCCCAATCGCAACAAAAAAGCCTGTGGCTTTTAACGTAGTTCTCTCACCTGTTTTGTTGTTCACCACCTTCACTCCCTCTACTTCTTCCAAACCTTCCAAACCTTCTACTTCGGTATTCCAAAGTATTTCGATGTTCTCCGTATTCTTCACTCGTTGCTGCATAATCTTGGAAGCTCGGAGTTCACCCCTTCTAACGAGCATGTAGACTTTGTTAGCCAAATTGGATAAATAAGTTGCCTCTTCAGCGGCAGTATCTCCACCTCCTACGATCACCACATCTTGACCTCTGAAGAAAAAACCATCACAAACAGCGCACGCTGACACACCTTTCCCATTTAGTCTTTCTTCATCCG
Organism: Flammeovirgaceae bacterium; assembly: GCA_038129245.1. Lineage (GTDB taxonomy): Bacteria > Bacteroidota > Bacteroidia > Cytophagales > Cyclobacteriaceae > JAYPLE01. Next base: position 36,919 of record JAYPLE010000024.1, on the reverse strand, counting down.
GTAAGCCCAACCACTTTGCTGCTGCTCCAGTTGAGATTATTACTGAATCAGCTTCTATCTCTACTGTCTCATCGATGGTAGCTTTTAAAGGCCAGGAAGAGAAATCTACTCCCGTGACCATACCACTTCTGATATCGGTCCCGAACCGTTCCGCTTGCTGCTGGAAGTCAATCATCATCTGAGGCCCATTTATTCCCTCAGCATAACCTGGGAAATTCTCCACATCGTTTGTGATCGTTAGCTGCCCGCCTGGCTGCCCGCCCTGGTATAAAACGGGTTTCAAACCTGCTCTGGAGGCATAAATTGCAGCGGTATACCCCGCTGGACCTGAACCAACTATTAATACTTTAACTCTTTCCATGACAACGGATTAATTGAACTATTTCGAATACAATTGTTTAAGCGACGATTGCCTTAAGAAGTTTCAAAAATATGCATTTGATTTCTGAAAATTAAATCGCACAACAGCAGCATAACAATCCCCATAAAAAAACCCCGAGGACAACCTCGGGGTTTCTCATTTAGAAGGTTTAACCTTCTGATTCATTCTTGTTCTCTTTCTTTGGAGGTCTGGGTAACAGTACTTTTCTGGAAAGTCTGAATTTACCCGTCTTCTTATCAATTTCGACTAATTTCACTTTGACTTCCTCTCCTACTTCCATGATACCATCCATGCTTTCTACGCGCTCCCACTTAATTTCTGAGATATGTAGCAAGCCATCTTTGCCTGGCATAAATTCAATAAACGCACCAAAAGGCATAATAGACTTCACTTTTCCTTCATAAACCTCACCCACTTCTGGTTCAGCAACGATACCTTTCACCCATTTATAAGCACCGTCCATGGCTTCTTTATCGGCAGCAAAGAAGGTAACAAGACCACCATCTTCAACTTCCTCGATGTTGATAGTAGCCCCGGTTTCTCTTTGAATCTCCTGGATAACCTTACCACCTGGGCCAATCACGGTTCCAATCAGGTCTCTCTTGATCTTTAATTCCTGTACCCTAGGTGCATTAGGTTTTAATTCTTCTCTTGGCTCAGCTAAGGTCTCGTTCATTTTGCTCAAGATATGGAGGCGACCTTGCTTTGCCTGGTTCAATGCCTCAGTCAAGACATTGTAATCCAGCCCGTCAATCTTGATATCCATCTGACAAGCAGTGATGCCCTTTTCAGTACCAGTTACCTTGAAGTCCATATCACCTAAGTGATCTTCATCTCCCAGTATATCTGAAAGTACGACATATCTGCCTCCACCCTTTTCGGAGATCATTCCCATGGCAATACCAGAAACAGGTGCCTTTATAGGAATACCTGCATCCATCATCGCCAGCGTACCAGCACAAACAGTAGCCATTGAGGATGAACCATTAGACTCCAGAATATCGGACACTATACGAATTGTGTATGGATTATCTTCAGGAAGCATAGGCTTTAATGCTCTCATCGCCAGGTTGCCATGCCCAACTTCCCTTCTTCCCGGACCTCTGTTAGGTCTTACTTCACCGGTAGAGAATCCAGGGAAATTATAATGAAGAATGAATTTGTTGTATCCAGAGATCATCGCACCGTCGATCATTTGCTCGTCAAGTTTAGACCCCAGCGTTACGGATGTCAATGATTGTGTTTCACCCCTTGTGAAAACAGCAGAACCGTGCGCGTTAGGTAAGTAGCTTACTTCACTCCATATGGGTCTAACTTCATCTGGTTGCCGTCCATCCAATCTGCTTTTGGAGTCCAATACATAATTTCTTACGGCGTCTTTTTCTACATCATGAAAATATTTACCGATGAGAAATTCATCGTATTCATGGTCCTCAGGCAGGCTTTCTACAAAAGCTTCGTAAACTGCTCTAAAACCTTCTTTTCTCAATTCCTTGTTAGCAGTTCCTTTAGCAGCTACATCATAACAACCCTGATAGCATGCCTCTTTAATTTTTGCTTCTAACTCTTCGTCAGCGTTTTCATGTGAATAGGCCCTTTTCTCGACACCTAGCTGAGCCGCCAGCTCATTTTGAGCGGTACATTGCTTCTTGATTTCGGCATGAGCAACCTTGATCGCTTCGATCATGTCTGACTCTTGCACCTCTTTCATTTCACCCTCGACCATCATGATGTTATCCATTGATCCGGCAACAATCATGTCTAATTCCGCTTCTATGATTTGAGCCGGAGTTGGGTTCACAATGTATTCTCCTGACAACTTAACCACACGAACTTCACTGATCGGGCCATTGAAAGGTATATCAGAAACAGCTATGGCTGCAGAAGCTGCCAATGCCGCATAAGCATCCGGCATTACATCCTTGTCAGCTGAAATCAGGGAAATCATCACCTGTGTATCGGCATGATAATCTCCCGGAAATAGAGGTCTTAACGCTCTGTCCACTAATCGACAGATCAGCACCTCATAGTCTGAAAGTCGGCTTTCTCTCTTGAGAAAGCCACCGGGAATTTTACCCGCAGCTGCAAATTTTTCTTGATAGTCTACTGAAAGCGGGAGAAAATCCACGTTTTCTCCGGCTTCTTTTTTTGATACTACGGTCGCCAGTAGCATCATGTTGCCAACTTTGACAACGGCAGATCCGTCTGCCTGTTTTGCCAGCTTACCTGTTTCAATGGTCACCTGTGTGCCATCAGATAAACTGAATTCTATTTGCTTAAAATTAGGAAGCATACTAAATGTGTTAATTCTTTAATTTAAAATGTGAAGGGTCTGAAATAAGGGAGGGATAAATAAAAAAAAGGGAACCCTGAAATGAATTCCCTTTTGAATCAGTTTCTTATTTCCTGATGTTCAGCTTACTGATAATGGCACGGTATCTTTCGATATCGTTCTTGTATAAGTAATTGAGTAATCTTCTTCTTTTACCAACCAACTTCAAAAGACCCAGTCTCGTTGCGTGGTCCTTCTTGTTTGAGCGTAGGTGCTCTGTCAAGTGGTTGATTCTGTAAGTGAACAAAGCAATTTGAGATTCTGCAGACCCAGAGTCTTGCTTTGAGCCACCGAAATTTCCAAACAATTCTTGTTTTTTTTCTGCTGCTAAGTACATGCTATGTATTAAATCTTCTGTTTTTCTTTTTCAAACCGCAAATTTAGAAGATAATATCATCAGATCAAATGGTTTCTTTCAATATCTTCTTATCCCTCAGCCATGTCTTTATGCGTTCTAACACAACTAAATAGAAGTCGCCATCGAACAATCTCGCATCAATCCTGGCTTGCCTCAAAAAGAAAAGTCCAAACGGTAGCAGAATGACATCTGCGGTCCATACTGCAATTTCTCCGTCCATTACATCAGCTTTTGCCCATTTTTCACTCGATATGGTTAGAACATAGTAGATGATGAAAAAAAAGATGGATACTATCACAGGGACACCTAATCCACCCTTCTTTATTATCGCACCTAAAGGAGCACCAATCAAAAACATCACAATGCAAGCGAATGCCTGACTGTACTTTTTGAACTTTTCTACACTGTAAGTGTCGATCCGTGATTCCAAACTCCTTGTCTTTATCCGTACTCCTGTAATATTAACTTTAAAGTTTCTTGCACCGTTTAATGCATTTTGAGCAATCAGCTGCTTTTGATAGGTTTTATCAAAATGACCAGCCAAATCCTCAAGCGTAATTTCCTCAAGCGGCAGCGTATCGATACTCACCGTTCTCATTTGCCGAACCATGCTGTCATTTTTTCGATAGCTCAATTCCTCATACGAGGAGCCTGGTGACACAATTTCTTCGAAACTACGTGGCTCGCCCCTGAGTGTATCTGCAAGTTTTCTTACAACTTCTTTTTCAGGTACTCTTCTTCTTTGCCCTTGACCAAATATTTCAGAAAAAGAAAAGAAACCGGCTCTTTGTATTTTCTTCTCTTTTAAGTTGACAGAGTCAAGGCGAAGAGGTTTCAGGTTATACTTGGCTGAATCTGCCTCTGTAAGGCCTTTCTTTCGAACTTTCACATACCTATTGACATGAAAACCAAGATAATTCTTGCTGAAAGTTACAATATTGAAGGTCTGTTTACTCTGCTCTATTTTACTCGAATCTATGTAGTGCGTCAGCTCCGAGATATTCATCATTTGTCGATTATTTCTGAACAGATCTTCTCGTGTCCTTTTCAAATCAAAAGAAGAAAGGCTGAAGACAATATCCAATCGGTCAAACTTTGTACGATACAAATCTGAAACTCTCCTTCCTCCCTTATCGACTTCACTGTAATAGACCCCATCATAGAGTTCCAACTTGAGGTACTTTTCATCGTAAATGGTAAACATTAAGCTCGAATCCGCCAGGATAACCCTTTTATTGCCATCTCTTTGTGTATGATCATATATCATGACATCGAGGAGCGTCTTATTATCCGGTAACTTTTTAGCAGTCTTTATAGAATAATTTGGAATGCCATCATAGAATACTCCAGACTTTATATCCAGAGCAGGTTTCTTGTGCTTGATGTCATAAAGCAAACTGAATGCTTTAAGATTAGCAGAGGGTACTACGTAATCGTTGAAATAAAAAGCACCAACAGACAATAATAAGACAAAAAGAAAAATAGGTCTCATCGTCCGCAGCAATGATATACCTGCACTTTTAATAGCTGTCAGTTCGAAATTTTCACCAAGATTACCAAACGTCATTAATGAGGAAACTAGCACACCAAGAGGAAGTGCTACCTGCAACATATTGAGAGAAAAATAGAACATCAGCTCGGCTATCACCGAAATGCCGAGATTCTTACCAATAAAGTCATCAAAATATTTGAGCATGTACTGGATCAGCAATATGAAAGTTGCTACCAGTGTGGTGAGAAAGAAAGGACCAAAAAAAGCTTTAAATACTAGCTTATCAAGACGCCGCATACCCGGTTATACGATCAATAATGAGCAAAGGTATTACCCACCAACGATTTCTTTGAGATCATGAACTAAACTTTCCCATAATTCTTCAGTCTCCTCTGCATCCATATCTGAGTAATCTGTAATTCTGATGAAAACCTCCTGGGTCAATTCGTTCATATCAAGTCTGACCTCAACAAAGTTAGGATCGTCATCATCTTCTCCGATGAATTCAAACTTCACGTGGTGATTTGTTCGGCTGGAAACCAGCCTTGCTTTATTTTCTTCTCCATCCCAAAGGAAAGTGAAAACCTTGTCTTCGTCGATATTAACATCGTCCGCAAACCACTGCGCCAAACCCGAGGCTGTGCTGATGTAGGGGTAAAGCATCCTCTTTGATGCGTTTATACCATATTCTCCGATAAACTTCTCCTTTGTCATGTTCTCAAAGATTAATTCCAAAAAATACAACTACCTGATTGAGTCTAAGAAAGAAATTGAATTAGATTTGCAACTCTTTTTTAGAACCCACTCTTTTGGCGAGGTAGCTCAGCTGGTTAGAGCGTCGGATTCATAACCCGGAGGTCGGGGGTTCAAGTCCCCCCCTCGCTACTTACAGAGAGTAGTTACGACTTCTTAAATATATACTTTTTCCGTTTCTCAACACTATTTTATCGATTTTATTGAGATGGATCCTATCTTATTGGATTTGAGGCAGTGAGTCGAACAAGCGGCCAGAAGATTCTTTCTTCAACATCACGCATCGTTCGAAAAACTCAGACACATTTAATCAAGTTTATCCAGACGTTAATGTCTTCTTGTTTGTTCCCGCAATGGACATTGCTAGAGCGAATTTCCAACAGTTGTGGATCATGGTTACACAATCTCCAGTGTGAAGCTACATTTCGGTCAAAAAAGAAATGGACATCACCGCACTTTGGTAAGAAAATAGAAAGTTATCCTCCATTACTGGATCTTTAGCCTGGGTTTCTTTGATATACGAAGGTGCCACCAGATTTAGGATTATGGGAAAGCCTTAAGAAAATAACTCAAAATCAATGAGCTAACCCTCCAACTCTTCAACTAAAGATTCCCATTTAGCTGTTTTTACATTCAAATCGTTTTTCAAAGCCTCGTACTGCTTCGAAAGCTGCTGAAGTTTTTCTGAGTCATTCACTACTTCCGGCGAAGACATCTCATTTTCTAAAGCGGCAACCTGTCCTTCCAGACTAGCTATCTCTTTCTCAGCTTTTTCAATTTCCTTTTTCAGGTTAACGGACTGATCAGGTTGCGTCTTTGGCTTCTTCCCTCCTGTTGACTTTTTTTCTTTCTTAGGAGTGGTTTGTTTACTCGACTCCCTAGACTGCTGATTTACCCACCATTCATATTCAGCATATGTTCCGGGATATTCCTTGATCTGATAATCCTCTATGTACCAAATTTTATTTGCTACTTGGCTAATGAAATCTCGATCGTGACTAACCAACAAAAAAGTACCTTCATATTGCAGAAGTGCCTGCACCAGGATGCTGACTGATACCATATCTAAATGGTTGGTAGGCTCATCGAGCATGAGGAAATTTGCTTCTGAAAGTAAGGTTTTCGCTAATGCTACTCGCGATCTTTCTCCCCCTGATAACACTTTAATTTTCTTAAAAACTTCATCGTTGGTAAAAAGAAAACAGCCTAAAACACCCCTAAGTTCTTGTTCTGTCTTTTCTGTACCTGCTTGTTTTAATTCCTCAAGAATTTCATTTTGCAGGCCAAGAGACTCCAGTTGGTGCTGAGCATAAAAAGCAGTCACTACATTGTGACCGGTCTCCACCTTGCCACTGTGCTGTTCCATCCCCTCTACGATTCTTAATAAAGTAGATTTACCTTTCCCGTTTGCTCCAATCAGTGCAATTTTATCCCCCCGCTCGATAAAGGCATTTGTATCTTTCAGAATTGTCAAGTCATCATAGACCTTGGTCACATTCTCTATTCGCTTGAGGTGGCGACCTGATTTTGTTTTGAAATTAAACTTAAAGTTCACAGCTACTGAATCATCCACGACGGCATCGATTCTTTCCATTCGCTCAAGCTGCTTCATTCTGGATTGCGCCTGCTTTGCCTTGGTTGCTTTTGCTTTGAAACGTTCAATAAAACGCTCTGTTTGCCTTATCTGCTTTTGCTGATTCTCATAAGCGTTGGATTGGATCTCATTCCGCAGTTCTTTTTCCTCCTCATAGAAATCATAGTTTCCAGGATAAAGATGCAGGTCTCGATTAAATACCTCCACAATCTTATTCACACTCGCATTCAAAAAACGGCGATCATGAGATACGATGATATATGCCCCCTCGTATGTTTGTAAATAGGTCTCTAACCATTGTATCGACGGTAGATCCAAGTGGTTAGTAGGCTCATCCAGCATCAACAATGAAGGCTGTTCCAGGAGCAATTTCGCAAGCATCACACGCATCCTCCAACCACCAGAAAATTCATGTAATGGTCGCTGCAAGTCCTTAGTGCTGAATCCAATTCCTTCCAATATTTCTTCTGCTCTCGCCTGTAGACTGTAGCCGTCAATAGTCTCATAACGCTCCTGCAATTTTGAGAGCTTATCTACTAACTCATCTCGATAGTTAGTTTCCATCTCCTTGATTACTCCCTGAATAGCATGCTCGAGCTCTTTAGCTTCGGCGAAAGCCTGCATGGCTACCTCCAGAATTGGCTCATCAGAGTTGTAAGAAAGCAAATCCTGATTTAGAAAACCTATTGTAGTCTCCTTGCTCATAGATATTTCACCTTTACTAGGTTCCACATCCTTTACCAGCATCTTAAGCAAGGTAGATTTACCTGTTCCATTAAGGCCGATTAGCCCTATTTTATCCCTAGGTCCTATGAATAATGAGGCATCTTCATAAAGTGCCCTTTCGCCCAAAAAGTAATCGAGTTGATTGATGCTGATCATGAGGCCGCAAAGATAGAAAAGATGACGTCTTCAGTATGTCACAATATGTTCAAGTAAAGAAGCATCTTTTTTCCTGTATTGTGTCCATGGAAACAAGGAGAACGACTGCGCATTCACCAAAAAAGAAAAGGCGCTCTCCCCGCTGAAATAAAAGTGTTCGCTGCTTATAACTTTTTCATTAGAAGGAACTTTAACTATCTGTGTAGATTTGAGAAAACGATTTAAATAATGAAAAGAATTTCAGTACTACTGTTGACGATTTTGGTAGTTGGGTGCCAAACTGCAGCTAACAAAAGCAATGAATCTAATCCTGTTAGCAACGAGGTCCAAGAAGATTTAACCTCATTGGAGGAGTTGGAACTAGACAGGCTGAAACTTCCTGATGGATTTAAAATCGACGTATATGGAAGAGTTGACAATGCACGATCGATGGTAATGGGTGACGATGGTACTTTGTTCATTAGTAACAGACGAAGTGGAGCTGTTTATGGAGTAAGAGACACTAATGGTGATTTCAAAATAGATGAGAAATATGTTATTGCATCTGGTCTCACTATGCCTAATGGAGTTGCTTTCAAAGACGGTGCCCTTTACGTAGCTGAAGTTAGCAAGCTGTGGAGATATGATGACATCGAATTTAGCTTAGCCAATCCACCGACTCCTACCCTGATCTATGAGGACTACCCCACGGATCGTCACCATGGATGGAAATACATAGCATTTGGTCCAGATGGAAAACTTTACATTCCTGTAGGAGCGCCCTGCAATATCTGCGAGTCGAAGGATGAAATCTATGCCTCGATCACCAGAATGAGTCCTGATGGAAGCAATAGAGAGGTGTATGCTCATGGTGTCAGAAACACTGTCGGTTTTACCTGGCACCCCGAAACAGGAAACATGTGGTTTACCGACAATGGACGCGACATGCTGGGCGATGACATTCCGCCCTGTGAACTGAACAGAGCGACCGAACCCGGCCAACATTTCGGTTATCCGTATTGTCATGCTGGCGAAATAAAAGACCCTGAATTTGGTGAAAAATTTCCGTGTGAAGAATTTATTGCTCCCGCACAATCTCTTGGGCCTCATGTAGCACCTCTTGGACTCAAATTTTACACCGGCGATATGTTTCCAAAAATCTATAAAAATATGATATTCATCGCAGAGCATGGAAGTTGGAACCGCTCACCAGAAGCAGGACATACGGGTCACCGCATCACCCTCGTGTCAGTAGAAGATGGACAAGGAACGTCATACGAGACATTTATCGACGGTTTTCTAAATACAGAGACAAATCAGGCCTGGGGAAGACCGGTAGATGTGCTGGTGTTGGAAGATGGCTCTATGCTTGTATCAGATGACCTCAGTGGAACTATCTACCGCATCACATACACCGGCTGATGTTCGCAATAGAAGGGGTTTCTAAATCTTATGATGGAATTTCCATTGTAAAGAATGTTTCTCTCTATTGCGAAAAAGGAAGCTTTAATACACTTATTGGTCCCAGTGGTGCGGGAAAAACTACCCTGTTAAAATTGATGGCAGGACTCCTACCTCCTGATCACGGGACACTGAAATTAGGTGGTGAGGTGCTCGAACCCCAGGTAGACAAACTTGTACCGGGCTATGAGGAAATTCAAATTGTGCACCAGGATTATCAATTGAAGGCAAATATGTCGGTCAGAGAGAACCTGAACTATGCGTTACTAGGCTATGATCCGGAATACAAGCAACAACGAGTAGAGCAACTGATTGAACTTTGTCGACTTGATACCTTGGTTGAGAGAGAACCTTACCAACTTTCTGGTGGACAAAAACAACGAGTTGCGATAGCAAGAGCACTTGCTACAGAGCCAGAGGTAATCCTCATGGACGAGCCATTCAGTAACCTGGACCCAATTACCAAAAATGAATTGTTGCAGGAGTCAAGAGAAATTGCGCATAAATCTGACACAACTATCATACTTGTTACGCATGATACGAGAGATGCCCTCGAAGCTGCTGATCAATTACACGTCCTAATAGACGGATCTATTCAACAACAAGGGACTCCTGTTTATGTATACAGCAACCCTAAAACTCCTCAAATTGCCAATTTGATTGGTTATATGAACTATTTTCAAAAAGATTCACAACTTATAGGATACTGGGCAGAACATATACACATTGCAAAGAACGCAAAGCATACCGGGACCGTGGACCGAACCATCTTTAAAGGATCCTATCAACTTCTATCGGTAAAAACTAAACTGAAGCCTGGCCCTTTATTACTTTTTGACTTTTACAAATCGTATCAGATAGGTGATGAAATTAGATTTGAACTATTAGAGGAGCATAAAGTGGTATTTGGACCCGGTAGTAAATGGGCACAATGGCTACTAGATCATTAAAGAATTCGGTGATCATCTAATAGTGCTTAGTACCTGCTGCCCCACTTTCGATACGCTAATGACTTCCCTTTTTTTTATTGCTACAGTATTTGTCATTAACACCCCCATTTCGTCTTTACTGTGCGAAAATCAGATGGATAATTTTGTCTCTAAAATGAACATTGGAATTATCGATATCTTGGTACCTTTAATTCGAACCATACGTGTCGGCATTTATGCTAACTACAAATCGAACGTATAAGCTTAGAAAATGCATTTACTGTCTACTGTAAAAGAAGAAACATGAGAAAAATACTCTTATTTCTAGTTGCCGCACAGGTCTCGTTTACTGTGTTTGGGCAGCAACCAAAATCTTCCCTAAAGAATGGTGCTATGATACCGGATATCGAGGGTATTTATTACGATAATACTTCTTTCAACCTCTCCGAAATGAAGAGTAAAGTAATCATACTGGATTTTTGGGCCTCCTGGTGTGGCCCATGTATGAAATCAGTAAAAACCACACTCAAGCCATTGTACGAAGAGTACAGTAGATCTGATTTCGAAGTAATAGGGATTAGCAATGACAGAAAAAAATCCTCCTGGGAGAAGGCAATCAAAAACTGGGGGCTCCCTTGGCCAAACATATGGGACAATGATCAATCTATGGTGCGTAATTTTGATGTTCCCGCCATCCCTACCTATTTTGTCATCGATAATACGGGAAAGGTACTTGCTTCAAATGTCTTCTCCTCCGAATTGAAAAAAACAGTACAGCAACTCCTAAAAAAGAAGTGAAGAAACAGAAGTGATCGACCCTGTACATTTGAGTTGTGTGAGCGTGTGCAAGAGCATTTCCGTTCTCTAATTTGCTATTTTTTTAAAAAAACTGGATTGATAAACTGCTTGCAATGGCGTTAAAAGATTGAGAGCGTTTTTACCAGAGTAATAATGCCAACACGAAGGATGAAGTATCCAATGACTTTTTCAATAAATGATTTAAACATGGATCACTTTAGGTTTAAACTAAATACCAATCTGACAGCTAAGGATGATGTAATAAGTAAATCATCGATGCTCAACAGGAAACTTAACTTGCTCAGCAAACAATAAAAATTCCTAATATTTCGTGATTATTTGAAAAATGACCTAATTATTGCACTCCAAACATTCTTAATCCGTTAACGACTTAACAGACGCGCACCACTATGAAAAAGATCTCACTAATAGTTACCGCTTTGCTTTTACATCAAGGTATCTTGGCTCAGAGTCAGGAAGACCTGCAGTACTTTAAAGTGGAAGGAAATAACATCACCTGGCAGAAGACCTTTCCCACTGTGTTATCAATCGAGCAGATGAGAGAACAATTAGCTGAAATGATGCTATTTGAATCTAAGGATATCGATAAAGATGATAAGGTAATTGGAACAAGTAAACCTGTGACGCATAATTACATTAAGGCTGGCTATTCCGAAAAGAGCGCTGAAAAGTATTTGGTGGAGAAGGATAGTTATGGAACACTCAAAGTAGAGTTCCAAGAAGGGAAATACAGAGTTACTTTGTCAGACATTCAACTTAAACAGCGATTTTCGACTAGAAAATCTCCCAGAGGTGAGAACACTCGGTTAATGGAATTTGCATATGATACAAAAAAAGGAGAATGGGATCAAAAATTTATCTTGACTGGAAGTGGAAAAATCCTCAACGAAACCTACCTAGAAAAATACCAACTTGGAGGTAAATTCGGTGGGGATGACTTCTGATTTCCATAGAATGCAAACTAAAGCCAGACCATTCGTCTGGCTTTTTTTGTTTCCTAAACTTTACAGCCTGGTGTTTAGGATGTTATTGTAGATAGAACCAAATGTATAGCTAACCCCTATCCCTAAATTTAGCTCGTATCCGGTGGCAATGGCCCTCTGCTGTAGGATCACATCTTCTAAAGACGCATTTCCTTTAGCCAGGTTAATTTGATCTCTGATAATGGAATATTCAGCTTGAAAACGGACGTTGAAGCCTTGAAATAATCGAACTGAGACCCAGTTATCTAGATTTAATCTTGTCCTTTCCAAATCATTTAAAAACGTATTGTAGTTCACTCTTGAAGATATGGTCCCCCACGGTTTTCTAAAACGCACATTCAGAAATATATTCTGGTTGATGATCTTGTCTATGTCTTTGTCATAGATAGTGGTTTCCAGATAAGATTGCTGGAAATAACCGATTCTGTAGCCCACCACTACTTCACGAGTAAGAACATCCCGGTAATCAAATAAACTGTATTCGACAGCCGGACCTATCTGATACCTACTTTTAATATTTTGAGCAGTATTGTCACTGTAATTAGCAAATAAACCAGTAGACCAGTGGTTCCCTAAACTTTTTACTACACTTCCACCGAGAAAAATCCGTTCAATAACACTGATAAAATTTGATGAGTCTTCCTTGATACTTAGTTGCTCTCGATTGTAAGAGTAATCGCCACGAACCCTCCATTCGTCAGTCAATTTATCAACTTCGGCTCCAAATCGCATTTCCGATTGTCTACGTAACTCCTGCCCTCTCAAATCATAATTTCCAGAAATTTCAAAAACCCAGTTATTCCATGGATCATCAACAATTCCTGCAGTTTGGTTAAGGTCTGTTTCGGGTAGATCGACTGAAATCTCTTTGATGAGACCTGTATGCAGTAAGTATGAACTTAGACCTGCACTAACCACCCGGACCAACTCATCCCTTCTTTCATTGGATGTCAATACAGTACTTAAATCAAAATTAAAACTATTATCAATTCCCTCTAGCTCTCTCTTCCCTTGAAAATCAATTTGATACAATACACTACTAGCACTCCAACTACGATTAATCAAAACGTAAACATCCGCTAAGTCCATGTCTCTGACATGATCAACAGAAGTAATGTTTTGTTGAATATAAGTACCATCGCAACCACGGCAATCAATCATAACTGTCAACCGGGTCGTATCTACTACGCCGGCATAAGCATGGATACTTAATACCAACAGCAAATAACTTCGCAGGGTTTTCAGGAACATATTCTAACTTTTTGCTTCTACAAAGCTGTATTTTCTGAAATTAGATCACAGCAGTTATCTGCTTGAGGGTACTTATGTTGTTTAAATGGATTGTTAATTGCCAAAAAATGATCGGTAAACTGGTTTTTTCTAAATTGTACCTGATGATTGGTTTAGCACGTCTTCTTCTACTCTTGGTTATTCTGGTCCCTGTTTCATGTGCGCAGGTAGGTTATATCCCTTTATCTGACATCTCCATTGACCGGGAAGTACAAAAACAACACAGAGAAGCAAAGAAATTTCTAAAAAAAGACGTCAGGGCAGCTAACTCGCAACTACCTAAAGGAGACCATTTTATGGTGAAAGGAATCCGAACAAAACCTTCTAAACTGCCTAGCGGGGACCAATTCATGATTAAGGGACTAAAAAGAAAACCCTCGAAAATGCCTGCTGGAGATAAATTCCAAACAATTAAGGACAAGTCATCGGCTGCAAAGAAGAGAAAATATAAGAACCCAAAAGGTTCAAAACGAGATTAATCGCAAGAACTGCAACCCCGGTTGGTAAACATCAACCAGTTTATTTTTTTACCAAAGCAACCGCGTTCATACAATAGCGTAACCCACTGGGTTCGGGTCCATCAGGAAAAACATGCCCTAAATGTGCATCGCACGTATTACACAAGGTCTCTACCCTCGTCATTCCAAAGGAACGATCTACCTTGTAAGCAATAGCATTTTCCTTAATCGGCTGCGTGAAGGAAGGCCATCCGGTGCCACTTTCAAATTTCTCTTCTCCATCAAATAGCATCGTATCACAACAGACACAAGCATATCTCCCGCGCTCAAATCTAGAGCACATATCAGAACTGAAAGCGCGCTCGGTACCGTGAAGTCTGGTAACCTGAAACGCCTCAGCCAACAGTTGAGCTTTCCACTCCTCCTCTGTTTTCTCTACCCGCTTATCTGGCTTCAGATTGCCACCATCCGCTAAGTTCATGATATCGTTCCACTTGAGCATATTCCAATGTTGATTGCTACTTCAAACCAGCCAAAATCAAAAAAGTTCCCTATCTGTGGAATCTGATGCTCATACGCTTGTGCCAACCAAATAAAACAGAGTAGATCAAGCAGGGTCATGTTGCAAAAGAATACCGACATCACCTAATACTTCAATACCTGGTGTGTGCAAAAAAATTAGCTTCCAACATAGTCCCGTTGGTTAATATAGAATCAATTCCAACAAAAGCCGGTTTAAGTAAAGCTGTACCCGCAAAAGATTAACAATTCCTGATCCGATACGACCTAATAGCGCTGTTCTTATGAACCTAAAAGTATAGATACTGTAGGGTTAAAAGGTAAACATAAAGTTCTGAGTTTGTAGATGTACAATGGTGACAACAACTCTTACAAACATTTAAAAATTTTCAAACCCTGAAATTGTTTAACCTAAAGGATAATGCGATCATCGCAACGATCTATTTTGCAGTATCCGGTGTATCCCTGACATTCCCTTTAGGATGGGAAGGGCGTACACCTTGCCGGGATGAGAGATTGGAACAAAGTGTTGATCCGTTTTCGCACATCTCTATTGTATTGATCCTCAATACTCCGGCCGTCTATTTCATGTACAGGGGTCAACTCCCCCATTGTCCCACAGCAGAAAACTTCATCTGCATTATAAAACTCAGTAAGAGATAAGTTCTTCTCAACTACTGTGATGCCAAGAGACCTCGCAAACTCGATGACAAGACCTCTCGTAATACCGTGTAAGCATGCATCTGCATGTGGCGTGTACAAAACACCCTTACTTGCCATGAAAAGATTGGTATCGTTCAATTCTGCTACAAAGCCATCCGCATCCAGCATTACCCCCGCATCGGCGCCAGCGATATTTGCTTGTATTTTTGCTAAAATATTGTTGAGCAGGTTATTGTGATGGATTTTGCTGTCAAGGTGACGCGGGCTGTTTCGTTGAATGGC
This sequence comes from Flammeovirgaceae bacterium, assembly GCA_038129245.1. Lineage (GTDB taxonomy): Bacteria > Bacteroidota > Bacteroidia > Cytophagales > Cyclobacteriaceae > JAYPLE01. The sequence continues at coordinate 21,743 of JAYPLE010000024.1, read as the reverse complement.
TGATGTAATTACTTTTATTCCATTCTCGTTATCATATACCAATGGTTTCCATTCTGCAAGTACGATCAGGCACGAGCCTTTTTGGTTCAACCTTGGATCCATACCGGATGTAACTTTCTCCCCTCTCGTGAGGGTGAGTCTAATGTGAGCGTTGTCACGCATACCATTTGCATCCAGCGTCTGAAAGATAGCTTCTTTAATGAAGTCTCTCGATGGTACTGAATCAAACAGTAAGGCTTTGGCACTATGTTCCAATCGTTCTAGATGAGCATCCAGACTGAATATTCCTTCTTTGTATACCCGAAGACCTTCCCAAATCGCATCTCCACCTTGCACTACACTATCAAAAACTGACACTTTTGCATCTTCACGAGCGTATAACTGATCTCCTATCCAAACCTGGATATCGGCATTCTGAGGATTATAAGATTGTAGCATTTATGGATTAAGGTTTTATGGCAAAATGATTCAGTTTATCAAAAAAGGGTTGAACTTCTTCTAGCAAATCAGTCAAATGCAAAGGAAATTCTTCCTGGGTCATTTTCGGTGATTGGAACCCCGTACTCAGATGTACATTTTTGTACCAATAAGAAGCCCATACACCGTCTTCCGGTCTAGGGCCGGTATTCCATGTTAACATTGATTCATCAAACTTTATCGTTAACCTATTACACAATTGTATCAAAACAGATTGAGGGTTTAGCAATAGTAAATCTGAATTCAAAACAATGGTTTCCTCACCCAAGAATTGAAAGGCATCCCAACTTGCCTTTAATCCTATCTCTTGCGCCGTAGGATTTTGAATTACCTTGTTAAAAGAGACTATCAATGACTTAGGGTCGCGAATGAGGAGGATATTGCGTGTCTTTTTGCAGAAAGATAAGTCCAATGATTCTATGTGCTTTGACATATTTTTAATAAAGACATGCGGTGTGCCGTACTCTTTAAAAATAACTTCTTTGATCACGGCTCCTGCAGAATGATTTTGAGCAGAAAGTATTTCTTCCCTACCAGGATGATTAATTCCCGTTTTTCTCAGGTAATAGGCATAAAAGGGCTCATCGACAACCGTGGTATCCATACGCTGTGCAAAAGAATACATCAGAGCGGTGGAAATATTTCTTGGTCCGGAGATGAGCTGAATGATCATAGGAATTCTCTGCCTACTAATATAAGAAGTTGATTGACTTATTGGAAAAAAGGTTTTGAGCAGTCATAAATTGCCTGCTACCAAATTTCAATTGAAATAGGTAGAATGAATTCAGGTATCTCCATTTCTTTCATGAATGAGATTCAAATTTGGATAATAAGTTGAAGGCTCAGCTGGCAGACAGTGACCTCATTTACTTTCTTCTTATACAATTCTGTCGCGGCGCATATCATAGCTGCAAAAATTAACACCAGTAAAAACGAGCCCTATAAAATTTACGAGGCAATCCAATTGTTACTGTAGGAGTTTTTAGCATCAACGTTCAAGTAAAACCATCAAAAAGATCGCGTTACTAGTGATTCATAGTAGCTTTACCAGTAGACAATTCAAATCATTCTTAATTAACCGAAAAAGACAAAGGCCTGCTAGAGGTATTTTTTACTAATCAAACATTAACCATGAAAAAGCTGATTATTTATTCTATCGTTTCGCTAACCCTTACTACTGGGTGTGGATCAGGTGAATCGGCAGAATACACTGCAGATCAAATGATTGCATCTGGAGAGTTCTTATTTGAAGGACCTAATACACTGCAGGGTGCGTTTCTTCTAAGCACTGAAGATATTTCTAAGGAACTCTCAGTAGAGGCTTCACAGTTAGCAGGCATAGTACCTTCTTCTGTAACCGTTACACTTCCCAATGATTCTATCAGAGCTGAGATAGAGAGTTTTTTGGTTCAGGTAGTGAGTAACAATCTTCCACTGGTAACGGTAGGCACCATAAGTCCACTGGCTGGTGGATTAGCACAGCAACTAGCCATTAATAAGGAATTGGACCTCTTACCCTACGCGAAAGATACGAGCAGTACGTTAGTAGTAGACACTAACCTAAAAACTGATCAAGATGACTTATCCGTGATGGTCGATATTAAATTGAACGTTAACTATTAAAATAGACCTAATGAAAAATAAACACATTATTGCAATACTAAGCTCAGCGATTGTATTCCTACTAAGTGGAGAGCTTATGGCAAATGGAGATCAATTGGTGGGTGTCTGGAAGCCTAGTAACGGAAGATCTATGGTAAAAATTGATAAGATTGGAAATAAGTATTACGGTAGGGTAGTATGGTTACTTGAGCCTCGCGATGAGAATGGAAATCCCAGAACAGACATTAACAATCCCGACGAGTCTCTTCGAGATACCCCATTAAGGGGTTACCGATTATTGAAAGACTTTGTCTATGACAAAAAAGAGAAAATTTGGACTGATGGTACCATTTATGATCCGAACAATGGAAGCACCTACAACTGTGTTATTGAATTGAAAGATAGCAATACGATTGAGGTCAGAGGTTACATAGGTGCAGCTGTCTTTGGAAGAACTGATGTCTGGACCAGAATGAAAAAGAAATAGCCCACGTCCTAAGTAATAAAAAAAAGGCCGAATGCAAGATTACTGCATCTGGCCTTTTTTATGGACGCTGTCTTATGGACTTACCATACTTAGCGTCAATTGTGCATAGAAAGTATTTTTCAATGTGTTTTCGGCCAAGAACCCCTCATCGTCAAATCCCCGATAGAAATCTCCATCATCCAAATTATAGGAGTAGTTTAATCTTAAGCCTGCTTGTGCTCCTACCCAAATAAAGTCATTTAAACCTTTATTGAAAGTCGCTCCCAGGCGAATCTCAGATCTTCTTAATTCTGCTTCATTATAGCTTTTAGAAAGGGTCGAACTATGGTCTGTAGTCCCAAAGTTTGACAATCGATAGGTTGCACCTTCAACCTGGTAGCCAAGCAACATCAATGTGCGGCTATCCCAACGATAGCGTGCCTGTACTCTTGCCGGAAACAGTGCTTCAATTCCCCACTTACCATTTTGAAAGGTATGATAATAATAGATCGCCGGAAGTAAGTTCCTGGCGCCCCCTAAGTAGGTATGAGATACACCGGGTCCCCAGATCAACCTATCATTTGGTTTAAAACCATAAACAAAAGCAGCAGGAATCCTGAGTTGATCAAATCCTGGCATATTATCAAATGCATAGTCACCGTTTAACTCACCGGCTAATTGAAATAACAGAAATCGTTTTTCATTAAGCGGTTTAAAAATGGTGAAATTGGTATTGAACCACTTCAACGAATACTCTCTTAGATTCTCACTAAATGCGTTGGTAAGGTTATCCTGCGTAAGGCTGTATCCAAACTGTACAAAGCTCACCCCCCAATTTATAAGGATATTATTTTTAGACAGAATGGGTACATTACTAACAAACCGATATCCGCTGCTGAGCCCTAATGGAACCTCTTCTGCTATGTTCCCGTCGAATGCACCAACCGAAAGATCTGCAGCTCCCTGCATATCCAATCCAAATGAAATCAACGAGGAGGGACTTTGCCCTAATACTTTATTTGTACAGAAAGACTTTAAGGTGGAGCCAGCCTCCTCAAACATCGAAGGATCAAAGTCATCAAAATCGTCATCCTGTGCGGTTGCTGAAATGACAAATAAGGAAAACGCTACAAAAGACAGCGCCATTTTTAGTTTATTATTCATATAAGCTTCTGTTGTTCGAAAAATCAAAATTGTAATCTATTTAATAATTAGCTAAGGAGGCCAAGTGTTTTTTATCAGAATAAAAAAAGGCCTATTACTAAATGTATAGGCCTCCTCCTACTGCATCTAACCCGTACCTTCTATTGATCAGTAGACAACAGGAATGGTGCCTTCCCATCCGTCATGATAATCTTTGTGTTCGGGGATTCTGACAATTGCTTAAATGCCTGAATACTCTGCCATTTGATTATTTCTTCACTGATACCTTGCTGTAAAATCAACTGGGCATCCCTAATTCCTTCTGCTTCTACTTTGCGACGTTCAGCCTCCAATCGCTCTCTTTGGAGCAGAAACTCCATTTGCTGAGCCTCCTGCTCGGCTTCTAATTTCTCCTCTACGGCTCTTGCGAGCCCTGTTGGAAGTTTGATGTTTTTCATCAAGACGGCTTCCACTTCAAATCCCCTTTGGGACAGTAAGCTCGACATGCGCTCTTGAATCTTTTCTTCTATTTCTGCTCGCTTACCTGTATGCATATCCTTCGCAAAGAACTGCGAGCATACATCTGCGGCAGCGGACCTGAATACACTCTGTATGACAACACGTTCATAATTTGTACCAATGTTCTCTAAGACATTTGCAGCTGCTTCTGGCTTAATGTGATAGAGAATAGATATTTCAGACTCCACAGGTAATCCCTCTTTAGAAGGAAGACGGGATCCGATTTCAAGATTGACAGTTCTTACAGGTAATTTGAGTACGGTGGTAAATAATGGATTGTATACTACGGGGCCGGGCTCAATGGTGGTGGGTTGCAGTTTCCCCAGTGTTCGCTTCACACCAACTTCGCCCTGCATTACGATGGCACAGCTTGAAAATAAACTCAATGCCACTAAAAGGATAAAAATGTTTCGAATATTGATCATGCTACATAGGTTTTAGTGTATTTCAATTGGACGTAATTAAAAGCATCTCCATCTCTTCTCACCTACTGCTGCAAGCTTCCTGATTTGCTAATCAGTAGTCGATTCAACTATCGTAGAATCAAATAAAGCCATGGTTTAGCAACCAGAATAGTACAAATTCCATACCAGACCACATTCCTAGTTGATTTTATTCGATACAAAAAAAGCCTGGAGCATTCCGAGCCTTATATACCCGATAACTAAAAACTTATCTTCTTTATTTGCTCAAATCTAATGTGCCAATGTCCTGAACGGCACCTATCTCCACGTTCACTCCTTCGATTATCCCATTCTGATACATTGCAGTATCTGAAATTACGGCTGTCACATCATATGTCCCCGCATCCAGTGCTCTGATAATGAAGCTTCCAGATCCGTCAGGGTATGATGATACTGAATCTGTACCTGAAATAGCATAGATAATTGCTTCTGCCTCCGCCGGACTGATGGAACCAGAGATTGCTCCTGTTTGAGCTTCCATAGCTGCTCTAATGACAGGTTTCAGATTGTATTTTCCAGAATTGCCTGCCTTTACAATCGACTTCGAAGCGTCAAAATCTAAGACTAACTTGTAGGTGACACCCGCAGAAATATTCGCATTGACGTTTAGTTTTAATCCACTTTGACTGCCGCTAGGCACCTTCAGGTCAACCGTTTCGCCATCGATTGTGAGTGTATTATTGTCCCCCAATAGAAGTCTCACCTGGGAAAGCTCTCCTTCCGGCAATTCAACCTCACCAAGAAAGACTTCTTCTCCATTCGTGAGCTTGAGTACATCGAAAATACCAGTACTTGCACTTTCCAATGCTACCCAGGAGGTGTCAGCAGAGGAATTGATTCTAACCTCCAGTATCTCAATATTTACTGCTTGATATTCAGCCGGCGCGTCCACAAGACTTACCTGAATAGTTGCCATACCAACTTCATCGTCCGATGAGCAACCTGTTAAGATCATGCCAGTCACGATCAGTAGTCCTACTAATTTTTTCATCCTTTTTATTCTGATTGAAATACAAATTTAACTATAAATACTTCTATTCTAAAAAGGTAACCAGGTCACTATTGATATTCAGGTCTAGCTGGACAAAAAATATCTGTGATTTTGCAATCAGTTAGTGCAACACCTGAATGGGGTATATTTCCTGGAATCAGCAGAACAGAGCCTGGCTTACATAGTTGCTTTTCACCTCCTACTGTCAATTCAAATTCACCTTCGGTAACTTGCGTGAGCTGCTCATGATGATGATGATGCTCCGGCAGTTTAGCTCCTTTCTTTATGTGCCAGTAAGCTACGGTAAAACCCTCACCATGCAGAAATGTACCGGTAAAACCCGGAAGGAGTTCACTACTTGGATTTGTGATATCTATTTTCATGTGCCTGTTTTATGTGTTTTATGAATACCACTTAAATAAAGCCAATTCCGCTTCGCATTCAAAATCAATAGTTTAGGTTAAAATCTTGAACGTATGAAATCAATTATCTCTTTCATGATCTTGCTTCTTATCATTAGCAGCAGCTGCGATAGCCAAAAGCAAAGACAGGATACCGCATCAGCTTCTGCAAGCGCAAGTACTTCTATGATATCCCAAAAGGACCTTATTGGCGCATGGGAAGCTCAGGAAACAACTGACTCTGGCACAGTTGTTTCTCATATCATAACATTTACTGACAAATACTTTAGTGAAGCGATCTATTTAACGGATCCTCCTACTTTTATGTGGACTTTAGGAGGAAGTTGGAAACTTGATAATGGTATAGTGAACAGAGCCTTCGAATACTACAGCAATGATTCTACCAGAGTAGGTACTGAGGACGCTATTGTAATCCAACAGCAAGGCTCTAAAATGCTGTTCTCCGGATTAAGCTGGACTAAACTGGATGGTGGTATTCCAGGCGAGCTGCAAGGCGCCTGGTTGATAACAGGAAGAAAAAGAGAAGGTAAGTTGAACAGAAGAACTCCAGGAGAGCGGAAAACAATGAAGATCTTATCAGGTACCAGGTTCCAATGGATCGCCTACCATACAGGTACCGGTAAGTTTTCAGGAACAGGTGGTGGAACGTATACAACGGTAGATGGTAAATACACTGAGCATATTCAATTCTTCTCAAGAGACAACACAAGAGTAGGCGCAAGTCTTGAATTTGACTACGCCTTAGATAGTGGAGAGTGGCATCACTCCGGTTTAAGTAGCAAAGGAACACCCATCTACGAGGTATGGACGCCTAGATCCTTACTGGAAAATTAATTTGTATCATAAGAAATCCTAAATGGAACGAATGTCGATAAGGGTATTAGCTTAGAGTGTTATCGCGCCCCAGTTCTACACGATGATGATCAAAATATGGTGATAGTAATAAAAATTACTTCGATATTTTGCCCTTAGACTTGAGTGAAAGCAGACGATGAGGCAATAGCTGAAGAAGATCAGCTGTAACGCTTCAATGAAAGAAATGATGCATTTGGTTGCAACTTCTCACATTTGATCATTTCTGACAGAATCTCCCCTATGGCGCTTACAAACTTAAACCCGTGACCACTAAAGCCAGCCGCTAGGACAATTTTTTTGTCACTGTTAGGAAGAAAATCAATGATAAAATGTTCATCAGGAGTATTGGTGTAAATGCAGTTTGCAGCTTCTCTAAAGTCGAATTTTTTCTTTGGAGCCAATCGTTGCAGAACCAGATGTAGATTCTTGATTTCTTCTTCAGTGATTGGGATTTTCTTATCATTAGGATCTATCGTTTCTCCTGGGTAATGATGTCCTACCTTGAACCCTTTTCTTGATTTACTAAACCCGTAGTAAATACCCATTCCTTCCGGATGATCCAAACACCAACACGGCATATCAAATGATGCATCGTCACATTCAAACCATGCCAATACCTGTCTGGTAGGGTTTAGATCCAGTGATACAGGCAGAAGCTCATTTGTCCAGGCACCTGCGGTAATCACTAATTTCTCGACTCTTTTTACCCCGGCGTCTGTTTGCATCACAATGCAATCTCCCTGCTGTTTCCAGTTTTCTAACTGCGTATGGTCCTGTACCTGAACCCCCAGCTCCTTTATGGCATCCAAATAGGTCTCAAATACTTTTGCTACATCCAAATAACCTGCCTCTGCTTCCCACAAGGAATGCTTCGCCACACTTGGATCAAACGATTCCGACCAGTGCTCTTCTATAGGTAAGCTATGAAGTTCTGCCGATTTTAGCACTCCGGATAGCACCTCTCCTTCCTTGTCTCCCATATACGCCACACCATCACAATGAAATACCGTAACCTTATGCAAAATTTCTAACTGCCTCCAATTATCGTAAGCCTTGTGAAGTAATGGCACGTAATCCGGATGTTCGAAATAGGATTTTCGTATCAGGCGTGTATCCCCAACATGCGACGACTTGTCGTTGTAGATCGCAAAGCGCTCTATACCGAGTACTTTATACCCTTCCTTGGCTAAATGGTAGCATGTGGCCAATCCCATGGACCCAAGACCAATTACAGCAACATCAAAGTCAGTTTTTAACATCAGCAGAGAAATATAACTTACTTAATGAAATAGAGACATGACGGAGATCAAACTTATTTTTTAGTTGTTTCTGAGGTACTCTAGTCACCAGTCGTCGTACAATTAAATTACAGGAACAATGCCTTTAGTTCCTCAGAATACTGTGGAATTGCACCAGATTGAGAGGCAACAAACCCTCCTATCTTATTCGCCACCTCTGCTGATTTGACCGGATCATTTGATGACATAAATTTGGACATAAAGGCTGCACTAAAGGAATCACCGGCTCCTACCGTGTCCACCACCTTTACCGGTTCAGATGGCACCTTTGTTATATTGCCTCCGCTAAAGATATAACAGCCATCACCTCCTGCAGTAATAATGATGGTGTGAATTTGAGAAAAACGCCTGAACAGTTGCTTTGAGAATTCCTCAAAAGAAAGGATTTCTTCAAAAATCATCTCAGAGACGATGGATACTTCCTCGTCGTTGATCTTAAGGATGGTGGCATGATTTAGCGATTCAAGGATTACACCGGAAGTGTAGGAATTCTTTCTGAGGTTTACGTCATAAAAGACTTGAAGAAAATGATGCTGTGCAAGTATTTCATATAGTGCTATTCGACTCATATCGGCCCTTTGCGCAAGGGTCCCAAAATAGAACACATCGTATGAACCTATGGTAGCATGATCTAATTGACCAATGTCGATGTAGTCATAGGCGGAGGGTTTCAAAATCTCATAGTCGGGTTGACCATCTTTTAAATCCACCCTTACAATACCTGTCTTTTTGTTACGCCTCAAGATGAGCCCTGTGTTTACTCCCAAGCTTCCGACAGCATCAAATGCTCTTTCTCCTAAGGTATCATTCCCAATGCAAGAAACGATTCCCGAAGAAAGTCCACATTTTTTGACATGTGCTGCAAAGTTCAATGGTGCTCCTCCTAAATGCGCTTCACCTTCTATCATATCCCACAAGACCTCACCAAAAGCTAGCATTTTGTACATAATTGATCTGGTTAATCGCGTGATGAAACTAAAAGAAAATCCACTAATCCCAAAAATGGCCTTTTTTTACGAAGTGTCATATAAAGAACAGATTACCGGTTTTTGGAAGATGCTTCTTTTGCAAGTGTTTTAAATACAATAACCCGCATGCCCTAGCATCGCTCAAAGCATTGTGATGATCAAGCGGGATGTGATACTTCTTGGTCAGATAGGCTAACCCTCTTCTGTATATAACCTGCGTACAGCGCTCATCGAATACTGGTTGAACTTCATCGTAATATGCAAGTGTAGACCTTAAACAGTTCACGTCGAATCTAGAATTATGAGCCACAATGACCTCGTCTTCGATGAGGTGCTTTACCTCCTGCCAGATATAGTCAAATGTCGGCGCATCCTCCGTATCCTTCGGATTTATTCCATGAATCTCAATATTCTTGTAGAAATATGCATTCTTAGGTGGTTGGATAAAATGTGCTACCTCCTCAACAACTATACCTGCTTCAAACCTCACCAACCCAATTTGACAAACACTAGAAGGTTGACTTGTGGCAGTTTCAAAATCTAGTGCCGTGAACGTTGCTTCTTCTTCAAAGACCTGAGGCATAGTGTAATTAATCTAAATTCTCATTAAGTATCCACGTTGTGCTCTATTTTGATAATCTTCTGGCTGGCAACTCGCTAACATCCTGACATTGTAATTGATCCATTACTTGTGTCAATTGCTTCTTCAATAGCGCTATCGTATGCTCTCCTCCTCTTTTGCCCAAGGCTGCCACTCCGTACATGAACGTCCTTCCCAAAAAAGTAAATGACGCACCAGAAGCTAAGCTACTGGCGATGTCAGGGCCCGTTCGTATTCCACTGTCCATCATCACCGTGATTTTTTCAGAAAAAGTATCAGCGATCGTAGTCAACGACTCAATAGCTGCTTCCCCGTGATCAAGTTGCCTTCCACCATGATTCGAAACGATGATGCCATCGAGTCCCAGATCAATGCATTTCCGAGCATCTTCTACGCTTGCAACTCCCTTCAAAACCAACCTTCCTTTCCATCGATCCCGCAGTGAAGATAGTTTTTCGGCATCCAACCTCCCATCGAACGTTCGATTCATGAACTCTCCCAAGTGCTTTAGATTCATCGGACCTTGCATGTACTTTTTCAAGGTTTTAAAAGTTGGAAGCCCTTCCTTAGCTGTACCAAAAGCCCAGCTGGGGCTTGCCAAAGCCTGAGCAATATTTGAAAACGAAAAGGCAGGGGGTATCGAAAGACCATTTCGAATTTCCTTACTGCGAAAACCGAAAGAAGGAACGTCTGCTAGTAGTACCAACACCCTGATACCAGACTCCCAGGCTCTATCCAGTAAATCATTTCTCAAAGAATCGTCAACAGGATGATATAATTGAAACCATGCTTTCCCTTCCGTTAATTCGCCTATTCTCTCGATAGTATCAGTTCCGACAGTACTCAAAATATAGGGTATATTGTGTTTGCAGGCCGCTTTTGCGAGTATTTCGCTAGCCCCTGGCCAGATCATTCCCTGCAACCCAATCGGTGCGACTCCAAAAGGTGCACTGTACCTCTCTCCAAATAGCGTTGTATCTGTGGTTGCTGTGGTAATACGCTCAAGATAGATTGGCTTCAATAGCACCTTTCTTATCTCATCTGTATTCCGACGAAGATTGACCTCACTATTGCAACCACCATCGAGGTACTCATAGGCAAATCGCGGAATACGTTTTTTAGCTTTTGCCCTTAGCCTCTCAACCTCTGCATATTTTGGAAGAATACTCATATCGCTTGATCTTCAATATATAAAAGTCAGGAAACAATAACCCTCAAGTTGAGAGCCAGTTATTCACAATAAGATCCTTCTCCATCACAATAAAAAAATAGTTTCGGAAACGCCTACAGTTGAATTTTCAAGATATCCCAGGCCGGAAGAAGTCCTTTTGTAAATGGCTGTCAGGGTGATTTGGTCGGAGGAGCTATCGCTGGTGATCATCAACGTATTCTTTTTACTTAAGCTGTTGCACCTCCGCAACTTGAGCCTGCGCCTGCCGTACATCCAAAACAATGCTGATTGACCTTGATTGCTCTGCCAAGCAGCAGCTCCTCGTTATACGTGGATATATGTTGAGGCGCTTTTTGATCTACCTTCAGCTCTAACATTTGATTAAAGTCGCAATCGTATAGGTATCCATTCCATCCAACGCTGATCGTATTCCTACACATCACGCCCATCGCAGCAGCGGAATTAAAGTTGTTTACCAACTCGGCCATGTAAGACTCCAAATGTTGGGTATTCTGCAGGTATTCAAGAAATCTACTAACAGGTATATTGGTGATTGCATACAAATCATTGAACTCGATCGAATACTTATCCCTAAGCCGTTGTTTGAATTCTGCTTCCAACTCTGACTGATCTCCGGGCAAAAATGCCCCAGCGGGATTGTATACCAAATCCAATTTCAAGTCTTCCTCAAGCCCATAACCTATGTCATTCAGCATCTTAAGGGCTTTAATTGATTTTTCAAAGACTCCTTCGCCTCTTTGGCTATCTGTCCTACGAGCATTAAAGTAGGGTAACGAAGACACTACATTCACCCGGTGCTCTTTAAAAAATGCGGGCAGGTCATTATAGGCGGGATTGGCCAAAATAATGGTCAGATTACATCTTACTATTACCTTTTTCCCCAGTTTCGTTACCTTTTCAACAAACCAGCGAAAGTTAGGATTCATTTCAGGAGCCCCTCCTGTCATGTCAACAGTGTGGGCGGAAGAACTTGCAATGGCAATCAAGCACTCTCCCATGACCTCTTTCGTCATGATCTCCTTTCGATCCGGACCTGCGTCTACGTGGCAATGCTTACAAACTTGATTACACATCTTACCCAAGTTCACTTGAAAAATCTCCGTTTTGACCGGCTTGAGCGGGAGTAATTCTATTTGCTTTAGCTTTTCTTCAAAAGCGGGAATACCTAAGGAAGTGTGATCAGATAGGATTGCGACTTGACGATTTGCCAAGGCTAGTTCATGCTTTCTTCTTCTTAAGCTCTTTACAGCTACTGACATTACATGGTTTTATCTTTCACAATATTCATCATTTGCACACCGTGCACTAAGGATGCACCTCCTCTAATGGCGCCTGCAACATGAATAGCTTCCATCATTTCTTCCTCATCAATACCTTTTTTCAAGCCATCGTTTGTGTAGGCATCTATGCAATACGGACATTGAATTGCATGCGCTACCGCCAACGCTATCAGACTCTTCTCCCTCGCAGAAAGCGCACCTGCCGTAAAAACTTCGTTGTAATAATCAAAAAACTTCTTTCCAAGCTTTTCCTGGTAATCAGTGATTTCACCAAATTTCCCAAGATCTTCGGCATTGTAATAGGTATCCTTCATTACTTAATTTCAAAATTTGTGGTTGTTCATCTGATCAGGTAAACTATGCAAAACCGAGTAAGTTTAAGACGATTTAAGCTTAAATAATTTAATTAATCACAAGACTTTCGCTTGTGACAGGAAGAGAATAAAAATTGATTTTGGTCAATAACTCCGTGCTACTTATCCATCCGCAGCTGCAGAAAGAAGGCAGATCCTACAGTAGTAAACCCAACGACCAATATGGCAATCTCAACACTAAAAAGATCTGATATAATCCCGGTTATGAGAGCCCCAACTGCATAACCCAAATCCCTCCACAACCTGAAAACGCCTATTGTTTTAGCTCTTTGAGCAGGATGCGCATAGGTTGAGATCGCAGCCAAAAAGGTAGGATATACGATGGCTGTTCCTATGCCAAGCATCGTACATAATAATATGAAAAGCCAATAACTTTGTACTAGAAACATGCCCGTAATTACCAACCCTTGCAGTAACATACCGATAAATAACAGCCGCTTCACATTGAAAATATCAGCCATTTTACCTGTGATCAACTGTCCTACTCCCCAAACAATAGGATAGATTGCCACTATCTTGCTGATGCTTAGTAGGTCAAATTCCCTACTCATCAGCAAGACAGGAAGTAGCCCCCACATCATCCCATCGTTAAGATTATTTACCAGTCCTGCCTGCGTAATAGACCCTAGGTTGTGATTGGCCCAAGAAGTCTCTCGAAATGTATTTTTTAACAAAGGCTTATTGCTCACTGCACTTTCTGAAACAACATGATGACGGGTATCCTTTACTATCCAAATACTTGCCAACGTACCGAAGGTTGCAAAACCAACTCCCAAATAAAATGGATAAGGACGTAAACCAAACTCACCTGCAATCCAACCGCTGAAAAAAGCGGTGCACCCAACAGCCAGATATCCCACCGACTCATTTACACCCATGGCAAAACCCCTATCTTTCTCCCCTACCAGGTCTATTTTCATCACGACAGTACTCGACCAGGTAAGTCCTTGATTTACACCAAGCAAAATATTAGCAGCAATTATAAGGCCCCAGGAATCTGCAATCATCAAGAGAATCGGTACGGGAAATCCGAACAGCCACCCGTAGATCAAAAGATTCCTTCTACCAACTTGATCTGCAGCTGCGCCAGCGTAATAATTCGTGATAGCTTTTGAAATCCCAAATACCACGATAAAAGACATTACTGCTGTCTTGGCAGCAATACCAAAATCAACTTCGGCAATCTTGGGGAGAATTGTCCTTTCTAACCCCACCATACCGCCTACAAAGCCATTAATGATTACCAATATGACAAACTGACGCCAATTTTCCCTAAGACCTTGCTTCAACCTATCTGAGATTTGATTCTGCCATCCGTAAATGACACGTAGCCACTAAATTAAGGAATTGCCATTTAGCACTAGTGCACATAAAAAAGGGAGCCTGCTGGTTGGCGGCTCCCTAACTATCAACTAACTCAAAAACTATGAACCATACGCAAATCCAAAGGGCACAGCACGCAGGCTGCTAAAAATCCTCTTCGAAAACAAAGTACTCACTCTTCGTTGTTCTGCGTATGTAGAATTAGCATTAAAGATGATGAAAACTTACTACTCCTCACCGACCTCTTCGATGAATGAGCAGAATGTGTCGACGAATGGTTTTTAATATGATTTATTTACAGTTCAGGTAATTAAAGATCACCTCTCCACCTCCCGGAAACGTCTGTGTCTTCGTGTGGTCCCCATCTCCATAAGTGTAGGAGAAGTTGGATATTGCACTGCTCTCCATCATCGTTATCTGGTTATTTGAATTAAAAAAAATGGGGTCAGGAAGTCTATTGGCTGTAAAGTGAGGTACAAATAAACCTTCGGTAGGGTTTGTAAAGTCATCATAGGAATAGAAGACATCATTCACCAGATAGAACTTATCTAATGTCTCCGTATCAATAAAATACTGCTGAAATCTCGAAGTATTACCGTCTAAATCGAGTGTGTAGGTTCCATATGCAAAAAGTAAGCGGTCTCCTTCCACACTTTCTCTCGTCATCTGGACGCTGATTTTTTCTTTGTCGCTATAGTCAAAATCATATATCACTTTTACTCCCGTAACAAAGGAGTACCTCATGACTTTCAAGGGCCTGTTCCCATCCATCTTTATCATCATGTAAGGCAGATAGATAGAACTACGTCTGAGATCGCGTATGACTATTGAATCCTGAAAATACTGGTATTGATAGGAAGCCACTAAATTATCCTTTCCTTCAGCAAATACATATTGCTTCATCTGGTACAATTGACCTCCGTTTATTGTGGTAAACTCTAATCTGTTGGTCGGACTAAACTCGATCGATTCCAATATGCATATCGGAGCGGGGGTCTCTTCAATGAAGCATGAACTCAAGATCATGAGGCACATGCAGTATCCTATTTCACGGTAACTTCTCATGCTGTAAAAAGATGTATCATTGTTCAAATGCGTGGTACGAAAATAAAAACTTCAAAAAAGAAGAAAAAGCCAGATCAGTGACCTGACCTTTTCACACGAGAACATTTACAAGATCAAAATTTTATGTTAATTGAAAAGGTTTTGAATTTGATTTAAATCAGTCGCAACTCACAAACCCAAAATCACATTCTGTTTGCTTTAGATGATTTTTACCATCGGACACTTCTGTAAGAATTCTACTTACGCATCGTGGCAGGTAAGCATAGCGCTGCTTCTATTTTCATTTTCCGACCAATCAAGCGATAGCGTCAAGATCAAAAGAAAATAGCAAAAATCTAGGGACCCTTCGTTGCTTTTAAAGGCAATTCAGTGAATTTATGCGATGGGCGCATCCTGCACTTCGGCCATTCCCATGTAATTAACAAAGAAAGAAACCTTCTTTGTAGGGATCATCGGGATCGATCACAAACTGATGCTTCCCTGTAATGTAAGCGGTACCGGAAACTTCCGGTATCACGGCATTGATCCCGAAATAGTCTTCCTCTCTGATGATTCTGCAATCAAAATTTGAACCTACTATACTCTCAGTCGTATGAGTCTCACCTACTCCCTGCGTACCTCTTGTAAAATTTACAGCAGCTCTGGCTGAAACCCCGGAACCCGTAGGTGATCGATCGACTTCACCATCTGCAAAAACACAGACATTTCTGCTATGTCCCACCCCTTCAACATTTTTAGTGGTAAAGATTACTCCGTACAAAAAACTTAGGCCTTCTTCTATTGGGTGAACAATTTCAATGGAAGAATCGATAATGCTCTTTTTAATCACTACACCTAATTTCCTAATCGACTGATAGTTATTCATACTTAGATCAAGATCAATAGTATCTGCATCCACAATCGCATAGTAAGCACCTCCATATGCGATATCAAATGTCAGAAGACCCAAACCAACGATCTCTAATTGAAAATCAAGACCTACTACAAACGAAGGCACATTCTCAAACTTCATCGATTTCACACTATTGTTTTCGACTTCAGCTGTTGCCGTCAGTAGTCCACACGGAGCTTCAATTTTCATCGAAGTCTCTCCTTCACTCACTTCCACCCATCGTGCCGCTACTGCTAGTTTTGTAATGGCAATCGTAGCATGACCACACATGGTGCTGTAACCTTCATTATGCGTAAAAACGACTCCAAAATCAGCCACCTTGCTGGGTGTAATGATGACTCCGTACATGTCAGCATGACCACGCGGCTCGTACATGAGCGCACGCCTCAAATGATCCTGACGTGTACGGAAATAATTACGATATTCGATGACAGAATTACCTACAGGAGTAGGAAACCCATCAAGGATGATCCGCAGAGGCTCTCCTCCTGTATGCATATCAATCGTCTTGATGCATAACCAATCCGACGGAAGTTCTAAATCGTTGATGGATTTCATTCTATTGATTTCTTAAAGTAACGGTATACCATTTTAGCCGCGATCAAATCCTCCAGGGCGTGGCCTACGGATTTAAATATTGTAATTTGGTCGTCTCTGCGTCGACCTGCGACGGTTTTTGAACTTAATTCAAACAAGTCTCCAACTATATCACGCTCCGAAAACATGCTTTCTTTTAATGGAATGTAAAGGTCACCAGAGGTAAAAGCAGTAGAGCGATTATCCACATACACATTGCCCTTTCGTATTGCATTAGTATCCGTCTCCCTCATTTCCGGAGTGAAAGCCCCTGCCAGGTCCAGGTGCTGTCCTTCCCTTAGCCACTCACCATGAATCAACGGGGTCGTCGAAGACGTAACACAACTGATGATATCAGCATCTTGAGCAGCTTCTCGCAGTACGGACACGGCTTGAATATCGGCTGCTACATGACCCAGTGAGGCAACGACCTTTTTTGCCTTTTCCAGACTTCGTCCATACACCCTTACTTTCTTGATCTGAAAAGAAGAGCAATAAGCTGTCACAACATCGGCACTCAGGTGGCCGGTTCCCACAACCAAAAGCGATTCAGAATTTTCCAGGGCTAAATAGTTGGCGGCAAGCACGGAGGCTGCCGCTGTCCGCATATTGGTGAGTGCTTTGGCATCAAAGACAGCCCTGGGTTCTCCCGTCTCCCCGTCGAATAAATAGTACACCCCTTGAATAGGAGCAATAGATTTACACGCATTTCGGGGATTAACGGTAATGAGTTTAATGCCACCATAGTCCGAATCGAAACTGGGCTTAGTAAGTAGCGTCATGCCATTGTAATGTGAAATTGTGCGATCCGGAGTAAATCCAGGAGCAGCAAATCCCTTTTGCAGCGAAGAAACTAGCTGCGGGTACTTTAATGCGGCCCGAATATCGGATTCCTGAAAAAAATCAAGCATATGCTTAAAGCTACGATGCTTGAAATAAAAAAGCTCCGACACACAAAATCAAATCTCCTAATTAAGGATTATGGTCAAGCCAAAGCATTCAATGATCCCCATAGTGGGCGTGATTTAGCGCTTCGTACTATTCCAATTTTGGTTATCGTCTCAGATTTGTATTTTGTCAATGCCGGAGCAAGGCAAAGATAATCGCTAATAACTCTTGGCTAAAGCGGAAATTAAACGTTCTTTAAAGAAAGCCAATACTCAGGTATGTTACTGAAAGTATCTTTGCTTAAAGCCCCTATCTCTCTTAATGATTAAGAAAAACACAAAAACACACCATAAATTACACCCGAGAAATAAGCACCAAGGCAGGTACGACTTCGATGGTTTGGTGGAAAAAGTACCTTCCCTGGAGGCCCACCTTATTTCAAATAGACAAGGAGAAAGCTCCATTGATTTTTCTAATGCAGAAAGTGTCAAACTGCTAAATACTGCCCTACTTTCAAGTCACTATGGAATCAACTATTGGGATATACCGGCAAACTATTTGACGCCGGCGATTCCCGGACGAGCTGAATACATTCACTACATGGCAGACTGGCTGAGAACCAGCAACTTTGGGAGAATACCAAATGGCAAGAAAATCATGTGTTTGGATATTGGGGTAGGCGCAAACCTGATCTATCCAATTATTGGCATTTGCGAATACAATTGGCGGTTCATAGGGTCAGATATTGATACCGTATCGCTTCAATCCGCTGAGAGGATAATTGACTTCAATGAAAGCCTTAGAGAAAAAGTTGACCTTCGTCTTCAGAAAGATCCATCAAAAATTTTGTCAGGGATTATAAATAAAGAAGAATGCATTGACCTGAGTGTTTGCAATCCACCTTTTCACGATTCTGCTGGTTCCGCCCAGCAAGCAGCAAACCGTAAAGTTGGTAACCTGACGGGTAAGAGAACAAAGAAAGCACCCCTCAATTTCTCGGGACAACCCAATGAACTTTGGTGCAAAGGAGGAGAAAGAGGATTTATCAGAAATTACATTTCGGAAAGTAAAACCTTTGGCTCGCAGTGCTTTTGGTTTTCAACGCTGGTCTCTAAGAAATCCAACATACCCGGGATCCAGACTGAATTAGAAAAAACTCGAGCTACAAAACATCAGATAATTCCGCTTGGTATTGGAAATAAATCAAGTCATATCGTAACCTGGACATTCCTTTCGAGAGAAGAACAAAATGAATGGCGAAAAAGGTGGGAATCATAGCAACATACATTGGCAGAAGCACCAACGTACCTACAATTCATCAATTGACTTGTATTTCTTCACTTAAGCAACCTTCGATCAGGTCTTTAGAATGCTGCGGAGGCACTACTTGAAAATCAAACCAGTTCGCTACATCTCGATCAAAGCCCTCCCTATTTAAGTAGCTATTCAAAGCCGCATTCAGTCCATTGGTATATTTCCGGTGGTCTGCACCCGTTGGATCCTCATGCGTAAGATCATTCTGAGCAAATCCTTCGAACACCGGGCCGGTAATCTTAATGCCAAATTCCGCTGGATTTCGCCCTACCGGGCTATGCGCGGTAACTGTAAAAAGATGCCAAAAGGCCGACTGAATACAGTTCTTTTTAAAAAGTTGTCTGACCACCTCCAGAGCATCTATCGTTTCCTGCTCTGTTTGTGTCGGAAACCCGTACATCAAATAGGCATGTACCAGTATCCCTTGTTGTGAAAATTCTCTGGTTACCCTGGCAACCTGCGCAATATCAACACCCTTTTTCATTTTCTGCAGAAGTCGATCAGATGCCACTTCCAAGCCACCCGTAACAGCGATACAGCCTGACTTTGCCATTAGCGCACACAATTCACGATCGAATGTCTTCTCAAACCGAATATTCGTCCACCAGGTAATCTCCACCTCCCGTTCTAATAACTTCTCAGACAAAGCGCGAAGCATTTTGGGAGGAGCCGCTTCGTCCACAAAGTGGAAACCAGTGATGCCCGTGTCTTTTATTATCTTCTCAATCTTATCTACCAGATCGTCAGCAGTGGTATTCTGATAATTACGTATGTAGTCCAACGTGACATCGCAAAATGAACATTGCTTCCAATAACAACCATGCGATATGGTAAGCTTGTTCCATCGATAATCCGTCCACATTCGATGCATTGGATTTACCACATCTAAGAAAGACAGGTATTTTTCAAAAGTTAGTCCGGTATAGTCTGGCGCTGGTAGCATTCGGTGTTGAAATACCATTGTCGGTGCACTATCCCGGTACACCACGCGATGGTTTTCAAGAACGAACGTCCTTTCTAAGTCTGTTCGATCTGCTTTCCCTTCAATTAGCTGTATGATTTTGAGAAGAGGTCCCTCCCCACTATCCAGGGAGATAAAATCCACCCATTCAAAAATTCTCACTTCCTTAAGCGATCGTAGTTCTGTATTGCAATACCCCCCTCCAAAAGCCACATAAGTAGCCGGATGATATTCTTTTATGTACTGAGCACAACGGAGTGCGGCCATAAGATTACCCGGAAACGGAATACTAAAGCAGACCAAGTCAGGTTGTATGTTGCGAAGCTGCTCTTCTAACAGCTGCAACATTTGATCTTCAATTAGAGTAGGCTCATATTGTAGGAATTCATAAAGTTCGTCAAAGCTGCTTGCCGAGGCCGCAATCTGCTCAGCATATTTGGTGAAAGAAAAAAACTCATCTACGTTGGCCTGGATATAATCGCCTATTTCCTCCACGAACAACGTCCCATAATGTTTTGCTTTGTCGATAATACCTTCATTTCCTTCCTTCCACCTGATGGCAGTATTTACTTTTTCCAATCTATGTCCTACAGGTAAGTAGCCGTCTTGGAGTATTTTTTTTGCAGTACCTAAATCTTCTTTTTGAAGAAACCCAATCACCGTATCCAATTTGGATATATACTGATCCTTCTTTTTCCGAATATGAGGATATTGGTTATTTCCAAGGTCTTCCGCTTCACGAAACACCTCACTAATGAACGTAGAGGTAAACACGGTCGTAAACAGTTCAATGCTCAGATCACATTGATGGACCATGACATTTTGGGAATTTAGAAAGCCTTTGATATAAGCTGTGGCGGGGTACGGAGCGTTGAGCTGTGTAAAAGGAGGAGTGATCAGTAAGACCTTCGCTTTCATTTGGCAAAGATAGACGCCAGGGAAAAGAAAAGTGGAATCAAGGCTGGTACGGAGACCTAGCTTTATTGAAAATCAACTGTAAAACGTCAGCAAAAAGTGGACGGTGAAGGTAAAGGAACGAGGGAGTATCTAGATCAATTATAAGCACGAATAAGTCTTGAATGACCGACATCTACCCCAACCTCTGAATTTCTAGGTGAGTCGAGTCATGGAAAAACGAAAAAATAGGGGAACGCCCAATTCCCCTAATTTTTTTTCTACAGCTCATTGACATATTCAAAATTTGATTCGTAAATCAAACCAGTTAATCATGTCTAAATTCGTCAAAACGCTCCTGCGAACAACCATCATTCTATCCTTATTCTTAATTAATTGTATCGAGGAAAAAGAGAATCCTCAATTGGAGGTATTTGAAATATCTCTTGCCCTAGGACAAGTTCAATTCGTAGAATCTACTTCTACTGGTAGACTAAACAACATAGCTTGGGAACATATCTTGGGTGGCACTGGCACAATCACCTTTACTAACACAGATATAAGTCAGGATTATGTTTTTGATGTTCAGGGGGACCAGCTTGCATCTGCTTCATATAAGCTTCCTCAGGGTACATATGATATAAGCTTAGATCTATCCTCCACAAATACCACTGAACAATTCCTTCCTGTAACAGCAACTTTAAATGACTATTTGATCGTAGCTGATGAAGCAATTGAGATGAGTGGTGATACCAACTTTGGTTTAGTCCTCCTCAACACTCAATATGTTGACCAGACGGTAACACCTACGTTCACAGTAAATAGTGTGGCAGCTGAGATGGTTTTGCCTACAGGAGGTAGTTATTATTATGTGTATGTAATAGATGGTACTACCGGGGATTTAAGTACAGTGGAGAGTGTTTATTCCCAGACTCTAACACAAAGCGTAACGGTAGCAGCTAAGAACATCTATGGATATACATTAGAACTTAACGAAGCTAGTGATATTGGAGGTATATCCGTCTTGTTATCAGATTTTACGGTGAACGAGACTGGTATTTCATTTGGGCCTTTGGATTTGAGTCAAGACTTAATTGCATATTTTCCATTTAACGGAGATGCTAATGATGCAAGCGGAAATGGGAATCACGGGGTAGTAAATGGGGCCACTCTAGTCA
>JAYPLE010000023.1:0-44082 GCA_038129245.1 Flammeovirgaceae bacterium | reverse complement strand
CATAAGTTTAGGTCTATGCTGGTTAATGCGGATCAATTGGTGGATAAGATGAAAGGTCAAAACCAATACAAGCAGGAAAAAGAAGAGACGGTGGCCGAAGAAAAAAGTGACATCGTATTGATTGGAGACAACCGAGTATTGGACGAAAACCAGCATTTGGTCAACAAGGAAATCGTAGTGAATAACTCATTCTTTAAAATCAAGGATGATCCTAGAATCACAAGAGTGGGAAAATTCATACGGAATACCAGTATTGACGAATTACCACAGTTATTTAACGTGTTGGTAGGCGATATGTCGATCGTAGGTAACCGCCCTTTACCGCTCTACGAGGCAGAGAAACTCACAGATGATAGCTGGAGTGAGCGTTTCCTTGCTCCTGCAGGTATCACAGGTCTTTGGCAAGTCACAGAAAGAGGTAAATCTGGCACATCTGATGATTCAAGAAAGCGACTGGATATTGAATACGCCAAAAACTTTAATTTTTGGTTGGATATGAAAATATTATTGAAGACGCCAATTGCAGCACTTCAACACGAGAACGTTTAGTCACCCTATCATTTTAGCATGGTGGCGAAACGATTAGGAGATGTATGCTGTGGCACTGAGGGAACTATTATCTCAGGCATTGTAGAAATGATTTAGCTTAGCGTAGATAAGGTATATAGTTGGATTGAGTTTGTTTGAATATCCCCTGGTGTGGTTCCAGGGGATTTTTTTATTCAAATCTCAGAATGTTGAGATTTGTTAAAAATACCTATGTCTTCAGTGCTGAATTTAATGTGCATGCTGCGACCTGGAGTGCAGACATCACATGGTTTTGCCTTTTATCCGAACCGACGCTGCATTAATCACTGAAATCATATTCTTGACGTGCTAAAGAAAAGCACGTTTTTTGACTATTTAGCTCAGCAAGTACAATAGTTCACGATGCTGGTGTATTGATATAGTTATCAATCAGGAAGACTTACTCAAGTTTGTCATTTGCACCAAGATAGACAAATCCTAATGTAATAAAGAGTACGCTACTTGTAGGAATCTGCGTTATCAGTCCATTGGTATAACTTGACAGGCATAATCCCAAAAAGCCACTGTAAAAGCCAACCAGTATTTGTTTTAGGAGACTATCCGGCATTTTCCACAACAGCTTTCCAAGGTAGGCAATTATGACTGCCAGTAAGCCTAAATATATCACAAGACCTATTATGCCAGTCTCCATCCAAATCCTCGTGTAGTGACCGTCTGTACCCAAAGTGGCCAGTTTTGACCCAGGTGAGAACCGTTGTCCCCAAAAACCAGCACTTCCGACCCCGCCTCCAAATGGTTTGTCAGCCATGTAATTCTTCAATACTTGTTCCCGACGCTTTCTAACCATAAAGGATGCATCTTCGGTATTTAAAGCGGTTCTGAGTCGATTGATCTGATAATTGGACTGTAGAATTGTTGTATATTTTAAGAAAATGAACAGGCCACCAGCGGCAGCCAGCCCAACCAAGACAATCCGGAAGTTCTTGGAAAATGTAAAGTAGGTGAATCCCCCCAAAGCGAGAATTCCTAAAGCTCCACGAGTACCAGATATTAGCATGCCGTACAATGCTACTGCAGCTATCGCTAATATGAGAAAACGATATTTAAGATTCCCCTTGTAAAGGCCTATGATACCAAAGACAATTGCTGCATGAGCCTGAGTAGCACCAAATTGGGCCGCGTCGGACATAAATGAAAATACTCTAAGCCTTCCAAAGAGTATATGAGTTTGTGCTGCTCCCGCATTCAACCAGGCCTGCTCTGTGGCACTCACACCGAAGAATAGCTGCTTCATTCCCCAGATCGAGGCAATCAACTCCAGAACTGCCCAAATGAATAAGAATTGTTTCAAATAGATTTTCTTGTCGAAAATAAGAATGGTGATAATCACTAAGATCACCGGGTAAAGCGCCAGAGCTCTAATTGCATAAAACCATGCTACTCTACTTGCAGCAAGTGGGTTCAAAATTTCAAGAATCGTGAGTCCCAGCCAGACTAGCAGAGCTAATGTTAACGGATTGAAAATTGCCTCTTTCCTTTTGATAATGTCTTTATTCAAAATCAAAACTATGATGACTAGCAGCATAATAAGATCTGTAGTGAGTCCAAATGGAATATCTGTATTTGAATATCTACTTATCAAAACTATCAGGAAGCCCATAAGGACGATCAAATGTATCAGCAAGTGAGGTTTTGCGAATGCAACTATCATGAAAATGATAATCGGAGGAAGTGCCAACAAGATCATACCTGTTGCGATCCCGCCTTTGCTCATCCAAATTGAAGCCCCTATTGCCATTAATATGGCAACAGAGTAGACTAAATAATTATTAGTTTTAAGTGGTCTGTCCTGCAGCATTTAGATTCATGTTAGTAATAAGCAGTAAATCATACAATCAATAAATAGAGAGTTAAATGTGAGAGAGCTATACTATATCATTTATCTCCCAAGAAAAGTGAAGTTTGTATAAATATCTAGAGCTTACTAGGTATAGGCTTTTGGTGATCAAAGTAAATAGTTAGTGCTTTATCCGGACAAAAATTGCTAAAAATATTTTCACACTTTGCGTAAACTGTTAGTTCTCTTGGGTTCCCTAAGTTAAAAAGCGGTAATTCACCTTGGCACTGCATAATTTAAAAGTCATTTGGTATCAAAAATTCAGTTCTCGAAAAGTGACTTACATATCGAAAGATCTGAAAAAGTATTCTAACCGGAAGCAGAAATGAATATCTTCTTGATATGTACACATTGAAATAAGGAATGAAAAATGACTGTTGCCGTGTTATCACCAGGACTGCTTTTTCAATTTAATGTTGCACTATATTTTTAAACCAAATGTGTCCTTTTTTATCAGCAGTATGTCAATTTTGCTGTCGTGAATTTGATTACATAATTGACGCCAATTATCGATAAATTCACTCTGTTCGTCTATTTAATGTTTTTGGGAATAGATCTACTTATAGTTTTATAATTCGAAATTCTACTATACTCAATGAAGCCACTTATAATGATCATGCTATGTGCTGCCACAGTAGGTAAGTTGGTAGGGCAATCGTCTACCCTTGCAATTGATTTTGATTCTGAACTGCAGCAGGTTACAGCAATCCTTGAAAGCGAAGAGATACTGGATTCAATCGCGTCAATCGCAGTCAAAAACTCTAACCTACTGGGTGCCCTGGGCCAGAATATTCAGATCAATGAGGAAGAAATCTTGCAGAGTAAACGAATGTGGATGAGCACTTTTCGTTTTGGAGTTGGTTTATTTTCTATAAATACCCAAGAGGATCCCAATGAGCAATCCAACACAGCTGTTGGAGGTTTTCCAACAATTGGTTTAAATATGTCGGTAAATCCGGAACAATTTATTAACAGAGCCAGCACGATTAGACAGTCTAAATACAAAAAGGAATATTCTGAATACATTTTCCGGGAAACACGGCAAGAGATTAAGCGGGAAATCAAGAATCTTTACTTTGATTACCTGGGGATGATAGAGACTGTTAAGATAAGGGAAGATGCCCTTGAAGACAGAAGGCAACAAATGAGTTTCATAGAAAATCAAGTCAAAGTAGGAGAGGCCACCTATGATTTTTTGATGTTAACGAGCAACCAGGTTCGGTTATCGGAGGAAGCCTTGATAACAGCAATGATTGAGATGCGGAAGAAAAGAGAGGAGATCAAAACGTTCATTGGTCTAAAATAAGAGAGTATGAGATTATATGATTTTTTTCGACTGATCTACAGAAATCTAGGCGTACTTACATTTGTGCCGACACTGATGGCGGTTCTCGTATTTCTATTGACCATTAACGAGAAGAAGACGTATGAGTCAAGTGCCCTGTTGTATACCGGGCTTGCTTCAGGCTATGATATTGAGTCAGGAACATCCGAAAGGGTTGATTACAGAGAGATAAATGCAGCCTATGACAACCTCATAAGCATCATTGATTCTCGATTTACGCTCGAAGAGGTAGGATTGCGGCTACTTGCTTATAATCTCTCTCAGGACCAACCTAATGAGAAACTAGGGAAAGAAGCTTTCGACTTAATTCAGGAAATTTTTCCAATGAATAAACGTAGTGAACTGGTTTCAGATGGGGACATTGAAAAAACCTACCTTAACCTGCTTGAGCGATATAGAGATGGAGACCCTGAGATCAACCAACTTATTAGGGGGGACGGATCACATAGCATTGAAAAATTAAGAACAGTTACTGTAAAGAGATTTAAATCAAGTGACATGGTCTCACTAAGCTATCAAAGCTATGATGCCGGATTATGTCAAAATACATTGAAGATATTAGTGGATGTTTTCATTTCCAGGTCTATGTCCCTCAAGGAATCAGAAACAGGTGATGTGGTCGGGTACTTTGAACAAGAAGTCGAGAAAACCAGGGAAAAGCTGACTCAAGCTGAAAATGACCTTACTAATTTTAGAATTAAAAGCAGGGTAATTAATTACTCGGAGGAAACCAAAGCATTGGCTATCAAGAAGCAAAATGCGCAGGAGCAGTTTGCTCAGCTAACCAGAGACTTCAAAGCTACTGAGGCTGCATTGAACCAGTTGGAAGAAAAACTTGAAATTCGTAAAGATCAGTTTAGAGCAAATTCTGAGTTGATTGATAGTAAGAATAGACTTTCCAGTATCGCTACAGAAATAGCCATCATCGAAAACAGGAATGCGCAGGATTCAACACTGAAGTTTCTATACAGCAGACAAGACAGCCTGAAAGCTAGTATTCGAAAACAGATGGATTACATAGTGTCAAGTTCATCTACACCTGAAGGTATTCAGGGTGGCCAATTGGTCACTGATTGGCTAGATAATCTGGTTCAATATAACCGTGAGTCAGCATCGTTAAAAATGTTCCTAGAATGGATAGATACCATAGACAAGGAATACGAGGAATTCACACCAATGGGCTCAACGATTGACCGAATGGAAAGGCAAATAAATGTGTACGAGAGAGAATACCTAACGGTCCTAAATGGTTTAAATCAAGCCAAGCTAAAGGCAAAGAATTTAGAATTGACAGGTAAACTAGAGGTTTTAGACGCACCTGATTATCCCGTAGAACCTGAGTCCTCAAAGAGGATGTTACTTGTCCTTATGTCCCTATTTGTTGGCTTTGTTGGCGTATTATCCTTTCTGATTGCAGTTGAGTTACTGGATGATACGCTTAAAAACCCTGAGAAGAGCTCAAATGATACCGGACTGGAACTAGCAGCAGCATTTCCTTTTATGGACGAAAAATACATGAATAAATACGCTGATATTACTTCCCGCCTGTTAGGCTTCTTTGCTAATAATATTAAATTAGAAAGGTTTGTATCAAAAGAAAAAGAGCAGACTTTAATTACGATTTTTAGTCTAAATGAGGGTGTAGGTAAATCCACCATTGTGAGACTAATTCACGAGTTTTTTGTAACCTCGGGTGACAAATCAATCTTAGTTACTCCGAATAAGGAGTTAGCGGAGAACCATGAGCATGTTGTAGAATACAGTGCTGATGCAAGTTTTAATGGAATAGATTCACTGGAATCTCTTATTCCACAGGAAAAGTTGAAAGAATATCAATACGTATTCTTAGAGCTTCCTCCTTTGGTTGATAATCAAATCCCAATTAACCTAGTGGGTCAATCAAGTATTTCACTACTTGTGGCTCGCGCAGACAGGACCTGGTCACGAGCGCATCAGCACTTGTTAAAAAATTATCAAAGGCTTACAACGAAGCAGCTGATGCTAGTCTTGAATGGTGTTAAGCTGCACCACTTAGATCAAATTCTAGGCGAATTGCCGTTGGAACGA
Organism: Flammeovirgaceae bacterium; assembly: GCA_038129245.1. Taxonomy (GTDB): domain Bacteria; phylum Bacteroidota; class Bacteroidia; order Cytophagales; family Cyclobacteriaceae; genus JAYPLE01. Next base: position 38,245 of record JAYPLE010000023.1, on the reverse strand, counting down.
AGCAAGCTTGTAAACTGGATTCGTAAACTGGTTCGATTTGAGTTAAGTAAGTCAAAACTCAATACATATGTCTTTTGAGAGAAAAAAGAAGCGAGACATTGTATGCGTTAGTATGACTACCTGGGAAGGGGATTATATGAAGGCCATCGTCCATATGATGTCCCAGCTTGCCAATAACCACCGTATCTTGTTTGTTGATTACGCCTTTACATGGAAGGATTTGATTTACGGATTATTAGGAAAATCAAATGTGCCTGTTGCACGCATGTTGGGATTACGCTCCAGATTAAGGACGTTAAGTACAAGGCAAGGGAATACAATTCATCATCTTACATTACCGCCTGTCGTACCAATTAACTGGGTTAGATCACAGTGGCTCTTTTCTAGGCTACTAAAATGGCAGGTGGCACCCGTGATCTCATCTATTAGAGTGGCGATGCAGCAACTTAATTTTAGGAATACGATCATGATCAATGCCTTTCATCCTGTTATGGGAGTAGCGCTATTTAATGAGTTAGATATAGCAGCTACCTATTACTATTGCTACGATGAGATAAGAGCCGCAAATTGGGCGGGGGTACATGGTGGCAGATTTGAAGATGCTTTTTTTTCTAAGGTGGATCAGGTGATTGTCACATCGACACAGTTACAAGACAATCGCAATCAAAAGCATAGGATGGTGACATTAATAGAGAATGGAGTTGATTATGAACTTTTTAGTCAAGCATTCAATAGTAAGAAGAGCAATGAATATCCAATTATCGGTTATTTGGGTTCCATTGATGATCGACTTGATTATGATCTATTAGAATTTTTGGTTCAAAGGAGACCTGACTGGTTATTTCATTTTGTGGGTAGAGTTACCTTTCCAAAAGGTATGAGAAGACTTGATTATTTTGAAAATGTCAGTTTTTTTGGTCCTCAACAACCAGACGATATTCCTAAATATCTACGCCTATTTGATGCAGGTCTCATTCCTTTTGTAAAGAACGAGTTTACCAAAAATATTTATCCATTGAAGATCAATGAATATTTGGCAGCTGGAATTCCCGTGATTTCAACAGACTTTGCTTGTTTAGCTAATTTTGGAAATAATGTAAGTGTAGGAGCAACTAAAGAAGAGTTTTTGAATCAATTAGAGGGAAAAATTGAATCTCATAATCATCGAGAAGTGAATCAAAGGATTGCTATGGCAAAGAGCAATAGCTGGGAAATAAGGGCAGGTCAGTTAAATGAAATGATTAAATGATCCTTGATGACGGATTTAAACATTTGATTGAAAAAACAGTGAATTAATATGCGAGTCAAATTTATCGACCTTGCCAGATCTATAGCAATCATTTTTGCGATGTTTGATCATTCAATGAATGATTTTAACGTTTGGTTTGATTATTCCTTTACTCATTATGCACTACTTAAATCTTTTACAAGCGCGGCTACTCCAACATTCCTTTTCTTATTTGGGATGATGTTGGAGCTTGTATATTACAAAAAATATCAAAAAAATGGATTAGAGGGGATGGTTCCTAAGCTGGTCACAAGGAGTTTGCAATGTTACAGGGGGTATATTTTGATCGCTCTTGCCGGATTAATAGGAGGAGTATTAACCTTCAATAGAACGATCGCTGCAGTATTATTCCTAAGTAAGACACATTATGGGAATATTTTAAAATTATATGCTGTTTTTATGCTTCTGGCAATACCGATCTTAATCATCAGGAAGAAGGTAGGTATAGATAAGATTTTTTTTGCAAGTCTTTGTATTTGGTTTATTTATCCGTTTTACGATTTTATAAGCATATCTAATGCTCATCTTGCCTCCTTGACTTCTGTGCTTTTTGGTTTGGGCGGGCAGGAGGGGCCAAGTGTTCTTTTGTCTTTCTCTTTAGTGGCAGCTGGAATGTTTCTATCCTCCAAGATATCATTTGAAAAGCCGATAACTTTTATACGAACCAGCTTGGTGATGCTATTGATAAGTTTGACAATATTGGTCACAGGCATTCAGTTGATAGGGGTTGGGGAATTCATAGACTTGTTTTATAGTAACGGGTTTAGGGTAGCTAACCACCCGATATATTATGTTTACGGTCTCACTGTAGCACTATGCCTTAGCTTGTTGTGTTTTGCTATCTACCCTTTTAAAAACCCTCGATTCGTAGGGCTGGAATCCCTTATGATTTTCAGTAAAATGTCCCTTGAAGCCTTTACCTACGGAAATATTCTATTGAATCTTTTTTATTTGGATATAAAAGGTCTTGGACTGGGGCTGATAGGACCAGTATGTTTTCTTTTCTTGCTGTATGCCTTGCTTCGCTTTTTAGAATATCTGATTTATCAACGGAAGGTAGAATTACCTTTCTATCGCAACCTAGAGGGGAAAATAGTAAGTCGAGTCTCTACTTTTTTAATGCGTCAAATAAACTTAAGATCTTAACTGTTTTAGTTAAATGAATATTCCTAATTTTTTAATTGCTGGGATGGCAAAGTGTGGCACATCTTCTTTGGCTTCCTACCTTGGTCAGCATCCAGATATTTATATATCTCCTAAAAAAGAACCTCGTTATTTTACTTCTCAAAATACTGAAATATATCCCCTTCGAGGTCCTAAAGATGAGAGATTAATGAAATGGTATGTAACTGATAGAGGGCAGTATTTTGATTTATTCGAATCCGCCAAAGAAAAAGCTATTGGAGAAGCAAGTGCAGATACTGCCTATTTTCATAAGTATTCTGTACCGTTAATCAAGAAAGAGCTTGGGGATCCTAAAATTATTTTAATAATCAGAAATCCGGTTGAGAGAAGTTTCTCAGCATATAAGCATTTGATAAGGGACGGCCGAGAAAACATGGAAATCAGTGAGGCTTTTGAACGGGAAAATGAACGAATTGAGGATAACTGGGAATTGATCTATCACTACAAAAAAGCAAGTCTGTATTACGAAGCCATAAGTGCTTTTCTTCAAAATTTCACTCGTGTAAAAGTAGTTTTAAATGAAGAGCTCTTAGCCAATCCAAATCAAGTGCTCAGAGAATGTTTCGAATTTTTGGGGGTAGATCAGGAATTTACGGCAAATACATCGATCCGCTATAACGTTTCTGGAAAACCTCATAGCCGAAGGCTAATGTTTTTAATAAAAAGAGAATCAGCTTTCAAAAAGGTGTTCATGCTTGTTTTCAAGCTAATGATTCCTTCGGCTAATAAAAGAGCCAAACTTAAGAGTTACCTTTTGAATAAAAACCTAAAAAGGATAGAAATTAATCAGCACGTAAAGACTGAGATGTATAAATACTTTGAGGATGATATAAGAAAGACTGGGACTTTATTAGATAAAGATCTCCTATCTTTTTTTAATTTTCATCCATATCTGGTTAAAGATTAGTTTGTAGAACTCTAAGAAGTATTTGAAATAGTTTTTTATCTCCACATTAAATTTTCGTTCCAGATACAGCTGATTCATCACAAAAATGGAAATATAGCTGATAAGTGTAGCATAAGCAGCACCTTGGATTCCATAAGTATTGATAAGCAGGTAGTTTAGGAGTGTATTAAGTAGTGCATTTCTAATGATAAAGAGCAGGTTTAATTTAGCTAGACCCATCGCAGTCAAAATCATTCCCAATTGTCGATTAAATGGAATGATAATGGTATAAAACATTGTTATTTGCAAGATTTCAACTGAATCCAGGTACTCATTTCCAGCAATCAGTAAAATTATTTCTTCGGTAAATAGAAGAATAACAATCACTAAAGGGATAACTGCCGCCAGGATGAAAGAAGAGGACTTTTCATATAACTTTTTAGCAGCGTCTAATCCCTTTTCATGAATTTCACTAACTGCTCTTGGGAATAAAACAGTGGTTAGGCTATCGGCCGGTACTTGAAAGAGGTTGCTAATTCTGATAGCAGGATTGTAAGTTGCCACAGCAGCTGGCGAAACCATCCCTCCTAACATCCAACTATCAATATTTCTCATTAATACGGAACTTATATTAGTGCCAAAAGTGAATTTACCGTATGATGATAGTTTAGCTATCCAGGTCTTCCAATTACTCGTACTAAGATGAAAGCTGCGGTAAGCAAAGACACTCAATAAAAGGATTGCAAAGAGTATAAATAAAATTTGGAATCCCACCAATCTTTCAATTTCTACCTCCTGATTGGTCCAATATAGATAAAGCAATAGAAAAAAGAAGAAAGCTTTTTCCAGTACCTCAGCTATGGACATTTTCAGGAATTCACTTTGAATTGTGAGATGATAAGAAAGAGATTGTCGAATTGCGCTTAAGATTATGATTGGACATGCCAGCGAAATGAATGAGGTCAGCTCTGGAGCATCCAACAGTAATGCAATGGAGTTCCTGAATAGTATGATCAATAGCCCGATGGCTACTGATAGTGAAAAATTCAAAAAAAAGGAAGTAAGTCTGATAGAGCTTAATTCTTCTGATTTCGATATTTTCATATATCTGAGAAAAGGATTCATGATGAATCCGTTTCTAATCATTTGCATACTACCGACTATCAAAAAAAATAATACCCAGATTCCAAAATTCTCCTTGCTCAATAGTCTTACCAGCAGCATGAAGGAGGAAAAATTGAAGATCAGGAGTAAGACTTTTTTTGTGAAAGTAATCAATCCATGATTGATGATTTGTTTATCCATTTAAGCACTCTATTAAACAGCTTCAAAAGAATTGTGTAGCAAATTAATGAAGAAGGCATTTTTTTTTATTCTATTACAAGATATCTCTGGATTCGAGCTATTCATCGAATATCTAATGTCGCTGCGTGGTTAGAGTTTTAATTTTAAAAGAAAAAAATGAGGCTTCCTAATTTCATTATCATCGGGGCAGGAAAATCAGGTACTACCGCATTGTACGAGTACTTAGCTGAACACCCTGAAGTATACATGAGTAAAGTGAAGGAAACGAACTTCTTTGCTTTAGAAGGGGAAGAGTTAGTTGATCCAAAAGATGATCCGCAACAGATGTACCATTACCCATGGTCAATTACTACAAGGCAAGAATACGATGCTTTATTCAGCGAAGTTCGAGACGAAAAAGCGGTCGGAGAAGTAAGCCCAATGTACCTTTACCATTCTACCGCTCCTGGTAAAATTTCAGAATCCTTGCCCGGAGTTAAATTAATTGTAATACTTCGTAACCCGGTAGATCGTTTGTACAGTCGATTCATGCATTTGGCTAGAGAACGAAGGGAGCCCAGTGAGGCATTTGAGGATTGCTTTGATAAAGATTCAATCTGGTGGAGGCGAAATGATTTGATCCAGGAAGGCTTTTATTATACACATCTCAAGAGATACTACGACCTGTTTGATCAATCACAGATTAAGGTATATCTCTACGAAGAGTTACGAAGTGACCCACTACGCTTGATACAAAATATGTACGACTTCATAGGGGTAGACGGATGGTATGAGCCCGATTTAAGTGTAGAGTATAATGTATCCGGAAAGATCAAGAATCCATTTGTCGACCGATTTATAGGTCAGAAAAGCATCTTAAAATCAGCATTGTCATCCATTAGTCCAAGGATAATGAATACGGTGACAAAGCAAGAGTGGCTAAAGAAGCATGTAAACAAATTAAGAAAGCAAAATTTAACCAAACCAGCCTTGAAGCCGGGGACACGTATACGCTTAATTGAAGAAGTTTATGGAAATGAGATTACCAAACTTCAGAAGCTCATTGGAAAAGATTTATCTGGCTGGTTAGATACTACTAAATAATTCGCTATGACTACTCTCTATATACTTATTGATATCATTTTTGGATATTTGATAATCAACGTACTGTACTACGCTATTTACACTCTCTTTGGTCATTTAAAAACTAAAAGGGCTGAGCTTAGTCATGTGATAACCCCCAAGAGAATTGCCGTTTTTGTTCCCGCTTACAAGGAAGACGGAATCATTGTTGATACGGCTAAAAAAGCCTTAGAGCAGAATTACCCATCTAATCAATTCGATGTATTCATTATTGCAGATTCTTTACAGCAGAAAACGCTGGGAGCATTAAGGAAATTGAAAATAAAGTTGATTGAGGTGAGTTTTGAGCAAAGTACAAAAGCTAAAGCAATCAATGAGACGTATGCTCGAATTAATACCCATTATGATATTGTGGTGATTTTAGATGCTGACAATGTGATGGAAAAGGACTTTTTAGAAAAGATCAATAAGTCCTATTCTGCCGGTAATCATGCCATCCAGGCTCACCGAGTTGCTAAAAATGCAGAAAATGACTTAGCTGTAATGGATGGTGTCTCGGAGGAAATTAATAATCATATTTTCCGAAAGGGTCATCATAATGTTGGTTTGTCCAGCGCGCTAATTGGATCTGGTATGGCCTTTGATTATGAGTTATTCAAGCGTTTTATGTCTGAAATAACTGCCATTGGAGGTTTTGACAAGGCATTAGAGCTTGCTTTTTTAAAGGCAGGAGTGAAAATAATCTACCTGGAGGATGCGTATGTATACGATGAAAAAGTATCGCAAGACAATGCATTTATTCAACAAAGAACCAGATGGATCGCCGCACAGATAAGATATGGAGGAGCCTCTATAGGTTCGGCTGTTAAACATCTAATCACAAAAGGGAATATTGATTATTTTGATAAATCATTTCAGTTTTTATTGTTACCGCGACTGATCCTGTTGGGTGTACTGGGAATCTCAGTACCGCTGGGATTTCTATTGATGGGTTGGTTTGGTTTTAGTATGACACTTGGACTTAGTACCATATTTGGTCTCACTTTATTTTTTGCTATGCCGCGTGCTTACAGAAAAGCTGCCGTCTTTAAAGCTGCAATAAAACTTCCAAAAATATTCTGGATGATGATTATCGCCTTATTTGGAGTAAAGAAAGCAAAAGATAATTTTTTGCATACACCCCATCATACGTCGGAGTAAAGGCCTGATTGAATTAGAAGTAGCACAGCAATTCTGAAGTAGAAGTGCAAATAAGGATTTCCACGCCTACCTTCGGTGAACCTTTAATCTTGAAAATCAATGGTGACGTTGTAGCGAGGGTATTATGCAGATTTAAGTCAATTCACTCAACACCTCGCCAGAGTTACATTACAACTACAACCTATTGGACAGTTAGCAGGCCGGTCACGGGTTCGTTTTTACTATTCTTTTGAGGAATAGGAAGGGACAAGCAATTCTATTCTTGATAAGATGCCTTATATAGACAATCACGCACCAAAGCAGGAGCTGTGTGATCTTTGTCCCAAATTAGTCGACCTGGTAGAAGTTATCCATTAACTAACGTTTATCAGAGGCTTAGTTTCGACTTCACTAGTGTGGAGATTACTACTTTGAAACTCAATCTGTTTTTTTACTGTTCTGATTAGTATACATTTGAAAGTATGGGGAAACGAATTATTTCAGCAGTTTTTAGCATCCTGGCGATCGCTTTTATATCTTGGAATAATGTCAGTATCAGCAATCCACAAGAGGAGATTAAGTGGCTGACGATGGAAGAGGCGCTTATTTTGCACAAGAGTGAACCCAGGAAAATTGTGGTTGACATGTATACTGATTGGTGCGGTTGGTGCAAGAAGATGGATCGTGAAGTCTACAAAAACCCAGGCATAGCCAAATACTTAAACGACAACTATTACGTAGTTAAATTCAATACGGAGAAGTACAAAGAGGAGATTGAGTACGCTGGAAATACGTTTAAGTTCGTACCTCCCCCACAAGGAGGTAGAAATGGTATTCATGAATTAGCTTACTTACTAATGAATAGAAAAGCCAGTTACCCTACTACTGTTTTTATTGATGAAGAGCTTCAGCCAATTCAGGCAATCCCCGGCTATCAAAAAGCAGGATTTTTTGAAGTTGTGATCACGTACATTGGAGACGATAAATACAAAAACACCCCCTGGACGGATTACCAGAAGACGTACCAAAAAAAATTAGTGGAATAAGACCAGTATTCATGCAACCTTGTAGTAGATAAGGGGTCTTTACCGAAAACCTTATCACATGAGAATTTTACCCATAGCATTATTATTGACCGTTTTCTTTGCATACGCACAAGAAACGGAGACTAGAAAACTGTCAACTTTTGACGGAATCGATGTTGCAGAAGGAATAGAAGTTATTCTTGAAAAAGGAAATCCTGAAGCAAGAGTTGAAGTATCTGGAGCAGCAGATTTGGAGGATGTAGTGACTAATGTGTCAGGAAGCACGCTCAATATCGAAATGAGAGGGAACAGGAATTACAGAAATGTCAATGTCAGAGTATATGTAAAGTTTGAAGAAATAAACGAAGTAGAAGTGAGTAGCGCAGCTGATGTAACTTTTGAATCAGAAATTACGGGAAGTGATCTGGACATAGACGTGTCTTCTGCCGCATCCGTGACAGCAGATATTGATGTCAATGAGGTATCTGTAGATATCAGTAGCAGTGGAAAGATCGAGTTGAAAGGTAAAGCGGATGAGCTTCAAGCTGCTATTAGTAGTGCGGGCACACTTCGTGCTTCGGCTCTCTTGGTCAAAGAAGCGCACGTTGATGCGAATAGCGCGGGAAGCGCTATTGTGAATGTAACTAACATGCTTAAAGCAGAAGCCAACAGTGCAGGAAAAATCAGCTACGATGGAGACCCTGAAAAAGTATATGCTGACTCAAGTAGCGGCGGAAAGGTTAGACGAAATTGATCTAGCTTTTTCCAAACTCAAATAAATAGGACTGGGTTACAAGTAAAATCATAAGATTTGCCCTGTAACCCTTTTTTCATGACTAAGACTTTAGCATTCGTTTTAATAACCATTTTATTGACAGTTTCTTGTGATACTGCAGAAACCAAACGCGATCGATTCTTTCTTCAAGGAAATGTAGCGCTTAACGAGAGAGAGCACCGACAGGCTATTACACATTTCTCTAATGCTTTAACAGTGGATCCGGATTTTGCTCTGGCTTACAACAACAGGGGGGTTGCCTTAATGGAAGCTGCTCGACCTTTTGAGGCGATTCAAGATTATAATCAGGCGATCCTTATTCAACCCGATTATTGGGAAGCCATTTACAATAGAGCAAACGCTTACGAGGTTACTAAACAATATCCGAAGAGTCTTCGGGATATTGAGTTTTTACTAAATGAATTTCCTGATTCTATTACATTTGAATTTTTTAAAGGGCTGGTTTATACTCAGATGGACAGCTTGAAAAAGGCTGCTGATACCTTTGAGAAGGTATGGAATCAGGACGGCACAAACATTGAAGCGTTGATCAATTGGGCCACGGTGTTGTATTATCAAACGGATTATCAAGCTGCAATCAAACTGTTAGAAGAAGCAGTAGAAATTGATCCATCACAGGCCAATGCTTTCAACACCATGAATCAACTCTTGGGTGATGTAGGAGATCATCGTAAAGCACTGCAAGCTGTGAATAAGGCATTGGATATGGATCGATCCAATCCCATTTTTCTTAACAATAGAGGTTACACATACTTAATGCTTGACTCCTTACGACTTGCTATTCAGGATATAAACGCCAGTCTGGTGAGAGACCCTGACAACATGTGGGCATTCAGAAATAAGGGAATCTATTTTTTGAAAACGGGGGATTATGATCAGGCAGAACGCTATTTGAAACAAGTCATTGAAGCATCGGACTACGCGCCTAATACGTACACCTATCTTGCGGAAGTGTATCAACAGCAAGGTGAAGTAGAGAAAGCGAAAGTGACGCTTTCCAAAGAAAAGCAAGGACATATTCATTGAATCGAGCTATGATTCCTTTTACTGATCTTTATTTTAAACTATCCAATCGGCTGCAGGAGCCATTACCCGGACTCGTCGCCTACGAGCGAGTAAAAGTAAAGCGTGCAGATGGAGGTAAAATTGATTTTAAGGAACAAGCGAATAGGAGACAGGGAGCCGTATTGATCGCTTTTTATGAAGACGAGGCGGGTGTACATTTCCCATTGATTCAGCGGCCAGATTACGATGGTGTTCATAGCAAACAGATAGCCCTTCCTGGTGGTAAACGGGAAGAAAACGATGCTGACCTGATTCAGACAGCACTTCGGGAGTCTCATGAAGAAGTGGGGATCTATCCTGAGGAAGTGGAAGTAGTAGGGTCTCTCTCTTCGTTTTATGTTGGCGCCTCTAATTTCCAGGTGCTCCCTGTGGTAGGATTTTTGAAATCCAAGCCAAATTTCATTCCTCAACCAACCGAAGTCGATGAGATCATCTTAGGTCCATTACTTGATTTTTTGCGTCCTGATGCTATTAAAGAAAAAACGATTGATGTTCGAGGTTTTTCCATGAGGGCTCCTTATTTTGATGTCAAAGGAAAAGTCATCTGGGGCGCTACAGCTGCTATGCTGAGCGAGCTGATGATGATAATCGAAGAATTATGAAAGAACCCCTGATCCAAAATGATGCCATTATATTCGGTATTTTGATGCTGATGTTGGCATTTGTTTTCACCACTGCCAGTAGTAATAGTACTTTCTGGAAGAAGTTTTACGGAGTAGTACCAACGCTCCTGATGTGTTATTTTTTGCCCTCTTTACTTTCCTCTTTTGGTTTGATTAACCCAGAGGAGTCCAGGTTGTATTTTATGGCAAGTAGGTATTTATTGCCGGCTTGTTTGGTACTGCTAACGATCAGCGTCGACATGAAGGAGCTGGTAAAGCTTGGACCTAAGGCATTGATCATGTTTATGACAGGCACCCTGGGAATCATGTTTGGAGGCCCCATTGCTATCTTATTATTTAGTTTCATAGCTCCTGATGTGATCAGTGCACCTGCTCCAAATGAAGTTTGGAGAGGTTTGACCACAGTAGCAGGAAGCTGGATAGGAGGAGGAGCTAATCAGGCTGCTATGAAAGAGGTGTTCGAAGTTAGTGATAGCATTTTCTCTAAAGTGGTTGCGGTTGATATTATTGTGGGTAATATGTGGTTAGCCATCCTCATGATCGGTATAGGAAGAAATGCCTGGATCAATCAAAAATTAAAAGCGGATGATAGTTCGATTAAGACCTTGAAAAAGAAGATGGCTGATTTTCAGCAACGAGTAGCCAGGATACCGTCTACTACGGATTTTTTCAAGGTCTTGGGCGTTGGTTTTGCATGTGTGGCAGTTGGTCATGCGGTAGCAGGAGTTCTCGCTCCTTTTATCGGAGAAAATTACCCCGCTTTGAAAGACTACAGTCTGGATTCCAATTTCTTTTGGATCGTCGTAACCGCAACGACATTAGGGGTTATCCTGTCTTTTACAAAAGCAAGAGAGCTGGAAGGAGCTGGAGCTTCCAGGATCGGAAGTGTTTTTATCTATGTCTTAGTTGCCACCATTGGAATGAACATGGACATACTGGCCATTTTCGATAACCCAGGATTATTTCTTGTGGGATTGGTCTGGATTTCTTTTCATGCGCTACTGATGTTTTTAGTAGCCCGTCTCATAAAAGCCCCTTATTTCTTCATAGCCGTGGGTAGTCAAGCTAACGTAGGAGGAGCGGCTTCTGCACCTGTGGTCGCTTCTTATTTTCATCCTTCATTAGCACCAGTAGGCGTGTTGCTTGCCGTTGTGGGCTATGCAGTAGGAACGTACGGTGCATTGCTTTGCGGATACATGATGGCAGGCGTAAGTCCCTAAAAATGAGGGAATCCAGCTAGGTCAACTACCCTGATTTTTTGTTGTAGAATCCAGATCCTCTTAGTTGGGTAGATCGGAACATTCCCTAGTGCATATGAAGCGGGACCAAGACATGAATTCCTCTATTTGTAGCTATTGAAACCATGTAGAAGAGCTATTTGCATCCCTAATTATTGTATTTTTAAAAAGTACTTATGGACAATTAAGTGATTGGGAGAGTTCAAAGAAAGTAGAATCTGTAGAGTGGTTATGTCTTCCTGACCCTTCTGTGAATACCATGTATCAGGTGTGATTGAAGTTAAAAATGACTTCAGTTATCGAAGTAATTATGTCAATAATCGAAATTTGATAAGGACCGATTTAGGTAATGATTAATCTTGTATCATGATCAAACTACTCAGCCATGAAAAGATCAAGAAACAAGAGCATTGTCCTAATTGGATATGACGAACATATTCTGCTAAGTGTTGCATATTCATTAAAAGATCAGAATAGAAATTTAATTGTTCTCACGAATAAGAAGCATTCCGCATGTAAATTTTCGAGGTTCGTACATCAGGTGGTATGCTTTGAGGAATACTCTGAGATACTTTCGAAGATACGGGTACTAGGATCCTCCAAGTCAATTGAACTAGTTATTCCGGTAGGAGAAAATGAATCACTAGAGGTTATTAATCAGTTGAAAGAGATTGAGAAGATAGCAAAGGTAGTTCCTTTGACAGAACTCGGGATGTTCGAAACGGCCATTGATAAAGGTCAGTTGCGCGAATACCTCACTGCTCAGGGGCTCGATTTTATGCCAAAGTCGGTTAAGCTTGAAGGAATAGATACCTATAATAAAGCCCTTGAGTTGAAGTTTCCCGTGTTAATTAAGCCTTCCAGGGGCTCCTTTGGAAGAGGAATAGAAACGAAGATTAATAGAATTGAACTTGAAAAATACCTGGGATTATCCAATTGTAGCTTAAAGGGTTTCGAAGCTCAGGAATATGTAGAAGGAAGTCTGGTCACTTGTAATATATATGCAAGAGAAGGAAAGATACTGGTACATACGATTCAGGAATCTCCAGTGAAAAATTTACGGGACTATTCTCGTAATGATGATTTAACCTTCATAGAGGACGAGCAAGTTTTTGAAATCGTTTCTTCTGTTGCCAAGAGTTTACAGTGGGAAGGTATTGCCTGTTTTGATCTTATTAGGCAAAAAGAATCTGGTAGAATATTTCTATTAGAAATTAACGGAAGATTTTGGGCTTCACTAGCTTCGAGTCTTATGAAGGCAAATGTTAATTTTGCTGAGTATATGGTAAAGGATGCGCTTTCAGGTTCTAATGGCACCGTTCAAAGGAAAAATCGCAATCAAATATCGCTTAAGACATTTTTTTACAATTTTATAAAGCTTCGTCCCGTTAGTTTTAGTCAAACAAAATATGGATACTATTCAGCTGATCCATTCGCAAGGCTGGCCAAAGCGATGAATGATCCATTCAAAAGAATGCTGTGTAGGTTACAGGTATCAGTCAAGAAAAACCTTTCCTTTTGCTGAGCTTCATCATCTTGCTAGAAGTATAACTTGGTAGGTTATCAGATGAATACGCATATTGCTAACCAATCTGGATAGCATTTTAGAAATCGATAATGCTAGGATCCTAGAGGCTTGAAGCTTTCTGTTTCTCCGAATGTAGAAGTTTTAGGACACCTTGATTTAAAGAGGTGTTCGATTATGTCGATACACGGTGCCTTTAATGAAAGTCTTGCAGCCGATACCTTTACGGTAGTCCTTTCGTAGCCGCATCAATTAGATTGCTCACATGGAAGAAACAGGTCATTCAATAATTATTGATTTGCTACCAATTTCTCATAAAGTTTTTATAGCGAGTAAACCACAGCCAGATGTTAGAAAGTGACAATATTACGTGTGAAAGAGAAGAGCGATAAAATTGAGAAAAGTATGGTCCATTGCTAAAAACAGTTTACGAACGAAAACTTAGAGAGGTGGTGAAATACAAGATGACTATATTGAGTGAAGCTATATTGCATTCTCTGAGTAAAGCTGCCTGATATGGAAAAACATCTGGAGGTAAATCTCAAAGCCTCTTATTGCATGCTGAATGATCTGACTTCAGAAACGAAGCGTATCTGGATTGTTTTTCATGGATATGGAATGCTGGCAAAGTATTTTATTAAGAAATTTGAAAGATTAGACGCTAGAGCGAACTTCATCATTGCTCCGCAAGGTTTGTCGAAGCATTATCTGGAAGGATTCTCTGGGAAAGTTGGAGCAGTGTGGATGACCAGGGAAGACCGACTGACTGAAATTAACAACCAGATCACCTATTTAAATAGAGTAGTGGAAGAAGAGAAGGTGTTAAATTCAGATGCTTCCATTACCCTTTTTGGATTTTCTCAAGGGGCAGCTACTGCTTCTCGGTTTGGAGCTTTTGGTAATGTGAAGTTTGATAAGTTGGTGCTTTGGGCAGGAACTTTTCCACCTGACATACCCATTGACAGGACGGAAAAGTGGGGTAAATCAAAGGAAATTTTATATCTGACGGGAAATCAGGATCCATTTTTCAAAGAGGAAATGATTGGGCAACAGAACCAACTGGTAGAACGGGCTACAGGGACATTACCGAGACTCATCCGATTCGAAGGTAAGCACGAGGTGATATCAGATTTACTATTTGAAATTTAGTTCTACCTTATGGTCATTAATTCGATGAAAAGGAGGTGTCCTGAATAAATCCTGCTACATCTTCTTTAAACTGAATGAGTGAAGGCTCATGTGTATACATCATATGTCCGGCCTCGTAATATTTCATGATGATGTTTTCCTTGATCTCCTTGGGTAATTGGAGGTGGTTTATGGTGTATTCTACGCCGTAGAATACGGTGGCTAGGTCATAAATGCCATTGAGGATAAGCACTTTTACATTTGGATCCTTGGTCATGGCTTCGGCCATATCCACACCCGTATGAATGGCAGCTTGGGTATTCCATCTACTGTTACCCTGATGTGACCAATCCCATTGGAAGCCTTTTCGTCGACCGGCAGTGATCGTGTACAGCAAGTCTTTTCGAACACCCAGTTCACCATGGAAATAGTCTAAAAAACCCTGGATATATGCTGGAGAAATCGCGAAGCTTTGGGGATCATATTCGCCGTTCTGGTTGATGCCATCCTGCTGAAGTCCCAGGTACCGTGAGTCAAGTCGACCGATGACCTGTCTGTTTTCTCTTCTCATCTCTGCAAAAAATTCTCCATTCGTCACACGAAGATCGGATTGCCTCCAAAAGTCGACATCGGTACCGGTGTAGTTTGCCAGTTTACGAGCTATATTCATTTTATCCTCTTCACTTATTTGATCTCCTTTATACAAAGCCGGGACGTATTCACCTTCAGTAAAGTCTCTGATCTCATCTAAGAACGCGTTCAAGTCGGGGTTTTTGTTTTCAATCTCATCATGGTACCAGGCAGTTGCAGCATACGTAGGGAAGTGACAGATATAAGAGAGGTCTTCCATAGGAGGAAAGATGAGGGTTCTCAGGTCAAATACTGCAGAAACCATGATCACACCATTCATCGCAATGCCTTGATTTAGAAGGCGATTCATTAGGCCTGCATTTCGGAAAGTACCATAACTTTCACCAAGAAGATACTTAGGGCTGTTCATTCTTTCATGATCAATTAGAAATTGGGTGATGAACAGTGAGAGACTTCTTATGTCCTGATCCACTCCCCAAAAGTCTTTAAATTCGGCTTCTCCAATAGGAATACTTAGTCCCGTCCCTATAGGATCCATCATGACCAGGTCTGCAACATCCAGAATAGAATAATCATTATTCACTACCTCATATGGGGCTGCTTTATTGAAGTTTGGATCGTCTACTTTTATTCTTTTAGGTCCTAATACTCCCATATGTAGCCAGAACGAAGAAGAGCCGGGGCCACCATTGAAAGCGAACACGATCGGACGGTTCTGATTAGCACCTTCCTTTTTATAGTAAGTAAATCCAAAGAGTGCAATGGGTTTATTGTCTTCATCCCGAAGCAGGTGGGTTCCTGCCTTTGTAACAAAAGTATGATTTGTACCTGCTATTTTAGCAGTAATTCTTGTTTCAGATATTGCAGGTTTTGGGGCGGTTATGTTTGCTTGATTTTCTTGAGCGGAGACAGAAGTAATCAGGCAAATTCCAAAAATTAGATGAATCAGCTTCTTCATGATTATGTAAGTTCTGCTATGAAGCTAAGCATCTCTCGTGTTATTTCAATGAAAAATTACATAAGTGTCTCTCCCGAACTATGCAGGACTTGAGGCTTCCGACATCATTTGCTCTGATAATTCTTTTCCAAGATACTGATCAATGAGAAAGTGACCAAGGTAGATAAGAGGTGTAAGCAGAATGGCTACTGCAAATTTGTAGATGTAGTTGATGATGCCCACAGAAGCTACCTGTGCAATGCTCCATCGACTTTCTGCCGGGGCCAGGAAGTAGAAAGCTATAGAAAGAACTACAAAACTGTCAATGAGCTGAGAGATTAGGGTTGAACCTGTTGCTCTTAACCAGACCATCTTAGCACCAGTAAGCTTTCGAAGCTTCTGAAATACGTAGACATCTAAAAATTGACCAATAAGAAAGGCAGTGAGAGAACCTACGATGATCCCTAATCCTTGCGTGTAGATCTTATTGAATGCGAAATTGACATTGAAAGGTTTGCCTTCAGGGTCAGTTCCGTTCACGTCGAGCCAAAAGTCTGCGGGGGCTAGCAAAGTGACTAAGTAGATGACTAAGAAGGCATACGCTATCAACCCAGCAGCCATAAACGAGATTTTACGAACCCCTTTTTTTCCGAAGTACTCATTAATAATGTCTGTTGTAATAAATACAACCGGCCATATCACGGCTCCGGCTGTAAGATTGAAATCCAAGATGAAATCACCCAGTAGGTGCATGTTTACCGGTGCTATTCCCAGGGTTTTTTCTGCTGAGAAAATCTTTACTCCGATCATTTCAGCAAGGATCGCATTCGTCAGGAATACTCCGGAAAGTAGTAGAAATAGGTTTTGTTGTTTTTGTTGATTTATGGTCATACGGCTATGCGTTGAACGTATTGCCTTCAATTGCTAATGAAGTATGGGGAAATACTGCTCTTGCTTCCTCTAGTACCACGTCAAGATCTTTATATCGGGTAGAGAAATGCCCAATCAACAACTGGCTGACCTCAGCGTCGCGAGCAATTGAAGCTGCTTGCTTTGCGGTAGTATGATACGTATCATAAGCTCTTTCTTTCATATCGTCTGCAAATGTTGCTTCATGATAGACAAGATCAGAACCTTTTATTTGCTCGATTATATCAGGCTTAAATCTGGTATCTGAACAGTAGGCATAGCTCACATTCTTCAGAGGTGGCTTAGTGACATCTTCCCATCTGTAAAGAAGTTTTCCATCCTTATCGTAAACATCTTCGCTGCTTTTCAGTGCATGTAAATGTGAAGGAGGTAATGTCTCTTTGAGTAGTTCCCGGTTGATTCTGCGTCTGTTTGGTTTTTCTTTTATTAGATATCCCGAACAAGGCACACGATGGTCGAGTGGGATGGTATCAACAGTAAATCGCTCTGTTTCTAGTACTGTTTGGATATTCTCAGGCACCCATTCTGTAAATTCTACAGAAAAATTGAGTCTGGTTTCTGAATATCGAAGTTGGAGAGATATAATCTCCTTTAAGCCGGGAGGTCCAGCAAGCGTCAAATCTTTCTGCCTACCGTATAGATGCATAGTAGACAGCAGACCAATAAGTCCGTAATAGTGATCCCCATGTAGATGACTGATGAGTATATGATCAATCTTTGAAAGTTTAACGTTGTATCGCTTACACTGAAGCTGCGTCCCCTCTCCACAATCGATCATCAGGTATTTATCCTTCACCTGAAGAATCTGACAAGTGTGGTGTCTATTATGAGCGAAAGAAGCTGAATTTGACCCGAGTATTTTAACGATGATGGCCAAAGGTGCTTATTCCTTTCCGCTGTTTTGATTCATTTGGTTTTCAATATCGTCCACGGTGACTGCAGCGACCGCTTGCTGTTCGTTAGCAACAATATTCAGAACTTTATCCAACATTGAAATTTTGATCAGCTTCTGTACGTGATCCTGGATTTCGCAAATGATAAATGATCCGCTATCCCCAAATAGTCGATTACCTACCAGTACTGCACTCAACCCGGAAGAATCTGAATACTTCACTTGACCCATGTTTAAGATGACATGTTGAAAACCCTCAGCCTGCAAGGTCACAAATTCTGATTTCAACTCAGGGGCAATGGTAGTATCCAGCTTCTCTTCATTTAAAGCTATGATTACGTAATTCTCTTTTTTATTGGCAGTATATTTCATAATTCAGTGTTGCTTATTTAATTGACAGTGACCCAGCTTGGCAAATATAGTGCCTTGCCAAAATCTCAATACAATGTCTTTAAAATGTTTTGCTCTATTCGATTTAGAAGGTTTTCCTGCTTGCCTTTCTGAAATCTTTCACCCGTTATTTTCTCGTAGAGTTCGATGTATCTAGCAGATACCGACTCAATAAATTCTTTGCTCATCTTGGGTATACTTTGGTCAATTTTTCCCTGAAACCCTTTTGAAATTAGCCACTGCCTTACAAACTCTTTGGAAAGCTGTCGTTGAGGTTCACCCGCTTCCTGCAGCTGTTCATAGGTGTCAGCATAGAAATACCTTGAAGAATCTGGCGTATGAATCTCATCAATGAGGTAAATCGTATTACCGATCTTTCCAAACTCATATTTGGTATCTACCAGTATTAATCCCTGCTTAGCGGCTATTTCAGTCCCTCTTTGGAAGAGGGCCTGCGTGTATTTTTCTAATTCTGAATAATCTGCTGCAGGAACTATTTCCTGTGCAAGGATTTCGTCTCTCGAAATGTCCTCGTCGTGTCCTTCGGCAGCCTTTGTCGTGGGTGTGATAATGGGAGCAGGTAACCGATCATTTTCCTTTAGGCCTTCCGGTAATGACACGCAACAAATGCTTCGTTTTCCACTTCTATATTCTCTCCAGGCATGTCCTGCCAGGTACCCTCTGATGACCATCTCAACTTTGAATGGTTCGCATCGCTTACCAATTGTCACATTCGGGTCTGGCACTTCTTCCACCCAGTTTGGAACGATATCTTTCGTTGCTTCGAGAAACTTGGCAGCAATCTGATTAAGCACTTGGCCCTTAAAGGGAATGGGATGAGGCATTACTACATCGAACGCGGAGATACGGTCAGATGCTACCATGGCGATCTTGTCATCAAACTCATAGACGTCTCTAACTTTTCCCCTGTATTTGCCTCGTTGATCAGGGAAGTGAAAATCTGTTGATTTAATGCCTCTACTCATGCATGCAAATATAGCAGAAAGGCAAGGTTAGGCTAATCTTCTAATTTGCGACGTTCTATGATGACGCCAGATTGGTAATCTTCTTCAACTTCAGGCTTTCCACTTTTATCAAAATAGGTCCAGGTGCCGGTTCGCTTGTTTAAGATATATTTTCCTTGGTACTCTAATTTTCCGTTCTTTTGATATTTCTCAAAAGGTCCATGCAATCGGCCTGCTTTGTAAGTGGCTAACTGCTCCAGTTTATCTTTTCCAAAATAACGCTTCCAGGTGCCCGTTTTTATTCCCTTGACGAAGTTTTGTTCCTCTTTTATGTATCGCCCTTTTTCGTCATAGATCAATCTGATTCCTTCTCTTTGATTGTTTTCGTAGAATTCCGAGAGTATCACTTTACCTTTCTCGTTGTATTGCTTCCAGTTTCCATCTTTGCGTCCTGACTTTATATACTCTTCAGCTAATGGTTTACCATTGGGATGATAGGAGAGGATAGAAGCATCCAAACCATTTCTACTATAGTTATAGATTTTTTTCAAGGAGCCATCCTGGTAGTACTCTTCATTTTTACCGATGAGGCGTCCTCTGTAATACTTAAACTCTGACTTCAAAGATCCATCATCATAGTAATTGGTAAACGGTCCCTCAAGATTCCCATTTTCGTAATTTCCGTAAGATAATAATTGTCCATTTTCATAGTAGCGCTTCACGTAACCAGATCGCTTTCCTCTTTCGTTTAAAACTTCCATTTGCAATGGTCCCGCTCTGTAATACGTTTTGTAGAATCCATTAAGCATACCAGCAGTATATTGCGCCTCTACTTCGACACTGCCATTATCGTAGAAGGTGCGCGTTAATCCGTTCGGTTGACCATCCAGATAATTGATTTCCTCCCTTTTCTGACCATTGGGATGGTAGTTGATGACCAACCCGTCGGGCAGGCCTTTCTTGAAAGCAGTCTCACTTTCAATAGTCCCCTGATTATTGAATTTTCGAATATCACCTACCAACGTGTCATTTCGAAAGGTTGCAAGTTGTATCACGGTACCCTCAGGGGAGAAGACTTGTGTGGTATCTTCCCTGAGTCCATTAACATATTTAGTTAGACGTTGCACCGAGCCGTCAGGATAGTAGTTGGTAAATACACCATGGCGCTTGTTGTTTAGATAGGATCCAGTAACTGCTACGGCACCTGTCAAGTCAAATCTTTGGTAAGGGCCTTCCAATTCAGCAGTATCTCTCCAGACAAGGGTCAATTCTTCCATTACTTTATCTGGATAATTTGGGTAGTAGGTGGTAACTTTTTGCTGAGCATGCGCAAAAAGTGAGGCAGTCATAAGAAAATAGATTGACAGATATTTCTGCATTAGCACAAAAGTAAAAAAGCCGATCAGTTTGAAACGAAAGGCTTTCATTTTCTATTATTTAGAATTCAGCTTTTATACTTTTTCGATTACTATCGCAGAGGCACCACCACCACCATTACAAATTCCAGCAACTCCAATTTTTCCTCCTTTGTCAAAAAGGACAGAATTTAAGGTGGCGATGATTCTTGCACCAGATGCCCCAAGCGGATGTCCCATTGCAACTGCTCCTCCAAAGACATTAACTTTTTCTGCGTCAAGATTTAGTTCTTTTTGATTAGCCAAAGCAACAACCGAAAAAGCTTCATTTACTTCGTAGAAATCCACTTGCTCTTGAGAGACTCCCGCATGCTTCAATGCCTGAGGAATAGCAAGTGAAGGTGCAGTAGTGAACCACAGTGGATCTTGAGCAGCATCCCCAAAACCAAGCACTTTAGCTAGTGGTTTGAGCCCTTGCTCTTCCATCTTGGTCTTGCTAATCAAAATGATGGCTGATGCTCCATCATTTATAGTAGAGGCATTTGCAGCTGTTACCGTACCGTCCTTATTGAAAACCGGACGTAGTCCACGGATTTTGTCGAATCTCACGGTCTTAAATTCTTCATCCTCTGTCATTTCTACTGGCTCACCTTTTCGTTGCGGGATAGATACAGGGATGATCTCCTCTTTGAATTTTCCAGCTGCTGTCGCAGCTGCTACTTTTTTATATGAGTTGATTGCGAACTCATCTTGTGCTTCGCGGGAAATGTCCATTTCTTTGGCGGTATTGTCCGCGCAACTTCCCATTGGAAAATTATTGTAAGCTTCCCACAAGCCATCATGTTGCAGTCCGTCTAGCAATTCTCCATGTCCATATTTATGACCAAACCTGGCTTTGGGAACATAATACGGAATGTTGCTCATGCTTTCCATTCCCCCTGTCACCACTATATCGTTGATGCCAAGCATAATACTTTGTGCTCCCAACATGACGGTCTTCATTCCTGAAGAACAAACCTTATTGACAGTCGTACACGGTACATTGTGTCCGATTCCTGCAGCAATTGCAGCTTGTCTGGCAGGAGCTTGACCAAGTCCGGCGCTGACAACGTTGCCGAAATAAACCTCGTCTACTTGTTCCGCTTTTATGCTCGCTTTTTCTAGACCACCTTTAATGGCGATGCTACCTAGATCAATCGCAGTAAATGAAGAAAGTGCTCCACCGAAACTGCCAATGGGTGTGCGGACGGCGGATAGGATATATACTTCTTCCATGTTATAAATGTGTATCTGGGTTATGAGTTATTTATATATGCAAAGCTACGGATTACCAATCCGGTTTTCCTGAATCAGGACGCTTGGATGGCTTTCTTTTTTGCTGTTGCAAGTACTGTATTTCGCTATTTCGCATAGCTTCCAGAATCATCTGAGCTTTCTCCTCACTGATATTCATCTGTTCCAGCTTCTCTTTAGTGCTCATATCTTTAGGATCCTGCTCTTGCTGATCTTCGCCCTCTTGCTGCTGTTCTTGCTCTTGGCCCTCCTGATCCTGCTCTTGTTCCTCAGGGTTTTGCTGTTGTTGGTCCTGCTCCTGTTCTTGCTGCTCTCCTTCCTGGTTTTCTTGATTTTGTTGTTCCTGATTTTGTTGCTCTTCGTTTTCTTCCTGGTTTTGTTCGTCTTGATTTTGCTGATCCTGATCCTGTTGGTCTTGCTGCTGTTGTTCTTGTTCCTTTAGAAGTTTTTTGACTAATTCAAAATCATACCTGGCATCCGAATTTTGTGGGTCTGATTTGATAGCAGCTTTAAGATAATCTAGGGATTCTTGGAGTTGCTGACCACTTTTTGCCAGTGCTCCCAATTGCTGGTAAGCAATTGATTTAACAGATGGCTGGAGAGCTGTACTTGCCTGACTGTAATAGGTTCGGGCCTGCGTGGTATCCCCACTTTCGTAATAGGCATGTGCCAAGTTGAGAAATAATTCTTCGTCATCAGCACCGATTGAATCAATCAATGTCCGATAGTAGTTGATGGCTGCGGGATAATTTTGATCTAAAAACGCAATTTCAGCCTCCTTTTTTAATCCGTTAATTCTAGCAATCTCTACCGGATCGTTGCTGATCATGGCAATAAATACAAGTGTGGGAAGCCATTTCATATCTTAACAGTTTTCACGGTGAACAGTACGTCTAGAAGTAGCAGTACTAATGCTGCCGCAAGGAAATAGAAGTACTTATTCGCTTTAGTATCCATCTGCTTGCTGTCTCTCAACTCACCTTCTATTAAATTAATGGTATTGATCAAACGTTCAACATCATTTTGTGAGTCATTGATTTCAAAGTATTTTCCGTCTGTGTCAGCAGCAAGTTTTCTGAGCGATTGCGTATTCAGTTGTGTGATCACCTCGTTTCCCTTATTATCTCTCTTAAATCCTCTTCTCATTTTAATTTTACTACCTCTTTCTGTTCCAACACCTAATGTAAATAGTTTGATTCCTGATTCCTTTATCTCTTGAGCGATCTCCTCGGTATCGTCACCAAAATCTTCACCATCACTGATCAATACGATAATCTTCGATTTTTGTCTGGTTGCTGTTCCCTCTTCAGCTTCCAGTTTTTCTAGTGCCATCTCCAGTGGAGGGCCAAAGTCTGTCCCCGTATTAGGGACTAGAGAAGTATTTAGGGTTTGGATGAACAGATTTAAGGCATTATTATCATAAGTGAGAGGGCATTGCATGAAGGACTCATTGCTAAACATGATCAGCCCTTTACGATCACTGTTAAACGCTTCCACAATGTTTTTCAGTTCAAATTTCACTCGTTCCAATCGAGTTGGTTGAATATCAAAGGCATTCATTGATTCAGACAAATCGATACAAATGAAGATGTCTTTACCTACGGATTTAATCTCCTTGGTAGTCTCACCAAAGGAGGGACCCAGAAGTGCGATGATGAATAAGGTAAAATAAGTGAACCGCAGCAGCAACTTCCAGATGACGGCCGTGATGGGCATTTGTAGTGCCTTGGTAATTCTGAAAATACGAAACACATATAGGATGTAGAATAGGATGAATAATCCTATCGCAATCCATTCAAAACTTTCGAGACCTCTTACCCAATTCATGACAGGCGCCAAAAATAGACTATACGTTGATCTTGCCCAATGAGCGCGTTGGCATTTAACGAATTTTAGTGATGATCGGAAGATTATTTTTTTTAGTTGGTCTAGTGTTTTCGAAGACACGAAAACGTATATATTTGCAATCCTTTTTTAGAAATGAAGCTGAAATAGCTTCAAAATTCAGGGTTTGATTTACGGAGAGGTGGGTGAGTGGCTGAAACCACATGTTTGCTAAACATGCGTGCGGGAGACCGTACCGGGGGTTCGAATCCCCCTCTCTCCGCTTTCAAGCACAACAGTTGTTTGATTGGCTAGCAATAGCTAATGCACTCGTAGCTCAACTGGATAGAGCACCTGCCTTCTAAGCAGGGGGTTCGGGGTTCGAGTCCCTGCGGGTGTACAGAAAGATCGTCTTTTGAGGCGGTCTTTTTTGTTATTAGTGATTTGGTATTTAACCGTTAAATATCAGGGAGTTGTAGGCAGGGGGTTCGTGGGCGGTTCGACTGGTCGGACAATTCAGCTGCGATCGAGTCCCGGTGAGTGTACAGAAAGACCGTCTATTTTGGATGGTCTTTTTTATTTCCGGCAATGCCCTCATGGAAGATCAATTATTCTATGACTCATTCCTTCATATAGCTATCAAATTTCTCAATGTAGTCGTCAAGGTTTTCCAGTAGCATTTTTCGGTACTCCTCCACAAAATATTCAACCGTTTCATCTTTCTTGAGCTTCATTTCAATACCACTGGTGCAGGTATAGGCTTCCATCCAGGCATTGAAGCGCGCTGTACTGTACATCATGGAGGCACTTATACTGCCAACTGGAATGTCCTTTGAAATTTGATTATTCGATAGCTGAATGTGTTGATCGGCTCGCTGGTAAAATTTGTCATCACGCATATGTTAAGTTGTTAGTTTATTGATATCTAGCTCTGTAAATCAATGCAATAATATCAAGGTGCAACCCAATGAATAAAATGTGTTGGATTAAAAGAGTGAAAAAAGATCAGTTACTTATCTGGTTTATTGCTCTGACTATCACTGCAATGCTTCCTTGTGTATGCGCAAATGCCAACTACCTTCTTAGTCAATTGTGGAAACAGATTGATGATAGTGTAGAAGGGTCCTTCGGCGAATGATGAGGTTTGCTCACTATATGGTAGTAATTAGAAATTCAGCATCATCAGCAGCCTATGCTTGCTAAAGTCGTTGATTTACCAGTTAGATAATATATCCGCCCTAAACCTTGAACGCTATAGTTTTGGTCATATGTTTTATTTCAGGACGGATAAAAACCTTGTAGGGAACGGGGTCGTTACTTCTGGTGGCACTGTCGCAAAACCTTTTATATAAATGTACGTACATATAATTAAAATACGGAAGAATTTCACCCCAAACTTTAATAAATACAATTAAAAGAATCACTTTCGAAAGTGATAGGGTTTCAGTAAAAGGTAAGTTGAAGTGTTACTTAACAACTCTAGAGAAATACAATTTAATGAGTCACCAAATAAGAAGATAGTATCAATGAAGACGGTATTACACACTGCGGAAAGTCGAGGACACGCAAATCATGGTTGGTTGAACTCTCATCATACTTTCAGTTTTGCAAACTATTACAACCCAGAAAGGATGCATTTTGGAATGCTAAGAGTACTGAATGACGATACTGTATCGGGTGGCAAAGGTTTTGGAACCCACCCTCATGACAATATGGAGATCATCTCGATTCCCTTAGAAGGCGATCTAGAGCACAGGGATAGCATGGGAAATACAGCTGTTATCAAGCAAGGAGATGTTCAAGTGATGAGTGCTGGGACAGGTGTCTATCACAGTGAGTACAATAAGAATAAGGAAGAGGTAGTCAAATTTTTACAGATATGGATATTTCCAAATAAAAAGAATGTGACGCCCAGGTATGACCAAATAAGTACCTCTGATATTGAGAAGAAAAACGCTTTTTATCAGGTTCTTTCTCCCAATGAGCAAGATCATGGCGTTTGGATACATCAGGATGCATGGTTTCATATCGGTCAGTTTGACGAAACGAAGGAGGAAACTTATAAAATCAGAAAATCCGGTAATGGGGTATATCTTTTTGTGCTGGAAGGTGAAGCAAAGATTGAAGGGCAGTCCTTGAGGACAAGAGATGGTTTTGGAGTTTGGGATGCAGCCCAAATCAATATTACGACGCAGCCCGGTAGCAAGGTATTACTGATGGAGGTACCTATGGCTTGATTGATAAGAAAAGGAAAATACCTCTCGTTACCAAAAGCCAAGAGATTGCCCAAGCTATTCAACGGTTACCAGATGATTTGAAATGTTGTTAGGTTCTTTTGTTTAATGAGCTAAAAAGGAAGGTAACAAATAGTAAGATCAACTAATCGACAAATTTATAAAAAGGCACAATCATTAAAAACATGTAAAGAAAACAGCTAGGTAGGACGTGTTTGGACAAGAATTCCCCTGACAGTCCTAATTTTCCTTAGTGGCGATCAGCTTATCAAAGGTTTTGGGCGTATCGCAAGTAGAAGCATAGTGTTTGTATTGCTCCTCAGCCTCAGCCTTTTGATCGGTATTGAATAAGCAAGGAATGCATAACTCTTCAATTTCCTTCTTTTGCGAGGAAGAGGCATCCTCTTTTCTAAGGCCTTGTATGCGCTTTAATGCCTTTTTATGATTTTTCTGCTCAATTGCTAATTTGCTCTGAGCTAAAGCGATATCATAAGATACGGCAATTTCTTTTGACTTTGCTTTTCCATTAAGTGACGGGATGTAATGATAATAGGCATTCGCGGATGCCAGGTATTTTGCAGCGGTTTCATTCTCTTTACCTTCCAAAGCTTTCAGAGCGACAACACCCTCGGATATTTCGTCAGGATACTTAGACATAAAGCGCTGCATTGAAGCCAAGTTCTGGTATCCTGTTATTTCATCTATCTGGTTTTCAAATGGGTCAATTAACATCATTCTGGGAATGATGGTAATGTTACAAGTCGAAGCCACGTGGGGGTACCTATCAATGTCCACCTTCACCATGATGATATTATCGGTTTGCTGTTTCATTTCCGGAGTATTCGATACATCAATATCCATTTTACGGCAAGGACCACACCAATCTCCGTAAAAATCTATGAACAAGATTTTTCCTTTTGGCTTGCCGGAAGTGACTGCTTTCTCGTAGTCATACTGCCATTCTACATGACTGGGAGAGGGTAGATAGATGATGGAAATGAACGCAATGAAATGAAGGACTTTTAACGAAAAATAAATAGCAAAGAGTTATATAAGAAGTAAAAAAACATACACTTTTTTTAGTACAGTGCTGACGCCATGGGTCATAAAGAAAGAAACCGGCTTATTAGCCGGTTCTTTACTGTATAAAAGTTATGAATTTATTGAAAATCAGTACATGATCTAAGCAGCGTTACTTTGACCAATTTTCTTCGATCGCACGGATTTGAGCCTCCATTAGATCCAGTTCAGCCTGAATCTCTTCCTTGTTGTTTGCTTCGTCACTGCTCAATACGTCGATGAATTCTCTTAGGATTAGTATGTCTTTTTCCATCTAGGTTGTATTTACAGATTTCTAACATCAATACTCTAATTTTGTTTAATTTATTTAACATAAATATTAAACAAAAATTTCTTCCGACCAAAAGAGGTCGTTCAGAACACGATAAAGCACATTAATCCAAATACGACGCAGAAATGAAAAGACTGTTACTACTA
The DNA here is from genome assembly GCA_038129245.1 of Flammeovirgaceae bacterium. Taxonomy (GTDB): domain Bacteria; phylum Bacteroidota; class Bacteroidia; order Cytophagales; family Cyclobacteriaceae; genus JAYPLE01. Next base: position 11,032 of record JAYPLE010000023.1, on the reverse strand, counting down.
AGCAATTCAACAATTAAAGGTCAGCCTTTTTTAAGTTGGCCGGAAATATACCTAACAAAGTTTCTTGGAGACGGAGTGAAGAACGTTCTGTTTATACCCTTTGCGGGAGTAAGCCTTACTTATGATGAATATTTTAAATTAGTTTCTAATCGGTTTCTAGAGATGAGTCTTGAGACATGCAGTGCCCATCAAGTTGATGATATTGCATCAGCGATAGACAGCTGTGACGCAATCGCTGTTGGAGGTGGAAATACTTGGCGGCTTGCAGATGAACTTCAAAAAGGTTGGCTTGAACCCATCAGAGAAGCCGTTAAAGAGGGTAAGCCCTATTTTGGTTGGAGTGCTGGCGCTAATGTGGCCTGCCCAACGATTAAGACGACGAACGATATGCCAATAGTTCAACCGCAAAGTTTTGAGGCCTTAGGATTAGTGGATTTCCAAATAAACCCTCATTACACGGAAGACAGTATTCCTAATCATGGAGGAGAAACCAGACCAGAGCGGATCAAAGAGTACTTAATAGTAAATCCTAACAGCAAAGTAATGGGACTTCCTGAGGGTAGTCTATTGCAAGTGGAGGGTTCCAAAGTGGAATTTCTTGGACAAGGAACTTTGAAACTGTTTTCCTCGACAGGTATTTCGAGCTACGCATCAGATGCTATAATTTGAGGATTGTCAAGATTGCAAGTTTAATGAGTGGCCTTCCGCAACTACTTATGATGCGAGTTTTTGGTTGAGACATAGTTGAAAGTACTTGTTTGCTTTTTCAAGTTTTAGATTGGCTTGGTCTTGGAGAAGAACTTTGTGAGATATCCTTAGCTAAAAAGTCCATGTATCTGCGCATCGATACGCTCTACGATAGAAGAGAAATGATCAGGGTTACTGACAAAGTCCAACTCGTCGACATCTACAATTAGGAGTTTTCCTTTTTTATAGTTTTTAATCCACTCAGCGTAGTGCTCATTAAGGTTTTTCAGGTAATCAAGACGAATGGAGCTTTCATAATCACGCCCTCTTTTTTGAATCTGGTTTACTAGTTTTGGAATATCAGCTCTTAAATAGATCAGCAGGTCAGGTGCTTTTACATGCTGTATCATGGATTCATACAACGTGAGATAGGTGGCATAATCGCGATCGTTTAGCATGCCGGATTTGTAAAGGTTGAGAGCGAAAATGTGTGCATCTTCATAAATCGTACGATCCTGTATTGTCGATCGCGTGCTATCCTGGATTTTTTTGATTTGATTAAAGCGACTGTTTAAAAAATATACCTGCAAGTGGAAAGCCCAGGTTTTCATGTCATCATAAAAGTCAGCTAGATAAGGATTCCCCTCTACAGCTTCAAATAATACATCCCAATTGTAATGTTTCCCTAGTTTTTCGGCTAACGTTGTTTTTCCTGAACCGATGTTTCCACATATAGCTAAATACATATTTACAAATCTAATTGGTGCCGGTTCAATTTTGCTAAACAACTTCCACTACCAAAGACAATTGATTTTATCCTGGTATGTCTTGAAAGCATATAGCTTTGCTTCATGATCAATCTGGAACAAGACAGATATCAAGCATTTATTTTTGATATGGATGGAACCATGGTCGACAACATGATGGTACATCATCACGCCTGGCAACAGAAACTAATGGAAATGGGGCTGCAGATGACGATAGAGGAGGTCATGGAAAAAGTCCATGGAATCAACGAGGAAATCATCAAAGGACTGTTTCCTTGGAGGTACACAGACGCCGAGGTGAAAAGGTATGCAGCTGAGAAGGAGATCAGGTATCAGGAATTATACAAGGATTCCCTACAGCTTATAGAAGGCTTACCTGATTTTCTGCGAAAAATTAGGGAATGTGGGATCCCGATTGCGGTAGGCTCAGCTGCGCCACCTGAGAATGTAGATTTTGTACTTGATAATCTTAACATCCGCACCTCTTTTGAAGTGATACTTCATAGTGGAGATGTAACCAAAGGAAAGCCAAATCCTGAAATTTACACGAAGATCATGGATAAGTTAAATGTTTCGGCGGATGCTACTGTTATTTTTGAGGATAGTGTGGTAGGGGCGAAGGCAGCAGAAAATGCAGGCTGTGAAATGGTTATAGTAACCACTACTCATCAACCTCACGAATTTGAATCAATCAATAACATTATAGGCTTTATTGATGATTTCAATGAAATCAAGATTAAAGAGATCTAGAGTTGTAAAGTCAGCGGTATCAGCAGCCATAAATAATCGCTACGAACGCTACAGCTGTCGCATATGAACGCATCAATTTTGATCTTATGAAGGTTATGGATTCAAACAACTAATACTCGTTAAGCCACTATCAATAATTAGCGCCCTCTTGTATTACCTCCTTGGTTGTACGGATGTTCACCAGATAAGGCGTGCAAGGCAGTTATTTGAAAACTGAAACCCACACTGTCAATACAACAAACAGATGTCGAGAAGTAGGTAAAGCAAAATTCGAAGAGGCCGGGTAGCTTGAAATTCATTCAATAATTTACCAGATCATAGGATCAATTTTTTCTCGTTTTGTTAAAAATGAATCTGACACAGGAGCTTTAATCATGGAGTAGGTGTGAACCTACTATGCTCAGAGCTTAAAAAGGCGGTCGTGCTACCATCCATCGAAATAAATTAATAACATATGATCATTTAAACATAAAAAAGAAATTGATCTTAAAGATGATCTTTATTGGATTGGATGACAGTAGAGGCGATGCTATTAAAATCATCTTATTTAAGTGTTTTATCCTGATAAGATTACCAAAAATCGAAGCATACCTACCATTCATCGAAACAATTTGCAGATCAGTATCATGAGATAGCATATTTGAATCGTCATAAGGCGATTGATCTTTTTATGACTGGTTGAGAGTAGGGGCGATGCCATTAGCATCGCCTTTTTTTATGTCCTTTCGACAGAGGTTCCGAAAATCTAAGAATACCTACCATTCACCGAAACAATTCGCATCGCGCCTTTATGCGCCTTCACACTACCAGAGATGTCTCAAGGTGGGCTTCCTTTTGATGATTGGATAAAACTGTACATGTAACATTGCCATCGCCTTTTTTATTCTTTTCCAGTCGTGACTTCTTCTGTTTATTAGATTTTTTTCTCCTGCTAAGGAAATACCTTGGATACATTTAAATGGTAATGTATGGAATGCAAGGTACAGAATCAGGGCGATTCAGATTGCACATATCTTTTTCTCAAATGGATGATAAGCCGAATTAGTTTTGCTTCTTTTTTATTGAGGCTATTGCAATGGCTTAGTTATCGGTTAGATATCAAAACATCTTTTCCAAGGTAGTTATTTTCCGGAATTGTGTACCACCTTCTTTCTTTAGGAATTCTCATTTCTGATACCTTTGCAAGCTCACTGAGAAGTATCGTTTCTCCTTTCGTTTTCGCAGAATCACTGTAAAATTTGTATCCCTTCAATTCAAATGATTCGACGTCAAAATGAAAATACCAAGTGTCTTTTTCGTAAAAGACGGGAACCTCTAAGCTCTGTACTCCTTCCCATACCCCTGCCTGCCAATCTCCTAGCTGAGTTCCCGGATCTTTGAGTTTCATTGGTAATCCCCATAAGTAGAGATAGTAGTCCTTTATTGTAAGTGCTCTTGCCAACGTAATGTCACCTGAGTCTATTTTAACTACGTCATTTTTAACTTGATAAGTATACTGACCCTGCCTGTAAATATGATATTCGCTCTCGGGTAGGTCAAAGGATGCTCTTGCCTTACGAATCAAACCATTTGCTCTGTATTCATTAAAAAAGAGCTCAAACTTACCCGTAGACCACTCATTCATAGGATCATGGAATGCAATAGATCGGGAGAGGATCTCGTCGCTAGATAATCTTTCATTGCACGACATGATGACAGCTAGCAGGACTGTTACATATGGAGAAAATTTCATTACTTAAAATTATGATTTTTTACAACTTATGCCATTGACCGGTAGTTATTGTGACATGGGTAAAAAGAAAGTCAGTAATAACAAAAGCAAAGAATGGTCTAAAGAGTCGATCATGGAACTGTATTTAGATCAGGTTCTGACTGATGGACGCATTCCTGTCTCGGTATACGCCTTCGCCAAGAGCAATGATCAGATTGAGCAAGACTTTTACAGGCAGTATAATTCTTTTGATCATCTTGAGAATGATATTTGGAGAAGCTGGTTGCTATCTACAATTGACGTATTAGAAGGTGACGATCAATATGTCGAGTATACTGTGAGAGAAAAAATACTCGCTTTTTATTTCACCTGGATGCAGCATTTGTTGAAACACAGAAGTTATGTGATGCTTCGTTTTAGTCTAGTGGGTCAACGAGATATGCCAAGTTTCTTGAGATCCTTGAAGGTTGTTTTTGAAAACTTCATGCACGAGTTGATGATCGAAGGAAAGGATACGCAAGAAGTAGCTTCCCGACCATATGACAGACATTACCCCAAAGGATTTTGGGCTCAATTTTTAATGATCCATCGATTCTGGATCAAAGATTTAAGCCCTGATTTTGAAGATACGGATGCATTCATAGAAAAGAGTGTTCAATTTGGATCAGACGTGATCGCGCGAGGTCCTATCGATTCCTTCCAGGACCTGGCTAAATTCATCTTTCACCACAAGGATTTTATTAAATGAGGGAGCAGCAAAAAATTCCCACGGGTAAAGTGCAGCGAGCTGCTAAGTTTGTTAAGACGGGTGCAAAGGTGGGTGGTAATTACCTCAGGCACTATTCCAAGCGCCTCATCGATAAGAATCACACAAGGGAAAATCTTGACCGTGACAATGCAGAAGATATATACGGCAGTCTAAGCGAATTGAAGGGAAGTGCATTAAAGGTAGCTCAGATGCTTGCCATGGACAAGAACCTGTTGCCTGACGCATATCAGCAACAATTTGCCATGGGACAATACAGCGCGCCTCCGTTATCATTTCCTCTGGTCGTGAAAACCTTCCAAAAGTATTTCGGTCAAACCCCTGATCAGATGTACGATAGTTTTTCCAAGAAAGCAGTCAATGCGGCATCCATTGGACAAGTGCATCAAGCCAGGTTAGGTGACAAAACGTTAGCAGTTAAGATTCAGTACCCTGGTGTTTCAGACGCTGTACGATCAGACTTAAAGTTGGTGAAACCCTTTGCTTTGAGGCTATTTGGTCTCAATGAGCAGGAATTGGATCAGTACATGGACGAAGTTGAGAGTAAGCTGATCGAAGAAACAGATTACGAGTTAGAGGTCCAACGAAGTATTGAAATAAGCCAAGCTTGTGCGCATATTCCAAACATTTACTTTCCCACTTACTATCCTGATATGTCTGCTCAGCGTGTGATAACGATGGATTGGCTGGAGGGTCAGCACATTAAGGAGTTTTTAGCAACTAATCCTTCTCAGAAGATTAGGAATAAGATAGGACAGGCAATGTGGGAATTTTACCATCATCAGGTACATAATCTGAAAGAGGTCCATGCTGATCCACACCCCGGTAACTTTATCCTCACCCTGGAAGGGGTATTGGGTATTATCGATTTTGGATGTGTAAAGACCATTCCAGATGATTTTTACAACGCTTATTTCAAGTTGATGAGCAAGGAACTTGTGACAACTGACGATGAGTTGATACCTATCCTTTATGACCTCAACTTTTTATATGCAGATGATACTGATGCTGAGAAGGAGGTATTCATTGGGATTTTCAAAGAAATGACGACACTTCTTGGTATGCCCTTCCATGTGAATGAATTTGACTTTGCGGACGATTCCTACTTTAGAAAGATCTACGACTTAAGCGAGCGCTTATCAAAAATGAAGGAACTTCGGCAAAGTAAGCATCCCCGAGGATCAAAGCATGGTTTGTATGTGAACAGAACCTATTTTGGCCTCTATACCCTGCTGAATCAATTAGGAGCTCGGATCACAACCACAAAACCTGATTGGCTGAATTAGGAATTCAAAAACTGCTATATTCACCCTAATGAAAGCTACGTATTTATTCCTCGGAATCATTTTATTTATCGCTTGCGGATATCCTCCCGGTGCTCCAGTTGCATGGAAGAGTATCGAAAAAGATTTACAACGTAAGATGATCACGACCAGTGATAGTGCGGTGATAGAGATACCGGAAGGGAACTTCATGTTTACTCGAGCGCTACTTCTGGATGGGAAGAAGCATGTCACGCTCCGAGGCGCAGGAGTTGATAAAACAATTTTATCTTTTGCAATGCAGGAAGAGGGTGCTGAGGGGCTGAGAGTGAGTTATTCGGAAAACATCGTGTTGGAGGATTTTACAATTCAAGATGCGAAAGGCGATAACATCAAGGTCACCGACACGGATGGGATCACTTTTAGAAGAGTTAAAGCGGAATGGACAGGCGAACCAAAAGAAACAAATGGTGCATATGCATTCTATCCGGTTCTTTCTTCAAATGTTGTCATAGAACATTGTATTGCCATTGGAGCCAGTGATGCAGGGGTCTATGTGGGTCAGTCTGACAGTGTCGTCATTAGAAATAACCTTGTACATCACAACGTGGCAGGCATTGAGAGCGAGAATTCCAGATGGGTGGAAATTTATGGAAATGAAACTTATCAAAACACTGGTGGCATACTTGTTTTTGATTTGCCTGGCCTCACACAGTCGGGACATACTACGAGGGTTTATTCGAATAAGGTGTATAATAATAACTACAGAAATTTTGCACCAGAAGGAAACATCGTAGCTTCTGTCCCTCCTGGTACAGGGCTAATGTTATTGGCAACTCGCAATATTGAGATTTTTGAAAACGAAATAGTAGATAATAAAACATTGGGAATAGGTGTTGCGAGCTACGATCTAATTCAAGCAGTAGGCGGGGGCGAATCAGTGGGTGCGAGTGAGGTGCCGGAGGAACAAAAAGCTGATGATTACAATGCCTATTACAACAATATTTACATTCACCATAATGTGATTGAGGATAGCCATATATTCCCAACCCTTAAAAATGATTTTGGATTGCTATTTCTTACTAAATTCCCATTTAGCACACCTGATGTCGTCATGGACGGCATATTAGAGGACCCTGATACATTTAATTTTTGTATGACAGAGAACGGAGATGCCACATATGCGAATTTAGATGCAGGGAATGATTTTGAAGGGCTAAATACAGATATCCAAAAGGTTGATTGCCTAGGTCAGCAGATCCCACCTATTTTCCTTTGATTAAATGAAATACATTTCGGCTCTTTTGTCAATTTGGTTTTTTGCTTGTTCGGAAACGCACCAGCAAGTTCCAATCGTGATGGAAGAGGTTTCACTTGCATCTGACGTAGAACTTCCAGGTCCTGAAAAGCTATCGGAATGGAACCTGTTTAAAGGTGATTTGAAGAACCTTCAACCAGTCCATGGGATGTTGCCTTATGAGTTGAATACGCCATTGTTTTCTGATTATGCATCTAAGCTTCGATTCGTTTATATGCCAGAGGGGTCAAGTGCTTCATTCAGGAAGCATGACGTGGTTGATATGCCAACAGGCTCCATCCTGGTGAAGAACTTCTATTATGATACGCACCAATTGGTGTCAGGAGATCAGCGTAGAATTATGGAAACGCGTTTATTAGTGCTGGAAGAAGATGAATGGAAGGGCTTGACCTATGTGTGGAATGATGAACAAACAGAGGCTTTTCTTGAAATCGCAGGCACCACGCGTCCGCTGGATATATTTAAGGCTGATGGGAAACAAGTTGCTTTAGAGTATTCTGTTCCTAATCTGGTGCAATGCAAAAGCTGTCATGAGAAAAACGGTAAGATGACGCCAATTGGGCCTACTGTTCGACAGCTAAACAGAGAATACCCATACAATAACCAGTTAACCGCCAATCAGATTGATCGATGGAAATCCCTGGGTATGCTTGAAGGGGTTCCGGCTGGTAATTTGCCAAAGCTACCGGTGTGGGATGATGAAACCACCGGCTCGTTAAATGAAAGAGCCAGAGCATGGATAGAGATCAACTGTGCGCATTGTCACCAGCTGGCAGGTCCTGCCAAGAATTCCGGGTTGTATCTTGAATATGCGCAGACCGATAAATACAGGTTAGGTGTGAATAAACCACCGGTGGCTGCTGGAAGGGGATCTGCAGGGCTCAAATATGGTATCGTACCGGGTAAGCCGGAAGAATCATTTATGGTGCACCGAATCAAATCCAAGGATCCTGGAACTATGATGCCAGAGGTAGGCCGAAAACTGGTCCATGAGGAGGGAGTCGCTTTAGTAACAGAGTGGATTTCTGAGATGAAACCCTAAATATTTTCCTTCGAATCGGGGTTTTAGTATTCTATCTACATCATAATGGGAAAGGCAATACTGTTTTTATCATGGTTTTCCTATTTGAAGTGCTGGAAACACTGGTGCATGGGTAGGCAGCACATAGGTTACCAAAGTGGTAAATAGTTTTTCCACTTCTTCAAATTCCTTCTATCTTACCGAAAACCGCCAAATCAAATGAACTATACAGAAGGAATGCTCAAAGAAGGAGCACTAAGAGGAAAGAATATCATCGTCACTGGTGGGGGGTCTGGTCTCGGAAAATCTATGGCGACTTATTTTTCTCAGCTAGGAGCAAACCTAATGCTGTGTAGTAGGGATCTTGAGAAATTGAATAAAGCTGCCGAAGAGATTAAATCGCAAACAGGAGGACAGATCATCACAGCCGCTTGTGATGTAAGAGAGTATGAGGCAGTAGAGGGTGTAATCGATCAGACAATAGCTTCTTTTGGTTCAGTTGATGTACTGTTGAACAACGCTGCCGGAAATTTTATAAGCCCTACTGAGAGACTATCTCATCGAGCATTTGATACGGTGGTAGATATCGTATTGAGAGGCTCCTATAATTTCACGCTTGCGATGGGCAAACGATGGATCGAAGCGAAACAGCGTGGGAATATTTTAAATATTGTTACCACATATGCCTGGACAGGCTCCGGCTACGTAGTACCTTCCGCCGCTTCAAAAGCGGGTGTCCTTGCAATGACACGTTCTCTTGCTGTAGAATGGGCAAAGTATGGTATCAGAAGTAATGCTATTGCTCCGGGCCCATTCCCGACAAAAGGGGCATGGGATCGTTTATTACCGGGTGATTTAAAGAAAAAGTTTGATCCTGCAATTAAAGTGCCGGTTGGTAGAGTAGGAGAGCATCAAGAACTAGCAAATCTGGCAGCCTACCTGGTTTCAGATTTTTCTGCATACGTCAATGGGGAAGTTATTACCATTGATGGAGGTGAGTGGCTTAAAGGAGCAGGGGAATTCAATCAGCTGGATGCCGTACCTGATGAACTCTGGGACGCAATGGATATGGCACGCAAGAAGGATGGAAATAAACTCAAAATGATGTGGATGTATTTTAAGGGAAAGAGAAAGCTCGGTAAGTTTTAGACATGGTTCAGTGGATTCTTTCTTACACTGAAGCGCTATTGAATTTATTCTTCTCAATACCCAACGCGTGTCCATCAAATCGTTTATTCAGTCCCCTGTATCTGGATACCTACCTGCCGGTCTAAAGAACCAAGAATAGGGGTAGCTCTGGCGATATTTTCCAGACAAATTTTCGTAGAGATAGTGACAGGTTGCAAACATGCAACTAATGACTAAACAACTCAGGATAGCTCTCTGAAAACAGCTTACAAAAACGTTATCTGAAAAATGGTAATTTAACAGATGATCTTTGCTGAATCTTAAGCAGTATATAAAGCAAAATTTTATGTTGAGTTATCAGTTGAAGCAATATTTTGTTTAAGTATTTGGTGATTATTCAGTTAAAATGTTAATCAAAATAACTGAAAATTAAGGTGAAATTCTGAATCTAATAAAAGTCTTTATTTTGTGATTCAGGCGGCTTTTAAATCATTTCTGTAGTAGTGTTGATGTACTCATTCACTGGATCTGTGAAGGATTTGTATAGGCATCCAAACAAGAGAAAATCTCTTATTTTTTCAATATTTCGAAATTCTTATAGAGTAACCTAAGGCCCTTTTCAAAATATTTAAAGGAGAATGCTTTTGGTTATGAATTTTAAAAATGTAATCCTATGAAGCTACGCTACACAAGTTTGACAAAGAACATGGCACTGAACGCAATTGTATTGGTTATTGGGTTTTTGTTTAACCCTCTTCTTACTAATGCTCAGTATGCAGGTTATGAACTAGTATGGTCAGATGAGTTTGACGGCACTGTTATTGACGATACCAAATGGTTCCAACAAAACCAACTCCCACAGGCAGGTGGGTGGTACAATGGTGAATTGCAGCATTACACCGATAATTCAGAAAATGTAGAGGTCAGTGGCGGTACGCTAAAGATCATTGCAAAGGCGGAGAGTCCTGCTTATGTGGATCAGGGTGTATCCCGTGATTATACCTCGGCACGTCTCAATTCAAAGCATGCCTTTACGTATGGTCGTGTGGACGTAAGAGCCAAGTTACCTGCCTCCTTAGGTACTTGGCCAGCTATTTGGATGTTGGGAAAAGACATTAACGAGCCAGGCGGCTTTTGGAATGAAACCTATGGAACTACAGGTTGGCCAGCGATAGGGGAGATAGACATCATGGAGCAGAAGGGTATTGTGGTAGCAGATAAGGATGAGGTTTTAGGTACTATTCATACTAATGCCAACAATGGAGGAACTGCGCTTGGTGGAAGTACAAGCTTAACCACCTCTACGACCTCATTTCACACTTATTCAATTATTTGGGATGAAAATGAAATACAGTTCTTAGTTGATGACATCGAATATTACACCTATAACCCCGAAACGGATCCCGCAACTTCGGTTACTGGTAGAACAGCAGATACCTGGCCTTTTGATAGTGACCAATATCTACTTCTCAATATTGCTATGGGTGGAACGCTCGGTGGCACAGTGCCAGCTGGCTTTACTGAGGATCAGATGGAGGTTGATTACGTAAGGGTATACCAGATTGATGGCGCTACAGACCCCATAGTAGCTGCTGCTACTCCGACGTTAGATGAGTCAGAGG
>JAYPLE010000022.1:33233-53524 GCA_038129245.1 Flammeovirgaceae bacterium | reverse complement strand
GTCTGGTACTGATTTTCATATTCTTATCTGGCTTCACTCTAGTTCGTGCGCTCACCAAAGATTTAGCTACTTTGATTGAAGTTATATCAATGTTCCTGCTAGGAACCGGAGTATTCTCTTTTCAATTATTTCTAGCTCGAAAAATCAAATGGATTGTCAGAGATGAGCAATGAAACCTTAAAACTTTGGATAGACATCATTGGATGGATAGGATCTTTTGAAGTCATTATTGCCTATTTTCTCATCAGTGCACATCGAATTGATGCTAATAACATTTACTACCAGATATTGAATGGAACTGGCGCCGCTTTTCTTGTCATCAATACAATTTACTACGGTGCTTACCCTTCAACTTTTATCAACATAGTCTGGTTAATAATAGCAGGAGTGGCTATAATAAAAATGATTTTCCAACGTAGTTCAAAGAGTTAATAAAACGTATAGTAATTTCGAAAAATGAGGCAGTTTTTCACCGTTCTGGCAATTCTTATCATTTCACTTATTTCCTCTTGTGGAGCAGATGAATCACCTGCAGTAGATGCGCTGGCGGTTGCCACAATCTACGGACTTGAAAATGCCTCTGACAGTACCTTCGCTATATCTGACTCCGAAGTGGGAGCAGCAACTTTTTCTCAGCGAGAGGATATCGTAACAGTCCAAATAAATGTGACCGGACTTATTCCAAATAATCGTCATGCCATACACATTCATATGGGTTCATGTGAAAAACCGGGTATGCATTGGAATCAAGGAACCACAGCCAGCTTCTGTAGAGAGCCAAACTTGGATCCTGATGATATCTGGACTAAGCCTTACGCCGGAGATGTGGGAAATCTTAGAACAAATGAAACAGGCTCCGGTACTTTGGAACTTTCGACCAAATTTTGGCGACTTGGAAGTGGTGATGCCCTGGACATCACAGGTTTGACCATCATCATCCATGAAAATGAGGAAGATTTTGCGCAGGAATGCTTTCAATCTCATAGCCATATGCATAATAACCCCAAGATTGCGTGCGGAACCATCGATCTAATCTCAAATGATTAAACGATTATTTAAAAGACTCCTTCTTCTCTCCTTCCTCGCAGCTATAATATTCTTTTTTGCAGCAGGTAAAATTGCTGACAGAATCAACAATAAGATCGAAAAAGTAGAGGATTATTCCATTAGCTCTGAAGCGATTTCCTTACATCAGAGACTTTCTATTGTTGACCTTCATGCAGACAATTTACTTTGGGACAGGAACCCATTAGTGAGACAGGGTCATGGACATGTAGATATACCGAGACTGAAAGAAGGTAATTACACATTACAAGTATTTGATGCGGTCATCAAGACACCGAAAAACTTGAATTATCAGGCAAATTCAGATGATACTGATAATATCAAATTGCTGTCAATGGCCAACAGATGGCCAATAAAATCATGGTTTAATTTAACTGAGCGAGCCATACACCAAAGCAGAATTCTTCATCATGCCGCTGCATCTGATGCAGGTCTAGTTGTCATAAGGTCGAAGTCAGATTTAGAATATTTCCAAAAACTTAGAAATAGTAACAGCTATTTGATTGGAGGTCTGCTGTCAATAGAAGGTTTACATGCCCTAGAGAACGATCTAAACAACTTAGATGTACTGTATGACGAAGGGTACCGTATTATGGGTCTTGTGCATTTCTTTGATAACGAGGTGGGCGGGTCTTCTGCCGGTATTGTACAAGGAGGATTGACAGATCTTGGAAAACAAGTAATACGGAAAATGAATCAAAAGAATATTATCATTGATTTAGCACATGCTTCGGATCAGTTGGTGGATGAAGTACTTACATTTTCCACTGATCCCGTGATTGTATCTCATGCGGGAGTAAAGGCCATGATGGAAAGTCCCAGAAATCTTTCAGATGCTCAGATTAAAAGAATTGCGGACAAAAGTGGACTAATCGGCATTGGCTTTTGGGAAGAAGCAGTTGGAGGCACTAACCCTTCAGATATTGCAAGATCGATCGTTTATGTCGCTGAGATGGTAGGTATAGAACATGTAGCCTTGGGATCGGATTTTGATGGTGCAGTGACCACCTCTTTTGACAGTAGCCAAATCATTTACATCACAGAAGCGCTTCTAAGAGAAGGCATGAGTAGTGACGACATTGCCAAGGTGATGGGTGGAAATGCTTTGCAGTTCTTCTTAGATAACCTACCCCCCAACTAAAAAATCAGCTTTCACTTACTTGGAGCAATCCGAATAAGGCTCGTGTATTAATTTCTGTCTCAAAACCCCAAGCCAGTTTCAAGTTGATTTTTACCTTAGATCATCGAAATAATTTTGATCAAGGTTCAGTTCCTAGATAATCTATCTATTTTTAAATCTCCAAGTGGGAATGGATAACCTGAACAGAGACAAACTCTATTGGAATCAAATGAATTCACAACATAGCTGAATTAAGTCCCTCTTATGGTTATGCTATCTACCCGAAAGCTGGCTGCGGTAAGCCCTTAAATTGATATTCTTATGAGTTGCTACTTAATCTGGTCTTCCTTTGAATCCATGTCCTAGTAGGCAGGCTTTAGGTATCAAACTTCCTTTCGCATGTGTGAAAAAACACGAAGATCCCGATGATAGGAAAAAGCGAAGACTATTATACTATCCTTAATTACCAGCAGATTGACACTGGTTTAGCAGTTTTATTAACTGCGGATTATCAAACTCTGATTTTTGAAGATTTCTGATGCATCTGCACATATTATCAGTATCTCCGAGTCGATGATAGGCTACCGCGGCATTGAAACCAACAGCTACATTAAAAGGATCAGAGATAAGCTGCATCTCATAGTGGCTAACAGCAGCCTCATATTCTCCCAATTGAAAATATGAATTCCCAAGTAAGTTGTGAAATACGCCATTTTCAGTTGCTAGTTTCTGCCCTTCCAGGAAATATAAAATTGCTGAAGAAAAGTCTCCCTGCTTGTATGCTATTCTACCTGCCAATTCAAGGTTTTCCGCTCGATCAGGAAATAAACGAATTAGAGATTCTTTTAATTGACCTGCTAAGTGCAGATTATTTTGCTCTAAAGCCTCAAGCGCACGGTATTGAAGTAAGGGAAAAATCTGAGAATCCTCAGCGATTGTAATCGGAATTGTCACGCTACGATCGATCAGTTTAAGGTTATACCACCCCAATGCATAGTTTGAGTTTAAGGTAACCGCTGTCTTCAGGGCATCCCTTGCTAGTAAAGTGTCACCTTTTTCCAGTTGAATTAATCCTAAATTAAGAAATAAGGCTGCCGAGCTATCCAATTTTATAGCAGAAATCAAGTCATGCTCAGCTCTACTGAGTGAGTCGATCGCCTGATACGACAACCCTCTGTACATGAAAGCGTCAGTGACTACCATATTGGATGTTTTAATACGAAGCGGTTCTTGTTCATTGATATCATTTCGAAAGAATATAGCAGTTGTCGCCCCGTCATTATGTCTTATGAAATCGCTGAAATCATCAATTGCCTTTTTGTAAATTCCAAGATTATGGAATATCAATCCCCTTCTAAAATGTAAATCCCATCGATCTAACGATAATTCTAACGCTTTCGAAACAGACCGCAATGCCGCTCGAAGCATTCCTACCTCAACTTCAATTTGAGATTTTAATTCATAGTACTCAGCCTTGGGAGATTTCTCAATTTCATTTTCTAACAGCACGATGGCCGAGACACTACTACCGGCCTGATAGAGTGATATCGCCTCATCGATAACGCTAGCTTGCTTGGATTGAGACCAGGTATTGTAAAAAAGGGATAGGCTAAATAGGAATGACAAACATTTCCTCAAACTCATGACGCTCCATTTGACTAGCGATGGATTTCTTTACCCATTGATAGTGATCACTTATAAAGTTCAGAAAAAATTGCGAACTTCTCATAATCGAAATGGCAGCTGACTGAGCTATTTGAGAAGAAGAAATATTCAGATAAGAAGCTACTTCATCCCCCATGAATGCTGCCATCGCAACCCTAGGGACAAAACTTGAGACGCCTGACTGGTTTTGATCAAAATATTCCAAAAGCGCGTGAACTAACTTATCTCCTTCCTTACTTCTACGAAACTGATGTTTTCGGATACCTTTCTCTAATTGGTAGAAGGCTTTACTAGACTCAGGTAGAAGAGATGATTCTATTCCCAGTCTGTGACCAATAAAATTCCACATTTGTAGGTAATCGGCTATCTCCTGCTCTGTCATCACCTTACCGAGTTTTTTAAGACCTCGAATTATCAGTAATGAAAACGAAAGATTTGTACCGGCAAGGTCTTCTTGATTGATGGGGGTCTCAAATGTTATATGCCTGCTAGCATGATACCTAATGGCAGCATGCATAAGTCGGACCTTTAGTATCGCCACATATCCTCGCCCGTTCGAAGAAAATGCTCCTTTTCTGCATACATCCAATACGAACTGAGCAGTTTCTCCAAGTCTCTGCCCTGGGTTCTCAATAATGTTTTTAGAGTGAATTAGCACTTTCGCGCCGTTTGCCGCCGCATAGCAGTAAGGGAGAGAATACAAGCCTAGCAGCGCCATGATCGACGGCAGATGCTCTTCAAAAAAAAGTTGGCCTTTAGCGACGGAGCATGGGTAGTTACCGGATACGATTTGCTTGATCAATTGATGCATCCATGCTGGTGCTCTCCAAGCTATTAATTCTTCATTTGAAGAAATCTGCTGAAACTCAGCTTTGACCTCTGGATGATCTTTGAGGCGCTGAATTACTTCATCTGCTAGGTCGTCTCCAATATGTCTCCTACTTCCGAGAAAGTCTTGTGTGTACCTCACAAAAGAGAAACAGAATAAAAGACGAAATTGATTTAATAAACTTCGTGTATTTGCATCCCACTACTTTCGGCAAGGTGATGAAACCTGCCTCTTTCATATTTGAAAAAGCTGACAGCCATTACAAGAAATATTCCCACCCCATCTTGTATTTGACTCTGCGGGATGGACAAAAGCCCTGTCATAGGTTCTACAGGTATCTTCACCAGTGGCAACATGTTACTTTCGTATGCCCCAAATTTCCCGTGGACTTCCTCAGAGCTGAGACGATAATTGCCGAGTCGTTTATCAAAAGAGTAATCAGATAAAGCAACAAGTCTTGCATTGACTTTAAAATTCGTAACTTCATCAGGACAGTCAAAAACAACCTGAGGTACAAAAGCGGGGAAATGCAGAATGACTTGACCTTTTCTTGAACCATTTTTTACAAAATACTTTGCACCAAAAATCTTCTTGTAGGGAGCTTTCGAATTAAATTCAAATCCATTCAACAAATGACCGTGCTTGCTCAGATTCAAAGGTCTAGTTCCTTTCTGACCTTTTTCCATAGTTGCTAGATTCCGAAATTTCGCCGTCAATTTACCTGATACGTATGACTCACAGATCTCTGACATACACCCTGAAAAAGATTGTCTTAAAACTTTAGAGAGATTAGAAGCAACTCCAAACTCTTTTTGATTGTTTTTTGCAGAGCGACATGAGGATTGGTCTATATTCCTTTCAAAAGAAACCTCTTTTATTGAGGCAATATTTTTTTCTGCTTTCTGAAGGTTGTATTCACCAAAGCCTTCAGGGACACTGGTATTCGCTACTTGGTAATCTGGCACTTTGCTCATTAGGTTTAGGTTTGAAGAGGTGACCAGTTGAGGTTCTGTAATATAATACAGAGCCAGCATCTTACAAAGTAAAAACTCTTCTATTAATTTAATTGATAACTGATTAATAGTTGGATGACAAATAGTTAAACTATTTATTGTTAAAACAGATTTAATGGTTAAACAAACCTATCGATGCATTTTCAATTTTAAAGAAAATATCAAATGCACCTAATTTCTATGCTCACAGATGACTTTGATTATCTTTGGCGTCACTGTTTTTTATTTCGAACTGTTAAAATTATTGAGCTTATAAATGAAAGATCTTTTTAAATACCCAGGTAATGACCTTCCAGCAGGAACCGTAGTTTTTCTAGTAGCGCTACCATTATGCCTAGGTATAGCTTTGGCTAGCGGTGCACCCCTATTTTCAGGACTAATAGCAGGAATTGTTGGTGGTATTGTCGTCGGTACAGCTAGTGGATCCCAGCTAAGCGTTAGCGGTCCGGCAGCAGGTCTCACAGTAATCGTATTTGGAGCAATTGCTAAGCTTGGAACATTCGATGCCTTCATACTGGCAGTAGCTATTGCTGGAGTGATTCAAATTATCCTCGGGTATTTAAGAGCAGGAGTAATCGGACATTATTTCCCCTCCGCTGTAATCAAAGGAATGCTTTCAGCTATTGGACTGATTCTCATTTTGAAACAGATTCCTCATGCGTTAGGAGACGATAGAGACTGGGAAGGTGATGACGGCTTTTTCCAATTTAATGAGGAAAATACTTTTACTGAAATCATCATGGCTGTTCAGAATATTGAATTGAGTGCATTGATAATTAGCAGTATTTGTCTAAGCATTTTGATCTTCTGGGAACAAGGCTTTATGCAAAAAATGAAATGGACTAAGATAATACCAGGCCCTCTGGTTGCGGTCATCGCAGGTGTTGGTATAAATATACTATATGGAAGTATTTGGCCTGAAGCACAGCTGAAAGATATACATATGGTTCAGCTTCCAATTACAGGATCTTTTGGAGCTTTTGCCGCGGAGCTAACTTTACCTGACTTCAGTGCAATCTTAAACCCCCAGGTTTATGTAGTGGCTTTTACCATAGCAATTGTAGCAAGTCTGGAAACGTTATTAAGCTTAGATGCCGTAGATAAACTAGATCCATACAAAAGAATAGCTCCTCAAAGCAGAGAGTTGAAAGCTCAAGGATTAGGTAACTTGATTTCGGGTCTAATCGGGGGCCTTCCACTGACTGCCGTAATCGTAAGAAGTAGTGCAAATGTGAGTTCGGGAGCACGTACTAAAGTATCCGCCATCTTTCATGGACTGCTACTATTACTATCTGTTGTTTTCTTTCCTCAAATTATGAACCTAATCCCTTTAAGCGCACTTGCCGCTATTCTTCTGGTAGTGGGTTATAAGCTCACAAAACCTTCATTGTATGGGATTATGTACAAAAAAGGGCTTGATCAGTTCTTACCATTCATCATCACAATAACTGCAATACTATTTACCGACCTTCTTGTAGGAATATGTATTGGAATGGTAGTAGGAATTTTCTTCGTGATAAAGACAAATTTTCATGAAGCCATCTTTTTCTCGCAAGAAGGAAAGAACTATTTAATAAGATTGAACAAAGACGTGTCTTTCTTAAACAAAGCAGAATTACGTAGACATATGGAGGCTGTAGAAGAAGGATCACATGTTGTCATAGATGGTACCAATGCCGGCTTTATCGACACCGACATCTTAGAAACAATAAAGGATTTTGAAAAGAATGCTGATCACAATTCAATTACGCTAGAATTGAAAGGGACTACCAATGGTTAGGTGCAGGTAGTAACATTAGTCAGAAAATGAAAGTGGAAGCAGTAGGATAATATTTTGACTTACAGCGACAATTGATACAGATTGAGTACAGAAATAGCAAGCAGACAAGCTGTTTTGGATATTCCGATCAGAGTTGATGTAAGCTAAAATAGCATAGACATCATTTGTACAAAACTTTGTTCAGTGCATCATTTAAAATTCTGATTCTACCGACTATTTTGTAGGGCTGTTAATCACATTCCATTTGGCTACGTTTGGTACCTTCCTGACTTAATTTTTCAGAAGATCACCAACTTTAAGTGCTTATTGTATCGTTTTTGCTCTTTTTTTCTATGCTAAGGCTCTTTTTACATACGTTTAAGTGGTAGAACTCTTTAATAGTAATATGAGCAAATTAATACTACTAATCCTGAGTATGTTGATGATGGCTTCCGTCCCAGCTTGTACTCCGAGGTACAATGTTGTTAAGGTAGTAAAACCTAAAAAGCATTTTAGTTGGTATAATCAGTCAAAACATCAAAGCCGGAAAAAGACTAAAATTGTCAGAATGAAATCAACCTAACGTATGAAGTTACCGATCACCCTTTTGTTTTTCTCCCTTCTACTTGTTGTCGCATGTAAGGAGGATCCATCCACAATACCTCAAGAAAAAAAACCGACTCGTGGCGTCATTGGTGATTCTGCCATGGTTGTTACCACTCACCCACTTGCTTCTCAAGCGGGGATCGAAATACTAAGAAGAGGTGGAAATGCTTTTGATGCTGCAATCGCTGTACATTTTGCATTGCAATGTGTCTTTCCGGAAGCCGGAAACATTGGGGGTGGAGGTTTTGCGGTTATCAGAACAGCTGAAGGGGAAGCAAATGCTTTGGATTTTAGAGAAAAGGCACCCGCTGCAGCTACAAGAGATATGTATCTCGACAAGAATGGAGACGTAAGTCCAATGAGAAGTAGGATTGGACATTTGGCTGCAGGAGTCCCAGGATCCGTGGCCGGTATGTGGGAACTGCATCAAAAATACGGTAGTATGTCATGGTCTGACTTGCTCAAACCAGCTATAAGCATCGCCTATTACGGACATACACTAACAGAATTAGCTGCATTCAACTTAAACGATAAACAGAAGGAGTTTACTGAACAGAATCGTTTTACACCCTGGACAATCAATAAAGAAGGATGGAATCCCGGTGATTCCATCAAGCAGCGTGATTTGGCTGCCACCTTATCTTTTATCCAGCAATACGGTAGAGATGGATTTTACAAAGGAATTGTAGCTGATCAAATTGTGAAAGAGATGCAACTTGGAGGCGGATTGATCTCGTATGAAGACTTAATCTCCTACAAAGCCAAATGGAGAATTCCTGTTACTGGCGAATACAAAGGGCATAAAGTCATCTCGATGCCTCCCCCGTCAAGTGGTGGTGTGGCAGTGCTTCAGCTTCTACAAGGCGCGGAACAATTTGACCTATCAAAAGCAGCACACAATAGTCCAGAGGCGATCCATCTTAAAACCGAATTAGAAAGACGAGTCTATGCTGATAGGGCAACATATCTGGGTGATCCGGATTACTATGATGTCCCGGTTGGCATGTTGCTTGATCCCAAGTATAACAAGGAGCGCTTTTCCACTATCTCCAAAAAAAAGAAAACTAACTCAACAGATGTCAAAGAAGGTGATGTGGAAGTTATCGAAAGCGTGCAGACAACGCACTATTCTATCGCAGATCAAATGGGAAATGCAGTATCAGTAACTACCACCCTGAATAGCTATTTTGGTTGTAAGGTAATGGTACAGGGTGCTGGATTCTTTTTAAATAATGAAATGGATGATTTTAGTGCTAAGCCCGGCGTCCCCAATCAATTTGGTCTTATCGGTGCAGAAGCAAATGCAATCGCTCCCCAAAAAAGAATGTTGAGTAGTATGACTCCTACAATTGTTGAAAAAGACGGTAAGCTTTTCATGGTAACAGGTACACCTGGCGGATCAACAATTATTACCTCTGTTTTTCAGAGCATAGTGAATGTAATCGATTACGGAATGACCATGCAAGAAGCAGTAAATGCCAAAAAGGTGCACAGTCAATGGCTGCCAGATGCAATTCTGCTTGAGAAGGGAACCGTTTCGCAAGACGACAGTGTCAAACTTACAGTATATGGCCACGAGCTGAGATACCGTAGCTCAATTGGAAAGCTCGAGTGTATCTTAGTCAATGAAGATGGAAGCTACGAAGGTGCAGCTGACTATAATCGAGGTGACGGGACCGCTATAGGTTACTAGTTCTCCACAATGGTAAACTCCACACGACGGTTGAGCCTACGATTTGACTCAGAATTATTTGGAACGAGTGGTTGCCCGCCACCGTAACCCTTTCCTCCTATCCGTTGGAAGCCTATACCTTTACTGAGAAGATAATCTCTTACTACTTTAACGCGCTCATTTGATAATTCTAAATTGAGTACGGGATCTCCCACATTATCTGTATGCCCTGCAAGTTCAATTTTAACATCTGGATTTTTCTCCAACATGGACACCACCAAGCTCAATTCCTTTGACGATCCTTCAACAAAGTTGGATGTCCCTTGATAAAATAGCACATTTTTCAACTGGATGGTCACCCCCACCTCAAGCGGCTCAAGACTAAAAAACAACGTATCACTATCCAAGATCTCTTTTTCCGTCAACAGCTGCTGTTTTGATAAAAAACCTTCAGCATTAATCTGCACTTGATAATCATCCAACAACTCAATACTTGCCGGGCCAGGAATATTCAGTTTTTCTACTTTGCTCTCTGATGTCATTTCAATATTTCCACTGATCACTTCCAATGTTTCCTGATTTACCAACTGAAGATAACGATCATAGTTTTCGAGCTTTTGTTTTACTTCGATCACGACAATATCTGCAGTGTCTGCTACGAAATCAGACTCTATTCTAATTCTCTTGATATCGCCATATCCATCACTATCGGTGGTAGAAACAAAGTAGGCATAAACTCCATCAGGGGATAATTGAAAACTTGTTTCTGAACCATTCGTATTCACAGGTGCACCAATGTTCTTAGGAGTTGTCCAATTCTGCCACGTCTCGTCTACACGGGAAGACATGTAAATATCAAAACTACCTAGTCCATCATCTCGACCATTGGTGCTGAAAAATAAGGTCTCATTGTCTGACGCTAGAAAGGGTGTATACTCCTGAAATGCAGTATTGATCCTGTAACCAAGATTCTTAGGAGAGGACCATGAACCGTCTGATTGCAAATGACAAACGTATAAATCCTCCACTCCATAACTACTGGTGCTCTCCATCGATAGTACCAGATGCTGTCCGTTTGCGCTGATACTTCCCGACTGATGCTCGCTTATATTATTAAAATAGGGAATGTCAAGCTTTCTTGGATTGGTTATCACACCCTGCTCATAGTCTCCTAATAATACCTTCCCTTCATAAACTCCTCTATCAAAAACAGTAGTATTGAATAGCACCATTTTCCCCTGATTCACAAAACCTAATGGCGTAATCAATCTATCAGGGTCTACGTTGGCAGAAGGCGTTCCTTTTGTGAATTCCTGACCAATACCGGCACTCCACAGATCTCCAGGATTGAAATTTCCACCCACGTTCTGAGGGTGCAGCAGAACCGTATATAGTATAGACTGTCCATTTGGATGAATTGAGAATGGACCCTCATTATAAGAGGTATTTAAAGAATCTAACGATTCTATGTCACTGAAATACTCCAATGTTTGTTGCCCTTTGGTCATAGTTATGACGATGCTACATGAAAGGTATAAAAGTGCTCTAAGAGAATACATATCTACTATTTCTATTAGCTTAAATTGTACTTAACCAACACAATAAGCATAAAACTTCTTTTTACTTTGTTCTGGAGCATGCCTAGTTGAGGGTTTCAATATGGTAATTGTGAAATTCAAGTAAAAATGCTGGGATTTTTTTTAATATCCTTTTGCTCTGTCAACTCTATTCTTCAAGGGTTGATTTTGCTCCAGATACTGAATGTTTTCTACAATTTGGGGTATCGCAGCTTCAAGTTTTGTCACAACTGCAATATGGGGTGTGACAATCACTTTCGGATGAGACCAAAGCGGGTCATCCTGTGGTAATGGTTCCAGAGGAAATACATCCAAAAATGCACCATTCAATTGACCACTATTTAATGACTCCACAATGTCTTCGTTCACCTGATGATGACCTCTTGCCACGTTTATTAAGTAAGAACCGGATTTCATTTTGTTAAAGGTTTGCTTATTGAGGATGCCTTTCGTCTCTTCCGTTGCAGGTAACATGCAGACTAATAAATCAATTTCCTTCAAAAACTCATCTAGCTGTTCACTTGTAAAACTCTTCACACCGTCCAGCTCCTTCCTACTTTTACTCCATCCACTTACCTCATATCCCAAATAGGCTAGCTTCTTCGCTAAATCCTGTCCCAATTCTCCAAGTCCCATTATTCCAACATGAAGATGTCGCTCAGGATCAAATTCCTGATCCCATATTTTCTGTAATTGTAGTTCTTTGAAATAATCAAACTTTCTCTCAAAATAGGTAATCGCTCCAATACAGAAAACAGACATAGGCCCACTTAATTCATTAGATACAATCCTCGTTACTGGCATATCTGTAGGCAATAAAGGGTCACTTAATATATGATCTACTCCTGCACCTAAGCTACAGACTAACTTGATGTTTTTTAATCTATTGAAAAACTGCGGTCGGTGATTCCAAAGAATCGCTACTTCTACTTCTGAGGGATCTGTGATTTCTTCCCACCTAATCACTTTTACAGTTGGTAGAGCATTCTGCAAGGCCGTGATCCACGGCGAAAGATCTTTGGTTGTTGAGTCAATTATTAACTCCATGCTCTATTGGTTTTTGCTTAGGTTTACTAACATACTTATTTCCTATTTCAAAAAAGCGCCATGGCAATGCAGCATCTTTTCCTGCGTAGTCAACCCCTACTCTTCTATCGCTCTCAAGTTCTATATTTCTTTTTTCACCATTTGCTATGAAAAAAGTGTCAGATCCTATTAGGGATTTATTGTACGAGAGGTCTATTCCCATCGCCACGGTGAGTGAGCCGGGTCCGGCTGTCAACTTCAGCGGATTCTTTAAATTCCCTCTCCTTTCTCGCATTACTTTTATTCCTTTGATTGGCTCCACAGCCCGTATGAGTACTGCGTCTGCTTTCCCCTCTACATTTGTAACAATGTTAAAAAGCTTATGAATACCATAACATAAATACACATAAGCAGTACCTCCCTCTCTGTACATAACCTCCGTTCGTGGTGTAACTTTTCGATAGGCATGGCAAGCATGATCCTTTCTGCCATCGTAAGCCTCAGTTTCAACGATTCGCCCTACCGTTAGTGTATGATCCTTGCCAGTTACCAAATATTTACCCACCAGATCACGGGCAATTTCAACTACATTTGACCTTAGAAAAAACGCTCGCAAGAGCTTGTCATAAGTACTATTGAACATAAAAACTCAAATCTCGAAATGAAACACAAATCTAGTTTAACAATCGCTTTTGCTATCGCAGGCTTACTTTTCACGGTTAGCAGCTTTGGTCAAATTCAAATTCCTATCGCCAGCCCTGCCGGGTCCGTATCTGGAGATGTAGGTCTTACAACAGTTTCAGTCAATTACTTCCGCCCAGGCGTCAAGGGTAGAACTATATTCGGAGAAGGTGGAATTGTACCTTTCGGATCCATCTGGAGAACTGGAGCAAACAACGGTTCCAAAGTAACATTCAGCACAGATGTTAAATTTGGCAACCAAGAAGTAGCGGCAGGAGATTATCTTCTTTTCTCTGTACCTGGTGAAGAAAAATGGGATGTAATGCTGTATAGCGATCTATCAATTGGTGGAAACACCACTGGCTATGATGAGACAAATGAAGTAGCTAAAATCAGTGTCAAGCCAGAGACCCTTGATAATTCTGTCGAAAGGTTGACTTTCACACTTGCTGATGTAAGCTCAGACAACACCATGGCCAATCTTAGATTGACCTGGGAAAACACAGGTGTCAACATGCCAATCACGGTATCATTTGACGAAGCTATAATGAATGAAATCGCGACTAAGACTAAAGTAAATCCAGGAAATTACCTGGCAGGTGCTAGATATTACATGGAAACAGGAAAAGACCTTGACCAGGCATTGGAGTGGGTTAACATGTATTTAGCTGTAGGTGAAAACAGCAAGCAATTCTGGAATACTCACCTAAAGGCACAGATTTTAGCGGCGAAAGGTAATTCCAAGGAAGCGATAAAAGTTGCAGAGCAGTCCCTTGCTGCAGCAAAAGCTAATGCCGGAGGCGCCTTTGGATACGATAAAAGAAACGAAGAACTAATTGCTACACTTAAGAAGAAATAAAATCAAATTAAGGGTAACAAAAAGCCGATCTGCCTGCAGATCGGCTTTTTTTATACTTGGTCAAATCCTGAGGTCATAAATACAAGATGTCCCTCTTTGATGCCTCGGGTGCAAATAGATAGCCTTGCAAACGACCAAATACTAGTAAAATACAAATTCACTCTTCAAAAAGAATTGTTTGAATCAGGTAACCCTCCTTTACCGCCTTCAAGGTCATTGGAAATGCAATGAAAACTAACCTCATTGAAAAAAAGGAGTTCCATCTCCAACCGTAATAGAACTAATCGTTACAACGAGGGCTGACTTTGGGCGTTTATCAGCTTTCTGACTTGTCGGTACAACCATAGGAAAAAGCACTAAATCTTGATGTCTCTGTTTCGTATGAACTTATTTAGTAAGACGCTTTTATCAGAGATTATAATACTAATCGCTAAACATAGAATTCTTTTCTTCATAAGAAGAAAAAAAATCTAGCACATTCTTTGGTTTAGGGCTAAAGTAGTTTTTAAACTACGATTGGCTGGAAAGAAAATGATGTATTCTCCTGAGATCCGATGCTACACATAAACTGTTAAATGTCATTTGGGCTGTATAATCTCCTCAATATGAAAATTTAAAAGGGCTATCTCCATATGCTACTCAGACTGTCTACTAAATACCTGAAACAGTAAGGAAAATAAGATGGTTAGTAAGCAGCCTATTGCATTATACCATAGATACCCCAGCGTTATCACATTGCTTACAGTAAGAAAATGACAAGCAATTACTACAATTTCTGCAAGAATGGCACCTACGAAGACTGCATTTCCTTTTACCCGATGAAAAAAGAAAGCCACAAGAAAAATTCCTAAAATCGTACCGTAAAACAATGACCCAATGATGTTCACTGCCTCTAGGAGGTTTTCGGAATTTTTAGCGAAAAGCGCGAAAGCAATGGCGATAAGACCCCAAAGAAAAGTCAGTATTTTACTCATCATTACTTGTTGTTGATCAGTGTCCACCGTGCCCCATAGTCTTTTATACAAATCATTGAAACTTGTGCTTGCCAACGCGTTTAATTCAGATGAGGTAGAGGACATAGCAGCTGAAAGTATTACTGCAATCAATAAACCAATCATCCCATGAGGTAAATAACCTAAAATAAAAGATAAGAAAACATAATCAGAATCTTTGGTCTCCATGGAGTCATCCACCTCTTTAATTAATGCCTTCACTTCATCTCTAATCTTAACGGATGCCGCATCCGCAACAGCTATCTGACCCTTTATAATCACCTTAGCATGATCTTCAGCTTCAATTAGCGATAAGGTTAAGGTTTTTCTTTCCTCAATCAATTGATCATACCTGTTTTCTAAGAGAAGTAATTCAGAACTTCTAGCACTGGCTCTAACTTTCTCCAGAGATGTTGTTTTAAAATGTACGGGTGGCAAGTACAAGATGTAAAAAATATACACCAATACCCCTGTGAACAGGATGAAATACTGCATTGGAATTTTAAATACAGCATTGAATATCAATCCCATTTTACTTTCTCTCGCATCCTTTCCTCCAAGGTAGCGTTGAACTTGAGACTGATCGGTACCAAAATAAGAAAGCTGCAGAAATAACCCAGCCGCAATACCCGACCAGATTGTGTACCTTTTTTCAAAACTAAAATCGAAATCAACCGCCTGCGTCTTATTCAATACCGATGCAACCTGATAGGCATCTCCAAAAGAGATGTGCTGTGTAATGTAATACACCAACATACCAAATGCGAAAAACATACCACACATGATTACTGCCATTTGCTGCTTTTGAGTAATACTAACCGCTTTGGAGCCTCCGGAAACTGTATAGATCACAACAAGTAACCCTGTTAAAATGATCATAAGGTTAAGGTCCCATCCGAGGACTGAGGAGAGAATGATGGCAGGCGCATAAATGGTAATTCCTGCTGCCAACCCTCTTTGAATGAGAAAAAGCAATGCACCTAATAATCGCGTCTTTAGGTCAAACCGATTCTCCAGATATTCATACGCCGTATAGACCTTTAGCCTGTAGTAGATAGGAATGAAGAACACGATCACGATTAGTAGCGCTATCGGCATACCAAAATAGTTCTGAATGAATCCCATACCACTTTCGTAGGCTTGCCCTGGAGTACTGATAAATGTAATAGCACTTGCCTGCGTGGCCATCACCGATAAACCAATCGTAGACCACTGCAAGCTATTATTACCTAATAAATAGCTTTGTATATTTTTTTGCCCACGCGTCTTCCAAACTCCGTAACCTACGATTGTAAGCAGAGTGAAGGCAAGTACGACAATATCTAGTGTATTCATACTATTGCTTACCTAAGGAAAGTAAGTTGCTATAGATGCGATAGGCTCCTGC
Source organism: Flammeovirgaceae bacterium (assembly GCA_038129245.1). Classification (GTDB taxonomy): domain Bacteria; phylum Bacteroidota; class Bacteroidia; order Cytophagales; family Cyclobacteriaceae; genus JAYPLE01. The sequence goes on along the minus strand of JAYPLE010000022.1, from coordinate 37,273 downwards.
AACACCAGCAGGCAATTCCCTAAACCAGGAATACCCAGTATATACATAGTACCCCCTGCCATAAGCTGCCACTAGTAATCCACCCCTTTTAGCTGTCTCTCCAGGATCTTTACTACTTAGCAAAGCTTTAAAATTATCATCCCATTCATTGGGGAAATAAAGTCCCCGCTCTTGCACCCAGCCATCAAAGTCCTTTTCTGTTATCTGATTGGGAAAATTCATTGCAGGATGTTCAGCATCAAGTATCTGAACAGGCGCTTCTTCAACCGTGACACGATCTCTCGACAAAGACAAGGGATAGGGAGCCACTTCTTCTGTTACCAAGCTTCTGTTTGTATTGTACTGTACCATCATGGTTCCGCCTTGCCTAACATACTCAAATAAGACTTCATTTTTGTATGACAACCACTCTACCGTATTAAAGGCCCTCACACCTAGCACGATAGCATCGTACTCATTGATATTTTCAATTGTGATGTCATCCTTTCCCAATATATCAACGCTGTAGCCGACTTGTCTTAAGTTCTCAGGAATAGCATCTCCTGCTCCCATAATGTATCCAATCTTGTCAGCTGAAATTTTCATGTCCACGTTTATAAGGTTGACGCTGGATCTCGGCAACAGTGTCTGAACGGGTATATGATCATAGTCGATGACCTGAATGCTTCTATCACTTTCTGATCCGTCCTGATATTGAATCTTTATTCTTAATTCCCCGTTCTTCGCGTCCTTGGTAGGGTTAACCTCAACTGAGATCAGTTTCTCTTCATTCTTGATTGACAAATTGAAGGGCACTACTGAGGGGCTTACCTCCCATCCTTCTGGTACATCAAAAAGAACTTTTCCTTTGATATTGTCTATTGATCCGATAATTCGGATCGACAGGGATTTGGATGCAGTAGAAGAAAAGATCATCAAGTCATCATCTGCCTTCGTTACCACTTTTGGAAGTACAACTATTGGTCTGTATACCTCACCGTCTACGGGGTCTTGCCTTTTATAGCTTATTGGCGTTTCATATTCAATAAACTGATCCTTCCATTGCACAACAAATCTGGCATTAAACAGTGGAGGGTTTTCCGGTCTTCCGATTAGTAATGGGTTTGAAACCTGATACATACCAACCGTAGCAGATTCATTTAACCAATACGGGTGAGAGCTTGCCTTCATCTCAGGAATAACCATTTTAAAATCAGCGGCAATTTTCTTGTTAAAATTCAATAGCTGATTGACCGGCTGGGAGTCGCCCCAGGGATCCAATACTACCTCTACCAATTTATAATCACCTTTTACCCTCACTACAGCTTCCAGCCGAAGATTCATTGTATCACCTTCCACGTAACTATAATCATCTGCAATCAATTGAAGGTACATACCGGTGATGGCACCAACGACTTCATCTAATTCTTGAAGTTTAACCTCTTTCCAAAATTGATCGGGAAGCCGCAAGAGCGCGGCTCTGGCAGCAAAGAGCGCGTTGATCGTCTCTTCAGGATAAGCGGGGTCATAACGCTCTGAGGCCAGTTGTAACAGTCTGCTCACCTCTTCACTGCCCTGTACACGATTCCATGTCAAATCTAAACCTCCGAAGACCTCAGGGTCTTCTATTCCTTTCCATTGTTCTAGAAATTCAATGGAAGTACCCCTGCTTCCAATAGAACCAAATCCCTGGCTTTTATGCTGAGAACGACTTCTTGCAGCGATCTCTGTATATGATTCTCCCAGATATGGATCAAACCCCCCAACATCCAATTTATGAAAGGCTGATGTATCCATCTTTTGACCTGTATTTCGATAAAACCAACTACTGGTGTTCCAAAATAATTTCTTCACCTCCCATGGTTCCAAATCTCCCATTTCATCCGAGAAAGCTGTTGGGTCAGCAGCCATTTCAAATACTTCTTTGGCTAGTGCAGCAGAAGATGAATGATGACCATGCGTACTGCCCGATAGGTCTTTAAATCTCGTGATGATCACATCTGGCCTAAAGGTTCTAATGATGCGGACATAATCCTGCAATACTTTTTTCTTATCCCAAACTTCAAGTGTTTCTTCAGTATTCTTGGAGTAGCCGAAATCATTTGCCCTGGTGAAAAACTGCTGACCTCCGTCTATACGACGTGCAGCCAATAATTCTTGTGTCCGGATAATACCAAGTCCTTCTCTAATCTCAGATCCTATCAGGTTTTGACCGCCATCCCCTCGCGTGGTGGATAAATAAGCAGTACGCATCAGTTCCTTATTGGCCAAATAAGTAATCAATCTCGTATTTTCATCATCAGGATGAGCCGCTAGATACAGTACACTTCCCAAAACATTCAGTTTATTTAATCTTTTCTGGATCTCACCTGAATGGTAGCTTTTTGGTTTTTGAGAATAAGAAAGAAAAGTCAAGGATAGGGTAAATACAGCGATTGCTAGTTTCTTCATATCTGGTGATTACTTGAAAGGAAAGAGTCCAACAAATGAAACAGATTTATTGAGAACTTCACATTTTTTTTCTATTCACCGCAAGTTTTATCCACAGAAGGCATCTAAAGAGTAAGAAATGTTTAAGACATAAAAGCAAAGCAAAAATTAAAACCATGAATAGAAATACACTCTTACTAACACTACTTCTCTTTCTTTTTGGTTCGTTTGCACTTAGTGCGCAACCGCAGAAAATGAGAAATGGAAAACAAAGAATAATCGAATATTTGGAGTTGAATGAGAATCAGCGAGGTAAAATTGAAAGCATGCGGCAAGAGCACCAGGATCAAATGCTCCAACTTATCTCTCTGCTTAAAATAAAAAAAGCCGAACTAGACGCTGCTCTACTGAAAGAAGATAGCAAGGAGGCACAAAATTTAGTCAATGAAATCAACGAATTAAGAGGTGCAGGTTTTTCAAATAAAATTCAGCATCAACTAGCAATCAAATCCCTTTTGAATGAAGATCAAAAAAGAAAATTTGATCAGATGATCTTGACAAGAAATCGTATGAATAAGCTTAGAAAACCACAGCAGGCACGCCCACATCCTGGTGAAGTACAACCACGAGGAAATCGTCCTTTTCAAGGTGGAAACTAACTGATCATCTTACTAACTTCCTCTCTTGATTGATCTTGATTTCAGGCACTTGGTGCAAAAGCACAAAGCAAATGTTTACAATACCTGCCTAAGATTTGTCCATAAGCGTGAGGATGCCGAGGACCTATCACAAGAGGTCTTTGTAGCAGCATACCGCCATTGGAATCAGTTTAGACAAGAAGCTAGTGCAAGAACCTGGCTATACAGAATTGCGGTAAACAAATCACTAGCTTATTTGCGGTCTAGGGATACACTAAAGCGAAACGGTGAGATGATTGAAATGGATGGCATGCAGATCGTAAATTATGAACACCCGGGTATACTACTTGAAAACCAACAAGAAGCAGATATTCTAATGAGTCATATCAGACAGCTTCCTGAGCAACAGCAAACAGCATTTATTCTTCAAAAACTAGAAGGTCTGAGTTACGAAGAAGTTGGAAATATCATGGGAAAATCTGTCTCATCCATTGAATCACTTTTACACAGGGCCAAAAAGCAACTGCAAAAAACCTTAAATAGTTATTATGTTCAATCAAACAAATAATCTAGACAGAGGCCTAGAGCTACTAAAAAATTTACCTCAGGCCGCTCCTAATGAAGATTTTGAAAAAAAGTTGTTTCTAAGATTGGAACAAAAAGGTCCATTGTTAGATGACAAGGAATCTATTAAATGGATAAAATGGAGTATCGCCGCCTTAATCACATTAGCTGTAACGAATGCTTTCGTATTGTCACAGCAAACAATTAAGGTTGAAGAAATCGACTTTTTAGTAGTTGACACACTAGATGAAGGATATTATTACGGACAGGAACTATTGGCAATTGACAAACCATGAAACGATTTCAAAAACTTCTAATCACAGCCGTTATACTGCTAATTTTCATCAACACAGCGTTGCTTGGGTTCATTTGGAAAGGTCATCGATTAAATCAACCTTACCGAGGCCCGATGCTTGAACAGCGGATGGA
>JAYPLE010000022.1:23891-33223 GCA_038129245.1 Flammeovirgaceae bacterium | reverse complement strand
TTACAAGCCTGGGAGATCGCCTACAGTTGGAGGACGAACAAAAACAGGCTTTGCTTGAGGCTTTCAGAGGTCATCATCAGGAAATGCGATCACTGGACCGCAAAGAAATACTGCTGCGGCGCCGAATACATGAAGCCGCTTTTCAAAATAATCAACAAGCGCTGGATTCATTAAAAAGCAGGGCGCAACTATTGGCTTCGCAAAGGATTGAGACCTACACCATCTTCTCACGAAACCTTTCAAGAAATATCAATCCAGACCAAAGAGATGAGTTCATTAGAATGCTAACTCATCCTTTTCGAAATGCCCGTGAGATCAATAAACCACGAAACAGAATTAATCAGTAGTTGGTATGATTTTAAAAAGATGTCTACTTTTCAGAATTTCACAGTCAAAAAGAGATCAACAATTAAGTAGATGAAATCAGCTGGTATCAATTTTTTGATATTTTCAATTACTATTATTTTTTCTGCAAGCTGTAGCAAAGATGACGACAGCATACTACCTACTGCAAATTGCACCTCAGACCAAGTTCTTGACGATAGCAGGGGTGCTTGTAATGTTAATTTATCATTTAATTCAAGTTTTATACAAAGTACATCTGAAACTTCAAGAACCATCAACGCTAACAGTATACCCGACCATAGGGTTGGGTTGTTTGGTACTGGATCAGGCTCTCTCAACCCGAATGCCATATCTGAGCAAAATGAAAGTTATACCATTCCTTTAAACCCAATATTTTCAAGCACACTTACCCCTTTACTTTCCACAACAGGTACTGGATCAAATGCAGGACCACAATATTCATTTGGCGTCTTACTAAATGGTGTAGAACTAGATCCCGTTGCAGCAGAACCTTTTCCACATAAGGGTATGATGAGCCCGAATGTTAATTGGGAATGGAATTTAGAAGCTTTGAATGTAAACTTAGGGTTGGACTGCAACAACGCTCATGTGCAACCAACAGGAAAATATCATTATCACGGCTCACCCACACTATTCTTACAAAGTTTCAATATTCCAGCAAATACAATGACATTAATTGGATATGCAGCAGACGGTTTTCCTATTTATTATAAATATGCCTATTCTGATGCGAGTGATAATTCATCAGCCATTATAGAAATGACATCAAGCTATAAGCTAAAAACAGGAAATAGACCTGGTGATGGCGAAACAGCACCTTGTGACGTTTACAATGGCATTTATTCAAATGACTATGAATATCAAAATGGATTGGGCGCATTAGATGAAGCCAATGGGAGAACAGGGGTAACACCAGAATATCCTTCAGGTACATATTATTATGTGATTACTGATGAATTTCCAAGTATACCCAGGTATTTTAGAGGTGCACCTTCTACTGATTTCAAAATTGGAGGATAAATGAAATATTTATTTATTGCCTCTTTTCTCTTATCTGGGAATTCGATGTCCGCACACGAACCCAATGAAGCTTTTTTCACTTTTGAATTGAAAAAGGGCATGATAACAGTAGAAGCAGAACTACCCTGGTCTATGCGAAATGCTTTAATTGACTACAACCCGAAACTTGAAACATCATCTAATAAAGAAGCTTTTGAAAATACTTTTTCACAATACATAAAAGAGAACCTTATTCTTAAAGATAAAAATGGGTCTGTTTTAGAATTTCAGAAATTCGAAGAACTGGAAAAAAATGGTCATTCCCACCAAAATAATTACTTACTGATTTTTCAAGGCAATGATTTTTTAGAGGTGACAAATACCATCATGTTTAACATTGATAGTAACCAAACAAATTATAACGCAATAAATTGGAATAAGACAAAATATCAAACCACAAGCAAAAAGAAATCATTTAAACTAAAGGAAGAAGACGTTTCTAGCCTCTTTGATACTTGGTGGTTATTAATAATTCCATTTGCAATTGTAGTCTTGATTCTTCTGCGAAGTATTACTTGAATGTTGCTGTGGCTGCATTAGTCTGAAATACTTTAGCTATTTCATCCATTAGTTGTGCAGGTGAGAAGGGCTTTGTCAAAATAGACTCAACGGCATATTTTTCAAGCGTATTTTTTAGCACCTGATCAGTCAAATGTCCCGTTAATACGATGATCGGAGTTTGATCATTATCGCCTTCTCGCAACATTCGGATGACCTCAGTTCCGGATAAAAATGGCATTTGTAGATCCATAATCACTAGATCATAATCATTCTTTTTCAACTTTTCCAAACCGGATTTTCCATCCTCTGAGAAGTCGAGCAAAAAATCTGGATTGTCAGAGAGAAATACACGTAGTGCTTCCCTGATCAATTCGTTGTCATCGCATATCAATATGTGTTTTCTAACATTCATATTCTCGTGTGTTGACGTAAAATTCACGACTCAGGTTGTTAATGTCTTCAGAAAATCGACAAATGGGCAAAAGCTATCGACGAGGCTCGTCATGTACAAAGTGTACTGAAACTTTTGAACTATACTAAAAGATTAAGAAATGGATTGATTTTCGCAAAACTTCCGTTAATGATCAACCTAAGTCATCTGCCAATATGCTCTGATTAACAAGTCAAAAATTGAGTACAACACCTAACATATAGAACAAGTAAAATACCTAGTCAAAGCAATTTCCAGGCTTTGGTGCTAATTAGCTGAAAGTAGTAAAACCCTGGCTGTTTCGATTAAGTGATATTCCCATGAAGCTGAAAGTTTATTCTGATCTCCTACCCAGGTTTCAAAGGATTTTCTAGGACTGATCCTACCTCGAGCGTCGAGGCCCGCAACTGCTTTATCTGGATTTCCCGCCCACTTCATCACTTCGGGATATACTGATCTGCACAATATTAGCTTTTGATCTTCTCTTATCGGTAACACCATTACACCTGCAATATCTGGCAATACTTCTTCTGTCACATAGGTATAGGTTGAATTGGAATAAAAGATCCCTGTTGAGGATTGTAATTGAACCCATTCGTGAAAAATCGGTGGCACTTTTATTTCTTTCTCTGATTGATCAACCAACATCCCATCCTTATAATAGAAATAAAAGTCTGCATGGAATGTAGAACAGATATCCCGACAGCAAATTTCATCTAAGAGGCGCTCACCCGAAGATCCTCCCCTCTTTATAGTTGCTACAGCGACCTCCAATTGCCGAAGATTTTGTTCAGTTTGATGATCTACCAGCTCCCTGATCTTTATAGATGCAGACTCTGCTATGCGCTCGCACATGTTTCTCATGAAAGGGGGCACGAGGAGTCTGATAGGGTGATGACATGCAATCAGTCCCCATAGTCGTCCATGATATAGCAAAGAGATGGTAAATGTTGAACGCACCTTCATGTTTTTCAGGTATTCCAGGTGAATCTCAGAAGGATATCGATACTCAGAATACGTCATATCCAGTGGAGCTTCCCCTACCCTGTCTCGGACAGCTACCTTCTGACCTTCCACATCCAGAATAAGTCTGGTGAGTTTCATTTCCAACATTAATCGTGCCTGTGCGGGTATATCGCTAGCAGGAAAACGATGTCCCCAATAACCAGTTAGAGGAGAGTTCTCCACAATTTTTTCATTCACCACGTGCCCGTTATACTCTTCATCAAATTTGTAAAGCATGATACGATCAAAGCCAGTCACTTGGTGAATAGTTTCGACAATGCACTGACCCAAATTTTCAAGGTTTTGCTCTCGTGCAATTCTTGATCGAATTTGATACTCATCTACCGGTTGACTCGTTTCCTCAAAAGGCTCAAATTCCAAATGAATCTCTTCCTCTGCCACTACCTTTTTGGTCAGTGCCACTTCTAAATCTTCACGCTTAAAATGAATACGAACAAATTTTTGATCCGATTCCTTGTCTCTTAACCAATCTCTAAATGAAAGATCATCTCCAAATAAGCTTTCAAATGATGGAAAATGCCCGTGACTTATCAAGTTTGATGACCCTCCAATAACTTCCAAATCGAAGTATCTCAGCCGAAGAAAATAGCCAAAATCCTGAATAGCATTGACAAGGTGTATGGGCTCTTTTTCACAATTAGACAGATCGATATTCATAGAAAATAAATTAATTACTACACGTGGCGATATTACTGAAATCAATAATTTTAATTACACCATTCCTAACATTTCAAAATATGTGCATATGAGTCAGTATTTTTTTGTCCTAAATACACTGGTAATAACAGCTCGCTGCATTGACCAACTCAAGCAATTAAATAAATACAATTAGTTTAGATAAGAATGCAAGAAAAGTTTGTTCCCTTTTCTAAGGTACTTAAAGAAGCGACCTGGCCTATTCACCAAAAAACAGATAAACTGGTTTTTAGTCAGTTAGATGCAAATACTGAAACACTAAGTATTTCATTTGCACATTGGTATATGAACCTGAAAAAAATCAGATTCCTAGAATCTCATCTAGTTAGATCGCTCGTTGACTTTGATTTTGAATACCTACTTTCTTTACTTCCTTCTTTGCAACATACAACCAATGCTCCAAAAGAAGCTTTTACGGATCATCAGCGATTAGGCATGTACTATGTGATCAGGGGAAGTGCAAATGGTAGCCGATTTATCGTAAAAAAACTGAAACAAAAGCATCTGCTAAAACCGTATTTTCAGTATCTGGCTTCTTTCGATATTGACTCATGGGAACAATTTAAAAAGCGAATAGACCAAATCGAAGAAGAAAATCAACAAGAGGTCATTGAAGGTGCGACCTTAGCCTTCCGATGGCTTTTACAGGAAATTACTTTGTCAAGCGACTTACAAAGAAATCCCACTGACAATTAGTAGTAATAATTTTTCAAGATCTTATTAGATTAAAGGCACAAAGACTTTCTTAAATGCTTTTACCTAAGAATTTGATCTGTATTGGAGCAAGCGCCGGAGGATTACAAGCCGTAACAGATTTATTGCACTACATTCCTTCTGATATTAACAATCACATTGCGGTGGTATTAGCCCAGCATTTAAGTCCAACATACAAAAGCAGACTCACTGAGCTACTCAGCAGGGAAACAAGCCTGGAGGTACTGGAGACAACTGCTGATCATAAGTTAGAAGCGGGAAAAATGTACATCTGCCCCCCTGACAGAGAAATATACGTAGAAGGCGAGATGTTGCATTTAACGAAGTCGCCTATCGGCATAGGCCCTAAACCCTCTGTCGATAGTTTCATATCCTCTGTCACCCCCGAATGGGCCTCTAAGACAATAGCTGTGATTCTATCTGGAACCGGGTCAGATGGATCCAGAGGAGTTGAGGACCTCAGTGATCGTGGAGGTATCATCATGGTACAGCATCCTAAAAGTGCCAAATACGACGGAATGCCACAGGCCGCAATTAGCACCAACCTGGCAGACTACATTGGTACGCCAAAAGAAATTGCTGCACAAATAAAAGACTTTGTCAAGAACGGTCAGCTTTCAAAACAGATCATCAATATCCAAACGCATGATAAAGATAAGAGTGCGTTTTATCACATCCTGAGATTGCTTTCACAAAGAACAGGTACTGATTTTTCGAATTATAAATCGGCTACTATAAACAGAAGGCTCGAAAAAAGGCTTGCCTCACTGCAGATAGCATCATTAGACAAATACATAGAGTACTGTCGAAAGCACCCAAAAGAAATTGATGCGCTTTTTGACAGCGTACTAATTGGCGTTACCGAATTCTTTCGTGATTATCCTGTCTTCATACGTTTGCAGGAAAAGCTAGAAGAGAAATTCAAAGATGATAATACGGTGGCACCTATTAGAGTGTGGGTCCCAGGTTGTGCAACGGGTGAAGAAGCCTATTCCATAGCCATGGTTATAGCAGAGGTCTTGGGAATTAACCTGGCACAAAAAAGAGTACAAATTTTTGCCAGTGATATTGATGAAATCGCTCTAAAAACAGCTAGAGCTGGAATCTACACGGCAGATAAACTAGAAAAACTTCCTGTTCAATACAGAAAATATTTAAAACCAAAAAACAACAATCAGTATCAAGTTAGCCAGGATCTCAAAAGCTTTATTTTATTCTCCAAACACGATGTGACCGCCAACCCTCCTTTCCTGAAACTGGATCTGATATCCTGTCGCAACTTATTGATCTACTTCGGGCTGGACTTGCAGAAGCATGTCTTACCGGTATTTCATTATTCCTTAAAGCAAAATGGTCTGCTCCTTCTTGGCAAATCAGAAACAACTGGAAATTTTAAAGATCATTTTTCAACGATAGATAGCAAACTAAAACTCTACAGAAAGAAAAACCTAACGTCTGGTGAGCATAAGCAAATCCAAACCATCACCAGATTTACAAAACGAGATTTTGGAACAAGAGAATTAGTCAAACCAAAAAAGACGCTAACTGAACTGGTAAAAACTTCGTATTTCTCGCAATCTATTCACCCCATCGTCATCATCAATGAAGATATGGACATCCTGGAGATTGTAGGGGACATCAACGATTATGTCAGAATCAAGCCTGGTCAGATGAGTTCAAACCTGGTACAGCAGGCAGTGGAGGGATTACAAATAGAGGTACGTTCAACCGTCTTAAAGTCAATCAAAAGCAATGCTACAGTCTCCTCTAGATTTAGAAAGCTTCAAGTAGACGGTGCACAACGCTTTGTCAGAATAATTGTCAAGCCTGTAATCGACGAACCAAGCAATTATGAGGCTTTATTGACGGTCGAATTCGAGTCCATCAAGGGAGATGAAATAGGACTCAGAACGGAAATCGATCACAATGAAAACAATCATAGCAACGAGCGAATCATAGAATTAGAACGAGAACTCAGTGCTACAAAGGAGGATTTACAATCATACGTGGAGGAGCTGGAAACAGCAAATGAGGAACTGCAATCGCTGAACGAAGAGTTACAATCCTCAAATGAAGAATTACAATCTACCAACGAGGAATTAGAAACCAGTAATGAGGAGCTGCAATCAACGAATGAAGAAGTGCAAATAGCTTATGCGGAGCTTGCAGAGCTAAATACTTCACTCGTAGCCAATGAGGTAAAGCTAACAACCTCCCAGCAGCAGTTAAGTGCATTACTTGATAATACCATGCAAGTCTACGTGATGATCACTTCAGATTATCGCATCGTTACTTTTAATCAACGTGCTGTTGAGACATTCAAAGAGCTATTTGATAAAGTATTGCAAGCTGAAAAAAATCTATTGGATTACCTATCTGAAGATGTGCTGCAGTCGTTTTTCGATAATTTCAGTAAGGCGCTTAAGGGTGAAATTATAAAGGAGGATTTGAAAATATCAAATCGAGCGGGATTGGAAATGCATTTCTTTATCAACCTGCATCCAGTGAAAAACGAAGGGGGCAGCATTACAGAGGTTGTGATCGGCCTATTGGATGTAACCGACAAGGTACTAGCCACCCAGGCACTTTCAAATGCCGAGCGTCTCAACCAGAGCATTTACAAAGTATTAGGTACTGCGATCGTTGTAAGTAACAATGATCAGGTAATTGTCGAAGTGAATGACTCCTTTAGCAAGATGTTCGGCTACAGCAGGAAGCAATCTATAGACAATCACATCAACCTTATAGTTGCAGGTTCAGATAGAACAGCATTCGATAGGCGCTACAAGTCGATGCTTAGATCAGGCGTATCAGAAGATCAACTGCTCACGGAAGCAACAACAAAAAAAGGAGATTCCCTAATTGTCAAGACACAATCCTCCGTAATGGAATACGATAATACTCAATTAGTTGTCACTTCTATTGAAAATATCACAGATATCAGTGAGGCCAATCAACAACTTGAAGTACAAAAGGAACAGTTAGACATCGCCCGGCACAATCTGGAAGAACGAGTCAAGGAGCAGCAGGCAGTCATGGAGATCGCGATACTAGCAAACGATCAAAAATCCATCCACGAATTGCTGGAAATGGCCACAGTAATCATACAGCAAGGGTTTGAATATCCTGATGCAGTTGGAGTGCTTATACAGTATCAAGATAAAAAGTATGCGACACGAGGTTACCGAAATAAAAAGAATCAATACACGAATTCTCCACTCCTAATCGAAAACAAGAAAGTTGGTATTGTGGAAGTATCCTATCAAAAACAAATCTCAGGAAAGTACCCGGAAATACATAAGGAAGAGATTGAGATGATTCAGGCGATTGGTAATCTATTGTCTCAAGTGCTGGAAAATAGACAGCTGAATGAAGAAATAGCTAAAAATGCAAATTTCTTAGAATCCACATTTGCCTCCGTGCACGACGGCATCTCGGTAATCGATGCAAGTGGTCATCATATCATGGTCAATGAAGGATTGATCAGGATGACCGAATATAGTAAAAAAGAATTGATGAACTCTACTGTTCCACATCTTTACTGGGCTGAGGAGGAAATCACCAGCATTAAAGCTGCTTTTGAAAAGGCACTAGCTACAGACTACTCAAGTTTTGAAACAATGCTGAAAAATAGATCTGGCAAGAGGCTACAGGTTCGAATCAGCACTTCTAAAATAGAATTAGACGATCGGAAGGAGGATTACTTCATCACATTAATTCAAGAAACGAAGAACTAATCCGACAGAAAATTACTAGTGCAGCACCTTTACAACGGTATCCGGTTTAAAAGACATTAAAACATACCATTGCTTCTCCTTAAGCATGAAAAGCATGTTTTGCCTGAAACAAAATGGCTAATCCTAATGGATTACATGAATTGAGCTAGTAATCCCTCTTAATGTATATGTTTATGTCTTGGGGTGCTGTTTCATCCCCACCAAAATAGGGAAACAGCAAGTAATAAACTCCCTGGTCGCAAGATCGTGTTCGAGGTATTGAATATTCCTTTTCATTGAATTGATAAACGTACGCACTATCCGTCAGCATCAACTGATACCGGTCTGCTTGAAAAGGAGCCGTTCTGCCAAGTAATTCTGAAATTCGTTCTCCATTGACATAAGAATAAGCAAAAATCTCTACACTATCTGCGACCCACCTCCAACCAAATCTGGCACTATGCTGCTGATGATGACTGTTGCAATCAGAAAAGCCAAAGAGTTTATTTATATCGTATTGGTTTTCTTCTGTCTTGGTCTGATAGTCAACTGTATTGTCAAACTTCGCTTCAAAGCTCAGTACATGATTTTGGAGTAATTCTGTCTTGTAAGTGGAATAGTGATCCCCTTTTTTTATTGTAAAAAGTTCGAACGGATCCTCCCACTCCGGCTCACAAGCAAATAGAGATAGTGCTAACCCAAAGAAAAGAAGGTAATGGTTTGACGGTATTCGTTTCATTCAATAGAAAGATCCAAATCACAATGTTAATACAAGTCTGGCACCTATTGCACTATGACCTGCTCTATATGACATATTCAAACCC
>JAYPLE010000022.1:0-23791 GCA_038129245.1 Flammeovirgaceae bacterium | reverse complement strand
TCACAAAAACTTAAACTGCATATAAAAGCTTACCGCTCTTTATTTCCGTCGATGCGGTCAGGTTGTTCTTGAAAAGGCCTCCGGTACCAAGACCTTGCGCGGTTTGCGGCGTGTAATTTGCGGTAAACTGTGTGATGGCATTTAGCCCAAGGTTGGATTCAAGCGCAGAGGTCATCCACCATCCAATTTGTCTCTCCTCCGCCACTTTTATCCATTCTGCACTCTCATAAAATCCTCCTATCAGTGATGGCTTCAGAATAATGTAGTGCGGGTTGATTTCATCAAGAAGTTCGCATTTATCTTCTTTAGACCATACGCCTATAAGCTCCTCATCCAACGCTACCGGAATGGACGATTTTTGACAAATTAGCTGCATTGCTGGCCGTTGCCTGGGCATGATCGGCTGCTCAATGCTATGGAGTTTAAAATCAGATAATCGGTTTAGCTTCTTAAAAACCTCCTCCGTGAGAAAAGCACCATTCGCATCTACCCTTAAGATTCCATCAAACTTTGAACGGATGTAGTTAAGAACCGATAGTTCCGCCTCAAAATCAATTGCACCAATTTTCATTTTAATACAATCAAACCCCTGCTCTAATTTTTCATCCGCTTGCTGTTTCATTGATTCAGCCGTATTCATCCAGATCAGACCATTGATAGGCAATTGAGTTATCCCATTGGTCCAGTCGTTATCATACCATCGCTGCTTTCCTCCTTTATATAGGTCAAGAAGTGACATTTCCAATCCAAATCGCACACTTGGAAAATCCCGTGATAACTCTTCTGCAATAAAAAAAGCATCTTGTTCAGATTTCACGGAATCAAGATCTCTCAATTTTAGCTGAACTTGTTTTAGATGATCAGGTATCATCTCAATTGGTTCATGACTTAGTCCTGGTAACGGAGCGACTTCACCTCTACCAATGACAGGTGAGTCACAATGCCCTCTGAGCTCCAATAACCAAATATCGCGGTGTCGGATGATACCGCGAGAAGTGCCAGCATCAAACTTAAAATCAAGTCTATAGGTACTATATTCGAGCTCCATTTTGATACAATGAATAAAGATCAACTTAGGTTCGAAAATATACACCCGGAACAATATACGTACACCCTTCCTGAAGAATTCGTTGCTACAGAGCCATTAGAGGATAGAGCATCTTCTAAGTTACTTTTCTATAAAAATGGGGAAATCTCCCATAAGATCTTTAAAGAAATACCCGGATTGCTACCTGATAATTCACGTCTAATATTTAATGACACCAAGGTAATTGCAGCTCGGATCAATGCCTTTAAACCGACAGGTGCAAAGATTGAAGTCTTTCTATTGGAACCAATCTCACCCTCAGCAGTCATGGAAGACGCGATGCAACAGAGAGGAAAAGTTTCATGGCGATGTATGATTGGAAATGCTAAAAAATGGAAGATAAACAGCGAGTTGTCATTCGACTTGGAAAACAACCTTACGCTTTTTCTTCGTCGACTAGACGAAGATATAGTTTCTCTTGATTGGAACAATGACGAAACATTTTCAGTGATCCTGGACAAAGTTGGCAAGGTTCCACTCCCCCCATATATCAACAGAGAAGCTACAGAGCTAGACATACCCAGGTATCAAACAGTATACTCAAAAACTGAAGGAGCCGTAGCCGCTCCGACAGCAGGTTTGCATTTTACAGACAAGGTATTGAAATCGCTCGATGACAAGGCAACTACAGATTTCGTGACACTCCATGTAAGCGCTGGAACTTTTCAACCTATTAAAACCAATGCAAAGGACCATCCTATGCACCGTGAAGAAGTTATTGTTTCAATTGAAACAATAAAAAAGCTCAGGGACAATAAAAAGAATATTGCGGTGGGTACTACCAGCATGCGCACCTTAGAATCACTTTACTGGTATGGTGTTAAATTAAGTGAGGGAGATGACGTGTTCCATATCGACAAACTCTACCCATACCAACAAAAAAATGAATTAAAGTGCTCTGACAGTATGGATCAAGTCATCAAATTCATGCTTTCTAATAACCTGAAGCAATTAAGAGGATATACCGAGATCTTCATATTTCCCGGATATCGATTTAGAGTATGCCAAGGGTTAATCACTAATTTTCATCTTCCAAATACTACCTTGATAATGCTCATAGCTGCTTTTGTTGGGAAAGATTGGGAAATAATCTACCAACAAGCGCTAGAAAATAATTACCGGTTCCTCAGTTACGGAGACAGCTCACTGTTATTACCTAAGTAGGATACAATTGTTTTATCTGCTTGAGGTTAGACCTGGAAATTTGAAGTCAAATACCTGACAGTAACTTGCGCTTTCCAGTATTTAAATTTTTTAAGCGCTTCAAAATGAAGGTTTACTATTCATTGTTAGGATTACTAAAAAGGGAATACAAAAATAAAAGCGATGGATCAGTAGCTGCAACACCTGGCAACCTAAAACAGGACCTAGCCTTTCTGGTCCCCAAACTTAAAGGATAAGCCAACTCCAAATACGCTCTTGAACTGTGTACGAGGAGCAAAATTTGTAGGTTCACCACTCGCATTCACACCACCGGCTATCTTGATATCATCATCATAAATCAACTGCGTCTGCCAGTTAACCGTAAGCCAGCTGTTCACCTTCATTGCAATTAAGTTTTGCCAGTTCACATCGATATTTCCAAAATCTTGTAGGTAGTTGGTAAAGAGTTCCAGTTTAGAAGAGAAATTCACATTCTTCACGATGTTGTCCTTTTTATACCTGACCTTTAAAAAAGATCCAAGTTCTGCTCTACTACTACTCCCATTCTGAACGATCGCTCCTGTGATGGGATCTCTTAAACCGGGATCCACACCGAAAGCACCATTTGCTGCTAATTCCTCATCACCCACAAAAGTAAACTTTCCGGTTACGGGAGCATAGGTTACCGAAAAATCTGCATTTGGTTTCCAATCTAAACCAGTCGCAATAAGCAAGTAACCTGGTGCCATAAAATCAGAAATTCTGTTCCCTTCGCTGTCAATACCTTCATAAAATTGCGTTCTGAAATCTAAAAGTGACGACCAAAAAAGCTTATCTCCTTTCAGGCTGTAACCAAGCTGAGTAGTAGCTATGATAATATCATCTGTCTTCTGAGGAACAGCATTCTCTCCTTGCTTTACAATACCATACCCCATTTCTAGATTATTAGACCAATCAATTTTATCCTTTTTGTAGTCAGCATACAGATTGAAATAGCCGTTTATTGAGACGTTATTATTTCCTCCTGCTGCCCAATTAGTCAGTGAAACTTGAGAAAAAGTCAGCGCAGCAACGCCTCCTTTAGTCCAATAGGTAGTATCTGAGTCTTGTGCATTGACTGGCAAAGCGGCAAAGCTTACAATTCCCCCAAATAGCAGGATTTGTATCGTTTTTTTCATTTTATTTAGGTTTTTATAAAGTCAAGTAAATTCACTTAGAAATGTTCAAGCGCAGGCGAATGTTTTCAAAATCCATTTTCAGCAACTACTTATTACCCGCCTTAATTCTAATCAGTTGTAACCAATTGACGGATGAGAGCAACAAAGAAACTATTTCTAAAGGCACTCAATTCGTACAAGTATATAAAACATTTAAGGAACCAGAATGTCCACATGGTAATTGTGCTGAAATCAAGATCACAAGGATTGAATCAGAGGAAAACCATAGAATCAATAAATTCATTGATGAGAAATTATCAGAAACCATCCTGGCCTTTACAAGGAGTGAAAAGGCCAATTCATTGAATCAAGTAGCTGATTTCTTTTTCAATGACTACAAAGAATTTAAACAGGCTTTTCCTGAAAGCAGGACATCGTGGGAACTGAACATTCGAATGGATGTAGACCGAATAAGTAGCAGTAAGGATTGGATCTCCTTGAAGGTTGAGACCTACAGCTACACGGGGGGTGCCCATCCCAACACATATACAGAATACGTTAACCTAACCAACAAGGGAAAGATACTTAGGCCTAAGGATTGGATTTCCGATCGTCAACTACTGCTACAGATTGCTGAAGATGCTTTTAGAAAGAATAAAAACATATCTGCCTCTCAAGACCTTGGAGATGCCGGCTATACCTTTGAAGATAAAGATTTTTCACTGCCTCAAAATATTGGCTTTAATGACGGAAAACTGATCCTGTATTACAACGACTATGAAATCTCCTCTTATGCCGAAGGAGCAACCGTCATTGAAATACCACTCAAAGACCTTAGGAATGCTGTGAATTTTTAAACTTTTGTGTGCTCCTATGATACCGTTAAGAAAGCATGATAAATCAAGCAAACACTTTAACCAAAAAATTGGGTGTCTCCTTTATTGAACTAAGTACTAGGAGAAATCTATCGAATTGGAATAAGCCTAAATGTGACTCGACAGACTTTTCAAATGCTTGGTTTTTGAAGTGTGGAATGAGATAAAAAGTGAGTGATATTGCGCACAAATGGCGCACAAAATACAAAAAAAGGGCCTTCGCACCCCTACGAAGACCCCATTCAAATAAACAACATTAACCCAAAAATGATGGCTGTAGGAGAAGGATTCGAACCTCCACGGAGCAGTTAGTCCCAGAAGATCACAAACTCGCGTTTGTGATTCTCCGGGCTTTATCCCTTTCCTCCACCCCCGAGACAGGAGGGCATGTCTGCCAATTTCATCACCCTACAGTGTTTCTCAAACGACTTTTTCATTTGCTTGATGAATCAAAATTAATGATTAGTGTAATATTTTAGAAATTTTATAATATTTTTGATGAATATTTAGATGATAATCAATTTAACTAGCAATTAATACAATATATCATAAAAAAAGAGGTTCGAAATGAGCAAAAATTATGAAATTGATAACGTGGACCTGAAGATCCTCAGTATTCTAATGGAGGATGCTAAGATTCCTTACACAGAAGTAGCAAAAAAAGTGTTTGTCTCCGGAGGAACTGTGCACGTGCGAATGAAAAAACTCGAGGAAATGGGTGTTGTACGAGGTACAACTCTGAAGATGGACTACAGTAAACTCGGGTATGATGTGACATGCTTTTTGGGAATCTACCTGGAGAAAAGCTCATTATATGACAAAGCGGTAGAGCAGCTTAGAGGAATTCCTGAAATCGTAAAGGTTCATTATACAACGGGCAACTATAATATCTTTTTGAAGATTCATTGTAGGGACACAAAACATCTCAAGGACGTATTGCACGATAAAATTCAGAAAGTCCACGGAATCGAAAGAACAGAAACCTTCATTTCACTTGAAGAATCTCTCAATCGGCACCTTTCTTTTTTATAATCAATAGATATTATTTGATAATCCTTTTTAGTTGAACCTTTTACTTAGATATAGGATTCTTATTTAGAATAAATATAAATAAGTAGCTTAATTTTGCACGCTTAAGCAAATGAGGCACTAAAAAGGATCTGAATGAGCAAAGACGATCAAATTTTGGAGGAATTCACCTCCAAAGAATATGAGCATGGCTGGCATGTCGATTTTGATGCTGATGAAGCACCGATTGGCCTCAATGAGGACATCGTGAGATTTATTTCTTCAAAAAAGGATGAACCTGCTTGGCTTTTGGAATGGAGACTGAAAGCCTACAGGCATTGGGAACAGCTTTCAGAACCGAAATGGCCTAATGTTCAATACCCAAAAATTAATTTTCAAGACATAAAATATTACTCTGCCCCAAAGCAAAAGACTCAGCCCAAAAGCCTGGAGGAAGTGGATCCTGAGCTTCTAAAGACATTTGAGCGTTTGGGCATCAGCCTGACAGAACAGAAACGATTAACAGGCGTAGCGGTAGATGCTGTGATCGACTCCGTGTCAGTCGCTACCACCTTCAAAGAGACCTTGTCCGAGCTAGGAATCATTTTCTGCTCGTTTAGTGAAGCAGTTAGAGATCATCCGGAACTTGTAAAGAGATACGTGGGTTCGGTTGTGCCCATGAACGATAACTACTATGCTGCATTGAATTCAGCCGTATTTTCCGATGGCTCCTTTTGCTACATTCCTAAGGGCGTCAGGTGTCCCATGGAATTATCTACCTATTTCAGAATAAATGCTGCTAACACAGGTCAATTTGAAAGAACATTGATAGTCGCTGAAGAGGGCAGCTATGTCAGTTATCTTGAGGGATGCACAGCCCCTATGCGAGATGAGAATCAACTGCATGCTGCCGTTGTTGAAATATTCGCAGCTAAGGATGCAGAGGTTAAATACTCCACTGTACAAAACTGGTATCCGGGTGACAAGAACGGCAAAGGTGGAATATACAACTTCGTCACGAAGAGAGGAATATGTAGCGGAGATCATTCCAAAATTTCCTGGACACAGGTGGAGACCGGTAGTGCAGTTACTTGGAAGTATCCTTCCTGTGTATTGAAAGGAGATTATTCTCAAGGTGAATTTTACTCTGTGGCCGTAACTAACCACTACCAGCAGGCAGATACTGGAACCAAAATGATTCATATTGGCAAAAACACCAAATCAAGAATCGTATCTAAAGGTATCTCTGCGG
Source organism: Flammeovirgaceae bacterium (assembly GCA_038129245.1). Taxonomy (GTDB): domain Bacteria; phylum Bacteroidota; class Bacteroidia; order Cytophagales; family Cyclobacteriaceae; genus JAYPLE01. The sequence continues at coordinate 17,269 of JAYPLE010000022.1, read as the reverse complement.
GTAAATCACAAAATAGTTACCGAGGCCAGGTGCACGTGATGAAAAGAGCACAGAACGCACGAAACTTTTCACAGTGTGATTCTCTGCTGATGGGATCTGCTTGCGGAGCACACACATTTCCCTACATTGATATTGAAAATAAATCTTCCCATGTAGAGCATGAAGCTACAACGTCCAAGATTGGGGAAGACCAAATTTTTTATTGTCTGCAGAGAGGACTGGATGAAGAAAGTGCTGTTGCTTTAATTGTCAATGGTTTCGCGAAAGAAGTCATGAACAAACTACCAATGGAATTCGCAGTTGAAGCTCAAAAGCTATTGGCTTTGACGCTTGAAGGTAGTGTTGGATAAACATCATTAACAGAAAGAACTAGTAACAAAACATGTTATCAATAAATAATCTACACGCGAAGATCGAGGATAAAGCCATACTCAAAGGAATAAACCTCGAGGTAAAGCCCGGTGAGGTACACGCCATAATGGGTCCAAATGGAAGTGGCAAAAGCACCCTTGCATCTGTATTGGCCGGTAGAGAAGAGTATGAAGTAACTGACGGAAGCGTCTCATACCTTGGTCGGAATTTGCTGGAATTAGAAACAGAAGAGAGAGCCAGAGCAGGAATTTTCCTCGCCTTTCAGTATCCCGTAGAGATTCCGGGTGTAAGTACAACGAATTTCCTGAAGACTGCTCTTAACCAAGTTCGTGAACACCGAGGGGAGAAAGCATTGGATGCAGTGGCTTTTCTGAAAATAATGAAAGAGAAAATGAAACTGGTTGATATAGATCAATCTCTTTTGAGTAGAGCACTGAACGAAGGATTTTCTGGTGGTGAAAAAAAGAGAAATGAGATATTTCAAATGGCCATGTTAGAGCCAAAGCTCGCTATTCTTGATGAAACAGACTCCGGTTTGGATATCGATGCATTAAAAATAGTTGCAAATGGTGTAAATGCCTTGAAAACTGAAGAAAACGCAACCGTAGTCGTGACGCATTATCAAAGATTGCTGGATTATATAGTTCCTGATTTTGTTCATGTTTTGTATCAAGGTCGCATCGTAAAATCAGGTGATAAGAGTTTAGCAGTCGAGCTTGAAGAAAAAGGATATGATTGGATCAAAGAAGAAGTAGCAACTGAAGCAATATAAATATGTCTTTGACCATTATTGAAAATAATACGGAGCAGCTTGTCAACCGGCTGTTTGATAAGCAAGGATATTCAGCTGATTCAGTCAGGTCAAAGAATTTACAGTCTTTTCTGGAAATAGGTTTACCGTCAAAGAAAACAGAAGAATACAAATTCACTCCTTTTGATACTATACTTGAAAAAGTGGTCGATGGAGCCGATATTTCTCCTTCTAAGCTTGAAAAAGAGGAGATTCAATCCTTTCTCTACAATGAATCCGGACACCACCTGGTCTACATAGACGGGAAGTACAACGAGGAGCTGTCGCAAGTGGCTGAAGACGAAGCAGTATCAATTGCATACTCCGAGGAGCTTTCAGGTTTAAACTCGGTAGCTAATGAGCCTGATGCCTTTACAGCATTAAACACTGCTTTTACTTCTGCTTATGCGAAGGTTGTTGTGAAAAAAGGCAAAGAAGGATTGCCAGTATTTGTTTACCATATGGTCAATGCAACTACTAAGAGCTTCACTAATCCACGACTTATCATTCAAGCTGAAGAAAGTTCCAAAATAGCTTTGGTGGAAAAAACATGGGTAGATGGTGAAGAAGAAGCCTTCTTAAATACGGTAGTTGAAATCAGTGTGGCGAAAAATGCTTCAGTAAACCTCAGTAAGCTTCAAAATCATGCGAGAAATGTCATTATCCACGATGGCTTGAAAGTGAATCAAGCCAAAGACAGTAGATTTTATGTAAATACATTCACATTTAGTGGTAAGCAGATAAGAAATAACCTGGACGTTGCATTGAATGATCAAAATTGTGAAACGCATATGCACGGTTTGTATCTCTTGGACGGGTCCTCTCACGTGGACAATCATACTTCAGTAGATCATAAAATTGCCAACTGTCACAGCAATGAGGTCTACAACGGCATCGTAGATGGTAAATCACATGCGGTATTTAACGGGAAAATTTTCGTACGTCCAGATGCGCAGCAGACCAATGCCTTCCAGTCAAACAATAACATTTCATTATCTGATTTAGCAACCATCAATACTAAGCCTCAGCTAGAGATTTGGGCCGATGATGTGAAATGCTCACATGGATGCACGATAGGACAGCTGGACGAAGAGGCATTATTCTATTTGAGGGCCAGAGGATTAGATATGAGATCTGCAAAATCCATGCTGCTTATAGCATTTGCAGAAGATACCTTTGACTTCATTCCATTTGAATTCTTTAAAGAGGAAATTGATCAGTTAATTATTTCAAGACTTAGTTAATGCAAGAAGCTTCAACTACAACATTTAATGTCTACGAAATAAGAAAACAGTTTCCTGTCTTAGATCAGTCCGTAAACGGGAAACCGCTTATTTATTTTGATAATGCAGCAACCTCTCAAAAGCCAAGCAGCGTAATTGATTCGCTAAAAGGGTATTATGAAGGATATAATGCAAACATCCATCGTGGTATACATACGCTGGCCGAAAAAGCAACACAGGCTTACGAGGAAACTAGAAAAGCCATTGCAGAAATGATAAATGCTGCCGAAGAGGAAGAGATAATCTTTACTAGGGGAACTACGGAAGGCATTAATTTGGTAGCTCAATCATACGGAAGATCATTTCTGCAAAAAGGAGATGAAATACTCATCTCAGGAATGGAGCATCATTCTAATATCGTTCCGTGGCAGTTAGTCGCAGAGCAAACCGGAGCAGTCTTGAAAGTCATAAATGTTCTAGACGATGGCTCACTAGATCTTGACGATTTTGAACAAAAGCTTAGTGAAAAAACGAAGATAGTAAGTATAGTCTATGTCAGTAATACGCTCGGCACAATCAATCCTATCAAGCTACTTATAGAGAAAGCACAAACTGTCGGTGCAGTAGTACTGATAGATGGTGCACAGGCAAACCCACATCTCCATGTAGATGTTCAAGAGCTAAAGGCAGATTTTCTAGCTTTTTCATCTCATAAAATGTACGGCCCTACAGGTGTCGGCGTCCTATATGGCAAGAGAAAATGGTTAGAAAAAATGCCTCCATATCAGGGAGGTGGTGAAATGATCTCGGATGTCAGCTTTGATAAGACCACTTTTAATGAGATTCCTCATAAGTTTGAAGCAGGTACTCCCAACATCGCTGATGTCATTGGTTTACATGCTGCAGTTGAGTTTATCCATGAAGTAGGCATTAAGAACATTTCAGCTCACGAAGATGAGTTGCTGAATTATGGGACAAGCTTATTATCCGATCTCGAAGGTTTTGAACCGATTGGTACTGCCGAGAAAAAAGCAAGTGTAATTTCTTTCAATATCAAAGATGTGCATCCTTTTGATTTGGGTGTTATGCTTGATGCTAAGGGTATCGCCATACGGACAGGCCATCACTGTACGCAGCCCTTGATGGATCGATTTAATGTAGAAGGAACAGCCAGGGCATCATTTGCAGTTTATAACACGCTGGAAGAGGTAAGCTCATTTGTGGACGCATTAAAAAGCATTGTTTCTAAACTTAGAGGATGAGCATCGACCAACAACAAGAAGCAATCATCGAAGACTTTTCCATCCTGGATGGAGATATGGAAATGTCGATCAATTACCTCATGGATTTGGGGCAGCAGCTCGAGGTCTATCCGGAAGCCTTTAGGGATGAAAACCATATCGTCAAAGGTTGCCAATCTAAAGTATGGTTGCATTCTACTGCAGTAGATGGAAAAATATCGCTGTTAGCTGATAGCAACACGGCGATCACGAAGGGTTTGGTAAGCCTGCTAATCAGAGCATTGAGTAATCAATCCGCCGAAGATATACTGAATGCCGATATCTATTTTCCGGAGAAAATTGGTATGAATAGATTTATTGGCACCCAACGTTCAAATGGGTTTGCTTCCATGATCAAGCAAATCAAGATGGATGCCTTGGCAATAAATAGTCATCTAAAGTCAAATTGAGAATGTCAGAGACAGCAAAAGAAAAAGACAATCTAGGAGTAAAAGAACAAGTGGTGGAAGCAATCAAGAAAGTCTACGATCCTGAGATTCCTGTAGACGTGTACGAGCTTGGACTTATCTATGAGATCAACATTTTCCCTGTGAATAATGTCCATATTCTGATGACACTTACCTCTCCTGCGTGCCCAAGTGCAGAAGAGATTCCAGGTGAAATAGAAATGAGAATAAAAGAAGTGGAAGGAATTAACGACGTTCAAGTGGAACTAACCTTTGACCCTCCCTACGCCACAGATATGATGTCGGAAGAGGCCAAGTTGGAACTTGGTTTTATGTAACAGAAATCAATAAAAGCAATAAATAGTTAAAAATATGTACCCAGAAGAACTTGTAACACCAATGAGAGCTGAGTTGACTCAGGTCGGCTTCGAAGAATTCAAAACAGCGGCAGACGTTGACAATCACTTACATGACCATGAAGGAACCACTCTTGTGGTAATAAACTCAGTTTGTGGCTGTGCCGCAGGAACAGCTAGACCAGGTGTAGCAATGGCCTTAAACAACAGCGAAAAGAAACCTACAAATCTTGCAACAGTTTTTGCTGGTGTCGATATGGAAGCTACTCAGAAAGCAAGGGAATACACGCTTCCCTATCCACCCTCCTCACCTAGTATGGCTTTGTTTAAGGACGGTGAATTGGTTCATATGGTAGAGCGACATCATATTGAAGGTAGACCGGCAGAGATCATCGCACAGCATCTTGTCCAGGTTTTCGATGAGTACTGTTAATCATTTCATTGAATAATGACAATATGAAAGCCCTGTATAAGGGCTTTTTTGCTTTCAAACGGTAAGTTTGTAGACTGATGGATAAACCAAATTTTGATGACATCTTCATGGAGCTGGCAGTTAACCTGGCTAAACGTTCACATTGCATTAAGCGACATGTAGGTGCTGTGGTGGTAAAAGATACACGCATCATTTCTATAGGATATAATGGTCCTCCAGCAGGCACTCATAACTGTGATATAGAATGGCCGGGCGAAGGGTGTACAAGAGACTCAAAAGGTGGTTGTTCACTCGCCATACATGCGGAGCAAAATGCACTACTATATGCTGTGAAAAATAATACATCAGTGGAGGGCTCTACCGTATACGTAACCCTTTCACCATGTCTTGCCTGTTCGAGGATCATTTATACAATGGGGGTCAGGAAAGTCGTTTATCTCAACAGTTACGCCGAGCACAAGGGTATACCATCTGATGAAGGTGTTGATTTTCTAGAGCAGTTTGGCGTTGAGGTAGAAAAATATCTCGGTAGCATTGAACATGCATCTACATTAACCTAAAGAGGTTGGTGACACATCAGTAAACGTTTACCTCGCGTTGTAGCCCTATTCCAAACTTTTTTTGTACGGAAGATTGGATCATTTCTGACAGTTTAAAGATATCCCTGCCGTCTCCATCTCCAAAGTTGACCAATACAAGTGGCTGCCTATCGTGTACTCCTATTCTACCGCTCTTCTTACCTTTCCAACCAGTTTGTTCAATTAACCATGCTGCAGGTACTTTGATCCATCCCTTGGAAATCGGGTAAGATGGAATATCATTGTATGCTGCTTTCAGTGCTTCATAATGTTCTTCTTCAATGACAGGATTTTTAAAAAAACTTCCTGCATTACCCATTACCGATGGGTCGGGGAGTTTCGATGTACGGATCTGAATCACAGCGTCACTGATATCTTTGGTGGTTAACGTCTCCACTCCCAACGCGTCTAAGGTACTTTTAATGGCCCCATAACTTGTATTAAGAATAGGACGCTTAGAAAGTTTGTAGGTTACTGAGGTGATGATATATTTATCCTTGAGCTTCCCCTTAAAAACAGAATTTCGATATCCAAATTGACAATCTTCCCTCTTGAACTTTATAAACGCTTTCGATGCAATTTCAAATGCCTCTAACTCATGAAATAGCTCTTTTTGCTCGACACCGTATGCCCCAATATTTTGCATAGGAGCTGCTCCAACTGTACCGGGAATAAGAGACATGTTTTCTAAACCCGAAAGTCCCTGATCCAAACTCCAAAGCACTAATTGGTGCCATATTACTCCTGCTCCCGCTTTCACAAAGGCGTAATTTGAATCTTCTTTTACAATGTCTATGCCATCAATACGCATCAGTAGCACTGCCTTTCGCTGGTCCCCTCTAAAAAGAACATTACTCCCTCCTCCAAGTACCAGTTTTGGAAGTGGGGCAAAAGACTTGGTATCGTATGCGTCGATTAAGTTGTCAGGGGAAATAATTTCAGCCAGATAGTTAGCATTTACATCCAGTTGAAAACTATTGTAGGATTTTAATGAGATATTTTGGTGAATCAGCACATTATTTCTTTTGATACACAATTTCGCCTGCAATAACGGTCATCACAACAGAAGTCTTAAGGATTTCTTCTTCTGGAATGGTCATAATATCCTGATCTAATACAGTAAAATCAGCATATTTCCCTACTTCAACGGAACCTGTAACGTCGTCCATAAATGCACCATATGCTGCATCAAGCGTATACGAACGAAGTGCCTGTTCTCGCGTCATTTTTTGTGCTGGCTCGTACCCGTTTTCTGGGGTGCCCTTCAATGTTCTTCTACTAACTGAAGCGTAGTAGGATGCTAAAGGGCTTACCGGCTCAACAGGAGCATCAGTGCCGTTGACAATCCTTGATCCCTGCTGAAGTAATGTTTGCCACACATAAGCACCCTCAACTATTCTTTCAGGTCCAAGTCTGTCAATAGCCCATGGACGATCAGAGGACATATGGATCGCCTGCATAGCAGGAATAACGTTTAAGGAAGCAAAACGAGGAATATCTTCTCCATCAATGTGTTGAGCATGTTCAATTCTAAAACGATGGTCGCTAGTCTTTTCCGGATATGCTGCAAATGCTTCTTCGTAAATATCCAGCACCTCTCGATTTCCTCTATCTCCAATTGCATGTGTACAAACTTGAAACCCTGCTGCCGTGGCTTTCATCGTTACATCACGAATTCTGTCCATCGGTGTAACGTTATGCCCATACTGCGTTGGAGCATCTGTGTACGGCTCTAGCAACCACGCGCCTCTCGAACCTAACGCTCCGTCAGAATACAGCTTTACAGACCTTACATTAACCTGATGTAGTGAATCAATTTTTGGTCCCCTCTGAAAATAATCGCTGAGTAACTCGTCATCCCTACCGTTTAGCATCACGTGCATCCTAATCTTCATTCTCTTCTCAGCTGCAAACTTTTCAAAAAGTGATATATGTCTTTGAGATGATCCTGCCTGATGTAGAGCTGTGATACCATTTTTTAAACACTCTTCAATTGCTAATTCCAATGAGGTTTCGATTCTGGCATCTGTATCCTCGGGGATGATCCGTGTTACCAGGCCCTGGGCGGTTTCATTCAATATTCCCGTAGGTTGACCTCCCATGGCCTTGATGACTTCGCCTCCATCAGGATGCGGAGTTTCAGAATTGATCCCTGCTACTTCCATCGCCTTAGCATTTACAAGCGCCATATGACCGCTGGCATGCTTGAGATAAACAGGATTGTCCGGAACTGCAGCACTTAATGCGTCGTGAACAGGATAACCGTTGTAGTTTGACTCCGGGTTAGTCAACCATTTATCCTGATGCCATCCACGACCCACGATCCACTCACCTTTCGGAGCAGCTTGCGCTCTTTCTGAAACCTTTCGTACCATTTCTTCATAACTTTCGGTTCCCATTAAATCAACATTGATCAGATTTTGCCCTATTCCCATGATATGTGCATGCCCTTCTACAAATCCGGGATAGAGCGATGCACCATTCAGGTCTATCGTTTTGGTATTCTCTCCAATAAGCGCTTCCACCTCACGTCTGGATCCAGTCAAAATTATCTTTCTTCCCTTTACGGCAACCCCCTCTACAAGATTTGCATCATTGGCCATTGTATAGATCGTACCATTAATAAAGACGACATCCGCTGTCCTGTTTACTTGTGTATCACATGCCATAAACAGACCAAGCAGTACCGGCATTATCATTAATTTCGTCATGTATTTATTTGATTGATTAACTGTAATTTGTGAGCTCATTGAAATTCGACTCGCATACTTTCAAATCTAAGAAAGTAATTAGACATTATTTTAATTAACTTTGCGCCTCCATTCGGGTGAATGGGTCTTTTTGACGCTGGTCAGGAAGTGAATGTACAACAAAAACCTGAAGTAGAATTGATCCACTTGCTTCAGCGTAAATCAGGATCGAATGGCTATTATGGCAAAAGAAAAAAAAGAAGAACTTCAAGCGCAAGAAAATGCTCCTGAAGTTGCTGCAGAAGAAACTCCAAAAGAAGAAGTATCTGCTAAAGAGGTGGTAAAAGAAGCAAAAACCGCCAAAAAAGAACCAAAGGCTAAAGAAACTCCGAAAGAGGAAGAACCTAAAGCTGAAGAAACTACGAAAGCGGAAAAACCTACTGAGGAGGTGGCAAAAGAAAGTAGTACCACCAAGAAGGAAACCAAGGCTGAAAAAGTGGAGGAAACTCAAGAAGAGGCTCCCATCGATTGGGATGAACTGGACTCAGGGGGATTTGGTGAAGAATACTCTGATGTACAAAGAAAAGAAATGGAGGCAATGTATGAAGATACATTGAACTCTATCACTGAAAAAGAAGTGATCTCAGGATCTGTAGTAGGCATCACTGACAGAGATGTAATCGTAAACATCGGGTTTAAATCTGATGGTTTGGTTGCACTTTCTGAATTCAGAGATAGACCTGAGCTAAAGGCCGGAGACGAAGTAGAGGTATATGTCGAAGAACAAGAAAACGCTAATGGACAGCTGATTCTATCCAGGAGAAAAGCCAAAATCGTAAAAGCTTGGGAAAATATCCAAAAAGCGCTCGACGAAGATTTGGTTATTGACGGGATAGTGAAAAGAAGAACCAAGGGTGGATTGATTGTAGACATCTACGGAGTAGAAGCTTTCCTTCCTGGCTCACAAATTGACGTCAAGCCAATCAGAGATTTTGACGTCTTCGTCAATAAGAAAATGGAAGTCAAAGTTGTGAAGATCAACTACGCTAATGATAACGTCGTAGTATCTCACAAAGTACTGATAGAAAAGGATATCGAGCAACAAAAAGCCGAAATCTTAAATAATCTTGAAAAAGGTCAGGTACTGGAAGGTGTGATCAAAAATATGACAAACTTTGGTGTTTTTATCGACCTTGGAGGTGTGGATGGACTACTGCACATTACAGATATCAGTTGGGGAAGAATCAATCACCCTGAGGAAGTACTGACCCTCGATGACACAGTAAAGGTTGTAGTCCTTGACTTTGATGATGATAAGAGAAGAATCTCTCTCGGGATGAAGCAGTTGACTTCACACCCTTGGGATTCTCTTGATGATAAAATAGAAGTTAGCTCTAAAGTAAAAGGTAAGATCGTAAACGTTGCTGATTACGGAGCTTTCCTTGAAATTATTCCTGGTGTAGAAGGATTGATCCACGTAAGTGAGATGTCTTGGTCACAGCATTTGAGAAATCCTCAGGACTTCATGGGTGTGGGTGATGAGATGGAAGCAGTGGTATTAACGATTGACAGAAACGAAAGAAAGATGTCGCTTGGTATCAAGCAACTGGCCGAAGATCCATGGACCAAGCAAGACCTTCTCACAAAGTATGCAGTGGGTACTACTCATACAGGTGTGGTAAGAAATCTAACAAACTTCGGTCTGTTCATTGAACTTGAGGAAGGAATCGACGGTTTGGTACACGTCTCGGATCTTAGTTGGACCAAGAAAATTAAGCATCCTTCAGAATTTGTGAAAGTTGGTGAAGAACTTGAGGTGGTGGTAATGGAGCTAGATACTGAAAATAGAAGATTAGCTCTTAGCCACAAGCATCTTGAAGAAAACCCTTGGGATACATTTGAAACTGTCTTCACGAGAGGTTCTCTTCACAAGTGTACAATCACTGCTACGACGGATAAAAACTCGTTCTTGGAACTACCTTACGGCTTAGAAGGACAGTGTTCATTGAGAAATCTTAAGAAAGAAGATGGATCCAGCGCCGTAGAAGGCGAGACGCTGGATTTCAAAGTAATCGAGTTCGCAAAGGATGAAAAGAGAATCATCTTGACGCACACCGGAACCTGGCAAGAAGGTGCAAGCGAGCCGGCAGCGGCCAAGAAGAAGAAGTCGAAAGGAAATACACTGAATAAGATTAACCAGGAAACTGAGAAATCAACATTAGGTGATCTTGAGGCCCTATCCGCCTTAAAAGAGCAGATGCAAGGAAGTGATACCCCTGCAGCAGAGCCAAAAAAGAAGGCAGCTCCAAAAACCAAAAAAGCAGCTTCTAAGAAAGAAGAAGCGCCAAAGGAGGAAGCTGTTGATAACGCTAGTGCTGAGGATAAGGCAGAGTAATACTTTTTTTATAAGTGGAGGTGAATCCTCCACTTATATCTTTTCAGAAAGACCTAAATTTGCCATATGGTTCTGTGGCCGAGTGGCTAGGCAGAGGTCTGCAAAACCTTTTACCGCGGTTCGAATCCGCGCAGAACCTCAAAAGCTCCCATAGTTGGGAGCTTTTTTTATGTTGTTTAGGCTATTTTCACGTTTATCATTTAAAAGAAACCGTTGAGGAAATACTTAACCATAGCCATTTTAGTCACAACGCTCAGCGCATCTGCACAAAACTTCCTTTCCTGGCAGTACAATGACCGCTACTTTTCCGTACAGGCAGGATCAGGTCATAGTATGTATTTAGGTGAACTAAACTCTTCTTATACCGTACAGAACCTCCCCTCAAATGCTACCCTAGCATTGGAAACGCGACTACTAAGTAGATTTTCTATGCGAATTGAAGTCACTCGCTACAAATTGAAAGCTGGTGATTATAATGCAGCAGCAGGTAGTTTTGAACGGCAGAGAAATCTATCCTTCTTTTCCACTAACTATGAAGCAACACTTCAGAGCATCTGGTTTCTAAAACCTTACGGTGGAGATTTCTTTAGCAGATGGCATGTAGACCCCTACTTATCTCTAGGTGTAGGAATAAGCAGTTACAACCCGATGGCTCGTTTTAATGGTGAAAATTATGATTTAAGATCATTGCAAACGGAAAATGTGGCTTATAGCAAAAATACCCCAATTATTCCTGCTGCAATGGGGCTGAAATTAAAAGTAAATGATTTCATAAACGTGATATTGGAAATCAGCTACAGGTATACCTTCACGGATTATCTCGACGACGTGTCCACTGTTTTTCCTGAAGTTACCGAGGATAACATTAGGTCGCTCCTTATCAACAGAAAAAATGAAGTTGGGGTAATCAATGCCAATGCCTATCAACAACTAGTTTCCGGAAGCCGTAGAGGTAACAGTGATTTCAACGATCAATACCTCCTGTTAAGCTACAGACTCGAATTTTACATCCCAAATAACAGAGGTCCATTGTTTAGAAAGCCATCGGCCTATCAATAATCTGCTGTTAAAACTTTAGAATGAGTATCTCTCCCAGAAAAGACCAATTTGAGCGTCTTTATGAAGATGTCGAGATCCAAGATAAAAGTTAGTTTATTGACATATTGGATATCAAGTTCGAAACGAGCGTGCCAGTTAAGCGAATTTCCACCTGAGACTTGAGCTAGACCCGTTATACCCGGAAGTACTCGATCTCTTCTCCGATGCTCTATTTTAATCAAGTTTTTGTAAGTTAAAGGAAGGGGTCTTGGCCCAATAAAGCTCATATCTCCTTTGAATATATTCCAGATTTGTGGTAATTCATCAAGGCCTGTGGATCGTAATGCTTTAATAACAAAATGAGTCGAAGGACTGCAATGCCCGGTTTTCATCGACTTAACCTTAAACATCTTGAAAGAAATCCCTGCTCTGCCCATTCGTTTTTGAGTAAAAATTGGCCACTCAAATAAGATGCAATAAACTACCAGTAGTATGATGGCCAGAAGCGGCAGGAGCGCAATTAATAAAAATAATGCCGCTAGAAAATCGAATAATCTCTTTAGTGAAAAATAGCTCATTAGGTCACGTGGCATTGCTTATCTTTAGCAAAAGTATTTTTTCAACCCCACACCTTCATGAAAATCTTTCGATTTGTATTTTTCTTTTCTATATGCCTCGCACTTTTCTATTTCCTAAACTATTCCTATCAAGATAACCCAGCTGTCGGCCCACTACTCAGCCCTCATCATGGATTTCTACAAAATGCCGAAAAAGATTCCATCAACCTGCCTTCAACTATTTTTTCTGACAAGCTCTCCGGAAATGTATCCGTATCTTTTGACGAAATTCTAATCCCTCATATCCAAAGCGAAAAACATACGGATGCATACTTCGCTTTTGGCTACATAACAGCTCACCATAGACTTTGGCAGATGGATTTTTATTCAAGGTTAGTCTTTGGAAGACTGTCCGAAGTACTAGGTGAAAGAGCTCTAGATTTTGATAGATTAAATAGAAGAATAGGGCTTCCCATGATGACCCGTGACTTCCACGAGAGAGTACAAAAAGATGAGGCGCTGAAATCCATTCTACAGGCCTACACTGACGGAGTGAACGCCTACATTGCTCAGCTTGCTCCTAGAGACTACCCTATTGAATTCAAGCTACTGAACTATAAACCAGAAAAATGGTCTACATTAAAAAGCTGTATGTCATATGCATTGCTTTCAAATACACTTTCCCGCGGAGAAAGTGATCTTGAAAACACCAATGCTCGTGTGATATTGGGTGACTCCCTGTTCAATGTGTTGTTTCCTGAACAACTAGGTAATCTGTCTCCTGTTATACCTTCTGAGAGGGAGTGGTCCTTCGACCCAAAACTTTTCGCAGAAAAGAAAGAAGAATTCCCATACTCTATGCCACGTAGAACCATAGAAAAGCAGAACCCCCTGAATGGAAGTAATAACTTCGTAGTAGACGGCTCTAAATCTAAGACAGGCTATCCCTTATTTGCAAACGAACCGGACCTTCAACTCACAGCCCCTTCTATATGGTACGCATCGCATATTCAGACACCTGATGTGAATGTGATGGGCGTTACGGTACCGGGAACCCCAATAACCTTAATCGGTTTTAATGATTCCATTGCCTGGGGCGTCACGAACTCCCCGCGAGACCAGGTAGATTGGTATAATGTAACCTTCAGAAATAATGAACGATCTGAGTATAGATACAATGATCAATGGTTTAAATGTGAAAAAGAAGTAGAGACTTTCTATGTTAAGAATAGTAAGACTTTCTACGATACCATCGTATATGTCCATCACGGCCCCGTAGTATATGATCGAAACTATTTAGGAGAAGGTGAAATGAATAACTACGCCATGAGATGGGAAGCTCATCGAGAAGCAACTACTTTTAAGGCGATGTACCAGCTCAATATAGCTGATAACTTAGCAGACTATGAAGAGGCATTGAAGTACTTCTCCGGTCCTCCTCAGAACGTACTTTTTGCATCTCAAAATGGAGATATTGCCTTAAGACTACCCGGTAATTTCCCTATAAAGTATAAAGACCAAGGGAAGTATCTAATGAATGGGAGTAAGCCGAGTCATGAAGCAAAAAAATACATACCCTTTGACCACGAAATGTATCAATATGGGTCAGATAGGGGATTTCTAAGCTCTGCTAATCAACATCCCGTAAATGACACCTATCCTTACTATGTCTACGCCAATCGCTTTGAATACTATAGAGGCAGAAGAATCAATGAGCGATTGGAGAGCATAAAAAAAGTAACGGTAGATGAGATGAAAAGGCTACAACATGATAATTACAATTATGTAGCGAGTGAAATACTACCAATACTCCTTGAAGTGATAGATTCATCCTCTCTTCTTCCCAAACATTTCCAGTACCTTGAAACTTTGTCTTCATGGGACTATTTTAATAACCCGGATGAAAGAGCCCCAAGCATTTTTGAAATGTGGCAAGACCATATCTATGATTTTATGTGGGATGAATTTGATACGATCTCAGTCGCAATAGATAAACCTAACACTTACGTAACCCATTACCTGATTCGTAATTTTGATTCACTTCCATTCTACGACAGACTTGAAACAAATGAAGTGGTTGAAGACCGTCAGCAACTAATAACATCAGCCTATCTTTCAGCTATTGATTCTCTGGATAGTTGGAAATTGGTAAATGATGAAGACTACACGTGGGCAAAATTCAAAAACACTTCTGTGAATCATTTACTCGGCTTAGCGCCTTTCAATACTGATAATATCAATATTGGAGGTAATCATAGCATCGTTAATGCTGCCTCTAAAAATCACGGACCATCTTGGAGAATGGTAGTAGAGCTAGACCCCAAAGGTGTAGTTGGACATGGCGTATACCCTGGTAGTCAATCAGGTAATCCGGGTAATCCACTTTTTGGTCATATGATAGACGAATGGGCGGACGGCACCTATTTCCCATTAAAGCTCGACAGTCTGTCAAACCAGGAAATCTCTTACACTGTCTCATTCCAAAGTAAATAATTCAATGAAATTTATAGTCAGGCTAATACTAATCGCAGCACTTTCATACTTCCTTCCGTTCTACTTACCATGGTGGATCATTATCATCATCGGAATAGCAGTTGGGTTATTGCTGCCTGGAAATGGCTGGAACCTATTTAATGCTGGCTTTCTGGGAGGAGGGATCGTTTGGTTGGGTTATGCGATAAAACTGGATTATGATACGCAGTCCATCATGACGAATAAAATGATACTCCTCGTAGGTATCAGTGACCCGCTTCTACTTCTGTTGGGCTCGGGATTAATAGGTGGTCTCGGTGCTGGATTTGGAGCTCTGGCTGGTGCCAGCTTCCGCCAGATCTTTATCAAGAAGAAGCAGAATAGTTTTTACTCCTGAGAAACGAGCACCCCGTCTGCTTCAAAAGCGTACTCCACGTACTCCTTATAGGAATCGTATTGCTGCCCGGCGTCTGCTGCATAATGTTTTGCTGCTGCTTCAGAAAGAGTAGTTTTTGATACTATTCCGCGTACAATCACATCTTTTCCAGCAATATCTTTCGGAACAAAAAAACCATAGTCTTTGAACGTCACACGAATTGGTATGTTGTCAACTGCATCTAATATCATCCAGCAACCTTTCATTTGACAAACCTGTGAGACATTAGCTTGAATCTTGATGTTCAAGGCATCCGTAGTACTCATATCTGATAATGAGGTTAACGGCTGCAAGTCCTCTGCGGAGATCTTCTCTCCATAACTTGAGTACTGCTCTTGACTAAAGCCATAATGTAAGGTGAAAAGTAGTGTAAGTGAGGCGAGCGTCTTCATGAAATTACTTTTGCGCAAATATAATAATAGAAAGAGCAGTTTATAAGATCTTTATTTTAGTTCAAAGTCTCTCCACAGCAATGCTTGAATTAGGATGCTCTTTCAACAGAAGCTTGGTTAATCCTGATCGTTTTGCCAACTCTAATTCCTTTATTATGCTCTCTTACAACAATATCTAGTAACTCCTCTTGTCACTTAACCAGAATTTTCTGCCTGACTTCCATTTCGTCAAACTTAAGCTGATGCACCATACCCTCGTAAAGATTGATCAATATCGATCCGCTGATCAACTTTAAGAGGTCATCATCAAAACTTGTGCATCGACTCCTTTACTGTAATCTAGATACCGGATAAATGACCATCATTTTTTCTAAAAAAATTGAGATTTTATTGGAGGCTGAGACCAGAGACATGCTATGATCTTTCTTTAGATGCTACATTCTTTGGATATGACCAAAAAAGGGATCAAACGCTAAGTATGACCCCTTCCAAAACAACTAAATTATCCATAAGTGGAAATCATATGGACGCATCAAATCTATATAATTCGGATGAAATGACAGTGCTTTACAAATCAAAATGTACTGATTATGAACTTTTTAAGAGTCATTAATTAGAGTAGTACTACAGTCTTACCTACATTATCCCTTGATTCTACCCAAGCATGCGACTGAGATAATTGATCAAAAGAGAATGTTTTACCAACGATCGGCTTGATCTTATGTTCCTCCATAAAATCACTAAGCTCGTCCCAGGCAGCTTTTGAGATTTCAGGCTTCTCTGTCAAATAACCAATATGGGTAGCCATGATACCTGTTGAAAATGCTGCCATCTTCAGTACGTCCAGTTTAGGTGCATTCTTCCATGTAGTATACCATGTGAAAGGATTCCATTTCTTAAATGGTATACTCGCGTATCCCACCACAACGAGCCTTCCAAAAGTATTTAATGACTTTACAGATTTCTTGAAGACTTCACCTCCAACAACCTCCAATACAGCGTCTACTCCTCCTCCATGATCTCTTATATATTGTTGAAAATCTTCGTTATGGTAATTAATCGGATGATCGCATCCCAGGTCTTTTAATACCTGCATTTTCTCATCCTTACTAGCCGTTCCATAAACTTCGGCACCAAGTGCCTTGGCAATTTGAACAGCGGAGGTTCCCACACCGCCAGCGGCAGCTTGAATCAGTACGCTTTCACCCTCGGATACTTTAGCTAACTTCACAAGGGCTACATATGCAGTCATGAAGGAGACCAGAAAAGCAGCATTCTCCGCGGGGCTCAATGATCTTCCTGCAGGAAATGTGAGGTGCTCTTTGCTTACTAAATATTCAGCATATGCTCCATATTGACCTCCTACTACAACTTTATCCCCAATCTTAAAATTGCTAATCCGAGAACCTACCTCAACAACCTCTCCAAATGCCTCCATTCCCGGTATATACGGTCTCTTTGGCGCCCATCGGTATTGTCCTCTTCTAGACAATATCTCAGCATAATTGATGCCTATGGAAGCAACTTTAACCTTTACTTCATCTGATTTTGGTGAGGGCTCCACTACCTCTTCCATTTTGAGTGAATCCGCTGAACCAGACTTTCTTAATACATATGCTTTCATCTCGGCTTTTTTATAACCCTACGACGAAACTAAAATAAGAAGCAGATGTCATAATGCCGCTAAAAAGATTCAGTAAAATCATACCGTATGACGTTGTAAATGAAAAGTTTTAAGATAAATTTGCAGCCGCTTTGAAGTGAAAGTATGTTCGGGGTATAGCGCAGTCCGGTTAGCGTACCTGCTTTGGGAGCAGGGGGTCGTAGGTTCGAATCCTACTACCCCGACA
>JAYPLE010000021.1:46055-61086 GCA_038129245.1 Flammeovirgaceae bacterium | reverse complement strand
GGAGCAATACCGGAGTAAACCTGCACATCCAGATTTAATCGCAAAATCTGATACAAGTAGTTGGTCCCTGTATTCCGTTCTCCATATATTTTGATCTTTTTCAAAGAAAAATCAGGTCAGTTTCTGCCAAATGTATTGTAGTTCAAACCTAGCTAAAATCACTGATCCAGCGTTCTTTGAAATATCTTATCATGACCGTATTATTCCTTTTTTCTGCCCTCTCACCTCCTCTATTAAATGCAGCAAGACTCGTGCTTTTAAAATGATTTTTAAGCTTCATAGAATGAAAACAAAACCGCGAAAAGGGGATTACAAATTTTTCCGCTTTACAGTGCGCACTAATCCAAACATCATCAACATAATTGGCAGCATCAGGTGCATCAGAATAGTCTTTTAGCTCTGAGAGGTCAAAAAATGACGGTTTAACCAAATAAGAGGAGTAACCCTGAAGAATATCTACTCTTGTGTGCTCTTTCACCCGCGTGCACTTGTAGGGCATAGGAGGAAGTTGCAAAAGATTATGCTTTAGGGTAACAAAATGACAGATCAAATCATCCGGTACCACCCAGCCACTACTTGCAATAGCCATATCTCCCCTTGATTGAGAAGCCTTGTACATGTGATCGACTAAGCCTGAAGGATATATCATATCATCATCCAAAATCAAGAGTTTTTGATTTTGCGCAAAGTCCTCAACAGCAGGTATTAGCTTAGTTGCAGGACCGTAATCTTCACAACGAATAATTTCAACTGATTTGGACTGTAGGAGCCAAGAAGGAATCTCATAACCGATGGATTCTCTCTTTGAAAAATTCGGGAGGTGTAGGCGTATCTTTTGCGGTCTTCTGCTTTGTGTCAATAAACTTTTCAGCGTGGTTTGCAGATAAGGTAGCCGTGATGGAATAGTTGATAAACAGATGACTATATCACTCTTAGCGTCATTCTGCTTAAAAAAACTTTCACATTCACTGAAACTCCTTCTACCCAAGCTATACTCGTAATACCTATCTAGCAGCAGCGACCTACCATCCAAAAAGTTGTATACTTTTACTCCAATCGATAGTAAGATTATCAGGGATACGAAAAGATAGATCATAAATTGAAGCCGAAAATAGACATAGTTTTTACATGGGTCAATGGCAATCAAAACGAATTCCTCCTAAATCTTCAGAAAAACACCAATAACCCCGAAAATCTTGACCCTAAAAGATATCGCGACTCACTAGAAACGCTGAAATACAGCCTACGATCGATTGAAAAATATGCTCCCTGGTACAATCATATTTTTATCGTAACACAACGACCTCAAAGACCTCACTGGTTGATTGAATCACACCCGAGATTGACACTGATTTATCACGATGAGTTTATACCGGCAGAATACCTTCCAACCTTCAATCCACGAGTGATACAGTCTTTCTTTCACAAGATCACAGGCATTGAGGAGTATTTTTTGTACATGAACGATGACTATCTGTTTCGAAATACCATTAAAAAAGAAGACTTCTTTTCATCCTCAGGAAGAATCAAGGTCTATGGCTCACTAGTTGGTATACCATTAAGATTTAGAATTTATGCTCAGAAAGGACAAATCAAAGGAATGCCCAGACTTGAGCATTCGCCCTTTTTGATTGTCAAGTCTTATTGGGAAAAAATGCTCAAAATACTCCCAAAAGAGATCGAAAATACAAGAAGAAGTCCTTTTCGAAAACCTGAAAATATCAGAATGGATCGACTGTACCGGTTTTTCTTGCTTCGATATAAACGAAAAAGAATAGATGTGATGTGGTTCTATGAATTACTTCAGATTAGCTTTTTTTTGAGAATAACCGAGGATAAAGATCATGTCACTGCGCAATTGAATCAAGTAGAAGAAAAGCAACCAAAATTTATTTGCTTGAACGATAATCAAGGAGATCAGGAAAACTCGACGATAAACACTATCATGGAAAAGTATCTGAAAAATGTCTACTCGTTAAAGAGCGAATTTGAACAAACTGAAAGCTATTAGAAACTATAGCCCATCAATTTGATTTCACGTGCAAAAGCGATCTCAATCAACTCTCTGGCCTCTTCATCCACAATATCTTTATAGCTTTTTACCTTCCTCGTGTTAGACTTTGCTTTGAAAATAGGCATCTCAACAGGTTGATCGATGTCGAACTTAGCGCTTAATTCCTCACACATACTATCCAGGTCTTCAAATGGATAAACCTTATCAACAGCCACTATTTCATTAATTGAGTAGGCATCATAGCTTTTACAATTCCTCAGCCCTCCATTTTTTAAAAAGTCATTGACGGTTCCATATTTTTCAGGCCCTCCCCTCCAATAGTACAATGAAACCACCTTATCAAAAGGGTTTCTTTCAACAGTGAATTTGAAGTAGTCATTCCATATCTTGGGAGTCAAATGCACTCGCATCTGCTCAGCGGTCATATGCTTTCTGAATCGGTAAGGCTTACCTGCAATCAAACTGAAGATATCTTGCCTTTTCATATCCCAAAGTGACAAGCGATAGTTTTGAGCAGAAAGATTCGACCACATTTGACGCTGCTTTTCATCTTTAGCACCGAGAGGAGTTAAAACATCCTCCGGACCACAAATGCGACTCAGAGCAATTTCAATTGAAGTCCCTGCTACCTTTTTAGGTTTAATAAAGATAAATCGATGTCGATGACTTATAATCAAAAGATAAAGTTTAAGACCTATCTAGACCCACTACCTATTCTATCAACAGAAGTGTAATACCTCAGGTCTATTTCACTGCGAAAAAATTCAATGAATCGATCTGCTAGCCATTTAGCAAACTGACTTTTGACGCTTCCTCTCCAATTACAGCAATAAAAGAATAATGCATTGAAAATAGGCCTCAAAAAAGGAATTAAACGACTGATTTGATCAGATGCAGATCTTTTCAAATGAAAATGGTCTCCTTCAAAAAAAGTCAACGATTCAGCATGTTGGGAGATTCCATTTTTCTCAAGGATTTCCGAGATCACCTTCTCACTATCAACCTTCGACTTTTTCTCACCGATCGAATCGATGATCCTACTAGTCATTGAACCTTCACCATCTTTATTTGCTTGCACATTCTCAACCTTTCTTTCTCTTCCAAGGAATCCAGCTAATTGCTTGGACATATCTCCGTCTTCAATATCTAGTATGATAAACTTGCTGGAACCTTCAAAATAATTGATTACGAACCGATGAAACGAGTTTCTAATCTTCAGCCATCTTAATACGGCCTTCTCGTTATTGACCAGAATAAAACGATTGATAAACCTAGCGACAAAACCTAAAGGCAAAAATTTGCTTAAAATCCATCGAAGCGCCACTCTCGATCTTTCTACAGCTTTGTGACGACTGACTAGCCACGACTTAAGTGGTCGCGTATTCAATATGAAGTATGCTTCAGGATAGTTTTCATTTAAACGCGTGATAAAAGGTGTCTCTCCATCAGTATAGGCTTCATGCGTCTGAAGACGAGGGTCATCTCTCTTTACCGTCCAGAAAGTCCATTTTGGTTTATGGGCTGATTTCACTCCTAACTGCCCATTAAGAAGAGCGTTAAGTGTCGTTGTACCCGACTTATTGAATCCAATACAAAAGACTTTTATTCCATCTGACATTACATCGCAAATCTTAGTGAATTCTGACTTTTCTAAAACTCTACACGTGATAATAAACGGACATGTAGTAAGATAAATCAAGCTTGCTTCTTGTTAACGCAATCAAACTATCCCACATAGTCTTAGAAATGAAGTTTTTGGACCCACCCCTATTTCTTACTGCAAATAAGAAAACCGCTTGAAATAGGGGCTTAATAAAGGGGAGTTTCTTCATAACCTTATCTGCTAGAGAGCTCCTCAGGAGATAGGACTCCCCAGGAAAAAAAGTATAATTGTCTGCAAACGATTCTAGGTTCTTACGCTCCAAAAATGACTCAACTAAAGAAGTGCTATCTTTAGGATTGACTTCATGTTCAATTAACTCAAGGATTCTATTAGGTGTAGAGCCTCCACCGCTAGCACTTCCATCCTTGTTCACCCACTCACTAGTGATCCGCTCTTCACAATTCAAAAAAGCTCTCAGCTTGTCGTAATCTAGCTCATCTTCTATGTTCATAACAAAAAGTCGATCATCCTTCTCAAATAACTGCATCACATATTTATGATAGGAATTTCTGATTTGTACCCACTGTAACATCATCCGATCATCGATCTTCAAATGATACTTTGATATTAACCTCGACAAGAACTTTAATCCCAGAAAATCAGATAACAGCCATTGCATTGAAGTTTTTGTTCTGACGGCAGCTTTGTGCCTGCTAATTAACCAGGACTTCAACGGGCGTGAGTTAAGAATGTATAGCGCATCTGGATATTGCCTAATCAGCCGGTTAACTAATGGAGACTCTCCGTCTGTAAAAGCATCGTGACTTTCAATCCGAGGATGGTGAACGAAGGCTGACCAATACGTCCACCTACCTTTATGAATAGAATCCAGACCTAGTTGATCTTTGAATATGTGATGCAGGGTTGTAGTGCCTGACTTATTAAAACCGATGCAAAATATTTTTCTATTCAATCTCTTCTAAAAGTCAACGGATCTATTAGTCTGCTAATTTGATTAATTATTTAATGGCTCTAGAAGGTAATGTGAACAAAATATTCAAAACCTGGCCAATCATTGAAAAGGAAGTTTCCAATTGAAAAAGTACTGATACGTATAGCAGTTTTTATGAATGAAAACTAATTCGCATAAAAAAAGGCCTTTCGGCCTTTTTTTATCTTACTTCTCTTTGTCTTCTTCCTTCACTTTCTTCTTCTTCAACTTGATGCTAAGAGCATCTGATTTACCGTCCCAATCCGCCTGTAGTGTGTCACCTTCAGTTACTTCTCCTTTCAAGATCTCTTCGGCTACTGCATCTTCAAGATACTTTTGAATTGCTCTATTCAGCGGTCTAGCTCCAAACTGAGGGTCATACCCTTTATCTGATAAGAAGTCTTTCGCCTTCCTTGTCAAAGACAGCTTGTATCCAAGGTCAATTACTCTTTTAAATAAGTGACCTAGTGAAATGTCAATGATCTTATGGATGTGCTCTCTCTCAAGGTTATTGAAAATGATAACATCATCTAATCTGTTCAAGAACTCTGGACTGAACGCTTTCTTCAAGGCATTCTGAATTGTGGACTTCATAATATCGTCCATATTGTCCCGCTTTGTTTGCGTTGCAAAACCGATTCCAGCGCCAAAATCTTTAAGATCTCTCGCACCGATATTAGACGTCATGATAATGATCGTGTTTCTGAAATCAACTCTTCTTCCTAATCCATCCGTTAGGATACCGTCATCCAATACCTGTAACAATATGTTAAAAACATCTGGATGCGCTTTTTCAATTTCATCCAATAAGACCACTGAATATGGCTTTCTTCGCACCTTTTCAGTCAACTGTCCCCCCTCTTCATAGCCTACATAACCCGGAGGCGCTCCTACCAATCGAGATACAGAGAACTTCTCCATGTATTCGCTCATGT
The DNA here is from genome assembly GCA_038129245.1 of Flammeovirgaceae bacterium. Lineage (GTDB taxonomy): Bacteria > Bacteroidota > Bacteroidia > Cytophagales > Cyclobacteriaceae > JAYPLE01. The sequence goes on along the minus strand of JAYPLE010000021.1, from coordinate 55,543 downwards.
CAATGCGAATAAGTGAGTCCTCTTTATCAAACAAATAAGTGGCCAGCACTTTGGCCATCTCGGTTTTTCCTACGCCTGTAGGACCTAAGAAGACAAAGGAACCAATGGGCTTCCTAGGGTCTTTGAGACCCACGCGGGTTCTTTGAATTGCTTTTGTTAATTTGACTACAGCCTCATCTTGACCTATTACGCTCCCAGTAAGATCTTCTTTCATATTAAGAAGCTTCTTACTTTCATTTTGTGCGATTCGCTTGGTAGGAATGCCGGTCATCATCGCAATCACTTCTGCGACATTATCCTCGGCCACTTGATAGCGACGAGTGCGAGTCTCTTCCTCCCACTTGTTCTTTTCTTCCTCCAGCTGTGCGATTAGCTTCTTCTCTTTATCTCTGAGCTGAGCTGCTTCTTCGTATTTCTGACTTTTAACAACTCGATTCTTCTCTTTCTTAACGTCCTCAATTTGCTCCTCTAGTGAAACAATCTGCTCAGGTACATTTATGTTGTTAATATGAACTCTTGCACCCGCTTCGTCTAAAACATCAATTGCTTTGTCTGGAAGGAATCGGTCACTGATATATCGATCAGAAAGTGTTACACATGCTTTAATCGCTTCTTCAGAATACTCTACATGGTGATGATCTTGGTACTTATCCTTGATGTTATCTAGGATTTGCAGTGTTTCTTCAGGTGTGGTTGCATCTACCATTACCATTTGAAAACGTCTAGCTAAAGCGCCATCCTTTTCGATATACTGTCTGTATTCATCTAGTGTAGTTGCTCCGATACATTGAATCTCTCCACGGGCAAGTGCAGGCTTGAACATATTTGAAGCGTCCAACGAACCCGATGCTCCTCCAGCACCAACGATAGTATGCAGCTCGTCAATGAATAAGATAACGTCCGGCGACTTCTCTATCTCGTTCATCACCGCTTTCATTCTTTCTTCGAATTGCCCTCTGTATTTAGTTCCAGCTACCAGCGAAGCTAAATCAAGCGTCACAACACGCTTACCGAATAGTACTCGAGATACTTTTTTCTGTACAATCCTTAATGCAAGACCCTCAGCAATAGCCGTCTTACCTACTCCAGGTTCCCCGATGAGAATCGGATTATTCTTTTTTCTTCTGCTTAAGATCTGAGCCACTCGCTCAATCTCTTTTTCTCTACCTACTATTGGGTCAAGTTTATCTTCCTCGGCCAACTTGGTTAAATCTCTTCCGAAATTATCCAACACCGGAGTTCTTGATTTCTCAGAGGATTTAGAGGAATCTCCCCTGCCGCCTCCGGATGAAGACCCACTGCCTCCGCCAAATACTCTACCTGAGTCATCATCCGGCTCGTCAGTCTCTGACTGAGCCATAGGATTCTCTGTTTGGTATTCTAATAGTTCTTTCACAACATCATAACCAACATCAAACTTCTCGAGTATCTGAGTAGCTAGATTATCTTCATCTCTAAGAATAGACAACAATAAATGCTCTGTACCGATCAGCTGGCTCTTAAATATTTTTGCCTCTAAATAAGTGATCTTAAGTACCTTCTCTGACTGTCTTGTCAAGGGGATATTTGCCAGGTTCTTCACGTTGCTAGTGGCTGTTCCCTTAGTTGCTTGTTCAATTGCAGTACGAAGTTCTTCGAGTGAGACTCCAAGTTTTTTGAGTAAGCCAACAGCCACTCCTTCACCCTCACGAATCATACCCAACAACAGATGTTCAGTACCGATATAGTCATGCCCTAATCGCAGTGCCTCTTCTCTGCTTAAGGAAATGACTTCTTTTACTCTATTTGAAAATTTTGCTTCCATAAAGAAGGGTCTTAATTTTTCTGTTACGTACTGTAGTAAATTTAACTGTATTTAGATCAAATCCCACCTGATCTCAGTTTAAAACACCACCCTCAAAAGAATTGTTCTTTATTGATTGATGATTGATTCTTTGATGATTCTGGAACAATCTGGACCCGTATTCATCAAGCAATCCAGAACTGAAAGATTTGGCTCAAAAATGCTACCAAAATTCTGGAAATAACTGAACTCTTTGTAGAAATGTCTCTCTTTAAATGTTTTTTTTGACAAGATAGTTTCACGTAAATCAAAAAATCTGTCCTTAGTATTTTTTGAATATTCTTCAGTTAAGGAAATATCCAGTTTTAAACCTAAGAAACTTGCCACTAGTAGGATGGAACCCTCTGAAAGATCAATTAAAAACTGCGATCGCTTGGTAAGCAAACTTTCCACGCCATCATAATAAAAATCAAAATAGGCTGCTTTGCCGTATGCAGCCCTTATCATGCCAAGGTGCTCTTTTACCCAATTTTGATTATAGTCAACCTTAACATCTCTTAGGGCACTCCGATTTCCAAAATGCACTGGAACGGTTAGTGTTTTTACTCCTTGAGGAGTTAATAGCTTACATCTATTCTTATAAGTCTGCTTTGTGAAATGTTGATTACACTCCAGCAATAAAGACGATGCATTTGAAAGCAAGCTGAAATACTCCAGACTCCCAAAGTAATGGGGTTCAATGATAAGCCCTTTATTCATAAAAATAGAGAGGTGTCGCCTTTCCCTTCCCGGATGACTTCAGCATCATTACCGCTACAGTCTATTACAGTACTGGCTTCATTTCCTCCATACCCGCCATCAATTACGATATCTACCAATTTGATGTACTTCTCATAAATCAATTCCGGATCGGTCGAGTATTCAATGATGTCATCTTCATCTCGTATAGAGGTAGTAATGATGGGATTCCCAAGTTCGCGAACCATCTCCCTCGGGATGTCATGATCCGGTACTCTAATCCCGACAGTCTTTTTATTGGTATTTAGCAGTTTCGGAACTTTGCTTGATGCTGAAAGAATGAATGTGTAAGGACCCGGCAAAGCTTTTTTCATTACCTTAAAGGTAGGAGTATCAATCCTCCTGGTATACTCGCTAATGTGACTAAGGTCGTAACAAATGAAAGATAAATTGGAGACATTTTTCTTCCCTCCCTTTATCTGCACTATTCGATCAAGAGCAGAAGTATTGAAGATATCACACCCCAAACCATATACCGTATCGGTAGGATAAATAACCAGTCCTCCTTTCTTCATGACATTGGCAACATGTCGAATCTTTTTAGGATCTGGGTTGTCAGAAAAAATCTTTACTAACTCCGCTTTCATTTATTTCGATTTCTTCAGTCAAAATTATCTGATATAAAATTGTAGAGCACTGACGAACGTTAAAAATGAGGTTCTTTTAATTATTTTGATTGCACAATTGAATCGCCAATAAACTACTAGTTTTGTGAGATGTCTGGGAGACTGAAGCGAAGATATAGTCAATATACTGAGGCCGATCAAGTTAAATCAGCAGGTGTTTATTCCTTCTTTCGAAGATTTGAAAGTAAACAGGAAACGGTTGTTGCCGTTGAGGGCAAACGTGTATTGATGTTTGGATCAAATAGTTATCTGGGATTAACAACCCATCCTCACGTGATGGAAGCGTCCGCTAAGGCATTGGAAAAATATGGTAGTAGTTGCTCTGGCTCGAGATTTTTAAACGGCACTACGGACCTTCACAATGAATTAGAATATCGTATAGCGCGCTTCTTAAAAAAGGAAGATGCCATCGTATACAGTACGGGATTTCAAGTAAATCTGGGAGTCCTACCTACCCTAATGAAAAAGGGGGATGCAATATTCATGGATCGACTTAACCATGCGTCTCTATACGAGGGCGCAAAATTAAGTGAGGCCTCCACCACGATCTTTCGTCACAATGACATGAAGTCTTTAGAGAAAAAATTACAGTTTTTATCTGATGTCTCCCTGAAGCTGATAGCCATTGACGGAATATTTAGTATGGAAGGAAATATTGCTAAACTTCCCGAAATAGTAGAATTAGCTCAACAATATGAAGCATCTGTAATGGTTGATTGTGCACATGCGGTGGGCGTACTGGGAAATCATGGAAGAGGCACAGCTGACCATTTTAATTTGACCGATCAGGTTGACCTGATTGGCGGTACATTTAGTAAGTCACTAGCGAGCCTGGGCGGTTTTGTTGCAGGGGAAGCAGAAGTTATCAACTATATGCGCCACCATGCGCGCTCATTAATTTTTTCAGCCAGTATGACACCTGCAGCTACCGCAGCGGCCTTAGCAGCTCTAGATGTCATAGAAAAGGATGACAGCCATCGTCAAAAATTATGGTCAAACACACGATATGCATTGAGCAGATTGCAAGAAATGGGTTTTGACACGGGCGATTCAGAGACGCCCATCATACCCATCTACATCAGAGATAACAATAAAACATATCAGTTTACCACTCGACTATTCGAAAATGGTGTTTTTGTAAATCCGGTTGTTGCACCTGCCGTATCCCCAACAGACTCATTGATAAGGTTCTCATTAATGGCTACTCACACCAAAGATCAAATAGAGGAAGCAATGGCCAAAATGTACAATGTAGCAAAAGAGATTGGTGTACAGTTAAGAAATAAAGCTGCTTGATTATTGAAGGTTGTAATCACGGGATCCAATGGGTTTCTGGGAGCCCACTTAGTTAGAGAATCCCTTCGTGCCGGTCACGAAACGCTGGCTCTTATCCGAAATGGAGCTAACATTTCGAGACTTCCTGATCACAGAAATCTTACCATTGAAACCTTCGACTACAGTGATAAAGAAGCAATTCAAAAATCAGTCACTGTAATCCTATCCAAGTATGGACGGATTGACGCATTAATCCATAATGCCGGATTAACAGTAGCGATCAACCCTGAACACTACTTCAAAATCAACACAACAATAACTGAACATCTTTTATCTGCCGTCAAAAAAAACAGTTTCATAAAAAAAGATGGTTTTTGGATACAAATATCCTCCTATTCTGCACAGGGGCCAGAAGGCTTTAATCAACCCGTATCTTGCTATGGCAACAGTAAACTCGCAGCTGAGAAAGTCATCAGGGAAAGTAAATTTAACTATTTAATCATAAGACCTACTGCAGTCTACGGTTCAGGTGATTCCGCGTTTTTACCCATGTTCAAAGCCGCAAAATTTGGCTTTTTCCCACTGTTAGCCCCCATCAATCAAAGAATCACGTTAATACATGGAGCCGACCTATCTCGGTTTATCATAGGAAAATTAGGTAAGGTTAAGAACAGTGAGACCTTACATCTATCTGACGGAAAGGTATACAGTCACCAGGACCTGCAAGCTGCGCTTGAATCGGTTTTCAACAAAAAGCTCTTCCATTTTAGAGTCCCAAAAGCAGTCCTTCGCAATGGGCTAAAAATAAGTGATTTCATTTCTTCAAAAACATCAATAAACCCAGCAATGACACTTGAAAAGTATAAAGAAATCAGTAATGATTGGAACCTCCGGAAAAACCAGGAATTGAACCATGTCAATTTGAACAAGCACTATTCTTTAGAGAACGGCTTTGAAGAAGCCTACAACTATTACAAATCAGTTAATTTGCTGTAATGAAAATCACAGTTGAGGAAGTCACTAGTAAAAGCGGCCTGAAAGATTTTATTAAGTTCCCAATGAGGCTTTTCAAGGATTGTCCTTATTACGTTCCCCCTATTCTTCAACTGGAAATCAGCACTTTTTTACCTAAGAAAAACCCTGCTTTTGATCATTGTCAAGCAAAATTCTGGTTAGCTAAAAGGGAAAACAATATTGTTGGAAGAGTTGCCGCCATCATACATCAAAGAGAATTAAAGGAAAAGAAACTTGCCCGATTTGGCTGGATAGATTTTGAAGACGATCTTCAGATAAGTCAACTACTGATCAACACAGCTACTGACTGGTCAAAATCACAAGGAGCCTTTTCGATTCATGGACCACTGGGCTTTACAGACAATGACTTCATGGGTTCGCTCATTTCTGGTTTCGATCAGATGTCCACACAAGCCACCATCTATAATTACCCTTATTACCAGCGTCATTTTGAAAACTTGGGGTTTGAGAAAGCAGTAGACTGGGTTGAAGGGCGCGGCTGGGTTCCAGATGAACTACCACGAAGACTCACCAGATCGGCATCTATTGTTTCAACAAGATTTGGTTTAACCTCAAAAAAGTTTAAAAACAGAAAAGAGATACTTCCCTATGCAGAGGGTGTTTTCAAAGTTCTCAACAAATCCTACAAAGGATTATATGGGTTCTATGAGTTATCAGATAGACAAATTAAATACTACGTCGACCAATATTTTGGGTTTGTAGATAAGGACTTCCTGAGTATTATCGTGAATGAGCAGGACGAAGTAGTTGGTGCTGGAATCTCACTTCCTTCCTTATCTAAAGCCTTTATAAAAGCCAAAGGAAATCTCTTCCCGTTTGGTTTTATTCATATTCTCCGCGCGTTAAAATCAAAGGAGCATCTGGACATGCTGCTGATAGGTGTAGATCCTAAGTATCAAAAGATGGGCGCAAACGTGTTAATGTTCTATGAGGTTTTTCAAGCTTACAAAGCAAAAGGAGTTAAATATGTCTCTACAGGCCCGATGCTGGAAGACAACCAGGCGGTCCTTAACTTGTGGAACGAATTTGAGAATCAAAGAGATCCTGTAGATATTCGAAGAAGATGTTACGTGAAAACGATCTAAAATGAAAAAACGAGCATTGATCATCGGTGGTTCCAGTGGCATTGGGTTTGCCAGTGTGAAAAAACTTCATCAAGAGGGATTTAATGTAGAGCTGGTTCACCGTGACAGAAGGCAGCAAGTAGCAGCAATGCAAACTGAGTTGGAAAAGATAGACCCACACCTATCGTCAATATCTTCCTACAATCTGGATGGTACCAATCAGGAAAAAATCAAAGATTGTGTACATTCCTTGTATTCTAAATTCGATCAACCCTTCGATCTGGTACTACATGCCCTCAGTCGGGGAAATTTAAAACCTTTGGTTGGTAGTGATCGAAACCTAACCGCCAATGACCTGGCACTTACAGTAGATGCCATGGGCACGAATCTTCATCGGTGGATAGCGTTGCTTCTGTCCAATGAACTGCTGAGTAATGGTAGCCAAGTAGTGGTCCTAACGTCAGAAGGGAATGAAAGAATATGGCCTGGATACGGCGCTGTTGGTGTAGCCAAGTCAGCACTTGAAACGTTAAGTAAATACCTTGCTGTAGAATTAGCTCCACTAGGAATTAACGTTAACATTATTCAGGCAGGAGTGACCGATACTCCATCTCTTAGGATGATCCCAGAGGTAGAAACATTAATTGAAACTTCCAGAAAACGAAATCCAAAAAAGAGACTTACTACGCCTGAAGATGTAGCCAATGCTGTCTATCTCTTGACACTTCCAGAAGCTCGTTGGATAAATGGCAGCTTAATACATGTTGATGGTGGCGAACATTTAATATAACATGAAACACTATCAGGAAATCATCGACCTCCTACCTTACAAATCTCCTTTTCATTTTGTTGAAGAGCTCTCTCACTTGGATTCGGAGGGCTGTACCGGTAGCTACACAATCAAAGAAGATGAATATTTCTTTGAAGGCCACTTTCCTTCTCATCCTGTAGTACCTGGCGTTATCATCACAGAGATCATGGCTCAAATTGGTCTAGTCTGTCTTGGCATCTATCTCTTATCTGACCATTCCCCTAATGACCCCATCCTCCCTATCTTTTCCAATGCGAACGTGGATTTTTTAGCTAAAGCTGGGCCTGGAAACAAGCTTATCGTTGAATCAAAGAAAATTTATTTTAGGTTTGGTAAACTAAAATGCAAGATCACTTGTCGGTTAGAACATGGAACTAAAGTGGCTACCGGTGAGTGCTCTGGTATGATCGTAAAGAAGTCTCAAATTGAGTAAGAAAAGAGTTGTAATAACAGGAATGGGAGTAGTAGCTCCCAATGCTGTCGGAGTTGATGCATTCGAATCTGCACTCCGTCAAGGCAAGTCGGGCATTCAATTTTTCGAAGAGTCAGAAGAATTGAACTTTAGTTGTCAGGTAGGGGGACAACCTAACCTTACAGAAGACGACATGCGAGTGCATCTTCCCGCTTTCTATGTAGAAAAAATTAAGAACAAGGGGATCTTATATGCATGCGTGGCAGGTATCGAAGCTTGCAAAAATGCGGGGATAACCCTAAACCCCGCCGATATGAACCCTGACTTAGGAATGATCTTTGGTTCAGGAGCCCTGGGGTTGGATAGTACGATAGGTTGGGTGCTCGATACGATTAATTCTGGCAATAACAGAAAGCTGGGCAGTCGAATGGTCCCACAATGCATGAATAGTGGTGCTGCAGCTTATTTGAATCAAATAATTGGGGCCGGTTTTACTGTTCAATCCAATTCGTCGGCATGTATCACCGGAAGTGAAGCTATTCTTCAAGGATACCAAATGATTAGCTTAGGTAAGGTGAAACAAATGATATGTGGAAGTACAGAAGGGGACGGAAGATATATATGGGCTGGATTTGACGCTATGAGGATTTTGGTTTCAGACTCCAATGATAGACCAGAATTTGCATCCAGGCCTATGAGCAATAACTCAGTCGGTTTCGTACCTTCGGGAGGCGCTGGAGCACTCGTACTGGAAACGCTAGAGAATGCTCAAGAACGAGGGGCTACCATCTATGCTGAAATACTGGGAGGATCACAAAACTGCGGAGGGATGAGAAATGGGGGATCAATGACTGCCCCAAACTCTGACGCCCTAGTAAAATGTATCAAAAAGACACTCGAAGATTCTGGAATTCAGCCCGATGACATTGATTTAATTTCAGGGCACCTTACCTCTACGAAGGCAGACCCTCTTGAAATAGCTAACTGGAAAAAAGCGCTGCGATTATCAGGTGAGAATATGCCCCTAATAAATACCCCAAAATCAATGATAGGACATTGCATTGCCGGTGCAGGATCAATAGAATCAGTTGCATGTGTCCTGCAACTGCACAAGGGATTCATTCATAAAAATATCAATGTAACTGAAGGGACCATACATCCTGAGATCAGTGCCAGTATTCCCAAAGAAAAAATCATATTTGAAACGTTGGATTGTGACATCAATACGATAATTAAAGCTAATTTTGGTTTTGGCGATTTGAACTGCAGCCTTGTTTTTAGAAAATTTACAGGACCATGACAACAGAAAAAATAAAAGACGAACTCGTTGATATCATCAAACCTTACCTTCCAGAGGAGGTATCAATAGATAGTCTAACGGCCGAGAGTGACCTAATAAATGACTTAAAAATCAACTCTGCACACATTGTGGATATCGTTTTAGATATCGAGGACAAGTTTGATATCATGATCGAAGATGATGTAATTGGTGAAATGGTCAAGGTAGGAGATGCAGTAAGGATAATCGCACAAAAAATCTCTAACTAACTTACTTTCGTTTTATTCTGGAAAACAGAGATACCCCTTCATCTAGGAGAAACCTGTAGAGTACTTCTGACCAAGAACTATACGAATGAAGGTTATCATAACGAATGAAGGTTATCATAAAATTCACTTGCCATTG
>JAYPLE010000021.1:0-45955 GCA_038129245.1 Flammeovirgaceae bacterium | reverse complement strand
ACGAATGAAGGTTATCATAACGAATGAAGGTTATCATAAAATTCACTTGCCATTGCCCTTAGTTTAGGTAATCGGCTTCCTGGAATATTTGGGAAATCATGGTGCTCATTGTGATAACCCACATTGAAAGTAATAGCATTCCAGTGACCGTAGTATGAATAGGTTTCCTGATCTTTTTCAAACACATAATGCTCCGCAATAAAGTGCCCTGAAATGGGGTGTAATCCTCCTGACAAAAACAGAGAAAGTAATAAGTACAGACTGCCATCCAGCAAAATAAAAGAGTAAAGCAGTCAAAAATGTTTGCATAGCTAGATTTATGATCACCCATCTATTCACTGGTAGACTTTTGACGATCATCGGTCTGAGCGCATAAAATAGAATCTGATTTACCATCCAAATCATTTTGCCAAAAAACCCTCTAAATAGTAGGGCTTCCTTTTCTATAGGAAGATCAGTATCTAATCCGTCTTCCCCTTGCTTCCAATGATGTTCTGCATGGTAACACTTAAATGCCATAGCAAATGGAAATAAGATTGGCGTATTTATAAAAATTGCGTACCAGTTATTAGCCACTTTATTCTTAAAAGGAAGATCATGCGTAATTTCATGTATGGCTAGGAAAATGACATGACTAAGTGTGGCTCCCACCACCAGAGCCAACAAAAACATCCAACCAAAATGCTCAGGTACAAACCATATAGCAATGGCTAGCTGCAACAAAACAGCCGTTCCTGATTTTACTCATAGTCACTTATCCACGCCAAATAATTCTTTAACCTCCGGATGTGCTCCTAAAATCTTCTTTCTTTTGTCAAAATGTGGTTCCTTGCTTTATGACCAATAAAACGAAGCTACTTTCTTCCCCTGCAAGACAATTAAAGTTTGATTGCAAAGTTAGAGGTAATCTGCCATTGCGCATTTCCTCATTTGGAAATAATTAATCTTCTTTGCGTCGATGCAAAGTAAGAGCAACTCAATCAAACCTCCCTCCGGAAAATTAGGAATACTTACCGTCGGCTTAGGAGCCGTTTCCACTACATTCATTGCTGGGGTTATCAGTATTAGGAAGGGACTTTCGCAACCTATCGGATCATTGAGTCAGATGGGGACTATCCGATTAGGCAAAAGAACAGAAAACCGAAACCCTAAGATCAAGGAGTTAGTTGAGCTGGCTTCTTTGGAAGCAATAGAAATGGGTGCATGGGACATCTTTGAAGAGGATGCTTATGAGGCAGCTTTGAGTGCTGGAGTACTAGAGAAAAGCCTTCTCGATATGTTTAAGGAAGAACTTTCTGATATCAAACCCATGAAAGCAGTGTTTGATAAGCATTATGTAAAAAGATTGCAGGGTGATCATGTCAAAAATCTGCCAACAAAGATGGAGTTAGCTGATGCTCTTCGCGTAGACATACGGCGTTTTAAAGAAGAGAGAAATTGTGATCGCATGGTGATCATATGGTGTGGCTCCACTGAGATATATATAGAAGAATCAGCTGTTCACACAAATATAATAGCACTAGAAGAAGGGTTGAAGAATAATCACGCTGACATCCCTCCTAGTATGATTTATGCTTATGCTGCCGTCAAGGAAGGTGTGCCGTTTGCTAACGGTGCTCCAAACCTGTCTTGTGATATTCCCGCATTAGTGGAGCTAGCAAAAGAAAATCAGGTACCAATCGCCGGTAAAGATTTTAAGACCGGTCAGACTTTAATGAAAACCATTCTCGCACCTGGCTTAAAAGCCCGTTCTTTAGGTATTGAAGGTTGGTTTTCCACTAATATCCTTGGCAATAGAGATGGAGAGGTCCTCGATGACCCTGATAACTTCAAAAGCAAAGAAGTATCAAAACTGGGGGTTCTTGAGCAAATCCTGGAACCAGAACTTCACCCCATTCTCTACAAGGACTTGTACCACAAAGTGAGAATCAACTATTACCCACCAAGAGGGGATGACAAAGAAGGCTGGGACAATATTGATATTACTGGCTGGCTAGGCTACAAGATGCAGATAAAGGTGGACTTTTTGTGTAAAGACTCCATTCTGGCTGCTCCGCTTGTGCTTGACCTTGCATTATTCCTTGACCTGGCACAAAGAGCGGAGATGAAAGGTATTCAGGAATGGCTATCCTTCTACTTCAAATCACCTCAAACTCTGATCGGCTTGAGACCTCAACATGACATCTTTGTGCAACTAATGAAACTAAAAAACACGCTTCGATACATGGCCGGTGAAGACCTTATCACGAACCTTGGTCTAGATTATTACGATTGATCTCCTATCAGTCTTTTAGTTGCTTCCAAGTCGAGTGGAGTATCAATGTCGTTCCAAAAGTGATGAGATACTATGATAGCTCCCGCCTGTTCTCTACCAATAAGTGCCTTGACGCCATCGGAAATAGATGTTTTATTATTTCGAAAGCAACCAGCCAAATCAATTTCAAATGATTTCCTGATTCTAAATAAACCTGTATCGTAATGTGTGTACTCGGAAATCTCCTTCCCAATATTTATGATATCCTGCTTGCCCAACATTACTTTAGTCACATCTTCAAAGTCTATATGCTGGTTAGTGACGCTAGGAAAATCCACAGCCAAAATTAGCTCTTTGTCTTCTTCAGTGATCTTCCCTGTAAAATCATCTAAGAATGCTTCGCTAAAATAGTGATCACCCATCGTGAGATAGGTTTCTAGAGACTCTCTACCCGATATACTTTTTAGTGCATGATAAACTGAGTAACCATTTTGCTTCTTGAAGTCTGGGTTGACTACTACGTTTATATCTACCTCAAATTCTTCTTTATAAGTAGCTAAATAAGGGGCAATAACCTCTTCATTATTACCAACAACGACAAAAAACGAGGTCACTCCTCTATTTGAAAACAATCTAATATGTCTCCCCAACAATGTTTCACCATCAAGTTCTATCAAACTTTTAGGAAGAGCTAAGGGAAGACGGGAATTTACACCGGCAGCAAGAATGATACATTGTGAAACCACTATACAACTAAGACACTGAGCCCATTTTTCAATGAAAGAATCAAAAAGCCTCTAACAGCTTCTGATCTAACTTCTTCTGTCTTAAAGATACAGGCAAGAGGAAAATGGACCAGCAAATACTTGCTATCAGATAAAGATCAAAGCTACCAAACAGACTGGAAACTATAATCAAAGTTCGGTGTGTATTGGCACCACAAAAAATAGCCCACCAAAACATCATTGGTCTATTATAAGATCTATAACGATCATCGAATATCAAGGCCTGTGAAGAAATCGACAGTTCCTGCATCTTCCTCCTCGTTATTTCTGATCGGGTAGAAAAAAACAATTGTTTACGTGTATAATCATAAATTAGGTAATACAGGACCCGATGATACCATGACTCCCCTTCAACTTTAAGCTCATGAAGGTTAAGCGGAACATTACCATGCGTTTGTTTTGCAACTAGTTGAAGGTACTCGGATTTGTAGAAGTCGTACAACGCTGCCTTGAGGCTAAAAAGAAAACCAGAAATAACAGCCAGGACAATCATTAAAGTACCGTCCTCACTCTTAAAGACCCAGTAGGCTGTAGCCCCAACGTAACAGCTCATGAACACAAAATTATCAATCAACCCGTCTATCATTCGGCCCAAATCAGTAGATGAATTTGTCATTCGAGCCAATTGACCATCTGCACTGTCCAGCACTCCTGCCAAAGAGATTAAAAAACCTGCAAGGATGATGTAGGAAAGGTTCTCCTGAAAGTAAAGCAAGGCCCCTCCCATCATTCCGATGATAAGGCTCATCATAGAAACTTGTGTGGGAGTCAGAAAGAGTGCTCGTCCCATCTTTGCAAAAAAGAGACCGAAAAATCTACTGAAATAGATGTCAAATCGCTCTTCTATATCAATGAGTTTTACAGTGCTATAAACCTCCTTTAAATGCCTTTGAATCAATATACCTTAGTTTAACTTCATTGAATCTTATCCTCCTCATAGGTCTCATCACAAGCATTAATACCTAGATGGGGAATAAATCATATGGAACAGGGAGCTAGATCCCTATGCTGATTTTTTGGGTCTTAAAATTGACTTGGATGCAAGTTTACAAAACATTTCAAGAGCACCGATCTGCCAGGGAGGTGGAATCGTATTTTCAGCATGATACCTCACTGCTTTTTCCGTCATAGGTTCTATGACCTTCTTCTTTAGCTCTGCAATAATGTTTTGATTCTTTGTTTTGAGAACTATCTCCTGTTCAAAGTAGTAGCTAATCAAGTCAAAATTACTGCTGCCGAAAATAAGTGTATTATCGTCGACAAGTACGCATTTCATATGAAACATACCTGGAAATAACCAACCCGAAATTCTTCCCTCAGAGAGTGTACTTCTCATCAGATTAGCAAAAAGTCCCTTGTTATTTTCCGCAGGTGTAATAACATCTATAGTAACCTCCTTACTTAGTCGGTTCTTAAGAAGACTAAGTAGAGGATTAGATAAATAGGGAGATACTATGATGACATTTCGCTTTGCTTTCTTAATCGTATTGAACAATATCTCATGTTCCTCCTTGCTATTAATACCATTTGTAAGAAATAGCGTATGATGTCCGATTTCCTTCACAGCTGACTGATTTACTCCTTGCCATGTAGCTAGGAAGTCCTCTTTGACAGATTGACTCAGAGCTTGCTCTTCTCCTCTAATCATAAAGTCCAGCCACTCAAAATTATGCTCGCTAAAGTTGATCCCACCGAGGTAATTGACTTTACCGTCCAATACCACCAACTTTTTATGATTCCGAAGAGGATAACGCAACATAAATGGTCCTACTGGGTTGACAAAATGAACCTGAATACCATGCTGTCTTGCTTTATCGATCAGCGCATAAGTACGAGCAATTTCATCTCTAAATGAACGATCCTTAAGATAAGCACTGCCGAAAACAAAATGATCGCTGACTACATATCTGGAAAATGAATCAATAATGAGACGTTTATCTTTTGCAGGGCTCTCGATCATTAACTTAATGAGTCGCTCCCCTGCAGAGTCACCCTCGAAGGTCATGGCCTGAACATAAAAGGACTCTTGAGCAGATGCTGCATCTTTCTCTAACGAAAGCATAAATGTTTCCGCTCCAAGGCACAACTGGAAAGGTTTATTGATCATGTAAAAATCGAGTACTACTTACAAACCAATAGGACTCAATCCTAGATTCCTAATACCTGGTGTCATTTTCAAAGTTTAGAGGCTTATATTATTCTCATTCGTAATATTTTAAATGAGTAAACGAAACCAATATTAATCTTCTTAAGCAGTGTAATAGGATTAGAAGATTTCTTAAATTCATGATCTTATTTGGACCTAGAACCTGAAGCTAGTTGCTAACTACTAAATAGGATATGACTCAAAGGAAAATCCTATTTTCGCTTACACTCACAACAGTCAAAAAAATAAATTTTGAAAATTGCTCAAGTATGTCCGTACGACTTTTCACGACCTGGAGGAGTCAAATCACACATCCTGAGTCTTTCACATCACTTAAGAAAGGCAGGTCACGAGGTAAAGATTATCGCACCACGAATCAATTCAGATTTGGTGCATGAGGAACAAGTCCATTTATTTGGAAGTAATCGAAGCGTAAACCTAGGAGGCACGAAAATTGACATAAATATTGCTTTAGGTAAGCAATGGAAAGAGCTTAAATCATTCTTATCCAAAGAAAAATTTGATGTAATCCACTACCACACTATTTGGAATCCAATACTACCCTTTCAGGTAAGGTGGTTGTCAAAAGCTAGGCAGGTTGCCACCTTTCATGATACACCAAAAAATAAGCTTGTTGGCCGTTGGATCGTTCCTTTCATTGCTAAAATTGTGTTTCAACTTCTGGATATTGTAATTTCTGTTTCCCATTCTCAAGCCACGCTGATTTCTCGTTTTTCTTCGAAAAACGTTCATATCGTACCAAATGGAATTGACCTTGATCTTCCTAATTTTGAAAAGAAAAAAAACCAACCTCTAAATCTTCTCTTCCTTGGACGACTTGAACCGAGAAAAGGCGTATTGCATGCCCTGAAGCTATTTGCTAATCTAAAAAAAGACTATCCTGAACTGGTATTGAAAATTGCTGGGGAGGGTGATGAAAGGATACTGGCGGAAGATTTCATCAGCGCCAATCAATTGAGAGATGTGGAGTTACTTGGAGTCGTCTCGGAGAAAGAGAAATATCAACTGTTAACGAATGCCGACCTTTATCTGGGAACAGCTTTGTATGGGGAGAGTTTCGGCATTGTCTTACTAGAAGCAATGGCCATGGGTTGTCCCATGGCAGGATATGCAACCGCAGGGTACTTGAATGTGTTGAATGATGACGACTTAAAAAAGTACTTCGTGAAACCTGGAAATATAGCCGCATTAATCAAAAAAGTGGCGATTTTACTCGAGAAAAAATCGACTCGAGAAAAATTATCAATCAAGGGAATGAAAATAGTACAGCAATACGATTGGAAATTGCTTACACAGGATATTACCGCTCTGTATATTCAGCTAAACAGCTAAGTCTTCTTTCTTAAGGTCAAAGTATTCCATCAAAGCTGCTAATTGTAAATCATTTGCATGCTTATTGATCTTTTTCAAACCCGATTTCTGGGTGTCAGGAATAATTGGAAAATGTTGTGCGTACTTTTCAACCTGCCGAACACCAATTCCCGACTTCACCAACTGCACTTTAAGCCATAAATCATCAGCCGTTGGTGCAAGTTTTTCGATTTGACTGCTGTCAAACGAATCTGTATTTAAACATCCGGGGAAGTATAAAATACCCGATACGCCTGTTGGCAATAATCTACCTGAGACCTTCGTATTGTCTCCGAACTTCCAGCTTCGATAAGATGTTAAATCATCCCCTTCCCACTGCATCTGAAAGGTTCTATACCCGACAACAGTTTTTGGGTTTTCCTGATAGGCTTTCAAAAGTTTATCCAACCACCATGGGGGATATAATATATCATCATCAGCTGTAGCAATATAGCTGTTGGGATACTCCTCAATGGCAGGCTTGATTTTATTGTATGACTTTAGGTTAACATCTATTTTTCTGACCATAAATCGATCGCTTCGTAAGACCTCCAATTCGTGCGGAAGTCCATCCGTGGGCCACTCATCTCTAGGAATCCACAGTATTATTTTTCTTGGCACTATAGACTGCAACAAAATAGACTTTATGACTAAATGCACTTTAGACAGGCGAGAGGGTTTTACGGTCAAAGAAACGATTAGGTCTTTGTGAAAATTCACTACCTCTGGAATTCTTCTGTACTGAATCAAAAAGATGAGTACTCTTACCACTTTTCTCCTAAAAAAATTGACAACTACATTTTTCGTTCTTTCTTTTAGAAATCGTCTAAATAGCTGCTGATGAAATAACAATTCATACATAAGTGAAAAATACGACTTTTACTAACTATGAACTTTTGTCTACGGTATTAATGAAATTGAAACAATTGCTGTCATAGATGGAAAAGACAAAATTAAACTTGATTTTTGATCTCCATTATCCATGGTGTTCGCTTCATGAAAATAATTACGTTTTCGACTCGTGATGAAATTGATAGTCCTCTTGTAAAAAGTTGTCAAAGAGAAAATCTCAAATACATAAACCTATGCCGGAGCGACTATTGGCCTTCAAATGGATTCAAGCTGTACTTACTTTTCAATTATTTAAGAGACTTACCGAACGAAATCGTATGCATTACTGATGCCTTCGATGTCGAGATCTATGATAGTGAGGAGGTCATCATTAAAAAATTTCTTGAACAACATTGTGACATCCTGTTCTCAGCCGAAGCAAACTTCTACTTCAAGAATAAAGCTCTGAAGGCAACGTATTTACAAAAGTATCCTCCAGGAATAAATCATTATAGATTCCTAAATTCAGGAACGTACATTGGATATTCTCAATCCATATATAATTTTTTATTAGCTGGTTTTAAGCTAAACAAGATATCTCATACCACCATCGACAGCTTCCTTGCTCTACGATCAGATCAATACTTGCTAAGTAAGACTTTTGTCGATCTATTGGAATCTGGAAACCATGACATTATCTCGAAACTTGACTATAAACAGGAACTATTTGCCTGCAGTGGGGGTAGGACTACTTTCTGGAATTTTCCAACAATTAGCAGTAAGCAGAATCTCTACTATTACCGAGCTGAACACAAACTGCTCAAGAAAATGAATATTGCTGGTGGTGAGAGAAAAATACGTGACTTGAAATTTGATCCAAGTGGTCAATTAATAAACGTTTATACGCAAACAAGACCATCATTAATACACCTCCCAGGAACTGGTGAGCTCTTCGAAAAAAAGATCAAAATCCTAAAGTCAAGCAAATCAAATTCTCTAAGTGTAAGAACAGCCTTTCTCACCTTCTTTATTTGCAGTCTTGCGTACGTTACAAGTATTTTCAAATCCATTTTTAGCCCGTACTAATTAATGGTCTTGAAAATCAGAGTAGGACAGCTTGTAGTACTTCATTAGCGCACTCAACTGCTTGTCGTTAGTATGTTTATTAGTTTTTTGTAACGCTGAGCCCTGAGAGCCAGGGATCATAGGAAAATGTTGACTGTAGCACTCAACCTGTCTAATTTTTATGGAATTCAATATAGATTGAATTTTTAACCAAACATCATCAGCTGTTGGCGAATGATTGGAAATCGCTTCAGAGTTTAGTACTTCACTGGTAAAACACCCTGGAAAATACAGTATCCCTGACACACCTGTAGGAAAATAATTGATCGATGACTCTTCACTGTTACAAAAAGGCCAGTCATTATAGGAAAGTAATTCCTGACCGTCCCAAGCCATATTATAGGCCCTGTAGCAGATGATCTCATCAGGATATTTCACATGATGGTCCATCAAATATTTTGTCCACCAAGGTGGGTAGAGTATATCATCGTCCGCAGTAATAATCAGTTCATCAGGATATTTCTTCAGTGCTGGTAGTATCTTGTTGTATGGTCTTAGATTTTCTTCTGTAACGTCTATCTCAAAAATATCATTTTGAAGATCTAGCAGTGTGGAAGGCAAATCAGCTTTTCTCATTTCATCTACAGCAATCCACAGGACTATTTTCTCTGGCAGCACTTTCTGTAGAAGTAATGACTTAATTACCAGATAAAGTTGATCCTCTCTTCCGGGCTTTACAGTAAGCGAAACAACTAGACCCTCCTGCTTTTTTCCTTTTGTGTAGGTCTTATCGATATCAATATGTTCGAAAAACTTAACAACTTGTCTGGTATGCCATTTTTTTAGTCTTCTAAATTTCAAAACTTTGCGTCCCTCCCGGAACAAGTACCTGAAAAAGAAATGATGGAACAGCATCTTCTTATACATATACTGGCTGACTCTTTATAACAAGATGGCACGATTTAAATCTATCAGATACATTACTTACAGCAATAGACCCGTTGATGACACACTGCTGACATCTACGGCCAAAACGTATAATAAACCCATCGAAGTGTTGAAGCTGGATGGAAAATGGAGGTCCCACTGGCATAAAATCATCTTGCTTTATAAAGATCTGACTTCAAAAGAGGACAAAGAAACATATATCTGCTTTCTTGATGCCTATGATACGTTGATCAATTCGCCTTCTGAATCTACTGCTAGTGCCCTGTCTGGTTTGGAAGGAAAAGTAATGTTTGGGGCAGAAGCCAATTTTGCTTTGACTTTTCCGGAAAAAAGAAAAGAAATCAAGGAAGCTTACCCCATCCTGCATTCATATTACAACTTTCTAAATGCTGGCACTTTTATTGGTAAAAGTAAAGATGTGATTGCGTTAATAGAGTTCATTTGTAAACATTTCAATATTGACCTGGCAGATCCGTCATTGTTAACTTCACCGCATGAGGATCAGTGCTACTTCAGCATATTATATGTATTACAGCATCAAGGAATTGTTGATCTTCCCGTAGAAATTGTCCTGGATCACCAACAGCAACTCTTTGGTTGTACCGGCGGTCGAACTGCTGCAGTATTATGGCCACTTACTTCACTTTTCGTGCAGGCAATCTATTTCCGAAGAGAACGAAACTTACTTAGAAGGGTAAATCACCTTGACCTACAAGACCTTCTGATTGATTATTGCTTTAAAAAAGGTACCTTTTACAATCGTATTACTAAGACTGCCCCGATGATACTCCATTGTCCCGGAACAAGAAGTAACTTCCAAAGCATCATCAAAAAGGCTAAACAGAATAAAAGGCTATGGGAGCTGTCTAAGCTAAAAAAAGCAGGGCGCACCATAGTGAAAGCTCGATTTAGATCGTTAGTACTAGCATTTAAACTATATCGAAAACATCGAAAGTCAAATAAACACCTTATCAATCATTTTCATTAAAACAGTTGTAGCATGCTGAGTTTTCTAATCTTTTTAGTAACCTATTTACCACCTCAACCACAGGCAACAGGTGATTACTTCTACTTTGAAAAAATAGATAACATCGCCATCATCTATGTTGAGGGTGAGGAAGTGTATCGTACGGAACAAGTGAAAGGTAATCCAGATCTTGAACTGACGATCTCTTTAGAAAACTTCCTAAATGAAGGGACGCAGGAGATCCTCATTCAATTGGAAAACGGGCATTCCTACAATCCAAATATCAAGGATAAACATTGGGAAATAAGATACGAGCTATATTTGGACGATCAGCCTGTTGACTACATCTGGGAATATGCGGACGATAGCAGGACGGGGATTGTGTTTGAGAAAAAATATAAACTAAGCGAGTGGAGATAAAGCAATTCTTATATTTCTTCATTTTTCTAGGATATACCTCAGTGGTATTAGCCCAAGTCTATCAGCCTGATCATTATGAAGCTCAAAGGAGTCATTTTAAGTACTTTAAAGATTCAACAATGACTCAAGTTTACCAGACAATACCCTCAATCAAGTTGGAAGTATATAACGGAGCTTTGGAGTTCAAAACTCTCTCTCCATCTATAGGATTATCATACAATTCCGCGAGACCATTTGGATATAATGACGGCAGCCTTTGGAAAGGAAAAGGTCTAACAACGGATCTTTCAGTGGGTGTTTCGGGTAATTGGAAAAACCTCAACTTCACATTTTTTCCTAGAATATTCTGGTCACAGAATTCAGCTTTTGACCTGTCACCCAGAGTAAAGTACAACAAGAGCATTTACAATTACCAGTTCAATATAATTGGCGACCTTGATTATGTTCAGCGCTACGGATCTCAACCATATGTTGCGTTTGATTGGGGGCAAACTGAATTAAGATATAGCAATAAGTGGATGACTTTAGCTGCTAGTACAGCCAATTATACTCTAGGTCCAGGAAGTCAGCACTCTATCCTAATGAGCAGACAAGCAGGTGGTTTTCCACATATTGAAATAGGAACGAATCAATTTGTTTCCATTTCGATAAAAAACATTGACCTAGGTAGCATTCTATTCAAAAATCGAATAGGACAGCTGACTGAGTCGGAATACTTTGATTCAATAACTGAAAATGATACCCGTTACATTAATACATTTTCAATTGGTTATAAACCACCTTTTCTTGATGGATTCAAGATCGGAGTAGAACGCGTTTTCTATCAAAATATGGAATTTGTCGAATTAAAAGATTTATTCCGTGGGTTTTGGTACTTTAATAATCGAGATAGGGTAGCTGGAATTGATGGTGACACAGTGAATGATCGATTTGATCAAATGGCGTCATTCCATCTTGAATATATAGTGAGAAAGCCTGGGTTAAGGTTTTACGGTGAATTCTCAAAAAATGATTTTAATGGTTCCTTTAGAGACTTCTTAATTAGCACTGCACATGCACGGGGCTATACACTTGGTTTTGACAAGATGTTTGTGGTTGATAAAGGAAAAGTACTCCTAACCTACGAAACATCTAATGTTGCTAGAACCAGTGCATTCACGTACAGGCCGGAACCTTCCTATTACCTCCACTACCAATCTGTAGGAGGATACACAAATCAAGGACAAATAATGGGTTTAGGAACCGGTCCGGGATCTCACGTTCATACCATTAGTCTAAAGGTTCTAAATGAAAATTCACTGTTTGAAACAACTTTTCACAGAGCCCAAATCGATGAAGATTATTTCCAGGAAGTTTACGGTTTTTTAACGCCAGATTATTCAAACAGACACCTACGATCTGCAGAATATGCTGCTTTCTTCTCCTATACCAATTGGGTGAAAAAATTCGCCTATACGGTAGAGTTAATACCTAGTATTCGCATTAATCAAGACTTTATCTTAGAAAACGATCAGCCAAATTTGTATGCAGGAATCAATTTGACGTATTCTCTGTAAGTCGTGAGCATTGTCCATAAGCTAAAATTCGCTTCTACATCTACAATCGCAACTAGCGTTGATTATGCTCTTTTCTTTGTATTCACTCATTTGGGACTTGCGATTCAAGTAGCTCATTTCTGCTCCTATGCAGTTGCCTCCGCACTGAACTTCATACTCCAGAAAAAATACATCTTCGACTTAAATCGAAAAGTACATCATGCGTTCCTGATTTCTGTGTCTTTTTCAATTATCTCATTAGTGTTAAGCACAGGTCTGATTTATCTACTTGCATTAATTGAAATATGGATAGAGTATCCCATCATACCTAAACTGATTACCACAGGAATCATCTTCTTTTTTAACTTCTATACAAAACAATTTGCTTTTGAGGGAAGAGATAAACCTACGAAGGGATCAACATGATAGGCATAGACATTGTGGACTTGACGGACCCTTTTTTACAAAAGAGAGGTGAACGTCCTCTTAATCTGATCAAGCACCCCAATGATCAATTCCCTGATGATTGCAATCCGTTTTGGTTATTATGGACCGCCAAGGAAGCTGTTTTTAAGAGTTTTCGAAAAGATAAAGCTTTCTCACCAACAGATATAGAAGTTCAGATCACACAAAGACATCAAGGAGTCTACAACTATCAATCTGATCAATATTATGGTGTGATTTTAGGTAATCATCATTTTGTTTGCGCTGTTGGAAGTATGGACATGCTACCCGAATTTCGAATTTTCTATTCTCCGCAAGCTTCTAAATCCACCTTCATTAGGCAGAAGATTTCCGAGTCGACAAATCCGCTCCACAAATTGGAGGCAGATGAACTTGGGTTGCCTATTATCTCACCAACCAGACAGTTGATAAGCATATCTCACCATCATCACTACGCAGCTTTTGCTGTTTCAAGCTAAACCTTACAAGACTCGAAAACATTACTTTTGCCAACAATGAAAAGAAAGAACATCCTGGCCGCATTTATCATCGTTTTCACTGTGATGCTGTCTTCCTTTGGATTCTATTTTTGGCAGATCATCTTCAGCCCCAATATACTAGTGGACCAAGAAGATCGTCAAGTGGTCATTCCAATTGATGCCGACTTCAAAGACGTGCAAAAACTATTGTATGATCAGCGATTTGTAAATGATATGATATCGTTCAGTTTTCTATCCAAACTGAAAGAATACGACCAAAACCTAAAGCCGGGGGTCTATCAACTTAAGAAAGAAATGACCAACCTGCAGGCTATCAATTTACTTCGTTCCGGAGCTCAAATACCTATCAAACTCACCTTTACCAATGTAAGAAAAGTAGAAGAGCTATCCTCTCGACTGGCAGACTTTATGGCCTTTGATTCTACGCAAGTAGCTAACGTTTTACTAGCTGATACTACTGCTTCCTACTATGGCTTTGAAAAGGAAACACTGCTATGCATGTTCATTCCCAACACATACGAAGTGTACTGGACAGACAGCCCTAAAAAACTACTAGACAGAATGAAAAGAGAGTACGATGCGTACTGGACATATTCACGTTTAAAAAAAGCTGAATCACTAGGACTTGATCCCAAAGAGGTCAGTACGTTGGCCTCGATCGTACAAGCCGAAGATAATCAGCTTAAGGAACCAAATAGAATTGCAGGTGTGTACGTTAATCGACTTAAAAAAGACATCCCACTTCAAGCAGACCCAACAGTAGTGTACGCCGTCAATGACTTCTCCATTAGGAGAGTCCTAACGGTCCATACAAGGATCCAATCACCTTACAATACCTATTTAAACAAGGGACTACCTCCAGGCCCTATAAACATGCCCTCCATAGCGGCAATAGAAGCAGTTCTGAACTATGAACGGCACAACTACCTGTACTTCTGTGCGAAAGCAGATTTCTCAGGATATCATGCCTTCGCTTCAAACTTGAGGGATCACAATCGTAATGCCAAAGCGTTTCAGAGAGCATTAGACATGCAAAGAATCTACAACTAATGTACCAAACAGAAGTAAAAATCCGAGTCCGATACGGAGAGACAGACCAGATGGGTTATGTCTACTACGGTAATTATGCTAGCTACTACGAGGTCGCCAGAGTTGAGAGCTTTAGAGAACTAGGTCTTTCTTACAAAAAACTGGAAGAAAGCGGCGTCATGATGCCTGTTTTGGAGTTGAAGACAAAGTATTTGCAGCCCGCGAAATACGATGATCTCCTAACTATAAAGGTCAAGATTGCTGAAATGCCAAGACTGAAAATCAGGTATGAATATGATGTCTACAATGAGGAAGGAATTTTACTGAATCAAGGAGAAACCACCTTGGTATTCATCAACATAGACACAAATCGACCTGTCCGCTTACCCTCAAAAATGTCTGAATTACTTACTCCGTATTTTGATTAGCGAATGATCATTCGCTGCGTCTCCAGGTGACCGTTTATGTTGTAGCGGAAGATGTAATTCCCCTTTTCAAGGCCCCGTAATTCTGATAAATTCTTACCTTTCACTATAGTTTCAAAAATTTTGCGTCCTGCCAGATTGTATACTTGTAAAGAAAAATCTTCATAAATATCTGTAACTAACTCCTCTGGTTTTCCGGCATTTGGATAAAGTTGAAATAGTACTTCCTGAGGTTGAAAAACAAGGGCGACAGGTTCGAACCACTCTCGATATCCATCAAAATCAACTGCTTGAATTTGATAGATATTCAATCCTAACTGGGGTGTCTCATCTATTAGGTAATAGCCATCTCCATTGGCATTTAGCGTACTTGGGATTTCTGCCATCATTGACTTCCCATAATTGGTTACTCTATAAATCTCAAAATGACTAAAGTTGTCTTCTGAAACAGTTCTCCAATCAAGAATCACTGAATTCTTTTCCTGGTGCGCATTGAATGAACCAAGCTTTATTGGCAATGGATTGCTACCATCTCCTCCTAAAAACTCCTCTATTTCAGAACCAAAATCCCCAATACCATTTGTTGGATCATCTAATTCTTCAATGGTAAAGGAAGAATCTCCACCACTTCCATCGTCAATAGTCGTCACGGCGTCACCTCCATAAGATCCTGCATAAACGTCGCCCGAACCAGAATAGTTTGCCTGTGTACCATTGTTCACTGTAAATGTCCCTGAAACTACCAAAGTGCCATCGGAGGACATATCCAGCTGGTTGCTTACTGAAAGATCACCCACAACTATCAAAGTTCCCTCAATCGACAGAGGCATTGCTTTGTTTGCAAATGTTACATTCCCGTAGATAATCAAAACATCACCAACGCTAAATGTACCATCACTATTGCTCGTAGCTATCTCTATGTTAACGGGCGAGGTATTCGAACCGAGCACCATATAATTGCTAAAACTCAGGGTTTCCCCATCGAGATTCAATGTACCATCTACATCTGTTCCACTGCCTGGGTATGAAGCCGATGTCCAATTGGCATTATCCTGCCAATCCAAGGGATCTGGTCGAGGGTCATCATCATAGGAACCCCCACCGGATGTAGTTTGCCCAAAAAGAATGCAGGGAAAAAACAGAAATAAAAAAATTTTAACTGTGCTGCTCATGTAGTGTAATTATCCGTTCGTGTCATCAATGAAACTTTCTATTCAATGCAGCAAAGGAATACGGCATCTAGCCAACTTTTGTAATGTACACCAAGGTCATAAACTCTTAAAGTTCTCTCTACTTCTAAATGGTTACATTCAAAAAAGACCTTGAAGTCAACAAATTATAACTATACGTGAAGTACGTAAGGTAATAAGTAAATTACGTAATTTCAATAAGTAAATTACTTAACAGTTCAAAATACTTAACCCAAAAAAATTACCAATCATCGAAAAATGACCGTCTGAAGGGATTTCACTATTGAACAGTCGGTATTTTTGCTAGATGTTAAAATATACTCTTACCATTTTAATTTTAACCTTAAGTGTTGCTTCAGTACAGTCTCAATCAATTAAAGTCAATAAAAATGGAACGGGACAATGGGATGTGGCGGGCTCTTTTGATCCATCCGGCATCCCTTCTTCTTCAGACACCCTTATCTGGGAAAACAACTCCGTATCAGAAATTTTTCTTACCGGTACTGGACCAACAGTAGATACAGATACGGTTTGCGACAATAGTGGTGGGACCTACAAATGTGGATTCGTCGGAAATTTTACCAATAATAAAAACGGGGGCGTAGTGGATCTTGATTACTCAAGGATAAGAATAGTTGGAGACTACACAATCAATAATACCTTCACATTAGAACTGGATAATCATGCCCAATTCGTGGTAACAGGTAATCTGACTGTTTCAAACAATGCATCTTTTACTTTTGGAGTTAACTGCGAAAACTGCAAACTCGAGATTGGAGGTAGCTTGACTGGAGATAATGGGTCAATTATTAATGTTCAAGGTGGAGGAGAAATCTCAATAGGAATGGATGTTGACCTTGGGACAGGATCAAATATTACGATTGATCCTGATTCAAGAATGGAAGTTGAAAACGACTTCACTATTGACGGAGGTACAGTTACCGTGGAAGGATGTACATCAGATTGTACAGAAAATGGATATCTCAGTATCGGAGGAACAGTAGATGATAATGGCTCTATCACTGGAACTGGAACAATATATGCTCCAAATGATCCCAATTTTAGCTGTCCCAGCGGAGCTAATTGTATAACTGAGCCTCTTCCAATTACACTTATCTATTTCAATGGCTCCATTTCCGGGAATGCAGTTGATTTAGAATGGAAGACAAGTACGGAGGATAATTTTTATTATTTCCAGTTGTACAAGCTAAAGGATGACAAACAAACTGAACTCGATAAAGTGTACAGTACGGGAAATAGTTCAGGCGACTCATACGGTTGGACAGACGAAAACCCAGCTATCGGATTAAATTTCTATCAGTTGAAATCTGTAGACTACGATGGCTACGAGGAGCTGTTTCCCGTGATATCAGTATTGTATGAACCTTCCGATGTTAACCTTGGATTTTATCCTAATCCGACAAGAGGAAACATTTTGAGATCTAATATTCGGTCGTCATTTGACCTTGAAGTATATGCTCTTTCAGGAGAAAAGCTTCAGGAGACTAGCATTAATTTCCCGGAAGACTACTCGATCGATCATCTAAAACCAGGTCTTTACATATTTAGATATAATGTCAACGGACTTATTAAGACGCAAAAGATCATCGTTGATTGATTACTTTTTATTTCTCTCCTCTAATCCATATAATTCATCTCTCAGCCGTGCAGCCTCCATGAAATCAAGGTCTTTCGCAGCTTTTTCCATTCTCTTCCGAGTTTGATCAATCAACGCCTTCAATTGATCTTGATCTAGGTATTCGACAACTGGATCTGCAGCCATAGGTTGCTCTTCTTCGATGTAATATTTCTTTTTCCCTCTTTTCTTATCTGCTACGCCCGTCTGGTTGAGAATAACTGATTTGTCTTTTTTCACGCTAGTCGGTGTAATGCCATGCTTTTCATTGTAAGCTTCCTGAATACCTCTTCTTCTGTTGGTCTCATCAATTGACGACTGCATACTACCCGTTATCTTATCGGCATACATGATCACCATTCCATTTTCGTTTCGTGCAGCTCTGCCAATGGTCTGAACCAGCGACCGCTCATTTCTCAGGTAACCTTCCTTGTCTGCATCCAAAATCGCTACCAAGGATACTTCCGGTAAATCAAGCCCCTCCCTCAAGAGGTTTACGCCTACCAAAACATCAAAAATTCCTAACCGAAGTTCTCTCAATATCTCTACCCGCTCTAATGTGTCTATCTCGCTGTGAATATACCTCGTCTTAATGCCGGCTGCGAGCAAGTACTTCGACAATTCCTCTGCCATTCGCTTCGTAAGCGTGGTAGCGAGCACCCTTTCTTTTCTCTCAATTCGAAGCTGTATTTCCTCCATTAAATCATCTATCTGATAGGAACTAGACCTAACCTCTATTATCGGATCCAAGAGACCCGTGGGTCGGATCAATTGTTCTGTAATGACTCCTTCAGATTTTCTCAATTCGTACTCAGCAGGTGTAGCACTCACAAAGAGTACCTGATTTAACATCTCCTCAAATTCATTGAATGTTAAGGGCCGGTTATCTAATGCCGCAGGCAGCCTAAACCCATAGTCCACCAGGTTAACTTTTCTGGCTCTATCACCTCCCCACATACCACGAACCTGAGGAAGGGTGACGTGGCTCTCATCAATCATCATCAGGAAATCATCAGGAAAATAATCCAACAGGCAAAACGGTCGGGTACCTGGAGTTCTCCTATCGAAATAACGAGAATAATTTTCCACTCCAGAACAATAGCCTATTTCGCGAATCATCTCAAGATCAAACTCTGTTCGCTCCTTAAGTCGTTTTGCTTCTAAGAACCTTCTTTCATCTTCAAAAAACTGAACTTGCTGGACCAAGTCATCCTGAATCTCTCTGATAGCCTGATTTATGGTGTCTTTTCCCGTAACAAAAAGATTTGCCGGGAATATGGTGACGATCCGCTCATCCGAAATCTTTTGCCCTGAAATTGGATCTACTCGCTGGATGGATTCTATCTCGTCTCCCCAAAAAATAAACCGATAGGCAAAATCTGCATACGCTACGTACACATCTACTGTGTCCCCTTTAACTCTAAAATTACCTCTTTTGAACTCTACTTCTGTGCGACTATACAGTATGTCTACTAATTGGAATAAGAATTGATTTCTTGGAACTTCATCCCCCTCCTGTATCCTCACCACATTCTTTCCGAACTCCTCGGGATTTCCAATACCATAAATACAAGAAACGGAGGCTACCACGATCACATCCCTCCTGCCTGACAGCAATGCTGAGGTAGCGCTTAGCCTTAGCTTCTCTATCTCTTCATTGATCGATAGGTCCTTTTCTATGTATAGATTAGTAGTGGGAAGGAATGCTTCCGGTTGATAATAATCGTAGTATGATATGAAGTACTCAACTGCATTTTCAGGAAAAAAGCTTTTAAACTCACCATAGAGCTGAGCTGCAAGTGTTTTATTGTGACTTAGAATTAAAGTAGGTCTATTCGTTCTGGCAATCACGTTCGCCATGGTAAAGGTCTTACCTGATCCCGTTACTCCAAGTAATGTTTGAGCTGCTTCCCCATTATTAATTCCCTCAACTATTTGTTCAATCGCCTTCGGTTGATCCCCTGTTGGCTCGTATTCAGCTGTGAGTTTAAACTCCATATGAATCAGTCCATATTTCCCAAGACTTTTCGGCTTGCAGGTGAAGCATCTCCAGACCGTTTATCACTTTAGCACCATTGGCTTCTCCTTCTTTCATAAACACGGTCTTTTCAGGATTGTAAACTAAATCATAAAGAAAATGATCAGAGGTCATCTGCTCATAGGGTATCGGCGGCGCGTCATTAACGTTTGGATGCATGCCGACAGGTGTAGTATTGATAATAAGCTGGTAATGAGGAATGATCTGATCATCATTTTCAAATGCAGTATACGTCATATCTCCCTGTTTCGGCTTTCTGCTTACTGTTTGAAAATTAATTCCCAACTCCATCAAAGCAATTTGAACCGCTTGACTTGCCCCTCCTGTACCAAGAATTAAGGCATTCGAAGAAAAGGAGGACACCTCTGGCAACCAATTTTGAAGTGATTTTTTAAAGCCATAGATATCTGAGTTGTAGCCAATTAACTTTGAGCCTTCTCTCTTTACAACATTCACAGCATCTGCTTTTTGTGCTGAAGCATCCAATTGATCCAAAAACCTCATGATGTTGATCTTATGAGGAACGGTCACATTAACTCCAACTAAATCATCGTATCGCTCCCAGATGGTCGGAAAATCCTTTAAATTCTTGATTTCAAGGAGCTCATATCGATGCGTACGGCTAATTCCCATCTTTTCGAACTTACCTTCAAAATAGCGTTTTGAAAAGGAATGACCGAGTGGATATCCTATCAGTCCGAATCGCTTCATAAGTTGAAGAAAATTTGAGATTATAAATCACTAAAATAAGTGTAATCAATCAAACCGTGGAGAGTTGGACAAGAATTAAGCGTTTTTACTAACGGCAACTTTTTCCATTCCATATACCAGGAAAAACCCTATCACCATTAGCCCTAAAGCCATCACGAATTCTGTGTCAAGAGTGGGTAACTGCCAGTCATACCCAACGGCTTTGACCTTTTCTTCTGTTATCTGTTGATAATGAGTCTCTTTCCATGGCCAAATGATTAATAAAGATCCCACGACAAACCCTGTCAAGATGGAAATTGTAAGGTCTTTAAAGTTCGCAAAAAGGTAACTCAATAACCTCGAGAATATAGCTAAACCGGCAACGCACCCAAGACCCAAGGGAATCAAAATTGGTAAATCCAAGTTAGAGATGGCCTGTAGAACAACGAGGTAATTTCCCATAAGGAGCAGTATGTAGGACCCCGACAAACCTGGTAGAATCATGCTGCAAACAGCCACTACGCCGCATAGTAGCATATACCAGATTGAAGTACTGCTTTCAGCAGGAGGAAGAAAGGCAATAAATACAGCGACAGCTACACCCATGAAAAGTACCACTAACACTTTTAGTGACCAGGAGGTAATCTGCCTACCTACGCCCAGTATCGAAGCTAAAATCAAACCAAAAAAGAAAGCAAGCGTCAACGTCTCGTAATGGAGAAAAGACCATTCTAATATGTTCGCTAAACTAAGAATGCTTAAACCAACTCCAAAGAATATGAAAAACAGGAATACAGCATCTATTCTTTCAAATAAACCCTTAATCTTGAAGCTGAAAAGAAGCTTTATTGCAATAAAGTCAATACTTTTTAAAGCGTTAATAAACCTCTCGTAGATACCAGTAACAAAAGCAATTGTGCCTCCGGATACTCCGGGTATTACGTTGGCCGCTCCCATGGCAACTCCCTTCAAGAACCAGCCTAGGTATTTCATCAACTTACTGATTAGTTATCCATGCCCAAAAAATGTGAGAAAGTATCTCCTCTCAAACCTAATCTTATGGTTTCTAGAGGAATCACCTCATTTGGGGCAATATTTCCAAGGTTGACATTCGTTCCACATAGTTTGATAAACCACACCTGCTGCGCTTTCTGCGGCGCTTCCCAAATAATCTTCTCAAATGGGATCTTAGTAAGGATTTCCTCCACGAGACCTTGTCTTACTTCTCCACTGTCACGAAACAAACCAACATTTCCTGCTTCACGTGCTTCGCCTATAACTTTCCAGGCACCTGCGTTCAATTCTGTTTGCATCTGCTCAATCCACTTATAGGGTGGAATGATCTTAGCAGCATCCTTGGAACCTACTTCACTAAGTACCGTCACGTGCTTAGCCAGCTTCTCAATGTAGCTGCATTTGAGGTCATGGTCTAATTCAATTGAGCCATCCGATACTTCTGCGTGATCCAGATCAAATTGGTCAAGAACTTTTAGATAATCATCAAGCTGCTCTCTGATTATAAAAGCCTCAAAAAGAGTCCCTCCCAAATAAACAGGAATATTTGCTGATTTATAGACTGCTAGTTTCTCCTTTAAGTTGGGCGTAACGTAGCTTGTTGCCCAACCTAGCTTCACAATATCGATATGCGTACCTCCAACTTCGAGCATATCTTCCACTTCTCTTATGCTCAATCCCTTATCCATTACCATGGTAAAACCGGAGTTCCTCGGTTTTTGTGTTCGTTCAGGTACTTGTGATAAATTATAATTCATAACCAATTAGACATCCTTTGAAATGATGCCTCAAAAATGACCAATAATCTTAAAAATGCTAATTAACTGTTGCTTTTTCTGTATTGCTCGATGATTTTAAAGAGCGCTTTTTGTGTACTCAGATTTGGGAAAAAATCGAACAACACCTGATGTCCTTCGTAATCCAAAATAAGTGCAAATTCTAATGTCCGGAAAGCCTCCTTGTATTCACCTGCCCCAATCTGGTAAATCGCCTTTCTATAAATGAGGTCTGCATGATCAGGAAGCTGATTAAGTCCCCCTTCGATGATAGCTAAAGCATTTTCAAAATCTCCCTGTTCATAGTAAATCAAAGACCAATCTGCCCAATTTTCGGACTGATCTGGTTCTAATTCACAGAGTGCCATGTAAGCTTCAAGAGCTGAAACAATATTCCCCAACTTGAATTCTGCCTCTGCAAGCGCTTTTAAATAAAGGGGATTGCTATTTTCTAGTTTTTGAGCCCTGGCTAAAAAATGAATGGACTCATACCACCTCTCCTGAAGAGCCAGACTCACACCAATCCCGTACCATGCTTCATGGTACAATTGATCGATTTTACTCGCCTTTTGATAGTATTTAATTGCTAAATCGAATTGTTTCAACTTTTCGTAAGCAGCTCCCATATGGCAAAAAGTCTCTGCACTAGCTCCCTCTATTTCATACGTCTTCTGATACCCTCGCAATGCATCCGAAAACCTCTCTTTATTCATAAAAGCGTTACCAAGATTAAAATATGCACTGCTGAAATCTTCATCAATGGCAATCGCAAATTCATAAGCCTCAATGGCCTTATCAAAATTCCCAAGCTTATTATAAACGATCCCCAAATTATACCAGGCATACTCAGAGTAGGGGTCTTGGTCTATGAACTTCTCATAATAACTGATGCTGTGTTCCAACTCTCCTTCGACATCCAGGCAATAAGCCAATTCATATAGGACATTCTCATTGTGTACATTATGCTCTAATGCAGCTTTGTAAGCTTCGATTGCCTTATCAAAATCATTCATTCCCTGGTATGCAAGACCAATATTATAAAGGATTTCATCCTTGTCTTCTACAAAATCCAGTGCCACTTCAAAACAATTGATAGCATCCCGATAATTTGATTGCAGCGCGAAAAGGGTTCCTTTCTGAATCAATAAATCAGGATCTGTTGGTGAGAAACCTAGTGCCTGATCTATTACTTCAATAGCTGCATCAATATCATTCAGCTTTACCATGATATCCGCTTTTTCCGCTAACACGTCTGTAGAGTACGTGTATTGATCAAGCGCTACCTCGCAAGCCTTCAGTGCTTTATTGAGCTTTTCATGCAACTGGTAATAGTAAATGATTTCTAGATAATCGTCTTCTTCGAAGAAATGAGACTCAGTATTCTTTAAGAAGGCTTCAAATCTCCTAACCAACTCCTTCGCTTCTTTCTTCTTATGGTCTTCTTGCATATGAATGAATAAGAGGTTTACTAAATTTAATTTTTTTTAACCGCAGTAGACATGTGGATTATGAAAAGTTTTCCACAACTACAGTAGGTTATTATTTTGTACTAACAGCGCAGCGTCTTGAAATAGTTTATTTTTTTGTGCTTGTTTAAACACTTTCAGCTGATCTAATCGATGGAGGTCACTACAAAGAAAGTCGACTTGTTTTCTTCTAATTAACTCCCTTGCAGTTTTTTGCACATTCTTACCATAGAGCCCAAGAACGGAGGATATGTTCAGTTGCATTTTCAATCCTTGATCTCTCCACTTCTGTACTAAATCCAGATCTTCTGAGACATAAGCATACCTCTCAGGATGTGCCAGCACAGGCCGGTACCCTTGCACCTGCAACTCAAAGATGATTTCATCCCAAACCAAGGGCTTATGTTGAAATCCCGTCTCAAAAAGCAGGAAGCTACTCTCTCCAAATGATAATAATCTTTTCTTTGACTGTACCTTTTTCAGCAACTCGCCATGAAGAAAATACTCAGCAGCTAATTCAAACTCTATCTCTATGTTAGCAAGATCAATTTCCGATAAGACTTTTTGATACCTGTGTAACAAGTCCTCTTCAGTATTTGGATACACTTCAGGATATATGTGAGGTGTGGTAATTACTTTCCGATATCCTAATTCGGAAAATGATTTCAAAATTGTGAGCGTATCTTCCACATGATGTACGCCATCATCTACTCCGGGGATCAAATGAGAGTGAAAATCCACTTTTATTGAATGAGTCGACTTAGGGCTATTAAATGGCCAAAGATTCATCAGAAAAATCTTGAGAGAACCCCTTTAGAGGGATTCTTTACTCCTTCATCGTAATAGCCGTAACCGTAACCGTAGCCATAGCCGTAGCCGTAGCCAAGCTTAGAAGATTTCACCCCGTTAAGCAATAAGACTAAGTGTGGAAAATGATTGATATTCTGGAGGTCATTTATAGTTCTCACAAATGTTCTTTTGGAGTATTCTGCTTTTACCACGTAAAGTTGTATATCCGATTTCTTCATTGCGAGTACCCCATCCGTGACTAGGCCAATAGGAGGAGTATCTAGCATCACCAAATCAAATTTATCCCTTAACCTGTTCATAACATTATCAAAATTCTCACTCATCAACAATTCGGAGGGATTTGGAGGTGTCGGGCCTGCAGCAATGTAGTAGAGATTGTCTACTCCGGAGTCAAGCACGCATTCATCAATGGTTGACTTATCACTGAGTATAGTACTAATCCCGACAGGGCTTGGATCCATACCAAAAGCTAAATGGACCTTTGGTTTACGCATATCCAAATCAACAATGCAAACCTTTTTGTGAGAAGATGCAATGATCGATCCTAAATTAACTGCAATGAATGTTTTACCTTCTCCACTTATTGTGGAAGTTACTGTTAGTAATCCTGTTTTCTCCAATGGATTGACAAACTCCATATTAGTACGGATGGTCCGTAGCGATTCACTAATGGCAGACTTACTGTGATAGTCAATGACTAGTTTAGTCAAATTGAGCTTTTCCCTTGAATAGTGTGGTATAGAACCTAGAATAGGAACTTTAGTAAGTTGCTCCAGCTCTCGCACACTACCTATCTCATTGTGCACCAAATACCTAATCACAATAAATATTAATGATGACAAAAAGGCAATGACAAGACTGGCACCGTAAATCAATAACTTCTGTGGTTTAATTGGAGCCGAAGGAAGAGAAGCATTTGCTAAGATGACGAAGTCTGATATTGTTCCTGCTTTGGTTAGCTCTAAATCCATCTTAGAAGCTCTCAATCCTGCAAGTCTGGTTTCCTGCTCTTGATAAAGCCTTCTATTTTTAGAATACTCAGTTCCCATGGCAGGCAGTTGAACAAAGCTCCCCTCAATAATAGAGGACCGTCTTTTGACCTCCGAGAGCTGATCTTCAATTACAGCTACATATTGATCGATCATATCGGATACCTGCATCCTCGCATCTACCAGTTTTTGATCGATCTCCAAAAGTGCACGTGTATTTTCATTGTAGATCTTCGCCTTGCTATTTCGCTCTTCTACTATAATCTGATACTCCGAAAGCGCATCAGAAATAAACGCGGGGAAGGTACTAATTAGAAATGGGTTAACACTTAATTCATCATTGGACCCAACCTGTTTTCTAATGAGCTTCACATTTGCAAGCTGATTTTTTAATCTAAACTGTTGCGAGTCCAACGCATTCAGAAGACTGATGGTCTGCGATAAATCAGATTCTAGGCTAACCGTCTTGTTCTCAATTGTGAAATTTTCGAAATAATTTTCAAACTGTTGCAGATCATCCTCTGCCGAAAAAATCAATGAATCCAAGAAACTAATTTTTTGATCGATCGTCTGATTTTTGGCCTCTTTGGAATAGGTGAGGTAAAGTGAGCTAATCTGACTTAATAATGAGTTTGCTTTGTATTTATTGAAGTCTGCCAAAGCCAAACTGATCGTTTTTGCATTGAAGTTTTCAGGTTCAATCGTAAGATTTTCATTGAAATATTTTGTTAGCTGCTCTTCACTGTTGATTCGAAAAAAATATTTACCAAACACCTCTTCACTGAATCGGCTAGTTTTGTCGATCCTTAAGTTCATCTCCGAAAGGCTCAGGTCATCACCAAACCTCCCCTCTTTTGTTATCATCCCATTTGCACCCTCGTACGATATTGTAAAAGAATTGGCGTCCCAGATGCTTATATCTATTGGTTGATCATAATAATTGGGGTTCTTCACTCTAAAAGAAACCTCAAATGGGGAATTTCTAAAGCGCTCATCAACTAAATAAGTCCCATAGGCATAGTAAGAGACCGGATAATTGATAGATTGAATCACCTTCGATAAGAAAAGCTTTGATTTTATCAACTCTATTTCTCCGGAGATATCATCTAAATTATTTTGGATATTGGAATTTTGAACCAACCCTAAGTTATTCGCCTCACTCTCAAATTTTAATTTGATGATCGACTCTGATTCGAACACGGGTTTAGTGTATCTGACAACTAAAAATCCCAGCGAAACTGCCAAAGCGAAAATCAGCAATACAATCCAAAGACTTTTTTGCGCAATCAGCCACAACTTTCCCAAGTCGATGGAATCGGGCGATGTTTGCCTCTCAAGGATTTGATTTTGTGATATAATGTCTTGATTATTCAAAGCATCAAGTGACTTAGATTGGGTTAGGGATTATTTAATGAATTGACCAGAAGAAAGACCAGAGTCGATATGCTTGAGGTGACACCAATTACTGGAGAAACATCTCTAAGAGCTTGTAACCAGGTTCTTCTCCAGGGCTCTACATAGATTAGGTCACCGGGTACAATTGAGACCATGCTCTTCTTCATTCTATCAACAGTAGTAAGATCAACCTCAAATACTTGAAGGTTATTGAAGTCTCCTCGAATCACTTTAATATTTTGGGCTTTTGCGCCAAATTGAATCCCTCCAGCGAGTGCTAATAACTCTAGAAGTGAAGTATTCTCATTATCGATAGGCACTACAGCATTTATCGCTCCCAGAATGGTTACCCTTTTATTCTGAAAGGCCAATTTTAAGAAGGAGCCCTTAAAGATCTTGTTGAACTCGTTTTCCAGCATCCGCTCTGCCTGATCAATTGTCATCCCAGCGATTTTGTAGGTACCAATCATGGGTAGCTTGATACTACCGTCTGCCTGAACTAAATACCGAAAACGCTGAGCGTTTTGATTGGGTTGATTATTACCTATCTGGCCCTCTTCTTTATAATTAAAGTTAATTAACTGCTCCCCATCTCTATAGAATAGCTGTGCTTCAACCCAGTCATTGGGTTGCAATAAATAGTTCTTCTCAACTTCATAAATTGCCTCCGAAAATGCTGAGGTCTGATCAGTCGGCATTTGAAAAAGGATATCCTGCTCATATGCCTTACAGGAAACGAAAAAAGAAAGTGAGAGTATTGCGAGAAATTGAAAATTCCTTCTGAAAAACATAAATCTACCGTAGAATACAAAAATAGAGATAAAAAGACAGATTCAAGTTAGCTCATCAATTTTATCAAGGTAAGCTCTAATGACATGATTTTCATCAAACCGGTTCTCTATCAGCCTTCTACTCTCTTGGCCCATCCTTAATTTCTCCTCTTTACCCATCTTTAGATAGTCCTTCATTTTATCAGCTAAATCGATTGACGATCTGGCTTTGCACAAAAATCCATTGAGCTTATCCGTTACTACTTCTCTGCACCCTGGAACATCAGTAGTTATCAGCGGCTTGCCACAGGCACCTGCCTCAAGTAGTGAGCGAGGTGTTCCTTCTCTATATGAAGGCAATACCGCCACCTCAGCTAGGCTAATCAGCTCAGGGATATCATCTCTATGTGGCAAATAATCAATCCAATCATTTGCCACCCAGTGCTCCAGCTCTAACTTACTAATACTTCTTGCATGTGCTTCATCCAAACTACCTACAATGAGAAACTTGACTTCCGGATAAATTTGCTTTACAATGGATGCTGCTTCGACGTACTCTCTGACACCCTTTTCAATTATCAGTCTGGCTAATAATATAAAGTGGTACTCATTTGGTAAGTTGTCATTTACCGATTTGAACCTATCTAAATCGACTCCGGATCCGGGAAGCAATGAATTAGGAACATCACTCAGTTTTGTCGCCGCCAGGAAGTCCTTTCGATCGTCCTGATTCTGAAAAAACAAATGACTTGCACTTCTTAGCCAGCGGCTTGAAAGGAAACGCGCAATCCCCGATGAAAAGCCTGGAGATAAAAATGCCGTACCAAGACCACTGATATTACAGATGGTGGGAATATGATTCCATGAAGCCACAAGTGAACCGTATAGATTACATTTTATCGTATAGTTGAGGAGCACTTCTATTTTTTGCCTTTTGATTATTCGGTGAAATTCAATAACCACTTTTAACTCATTGAAAGGATTACTTCCGGTATCGGTCATCGAAACATGCTCGAAAATACAGCCAAGCTTTTGTAATCGTTCCACATATTCATCCCTTGGGGCAATTGCCACTACCGTATGCCCTGCCTCTATTAGGGACCTGATAATCCCTTGGCGGAAATTGTATATGTTCCATGCCCTGTTTATTGCAATCCCTACAACCAATTTAGAATTTCATTTATGCGTTATGCTCTGCAACTGCTAATTATGAAATTTATGATCAATTTTGCACCTATATGGCAAAAATGTTTGAGACAGCGGAAGTGAATGAGAGAAGTGCTTTGGTGGGAGTGGTGGAAAAAGCTACACCTGACCGTATCATAACCGAACACATGGATGAATTAGCTTTTCTTGCTCAAACACTTACTATCGATGTAGAGAAATCTTTTATCCAGAAATTAGAGCATCCCGATCCGCGAACTTTTGTTGGAAAGGGGAAGCTAGAAGAAATAAAAATCTATTTGAAAAACGAAAAGCTTGATTCTATCATCTTTGACGACGACTTAACTCCAAGTCAACTGCGAAACCTTGAGAAAATCCTCAAGGTGAAAATCTACGATAGAAGCTTACTCATACTTGATATTTTCTTAAAAAGAGCGAAGACTGCTCAAGCTAAGACCCAAGTAGAATTAGCACGTTTTCAATACCTACTTCCTCGTCTTACACGCATGTGGACGCATCTTGAGCGACAAAGAGGAGGTACCGGTACAAGAGGTGGAGCAGGTGAAAAAGAGATTGAGACAGATAGAAGAATGATCCGCGACAGAATTTCTGTGTTGCGCAAACAACTCAATAAAGTTGAAAAGCAAGCAGAAACGCGGAGAAAATCAAGAGATGGAATTGTTCGAGTTGCATTAGTTGGATATACAAACGCCGGAAAGTCAAGCCTTATGCGTTTACTTAGTAAGGAAAAGGTGTATGCAAGAGATGAATTATTTGCCACACTAGATTCGACTGTTAGGAAAGTGGTACTGAATCAGGTTCCGTTCTTGTTGTCTGACACAGTAGGGTTTATCCGAAAACTACCTCATAATTTAATTGAATCGTTCAAGTCAACTTTGGCGGAAGTAAAAGAGGCAGATATACTTTTACACGTGATTGACATCTCCAATCAAGCTTATGAAGATCACATGCAGGTAGTAGATCAGACGCTTAAAGAGCTTGGTGCAGCAGAGATCCCTTGTCTTAAAATCTACAATAAGGTAGATCAGTTATCAGAAGAGGATCAAATGGAATTGAAAGATCGAATTGGATACGAGGCCGTTTTTATTTCAGCAAAGAAGGAGCAAAACATTGACTTACTTCGAAAAATCATTTTCAATGAAGCGAGAAAAGTCCACATGAAAATTTATCCGAACTACGTACTTCCTGAGTATTTCTAGTTTACTCTTAGTCAGCAGTACGCTATCCTTGAAAATCCTATTTCTACATAAGTGATCGCATGATAACATTATACAACACATTTATTGCAATGCGTCATAGAGAAGTGAAATCTGAAATATCGAGGTAAAAAGAGGAACTTGATACTTAAAATCAGACCTGTGTGTGTTTCTGTTGGCCTTACAGAAGCTTTTGATTTTCTTTGCCTGACTTTTAGTTCACTCGTATGATTGCCAGAGTAATTGAAAAATAATTGGCCTCTTAGTTCAATGGATAGAATAGGAGTTTCCTAAACTCTAGATCTAGGTTCGATTCCTAGAGAGGCCACTATTCTGCTATCTAGTATCTTCTGCACGAGCCATAAAAAAGGAATAGCAAAGTAATTTGCTACCTGAAAGTGAGATAATTTCACTTTTCTCATCCGCTGCCTAGATAGCAGATGTTTTGAATTGCTAGTTTTGGTCGGTGCTGCTTTACAAACCTACCTCTGAAGGATAACATGCCCTCCTAATCTGATCTTTTGCTTGTCATTAACTGATGTTTCCAACCATTCAATAGCTGAACAACATAAAGAGAGATACCCTAAAATAAGAAAGGTTAAGATTAAGGAAATTGATAACCGCAATAACAAAAAAGCCCTCATACATGATGTATGGGGCTTTCTAAGCAGAGGCGGAGGGATTCGAACCCCCGGTACCTCGCGGTACAACGGTTTTCAAGACCGCCGCATTCGACCACTCTGCCACGCCTCTGTGATCTTCGCTATAGTTTCCTCCATTTCCGAATGGATCGCAAAATTAGTTTTTCGCTCGAAATAAGCAAGGACTATATTGGAAAACTTTAATGCAGAAAGAGCTACGCAAAACGAAGGTCCAAATCAGAAGTTTATGAGTCTAAATTTTACTTTAATTCCCTTAATCCTAATTTCTGGATGTTGTCCTTTTACCGCCCCTGATGTGCCCAATGTGAGGAACGTTTGGTAATTCAAGAACACACGCCGACCTCCCAGCAACTAGCTCTCAACTATATGATTTCAAAATCTACGCTCGCGTCAATTTCCTGCCTTAATGGCATCAAATTGTAAAAGAAATAGATATCATGTAGTAGCGTGATGAGTCAAAACCCAAGATCCGTCATTTCCAACTGCTGTAAAATATGCTTTGATCTGGCTAATTGAAATAGCGCTTACATTTGTAGAATGGGAGACAAAATGAAGAAAAGTGTAGGTATAATCTTAGGACTAATATCCCTCATTTTTGCAGTCCGCTACTTTCTGTACTCGTACCGAGATGGTAACCCGAAGTGGTTTATGGTGGTAATGGTGTGCGGAATGCTGTTGATTTTATATTACACAGTAACCTTTGAGAAAAGTGATGATGAAGACTACTCCTGAGAGAATAGTGTTCGCGTCGTTATGCTTCTTCCCAACGTCACTTCATCTGCATACTCCAGTTCTCCACCTACAGGGATACCTCGAGCTATCGTGGTAATTCTTATTTCTTTGCCCGTCAGCAATCTGGTAATATAAAAAGCAGTCGTATCCCCTTCCATGGTTCCGCTCAAAGCCAAAATAACTTCCTTTACACTTCCATTAGACTCATCAATACGCCCCATTAAGGATTCAATATGTAATTCCTCCGGACCAATTCCATCTATTGGGGAAATCCGTCCACCAAGAACATGGAACATGCCGTTATACTGACCCGTGCTGCGAATTGCCAAGACATCAGGAGTGTCCTCCACTACGCAAATTATGGATTCATCAGTTACCATGTTCCTACATGTGCATTCCAAAGTATCGCTGATAACATGACATTCTGAACAGTACCTGATCCCCTCGCGTAACTTTATGATTGACTCCGAAAGCGACTGAGATTCTTCTTTCGGTTGTTTCAATAGATGCAGCACAAGCCGCAAGGCTGTCTTTTTTCCAATGCCGGGAAGCCTAGAGATTGAATCAACTGCCTCCTCAACCAGTTTAGAAGGGAAGTTCATTAATCTATGGTGGCTTTGATCCCCGCTTCTACAATCCCTTCTCGCATCGGTTTAAGTTGTGTATAACTTCCCTCTTTTACTGAGCACTTCCCTTTGAAATGTATAATGTACGTGCATTGCTCTGCTTGATGCTGATCATGCCTACACACTTTTATTAACGTGTCTATTACATGATCAAACGTATTGACGTCATCATTATGTACCACCAGTTTCTTCGGAACCTGTTCTTCAACCCCTTCTTCTACCAGTATTTCTTCCGCTAACTCCCTCGAAGTATCCATTCTGACGTGCATTGCTTCAAATTTCTACAAAGTTAGTAATTGTAATTATTTTGCATTGCACTTAAAAATCATATGAATGAGTCCT
This sequence comes from Flammeovirgaceae bacterium, assembly GCA_038129245.1. Classification (GTDB taxonomy): domain Bacteria; phylum Bacteroidota; class Bacteroidia; order Cytophagales; family Cyclobacteriaceae; genus JAYPLE01. The sequence goes on along the minus strand of JAYPLE010000021.1, from coordinate 13,718 downwards.
GGTCTGGTCGCAAGCATCATCGGAGGTTATTTTGGTCTACTTATTCTTCTTAGCTGGCTGACATCCAGAAATAGTACAGCCTCTACATTCTTCACAGCAAACAGATCCTCACCCTGGTATTTGGTTGCATTCGGAATGATAGGTGCCTCGCTTTCAGGAGTTACTTTTATTTCAGTCCCTGGTGAAGTAGGTAATAGCTTCTGGTACTATTTTCAAATGGTTATCGGCTACCTATTGGGATACCTGGTAATTGCCACTGTACTACTGCCGCTGTACTACCGCCTGCAATTGATCTCAATCTATACCTACCTCGAGCAAAGATTTGGAAACTATGCCTACAAAACAGGGGCTTTCTTTTTCTTGATAAGCAGGGTAATTGGTGCTTCTTTTCGGCTTTTTCTGGTTGCAGGTGTACTGCAAATTGCCTTCTTTGATGCCTTTGGACTCCCTTTTTGGGTTGCGGTCCTGACCGCGATCCTCCTTATTTGGCTCTATACCTACAAAGGAGGTATTAAAACGATCGTTTGGACGGACACGCTTCAAACAGCTTTCATGATAGTATCCGTGATGGTTAGTATCATATTTATCAAAAGTGCTTTGGACTGGTCCTGGCCAGATTTAATAAATGCAATCTCAAATGATGCAAGAAGTGAGATTTTTAATTGGGACTGGCAGCATCCGAGAAACTTTTTCAAGCAGTTCTTTGCCGGAGCCTTTATAGCAATCGTAATGACTGGATTAGATCAGGATATGATGCAGAAAAACTTAACGTGTAGATCGTTAAAAGACGCTCAAAAAAATGTACTCTGGTTTAGCATAGCACTGATATTTGTCAACCTCCTTTTCTTGACGCTGGGTGTGCTTCTTTATCAGTTCGCTGAAATCAGTCAAATCGCCATACCGGACAGAACCGATGCGTTCTTTCCTCTACTTGCTGTTAATCATTTTTCGTTGCTGGGTGGAATCGTATTCTTATTGGGAATTACCGCTGCTGCTTATTCTTCGGCAGATTCAGCTTTAACAGCTTTAACCACCTCATTTTGCATAGACTTCTTGGGTTTCAGACCTGATAATTTTGAAGACAAAAGGAGCATCAGGAAGTACGTTCATTTAGGTTTTTCGCTCCTACTTTTCGTAGTAATTCTCGGATTCGATGCCATCAATGACGATAGTGTGATCAATGCCATCTTCCGAGTGGCTGGTTACACATACGGGCCATTACTTGGCTTATTTGCCTTCGGTCTATTCAGTCGTCGTCATGCAAAGGATGCCCGGATACCTCTGATCTGCATAGCCTCGCCGGTGATTACCTATTTTCTCAATACTTACTCAGAAGTACTACTAGGAGGTTACAAATTTGGGTTTGAATTGCTGATTGTAAATGGTGCATTGACTTTTCTGGGCCTATTTTTAACTTCTCAGCGATCGAAATAGAACAGAATGTAACGAGAATCCAATCCCGAAAGGCACCGTGAACCCTAGCGCATGATTACCCTTTTAAGGTCGATTGGGTATTGGTAAATGTATTTACGATCTCGCTTCTTAGAGTGATAACTCCTTAAGTGGATCCCAAAATTTTTCATTGAAATCAATCACTTGATCATCTTTTATCTGAATACCTTCCCCCTCCAGTAGCTCTTGCATGATGGTTGGCGTCTGAAAAAAATTCTTTCCTGTTAGCACACCTACGCGATTAACCACTCTGTGAGCTGGAACATCCGGCATGCCATGTGAATTATTCATCGCCCAACCCACCATTCTGGCACTTGATTTTACGCCTAAGTATGCTCCAATTGCGCCATAAGTACTGACCCGCCCCGGAGGGATTAATTTTACCACCTCGTAAACATCAGCGAAGAAGGTCGAATTTTTATTCATATTATCGAATTTAGCCACCAAATAATTAACCTATGTCAAAAGTAGTATTAGTAACAGGAGCCACGGGCAATCTTGGGCGAGAAGTATGTAAGATCCTTAGCGAGAAAGGCTTCATAGTCTACGGTACGAAACTTCCGGGTTCTCAGGAAAATTCAGATTTTGCCACGATTATTGAAGCAGATCTTACAAAGTCCTCAGCTACGGTTGCCCTTATTGAAGAGATACAACAGTATCAGCAGAATTTGTATGCAGTGGTCTGCTTGGCAGGAGGTTTTGAGATGAGTAATATTGAATCGACTACATCTGATGATATTGCTGCCTCCTACAAACTGAATTTTGATACTGCGTTCAATATCACCAGCGGTGTCTGGAGTTGGCTTAAGAATTCCGGAGAGGGAAGAGTAGTTTTCATCGGAGCAAAACCTGCTGTAGAGGGAGGTGCATTTGAAATGCTGCCGTATGCATTAAGCAAACGATCCGTGATCCATTTGGCTGAAATACTAAACGAATCCAGTAACGATTCGGGGATCACCGCATCTGTCATCGTTCCTAGCATCATCGATACACCGGCAAACAGAGCTGCAATGCCGGATGCCATTTTTTCCAACTGGGTCACTCCGAAAGAAATAGCCACTCAAATCGCACATCTCCTCTCAGATGACAGCAGCGCAATCAGAAATCCAATACTAAGACTTTATGGAAAAAGTTAATTCGTGATAATCTCTGCCTCCTTAATGATGTAGGTTAAATGTAAAGGATCAGAATCATTCAAGGAAAGTAGTCCCCTCACAGTGATCCGTTGGTCCGGTTTTAGGTCACTTCTTGGAGCAACTGGGTACACCTCAGCTACTGTCTCAGGGCCAGCTGCTCCACAAAAAAAACAATTCTGAAAAGGAAACCGCGAAAGCACAAAATACTGTTGCTCGATACCAGACTGAAGAGGAATTACAAATCCACTTATGGTTATTTCCGACCCTTCGCTTTTCCTGAGTGTATCCGAGAACTGCGGTATCTCCGTCTCCTGTCCAAGCATTTCATCAAAAACTCGTTCCCAGCTTACTTTGCTTAACAGCTCCCAACCGGTTAGTTGTATGAAGATGATTAATATTGCGTGAAATTGATTCATACTTATTTTTTTCGAACCCTTGGTAGGGGTTTGCCGTCTATCAAATGGTGACCTTTAGTCAGTAATCTATACACTACATTTATTCGTATGTCAGAAATCATTAAAACCAGCAATATCGCCAAAAAATACGTGATGGGTAGCGAAACCATCAATGCGCTGAAATCCATTACTATTTCCATCAACAAGGGTGAATATGTGTCCTTCATGGGACCTTCAGGATCGGGAAAATCTACCTTGATGAACATCATTGGTTGCCTGGATACACCAAGTGACGGTACTTATGTGCTAAATAAAAATGACGTAAGTGATTTGTCTGAAAATGAGCTGGCAGAGATAAGAAACAAAGAAATTGGTTTCGTTTTCCAGACCTTCAATCTGCTACCAAGAGCTTCCTCACTTGAAAATGTTGCCCTCCCTTTGGTCTATGCCGGCTTCTCAAAAAGTGAGCGTGACGATAAAGCGTATGAAGCGCTGGAAAACGTGGGACTGGGAGATAGAGCTTATCACAAACCAAATGAATTATCCGGTGGTCAAAGGCAAAGGGTTGCCATAGCAAGAGCCTTGGTAAATGATCCTAGTATTATCCTTGCGGATGAACCAACGGGAAATCTGGACTCAAAAACATCTTACAGTATCATGGAGCTTTTCGCCGACTTGCACGCCAATGGGAATACGATTGTGATGGTAACCCACGAAGACGATATTGCTGAATATTCTCATAGAATTATCAGATTGAGAGATGGTCTTATTGAAACAGATAAAGTCAACAAGCATATAAGAAAACCTGAAGTTGTTTAATGTCAGCAAAAATCTACACAAAGACTGGTGATAAGGGAATAACCTCACTGCTGGGAGGTGAAAAAGTTAGCAAATCAAGTGAGAGAATTGCGTCATACGGCACCATTGATGAGCTCAATTCCTTTGTAGGCCTATTGAAAGATAACGATGGAGTAGAAACTCGCTTGAAGCAACAGCTATATTGGGTTCAGGAGAACTTGTTTTCACTGGGCTCATTGTTAGCGGCAGGAAATGATTTTAAAGGATTTGAGCTTCCTCAGATTACGAATGTTGAAATCACTCAGATTGAACAATGGATCGACCATTATGATGCAAAACTCCCCCCACTTAAAAACTTCATTCTGCCCGGTGGTCATCCTGCCGTATCACTTTGTCATGTTTGCCGAACCATTTGCAGAAGAGCAGAAAGGCATGCGATAGTCTTAAACGAAAAAGAGGCTCTGGACGCAAATATCATAGCTTTTTTAAATCGCCTCTCCGATTATTTCTTTATTCTTGCACGTAAGATTGCCTTTGATCTTAACGTTCCTGAAACCCCTTGGGTACCGGGTGAATAACAAAGAGATAAAATGACTGACACGTATCCTATCAGTCTTACGAAGACCGATTCTTCCAAGCTGCCGGACACAGATCTGGAGAACCCTGTATTTGGCAAAGTTTATTCTGATCACATGTTTATTGCCGATTATGCTGAAGGCATGTGGAAGAATCCCAGGATCATACCTTATGGTAATTTATCGATAAGCCCGGCGAACACAACACTTCACTATGCCTCTACAATTTTTGAAGGACTGAAGGCATATAGAAGTCCTGCGGGTGACGTCCTGATCTTCAGACCGCAGGCAAACGCTGCAAGGATGCAAAAAAGTGCTAAACGCATGTGTATGCCCGGAGTACCGGAACCCCTATTCATGCAGGGAATGATGGAACTACTTTCCGTCGACAAGGACTGGGTTCCCTCTAAACCAGGAACTTCACTTTACATAAGACCTTTTCAGATAGCCATGGATCCGTTCATTGGCATTCGACCATCTGATGACTATACATTTTACATCATAACCGGTCCAGTTGGAGCCTATTACAGTCGGCCTTTAAAAGTTAAAATTGAAACGCATTATACGAGAGCCGCTGCCGGCGGAACCGGGTTTGCTAAAACAGGCGGGAATTATGCTGCTGCGTTGTACCCTGCTGTTCAAGCTCAGAAAGAAGGATATGACCAACTGATCTGGACGGACGGCATCAAACATGAATTCGTGGAAGAGTCAGGAACGATGAATCTCATGTTCATCATGGAGGATAAGCTGGTTACTGCACCAACAGGTGATACTATTCTTCACGGTATCACTAGAGATAGTATTTTGACACTTGCTGCCGATAACGGCTTACAAGTCGAAGAACGATCTATTTCAGTAAAGGAAGTCATAGAGGGTATACAGAATGGAAAGGTGCAAGAAGCATTTGGTGCAGGCACTGCCGCCACAATTGCCAAAATTCAGACCATCGGGTACGACGGTACAGATTATGAGTTAGCAAATGTTGCTACATGGCAATACGCACCTATGCTCTTAGAAAAGCTTGATAACATAAAGCTTGGCCTGGCGGATGACCCTTACGGTTGGATCACCAGACTTTAAAAATTTAGATTCTGTAGCTATCGCAGTCTACGACCCGTGCTCGATTTCAGAGGAACTTGTACATCTACCTGATAGTCTGGATAGATTTCAACTAAATCTCCTTTCCCAATATCAGGCGAGCTTTAGTATACCTCGAGGAATCGAAGGTTGATACTTGAGCGTTTTGGATTCGAATGTGGAAAATGATCAGAGCTTTCAGGAGTTTGGTAAAATACATTCAGCTTAATGCCGCAGCTGAAATTAATGACTACCTCGTTTATCACCCCACATTATTTAACAAATTCAGGCACTACCAATAAAAAAATTAAGCGGCGCAATCCTTAACTAAAAAAAGGGCCTTTCGGCCCTTTAAAAAACTGTTGTTCTGGACTGATATTAATGCTTGATAAGCTTAAATATTTGATTTGAGTGCTCATTTGTAATCTTCAAAAAATAGACACCTGGCTTATAGCCAGACACATCCAATTGAATGCTAGTGTCACGATTTTTAGAATATTCGTGCATGGTTCTTCCCGACAATTCCAGTATTTGAATGGTCGCCCCTATGGGGACATCGGTTAGGTTAACGACGTCAATTGCTGGATTTGGGTACATGTTTATGCGAGATAAATCATTCAGAGAAAGGATATAATTAATGCTTTCAGACGCTGTAAAACAACCTGCCTCATTTGTCGCAATCACATAGTAATCACCTGAGCCGGTGGCATTGAAAGTCGCTCCTGTGGCACCCTCGATGGCACCTTCACTATCATACCACTGAAAACTAAGGTTCGAGTCTTGTGTTGTCACGGATAATCTATCTCCCGAGGTGGTGACTTCAATTTCAGGACCAGCTATCAATTCAATTGGTACTAAGAAGCGGCTCGCGGTAGTTCGTCCCTGCTCATCCTTACCTTTGACAAAATACTGAACACCTTCCCTGAACACGTAAGTAAGAGCAGCGCCTCCATCTTGTATGAGGCTATCCGCCTCGTACCAGTTGTAATCAAATGCTCCTTCCGCCGCCACAGTCCCCTCTAGCCCTAAACAGATCATCAATTCACTTATGGAAATTTCTACCTCATAATCTGTGAAAATTACCTCAACTGAAAATGTATCTATAATAGTTGCTCCTGCCTGATCCGTCGCTGAAACGATTACTTCGCTGCTTCCTATATCTTCATAAGCAGGTGTCCCAACGAGGGACCCATTAGATACACTGGTCCAACTAGGTTTTCTATCAAATGACAGGGTCAAAACATCATCAGCATCAATATCCTCAAACGAAGCTGACGGCAAACTATAACTCCACGCTGATCCTTGCAGTACTTGTATGTCTGCTAACGGTTGATTAATAATAGGTGCATCGTTGACGTTTTCAACAGTAACATCGAGCACTCGTTGGACCGAGTTTTGAGAAGTATCTGATGCTTTTAATCGAATGCTCCAATCTCCTACATCTTCGTTTTCCGGTGTCCCACTGATGGTACCTTGACCAACCGTCATCCATAAAGGTTTTTGAGTCACCGTCACCGTGAAGGATTCCCCATCTGGCTCCGAAAAGAAATCACTCAGCTCGAGTTGGTATAACTGATCCTCAATAGCTCCCGGCGCGCTTACTGAAGTAATCATCGGTGCATCATCAATAGGCTTTACTTCAATATTAAAAGTATCCTGCTGCTCCAGAGTTCCGTCAGACAATGTTACGTACAGGTCAACTGAACCATTCTTATCTGCTTCAGGAGAAAGGCCGACTAAAAATCCCCCTTCCAAAGTTGATACGGAAATGGATGAGTTCTTCACTAGCGTCTCATCTGAAGAAACTAGTGCAAGGGATAATTCAACATTATCAATGTCAGTTGCCTCAATAAAGAGGTTAGAGAGTGCCTGGTCCTCGTTAATGGTAACATCCTCAATAGCAGTCAATACGGGTGCATCGTTTACCGGACTCACCACAATCTCAAATTCATCAAATGCCGTTTTGCCATTGGCTGTTCCAAGCAGGATCATTTTTTCTGTACCATTAAAGTCAGCAGTTGGCGAGAAGGTAATAGTCTGTTCGTCATCACTGATAAGAGGAAGAATAAAACTATTTCCAATCAATTGGTATGAAAAAATCGCGCCACTAGCAGACGAGGTGAATACATTTGAAACGTCCAGAGTAAATGCATCGAAATCCTCTAATAACTGTAAATCTGCCACAGGTGACGAAATACTGACATCTGTACTTGCCTCTGTTACCACAAAGGTCACTGATTGACTAACAGACAATGATCCATCCGATGCGGTAATGGTTACATCCTCTACTCCGGTGAATCCCTGTGTTAGGCTAACAGTCAAGATTTGTTCGTTTACATCAAGCAATACCTGCGAATTTCCTGCAAACTGATATGTCAGCTCATCTCCACTTTCGATATCGGTAAAAAAGGCAGAAAGATCAATATCATAGCTCGGGAAATTTGCAATCAGATTTTGCGTTTCAATTGTTTTGGTTATTTCCGGTGCATCATTCACTGCGGCAATTGATACAGTGAAATTTACAGGTGCTGATAAAGCTGTCGCAGTTCCTGACTGATCATTTGCTGTAACAGAGACTTCAAAATCTCCAAAAACATTTGCTTCCGGAACAATACTTAAATTGCTTCCTAAAACAGAGGTTTTCACACTCGAGGGAGCATTTGAAGACGCTTCGAAGACAAAAACTGCATTTGCGTTGTCAGCGTCCGTCGCACTCAGTACAATCTGTAAAGATTGATCCTCGTCTATGGATTGATCATTCACTGCTGTCACCACAGGTGCATCATTTACTGGAATAATTTCAAGATCAAACTGCTCATATCCCAGGAACTGTTCCGCTGTTCCAACCTCTTGTGCCACGATCGAAATACTAACACTGCCAAAAAAGTCCTCCTTGGGCGTTACAGTTAAAACGCCTCTATCATAGCTCACCGGAACACTACTCGCTTCGTTAGACGTTGAGATAATCTCTAATTGGCTATCCGGATCTTCTATATCAACATTCAATGAAAGTACCTCATCTTCTTCCATTTGCTGATCGGTGATCGCTGTTATGGTTGGCTGATCATTGACATCAACTACGTTAATTTGAACCCAGGCCGTATCAAACAATTGCCGATCAGGATGATATATACGAAATTGAACAGAATCACTTCCGCCAACTTCCCGGGTGCCGGTGTAGGGCAATTCCCATGTAAGAATTCGTTCTTCGACACTTGCCAGTGTAGCAACTCCCAAAGACCCATTTTCAGGAGGAGTAATGACCTCAACTGCTGCTCCTGTCAATGAAAAATCACCTAACTCAACCGCCTGCAACTTCAGCTGAGCTGTTGCATTTTCTCTGACGGCAAGCTGATTTCCAAAAGCAAAGAACAGCCCATCCGGCGATGCCTCTATCCTACCCCCGGAGCCGCTGTTATAGATATAGGAGGCTGAGGAGATGAATCCATTAGCAGTAATCACATCTACAAAGATGAAAACGTTCTCTCCACTAAAAATAAAGGGATGATCAGCGGCTTCAATTGTACCGGTATAAGTAGCGGTTGTTCCATCAATACTCAAGGTAGACTTGCTGACATTGTCATCCATGAATAAAACTTTTTGCTCCGGTGTACCCGTCGACAAGTCAAAGTAACCTACTTCTATTTTGTAAGTGTCATTAATCACCGGGTCAATCCAACTTAAATCAAAACTGGAGGTACCCACTTCAAACGCCTGAATCACCTGAGGTTGGTCGGTCAACTCAAACTTAAACCTATACGTCGCTTCATTTGATTCTAAAGCGGCTGCAGTATTCTCAACAAGTTTATAATTGACACTGTCGGTGTATATCGTCTCAGGACTTAGGTTCGCCTCAGGTGCAAAATTCCATAGTTCCGGATCAGAAGTAGAGGTAAGCGTTCCCAGATCAGGATTGCCTGTGATCACCACTGAGAAAGGGTCATTGTCAGGATCATAACCAGCTAGAATCAAAGGATCTGTAAGTAATTGATATACTGTAAAATCCGGTGAAAAAGCCACTGGAGGGCTCCCCTCAGCAAGGTCCTGAATGAAGATACTAATGATAACTTCTTCACTTAACAAGGCGCCGTCGGAGGCCAAAACTACCAAATCAACTTGCGTGAGAGTCTCAAAATCTAATTTTGAAGCATCCGCGACCGTGATCTCCCCGCTAGCTGGGTCAAGTGAGAAAATTCCTTCCCCATTGCCGGAAATAATGCTAAATGTCAAGGTGTCTTGCTCAGGGTCTTCACCGATCAACTGCCCTACCAAAACACCTACCGCAGAATTCTCAGGTACGGTGAAATCAAGATCAAATAACGTCGGTGCTTCATTCACATCTGATATAACAATGATTACATTTTCAAGCGTCGTCAAGGTTCCATCACTCACCTGGATTCCCAGCGTGTAACTATCGGCAATTTCAACACTGAGTGCACCGGAGACGGTGATCAAACCTGTCGCCGGGTCGATAGTAAATTTTTGTTCTGAATTACCCGAAACAATGCTGTAAGTCAAGGTATCGTTTTCCGGATCTGACACTGCAATCGTACTAATAGATGTACCAATAGATGCATCCTCTGCAACCTCAAAAGTTGCTGCAGTGATGAAAGGAGATTCATTCACATCCGTCACAACCACTGAAATAGTTGCATTGGTGGATTTTTCCCCATCCGAAACCTCTACAACGATCTCGTATTGCGATTTGGTCTCAAAATCAAAACTTGTGTCTCCCAGAGACAGTAATCCAGTAGAAGCATCAACTGTAAAGAATCCTGCATCCACCCCACCGGTTATGTTATAACTTAGAATCTCAGCTTCAGGGTCGCTAGCTATAATCTGTCCAATTTGGGCATTTAGTAACAAGGATTCCGCAACTGTTAACGTTTGATCTGCAATAACAGGTGCCTGATTTTCGTCAACGTCTGTAATAGTGATGTTAAGTAAAGCCTCTGCAGTCAACTCTCCATCAGATATCAAAACTGATAGCACCAAGCTTTGATTTAATTCGTAGTCTAAGGCGGTGGGGTCGCCTACGGTCAGTAGACCTGTGGAGGTTGCCAAAGCAAAGGTCCCAAGCTCATTGCCATCAATTATCTCAAATATCAGCTGCGTGTTGGAATCAACATCTGTTGCCTGGACAGTACCAATCTCTGAAGTAGATGGCGTGTTTTCAGCAATTGAGAAATTTTGGTCAAATACTACCGGCTGCTCATTGACATTGATCACCTGAACCGAGACTACTTCTTCGGCAGTCAACTGTCCATCACTTGCCGTAATGACAAGCTCTGTCTCATAATTGGTTTCAAAATCAAAGTAGGCTGAATCCTTAATAGTGATCTCCCCTGTCATCGGGTCAATCGCTACCAGCTCTTCTCCTTGTGTGATACCATAGGTAATTGCTTGACCATTCGGATCGTAAGCCAAAGCTGTTCCTATCAAGGTGCCACTTGCCACGTTTTCTTCGAAGGTCAGGGCCAATGCCTCCATCACTGGGGGAACGGGATCATTGGGTACATTTTGAAATCCGATATCAGTACGTACCGGTACTTTGACTAACTGACCCACAACAGGTACGCCCACAGAAATAAAATGACGTAATGTTCCATTTTCCTGAAGACCTCCTGAAGCCTGAGTGCTTCTTTTCTGCTCGGTCTGCCCATAAATAAGCCCGGGTATTAGCCATCCGACCAGCAGCATGATCCTTATGTTATTGATCATTTTCATGACTCTACTGATTACTCTTCAGACTGTGAAGAACTTTGACCTGCGCCCAGCAGCTGTTCCAGTCGTCGAATACGGTTTGACAGGTCGGAAACTTCAGCCAGCTCGGCTTTTAGCTCCCCATTTTCTGACTCCAGCGATTCAACCTTTGCGTTCAACTCCTTGACTGCCTCAATCAACACAGCGGTCATCTGAGCGTAATTCACTGATTTCATCCCCTGCGCATCAGTATGCACAAATTCAGGATATACTTCCTCCACTTCCTGTGCTATCAATCCTATTTGAGTACGCTGTGTTTTCTTCTTATTCAGCCACTTGTAGGATACCCCTCTCAGACTTAATATCCCTTCGAGAGAACCTTGAAGCTGCTGAATACCTGTTTTCAAACGCAAATCTGAACTCTGTTGAACAGCTCCGGTAAAATAGGCAGATCCATTAGATCCATCCAGCACTATAGCATCGACTTGAGCCGCATCTCTCACAACTATTTGACCGAATGATGACGTTCCCCCGTCACTAATCACGTCCATGGCAAGTCGAAGATTATCACCTGCGTCAGTGTCTCCATACATATGTATCGAACCGTGATTACCCGTAGAAAAACTGGATACGGACGGTATTCCAGCAGAACCCAGGGTCTGAATTGACCCTGCGAATTGAGCTGAGCCCCATCCATTCATTGTCACTCCGACGGTACCGTCGTTGGCCAATAAATTGATCTCCCCTGCACCAGAACCAAGATTTTGCCCATTATTTATTTCCACGACATTGAATGCCTCTTCGGGATTCCCATTCAAACCGAAGGCACTCATGGACCAATAGTCTCCGAAGGATTGAATTCTAGAAACATCCAATTGCTGCGTAACGATTACATTGCCATCGAACCACCCGGCCCAATTCTCAGTACCGCTGTCCGCTGTACCATAAACACCTATATTCTTACCTGCTCCAGCTGCCCGATTCCATGAACCAAAATGATCCCCTGAACCTGCTCCATTAGCTTGCAACCATGCTCCATATTGCTCGGAGGTGTTAATGTCTGTGGAATTTGCCCGGCCTCTGAAGGCAAGATTGGCACCCTCGCCGCCGGCAAATCCACCCGTCCCCCAAGCTTCGCTGCCTCCCAGCACATTATTTTGCCCGTAGACGCCAACTGAAAAGTTAGTTGTAAGGTTACCAGTAGCTACACCTCGCACGCCAACGTCGAAATTGGAGGATGGATTATCTGAAACATCAACAACACCATACACACCAGTCGCGCCGCCATCAGTAAGCTTGGTCAAACCGTAGACTCCAATTCCAGTATTGGTGCTTCCTGTAGCATGACCCCATATAGTGATATTATCATCAGTACCGACGCCTTCTGTACGAGAATAGATTCCCCTTGAGGTGGTGGAATCTGTATCAGAGTATACCTCCAAAGCAGCAGCTCGAGTACCGTTATTGGTACCTGTCTGCGTTAACATAAGTGTGGACCTAGCTTCAACATCTATATTATTACCAATACTATCCGGAAAACTAGCCTCACCCAACAGGACATTTTCTCCATTTACCGTCAATGATCCTGCAACTGCTACATCCCCATCAAAATAAGCTGAACCATCAAATCCATCGAAGGAAATTGTTGGGTTGCCATTTTGATTTAAATCTAAAGTAGACCACGTATCACCGCTCTGCATATCTGTAGCACTGTTCATTTCCAGCACCGGTATCGAATGCGCAGTAGAGTCCAATGCTGTTCCAAACATTTTAAATACTGCCTCTTCTCGATCACCTTGATCTACAGCCTCTAGTGTAAACCTCAAATTTGCACCGTAATAGTTTTCAGGTCGTGTTGTTCCTCGTAAATGTAAATATCCTCTTTGACCATTGGTCGGGTCCTCCCAAAATTTAGTTCCCAAGGAAACGCCCCCTCCGTAGTAACTTGGATCTGAGGGGTCAAGATTACCATTGATCCCAAAAACGTTAATCTGTGACCCGTTATCAATCGATATCCAATCGCCCATTTGCTGGCCATCAAAATCACGGTTCAGCGTAAAAGAAGATGAACTACCGGATTCATCAGATCCATTCGCGTCAAACCTAACATATTCACCATTACCTCCTTTCAGCTCTATAAATCCCTTGTCATCATCAATCCCAATTACAACGCGGTCAGGATAGTAAAAATCTTGAAAGTCATCGGTGCTGTCAGTAGGTGTTCCATTGTCATTATTATAAAATTCCTGCATAGTAGAGAAAAAATGCATGCGACCAGTACCATTGTAGTTCATGTATCTCAAATCAGTCATTGGACGATCATAAGATCCATCTGCTCCCTGAATACGCATATCTAAATTAGACCACTGTTCTTCACCATCATTGTAAACCGCTGCACGGAAAGATGGCAAAGTATAAGTGAATCCATTTTCATCAGGTTGTGATTCTACCGTACCCTTCAACTCAAATGTCCCTAAATTAACTCCATCAGGACCGTCCCAGGGTCGACCACCAAGCAATACATTGTTTCCATATACCTGAAGGTCTCCATCAAAATAACCAGCGTAGTTTTCATCACCATT
>JAYPLE010000020.1:25333-67943 GCA_038129245.1 Flammeovirgaceae bacterium | reverse complement strand
TAAATTATATAAAAAATTCATTGATATGGCGAATTTAAACATTGACGCTAAAGCCGATTTGACCTACGATGCCATTGTCATCGGGTCGGGAATTAGTGGTGGCTGGGCTGCAAAAGAATTATGCGAAGGTGGTCTCAAGACACTTGTGCTGGAAAGGGGACGTATGGTTGAGCATATCAAAGACTATACCACCATGAACATGGATCCCTGGGACATGGAATACCGTGGAGCCATACCCGCAAAGCTGGCAAAGAAGCATGAAAAAGCAGGACGGACAGGATGGATTGGCGAAACTACTGAACATTTCTGGGCGAATGACGAAGAGAATCCTTACACCGAAATAAAACCATTTATGTGGGCAAGAGCGCACCAGATGGGAGGACGATCACTCCTGTGGGGAAAGCAAACGTACAGATGGAGTGATTTAGATTTCGAGGCCAACGCAAAAGATGGATATGGGATAGATTGGCCAATAAGATACAAAGACATTGCCCCCTGGTATACTTATGTCGAGAAGTATGCAGGTATCAGCGGTGAAGCCTTGGGGCTCCCGCAGCTTCCGGATAGTCATTTTCTCCCTCCAATGGAGCTCAATTGTGTCGAGAAAGAAGTCAAGCAGCGGATTGAATCAAATTTTCCCGGTAGAAATATGATAATCGGCCGAGTGGCTCACCTAACAGAACCATTAAACGGACGCGGTAAATGCATGTACCGCAATAGGTGTAATAGAGGTTGTCCATACGGAGCATATTTCAGCAGCAACTCGGTAACATTACCTGCTGCCAATGCCACCGGTAACTTAACAATTCGCCCGTATTCGATTGCTCAATCATTGATTTATGATGATGAAAAACAGCGGGCAACTGGCGTCCGTGTGATTGATTCAGAAACAGGGGAAATGGTGGAATACTATGCCAGGATAATTTTTTGCAATGCGTCTACACTAAGTACAACTCAGATTCTTCTCAATTCTACCTCAGGTCGATTCCCTGAAGGATTCGGAAACGATAGCGGGGAATTAGGTCATAACTTGATGGATCATACATACAGGGTAGGTGCTATGGGAACATTTGAGGGCTTTGAAGATAGGTATTATAAAGGACGTCGACCCAACGGCATCTACATACCTCGCTACTGGAACATCAGCAAGGAAACTACTTCTGATAAATTCTTGAGAGGATTTGGATATCAGGGAGGTGCAGGAAGAGCTGGTTGGGGTGCGGGAGTTAATCAGGAAGGTTTTGGCGGAGGCTTCAAGGATTCGTTAACAAAACCTGGACCTTGGGAATTCTTTATTACCGGTTTTGCTGAGTGCCTACCCTATCATGAAAACAAAGTGATCTTAGATAAAGAAAATACGGATAAATGGGGCCAACCTACTCTCGCAATCGATTGTGAGTTCAAGCAAAATGAATTAGCTATTAATAAGCAAATACAAGAGGATGCGGTCGAAATGCTCGAAAGAAGTGGATTAAAAGATATAGTAGGGTTTGATAATGAACATTACCCGGGATTTGGCATCCACGAAATGGGCACAGCCAGAATGGGTAATGATCCCCAAACTTCTGTCGTAAATGCTACCAATCAAGTCCATGCCGTAAAGAATGTATTTGTTACTGATGGCGCCTGCATGACCTCTTCCTCATGTGTCAATCCTTCTTTGACTTACATGGCGATTACCGCGAGAGCCGCGCATCATGCCATTTCAGAGTTAAAAAAGCAAAACCTCTAACCCTATGAACAGAAGAAACGCAATAAAGAAATCTGCTGGTTTAATGGGTGCGACGGCCCTTACTCCTACTCTTCTTGGATTATTGGAATCCTGCCAGAGCAACCCACGAGAAAGATTCAGGCCAAAAGTGTTCAATAAGCAACAAGCCAATTTAATCTCGGATTTGGCAGACACGTTACTACCCCGAACCACAACACCGGGTGCGCTGGATCTTAATATCGACCTTTTCATCGACGGCTTTGTAGAAGCAGTCATGCCTGCTGAGGAACAAGCCACATTCTTAAATCAAATCGATCTATGGGATGAGAGGTGTAAAGCTGCGATGGGAAGTTTCTTTAGCGAGCTTTCTCAGAAGCAGAGAAACGATTTTCTAGCAAAAGAAGAAAAAACTGATCCAAAGTTTAACGGTAGTGTATGGGGTAAAAGAGTCGGTAAACAAGAGAAGGTAGGATTTTACAGAAGCATGAAATCCATGATGCTATGGGCTTATTTCAGTTCAGAGTATGTTGGCAAGAATCTACTGAACTACGACCCAATTCCCGGTGTATACGCCGGATGCATTCCGCTGGATGAAGTTATCAATACCTGGAGCCTGTAGCTTTGCTCGGTCTAAGTAGTTTTAATTTCATTTGAGCATATTGTCTCTCAATTAACTGTGGAAACCACTTTTTTAAGAAATGACTTCTTCTTGCCTCAGCAGGATGTATTATTTGAAACTTCTTCCTTCCGGCCAGATCCAGGGTTAACCGCGCGACTTCTTCGGCGTTGGTCTTCGAGTATTTCATCTGCTTTTCAGCAAAAGACTTTACTGCATCGGATCCCTGTGCGTTCTTCATTACATTGGTTTTGAAAAAAGTAGGGGTTAGCACACTCACGTGAATATTCTCAGATTTAAGCTCATGATACAATGTCTCTGAAAGAGCGTATACGCCAGCTTTGGAGACATTATAGGCCGACATTCCCGGCGCATTCATAAACCCAGCTGCACTCCCTACATTGATAATGGTACCTGATTGTTTCTCCACCATTTGGGGCACAAAGAGATGGCAGCCGTTCGCCACGCCAACCAAATTGACATTAAGCATTCTCCTCCACGATTCAAAATCATAATCCTGAAAGAGCCCCCCATCTCCTATGCCTGCGTTATTGATCAAAACATCCAGGGAAGAAGACTTATCCATTACCTTCCCCCTAACCTGCTGATAGGATTCCAAGCTACTGACATCCAGCTGGTACGTATGAACTTCAGTGGCTCTAGGTAATGATTTGCAGGTTTCCAATAATGCTACCTCATCAATGTCTGAAAGATGTAGTTTCCAACCTAAACTGGCCAAATTGGTTGCAAACGCTTTCCCAAGCCCAGAACCTGCGCCTGTGATAAAAGCAGTTTTATTCGGATATTTTCGATTAAGGCCTTCACTCATGTTTTGTTGCGATTAATGTTATTAGCTAGAACTCATGGACCCCCGTTTTATAATTCTTTCGCAGGTCTTGATTAGGTACAAAGAAATTAACCAGAAATTCCGAAATGATTTATTGTTTGTGTAACCATTTGCATAACGATAGTAAATCTGCTGAACGATTCCTGCTAAACGAAATAAGCCGTAAACTCTGTAAAAACGAAAATCACTAACGGATCTGCCCATCTGCCTCATGTAGTACGTAACAATCTCTTCTCTCTTCCACATTCCCGTCACATGCGTGGGTTGCCTTCTGATGGACTTTATGAAAAAGTTATCGTCCTCTTCAATCCAATAGGCCAGACTGCTTCCGAGGTCC
Source organism: Flammeovirgaceae bacterium (assembly GCA_038129245.1). Lineage (GTDB taxonomy): Bacteria > Bacteroidota > Bacteroidia > Cytophagales > Cyclobacteriaceae > JAYPLE01. The sequence continues at coordinate 64,432 of JAYPLE010000020.1, read as the reverse complement.
ATCAATGGGTCTCCAACAGTTGCTAACTCCCAATCGAGTATACCTAATATGTCAGCAGGATTATGTTCATTAAGCACCACATTGTCTAGTCTAAAATCATTGTGTATCAAACACAAAGACTCCTCGGTAGGGATATTTGCTTCCAACCACTGCATGACGTTTTGCCCTTTCGGCACATTCCAGGTCACCGCGTCTGAGTAGCGTTTAATCCATCCAACTACCTGACGCTCCACATAGCCTGCACCCTTTCCAAGGTCAGATAGCCCCTGTGTTAGATAATTGATCTGGTGAAGTTCGATTATCTTATCCCAAAATGACTGACAAAGTTGATTGACCGTCTCTCTATTCCAATCAAAATAATCAGGTATGTCCTTTCTCAATATCACTCCTTCCAATCTTTCCATGAGATAAAAACTAGACCCCAGTACATCCTCGTCTTCACATACGGCTAACATGCTGGGAACATAGGGATATACGGGCTTAAGCATCTGTTGCAGGCGAAACTCTCTGGGCATATTATGAGCTCCTACCGCTTTCTTTCCCAACGGTGCCCGCCTCAGTATCAAATCCCTGTTATTAAATTTCAATCGATACGTCCAGTTTGAAGCACCCCCAGAATACTGAGTTACGCTAGGCTCTCCCTGTAACCCACCCAGTGAAGAGGATAACCAGGGCATCAGCTTTGTCAGGTCTAGCTCCTCTCCCGTTCGCTGCTGCTTCTCTAGATCTCGATATTGCGACATTAAGACATGTACTTTTTAAACTCAAGTGCAGATATCACGCGCTTGTGTACTTCATCAGGCCCATCCGCCAGACGTAACGCGCGTGCCTGAACAAAAAATGCAGACAAGGGAAAATCATCTGAAAGGCCAGCTCCCCCATGAATCTGCATCGCCATATCTGCTACCTGTTGCAGGACATTGGGTGCTACCACTTTAATCGCAGATATCTCGGTCATACTGGACCTTACTCCTTCTTCGTCAATTTTCCAGGCTGCAAAGTGTGTTAGTAATCTTGCCTGATCAATGGCCATTCGGGCTTCTGCAAACCGTTCGGAGTTACCTCCCAATTTAGCAATAGGCTTTCCAAACGGGAAACGTATACCGCTCCGAATGATGGTAAGTTGCAGCGCACGTTCTGCAGCACCTATGCAGCGCATACTGTGATGTATCCTTCCCGGACCAAGTCTACCCTGTGCAATCGCAAACCCCTCTCCAAACCCTTTGATAATGTTCCCTTTTGGTACTCGGACATCCCTAAAATGGATCTCTCCGTGTCCAGCAGGTGGGTCATATGCACCAAACGTGTTTTGCATTCGTATGATCTCGACCCCAGAGGTATCCAGCGGAACCAATACCATACTGTGTTGATGATGCTTGTCCTGTGATCCGTCTGTTTTTCCCATCACGATAGCAATCTTAGCTTTGGGGTGTCCTGCGCCCGTAGACCACCATTTTTTACCATTTACTACTATCTCATCTCCAACTTGTTCGATGGTAGTTTCCATGTTGGTAGCATCAGATGAAGCTACGTCCGGTTCGGTCATAGAGAAAACAGATTTTATCTCACCTGCTAATAAGGGTGTTAACCATTGCTCTTTCTGTTCTTCAGATCCAAAATGATAAAGTACCTCCATATTTCCCGTATCGGGAGCATTGCAATTAAAAAACTCTGCTGAATTATATACTCGCCCCATTTCTTCTGCCAACGGAGCATAATCTAGAACTGACAGCCCTTGCCCAAGCGCCACATCAGGCAAAAAGAGGTTCCATAAGCCTTCAGACTTAGCTTTTTCTTTTACCTCATCAACTTTGGGATGTTCCTTCCACGTTCTCCAGTCTGGGTCCGTATTTTGCTTGATGGTATAATCCATAAGTTCTCGCTCGAACGGATAAACATACGCTTCCATAAATGACTTCAAACGAGTCAAGAAGTCCTTTGATCTGGGTGAAAGATTAAAATTCATAGGCTGATCAATGCTGCATCCAGTAAACTAATAATTTCTACAGAGTAATTGGGAACTTCAAAGTAGGAACTGACTATAAAAGATAGTAGGAAGGACTTTGATCTGCTACTTTCCAGGCTTTAAGTCGAAATTACTGAATAGAGGCTTCCTTCCCAACTTTTTACAGATAGGACATTCATATGGATTATGACCTCTAGCCGGGCAAAATTCTCTTCCAAAAAAGATAATTTGAAGATGAAGTTTATTCCATAAATTTTTGGGAAACAATCTCTTACAATCTCGCTCGGTCTGGACCACATTTTTACCAGTACTCAACCCCCATCGGTAGATAAGGCGGTGGATGTGCGTATCTACGGGAAAAGCCGGCACCCCGAAAGCCTGTGCCATGACTACAGAAGCTGTCTTGTGACCCACCGCCGGTAACGCTTCTAGCGCCTCCATATCTTCGGGTACTTCTCCGTTATACTTATCAACCAATATATGACTGAGTTCATAAATCCCTTTCGATTTCATTGGACTTAAGCCACATGGTCTGATGATGCTCTTGATCTCTTCGACTGGTACCTTACTCATATCAAACGGGTTGTCGGCAACAGCAAACAATTCAGGAGTAGTTTTATTTACACGCTCATCCGTGCACTGGGCCGATAGCAAAACTGCCACCAGTAAGGTATAGGGACTGTAATGATCCAAAGGAACTGGAACCTCTGGGTAATGAGATTCAAGTATGTTGATGACAAAATCTACCTTTTCAGCTTTGTTCATTTTCGCTTTTACTCTGAACCATGCAAGATAACTTTAGCCTACTTACTTAGTTCAAAAATTCCAATTCAATTGAAAACAGTTTGAGCATAAATGCTCTTAAACATGGAAAAGAGTAAAAGTGAAAAATCAGCACATAGCCATACTCCTTCTCCTCGCAATAGGATGTTCTGAGGAAAATATCACCAATGAGCCATTAGGAAGTATTTCGGTTCAAACTTCGATCAACAATGAAACCAATGAAATCAATTTCAATGGGAGAATAGAAACAGGTCTGGCGGACCTATCAGTGAACATCTTAGATGAGAATGATATAGTAGTAGAGTCTTTTGAAGATGCCTCCCAATTGCCAAATGAAATTGAGCTAACTCCAGGTGTTTATCGGGTAGAGGCATCCAATAACGAAGTAGACATCGTAGCTTTCGATGCTGCATCCTATTTTGGCCAGAGTGACCTGTTTGAGGTGGTCTCAGCTGAAACCCAAAATGTAGACGTACAAGTATCAATTGCTAATGTGAAGATCACAGTAAATTTCACATCCTCTGTTACAGATAACTTCACTGATTATCGTGTAACAGCAACATCCACGGATGGAGGTTTGACATTTGACAAAAATGAAACAAGATCAGGATTTTTTTCCGTTGGCAAAGACATAGAGGTAGTGGCTTTGATTGGTAGTTTATCTGCAACTACTACCTTGTCAGCACCAAATGCAGCCGATCACTACATCATTAACGTGAGTTATATCCCCGCAAATGGATCGGCTGGAATCAGCATAACCATAGATGACAGTACCAATGACATCAACCTGGACTTAGCTGTCGCTCCCACTATCTGGTCTGGTACATCTCTAACGTTTTCAAAAGCGAATGGAGCAGATCCAGCACTTGAGGCAAACCAAGATCGTATTTCGGATTTTGTCTGGCTTACCAGAGGAAATAATGGTGGGCAGATCTACAATGCAAAGACGGAATCTAGTGCTTCAAAACCTACCAGTCCAGACGGCACACTTTGGGCCATAGGAACTACCGCCAACTTGGCAGATCTCACTTTCGACAACTTTAGAAACACTATAAGACCGAAAAACGCAGTAGATGTTGATCTCGTATTACATCTGACCGAAGAAAACGTCTTTCTAGATATTACATTCCAAAGTTGGGCTTCGGGACGTCAGGGCGGCTTTTCATATACAAGATCTACTGAGTAACTGCGTCTCTGATGTAAGCAAAACCACCTCCCTTACTGCTTGACCATTTTGTGAATTTGACGTTTAGGTAGATATCGTCTGATATCAGATGCACTACCAAATTTTCACCCAAAACATCTTGGGGTCTGATCGTATTCCTAAAGGTGTCGAAGGATAAATTTTCAACATCTTCTTTAAATCCAATTGCCCATTCCGTGTCGATGGGGCTGCGGCTCTTATCATATGATTCTGCCACTCTTACATTGAATATTTGACCACCGTCGTTCCCCCTCGTGATCCAAACATTATCGGTTATTCTATCCTGATTTTTTTCGTTAAAAGGGCTCGTTTCCGGGACTTTTTCAAATAGTATTTCTCCCTCTTCTTCCGGTTCTACATCAACCTGACTCCCATCACAAGAGATCAAGAAAAGTACAGCAACGAAAAGTGGTAATATAGTAAGCCTCATAACTTTCTTTTTTATTTTTTTTAATCGTTTTAAAGCCTGTTTTGTTTTTAACATGGGAAAATTGATCATCTCGAAATAAGAAAAGCGTTCTCTAACCTAAGTAAGTAGTCCAAAAATCATTGTCAAATCCCATTGCCTTTTTAGAAATCCAATCGCACTTCGATGAAAGGGAAAGAATTAAACTCACGCTTATTGATCGTTCTAGCTAGCAGATATGTTTTAAAAGAAAGCTAGACAATTAGGCCTTCTAACTTATCTATCAGTTTATGGTGGCTTCAGCTTCAATCTCCACCAGATAACCTTCACCAACTAATTTCCCCTCCACTAAAGTATTAGCTGGTTGAATGTTTTTAAACCGTTCACCATGAGCTCGCGCTACCGGCTCCCAGTCATCAAGATTGTTTACAAAAATTCGCGTTCGATCTACATCTTCCAATGCCCCACCAAGTGCCTTAATAGCACCCTCAATTTTATCAATCACAAAATGCGCTTGTGCCTTAGGATCTGTTCCACCAATCATCAAGTCTCTGTGGGTTGCTGTAGTACCTGATACCCTAATCTGATTTCCTTTTCTGATAGCACGCGAATAACCGGCCATATTCTCCCAATACGTGCCACTCACAACTGCCTGATTTCCATTTGGAAGTACAGTGGACTTGTAGGGTGAAGGAAAACGATTCACATGATGGCTTAAGTCTCCGGAGGCCGTCAAAAAAGGTGGCTTTCGGTACTCATCACCGCAATCTCCAGGTATTGTAATCAATGCATTACTTAGAACCTTAATTTTTTCTATTGAGTCTTTATCTATTTGTATATCAGCTAATTGTATATTATCATTTATATGATCACTTTCACCAAGTCGTGCACCTACTATCACAGCTCCTACATGTGGTTGATCCAGAATGTATTTGGTTGCAATATTAGCTATCGAAATTCCTTGCCTTGTAGCTAATTCCAGAAGTAGCATGAGTAATTGTTGGAAATCCTTCCACCCTCCGGCAGCATCGATGAAACGCTTATACTTCATTTGTGACCAAGTCAATTTTTCAGTTAATTTTGGTTCTGGCTTTCCGATCCACTTTTCAGAAAGAAACCCTCCTGCTAATGTTCCAAAAGCAAGGAGTTTGACGTCATACTCTTGGCAAACATTAAGCATCTCTCCACCGGCCCTTTGATCGAGAAGTGAATAACACACTTGATTAGAAACAATTTCTATTCCTGTAGCTCTGGCAATCCGCAAATGAGCAGCATCAAAATTCGTAACACCGAGGTGCTGAATAAGACCTTCCTCCTTTAGTCTTTGCAGCTCAAAAAGCGTATCCAACCAAACAGGGTCTGAGTAACTCCAGGTATGGTACTGCAATAGATCGAGGCACTCAGTTTGCAGGCGGGACAATGCCTTTTGAACGGCTGCTCTTACGGTTTTGGAAGATACCTTTCCGGGAGCCGGAACCCATTTGGTGAACAGTTGTACTTCCGAGTCAGGGTTATTATGATGATACGTTCCAGCAATCACCTCAGCAGATCCATAATGATCTGCCATATCAAAAGAGGTCAAGCCTGCTTCGACGTAAGAAAGCATTTTATCTGAGGTGATTTCAGGATCAAGTACCTTGCCGTCTCGCTCCATGTCGGCGATTTGCCAAAGTCCTGTTATCACCGGGGAAACCATAAGACCCGGAGCTAGTTCAATTTTATTTTTCATTGATCAGGTAAGTCAGCGAAATGTTTTGCTAAGTCTATACCTTTTTTCTGCATCCGGTTGGTTTGTGTAATATAATAAATCGATGCGATCCCTATAACAATCAAATAAATATAGGTAGAATGGAAATACCAGAAAGACACATTTGAGGTAATATCCTTGTAGGTGTGAGCGAGAAGGAAAACAGCGAGCACAATTACACCCAATCCGCCAATCCATCTTCGTAAGAGAGGTGATTTTAGTATTGTGAGCTGATTTTTCAAACTTGGATTTGTTTTATGGATAAATAACAATGTAAAACACATCAACAAAAAATTGACCATCATCGAGATTACCATAATATCAATACCAAGAAAGAAATCTCCCGCGAAATGGCTTCCTAAGACACCGACCGAAGCAAGTAACCCGCTTAAAACTAGCGCCCTATGAGGTGTATGGTAGTGATCATGGATTTGTGCAATTGTTTTTGGAAAAATACCATCATTTGCCCAAGCAAAGACTAATCTAGAAACTGACAATAGCATGGCCGGCAAATCGTTCATGAGCGCAACTGCTGCACCGGTAAGTATTAAGACCATCATCCAAGGTGGTAACAATGCATTAAATAAACCTGGAGCTGAGATATCTTGTGTCAATGCCTCTTGTAATACATACTGCCATGGAACCGCATGGTAGACTGCCATTGTGAATAAGAAGTAATAGCCTCCAACAATACCAATCGCAAGAAGAATTGCTTTCGGTAGATTTCGAGCTGGTGAAGCCGCTTCTCCCCCTGCCTGTGCGATGGCATCGAATCCTATAAAACTAGAAAACAAGACGGCTGCAGCAGAAAAAAAAGACTTCCAGGTAAAGAAAGTATCATATTCTACTACAGACTTCTCAATCTCCTTCGCGGCCATAAACTCCTCTTGATTGAACCAAAACCCAGCCACAATCACCACAAGGCCCATACCGAACATGAAGAACATGAGGGGTATTACTGTCCTTTCATAGAAGCTGGCGCCTCGAAAGTTGACATAAACAAACCCCCAGATCATCGACAACGCTAACAGTACTCTTAACCAACCGATCTCTAACGCCCCAGCCAACGCTTCATAGCCTAAAGCTGCAAACACATCACGAAGAAAAGGCACGATGATATAAGCGATGACTCCTATCACGATAGACAATCCAAACCACTGTGAAAAACTTGCTATGAATCCCAGGTAGGGATGCAATCCTCGGCTCGCATAGATGTAGCTTCCTCCGGCTCTGGGCATCGCAGAAGCAAGTGAACTGTAAGCAAAGGCAGCTAGCAAAGCTGGCAGCAACGCAAATACAAAGGCAGGTACTACAAAGGGTCCTATCTCTGGAACACTTCTGTGTATCATGAACGGCACCACATTGATGGATGCCCCCAGCATGGAGCAGATTCCAGTAGCCGCTAGACCCATCAGGCCTAATTTTCTATCAAGACTTTTGCTATGTGCCATTTACATTAAGATATTCCTAAACTTTTTCTAACATTCCCTTATCTGATTCAAAAAAGTTAGCCCGTAGTCACAATGATCAACATAAACAGTCTAAAAAGAGAACCATCCAAATAAAAGCGAGCATACAAAAAAATCAAGGCTATATAAATTCTGAACAAAATGACTGATGGCCGATTCTATGAACAGATGAAAGAGTTGACAGAGGAAGATCACAATAGAATCATTGAAATGGCGTGGGAAGATCGAACGCCGTTTGAAGCCATCAAAGTGCAATTTGGCTTGTCCGAATCGCAAGTGATCAAGCTGATGAGAAATACGTTGAAGCGAAGTAGCTTCAACCTATGGAGAAAGCGGGTAAACTCGGGTGTGAGTCAAAAGCACTTGAAAAAAAGAAATCCTGAAATCGATCGGTTCAAATGCAACCTGCAGCGACAAATCACTGGCAACAGGATATCAAAGAGATGAAGTTCCCAACTGATTATGCAAGCATTCAAGAAAGGATAAATGCAATAGACCCCGTCGGCTACGGGAAAACACGAAATTATCTGGATGGAGACGTTACGCACCTCTCTCCTTATATCTCTCGAGGTGTCATCTCGACCAAACAAGTATTGCAATCCGTACTCGAGCGTGGTTTCCACCCGAAGAAGATCGAAAAGTTCATCCAGGAACTTGCCTGGAGAGATTACTGGCAGCAAGTCTGGGTTGCTAAAAAAGATCTCATCAATGAGGATCTAAAAAATGAACAAACCAATGTTGACCATCATGAAATGGTAACCGCTGTAAATGAAGCCAGCACAGGCATTGAAGCCATAGATGCAGGAATTCAGGATCTTTACAAGACTGGTTACATGCATAATCATTTGAGAATGTATACTGCAGCAATCACTTGTAACATGGGGTTTGCACACTGGAGATCTCCTGCTCAGTGGATGTATTATCATTTGTTTGATGGTGACTGGGCGAGTAATGCATTGAGCTGGCAATGGGTAGCGGGTGCCAATGCCAACAAAAAATACCTTGCTAACCAGGATAACATCAACAAATACTGTGGAACAAAACAATGTGGCACTTTTCTGGATGTTCCGTATGAAACATTTGACGGGATGGAAGTGCCCAACGTATTAAAACCAAGCAAAAAACTAGCTCTTAGTACTCCACTTCCGGAATCAAAACAACTGCAGCTAATTGAAGATGTCCCTATTTTGCTCTACAACTGGTACAACCTCGATCCTGAATGGAAGAAAACTGAAGATGCTAACAGGGTTTTGCTGCTGGAACCGTCCGTCTTTAAGCAATACCCCATCTCTGCCAATTCGATTGCATTCTGTTTACAGCTAGCACGAAACATTGACAACATCCAAGTTTTCGTCGGAGAGTTTAATGACCTGATAAAACACACTGGAAACCAAACAATCTACTTCAAAGAGCATCCCTTGAATAAGCATTACCAGGGGGTTGAAGAGAAGAGAGATTGGATGTTCGCTGTCACAGGTTATTTTCCCAGCTTTTTTGGGTTCTGGAATAAATGCAAGAAGTCACTCAAGTGACACAGACCAAAATAAATATCGTATGGCTCAAAAAGGATCTTCGTACACAAGACCATGCTTCTTTTAATGCTGCTGAACTGGCGGAACTCCCTTATCTTATTCTTTACATTTTTGATCCAGCCTGGGTTGAATATCCCGCTTATGCAACGCGACATTTTACCTTTGTCTACGATAGCGTTCAAGACCTCAATCAGTCTCTAAAAATCTATGGGAAGGCTGTAGAGGTTTGCTACGGAAACAGTGTCGTTGTATTCAAATCAATCTTGGAGCAATACAAGGTTGAAAATGTCTACTCCTATCAGGAATCCGGAATTAAAAGAACCTGGGAGATAGACAAGCAGGTTGCTGCTCTTTTTTCAAAGCACAGTATAAGCTGGAATGAATTCCAACGAGATGGAATTGAGAGAGGTATTCGTGATCGTAATGGCTGGGACAAAAGATGGTTTATCACCATGTCGCAACGGGTGATAAAGAATGAGTTCACAAACGCACCTTCCCCTGAATTCAAAAACGAGTTTGCACTGCCAGCAGACTTTGCAGCAAAAATCGAAGTTCCTGATCCTCTCCTGCAAAAAGCTGGTGAGCGTAATGCGTGGAAGTATTTAAACTCCTTTGTTGAATATCGTGGAAAGAAATACAATTACCATATCTCTAAACCAACTGAAAGTAGGCGCTCCTGTAGTCGCATCTCCGTCTACCTGGCATGGGGTAATCTATCGATACGTCAAGCCTATCAATTTATCAAACAGCATCCAAATTTTACTCAGTATAAGCGTCCGTATGGAGCTTTCCTTACGCGTCTTAAATGGCATTGCCACTTCATCCAAAAGTTTGAGGTAGAAAACGAATACGAAAGCATCTGCATCAATCGTGGATACGAATCTTTAGAACGGACGAATAATCCCCATCACCTAGAGTCATGGAAGCAAGGGAGAACGGGATACCCTTTGGTAGATGCTTGCATGCGAGCACTACTTGCTACCGGTTGGATCAACTTTAGAATGCGTGCGATGCTGGTTTCGTTTCTTTGCCATCATTTGGATCAGGACTGGAGAAATGGTATACACCATCTTTCGCAGCTCTTCCTGGACTATGAGCCCGGGATCCATTATCCCCAGTTTCAGATGCAAGCGGGCACGACGGGTATCAATACCGTGAGAATCTACAATCCAGTAAAACAGTCTAAAGACCATGATCCTGACGGTATTTTTATAAAGAAATGGGTTCCGGAGTTAGCGAATGTTCCAGAGAATCATATCCATGAACCTTGGTTTATGACCGAGATGGAACAACAGTTCTGTGGTGTGACACTCGGAAAAGATTATCCGCTGCCCGTCATTGACCTGATAGAAAGTGGAAAAGCCGCCCGAGCCAAACTTTGGGGTCATCGAAAAGATAAAGAGGTCCAAAAAGAAAAGTCTCGCATACTTAAAATGCATACCAGAAGAGGGTAAACCATGCACAAGAAGCTACATCTCCCAACCAAGACCTGCCCGGTGTGCCAGCGTCCCTTTATGTGGCGTAAAAAATGGGCTAGAGACTGGGAGTCTGTCAAATACTGCAGTGAAAACTGCAGAAGAACAAAATCAAAGAATTAATGGAAGCTACGCTGATATTCCCCCATCAATTATTCAAAGACCATCCAGCTATTCAATCCGACCGTCACATCTATCTGATTGAAGAGCACCTGTTCTTTACACAGTACCGGTTTCATAAGCAAAAACTTTGTTACCACAGAGCGACTATGAAAGCCTACCAAAATAAGCTTGAAGCTGAAGGATACAGTGTCATCTATGTGGAAGCTCATGATGAGCAGCACGATGTCCGTAAACTGATTTCTTATCTCGATTTAAAGACTGTCCATTATGTCGATCCTGTGGACAACTACCTACGCCGACGAATTACTGAATCATGTAACAAACTGGGTATAAGCCATTATTCTTACGAATCACCTTCGTTTTTGAATTCAAAAGAAGAGGTATCAGCGTACTTCAAACCTGATAAGAAAAAATATTTCCAAACAGACTTTTATAAGCAGCAACGCAAAAAATACAATATCTTGCTCGAGGAAGGTGATAAACCCGCAGGAGGAAAATGGTCCTTTGACGATGAAAACCGAAAGAAGTACCCTAAAAAGCAAACGCCCCCCTCCATCTCATTTCCTGATGCTACAGAATATTACACAGAAGCAGTTAATTACATTGAGCAGTATTTCTCAGAAAACACCGGCAGCCTAACAGCAACACCGCTCTACCCTATTTGTCACCGGCAATCCGAGGAATGGTTCGATCAATTTCTAGCTCAACGCTTTTCCTATTTTGGTGATTATGAAGACGCGATTGTAGGCAGTGAATCCATTTTGCACCACAGCGTACTGTCCCCGATGCTGAACAATGGATTGCTCACACCCGATAGTGTAATCGATCGCATTCTCAGTTATGCTGAAAAGCATCACATCCAGATTAACAATACAGAAGGAATCATTCGCCAGATCATCGGCTGGAGGGAGTTTATTAGAGGTGTTTATATAGCAAAAGGAAACCAGGAGCGAACGACTAATTACTGGGGGTTTACTCGTAAAATACCTGAATCTTTCTATTATGGTACTACTGGAATTCCTCCCATTGACATTACCATCAAAAAGCTACTAAAATCAGGCTATTCACATCACATTGAGCGATTAATGGTACTTAGCAATTTTATGCTACTATGTGAGTTTGACCCTGATGAAGTCTACCGTTGGTTCATGGAATTATACATTGACGCTTACGATTGGGTCATGGTCCCAAACGTTTACGGTATGAGTCAGTTTGCGGATGGAGGCGTAATGTCCACCAAGCCCTACATCAGCGGCAGTAACTACCTCATAAAAATGAGTGACTACAAAAAAGGTGATTGGCAAGCTACCTGGGACGGTCTATTTTGGCATTTCATGGACAAACAGCGTCATTTTTTCCTGAGCAACCCACGCCTTGGCATGTTGATAAGAACCTTTGATAGTATGGCTCCTGAAAAAAGAGAGTCGCATCTACAAAATGCAAAGGCCTTTCTTCAGCGCCTGGACTAGCAAATCCATTTTCTGAAGAATCAATCCTCTACTTTCACAAGTTTGAGGTTTCTAACTCGACCGCTGGTGAACTGAACACCTGTAATCGTGCCCGCATCGTCTCTTTGAAATTCGGCAATGAACTCATCTGCATCCAATACGTCCTTTTTCACACGCACTATATTTTGAAAATAACCGTGACGCTGCTGATAGCCCACTAACTGCTCGTCTCTCCAAATAAAGTGATAGTATACGTCCAATTCTTCACTCTTGTATACCCCTGCGTAGGAAGCTATTTCTTCGTTAGTGACAGCAGTCTCTTCAAATCGATAATACATAAAATCTCTGTCAGCATCTACGTTTACCTTCATTTCAAGGCCATCGTCCTTTTCCGAAAAGGTGATGGTAACATCTGTTGCTCCTAGCCCCAACACCTTGAATTGATTTTTGCTTATCGGAACGATGGGACTTTCATTTCCTTCAGACCGCACATAACGAAGAGTATCGTTTTTAAGATAGATCTTTCGAATATACTTATTTCTAGGCGTCCAGTAGGATCCTTCAAATCTGCTTAATACCTCTGCTTTTAGCTTTATGTAACGGACCTTTTCGCTACTAGTTGACTCTTCCTGTTGTTCTTGGTAGCGGGTAATGATATTAATGATGTCATTAGTTTTTCCACCTGGATTGGAAGAGGAATGATTAGTCAGGACCGTGATAACTGTCTTTTCCTCAGGTAGAACAACAAAGTCAGTCCGAAAGCCTCCAATTGATCCACCATGACGAATTACCTTACGACAGTTCATGTCTATCACATTGACTCCAAACGCATATTGATTGTGTTTACCGTTGTTAAAAGTATCGGTAGTCTGTATTCGCTGAAAGAGGTCCTCCCATCCCGGTTTTGGATTGTAGAAGTTCTTACCCCAGGCTAGTAAATCATAGATGGTCGCATGCATATTACCTGATCCCACATAGGACCAGTAGTCGATGGCTCTTTCGAAACCAACTGTAGCAGATCCTGAATACGAAGTTGCGTTTCCTGGAACCACATTCGAAGGTTGATCCTCCACATAGGCTGTCGTCATTCCCAGCGGCTCAAAAACATTTGTCTTCATCCAGGCAGGGAAGGCTTCTCCTGAGATTTTTTCGATGATGTAAGCCATGTAGATGTACCCGGTGTTGCAGTACATGTACTCATCCCCTGGCTCAAAATTGAGGTCAACCTGATTTTCCATCAATCGATAGATGTCTTCATTGGTACGATTATCTCCCCAGCGCCATCCGGCATACCATAAGAGCTCATGAAAAGAACGAATCCCGCTGGTATGGTGTAACATATGTCGAATCGTGATCTTTTCACCTATAGAAGTAAGATTGGGAATGTAAGTGCTGATTTTGTCGTCAATCGAAAGTCTTCCTTGCTGTTCGAGTACGAGTATGCCCATGGCGGTAAATTGCTTCGATACTGAAGCAAGATTAAAAATGGTAGAGGGTTGAATGGGTACGAGGTAATCCAGGCTAGCCAGGCCATAGGACTTTTGATATACCTGCTGCTCTCCAATCAAGATGCCAATGGCTCCTCCGGGGTGATTGGGTTGGTTCCAGCTTAGGAATAAGCTATCAATTTTGGCTTCTTGCTCACTATCTAACTGAGCAGATAATCCGAGACCTTGAGCAAGTAAAAGCGTTGACAACAAGAGGTTGATTTTCATAAGCTTCTATTTACACACAAAATACTTATGAAAACTAAAAGCAAGGCAAATTAGCCACTAAATAAAGTGCCCATTCAGGTTCAACAGTAACTCAAATATGAAAAATAGCACTTCAACACGTACATTGAACTAATGCAACTGAATTCGTGATTCCGAGTACACGTCATAAGCCGCAATAACAACCTCAACGGCACTTGTTTTATAATCAAGCACTTCACTTCTCTCCTGTAAATATTGAACGTGATACTTACTGTCTAATTCGTTCCATATTATCAGAAGGTAATGATACCCTAGTGCGTGGCTGCGGCCATCTTCTAACCACGCCTCAAATTGCCCTTCAGGCAATGGTTTTCTGTTAAACGACTCAAACATTAAGATTCAAATTTTTCTAAGAAAACTCAACGGAGCAAATGGCATGAAGAGCTTGAAGAAGTACCAAGGCCAGAAAGGGACATATGCGTTTGCCTTCTCCTTATTTATAGCTTTTACTAAAAGTTTAGCACCTTTTTCTCCACTAATCATAAAAGGAGGACGTCCTTTCATGCGATCGGTCATCTCTGTCTGTATAAATCCAGGGAAAATAGAAGATACCTCAATAGGTTTATGCAGGAGGTCTACTCTTGCTCCTTCAGCAAGACTTTTAAGCGCTGCTTTGGTAGCAGCATACACGTTTAAGGCTCGGCCGTACCCCCTAAACGCAGACATGGATGAAATTGCGACCAAATGACCCTGATTCTGTTCGCGGAAAATTTCCAGCGCAGCTTCAAACTGGCTTAGCGCACCACAAAAATTAGTGATAGCAGTTTGCATGTTTTGGTCTGTAAGTCCTTTTCCAAGCGATCCACCTTTACCAATTCCAGCATTCACAATCACCCGATCCAGGGACTCTCCAGCTGTTCTAAAATCCTCTTTAAACGCCTTAAATACGTCGAAAACCTGACTAGAATAACTCACATCCAGCGATCTGACATAAACTAAGGCGTCAGGATTAATCTTCTTAATCTCACTCTTCAGCTCCTCAAGATTTTCTACTCTTCTGGCGCAAAGTGCCAAATTGCAACCTTGCTTAGCAAACTCCAGCGCCATTCCCTTTCCTATTCCTGAGCTGGCACCTGTTATCAGTATATTTTTTCTCTTCACGATTGATTAGTGATCGGCTTTTCTTTTCTCCAGATCTTCTTGCATTTGGATCTCCGTATCTCGATCTATATTGTAAAAAAACAAGAAGATCGCACAAGACATGTAAAGAATACCCGGCACGACCGAAATCATCAGCTTAATACCCGTCATAGCAGTTTCTGATTGTTCTGCGTTTGGCACAAAGTTGAACAGTGCTAAAAGCCACCCTGCCAACGCTCCTCCTATACCCCAACCTGCTTTCTGAGCAAAAGAGGCAGCTGAAAATACGAGCCCCGTTGACCGGCGACCGTATTTCCACTCCGAATAATCTGCTGTATCTCCCAACATGGTCCATAGTAACGGCACAGCTGGAGCATATGCCATCTTGGCAAGAATATTAAACACGTAAATCATGGTAATATTCTCTTTGGCTGGTACATATAGCAGCATAAAAAAGATCCCGGAAATAATCGAACTCGCCAAAAAAACATTTCGCTTTCCAAAGCGCTTAGCCAATGATTTAGAAAATGGGATTACTACGATGAGCGCAATGGTCCCCAGCACATTAAAAAGTTGTACTCCTTGCTCATCTGCGATATAATATTTGAAATAATATGCAATTGCGAGGTTTTGTAATGCGAACATAATGAAGGACACCACGCCTACTAAAAACAAAATCAGCCAAGGACGATTGCTAAACAGGTTTTTAAAGTCTTCTTTAAACGAGTAAGTTTGCTCTTTTGGTGGCGCCACCCGTTCTTTGGTTGTCAGAAATGTGATGGCAAAAAATACTAAACTAAAGCAAGCAAAAAGTATTAGCGTGGATTGATACCCAGCTGCATCGTCCCCATTACCAAAAAACTCAGCTAAAGTTAAGGCTGTACCTGAAACGATTAATTGTCCTGCAAACCCAAAAACAAAACGATAAGAATTGAGTTCTGTTCGCTCAATGGAATCAGCCGTCATCACTGCTCCTAATGATGAATAAGGCAAGTTGATCGCCGTGAAGACCGTCATCAAGAGCAGATAGGTAGCTCCTGCATAGATTACCTTACCTGTCTCACCAAAATCAGGGGTAGTAAACGTCATAACAGCTAGTACTGCATAGGGTACTGCCATCCAGAGCAGATAAGGTCTGAATTTTCCCCATTTAGTATCAGTACGATCGGCAACTATTCCCATCAGTGGATCACTGATCATATCCCAAAACCTTGCGATCAGCATGATCGTACCAGCGGCAGCGGCACTTATTCCATAGGTATCGGTGTAGAAAATCAATATCCAAAACCCTACCATATCCCATACAAAATGGGAAGCTGTATCTCCTACACCGTATCCAAGCTTTTCTTTTAGCGAAAGCTTTGCTGCTATTTTATTCATATCATCTAGCTTAACGACTCAGCAATATAAGCATCAATCAGCTCCTGCAGTATATTTAGGGGAACCGCCCCATTTTTCAGCACCACATTGTGAAATTGCTTTAAGTCAAATGCATCCCCTAGCTGGTTCATTGCTTTTTCTCTCAGTTCCAGGATTTTCAACATCCCCACCTTGTACGCACAAGCCTGACCCGGCATCACGATGTACCGCTCTATTTCAGTCGTTACTTCCGTTGTAGTCATTCCCGTATTTGCTACCATGTAATCAATGGCTTCTTCCCTCGTCCAACGTTTATTATGAATTCCTGTATCCACTACCAATCGAACAGCTCTGAACATTTCAGCCTGTAACCTACCTAGGTTTCCGAACGGATCATTTTCATAAAAGCCCAGTTCCCACGCCAAGTGTTCAGAATAAAGCGCCCAACCTTCAGTATAAGCTGTAAAGAGTGGTAGCGTTCTGAAAATCGGCACATCTTCTAATTCACTTTGAATCGCTATTTGAAAATGGTGACCGGGAATGCCTTCATGGTAAGCTAACGTTTTCATTCCGAACTTAACTGTTTCCGAAACATCCCTAAGGTTCGCATAGAATACACCACCTCTTGATCCATCCATGGCAGGACCGTTATAATAGGCACCAGCAGATCCTTCTTCCCGGAATTCAGGAACACGCTTTACTTCTAATCCTGCTTTTGGTCTGATATCAAATGATTCATCTAATCCGGCGCTAATCTCATCAAGGATTTGATTATACTCTGCAATCACTTCCTTTCTTCCGTCGTCGTTATTTTGAAAAAGGAAGCGCTCCTCTTTATTTAGCGATTGTATCACAGCACCAATGGCCTGAGTAGTATCACTATATCCTTCATCTTTAAGAATGTCCCACATTTCCGACTTTATTCTTTCCACCTCCGACAGGCCGATTTCATGCACTTCTTCTGGCGTATAATCTGTAGTGGTATTTTCTTTTAACATGTAAGCGTAAAAGTTGTCCCCATCAGGGAATTTCCATACTCCTGCATCCGTGTTGGAAATCGTTCGAACTGAATCAAAATAGTCAATCAATAGCTGATAAGATCCAAAAACAGTGGTTCTGATTTCATCTTCTGCCTGACTCAGAAACTTCTCTTTTTCCTCTTCGGTCAAGTCCTCTATGTCATCCAATTTTGTCTCAAGATTAGAGAATAAAATATTCGTTCTTACGGGATCTGCTTCTAACTCCAAATTGATTTCCGTAGATTCTCCCTGACTAGTAAAACCATTCATTTCACTCAACACCCGGTCGATGATGTAGGTAGGTGGCACAATCCCTTTCTGGCTTCTTATTCTCAGGTTATCAAGCACTTGCTCGAACTTCGTATCAAACTTTGAAAGCCTGGCAATGTAAGCTTCAACGTCGCTCTTGTTTCTTAGCTTATGTGCACTTTCCATCATGCTCGGAAGCTGATTCTGAACTCCAAACATTTGATTTACAGGATAATCGTGGTAGAAATAGGGCTCCCCTTCCACCTGGAGCTTGAGAAAATGAGAAAGGAGCCGTGTATTTAGTTTGTTTTCATCTGATTGCCCCTCAAAATCGTAGGAGATCAACGTCTCATAATCACGCTTCACTTTTTCAAAATCTTCCCTTTGCTGTTTATCGGAAACATCTGCCAAGTCGTCTTTACTCAGATCATACAAAACAGGCACACCTAATTGCGTTACCAGCTCTGGACTTGATAAGGCAAATTCTATGAAGACGCGATCATAAAAATGTCTGACATTAAAGGGTCGGAACCAAATCAGGTTTGTGATCCAACCTATTCCTAGTAAGAAAACTACCAGTGCCGTTCTACCCAGCCAGAACTTCCAAGCGCGTTGCTTCGCCATGCTTTTTCTGGAAAAGATAGCGAAATCACTTCTTATGTGCGATCGATTTAAATAAGAAAGGACTAGCCTAGACGTAAAACCTACTAGATCCTATGAATAAACTATTTTCACTGCTTAAAAAGCCTCTCCAATAAAAAAATAATAACCTGGTCCATCTTCTGAGAATGCCACATCAAATCGAGTGAAGATGTCTTTACCCGGAAAGAGTAAAAATCGCAGTCCCGCTCCCCCAGCGACCTTGAGTAGTCGCATATCCATTTGGCTAATTGATGATGCTACCGTGCCCGCTCCTATAAATGCAGAAGCTCCCAATCGCTTACTAAAAGGAAAAGGTAAAAAGCGGTATTCTGTCTGGGCAGCTACTAATGCATTATCACGGTATCTACCCAAGTAGTAGCCTCTCATTAAACTCTCTCCGCCCATGAGTGAAAGTTGATTAAATGGTGCTTCTCCATTAATGGAGGATAGATAAAATTGATTAGCCCATACTTGTTGATCTATGATCGAGTAATAATACCGCAAATCCAGGAAATAGCTGGTAAAATCAAAGTCGCTTCCTAAACCAGGACTGTAGTTTAGGAACCCTCCTTCACCGAAAAATCCTTCTCTCACATTTAACACGTTATGTCGGTTATCGTAAACTAAGCCCAATCCCAAACCGAAAGTGTTGTAGGGAGACAGTCCAGATGGAGATTCAAATGCTTCAGTAGTGAGTTGTTGAAAACCCACATTGGATAATCGTTGAAAATCAATCTCTAAACCTAAATATAGGTTTCCTGCTACCTTTCTTAACATCCGCTCTCTGATTGAAATACTACCTGCATCAATTTGGGCAAGTTCTTCCCCTGTCACCTCCGGCCCAAGTCCATAGTAGAGTAAAGGAAACTGTTGAAGCCTGACACGACCAAGAAAAAACCAAATGCTTTTATCGCCATACAAGGCATGATCCAACCAAAGTCCATATTGCCGTTCAAGTGTAACAAATGTGAAAGCACTTACTTCACTTAAACGATTCGCTTTATCCTGATTTGCATAATAAACCAGAAGCCCGCTAGCGCCAATTTCCCATCTTGTTTCCGGTGCATAAGCCAGCGTAGGATAAGTGATGAATTTAGGTTCTGCTGAGGTGGAGGTATCATTAAAAATGGTATTGATCGCCTTCAAGACTAATCCTTGTTCTTGCGAGAAGGATGCAAAACTCGTGAATGAGAAAGCGGCAACTAATACGAATTTATGCATGAATCAAAAATGAGTAGACAAGCAAAAAGAATAATGGACCCACACTGCATACGTGTAATGCAATTCAAAGTTGTAATAAACTCTTCTTATCGATATGATGGAGGCATCGTAGGACGAACCTCAATTTTACTTGGTAATGTCCTAGGGTTCAATTTAACCATGTTGACGACCATTTCACCAATATCTTCAATCTGGATCTTCCAGTCATCTGCATCGTTAGGTGTGTGATCATTAAAGTAGGTGGCCACCGAGCCTGGCATGATTGTACTTACTCTTATTCCATGTTTACGAAGATCTAACATAACGGCTTGTGTAAATCCGGTTAAACCGAATTTACTGGCATTATAAGCGGCTCCACCGGCAAAGAAATTAGCTCCTGCCAAGCTAGATATGGTGATTAAAAAACCTTTAGACTCCTTCAATGCGTCTAAGGTGGCCTTCACGGTATGGAAGACTCCTGTAAGGTTTGTATCAATCGTCATCTTCCAATCTTCAGGACTCAGATCTTCTATCGATCCAAACTTGCCCACTCCCGCGTTTGCTATGACTAGATCAATCTTTCCAAACTTCTTCACAGTTTGGTTTACTCCGGCTTTCTCTGCAATCAAATCAGTCACAGTAGACGACAAAGGCAATATATTGGCTTTATCATACTGCTCTGCCAATTTTCTGGCTGCAGCCTCGGCAGACTCGAGTGTTCTAGCAGTTAAAGCAACCTTACCCCCTGCCTTCAACACTGCCTCAGCAATCCCAAATCCAATTCCTTTACTACCTCCTGTGATGTAAGCGATCATTTGATTCTTAGCTTGTATTATCAGCTTCAAAGTTAATCCTTAGCGAGTTGGTGATTCAGGTTTAATCTGATGAATTTATTCTACCAATTCAATTGAAGAAGACGATGAAAAGAACCGCTAAATTGAAAACGATTGCATCACCTTTCTATTTACTACAAGACTCATCAAACCCCCTATAATATACGTTAATGCCAGCCCGATAAAGATGCCCTTTACGCCTAACAGGCTTTTTCCAACGAATATCATAGGAAGACCCACTATCAGCATTTGGGCAGCAATAATTAAGGAAGCGTGCATAGGCTTATTAATGGTGTTTAAGTTACTGTTGATTACACTTAGTACACCTTGTAATCCGAATCCTGCTGGAACAATACAAAGAAATAAAACCACAGTGTCCACAACCTCCTGGTTTTTGTTAAAAATAATGGCGATGGGTGTAGCAAGAAGCGCTAGTAATGCCCAGGAACACAAGCCCCAAAGTACCGCAAACCAATTACTGATCGTGACTGCTTGATTTACTCTTGAAAATTGGCCTTTACCTATATTTTGACCTACGAATGGACCTATAGAAGCTGCCAATGCGAAAATCAAACTTGAGGCTAGAAATTCAATTCTGCTCCCCACTCCAAAAGCAGCAACTGCAGATTCACCGTAACTGGAAAGCATAGCAGTGATAGCAGCTGTGGCTATCGGTACAACCAGCCTGGCCAGCCCTGAAGGAAGCGCAATATTCAAAATAGCACGCCAACATCCACTTACTACTCGTTGAGATGGGAGTACAAACGTGATCAATTTCTCTCTTTTTACTAATACATATATAGAAAGCACCATCGTGAGAGCTCTTGATACTGCAGTGGCAATGGCAGCTCCTCTCATTCCCAGTGCTGGGAATCCACCGTAGCCAAAAATAAGAATAGGATCAAGAATGGCATTAACTATCACAGCAAACAGCATGATATAGGTAGGTGTTTGCGCATCACCTGTTGAACGTATTGCGCTATTACCAACAAACGGAATAGAGACAAAAAAGAGAGCAAAAAACCAAATATTCATGTACTGTGTAGAAAGCTCAGCAGTCGCACCATCTGCTCCCAGAAGCCTTAGCACCGGTTGAAGTGTGAATAACCCCACCATTGTAAATGCTCCGGTAAAGAGAATTGTCAAAATGAGACTATCTGTGGTTTCTCTTGCAGCTTTCGCTTTGTTACCGGCTCCAATGGACTTAGAAATCAATGCAGTGGCGCCTATTCCAAGTCCCTGAACGATACTGAAAACCACCATGATGATAGGAAAAGTATAACTAAGCGCCGCTAACTCTGTCTTACCCAGCTGTCCAACAAAATAAGTATCAACTAAGTTAAAGGCGACCATGCTGATAATACCCAGCATCATAGGTAATGTCAACTGAAATAAACGAAGTGGTATACTTCCGGTTGTGAGGTTTCTTTTATTCATATTAGTGACCGGTACTGAAGCAAGTATCCATCTTCGGTGCCGGATGTGTAAATTACGATTTAACAGAAAGTTTTAAGCAAATAACTGTCAACAGATTCGTAGATTAGCCTTTGTGATACATCATCTTAAAAAAACCGGAAAGTTTACGGTACTTCTTGTAGGCGTAGCCATTCTTGTTCATTGCCAAAATAAAGTTGAATCGAAAAAGAAACCTGCTCGAAAGGTAACAATAGCAGAAGTTGAAGAAGGTATAAGGGCTAATATTGATCAGAAGACAAAAGATGGAAATGGCTTTTTTGATTTTCAAAATGATACGATTGACCTTCGACTAAAGCTTGTAAGGGTGCACACGGAATACCTGTCAGTACTTGGGTCCAATGAGTTTTTCGCTTGCGTTGATTTGGCTACGGAAAGCGGTGATGTCTACGACATGGACTTTTTTCTGAAGGGAAAGCCCGGTGATATGAAGGTAACCAGAACTACGCTTCACAAGCTCAATGGCAAGCCCTACTACAATTGGGAACAAAATAAGGAAGATAACACCTGGTTTACGGTACCTAATAAAAACGCGTCCAACAGGCTCCTCGGAGTCATTGAAAAACAAGATGCATTTGATTTCAAATATGAAGTCGTCCTACCTTCAATAGTTGCTCCGGCCAATCTATGGCTTCCAGTAGCCTCCTCAGACAACTACCAAAAAATTGAACTGAAGTCACTTTGGGCACCGGGTGAACAAAGGATAATAAAGGATCCGGACTATGGAAATCAGATTTTGTACCTTCAACTTCTTCCCGAGCATAGTGGCAAACATATAACCATAGATTACGCCGTTGAAAGGGTAGAAAAATCGCCTTATGTATCTGATTCAGAGCTCGCTCGCTTTTTAGCTTCTTCGAAATACACTCCGACAGGAGGAAGATTCAAAAAGATTGCTGATTCTGTTACAACAGCAAGAGAGGCAACTACTGCCCTTATGAAAGCAAGGGCATTGTATGACTATATCATCGACAACATGCGTTATGCAAAGCAAGGAGTATATGGGACTGGAGATGCAAATTATGCTTGCGACGCAAAATCAGGAAATTGTACAGAATTTCATTCTTTCTTTATTTCTCTGGCAAGGTCTGCCGAAGTACCGGCACGATTTGCGGTAGGGGCGGCAATTCCCTCAGAGCGGAACGATGGGGGTGTAAACGGATATCACTGTTGGGCAGAGTTTTACGCCGAAGGTAAATGGTGGCCGGTCGACATTAGTGAAGCCAATAAGTATACACCACTTGCAACCTATTATTTTGGACATCACCCGGCAAATCGCCTTGAATTGTCCAAGGGAAGGGAACTACTTCCTGAAATAGCCCCTTCCTCTGGTCCTATTAATTTCTTCGCCTACCCAATACTTGAAGTAGGCGGTGAAAAAGTAGAAGTTAAAACTAATTTTAGTTTTGTTAGAAAGATTGAGAAATCGTCTGCTTGAGACGCTCATTTCTCTTCGCTTACTGATCTCTACTCTGTTGCGGTACTGTCAGATTCCTGCTCATCGCCTCCGTCTGCAGGGCTCTCTGTAGCAGTGCTGTCAGAAGCAGTCGGATGTTCTCCACCGGTAGGATGCTCATCACCAGATGCTGCTTCTGCAGAAGTTTCTGTTGCTGCCTCCGCTTCAGTTGCTTTCTCTCCTTCACCTCCTGTGCATGCCGATAACATGAATGCTAATGATAAAGTAAGAGCAAATGTGGCCTTCAATGCCTTTGATAAAATTTTCATGATAAATACTTTAGGTCGATAAAATTTATGTAAATATAAACAATCAATAGAATCAAAGCCTTCAGGCTTACAACCATTGCGTTCTTCATTGCATACACGTCATGCATAAAAATATCTGGGTATTAACCGCTGCACAAGCACTTATGATGTCGCTAAACAGCCTCACAATCTTTGTAGGAGCATTTGTAGGCACAAATCTGGCTCCTACGCCGGAGCTAGCCACTTTACCTGTAGCCACAACAGTTGTTGGAACTGCTTTCTCAACAGTACCCCTGACACTTGCTATGCAAAAATTAGGGAGAAAGTATACGTTTCTTTTGGTGGCAGTTTACAGTTTCTTCCTGTGCTGGATCACAGCATATGTCATCCAGCTTAGCAATTTTTATCTATTTAGCTTGTGTACACTTCTTCTTGGATCAAACAGTGCGACGCTCATGCAGTATCGATTTGCCGCCATGGAAAGTGTAGCGCATCAGGACGGCCCCAAGGCGGCTTCTATCGTTTTGATTGGAGGTATCGCTTCTGCATTTTTAGGTCCAGAGATTGCCGTACAAGGGAGGCTACTTCTGGATGCTGAATTTGCAGGTAGTTACGCAATAATCTCCTCTTTGTTTCTTTTTGGAATAGTTCTATTATCATTTTTTAAAAATACAGTACTTCAGCATGAGCAATCAATCACAATAGGTAGAAGTTGGAGGGAGCTACTTTCTCAACCCATCCTGTGGGTAGCCATCTTTGGTGCGGCGATTGGATATGCTATCATGACATTTATTATGACTGCTACACCCGTCAGCATGCACCTGGTAGACGGTCACTCACTCGATGATACAAAGAAGGTCATACAGAGTCATATTGTCGCAATGTACCTTCCATCTCTTTTTACCGGTTTGCTGATCAAAAAAGTAGGGACCAAAAAATTGATGATATCAGGACTCATTATTTATAGTATTTGCATATCTGTTGCGTTCCATGGTCATACATTTTTCCACTATTGGTGGGCATTACTACTCCTTGGGCTGGGCTGGAACTTTCTATTCTTAGGTGGAACCGCATTACTTCCGTTTGCCTATGCTCCTAGCGAGCGATTTAGAATTCAGGGATTAAATGATTTCACGGTTTTTGGTTCACAAGCATTGGCAAGTCTATCTTCGGGATGGATCGTCCATAGCTTTGGATGGAAGTGGTTATTGATACTGACCCTACCCTTTATTTTACTCCAACTTTTTTTTATTCTCTGGTGGACAAAAAGAACAGCCAATTAAGATTATGTCATCCTGTAACTAAACAAAAGTTGTCTCAATAGTTGTTTACCCACCGATGTCAAATTCTTCACTTCTCGAAATCACCAAAAAAGGGATTTATTGTCAAAAAGCCGGCATTTACATCGATCCATGGGTTCCAGTGAAGAAGGCTTTGATCACACATGGTCACGCTGACCATGCGCGTTGGGGACATCAGCATTACATGAGCACATTTCTGACAAAGGCAATAATGCATCATCGACTAGGTGAAAGTCTTGACATTCAAGGAGCTCCTTACGGTGAACAAATTTTAATCAATGGAGTCAAGTTTAGCTTCCATCCAGCGGGTCATCTACCAGGATCAGCTCAAGTGCGTGTCGAACATAAAGGAGAAATCTGTGTGGCTAGTGGCGACTACAAACTTAGTAAAGACCCACTTGCAGAGCCTTTCGAACCCATTAAATGCCACACATTCATCTCGGAATGTACATTTGGTTTGCCCGTATTTCGTTGGAATTCTCATGAGGAGTCGGCAAGGAAGATCAATATTTGGTGGAGAGAAAATCAAAAAAAGAGTCTGGTCTCCGTCATTGGGGGTTACGCTCTGGGAAAAGCACAGCGCATCTTGTCTTCATTAGACCCCTCAATAGGCCCCATATATACACATGGCGCTGTGGAAAATATCAATCGAGTCTTGAGGGCTTCAGGTGTAAAATTACCCGAAACTATCCAAGTGATGCCGCATGAAAATCCGGATTACTCAGGTAGCATGGTTATCGCCACACCCTCGGCGCTTAGCAGTCCCTGGATGAAGCGTTTTAAACCCTACACTACTGCACTCGCATCAGGGTGGATGACCATCAGGGGTACGCGAAGGAGAAGATCTGTGGATAAAGGTTTCGTTATGTCAGATCATGCCGATTGGGAAGAGTTGAACAGGGCCATAGCAGAGAGCGGGGCAGAGAATATTATATGTACTCATGGCTACACTCAGGTTTTTGCCCAATGGTTACGTTCAAATGGTTACAACGCTGTAAGCGAGGAAACAGAATTTAAAGGTGAACTAATGGAGGTCACCGAAGATGATAGCAAAGAAAACGGTACATGAAAGAATTTGCTGAACTTTTTCAACGATTGGACGAAACCACTAAAACAAAGGAAAAGGTGGAAGCAATGGCACAATACTTCAAGGTTGCACCGGAAGATGATCGTGTATGGGCTATAGCCTTATTATCTGGAAAAAGACCCAAAAGAACAGTTAATACCACCCTGCTACGAGCATGGTGTGCAGAAGAGGTTGGCATACCTCTCTGGCTCTTCGAAGAGACCTACCACATCGTCGGAGACCTGGCAGAAACCATCGCCCTTTTGGTAACACAAAATCAGGAAAAAACTCAATCCTTAAGTCAATGGGTGGCGCAAATCATTGAGTTACAAGAACTAGGTGAGGAAGAAAAGAAGGCATTTATTCTCACCGCTTGGAAGTCAATTAATACGCGAGAAAGATTTCTGTTTAATAAGATCATAACAGGGGGATTTCGAGTCGGCGTCTCTCAGAGGAATATGGTAAAAGGTTTATCAAAGGCAACGGGAATCGAGGAGAACTTGCTTACTTACAAACTAACAGGCAATTGGAGTCCACAAAAAATGACCTATGAGGAACTGATCTTCGGGACTGACGAAAACTTTGATATCTCCAAACCCTACCCCTTTTACCTTGCTTACCCATTAGAACAAAAAATTGAAACGCTTGGAAGCACGGATGATTGGAAAGTCGAGTACAAATGGGATGGTATCCGAGGACAACTCATCAAAAGAAATGGCGAGGTTCACATCTGGACAAGAGGTGAAGAACTCGTAACAGAAAAATATCCTGAACTGATTTTAGCAGCTAAATCATTGCCGAACGGAATTGTGATTGATGGGGAAATCCTTGCATGGAAAGATGAACTACCCATGAACTTTGCCTTCCTTCAAAAAAGAATTGGGAGAAAAACATTAGGCAAAAAATTACTGACTGAGGTGCCCGTTGTACTTAAAGCCTATGATTTGATAGAATACGAAGGCATGGACATCCGGAATCAGCCACAGCATGAAAGAAGAACTAAATTAGAAGCGTTGATTAAAAATTACCCTCATGACAATCTATCACTGTCTCCGATCATCAAATATTCAGATTGGTCACAACTAATACGCGAAGATGCCCGAGTCTACAATGCGGAGGGATTCATGATCAAAAAGGCCTCTGGTATCTATGACGTAGGTAGGAAAAAAGGTAATTGGTGGAAATGGAAAGTAGATCCTTTTACCGTCGATGCAGTATTAACCTATGCAATGCGAGGGCATGGTAGAAGAGCAAACCTGTACACAGATTATACGTTTGGCTTATGGTCAGAGGGAGAACTGGTAACCTTTGCGAAGGCATATTCCGGATTAACAGACGCAGAATTTCGACAAGTAGATCGGTTTGTAAAGAAAAACACCGTGGAACGCTTCGGGCCGGTAAGACAGGTCGTTCCTGAACTAGTATTTGAAATTGCATTTGAAGCAGTTTCGCAAAGCAAACGACATAAATCAGGTTATGCAGTAAGATTTCCGAGAATACTTAGATGGCGGCAAGATAAAAAAGCAGTTGAAGCAAACTCAACAGTAGATCTTCAACACCTACTGCAAGAAAAATAAAAAGTACCGTTAATCTCGGAATGTTGCAGAATGAATTGTTAAGAACTTTGATCAGTTCTGTTTCATACTGTCTCCAGTGATAAATTGAAAATTTCTTTAACTACTCGATATCTTTTCTATGCCTCATTCTATTCAAGAGTATATGCTAACTCGCTACTAAACCTCTCTGAATAGCTTATGAAATTAAGAGACTTATTGAAGGCAATAGAGTTAAACTTTTACACGTGTATTAACATCTGCTCTTGTTATCGCCCCAACCTTTTGTCACTAGAGAACGATCAGCTGATTGCGTGTTATGTTCGAAGCGAAGCGGTCTCTGATATCATTCTTACTACCGAAAAATAGGTATTACAGGATGTGAAACTCACCTGAACCTGGTAATTCATTTAAACAAGCCCTTTAAAAACCTCGGCTTTCTAATTTTATGATGACCAGTTTGGTAATATATTATTCTGACTTATCTACTTTTTGCAATATTTTTTTTAAACCTTTTACACCCAAGTTGATTATATCTTCTATAATACGCAACTAATGAAAGAAACAATAATCAACGCCATCCTCACCATCGTCCTACTACTTACCACTTATTTCTTTTTAATGGTGGCACTGGGATTAGAGCATAACTTCAGTTTAAGAATCCTAAATGCCGTCTTTATGCTGGGGGGACTCTACTGGGCCATACGGAAAGTAGGATTTGAGCACGGTGACAACTTCAATTACTTCAGTGGAGCCAGTACAGGGGTGATCATCAGTATCGGAGTGGGTATCTTATTTTCAACCATCATAGGAATCTACTTAGCACTTAATCCCGCCTTCATGATGGAAATTAAGGCAACGGAGCCCCAAGGAGAATACCTAAATCCCGTCGGCTTGTCATTATTAATCTTTATTGAAGCATTAGCCTCAGGGATATTATTTACGTACGGTAGTTTACAGTATTTGAAGTCGAGTAGACTAGAAAACATTCATAGTTAAGGACTGTTCAGGGCTTCTGTTAATGGACCGATCAAAGCTTTTCATCACTAGCAAATGAAGTAAAGCTTGTGAATACTTGTAGAAGGTCCATGGTATAGTGGGTACAAATTCGTGGAGTGCTACTATCACAAATTTTCCTTTCAATACTGATCTGAACTCGAGCCATCCGTGTTCACGTCTTTTCACAAGTAAACCACCTGTGATGAAGTATAATAAACGATCGTCATTACTTCTTTCTTCGATCAGGCTTAATTCGAGAATCTTGATTCCTACTAAACGTAAAGTATACACCTGCTTCTTTTCTACTCTTATACGCAACAGCCCAAATGATTTTTTCTGTAACCAGTACGGATAGTACTTGCCGATTGAAAAGGCTGTCCACCCTTGAGCAGCAGTCATCCTTTGCACGCTTCGCACTGTGTTTCGTTCTTCAGGGGTATTAATTCTTAAAGGAATAGCAGGAAGCTTTGCTGCCTGAACGTGTGCCAGTGTACTTTCCAATGAAATTTCTCCTAGCCATTGATCTGATTCCTTTTCGCCGATCTTCATTTCATGGGTAAGGCTTTCGATCAGCGGTGATACCAACGCATAGGAGGTGGATGAAAACTTTGATACCCACCATTTTGAGAAACTCACGCCGTTTATTGGAACGCCTAACCATACTCTTTTCAATCCTAATAGCGCTGCTGTTTTCTTCATGAGCTCGAAGTAGGTGACAGCTTTTGGACCTCCAACATTAACAGAACGATTAAAGTAAATCGAATTCCCTATTGTGATAGAGAGAAATGCCAAGAGCTCCCTTATATCTACGGGCTGACATGCATTAGACGTCCATTTAGGACAAATCAATACCGGTAAGTTTTGTATCAGGTTTCTCATTAACTGAAATGAAGACCCCCCCGGTCCAATGACAATTGATGCTCTGATGCTGGTAACGGGCACATCTCCCTGCTTTAGTGTCTCTTCAACTTCTAGTCTACTTTCAAGATGCTTCGATAATTTAGATGTGTCGTTAGGTATAATCCCACCGATGTATATGATCTGTTTGACCTTCTGCTGACTTGCTGCTTTTCTGAAATTATCAGCCAGCAATAAATCCATATCTTCAAATGATCCCTGCGTGAGACGAGTTTGAGGAAGCATGCTATGAATCAAGTAAATGGCGACATCAACGTCTTTTAATGCCGCCGTTGTATCCGTCAAGGAATATAAATCCGTGGTTCTCCAAATAACATTTTGCCTAATGGTACTTATCGCAGTTTTACGGCTTAATGCCAGGATTTCATACTCCTGGTGCATGGACTCTATGATCCATCGCCCTACAAAACCCGAAGCACCCGCTATCGCAATCTTTCGCTTCATACGCTCAAATCACCAGCTCATTGTGCCCGGAGCACCCTTAAAGGGTCCAAGTATATTTGATGTAATCCATCCACCATAGAAATCGCCCTCCTGAGCATCTACGCACTCACCATTAACAAAGCATCGATCCGCTTTAGAAGCATATACTGCTATATGACCTTCAATCATTTGATAGCTCGAATTTGGTGTATGATAAACCCATCCAAAATTGATAATACGCCTCCCATGCAGCAAAAGGTCGAAGTAGTTAGCAATACCTTTAAACTCACAAAATGTCTTGTGCCGGTTTTCCTTTAATAATCCCAGCTTGAATGCTGTTAACGGTAGATAATAATTTGGGGGATGACTTGTCTCCATAAACTTTATTGCCCGATTTGTATCTACTAATAGAACATCCTCATGTAAGATTCTAATATTACCAGTAAATGACTCAAGCTTCGGAGGCCTTGGGTAGTCCCAAACAGATTCTCGTTTATCTTGTGGATTCACAGGTTTGTTTACCATTAATTGGAAACTGCCTGTATCTCTGATTGTTAAAAAAACTATGACATGTGCGGTTAATACGTCTATGGACTAAACCTCTAACTTGTCGCTTTTCAATTTTGAGTATTGTTCGGTGATCAATAATACTAAAACACCAAAAAAGATGGAGACCACAATCAAAATATCATTCACTAAACCTTCAACGCTGAAGGAGATTCTTATCAGGATGGTCGATATAATAAATCCTGAATTTCGAATGAATGTGTGGAACTGTGTCGTATGAAAAAATGAAAACAGTAATAAAAGCACGTCTGTCAGAATAAGTAATGTAAAAAACTGATCATAGAAGATGTTGTTTACATCGATAAGGTTACCGTCATCGGTGTGCAAGCGGAGCATCTTAACTGCTTCCATCGCCCATTCGTAGAAAGAAAATGCCGCCATGCCCAGTATCACAGGGACCAACAAAGCAGCCATCACCTTCTTTCTTTCTATAAACACAACGACATTTGGAGGTAAATTTTTTTTATTTCCGCCTCTACTCTTCCGCTTACTATTTAAACGATGAAACCAGTATATAAGAAAAAATATAATTAAGGTAGACAGAATGTCATAGGTGAATTGTAGATCGTTTTGATTAAGGAACCATTCAGATTCTAGATCAAGATAAGATAAGTCTTTAAAAATGCGTCTAACAACGATTAAGGCAATGATCTCATATTGTTTTGCGATGTAATTTGATATTGATTTTGGAATAAAATAGACTAGCAAATAGACTTCAAAAAAAAGTATAAAAGAGAACGGGGTGTAAATAGCTGAGATTGGATTTGTTAAAAGCTTTGATGGTTCATCAAGCGCTATAAATCCATTGTTGACCAGCGTAATTAAAAACAAATGAACTAGGAAACTCAGTATTGCAATCCAGATAATAATAGTTTCTGCTTTCTCCTTGCTTCGATTTGAAAGGACTAGGTCATAATACGAAAAGAATAATTTCTTAAACATATAATTCATATTGTTTCAACGCTTATTTCATCTTAAGATGACAGCTGAAACTAATTGATATTCAGTAAGATCAACAATAAATCTTGTGAAAAGTTATATCCAATAGATAAGCGCATGGCTAAAAACATCATAGTAAACGAACTTAAGTCCTGTAACACCGATCCCATAAGTGGTTTCACAAGAAATGGATGCCGTGAAACAGACCCTAAGGATCAGGGTTTGAGACAGTCTGACTTTTGGAACAAAACCCTGTGAAAGAAAGGAATTATCTAATTGAAGATCTTATGTGAAATAACATATCTGATGATAAGTAGAGCTTGTTCTGCACAGGTACTGACTATATCGTGCTATTTATCTGCGAAGAGTAAAATCAGTGGGATTAAACCTACTATGCAAAAGGAATCAAAACAGAAAAAGTAGTTCCTTCTCCAAGCTTTGAATGAACTTCGATTTTAGCCCCAAGAAAATCAACATATGATTTAACGATGGCTAAACCTAATCCGATTGATGGCTCGCCAGCAGTAGGTACCGCACTTAGTTTACTATACTTTTCAAATAATCTCGGCAGTTCCTCAGTTGCTATCCCCGGCCCCTCATCACTTATTGCAAGTTTCACGTGGTCTTGGATTGTACTCATTAGCACAAGGACGCGACTGCCCTTCTCACTGAATTTAATTGCGTTTGAAATTAGGTTATCCAATACCTGCATTAGATAAAAAGGATCTGTCATTATTGAACGAGGCTCTGACTCCTTTATTAGTCTTAGTTCAATCTGCTTCTCCTCTGCCCACCCCCGATGTTGATCCAATAATTGCCCGACTAAAGGCGACAAGTCGGTGGGTTGCAGCTTAAGTTCATTTGATCCCTCCTCAATCGCATTCGTGTCAAGCACTTTGGAAATCATTTGTTTCATACGCTCAACAGCTTGCTGAGAAAGTCCATTTAACTTCTTCTCTTGCTCCGTCAGGTTTGGGTTTGAAGAAATGAACTGAGACGCGCCTTGAACGGTAGTCAGTGGTGATCTTAAATCATGTGCTATGATCTTGATCAATTCATTTTTATCTTGATTGAGCTTTTGTAACACCACATTTTGATTCTCAATCTCATTTTGTTTGAGCACCAACTGATCATTTGCTTTGGATTTCAGTAAGTACCTGACAACCAGCAGAATCACTGCCATCGTAAAGGTGACAATTACACCCCATAATAATGCCAATTGCCTGGTTCTGTTTTTCTCTTGAATAGCAGCCTTTAGCAGTTCTTCATTCTGCAACTCTTTTTCTTGCTGAGATACGATGATCTCTTCAAATGGTCCAAATTCTGCTGACCTAGAAATTCTTCTAATGATCTGTCCTATCTCGTTGCCAAAATACTTATTAAGTATGCGATCACGATCTATAACAAATTGGTCACTATGAAAATATAAATCTACAGGTTCACTCCAATCAGATCCTATTGGATAAATAAATGCCAGGCCCTCGCCCTTAATTGGATGAAAATACTGCCTTTTAACATTTGTGTTATCAAAGGCTACAAGAAAATTAGGCAGGTCAATATACGCGTAGCTGTTTGGTGTTTTTTCAACTTGCTCAATTATCTGGCCGCTGTTCGAGACATATGCGATATTAAGCCCCAGCTGCTCCGTAGTGTTTATCTCTAAAATCGCCTGACTAATGGTCGTCTCTGGTATAGTGATGGCAGTTGCGCCCTTTAAATCATTCAAAAACTGATCTTCAGTCAAAGATACCGGTACCTCCGGATGTGAAATTAAGACGGCAATATCAGAGAGGTAAGCCGGCGCAAAATTAAACCGATGAGATCTCGACTCCGTAATGGAAATAGAAGAAGCACCGAAAACTCCCATGCTTTCTGCCTTTTCTATTTTAGTAAGCACTTCAGAGAAACTACGCGTCTCTTCCCAAATGACCGCTACCTCTATTTGATAGTAATCATTTATGAACTTGATAAAAACTTCTGACAATTCACGCTCAACCCCATCAATTACATCTTTCGATTCTGAAATTTCAATGTTGTTTGGATACCAATAGAAGATGACCTCTCCTGCACCTCTTTCCTTTATCTCTTTCCAGGACCTTCCCTGAGACACTGCTGTCAGTGAAAGAACAATACTTAAAACAAATGCAACAACCCTATTCATAAATCTAAAATAAGTCCGGTAATTAAAACATGATGAATTACTCAGATAAAAGTATTAGCCAGCGAATCTTGTAAAAGATTAAATCACCTCAATAATAAGACTAACCGAGACATAGACAGCAAAAAAGTAAGGGATTCACTGAATGAAGGTTACTAATATTCTAAGTCAAAGTTCCTTCCAATACCAAATAAAAGGTATTTGGTGATGGTGCATCAACTTACATTCTACCTGAAATTTCAAAACCTTTTGAGATTACCCACTCGCTCAATTTATACTTCTGTTCTAAGTGATATTAATAGAGAATACACAAAATGTATTATCCTGAAGATAGTAATTAAAATACCTTATAATAAATATTAGATATGCGAGTGCTGCTTAGGTGTGACAGCTAATCCGGTAAAAGCACCCTCCCAACCCTACAGGACTGAAGCCTTTTTCGCTCACAATCAAAAAAATAAATAACTAATTTCCCATATGAAGTCAATTTTCACCTCAGTATTCTACTGCTTGTCATCTCTGCTATTTGCACAACAGCCCAAATTCATTAATCTCTTCAGTACGGAGATGGACGAAAATATAAGCTGCTACCGCATCCCGGCTTTAACAACTGCAAAAAATGGCGATCTAATTGCTATGATTGATGAAAGGGTTTCGTCGTGCGGAGACCTCAAATGGAACAAAAACATCAACATTGTGATGCGTAGAAGCCGGGACCATGGAACAACGTGGACTCCGATTGAGACCGTCATCGACTACCCTTACGGTGAATCCGCCTCGGATCCTTCTTTACTACTAGACAGGCAAACTGGGGAACTATTCCTGTTCTTTAATTATATGAACCTGGAAACCGAGCAGGATATTTATTATTTGATGTTAAGCAAAAGTCAGGACCATGGTAAGAGTTGGTCTACACCTGAAGATATTACCCTGCAGATTACAATGCCTGACTGGAAGCACGATTTTAAGTTCATCACTTCCGGTAGAGGTATCCAAACTGATAACGGGGACCTGATGCATAGCTTGGTTAATATTGAGCATGGCTTACACTTATTTAAAAGTTCCGACCACGGCCAAAGTTGGCAGCTGATTAACACACCATTGAACCCTGGAGATGAGTCTAAGTTGGTGGAACTCAGCAATGGTACCTTGATGGTAAATAGCAGGGTCAACCAACTAGGCACTCGCTATGTCCACCGATCAAAAGACCAGGGTCAAACATGGACTTCGGTCGCCGATGAACAGCTCGTTGACCCCGGATGTAATGCCAGCATCATCCGTTATCAATTTAAACAGCACGACCTTTTACTATTTTGCAATGCTAATTCGGCTCATACACGTGAAAACCTGACCATCAAATACAGTAAAGACAGCGGCAAGACCTGGAATTCAGGCAAAACTATCTATGCAGGCTATGCGGCCTATTCTTCTATGACCTTGATGAAAAATGGACATATCGGTCTCTTTTTTGAAAAAGATAAATACCAAGAAAATGTCTTTATCACGCTGCCCCTTGCCTACCTGCTAGATTCACAATAGGATCTTAATTAGGTCAAGAAGCAAGCATTGGAGGTAGCTCTCAGACGAGTATTCTAATCCGTAGAAAGGAAAGAGCACTGAAAACCATTTGACAGCTATAATTGAAAAATCCAGGTCAAAATCCTTTTGTTTGGACACCACAAGCACCGACACCTGCGGTACATGCGTACTAAAAACCCTATCTTACAACAGTAAAAGCGCATAATAGAATATATGTTGGCGCCATGAACCGCTATTTATTGCCTCTTTTTGCTATTGCCCTCCTTCACATTTCTTGTTCTAAAGAATCGAAGCAATACAGCTACCTGCAAGATGAGCTAAAGAAAAGAGTAAAAGACGAACAGTACCTACTTAACGCTATACAAGCAAGTGACACTGTACTTCTTTCTAATTTCAAACTGGACCTGCAGTCAGCAATCAGAGAATGGAATGAAATGTACCGAAATCAGTTTCTTAAAGACTTTGATTTGGCCTACTCACATTTTAGCCAGGATCATGTTCAACATTTACATGAACAGCGTTTAGATATCCAAAGTCTCAACGATAGCATCACCCTGATCCATGAGCATGCGAACAGTTTTATAAATGAAGAGGCTATCGAAGGTCTTTACCTAAATCATCTTAGCACATTACTAGCCACAGCCGCAGAAATCGATTCCTTATCGTCCGATATCCTTTGGTTTACAATTGATCACAACTACAGATCGTCAAAATCAGGTGATGAGTCTACCGAAAAGCTGTTTTATTTCCCCAATGATCAATCTTTCCTCGACTTTGATCCCGTACTGGATCACATAGCTATTTACAACCTTCATAAATTCCAACTCAGATTGCGTTAGTTTCTCTTCATCAAGTAATCCCGAAGTATGGGAAAAACGAATCGCTTGAATCATTCAATAAGGGGCCATCGTTTGGAGCGGGTGATATAGCCCCAGGCCATTAAATGATCCAATGATCACTTCGTTCTTGTGGAGATAGATCATTAACAATTCATTTTGCACTACAAAGGGTAATATGATTAACAAATCATAGATTAAATGGAAGTTGTGACGTACTCGATTTAAATAGGTTACCCCAAGTTGAATGAGGAGGTACCAGGACCAGATAACCTCTACGA
Source organism: Flammeovirgaceae bacterium (assembly GCA_038129245.1). Classification (GTDB taxonomy): domain Bacteria; phylum Bacteroidota; class Bacteroidia; order Cytophagales; family Cyclobacteriaceae; genus JAYPLE01. Next base: position 28,386 of record JAYPLE010000020.1, on the reverse strand, counting down.
TCAACATCAATCTAAGTCAGAAAAACAGAAACTATCTACACAGCTTATACCGCACAAAAGCAGGCTTTATTGAGATGAGAAGTAATTGGAGTACCCGCATTTAGCTGCACGATCTAAATGCATAGCTTAAGTGAATAAGATGAAGGAGATTGTTACCGAACGCTGGGGTATTACGGTTTCACCGTAAGATTCTCCCTCACACTAAAAAATCCTACTTCTTGATCGTATCCTGAAATCATTAAAATATACTGACCTGCATCATCGGGAATGGTTAATGCAACGGGCTCGCTTTTTAAAGTCTGGAGATCTAGCCTTGGTATCCATTTCGCATTAATTAGGAATTGCGGCTTATCAGCAGACTCTTTCACACTAAAAGTTAATGGATATTTGTGCTGACTCAACCCTGGAACAATTTCATGTTCCGAATACTGATTTGAAGCTGCCTGATTGGTTTCCACAATTACAATCCCATGCTTCCCTAGCGTACCAAAACGCATCAAAGTTCTTGGACTAGACACAATCCGCATCGAGACGAGAGACTCAGTGGGTATCGACAAAAACCTGTCGGTGCTATAGGTTGCTACCCCATCAATAAAATAGAGGGGATCTTGATCCGTCAACGTCTCTTCAATAAACTTAACTCTTACAATTTCCTTACCTCCAATCTCACCATAGTGTAAGGGTCTAATAATGGTTTTGATTAGTTCAGCCATATCATCAAAAATGATAAATCGGGTCAAATCAAAAGAATAATCTGGCTGGATTCGAATCGGTGGAACCTCGATAATAGGAATGCTAAAGCTGTCTTCAGACAGGAAAAACTCATACGATTCATTTATCAGCTGCTGATTACGCTTGTAAGAATCATAACCTTCTACTTTCCTACTTCCTGTTGCTTTGAACTCTTTTCTTTCTTCATTCAAGTCGACGTTGCTCCATTGCACAGGTACATCCTTTACCAACTTACCATTGATTCTTGCCCCGATTAACAATCGGTCGTAACCAAAGAAATCAAGTAATTCAATCCGAAATTGTCCATTTCCTAGCGTAGCTGTCTGATAAAGCTGTCGCTTGCTCTGCTGATAAAAAATCAAAAGTGTGGAATCTGGGAATACTTGATCCGAACCCGGATAATAGGCTATCCCGTCCAGGATGATCCGAGCCTGGGGTGTCACCAACAATTCAATTGCTGATTCTTGATGGATCCCCGATAAATCTTGATTGGTAAATGCATCAAGATAGATTAGGTTTAAACATAGTCCTCCTACCATATCTTCCATTACGTTCTCTAATCTTAGAGACATTTCCGTACGTTGTCGAGTAATTAGGGCTACCTCTTCTGTTTTTTTTATGAAGCTGAGCTTTGGGTAGTCCATGCCTATCTGACCTGAAGCTTTTGGATTAGCCTTTAATTCATTACCAAATAGTATTGGGATACTTATTGAAGATTTAACTTGATCGAAATACGGACCATGAAAAGTATATGACAAGTCATAGCTTCCCGTAGTAATGCCTGAAGGAATTCTGATTTGATTTACTGCCAGTCCCCTTTCAAAAAGAATATTGGTAGAAGCGAGTGCTTCACCGCCTTCACCAATGACTGATATTTTCGCAACTCTTCTTTTATCATCCAGTTTGTTAGCTTTATTAACGATTAGTGTCTGAAAAAATACTGTATCTCCTGGCACATATGCAGGCTGATTCATAGTGGTAATAAGACGATAACCCGAGGTTCGTTGAGCAAAAGCACAAAATGCCAGGAGAAAAAAACTACACCCTACTAAGTACCTTCCTAATTGATCCATCTGATTGGTTTGTCTGCTGTAGCATTCAAGTAAGCATCGTAACACGGTAACGTCCTAAAAGTAATAGGCGTAATGTTGTAGGGTACGTCTTCCCTGTAGAGATAAATAAATTTTGAATCAACTGCACCAGCATGGAACAATCCTAGCACCTGATCGTTGGGATCCAGTGCTCTTATATTCCCGGTTAATTGACCAATTTGAGGTTGAAAAAGATCAGCAGCACCTAGCTTTTGTGACCTGATAGCCCTGTAGAAATTGAAAGCTACCTCACTCACTGTCATTTGTTCTATTTCGACCAACACTTTTCGGTGAAAGATATTGTTGGTGATAGGGACCTCTCCTACCAGTATGTTCTGATAGTGATTATTTTGCACTTTGAACTGATCGGATAATTGAGGTACCTCTTCATATCTCGTAGCCCAACATTTACAGCATGTGCAGGTCCCTACCTGCCTTAGAATTCCTCCACTAAAAGCAGGACCTTCATCTACAATATAGCCACTGCACGGCCATGGACTTTTCAATGGTGCAGTATCTGGAAAAAAAATCTCATGTAAAGCTGGATAGGTTTCGACTTCGTAAGTTGCTTTTAACCGCCATCTGATCAAGGGTGTTGCTGCTTGACCACCGTCAGCATCTACGAATATTTTAAACACGTCATTCCTTACTAAACCAAAATCTTCTAGTCTTGAACGCTCATCGTATTCATGCCTGATTTCTTTGATCTCCCCTACGGCTTTTAGCGCTTCTGGAGTTGACTCGAACTCCGCGCCCTGCCTAGTCTTTACATAGATAGAGTACAAGCGTCCAACCGTCCCTTGCATAAAACCTCGGGTCTGGTAAACACCGGGTTCAACTTCATCAAATACCTCACTATTACCTTGATTATCATAAAGTATTACGAGTGCATTTTCCTCCGGATCTATTGTCAATGTATCGCTGGAAAGATCAAAAGATCTGGATACCCTAACTGTGTAAGGAGGCTCTTGATCTGTTATTCTACCCTCGATAACCAATGAAGTATCTTCAGTAGAAATATCGAAACTGATAGGTGAAATACAACTCCCCAACAACAGCACTATCGCCCCTCGATAAAAAGAATTAATCAAGTAATTCGTGATGCTTTTCATCTTTTCAATCAATCCTAGGTTTGGATACTATTAGTGGCCCTCTGAGAAACAAATACTTGGTCCTTTACCAGGAAAATGACACCTCTTATCCGTGCCCCAAGCACGAATACAATTGGTC
>JAYPLE010000020.1:0-25323 GCA_038129245.1 Flammeovirgaceae bacterium | reverse complement strand
CAATTGGTCTGCACCAAATTAATCTACACATCAAAAAATCTTTACATTATATGAAACCGAAGGTAGGATACTCCCAATAATAGCTAATTGAAAGGGCTTTGGAATGCCTTGATCAGTTATATTAAAAAATATCGCATAGGGATTTTTCCTTGCATACACATTATATGCTGAAAAGACCCAAGACCCTTTCCAGTTTTTACTTCTGCGATAATTACCTTCTACAACAAGAGCTAAATCCAATCTGTGGTATTCAGGTATTCTGAACTGATTCCTGTCTGAATACTTTATTAATATATCATTCTCAAAAGGGATTGCAGCAGTGGGTATGGTGATAGGTCTTCCGGAATGAAAAGAAAAATTGCCAGTAAATGAAGCCCTCCTATTGAAAATATACTTCCACTGCAAGTTCAGAACATGCGGTTGATCAAAATTGCTTGGAAACCACTCCCCTCGGTTGATACTTTCACCTAATCTATCACTATCAAATTGCCTTAAAGCTCTTGACCAGGTGTAATTAAATGAACCCGTCAGACGACCACTTGATTTACTCGCGCTAAGCTCTACTCCGTAAGACTTTCCTCTATCCTGGATTAAATCCTGGTCCAGGTCTTCATTTAAGATCAATTTGGCTCCGTCTTTAAAGTCCAATACATCGGTCATCCACTTATAGTATCCCTCCAACCCAAAGCTTATGTCTCTACCTGTCCAGTCGTGAAATAATCCTGAGGAAACCTGATCTGCTCTCTGCGGACGAGTAAGTGGTCCACTTGGTCGCCAGATATCAGTAGGTGTAACAGCCGCGCTATTTGTAACTAAATGAATAAACTGATTGATACGATTATAACCAAATTTGACAGAAGAGTTTGCCTGAAGCAAGTATTGTAATGACAGTCTTGGTTCTAAAGCAGCATATACTTTTGAGGTTTGAATACCTTCAAATTCTAGCGTGCCGATGATATTTTGAGGGTTTCTGGACGCATTGTCTTGGTAAAGATTAAATATCGCTTCACCATACCGATTAAAAATGGGTACTCTTAACCCCCCTTCAACAGTCAAGCGATCAGACAACTTGTATTGATCCCCAAAATAAAAGGCATTTTCAAGTGCTCTTTGACGATCTAACATAACCGAGCTTACAGTTGACGCATCTCCCAGCCGAGTAAGTGTTCCCGGATCAATCAAATATTGTGTGATGTGCCATCCAAAAGTAAACGTATGTTGACCTCTGGTTAGTAGCACATTGTTAATCAAAGAGTTAGTCTGCAACTGGAAGTCCAACTGACCCGCTGATAACGAATCCTCATTGACCACCTGATACCCGTAGGCACTGGTTCCTAATGTGATATCCAGAAATAGTTCTGGGTTAATTTGTTTGCTATAGTTACCGGAAAACTGAAAACTATTCCATCTATATGTAGTATCTCCTACTAATCTGAACGAGTCTGCGCTTCGGTATAAAGTAGCTGATACTTTCGTCGTTTCATCCTTCCGCTGTGTCAACTTGAGATAGCCATCGTTAAAATTGACTTCACTCTGTCTCAAATCAATGAAATTGGTTCTGAAATTATTGAGTAACCAGTTAGAATAGGTCGACCTGTAGGAAGTAATAAACGAGGTAGTTCCTTTTTTTATCGGTCCTTCTACCATGATATTTCCACTGATTAACCCAATCCCACTTTTTAAATGCCATCTCTCAAAATCACCATCTTTACTTACTATATCCAATACTGAAGAAGATCTTCCGCCGTATTCAGAAGGAATACCACCTTTATAGAAGGCCACATCTCTTGTTATGTCAGGATTAAATGCGGAGAAGAACCCGAAAACATGGGCACTATTGAAAATAGGCAGGCCGTCAAATAGGATAAGGTTCTGATCTATACTCCCTCCTCTCACATTAAATCCAGCAGCTGCCTCAGAAACAGTAGTCACACCAGGGAGCGTCTGAATAGATTTTATGATGTCCGGTTCTCCTAAAAAAGAAGGTGCACTTTTGATATCCGGAACAGACAAAATGGTCCTTCCCGTTCTGGAAGTAGCCATTTGACGTTCCAGTTTATCTTCTATTACTACTTCATCCAAAAGCAAAGACTTTCTGACCATTTGTACGTTCACGGTCCCATCGTCATAAGCAACGACATCGACGATCGAATTATCGTAGTCTAAAAAACTAAAATTCAGTGCATATTTTCCTGGGGGAAGCTGTAGACGATAATAGCCGTCCGAGTCACTTACTGTCCCTTGTGTAGATCCGTTGATCTGGATGGTGACAAACGGAATTGGTTCTTCTGATTGAATATCGGTTACCCTTCCACGTATGGTGATGATTGCTTTACGATCAGATAATTCATCGCCAAAGACATAAGCATCGACTTGCTTTCCTTGCTGCATGGCATCAAGCAAAACCTTCCTTCGCTCTAAGGCTCGTGAAGGATCTTTTATGACCACCATTGTATTATAGTCCATCAATACATATGAAAGCTCTGAACCCTGTAACTTCTCCTCGAGAATCCTATCTAATCGACGACCATTATCGGTAGACCTTAAATAATAACCTGTCAACCAATCATTTAAGAAAAAATAACGATTCTTTTCATCTACAGAATCTGCTATCCGTAAGTACTCCGAAAGTGAAATACCTTCTGAAACACCAACTACAGTAACTTGGTCTGCTTGAATGCCAGGAACTTGTGCTTTGCTCTGCTGAGTCGAAAGCAAAATGCATACCAAAAGGAGTCCATAGCAAATCCTTATGCCACCAACTTTACTCCTACCTCTCCATACCATACCTCTGTTTACGCGCTGTCAGACTTTTGGATCAAAAGAATATGTATTTGGCGTATGACTTAACTCAAAGGTTCAAAGATCACCGGGTCAGAATGGTCAAACCATTCTGTATAATAAGGCATGTGTATCTTTTCTATTTGATTTCTTTTAACCTTCATTGTTGGCGTGAGTAAACCGTTCTCAACCGACCAGTCTTCTTTCATCACGATCGCTTTCTCCAGTCTCTCATACTTCTCTAGCGATGGGTTTATTTCCTTAATCGAATCTACCAGACTAGCACTGAGTTCTGCTTTACTCTTTTTCTTACCTTCTTCGGAGACAACAATCAAAGCTATTGGCTGAGGAATACCTGTTCCAACCACGCAGATTTGCTCAATATCCGGATTCTTAGATAGCTCCAGCTCAATCGGGGAAGGTGCTATGTATTTTCCTTTGTCTGTCTTAAACTGGTCTTTAACCCGGCCCGTAATAAACAAATAACCGTCATGGTCATATTCTCCAACATCTCCCGTTCTTAAGTAGCCATCCTCTGTGATGGTTTCCTTGGTCTTATCCTCCATCTTGTAATACCCAACCATTGTGCCATTAGCTTTCAATAAGATCTCTCCCTCCGGAGAAAGTTTACCTTCGCATCCTACAATAGGCTTGCCGACAGAACCTTTACGGTTTTGACCTGGAAGGTTATAATGCGAGTGTATGCAGTCTTCTGTCATACCATAGGCTTGCAGTATCTCTATACCTAATTTCTGATACCACTCCATCATGCTGACAGCGATAGGTGCTGCTCCAGAGAAAATGTATTTTGCTCTGGAAAGACCTAACGCCTTCTTGATCTTCTTTCTGATTAGTCCATTTATAACGGGTATCTTCAATAAAGTATCAAGTTTTGATTGAGGCATCTTTGTTAGCACCCCCTCCTGAAATTTGGACCATATACGAGGAACTGCAAAGAACAAGTGAGGTTGTGTTTCAGCCAGGTTAGCAGCAAACGTATCCAACGATTCTGGGAAGGTAAAACACGCTCCTCGGTAGGTTCCTTGTATTTCGATTCCAATTCTTTCAGCGATATGGGATAAGGGTAAATAGGAAAATAACTGTGTTTGCTTCGGCATTGAAAAGACATCCAATGTCATATTTCCCATATGATTGAAGTTGGATATTGTATGCATTACACCTTTTGGTAATCCTGTAGTCCCTGAAGTATAAATGATGGTGATCAGATTATCCGGCACCTGCTCCGCCATTTCTTCCAACGGCTCATTTTTCTCTACCAAATCCTCCCAAATGTCCCCGTCAATCGTTTCAAACATACGAACTCCAATCTTCTGAACTTCCTTTGGAATTCCGGATTTTTGGCTTTCATAATCATCTAATTTACCCAGGAAGATGGCTTTTGATTCGCTGTGCTCCAGAATGTGCTGAATAGTATCCGGGCCAATCGTCGGATAAATTGGCACAGAAATGTACCCGGCCATCATGATTGCGATGTCTGCCATGATCCAATGGGCACAATTCTTTGAAATCAGGGCAACTTTACTTCCCTCCGGATAACCGTAGGCTTTCAGGGCCGATGCCATTCTACGAATTTCTTGCCCACTCTCTCGATAGGTGTAGGTTTTGGTTTGTCCAGGTAGAATCTGATTGAAGTGAGGGTTGTCAGGCGTTGCTTTCTCCCAGTAAAGAAACGCCTCCAGAGGTGAATTGAATTTTGCCATAGGGCTCAAAATACAAACTTTCCTTTAATTAACATAGTGAAAAACAAGCTGTGACAGCATTCCTGCAAAATCCGGTAAAATTTACAAGCTTATTTTGCCATTTATTTAACTGATTGTAGGGAAGTTGTTACTAAAAGTGTAGAACTCGCTAACTTCGCGGACTGAAGAAATAGCCTACATGATCGCAACACAAAATGTGTCCCTTCAATATGGAAAAAGGGTCCTATTTGACGAAGTAAATATAAAATTCACGGAAAGTAACTGCTACGGTATCATTGGTGCCAATGGAGCTGGTAAATCTACTTTTCTAAAGATTCTTTCAGGAGAAGTTACACCTAATGCAGGGCATGTTACAATAGATGCCGGTAAACGTTTAGCATTCTTGAAACAAAATCATTTTGAGTACGATGAAATCCCTGTGCTCGAAACAGTGATTCAAGGACATGGCGAATTATGGAGTATCATGAAGGAAAAAGATGCCCTTTACATGAAGCCTGATTTTGGTGAAGCAGACGGCGTTAAAGCATCAGAGCTAGAAGAAAAGTTCGCAGACATGGATGGATGGAATGCTGAATCAGATGCTGCTGCTCTTCTCAGTGGATTGGGAATAAAAGAGGCAAAACATTCCTCCTTGGTCAAAGACCTCAATGGTAACGAGAAAGTTCGTGTACTACTAGCTCAAGCTTTATTCGGAAATCCCGATATCCTCATATTAGATGAACCTACCAATGACCTGGATATTCATACGATCACTTGGTTAGAGAATTATCTAATGGACTTCAACAACACCTTGATTGTCGTTTCACACGACCGACACTTCCTGGATACCGTTTGTACACATACCGCTGACATAGACTTTGGACAGATAAAACTGTATTCAGGAAACTATACGTTCTGGTACGAATCAAGCCAGTTGGCACTGCAACAACGAGCTGCGGCAAATAAGAAGGCAGAGGATAAGAAGAAAGAGCTTCAGGAATTTATCTCACGATTCAGTGCTAATGCTGCGAAATCTAAGCAAGCAACTAGTAGAAAGAAATTATTGGATAAAATCAATGTAGACGAAATACAGCCTTCCAATCGAAAATATCCCGCCATCATTTTTAATCAGCAAAGAACAGCAGGTGATCAAATATTGGAGACCAAGAAGCTGAGTTTTGTTCAGGATGGATCATTTTTATTCAAAGACGTTGATTTATTCGTCAACCGAGGGGATAAGATAGCGGTGGTAGGTGAAGATAGTTTAGCGATCTCCGCCTTTTTTCAAGTGCTCATGGAGGAGAAAACACCCGCCTCTGGAACTTTCAAGTTTGGACAAACAATAACAAAAGCCTACCTGCCCAATGAAAACGATCATTACTTCAGCAGTGATGAGAATTTAATCGACTGGCTAAGAACGTATGCTCCAGGAGAAAAAGACGAAGTATATATTCGCGGCTTTCTAGGTAAAATGCTTTTTTCTGGGCAAGAAACGTTGAAAAAGAGCACCGTACTTTCGGGAGGAGAAAAGGTGCGATGTATGGTAGCCAGAATGATGCTACAGGAAGCCAACTTGCTCATATTGGATGAACCTACCAATCACCTTGACCTGGAAACGATCACAGCGTTCAACGAGTCGCTTAAGGCATTCCCTGGTACGGTGTTGTTTACCTCTCATGATCACACGTTTACTCAAACAATCGCAAATCGGATCCTGGAGATTCGACCGGATGGTTTCACTGATATGCTCAACGATTACGACACCTACTTGGAGAAAAAGGAAGCGGTATACCAATTATGATAGAGATTGGCATTACACAATCCTTGACGATTGATCGACTTACGGCACCTGGTGCATTTCTTACAGATGGAGAAGGTAGCGACGTCTTACTTCCTAATAAATACCTTGACAAGAAGCATGAGAAAGGTCAAAAGGTAGAGGTTTTCGTCTACAAGGATTCCGAAGACAGACCAGTAGCCACTACTGAAACACCATTAGTTGGACGAAATCAATTCGCCTGCTTAAAAGTCGTGGATGTTTCAAGGTTTGGTGCATTTATGGATTGGGGACTAGAGAAGGATTTGCTAGTTCCTTTTAAGCAGCAAGCTAGCAGAATGAACAAGGGTGAATGGTACATCATTTACATGTACCTAGATGAATCAACCCAGCGATTGGTGGCAACAAGTAAGCTTTACCCCCATTTTGAGAAAGACTTATCGGGTCTGGAAGTAGATCAGGAAGTACAACTACTACTAGGTGATGAACACGATCTTGGTATTCAAGTCATTGTGAATGAAAAGTATAACGGATTGATTTTTCATTCCGAAATACACCAGGATGTCATGATGGGTGACCAGGTCAAAGGATTCATCAAAAACATACGAACGGACGGTAAGCTGGACATAACACTCCAAAAGACAGGATTGGAACATATGGAGGCTGGAGCTGCTAAGATCCTCGAAGTTCTTATTGAAGAAGAAGGCTTCATCGAAGTGACAGATAAAAGCAGCCCTGAAGACATCCAGTTCTATTTTCAGCTTAGTAAGAAAGCATTCAAACGATCTCTAGGTAACCTTTACAAACAAAAAAAGGTGGAAATAAGAGAAAACGGCATTCAACTAATAGATACTAAAGGTACTTAGTCAAGTGCTTTCACCTCTTCTGCTAGTTTTTGTAAGCTTGCTTTTGCATCTCCAAAGAGCATTTTGGTCTTTTCGTGAAAGAAAAGCGGGTTTTGAATTCCAGAATATCCTGCATTCATACTTCTTTTAAGCACAATCACTTGCTTTGATTTCAGTATTTCCAATATTGGCATTCCATAGATTGGGCTGCCTGGATCATCCAAAGCAGATGGATTCACTACATCATTGGCACCCACTACCACGCAAACATCTGTTTCCGGAAATCCTGCATTCGCATCATCCATGTCGAGAAGGCTTGGATAAGGAACATCTGCCTCTGCAAGCAATACGTTCATATGACCCGGCATACGACCCGCAACAGGATGTATGGCATAGGTGACATTCACCCCATGTATGGAAAGCAGGTTATCAAGTTCTTTGCAAACTTTTTGTGCCTGTGCTACCGCCATTCCATATCCTGGAATAAAGGAAACGTTGGTAGCATAACGCAACATAATGGCCACATCATTAGCAGAGGCTTCTTTCACTACCTGCTCCCCTGCCGCAACTCCCGACGTACTTGAACCGCCAAATCCTCCAATGATCACATTCAGCAAAGATCTATTCATTGCCTCGCACATTAGTACGGTTAATATGGTCCCTGACGAACCTACAAGGATTCCGCCTACTAACATTACCTGATTGCCGTATACAATTCCAGCTAATGCAGCGGCTACCCCGGTAAACGCATTAAGAAGCGAGATAACCACTGGCATATCTGCTCCACCTATTGGCTGCACAAATGTGATTCCATACACCAAAGACAATCCCAGTATCACTAATGGTATAACAAAACCTTCTGATGGGACTGTCACTCTGTAAACGATCAATGCAACGGTAATTGCCAGGAAAACAATATTTACGATCGATGCGGCGGGTATCTTCCAATCCGAAACTCTTCCTGAGAGTTTCCCATAAGCAATCAAACTCCCGGTAAATGCCACAGCACCAATCAGCATGGCAAGTTGCGTCGTTAAGTGCTCTGCGACAGAAAATAAAGCGTTGGTATCCTGATAATTATATAATTCGATCAGAGAGATCGATACTGCACATGCCCCTCCCAACCCGTTAAACAAGGAAACCAGCTCAGGCATAGCCGTCATTTCTACCCGCTTCGATACAACCACACCAATCACAGTTCCAATTACCAAGGCGAGGAATATCAGTAAATAATGATCATTACTTCCTTCAATGGGAATAAAAAGTGTCACTACTATTGCAAGTCCCATTCCTACTGCTGCAATGATGTTACCTTTTCTGGCTGTGGCCGGACTACTCAGGTTTCTTAAACCTACAATCAACAGGATAACAGAGATCAAGTAGGTTAAATTGATAATTGCTTCCATCCTACTTCTTCTTAAACATTTCCAGCATCCGATTTGTGACTGCATGACCACCAACAACGTTAATGGTGCCAAGAATAATCCCTACAAATCCCAAGATCAATGACAAGTAATCATCGGGTGCTGATTGCCTTACCAGTAATATTGCCCCAATTATCACCACTCCCGATATCGCATTAGCACCAGACATCAGTGGCGTATGTAATACGGTCGGCACTTTAGATATCAGCTCAAAACCCAAGTAAACAGCCAAAACGACCATATACAATGTCATAGGGTTTTCTGCAACAAATGAAAATACTGCTTCCATGCTCTGATTATGCTACTGAATCAATCGGTCTACCAAAATAGGTCTCAAGAGCAATCTCATGCTCAAATGACACATCTCCATCCTTCAATATGAAGGTCATGAAATTGAATACATTATTAGCATACAAAATACTTGCCTCCTTGGTCAGCTGATTATATAGCTTCGAATCACCTATTATTTTTACCTGATTGTAATAGATCATCTTGCCGTCCTCTGCAACTTCGCAATTCCCTCCCGAAGCGGTGGCCATATCAATGATCACACTGCCTTGCTGCATTGCTGCCACCGTGCTTTTTTCGATCAATAACGGAGCTTTCTTTCCCGGAATATTTGCAGTACTTATTACTATATCTGCCTTGGATGCCCGATCATGGATAAGCTCTTTTTGCTTCTTGATGTATTCAGCTGTCTGTTCAACTGCATAACCCCCTGCCTGACTGTCTTCATCAGCTCCTGTTACCTTAACGAATTTTGCTCCCAGACTCTCCACTTCCTCTTTCACTGCTGAACGCACATCAAATGCCTCTACTACTGCTCCCAAACGCTTTGCCGTTGCAATAGCTTGCAAACCAGCCACGCCGGCTCCCAATACAAGGACTTTAGCAGGTGGTATGGTGCCGGCTGCGGTTGTCATCATAGGAAAATATCCGGAAAATTCTTCTGCAGCTTTGATCACAGCTTTATAACCTGCCAGTGAAGCCAGAGAGGAAAGAACATCCATTGACTGTGCAATAGAGGACCTGGGCACCTTATCCAAACTAAATACTCTTAATGCAGAACCCCGAAAGGTTTCGATCATTTCAGGAGCATTTAGAATATTAAACTTTCCAATCAAGATGGTTCCGGGTCTGGCATCCTTTAGTATATCTTGATCGGCTCCGCTCACCGTTACGAGAATTTCAGATTTTGCTATCACACTTGCCCTGTCTGCTACCTCTACTCCTTCCGCTTCAAATGCTGCATCATCAAAAAATGCCGCCTTACCTGCGTCTTTTTCTACGGCTATTTCGTGACCAATTTTCTTCAGCTTGGCAGCAACTTTAGGCACAATGGCCACCAAGGGCTCTTCAGTACACTTAAGAATTCCTATTTGCATTGATATTGGATTAAATTTATTGACAGTAATTACTGTTATTAGCTATTAATATCTAAATAGAAAGCTTTTTATTTTTAACTATATACAAAATTATAATGATTTTGTTAAAAATATATGAATTGATCCTTCATTCTAACTAGTACTACTTAGCTCTTCACAACCTGTATGCTTACGTAACAATCGAAGTGCTACTAAGTTTTATTATTATGTTACTTCAACCCCACCCACCGGGCTTTTCTGATCATAAATTCACGTTCAGCATTAAACTTAAAGCAAGTGAAACTACGATTTGGAGTTGGCTCAATAAGACAGAAACCTTCACTGAAAATCAACTTTGGCCGTACAAGGTAGAGTTTTACAGCCCTGACCAAAGAAAAATACCAGAGGGGTTTAACGAAGGAATATTAACCAATCACATTGGTCCTTTTATCAACTTTCCCGGTAGAATAACCTCTATTCAGAATGATTACAGAGATTTACAATATTATTACGGCGCTTATGCAATTAGTCACAGGTTAATCAGGCCCTATCGACTTGAGTTTAGTACACGCGAACAGGAAGCAGGCACCACATTGCTTTACTGTGCACTCAAATCATATGTAAAACCCGGCTGGGTTAAAATATGGGGTTTTGGTTGTCAGCTCTTTTGGGCATCATTTAAAAGATGGTCCAAAAGGTCTATTGAAAAACTGGAATTAACCAAATCAAAGGCCTGGTCAGACAAGGCCTCTTAAATCCATAAGAGCTATGCACAAGTATACCCATCCCGGTCAGGTTGTTTGCTGAGCATATTTTGACACTTGCAAGCGAAACCGGTCCACTTGTTCCAAAACTCTAGTGAAACGAACGTTCGCAACTGATAAGACCCATGGATATTTAACTTTTACAGAAGATTGTTATCAATCTACGTGACCAATGATTGCATGTTGGAGTAGCACGATTAAATCCCAGCATTTATCGATATACATCAATCTAGCTTCCAATAAAGGTGCTAGACAGGTTTCTCTAGCAGTTTTACACCAATTGAAATTGAAATATCATCCAAGAAAAATAAGCAAGCATATAAAGAAGATCGAGTTCTGAAGGAATAGATCAATCATCTGAAAAAATGAAAGATCAGCTTTCGAAAGCTAATTCTTTTGATTAGTTAAATTAATTAAATTTTATCTCCTCCCTCTCTTTTTTATTTTCGCTTTCCTGTAGTTTCTGTCAGAGCGAAAAGATCTTTTTTTCTCTTTCTTTTTTGGCCTTCCACCTGAAATCACTTCATCTCTGTTGACACGTATGTCACGTCCATCTACCTGCATCCCTTCAAATTTTAAGGACAGCCCTTTGTCTTTGCCTTTTGCCACATTGAAGTAGCTATGATTTTTATTAAATGTTAAGTCACTGATGTGTTTTTTATCGATCTCAGCACAATCAGCAAGAAAATGTATTAAATCTGCCTCAGTCAACCCATCGACACTACCCAGATTTACAAAATACCTATTGGCATCTCTCTTTTGCTTTGAATCTTTTGTTGCCCCGTCTACAACATTAAGGTCAGATTGCACATCGCTTTTGTATATGATGTGATCTAGTTGAGACGTTATCCACCTCTTCATAAGCTCCTCGTGTGTTAAATGAGCCAATTCATCTCGCAGCATGTGCCATAACTCCTCAGCTTGAGGTTCAACTTTTGTATTCAATATGAGGTGTAACCAACTCTGAATTCTTTTGCTTCCCATATCTTCAGCGGTTGGGACTGCAATCTTCTCGAATTCGATATTCAACTGCTTTTCTAGTGCTTTTATCTTACTATGCTCACGCGAATTGATGAACGCAACGGAAACACCCTTCTTACCAGCACGGCCGGTACGACCGCTTCTATGTGTGTAGGATTCCAGTTGATCTGGTAGAGAATGATGAATAACGTGTGTCAAGCCTTCTACGTCAATCCCCCTAGCGGCTACATCAGTAGCAATAAGCAGCTGCATAGCTCTAGATTTGAACCTCTTCATGGCCGCGTCTCGCTGACTCTGTGACAAATCACCGTGAAGTGCCTCAACTCCATACCCTATCTCAGATAGCTGATCTGCAATCTGCTGTGTCTCACGCTTAGTCCTGCAAAACATCACACCACGCATTTCAGGCATATAATCTAAAAATCTTCGTAGTGCATGAAGTTTATCTGATGTCCTCGTTACGATATATTGATGCGAGATATCAGCATTACTCTTCAATTTATGGTCCACATGAACTTCCTCGGGATGCCCCATGTATCGCTTCACAATTTTTCGAATATCCTTAGGCATAGTTGCAGAGAACAGCCAGATGGAGCGCTTCTCGTTGCCATGAGAAAGTATAGCATCTATATCCTCCTTGAACCCCATATTTAGCATTTCGTCCGCTTCGTCAAGCACCACATACTTAATGGAAGAAAGATCAACAGCTTTTCTCCTCAATAGGTCAAGCAATCGACCAGGCGTCGCCACCACAATTTGCTTAGGCCTCTTGAGGGTTTTTATTTGTGCTTCTATGGATGCCCCTCCATATACGACTGCAATAGAAAGAGATTTGTGTTCCTTGGATAGGTTTTCTATCTGCGTGGCGGTCTGTTGTCCCAGTTCTCTTGTTGGGGAAAGTATCAGAGCCTGGACCTTTGGCTGACTATCATCGACCAGCTCAATCAAGGGAAGAGCAAAAGCAGCAGTTTTCCCTGTCCCGGTTTGCGCTAAACCGATAAAATCTGTAGGACCTTTCGAAAGTAAAAGTGGAATCGTTCGAGATTGAATTTCAGTAGGTTGCTCAAAACCCAGATGATCCAAAGCCTGAACAGTGTGCTCAGATAGACCTAACTTGATAAAAGGATTCAAATAGAATGTAATAAGTGAATTGCAAAGTTAGACTAATCCTCAACCGTTCTTACTATAACCTAAGAATTAAAGCTTGGCAGAAAAATCTTTCATGCAAAATATAAACGGGAATCCTGGAGAAATAATTAATAGTTTAATTAATCCTAAGATAAAGTCTTATGGATAATCAGTATTTCCTTTTGACTGTAAATCAATCTAGCACCCACTTCCTGCTACTAGCATATTTCCAAGGCTTTGCAGCAAGGGGATTGTTTGCGAAATATTAAAAGATGATCATCAACTGAAAGTCCGTTACGCTTGAAACAAAATAATAAGTTGAAAAACGTCAGGCACATCTTCACTTGCAGTAGTTCGTTACCTACTCTTTTTTATTCTGTGTGGACTAACATTGGAATCTGTACGCTGAAAAATGAACTACTCAATAAAATATCCCGTCTTCAACCTTGATTATCCACTACAAGGAATCCAACGGGATCATGTCTTTTGAAAAATTGCTTCTATTCGCTCAAACCGTAGCTTTCGAGAAATATTTGATACAATTCCTTGTATTCTGGTATATCCGGAGATAGGGCAATGGCTCTCTCATAGTTGTATTGAGCATCAAGAAACAGTTCATTGTCATCAAAGAAAGATGCCACTATCAATAGGTTTAATGGTGAATCTTCAGATAAACCCGCGCTTAAAGGCTCAAGATTGGCGGCAATATCCTCAGACTCATCACCCTGTAAGTGACGGATAGGGTAGTTGGCTGATGCAAAGCTCTTGTCTCCCTTTTTCCTTACATTCAAAACATATAGACCCATGTCGTTTTCCAAAGCACCAAAGTCAACAAGCATGGAATCTGCGCTTGTTTCTGCTGAGAAGACCACCTCATCCAATATATCCGTTATCACTACTTCGTATGCACCAGGATCTTCGGCTGTAGACTTAAATTTCACCACTGCCTTAGATCCGTACAGCTCATTTTCCTGTGGCATCATCACCGTTATTTTACTTGCTCCACCCACAGCCCTGGTACCAACACTGGCTTTGACTTTCTTCTCGGCCTCCCCATCTGCAAGTCTCTTTGATATCATCTGGGCATATTTACTTATGGATGTAAGTTCTTTCCCACCTACATTAACTATTAAATCCGCTACTGCGACTTTTTGACCTCCTTTAATCTCCTGAGCTTTCCCACTCGTATGCATTAATCCAATGTAAGCACCATCGGAAGCAATGATTATATCTGTTTCGTTCAATAAATCTCGTGATTTTAAAGGCAGTATGTCGCCGTTCTGCTTTTGAACTTTGTTGTCCCCTTTGTTCGCCAAAACCTTGAATGCATAGTCTTGAGCCTGAGAGCTAAATCCAACTCCTATTGCCAGCATGAGAACACAAGCAATCAGTATCTTTTTCATGGTAGTGTCTTATTTCTTCTTAAAATATCTGGAAAGATATCTAATCAAATTTTAATTAAATGCTAGGTACATAACTTAAATGTCTTTAATCTTATTGCTGAACATCCTTTCAGTTATGTTAGAATTAGCAAGCATTTTGGTCCTGGGAATATTTGCCCAATGGTTAGCCTGGAAAATTAAGAAACCGGCAATTCTGCCTTTAATTCTGATTGGATTGATGATAGGGCCTATTTCAACCTTTTTCACAGAGCATGGTGATAAGCTTCTTGATGGAGATCAGATATTCAGTGGGGATCTACTTTTCTCATTTGTTTCTATTGCCGTAGGAGTCATTCTTTTTGAGGGTGGTCTGACTTTGAACCTATCAGAGGTAAGAAGCCTGGCAGGCACTGTTCGAAACCTGCTAATCATTGGCTCTATTGTAACGTTTGTCGGTGGAGGTCTGGCTGCCCATTTCATCATGAATATGAGCTGGCAGATGTCTTTTCTTTTTGGAGCATTGATCATTGTAAGTGGACCTACAGTGATTCTGCCTATCCTTCGAAATGTCCGACCAAACTCAAAGATCAATACCGTTCTCAAATGGGAAGGGATCTTAATTGATCCTTTTGGAGCCTTGATAGCCGTTTTGATGTACGAATTCATCATTACCTCGGGGCATGGTTCTGAGTATTCACTTGAAGTTTTTCAGGAGTTCTTCATCACCATCTCAGCTGGTATAGTAGCCGGAGGTCTTGGTGCTGTCTTTCTCTGGTATCTATTCAAAAATAACCTGCTGCCCGATTATTTGAAAAACGTTTTCACCTTGGGTCTGGTCATTCTAACCTTTGCTTTTTCAGAGCTTATACATAAGGAAGCGGGGCTTATGGCGGCTACTGTTATGGGAATCATACTTGCCAACCTGAAACTAGAAGAATTAAAGCGAATTCTTTCTTTTAAAGAGGACATCACACTCATTTTGATCTCCGTTCTTTTCATATTGTTGTCAAGCAGAATCGACATCCATCAGATTGAAAAACTAGGGGGCGCCAGTTTAATCTTATTCCTTGTAGTAATCCTAGTCGTTAGACCTGTAGGAGTTTTTCTTTCCTCGATTAGATCAAATCTTACCATTAAAGAAAAACTTTTCATATCATGGATCGGGCCAAAAGGAATCGTAGCTGCTGCTGTCGCCTCACTCTTTTCTCTTGATTTGATCAATAGAGGTGCACCTGTGAACCCAAATGAAGCAGAGCTTCTATTACCACTTGTATTCCTGATGATAATAGGGACAGTAGTCTTGCAAGGATCAACTGCAAAATTTATTGCTGCAATGTTAAAGGTAAGAAGAGAGGAACCGAAGGGGCTGCTCATCCTCGGTGCTAACGAGCTGGCTAGAAAAATAGGCTTTCAGCTACAATCCTACGGAATCTATGTGCTCCTTGTAGACACATCAGCTCCCAACATTAAGGAAGCAAAGAAGATGAAGCTGAGGTCCATTCAAGCCAATATACTATCAGATGAAATATTTGAGGAAGTGGATCTGTCCAAGATAGGAAAAATGGTCGCACTGACCTCTAACTCGGGATTAAACGACCTTGCTTGCTCTTGGTTTGAAAAGGAAATCGGTGCAAGTAATTGTTTACGTCTGGCAAGCAAAGAAGAGACCGAAAATTCAAATATTCCGCTTCCCAAGGCGGTTGCATTTGATTCACGAATTGATTTTGTAGGTCTTGTGCAACTCATCAGAAGAAAAGATGCTTACGGACAACAGTTTTTTGAAAATGGAGCAGCTTACGAAGAATTTATAGAAAAATACGGTCAAAGCATTGTACCTATCGCCAGTCAAAAAGGAAATGATGAAGCTGAGATAGCTTCAGGTTACAGTAGTAAGTCTGACCGCTCACAAACAATTTATTTTATTAAAAAACCAACTTTTGAAATCGTAGTTGAAGAGGAGAAGCAATGAATTGATTCTTCGATAAATAAAAACAATCGACAGATCTTATTTGTAAATAAGAAACATAGCACATTTGCAATCTTATTCAATAATCGTTACTCCATGCTTGCAGTCATTTCCCCAGCTAAAACACTTGATTTCGAATCCTCGATTGCATTTGAAACAACGCAGCCTAGATTAAAAAAGCATGCCAATGAACTGATTTCAGTCCTTAGGGAAAAAGATGCAAATGAAGTTAAACAATTAATGAATTTAAGCGATCAGTTGGCTACACTGAATGTAGAGCGCTACAGGGCATTCAAAAAGGCACACACTGAGCATAACAGTAAAGCCGCACTTTTCGCCTTCAAAGGAGATGTTTACATAGGGTTGGATGCAGAAACGTTAGCTGAGGATGAAGTGAGCTATGCGCAAAATCATTTACGAATTCTTTCAGGCCTATACGGAATTTTGCGCCCTCTTGATGTGATTCAGCCCTATCGACTAGAGATGGGAACAAAGCTTACGGTTCATGAATACAAAAACCTGTACCAATACTGGAGAGATAAAATTACAAAAGTAATCAACAGAGATTTGAAAGCTCTGGGAAACCGCACTTTGGTTAATCTAGCTTCTCAGGAATATTTCAAAGCAGTGGATAAAAAAGCACTAAAAGCTGATGTAATAGAAGTCGAATTCCTGGATTTTCACCAGGGAGAATTCAAGGTTATTTCCTTCTTTGCTAAAAAAGCAAGAGGTTTGATTTCTCGCTTTATGACGCAAAACCAAATCAACAATGTAAAGGATCTTCGAGAGTTCGACTCTGAAGGTTATCTATTTGACACAAAAAGATCATCGGAACAGCGATTGGTGTTTCTTAGACATAAGCAGAGTTAAGCAACTTCTTCTCCAGTAGAGGCACACCATAGTCTATACCAATCTTCTTTACTTATGTCTATTTCCAAGGCTTCCACAGCTTTCTTAATTCTGTTCAGCTTCGTGGTACCAAGCACAGGGACAATTCCCGCAGGATGCTTTAACACGAAAGCATAAAGCAATTGATCTAAATCACAATCATATTTTTCACCCAACAACTTGAGCACAGCATGGATACGGTGTGATCGATCTCCTTCTGGATTGGAAAGTAGGTCTCCTCCGCCCAATGCAGACCACGCCATTGGTTGGATCTGATGATCCAAGCACTGGTTAATAGTGCCATCAAGAAAGGCATCAAGATGGGCCACAGATACCTCTACTTGATTGGTTATTAAAGGAAAAATAGAATTTATAGCCTGAAATTGATGGGTACTGAAATTGGAAACACCAAAATGCAACACTTTCCCCTGTTCCCTGAGCTCATCAAAGGTCTCCGCAATCTCAAAAGGATCCATAAGTACATCAGGTCGATGTAACAGCAATACATCCAAGTAGTCAGTATGAAAATTACGCAGCGATTGCTCCACAGAAGAAATGAGGTGATTTTTACTTAGTTCGTAAGATTTAATTTGATGATCAGGTCGGCTCGCGGTAATTAGTTTTATACCGCATTTTGTTGTCAGACGAATACGTTGTCGAAGTTCATTATTACCCTTCAATGCTGCACCAAACTCTGCTTCCGTCGTATAGTCTCCGTAAATATCAGCGTGATCAAAATCGTGTATTCCTAATTCAACACAACCTTCTATGAAATCTATATACTGAGGGGTATCAAAATTTGCACCCCAACTACCTAACCGCATAGCACCTGCTACTAACGGATCATAGGCAAATAACTTCTCTTTTTGATTTTCCTCCATAGTTCTAAACTAGTGAATCAAAGTAGAATTTTCCGAATCATAGTTATAAGATGTTCCGTAATCGTCAGTTTTGCATCCGTGAGTGCTCAAACCTTTGACTGGACCGAAAGTGAACTACCAATAAAGGAAGTTATACCTGAACTTCTACAGAAGGTTCTTGAAAACCCGAAAGTTATTCTTCAAGCACCCCCGGGTGCCGGAAAGAGCACCTTACTACCTCTTGCATTATTAAAGCTGGACTTACCTGCCAGTAAGAAGATCATCATGTTGGAACCACGTAGGCTGGCTGCAAAAAGTATAGCCCAACGTATGGCAGAGCTCCTGGGGGAATCAGTTGGTCAGACCGTCGGGTATCGCATACGATTTGAATCTAGAATCAGCGATCACACCCGAATCGAAGTGATAACCGAAGGAATATTAACACGCATGTTGCTAGCTGATAATGCTATCGAGGATATTGCAATCATCCTTTTTGATGAATTTCATGAAAGAAGCATTCATGCAGACCTGGCACTTGCACTTAGCCTACAGTCCCAGGAAATTCTTCGTGAAGATTTGAAGCTTATCATCATGTCTGCTACTTTAAATGCTGATGAGTTGTCAAAAAAACTGAATGCTCCTGTTATACTAAGCGAAGGAAAGCAATATCCGGTGATAACGAAACAACATGAAGATGCTGACCCCCACCTGCTAGCTGAGCAATGTGTACCTGTAATCAGACAAGCTTATAAGGAAACAGATGGAGATATCCTCGTGTTTCTTCCTGGACAGAAAGAGATAATTGATGCCGAATTTGCACTAAAAAGAGACAAGTCATTATTGGTTTACCCATTATACGGCGCACTACCTTTTCCGAAGCAGTGGAAAGCAATTCAGCCCGACACAAATGGACGAAGACGAATCGTTTTAGCTACTTCAATTGCCGAAACTAGTTTGACAATAGAGGGGATTAGCACCGTGGTGGACACTGGATTTGGAAGATCTGTAAAGTACGATCCCGGAAGTGGCCTCTCGCGCTTGTATACCTACCGCATTTCGCAAGATGAAGCCAAGCAGCGGTCCGGAAGAGCTGGAAGACTAAGAAAAGGAACTTGCTACCGTATGTGGTCGACGGGTACAAATTATCGAATGGATAGCCATCGATCCCCGGAAATACTCCACCAAGACCTGACACCACTCGTCCTTTCGCTCTTTTCATGGGGAATCGATTCTCCAGAAAACCTGACCTGGTTAGATCCGCTTCCCAATAACACCTACTATAAATCTGTAGAATTACTAGAACAACTAGGAGCCATAGATGAGCTCAGAATAACTCCGCTAGGAGAGGAAATGGCAAATCTGCCCTGTCACCCTAGAATTGCTCATATGCTGCTAGAAGCAAAAAAAGAAGGTGATCTTCCTCTGGCATGCGACATCGCAGCCCTGATTGAGGAAAGAGATCCCTTAAGGAATGAACCTTCCACAGACATTAGCCTAAGAATTGACTGGCTTCGAAGAAAAAGAGCTGACAACAGTTCAGAGCGATCATTCAAGAGGATCAATGAAATAGCCCTATCCTATGCAGGATTGCTAGGAACTGAGGTATCGATTGACAGCTATGACCCGTTTGAAAGCGGTATTCTCCTGTCATATGCTTACCCAGAACGCATAGCTGGTTCACAAGGGAATAAATCAGGCCGTTTTCAGCTATCAAACGGTCATGTGGTAAAACTCAATCGAGATGATGAACTGTACGCAAGCGCTTGGATCGTGATAGCCAACATGAATGCTCGTGAAAGCACGGGTAAAGTCTTTCTTGCTGCTGAAATCAACCCGCAAGATCTGGCTGCCCACGTTATAGAAAAAGAGGTCATTGCCTGGGATGAAAAGCAGGGCAAGCTTATCACTCAGGTCCAAATGCGTGTAGGTGGTTTAGTGCTCTCATCGCAACCTTTGTTGGAGCCATCTATTGACAGAGTCAAATCCACGATTCTTCGAGCTGTAAAGAAATCAAAAGGAAACCTGCTAAACATAGACGAAGAAGTCGAACAACTTATTTACCGAAACCAGATTGCAGAAAGACATTTTCCAGAGAAGAATTTTCCAAATTTAAACCCTGACATACTCTTAGGTTCAATAGATCAATGGCTTTCCCCTTATCTGGGTCAGGTGAAGACTGAAAGAGATCTCAAAAAGATTGATATAGCGCAAGTACTTTTTGATACTATGCTCTCCTACGATCAGCAGCAGCTACTAAAAAAAGAGGTGCCTGATAAAATCTCCGTTCCAAGTGGCTCTACCATAAAACTGCAATACCAGGAAAAAAGTGATCCCATTCTAGCAGTAAGAATTCAAGAAGTATTTGGTTTAACAGAAACACCAACCATTTGCAACGGAAAGCAAAAGGTACTCATACACTTGTTATCACCCGGATTTAAGCCTGTACAAGTCACCAGTGATCTTAGCAGCTTTTGGTCCTCAGCCTATTATGAGGTTAAAAAGGAGCTGAAAGGAAGATACCCTAAACATGTATGGCCTGACGACCCCCGAAAAGAGCCCCCTACGAATAGATCAAAGAAAAGGTCTTAACCAAATAAAAATGCAGATACGATCATCGGCGTCAATCAGCAGATTAGAATCAGAATAATTAGCGTATACTTTAGCCAAGGAGATGGTACTATTTGGTACACTTTAATCAAAACTATTAAAAGGTTCTGTGGTCGGCAAGACGACCAAAACCTTTATGCCCCAGCGTTTACGTCAGTTGGATGAGCCCAAGATGATATTGAGATGAAACAAAATTGACGCTTAATCATCTGCCTTCAATGACTTAGCTAATGATTTTTGATACCGCTTGGCGGCCTTATCACTCTTGTTTATACCAATGCTACTTACGGCTCCACTAATAAGTGCCTTACCCCAATAATTAAAAATCGCTCTGGAAGTATCTCTTTCATAAAATATCTGACCTTTCTTCACGAAAAAGGCAAATCCTGAATTCTTCTTTTTCACGACGAAAGTATTGGCAAAAAACGTCTTGATTCCCCTACCCAAGCCGTGCGCTTCGTGGGTCTTTTTATTGAGTATATCTATCTTCAAATCATCATACCTAAAACGCATATCACCAGAGGCAACTTTAGCGTCCGCTAAAAAGTCAAATTCAATCTTCTCACCATATCCAGAGCGAATGTTTACACCTGCCACCGGACCTAGCATTTGATTTAACGTAACCAAATCAAAATCTGAAACAGAGCCTTGCATTCGATAGGGATAGTTAGGTCCCTTTTGATCAAAGCTCACGTTGACATTGAATGGTGCAGAGTCGAATAATTTTCCTTGCGTCGCGAATACCATTTGCTGATCAGTTAAGGTATCCTCTGTTCTGAAATCATAAAGATATCCTTGGACATCATCAAATGTCATCACACCCTCCTGATCGGAATTAATAGGTCGCTCTATGTATTTGATATTAGCAGTAATGTCTATGGTGTCAATCCACATAGGAACATCTAAATCTTGCAAGGTCTTCTGAGGCATTGGGCTGTACTGATCTTCGGTAAACGGGTTATTTTTATCTCGATAAATTTCAGCTGTAACCTGATCAACTTTCACTTTATCTATGATATACCTCCCGTTTGCCATAGCTCCCCAATCAATCTTCTCGACCGTTATCTGGTCAATGTCAACATCAAACCAACTCTTTTGAGTCTTTTGTTTAGCACTAAAAGCATATCGATCCAGTTTTGGATCTACCGAAACCTTTAAGAGTTTTACCTGATTTTCTGCAAGATCAAAAGCATAGTCCTTAATAGTGAATTGATAATCATCGCCCAGTGGCTGCGAAAACTCTGACCCGCTGATCGACAACTGCTGGGAAAAGTCGAACCACCGATTCAAGTCTGACAACGAATCCAATGAAAAACTTAACGATTGCAAATTCAAATCATTCAATGAGGTGATGGTTCCCTTAAACTGATCAAGCAGCTTCCATTGGTTATTATAAAGTTTAAGGGAGTCAATGATCAGCTCATTGAAAGGAAGACTTAATACTTGCACAGACACCTCATCCTTTGCACGCTGGAATGTGACAGCAGAACCTTTCGAACTAACATAACCAACCTGAAGCCGATTCTCATTCAGGAAAGCATCTGGCGAATATCCTCCAATCTCTAGTTGATAAATTGCTACTTCCATATTTTTCACATTCTCCATCACCAATGTATCTACCTCAAAAGCCTTCGCTTTATGATCCAGTTTGACACCTTGAAGAAAAAATTGCTGTTTATCTGAAAGAATGTCGAGATCACCTGAAAAAGCTCCTGATTTCCCAAGTAGAAATGCATAATTTGCTAGAAGGTTTCCCGACAGATTTGAAAACTCATCAATCAATAATCCGCCATTTTTCCAATAGATCTTTTGACCATTCAAAAGCTTAACACTAGAAAGCTGATTTTCAATTGCTAAATGACCTAAGCTAACATTGAACTCAGTAGCACTATTTTTCATCTCATTGGAAAATCCCCCCAAATCAATACTGGATTCCACACCTTGCAGCTTGCAGCTGGCTGCTAGCAGGTACTGATCTTTGAATAAACCTTTTTGATAGATCCCAGAAAGAGTTATCTGATCAGTCTTTAAAAATGCAGATTCACCGCCATCTAGAAATACCTGATAGAGAACCAGATTTCTTGAGGTCCTACTGTATTCAACTTTCTCAATTTCAAATTTATTTACTGAAGTTCCATTCATTTCTACGATTACCTTATCAGATATCAATTGATCTAAAGGTTGATTCTCGTCGGAACTCATCCAAAGATGTACTCCCGTGGTACTCGCTAGCTTAACGCTATCCCTTAATAAATCAACCGTTCCATCTTCAATCTTCAAATAGCCTATTTGATCAGGTATTTCAATACTAAGCTTTTCCCTAGTACCTCCAACGGAATCTTTAGGGTCTTCCCTGTCTAGTCGCCACGATAAAATAGGCTTTACTAGGGTTAAGGTATCTGTGTGAAATTGGCCAGAGACCAACTTATTTGGTCTATGCCCTGAAAGGTAAACCTGATCAGTCTTAAATACTATACTATCACTAGGATCTCTTATCTGCAGACCGTCTAAAGCTACATCAGTTCCCTTATTAGAGATTTGTATGCCGCCAGTTGTTACATTTAATGAATCTAGGTACCATTGGATCCTACCCGAACCTATCTCCATTTGATTAATCATATCTGTCCAAAGCTCAGTTTTCCTGTTTAGACCAATTTGCGAAAGTGTAAAATTGATATCTCTTATTAGGCCCTTATCCTCAATCTGAATTTGTGCATCGTATACCTCGAAAGATCTGCTGTAAAATTCCTCATATCGTATCGAGATGATTTCAAAAAGGTCAGCAGGAGTAAAATTTGTTTTATTATTTCGATCTACCTTTTTTTTGAGATCAGGCAATATGCGAAGACTCGGTTCGGCTATGAAATAATCTTTCAATCGAAGTCTTTCTCCAAGGATAGCTTCTTTAAAACTTACCCCTGTCAAAGAACTATAAGGTATATCCAGGTAAGCCAGCGTTTTAGATGAGTTAGGATTTCTGTCAGGCGCTAATCGCAGGTCTTCAACAATAATCGAGCTATCGCTCGAGTTGAGCGTTAAAGCACGTACGTTGAGCTGATGAATACTATCTGGCAGGTTATAAGTGTAATCTAAGAGCTTGAAGCTGGCACTGTCGAAATACCGATTGCCTTCATCCAGAACAGCATTAATAGAATCCAACAATAATCCATATATCGCAATATCAGTACGATTAGATACCAATCTCTGATTGCTCCCGCCGCTGTTTAACTTTAGGTCAACATTGGCATCGGTAAGCAAAAACTCTTTTACTTGTAATGAATCAAATACATCAGTGAGCAACTCAAAAAGGTTGTTGTCTACACTGGTATCTGCTGTCTTCTCTTCATTATCCACTCTAACGATGGGGCTCTCAATAGAAACACGATCAATGGAGAGCACATTCTCGTTATATGTTTTGAAGTAATCCAAACCATCAAGCGAAAGAATAGGTACCTGTATATCGTAAATATTCAGATCATTGTCGCCAAGAAAACTATATCCAGAAACCGATGAAGGTCTTAGATAAGCATTCTGAAATCGTAATACTGAATCTTTTGTTGACAATAAGAACTTTTCAAAACCTACTTCATGTATGCTGTCCGGCAGTAGCATGACCTGATCATTAATTTCCAGGGTTATATCCGTTGAGAAAAAAACACGGTTACGCTGCCTCACACTGTCCATCAGCAGTCCGTCCATTTCAAGGTGAAACCCAGCCAATTGGAAATTACTTGGCGAATGACTTAAATCGCCGTTTTCTACATGAAACTTACCAATACTTAAAACAGCTAGTTGATCCGTGATGATATGGTATAGGTTCCCTGTCTGTAAGCTAAAGTTTAAACTATCCGTCGATTGATCGGGGTTAGCCAGACTGACTGCAGGATCAATAATCCTAACGCTATCTATAGCCAACTCTCTTTCAAGATATATACTGCTGAGTGACTCCAGATGAATAACTACACTGTCAATATCAACCTCATAGATGGTCTTGTTGAATTCACTTTTAGGAATTATTGGAACTAAGGTTAGACCTGACAAGGCTAATTTCTTATCTCTGATATTCAGGGTAACTTCCTCAAAATCTATCTGATAATTACCTGCAGTTTCTACCTGTATAACATTCTTGAGAACCTCTACAGAAATCTCATGTCCTAACCTCAACAAATACCTCCCGGTGAATACAAGCACTATGATGGTAATGATTACTACCACGGCGGTTTTCCAATATTTCTGCGGGACAATAAGGTGCACGTTTTACTATTAGATTATTACTCTAAGTAATTGTAGCTAACAAATTGATTACTAATCTACTAGCAAATTTCATAAAACTACTTATTACTGCAAGTAATCAAGCTCAAAACATTAGAAATGTGCATTGTTG
Source organism: Flammeovirgaceae bacterium (assembly GCA_038129245.1). Lineage (GTDB taxonomy): Bacteria > Bacteroidota > Bacteroidia > Cytophagales > Cyclobacteriaceae > JAYPLE01. The sequence continues at coordinate 472 of JAYPLE010000020.1, read as the reverse complement.
TAAACTGATCTTAGCTGAACTGAGTTTGCCCCTTTACCGAAAATGGTATATGATTGGACATCAAAAGTTGATAAAGGAAACTCATATTTTTTATAAAAAAAATCTTTCAAAATAGTTTTCGACCTGATAAGAATTCTGTTAACTATTTAACCAAAAGATAAATTCACTTAGTCTTAAATCAGCTACCTGTAATTTAATAATTAGATGGGAAAAAAATAATGCTAGGGACTTAAGGTCTGGAAGGTGAGTTACCTCAGGTGTTTTACTACTACCTTAAGTCGTCAGTAGTTTCCAAAATACTGGCTTGGTCGAGACTAAAAATAAGTTCGCACTATTTCCTCAGCCATATCGAAGGATAGTGGCTTTGATCTAAATCCAGCTATTTGCTTGATAGATTCTGCCTTGGCTTCATCAGCAGGATCAATAGAAGACGACAACATAATGATGACACTTGCTTCATCCTGTCCTAGAC
>JAYPLE010000019.1:14791-70325 GCA_038129245.1 Flammeovirgaceae bacterium | reverse complement strand
ATGCTGACTTGACCGTCCCCATCGTGCTATCCGAAAAGATAGCCTTATTATCCGGGATTACTTCGGAAGGAATAAACCTGGCTTTTACTGAATCTTCTAATGACGATATCCAGGTCTACGGACTAGGCATGAAAATAGGGCTAAATATCAAGCACAGCGATAAATGGAGTGGCACTTACTTGTCCATCCCGAAGCTATCCTCGGACCAACTTCGATTTTCTTCTGATAATTTTCAAGTTGGCTGGATTGGCCTAATGCAGAGATCTTTCACTCCCTACAAGAACGTTAAGTTTGGTTTCTACACCAACTCCGAGCTTTTTGGACCCTTTTTAGTTCCATTGATTGGTTACTACAACAAAACAGACAAGTGGGAACTCAACATCATGGCTCCTTTGGCAGCGCAAATCGAATATTTGGTGTCGAATCAGGTCAAAGCCGGTGTGCATTTCAAAGGAATCATCAAAAGCTATGAACTCAACGAACAGGTTGGATACCTAACGAAGGCCAACAATGAAGTAAGTCTTGCCACGTCCGTTCAATTAGGAAAGCTGGTATGGATGACCAACTTTGGCACTACCATCGGAAGAAGAATCAGGATATACGAAGACGAAGAAAGAATGGACTTTGCTATGTCAGCACTCAAGTTCGGTGATAACCGAGAACAGCTTAATGAAGATTTACAGGATGGGCTCTTCATCAAGACCAGCTTGATCCTTAGGTTCTCAACGCTGTAGCTCCTACCAATTCCTATTAATTCACTAATATTACTACAATGCTTGAATCCTTATCTCAGATAGATCAAATTCGCCTCAATTTCAATGCAGAAGGCAAGCAACTACTAAATTTCACCATCGCTTTTATCATGTTTGGTGTAGCACTTGAGTTAAGACCTCAAGACTTCATCAAATTGTGGAAAAGTCCTAAACCAGCCTTTGTGGGCATCATTTCTCAGTTCTTCATGATGCCTTTGCTTACATTTAGCTTGGCACTACTACTAAAGGACTTCATCACCCCTACCGTTGGTTTGGGTATGGTACTTGTGGCCGCTTGTCCTGGTGGAAACATCTCCAACTTCATCAGTTCATTAGCAAGAGGTAACATTGCCTTATCCGTGAGTCTCACGGCATTCTCAAGCGTAGCAAGTCTGGTTCTCACACCATTAAACTTTGCTTTTTGGGGGAACTTATTCCTCAAATACTACTCGAACCCATCGACTATTAGCACACTTCCAACACTTAACATCGAAGTATGGAGTGTTATGGAAACCATTATCATCATTCTGGGAATTCCGCTGGTAGTAGGTGTACTTTTCCATTATAGATTCCCAAAGACTACTGAACGAATCCTCGCAACCGTCAAAAAGATCTCTATTGGTACCTTCATAGCCATTGTCATCTTGATATTCGCCAGCAATTACGACTACTTTATCCGTTACATCTACTACATCTTCTTTATCGTGCTCGTACACAATGCATTGTCTTTGATGATGGGGTATTACACCGGAAAAGCAGTCGGATTAGGCCTGCAGGACCGAAAGACCGTTTCGATTGAAACGGGCATTCAAAACTCAGGACTTGCGCTAGCGCTATTGTTCAATCCAAGAATCTTCCCTGTAGAGTTAAATGTGGGAGGAATGGCGTTTATAGCCGCATGGTGGGGCGTATGGCACATTATTGCAGGGTTGACAATTGCAGGAATCTGGTCAGGGTTTTCTTTGAAACCCCGGTCAAAATGATGTAATCATACATCGCAGATGCGGATTGATTCCTCGAGGGAATCAATCATATTGTCTGCAGTTGGTACAAACTCCTGCGCAACGACTCCTTTGAAACCTGTGTCGACGATGGCTTTCATCACAGCCGGGTAGTAGATCTCTTGACTATCATTGATTTCATTGCGACCGGGTACTCCTCCTGTATGATAATGACCAAAATAAGGATGGTATCTTCGAATTGTAGCGATCAAATCCCCTTCCATGATCTGCATGTGATAGATGTCGTACAGTAACTTAAAATGATTACTATCCAGCTGTTTACACAACTCCACTCCCCACTCAGTCCGATCGCATTGATAATCTTTGTGATCGACTTTACTGTTTAGTAACTCCATGTGCATGAAAACACCTTTCTTCTCTGCCATGGAAACCAAGCCCGCGAGACCTTTTCTACAGTTTGCAATACCTTGTTCATCCGACATTCCATTTCTATTACCTGAAAAACAAATGATATTTCGGACGCCCTTCTTTGCAGCAAGATCAATCAGCTCTTCGTATGTAGCGATCAGCTCTTCATGCAATGAAGGATCGTTAAATCCTTCAGTCAGACTAAACACTTCTGGGTTCATCATAGTGGCCTTCAGGCCAAACTGCTCTAGCACATCTACTTCAGAGGGTTTAACCAAATCAATACCAACTAAACCGATCCTTTTAGCATGTTTGCACAGCGTTTCGAGTTCAAGCTGATCGTAACACCATCGGCTTGCGCTGTGATTGATATTTCCTTTCAGCTCGGTAGTAGCTCTTCGTTGAACAATCCCCATTGATCCGGCGGGAAAATTAACTGCAGTTCCCATTGCACCCACGGACAAGATCTTTAGTGCTTCCTTTCTATTCATAGTTGTAAAATACTAAGATCTGGCGAATTGCTTTCACCCGGGACATCTTAGCAACGGCAGCCATACAGACACTTGTGGTGACATTTTAGTGCTTATCAGAATAGCACAACTTCTCTGTTCAAAATTATTCGCGCTCATCCAATTACACTCCCTATTCAACCATCGAATAGAGGCCGATGACCTGGTTGTAGGTATATTTCTGCATTCAACCATATCATACTAGATCAATCATGTCAAAAAAGATCAAGCCCATACCGTCCATTTTTGGAGACCTTTTGCTCATTGCAGTCGAAAGTTTCTGGCACTTCGTAAAGAAAAGAGCCAACAGGTTTCAGTTTGCCAGATAGAAGCAAATTCAGTAAAACAAGAGCCACCTCCGACATCTTCATAACAGCTTAGGAAAAGCTAAGGCACAAAAAAACCCTGACAAGAATGCCAGGGTTCGTACCTAAACAAAGTGTTTTTTTAGTTACTGACTTTATCTACAATTGCCTTGAAAGCTTCAGGGTTATTCATTGCTAAATCAGCTAAAACTTTTCTGTTGATTTCAATATTGTTTTCTTTCAACATACCCATAAATCTAGAGTAGCTAATTCCATGAGCTCTTGTACCTGCATTGATTCGTTGAATCCATAATGCTCTAAACTCTCTCTTTTTAGCTTTTCTGTCACGGTAAGCATAAGTCCAACCTTTTTCTACTGCGTTCTTAGCAACCGTCCAAACATTTTTTCTTCGTCCAAAGTAACCTTTGGCGTTTTTCATCATTTTTTTACGCCTTGCTTTGGATGCAACGTGATTTACTGATCTCATTTTTTCTTGTTTTTGATCCTTGGCGACTTATTCAGTGCTTAAAGCCAAGCATCGGGTTAAAATTTTAAAACCAAATTATAGGTTAAGCAAATGCTTAACGTTGTTCTCATCTGACTTATGAACCAAAGTAGCATGCGTTAGATTACGCTTTTGCTTTGTTTCCTTTTTAGTCAGGATGTGACTTTTAAAAGCGTGCTTTCTTTTGATCTTGCCTGAACCAGTCAGCTTGAATCTTTTCTTAGCACTAGAGTTTGTTTTTACCTTAGGCATTTTAATTTATTTTTTTGCTTGTTTAGGTGCTAACATCAATATCATACGTTTGCCCTCCAATTTCGGAAGTTGCTCTACTTTGGCTTCTTCCTCCAGTGCCTGGGCAAATTTCAACAAAAGAATCTCTCCTCTATCTTTGAAAACTATCGTACGCCCAACAAAGTGCACATATGCTTTCACCTTAGACCCTTCCACCAAAAACTTTTTGGCATGATTCAGCTTAAAGTTGAAATCATGATCATCGGTGTTAGGTCCAAAACGGATTTCTTTTACCACCGTTTTTTGAGCCTTCGATTTGATCTCTTTTTGTTTCTTCTTCTGGTCGTATTTAAACTTTGAGTAGTCGACTACCTTACAAACCGGGGGATCTGCTTTCGGAGATATCTCCACAAGATCCAGCCCCTGATCTTTAGCAATTGCTATGGCTTTGTCGACTTGATAAACATCTACCTTTATGTTGTCTCCCACCACCCTTACAAATTGCGCAGTGATTTTTTCATTGACTTTGTAAGGCTCTTCAACCCTGCCTCTGTAGGGCCTTCTTCTTTGTTGTTTACTAATGATTAAATACGTTTAGTTGAACCATGGTCAAAAATGAAACGCAAATATCGCATTAAAATACTTGAATGTGAAATATGAATTTAATTTAATATTTGATCGATTCTATCTTGAAAAAGAGCTGTAAATGCTGATTTCTTCATACTTCCGAGATCACCGACCTTGTGTTCTCTGACGGAAACATTCCTGTCTGCTGCTTCTTTTTCACCAACTATCAACATAAAAGGAATCTTCTTTAGTTCAGCATCACGGATTTTCTTTCCAATCTTTTCATCTCTCTGATCCAAGGTCCCGGTGATATCCAGTTGCTGCAGTTCATCGTACAATTCTTGTGCATATGCATGATATTTCTCTGAAATAGGCAATACGGCTACCTGTTCAGGTGCCAGCCATAGTGGGAAGTTTCCTGCTGTATTTTCGATCAAAATGGCCACAAATCGTTCCATAGACCCAAAAGGTGCTCTATGAATCATCACAGGACGATGTTTCTGATTATCGGAGCCTGTATACTCAAGTTCAAATCTTTCCGGAAGGCTGTAATCCACTTGAATTGTACCCAGTTGCCAACTGCGACCTAAGGCATCCTTGACCATGAAGTCAAGCTTTGGACCATAGAAAGCCGCTTCACCGTATTCTATCACCGTATTCAATCCTTTTTCTTTGGCCACCTCTTGTATTCCCGTCTCTGCTTTTTCCCAATTTGCTTCGTCACCTATATACTTATCAGGATTGTCGGGGTCTCTCAATGAAACTTGCGCCGTAAATTCTTGAAAACCAAGGCCCTTGAAAACGTATAATACCAGGTCGATCACCTTCCCAAACTCTTCTTTTACCTGATCAGGGCGACAAAAAATATGCGCATCATCCTGCGTAAAACCTCTGACCCTTGTCAAACCATGGAGCTCCCCACTTTGCTCATAACGATACACCGTGCCAAATTCAGCAAACCTCACAGGTAGTTCCTTGTATGAACGAGGTCGAGCATTGTACATCTCACAGTGATGTGGACAGTTCATCGGTTTCAGCAAAAATTCTTCATCTTCAGCCGGTGTCTTAATAGGCTGAAATGAATCCTCTCCGTACTTGGCATAATGTCCCGATGTGACATAAAGTTCTTTACCACCGATGTGCGGCGAAACCACCTGCTGATAACCAGCCTTAACCTGGGCTTTCTTCAAGAAGTTCTCCAGTCGTTCCCTAAGCATGGCACCTTTTGGCAACCACAAAGGCAACCCTTTTCCAACTTTCTGCGAGAAGGTAAATAAATCCAGTTCCTGTCCTATTTTGCGATGATCTCGTTTTTTGGCCTCTTCAAGCATCTCCAGGTGCTCTGTCAGCTCCTTTTGCTTGGGAAATGTGATTCCGTATAGTCGCGTGAGCTGTTTTCTAGTCTCATCACCTCTCCAGTATGCTCCCGCGACATTAAGAATCTTGGCCGCTTTAATGCATCCTGTGTTCGGAACATGTGGACCCCTGCAGAGGTCGGTGAAGTTACCTTGTGTATAAAAGGTGATATTCCCATCTTCCAGGTCTTCTAAAAGTTCAAGTTTATACTCATCCCCTTTCTCCTTGAAGTAAGCTATAGCGTCCGCTTTGCTTACCTCTTTCCTGTCGAATGTATTCTTTTGACGAGCTAATTCCAGCATCTTCTTCTCCAACTTCTCTAGATGCTCGCTGTCAAACTCCTGATCCCCAAAATCAACGTCGTAATAGAAACCTGAATCAATTGGAGGTCCAATACCAAACTTGATCCCCGGATATAACGCCTCCAATGCTTCGGCCATCAAGTGAGCAGAGCTATGCCACATGGTATTTTTCCCCTCATCATCTCTCCATGTAAGGAGTTGTACATCAGCATCTTCGTCTAATGGTCGTGATGCATCGATCACTTTTCCATTTACCTTGGCAGATAGTACATTTCTAGCTAAACCCTCACTTATACTGAGTGCTATCTCCATAGCAGTAGTACCGGCATCATATGTTCTTACATTTCCGTCGGGAAAGGTGATATTAATCTGTTTACTCATTCGAATTTCACATTCCTTTTTTCAGCGAATCAAGCCCCAACATGGGCATAATTTGCTGCTCCTGTTGTTGCTGCCGCAAATATGCAATTTTCTGCGTGATCTGATCTACTAGAGTGATTGCTTCTTGATCTGTGCTATCAAGATTGAGGACCTGATTTGCATAATACAAAGCAGCTTCATAATAGCCTCTTCGGTCTGAAAGTCCAGACCTTCTTTTAAGCAGAACTGTATTCTCTGGCTCTGATGTTAACAATTGATCCAATACCCGGGTAGCAGAGACCAGTTTATATTGCTTTTCATATGCTTCGAGTAACAACATCCGGCCTTGTTTGGTGGTATCTGTTTTGACTAACTGCTCGACAATACGGATCGAGTCAATCTCCCTAAAACTCTGAGCCAGAAGCCTACGGTTTTGCATAGATGTAAAAAGAAGAGAATCGTTACGGTACAGTGATCGTATTGAATCCCACATGCTTAATTGCGAATAGAATTCAAGTAGTCTGCTTGAAAGCGTATCTCTTTTTTGATAAAGTAGTTCAATTGTCTGAAGCGTATCTCCTAACTGTAAATACCCTGAAAGGACAAAATCAAAAGTTGAATCCGGATAAAAATCGAGTAAATCCTGCAGTTGTGAAACCGCAGTGATCGAATCGCCCATCTTAATCAGTGCATTGGTGAACGTCAACTGTAAATCAAGTGGCAGCCTCCCCTCTATTGGATATTTCTTTAACTCATCTGCGAGCCTTTCGAACATCTGATTGCTTTGATAGTAGGTGATTTTCTGGTTAAAATACTTCTGATCATTGAACAGGTATGAGGCTGCCCGCTCTATGGCCTTTCCCGCTGATGACGGCCAACCTAACCGTTCGTAGTAACTGAGCTGCAGCACCATATAAGGTACATGGTCAGGTTGATCACGAATAGCCTCCTCTAAGGATCTTATAGAGTTTAGGTAATACTGCCGGTCGATTCTAGGTGTGTGAATGGGGGTCTTATCTACCTGTAGAAAACAAGAGGAACAAATCACCGCCAAAAAAAACAATCGTGCCACAGCTCTCACTATCAGTTCAATTCAAACATAGAAAGTATTTACGGTTTAGGCACACTTACTGCAGAAAGAAAAGGACATATCAGGCGATAATGGATAACCTTAGTTTGCCTTCTTAAGCTGATCTACATCCTCCTTCAAATTCAATACAATGCCAGCCAACTTATCTAAGGTCATATCGGCGTCTTCCACTGGGTCAGGGAATTGGACACTTATAAACGCTCTTGCTTCCCAGACCTCCTCAACATCCAGAGGATCCACTTCATAAGGCGCATACATTTTATTATCTGATGCTAAATATAGCTTGCCTTTTTCTTCCAGGTAGTTAAAAACACGTTTGTAGACTACCCCTTCTTTTCTTGTAACCAGTACGTATGTTTTGCCATTGTTTATGGACTTCAAGGACTCAACATACTGTCCGATGACAATGGTACCTGAAGCCAAAGGATCCATGGAGTCTCCGGATATTTCGAAAGCACGATACGTAGCGTTTGATGGTAAGTTCGGAAGGTGAAATTTTGGAAGCTCTGCTACATATTCAGGATCTGCAAATCCATTCAAGTAACCTGCTGCCGCTTTTTGTGGTACCAGCTCGATATTTTCTTTATCATTAGCATCCACCGTGATGGACAAGACTTTAACTCTCTCTGCTGAAGTTGGAATACCCTTTGTTAAATCCAGGTTGATCAGCTGATCAACTGTCACATTAAGCACTTCAGCTATCTTGGTCAGTGTATGTAACCTTGGCTCAGCCCGACCCTCCTCGTAAGCACCAACCAGAGAACGCTTAATTCCAACGCGCTGAGCAAATTGTTCTTGCGTATACCCCAGCTGTTTTCTTAAGTGCTTAATATTAGTAGCAATCGACATATCCATTTTTTAAATCCTAGTAAAATTAGCAATTAACCAGTAGATACTAACAAAACATTAGCAATCGAAGACAAGAAAATTCATGGATTGCTTCACAGGTTTTCCTATCGAATACAAATGGATGTGATGAAAATCATTGGTCAAATGGATGGTCGTAAGTTTGCTCTTGATACTTGAAACTACCTCTTTTAATTTTTGATCAGACTCCACCAATACATAACCGTACATATCCTTCTGCCCTCTTACGGTAGCATAGAACTTGACTTGGCATTTACCTGAGTTCAATTTTTTCGAAGTAAGCTTTAGCTTATAATCATCAGAAAAATTAACGTCTGCTAAGCCTTGATGCCAATCTGTCATCCTCATTTCTTTATTTAATTGGTACATAAATAATCACTAGTATAATTAGTATTTTTTGTTTTAAAATTAACTAATATTTTTAGTTTTTCAATCATAAACTAATTATTTTAGCAAGATTAAGAGAAAATAATAAAGCATAATGCTAAAAAAATTATCATTTGAAGACCTGATATTATGGCAACGGGCTCATGACGCAGTACTAAGGACCTACCAATACACAACTCGGTTGCCACCTGAAGAGGCAGAAGGATTGAGAAGTGAATTACGAACAAGCACGCGAACCATTGCTTCACACATTGCGGAGGGTCATGAGGCCACAAACCCCGGAAGACGGATGCAGTTTCTCTGTTACGCTCAGGAAGCACTGAAACGTACACGATATCTCTATATCCTCAGTGTGGACCTTTCCTACGGTACTGACAGTAAGCTGAAAGAACTACTGGATGAAGTCGAGGTCTTGCTCATTGACTTTATGTCTTTGACACGAAATAACCTGAGACTCAACTTCTCTGATCAAGTCGAGACTGCCTGATCCTACTGGCCAACAAAAAAGATCGAATTTGCCACCATCAACTTGCCACTGTACCAGAAGTTCCTGAAGAGTGGATTATCTACGAAGTAAACGATCTGACCTCTTCCACGATCTTCTACACCGAAGACGAGAGACTTTGGCAGTTTTTCTTTCACATATTGACCAGCAAATCCACTCATGTGATCATCTTTCCCCTCGATAATCCCTACATTTTGATCAGACAGGTAGCCGTATCGCTGACCTGAAGTCTTTAAAGAGAAATAGGTCCTGTCGTACCCGTAAGCCATTGGATGGGTATTATCAATGGTAACCCTAAAGATCGCTCCTGGAATGATGTTCTTTGCATATTCTCTCTCTTGGGATGCATAGGGCAACAGTTTATTATTTTCTTCAATCGTGGCTTGCCGTTTTTCCATCTTACTCTTCTCCTCTTCACTATTGTATCTGCTGATACTTGCATAGTCACTGTCAGCAAACTTCCTTATCGCACTGCCGAATAGAATCAGTCTACCTCCATCTCTCACCCATTCAGACAGTTTTTCCATCTCTCTCTCCCCAAAGCTACCATACCAACCTTCCTGCATGAGAATCACATCGTAATCCGACAGGTCAGCGTATCCTACATCCGAAGTCCACAAGTGACTCACAGGATATTGCAATTCTTGCTCCAGAAAATGCCACATGGCTCCGAAGTTGGTGACGGAGGCTCCCTCACCTGCAACCGTAGCTACACGTGGGGCATCCAAATAGACCACATCCGATGATCCAACGTCAGGTCCCCTATCCATGTAGCCTGTATTTACAACCTTAAGCTCTTGCTTCATTTCATTGGCTATTGAGGTCACAAGGCCTTCAAAGTCTTCGATTGGGTTGTTATCGCGTTCAGAGACGATAAGCGTCCCTCTGTTGTACCTTTTTCCATTGATACTCATTGGTGCAGATGAAAACCGGACCTTAACTCCTTCTTTGAGTAAGGCTGCCAAAAAGGTAGCATCTGCCAGGCTGTTCCATTCTACGAAGAAAGCATACGCGTCATCTGGTGTTTCCGTAGTTGTAAATGCTGCCGCTTCTGCAAGGGGGGATACATTCAAACTTGCGCTTGTAGCATAGGCTTCCATTCCATAGATGTAGGGTGCAGCCCATGCAGTGATGTCATAGGTCAATGAATCGGTAACCTTCGTCACAGGTTCAAATAATACCTTGGCTAGCAGTCCACGAGGTTGCGCAGTCGAAATAACAATGTCATCCCGATTCAAGGTAAATGACTGATTTCGCTTGCTTGCGTAGTTGTAGCCCGAAAGTTTAGAGCCGGAAGAAGTGCCATACCGAATTCCATTTTTGTCCAACCAACTCATCAACGCTTTGCGCTTATCTGCATTCTGTGATTTCAGAACAAAGCTCTTGTATTTACCCGGCACAGGTGTATCAAAGAATTTTTCAAATTCTGATAAGACGCGATCCGAATTGGCTACGGTTACCTCGATCGTAGATAAACCGGTTGTCGTATGGTGGTCGATTCTATCTTTTAGCGAAAGTGTATCGCCTTCTTTCTTGATAATTCCCAAGCCACCTCTGCCATGTCCTGCTTGCTCGTAGGTCATTCCAATCGCTCCGCTGTAAGTTGGATATGTATCTCCGTAACTTGGGTACAGAAGATCAAACCGCTGTTTTGTAAAGTAAAACCAGTCTTTTTCATCGAAGTACTTGGCGTGGTTTCTGCCAATTTGATCCTGGAAATCTCTTTGCCAATCAGTTATCAATTCGTGATATGGCTCAGCTGCAGGAGCAAAGTAATAGGGGCTGTTGTAACCCTGCTCGTGAAAATCAACATGTATCTGTGGCATCCATTGATTGTATACCTCTATTCTTCCTTGCGTTTCAACTTGCGTCTGCCAAGCCCAATCTCTGTTCAAGTCAAACAGGTAGTGGTTTTGTCTTCCACCTGGCCATGGCTCATTGTGCTCCGCAGTTTGAGGGTCTGGATTAAAAGGGAAATTCCCGTATTGGTTATAAAAGTTAGCGTATCGGTCTCTTCCATCGGGATTGATACAAGGATCGATAATTATCAGGCTGTTCTCTAGCCAGTCAGCCTTGTCTGAACCCTCTCGAATTAACTCAAACGCGGTCCTCATAGAAACCTCAGTAGAGCTAGCCTCATTGCCGTGGACGTTGTAGCTCAACCAAATGATCGGTGTATTTCCTGTGGGGTTTCCCTCTAGAAGATTTGCACGCTTTAAGTTATCGGTTCGAATCTGCTCCAGGTTTTTGAGATTTTCCTCAGTAGATATAAACGCCAGCAGTAAGGGTCGGCCTTCATAGGTCTTTCCATATTCAATCAACTGAAGCTTAGGAGAATTTTCAGCTGCATGTTCAAAATAATCCACCACTTGGTGGTGTCGAGAAAAGCGAGTACCCAGCTCATATCCCAAAAATTCTTTTGGGGACTGCAATTGAGCATAAGTGGTCTGAATGGCCAGGTGTAGGCTAAGTACGAGTATTATGCGTGTCATATCATCGATTTAGAAAGAGAACGAAGCTAACTAAATACCATCCAAATTTCATAAGATGTTGTACGAATGGCGAAATACTATACTATGAGCTTTTTATGAAAATACGCCAGCCATAACTTTCTTATTCACCTGAAAAAGATGAAGCAAGAAAAACGAACAAACAGCAGAGCTGGTGAAAGGTAAATCAGGATCTATACAAATTGCAGGAGAGCCGCTCTCAAAATCTCAGGAAAGCTCTAAAAACATCAGGTTAGTTGACAAAGAAAGCTGGAACCTAGATTTGCTGATACTTCTCTTATACTTTATTTTGGCAGCTTCATAATTTCTAAATGGAAAAACTTTCTATTAGCTGGGCCGGATTTACATTTTTAGAGCCCATGGCACTACTGTTGAACTGGGCCCTTGCAATCCAAAGTTTCTATTATTTTAGAAAGCTTAAAGCTTGGAGGGTTAGTACTTTTTCAATCTATTGGAGATGGTTTTTTTTGCTTTTTGGCATCTCGACAGTATTTGGTGGTCTCTCGCATTTCCTGTACGAATATACTGGTCTGATGGGAAAAATTCCCGGCTGGATGGTTGCGGTTTTTGGTATTACTTTAATGGAAATAGGGATGGCTGATCTCTACAAAAATGAATGGAGAAAACGCCTTACCATTGTTAGTCTTCTAAAGCTGGGCTTTACATGTTTTGCACTACTTTTTGCTTTCAATTTCAACACCGTGATTTTTCATACTTTCGGGATGGTCGTATTCACACTGCTGCCTGCAGTTTATCTCTTGAATCAAGGGAAATCAGACATCAACTATATCGTTGTGGGGATAATTTCTCTTTTGAGTACGCTACCTTTCAGGTTGTTAGAGATCGATTTTCATCGGTGGTTCAATCGAGATGATATAGGACACGTGCTTATGGCCGTGGCATTGTACTACTTTTTTAAGGGTGTAAAATACAGAGAAAGTAAATCAGCAAACTGGCAATTAGCCTAGGGTACAACAAATACTGCTTTTGATAAACTGTCATTTTCAATGGACGCTTTTGCTCTCAAATGTTGTTCGCTGTCCAGCAATAGCACATCCAAATCCTTAATCATCAGTTTTATCTCCAAGGCGTTCTTCGAATCAAAATCAATGGCATACAGCTGTGAATTCTCAATCTCTTCACCAGGAGCTTGTATCGTATTGTAGTCCTTAAGCTGTCCCAGCTGAGATTTATCCACCTCTGCATTTTCAAACTTAGCTTCAGTAATTACCCTTATTTGGAGTTTCTTCCTTGGATGCCAGAAAAGAGCATGACAGAATGGTTCTTCTTTTAACTGCTGCACTTTGGGTGAACGTCTATCCGTGAATAAACTGAGTGCATATCTCTCGAACTTTCTCATCACGACTGTCCGCTGATCAACCAATCCCTTTTTCGAAGTACCTAAGCAGAAGTATCGAAAAGGATGTTTGCTATCGTGATTGGCACGCTGTAGCTCACTGATAGCATTCTCCACAAAACTATGTACCTCCATACCTTTTCAACATCAAGTTTATTGGATAGTTTGAGAAATAAATCAAACTCAAATGAAACTGCCCTACAAGCCTGAACTTCTAAGATTCCCTATTGGACCTTTCACCGTAACGACAGATTTCTCTAATGAGTTAAAAGAAAGAGCGATCGCTACCATCCGAAAGCTGCCTGAGAGGCTCTACGAAATCACCGCTGAAATCCAGGAAGATCAATTGGAATGGTGCTATCGACCTGGTGGCTGGTCCATCAGAGAACTGATCCATCACTTGGCAGACAGCCATATGAATGCTTTTCTCCGTCTAAAATGGGCTTTATTTGAAGAAAACACCAGCATAAAAGGATATGATGAGGCAGCTTGGAGTGAATCTGCGGATGTTACACATACCCCCACTGTTGCTTCCCTGCAGCTACTGGATGGTCTTCATGAACGTTGGGCAACCCTCCTCTCCTCTCTTAAGCAAGAAGATTGGTCGAAAGGTTATTTTCATCCCGAACAGCAAAGAGTGGTCGACTTGAAAGAATATGTGCAATCTTACGCTTGGCATTCCCGGCATCACTATCGACATATTCTCCTGGCACTAGATCACGAAGGCAAGTACAAAAAATAAATTCAGCCTGTAAAGAAAGGCACCTAATGACGGGTGTAAAATAGTACCAGACGCCAGCAAGCTTTCGTCTTTTTGAAACAACAGCATTTAATACTTGCACTTTTTAAATTATTTTTTGTTTCTTTAATTTAATAGTTATACATAATCTTATTTTAATCTATTTTATACATGTCCTGCATCTGGTTTGATCCTGAACTACAGCAATACCAATACGGCAGCAAACTACCTTTTGAAACTGCAAAAAGTAAAAGTAAAACTCCTGACCAATTCAAGATATTGTTCGAATTCAATCGTACCAGCGAGCGGCTTTTACAAAAAGTCTTTCAGGCTTTAACTGTTACATCGTAAGAACTGAAAATAGTGTAACTAATCATAAGCATTACCTATCTTAGGCTGCATGAAATTTCTGTGGGTAGTGCTGATCCTCTTGGCGGGATGCGGGGTACAAGTCATTCAATATGTTAATGTATCTGCTCCCTTTCAAAATTTTGATGACTATATACTAATTGGGCTCAAAGGCACCAATCTGCCTACAACGGAAATAGAAGACGATATCAGGCCTAGATTGGAAGCTGCTATTCAGGCAGAGATGGAGAGAAGAAACTACAGTGAAAATTCACAAAATCCTGATTTAATCGTACGTTATGAGATCGTCACAGGTACTGTAACGCAGAGAAATACGAACAACAACATGTTTGGTTTTGTCCCTGGCATGATGCCTATCTACAATTACAACCAAGCTGTTGAGTCGGTGCTCCTATTAGAAATATTATCCTCAAGCAACAGAAAACTTGTTTGGCAATCAAGTGTGGACCTAAGAGACCACTCTAAGAAAACGAAACGTAAAGATGTTCTTGCCGCTGCCGTAGAAAAAATGTTTGATACCTACTTATACGTAGCCTCAAAACGAACTCCTTCACCCGAATTATTGAATAAATGACAGATTACGGCTTCCTTAGTGTCCTTCCCCCGGTTATAGCAATTTTTTTAGCCATAAGAACCAGGCAAGTAATTTTTTCTCTTCTTGTAGGCATCTTCTTTGGTTGGCTGATCATTACTGACTGGAGAGTAATAGACGGTTTCTTTGCCACCATTCAGGCAATTGTAGACGTCTTCAAAAGCGACGGAAATACACGAACTGTAGTCTTCACGTTGCTAATTGGTGCATTGATACAGCTCATTCGCTTTTCAGGTGGTGTAGAAGGATTCATCCAAAGAATTCAGACCCGACTCAGCAAATCAAAACAGCCTCGAAGAGCTATTCAACTTTCTGCTGCCTCTACCGGCTTTCTTCTGTTTATAGAATCGAATATATCGATCTTGACGGTTGGTACTGCTTTCAAGCCCTTATTCGACCGATACGGTATGGCCAAAGAGAAATTAGCTTACCTGGCGGACAGTAGCTCTGCACCATCCTGTATCTTGTTCCCACTCAACGCCTGGGGAGCTTACATCATGGGACTCCTCCTGGCCTATGAACACCTGGACCCCTTTAGAACACTCATTTTTTCCATACCCTTCAATTTTTACCCTTTGCTCACCTTGGCGCTTGTTTTCTTTCTTGCCTTTTCAGGCAAGAGTTACGGCCCCATGAAAACATTTGAAGAAGCTTCCGCGCAACAGTTTAGGGAGAATGAACTTGAGCAAGCTTCAAAAACTAACAATAAGGCACGAAACATGTTGATTCCACTTCTTCTCATGGTAGTCTCGATGCCTATTTTGTTGATATACAGTGGCTGGGGCTCTACCGCGACCGATGCTTCAACATTTGATAAGGTGTGGAGTAGTATTGGAAATGGGTCTGGCAGTTTTGCGGTAATGAATGCGGTCATCATCGCATTACTTGGTACTGCTGCCTATTATGCAGCTCAAAAACTGCTTAGTATTAAATTATTTTTTGAGGAATCACTAAAAGGAATGAACGATATGATGGTCATGGCCATTTTGATGGTCCTTGCTTTTGCAGTAGGTAACATGTGTAAAGAACTGGGAACGGGACAATATGTAGCAGACGTTACATCTGCATGGTTGTCACCGGCCCTCGCACCAGCCATCCTTTTTTTGACAAGTTGTTTTGTTGCATTTTCAACGGGTACTAGTTGGGGAACTTTTGCTATCATGATTTCGATTGGTATTCCCTTAGCACAATCAGTGGGGCTAAACCCTTATCTTGCCATCGGCGCTGTGCTTGGTGGAGGTGTGTTTGGAGATCACTGCTCTCCTATTTCAGATACCACGTTGATCTCTTCTGTTGCAACACAAAGTGACCATATTGACCATGTAAGAACACAGCTTCCCTACGCGTTATTCACCGGGGGTATCGCTACCGTACTTTACCTGATCACAGGTATTATCCTACATTGATAAGTCTCGAAATAACACTGAAACTTAGATTTCGTCACTGTAAAATGATCGAGGTAGTTCCCTAAGGTTGTACCGACTTGCCATTACTTCGCCGTACGCTCCCGCAGATCTAATTGCTATTATGTCTCCTCGTTGCGTTCTTGGAAGTGATATTCCATGAGAGAAGGTATCTGAAGATTCACAAATCGGGCCAACAACATCGTATATCTCTTTACTACCCGCAGCTGACAGATTCTCAATACTATGCTCTGCGCGGTACAGGGCTGGACGCACTAATTCAGTCATTCCTGCGTCCAATATTATGAACGTCTTTCCATCTCCGGGTTTTGTATACAAAACCCTGCTGATCAGGGATCCACATTGTGCGACAATAGATCTTCCTAATTCAAAATGTAATTGCTGATTCGGTAGTAAATGCAAATACTGTTCAAACTGAGCAAAGTAGGATGCAAAATCTGCTATTGGCTCTTTGTCCGGTTGAACGTAATTGATGCCTAATCCTCCACCTACGTTTACATGTGGAAGTTGATATCCCTTCTCTGCAAGCACTTTTTGCAATTCATTGATTCGTATGGCGAGATGCCTAAAGCGTTCCATGTCTACCACTTGCGAACCAATATGAAAATGAAGACCGATGAAAGACAGATGCTCATAGCTACTCAATTGATCCAGCAAAAGCCACAGTTCATCCACGGTAACCCCAAACTTGTTATGTCTATTACCTGTGGTAATGTATTCGTGCGTGCTGGCATCTACATTGGGGTTGATTCTAAGTGCAAATCTGGCCTTCTTACTTTGTTGCCCGGCCAGCTCGTTTAGTACATACAGCTCTTCAACAGACTCCACATTGAAGGAAAAAATACCCAATGACAGCGCCTCTTTGATCTCTTTGTCTGACTTCCCAACTCCTGCAAATACAACATCTGATGAATCAAAACCATTTTTAATGGCATGTTGTACCTCATTCCCACTCACACAATCTGCACCTAAGCCAGCCTTTACGATTGACTGTAGCAGTGTTTCATTAACATTGGCCTTCAAAGCGTAATGCACATGAAAAGGTCTGCCTTTGATATGCTCCTTTAAAGAGGCTAAAGTCTTTTCCAATAGCTCTAAATCGTAATAATAGAAAGGTGTTTCCAGAGAAGAGAATTGGGATAAAAGAGACCTTAGTTGCATTACTTGCAATACTTGTCCAATGCATCCCGAGCTCCTGCCACGTTCAGGTTTCGAGCTTTCAAGAAGTCTTCACATGCCTGGCGAATTTTCTTCATAGAAATCTTTAATGCTCCTCTGTACAGGTATGCTTCACCATAGTTGCGGTTGAGCACTAACGCCTGGGTGTAGGATTCAAAGGCAGCGTCAACATACCCTAGCTGATGTTTGGCACGTGCTGCAATAAAGTGAGCTTCAGCAAAATTCTCATTAATTTCCAACGCCTTACTGGCCCTCAAGACCGACTGCTGATATTTTTTCTCCTCATATTTCACCGTAGCGATCCCAACATGAGCGCTGGCGTTTTGAGGATTTAAGTCAAGAACAGCCTCAAAATCCTCCACCGCTTTACTGAATTGATTAAGCTCTTCGTAGCACCTTCCCCTGTTGAATAGCACCGACTCATTTGCTTGATTGGACCCAAGGTATTTGTCATAAGCAACGATTGCTTTTTGGTATTGGCCTAATTCAAACAGACGATCTCCCGGCAATTCATTACCTCCCTGGCAAGCTGCAAGTGCTACAAATACTACTAATGTTATTGCTAAACGCATTGTGAATTTGAAAAATGAGCGGCAAATATAGGTGCCTATTGTTTAAAGTCTGGACCATACTTTATGTTTTTATAGCCCGTTAGCTCCACGTAAGCATGACCAAAAAACATATCCGCCTCAACCTTCAAGGGCAATTGATTTGCATCTGCCGAAATCCAAGCGATAATGGGATTTGTACCTGGAAATATTTTGTTTTCAGGGATTATTGGAATCACGCGATGAGCTGTCAATTTTCCAACTTCTGACTTCACCTTCTCTTGTCCATCGTACAAGAGCCCGAAATCATAAAATATACCGTCGTAAAATGCTGGAAATCGGACCGTATCACCCTTTTCTAAAACACCGAAATCAATGTTTCTTACTTTGAGATAGCCACTGATCAAATCATACAACTCACCTTCAAATTCATGCTTTATGATCGGTCTTTGCCGGTGTTTCTTGATCATGTCAACGGTAATCAACCCTTCCTCATGATCATAGATAATATCTTCTTTCCGTTGATATTTACCTTCATTCAAATCAGCATATGCATGTAATGGGAGCATCGAATTCACATCGACAAAACCACCCCAGGTATCGTCAACCTTCGAGAAAGCGCCAAGAATCCCAGTTGTTCTTCCTGAAATGTCCACCTTATAGCATTCAGCCTGCTCGTATTGATGCAATTCATCGGCTACCACCAGTTGTGCTTTACCCAAGGCAAACCAGCCATAACCTAATTCAAAAGAAAGCTCCTCTCCCTGATTGAAACGGTTTACAGAACTTTGATGACCGATTGCGTGAGGCTGCGTAAATGCATCCATTGCAGCTAAGCAAGTGATGAACAAGAATATTCTACGCATACTTTATAAGTTATCTACACGAAGCATAACAAAGTAAGTGCCAAAAATCACACTGAGACGTTGTTCTCCCTAAGTGCATCATTGAGAGAGGTCTTCTTATCCGTACTCTCTTTTCTCTCTCCTATAATAAGTGCACAAGGAACCTGAAATTCACCAGCCGGGAACTTCTTTGTATAGCTACCGGGAATAACGACCGATCTTTCCGGCACATATCCTTTGTATTCAATCGGCTCAGCGCCTGTTACATCGATGATCTTCGAGCTTGCGGTTAACACGACATTTGCTCCTAAGACGGCCTCACGCCCAACTCGTACACCCTCAACAACTATACACCTGGAACCAATGAAAGCATTGTCTTCAATGATCACGGGTGCAGCCTGTACAGGTTCAAGTACACCTCCAATTCCAACTCCTCCACTTAAATGAACATTTTTTCCAATTTGAGCGCAACTGCCTACTGTAGCCCAGGTGTCTACCAAAGTGCCCCCATCCACGTATGCTCCTATGTTAACATAAGATGGCATCAGAATGGTATTTCGCTCAACAAACGATCCATACCTCGCTATTGCATGGGGAACGACTCTCACGCCAAGTTGGTCATAGCCTGACTTAAGTTTAATCTTATCATGAAATTGAAAAGGGCCAATTTCAATAAGCTGCATCTTCATTAATGGAAAATACAATAAAACCGCCTTTTTGATCCATTCATTTACGACCCATTCACCCTCAATCTTTTCCGCTACCCTGGTCTTTCCCATATCCAATTCGTCAATGGTCGTCTTAATAGCTACGGCTATCTCCTTTTCATCTAGTAATGACCTATCATCCCAGGCTTTCTCAACGAGTTCTCTTAATTCCATTCTATAATGTACGCTTTCGAATGTATGTTTACTTTATGATTTCAATCGTCATAGCATCGGTATTGAAACCCACTGACGAGGTACGAATGTATAAACGAATCGGTACTTCTCTGGCGAAAACAACTAAATATGATGTTAATATCATAGGAATCAAGTCTAAAAAAAGGACAGCACCTGTTCCAAACATCATCCAGCATTCACTGAATCAAAAAGGCAGAAACATATTCTCTCGTCTAAGCAACCTTATACAGGTACAAAAACTGATCACTGATATCAGACCTGAACTAGTGATCGTTACCAGTCCCGACCTGCTATACATAGTGACCCATCACAGAAATAAAAATAACTTCAAGGTGATCTACGACCTACAGGAAGATTATTATAAAAATATAACGCAGCAAAGAATATATACATGGCTACTCAGGCAGCCGATTGCCTGGCTCACGCGGTATCTTGAAAAACGATCTTCGAGGCATTTATCAGGTCTGTGGTTAGCAGAAGATGCGTACAGCAAAGAGATATCCTTTGCAAAATCCCTACAGAATAAACTCGTTTTGGAAAATAAATATCATGGTACTTTACACTCACGAAAAGAGTACAATCATCACACGCTACAGCTACTTTTTACCGGAACAATCTCAACGTACAGCGGAGTACAGGAAGCGATAAAAGTCTATCAGGAAATCTCCGCCTCCGGTCATCATGCTCAATTGCGCATCGTAGGTATTTGCCATGAAAAACAATTACAAACCCAGCTTCAGGAACTTGCAAAAAGAGATGATCATATCAAGCTTACAGGTCTGCATTACTTCGTCCCTCACGATGAGATTACCTATTGGATCAGGCGTTCTGATATTGCCATCATGGGCTATCGCCCTAATACGATCAATGCCAATAAAATTCCCAGTAAGCTCCACGAATACCTTGCGTACCAGTTACCTGTAATAGTAGCTGATGGATCCTCATGGAAAAAGATCTTAGCAAACTACAACCTAGATATTGGTGTCGACTTCGATAAAATATCAGGAACTGACATCGTGCAAAGGTTTCACTGCATTAAAAAATCCAGTGAAATAAATGTCACCCCACATTGCTTATGGCACTCCATTGAAAAGGAGATGCTTCAATTCATTTCAAATATAATCTAAGACCTATTTATAACTGATTACTAGCATTTTATAGCACTCCAAAATATTTCATCTAAATTTATTTTTAGACATATCTAAATTATTAATTAGATTTGATTAGTGAGAAATACCTTAACTCAGACCGAAGAAAACTACTTAAAAGCCATCTATCACCTATCCGAGAATGGCATTGACACTGTAAGCACTACCTCGCTATCAGAATCAATGGCAACCAAACCTGCCACGGTAACGGATATGGTCCGAAAGCTCTCCGACAAACGACTGATTCATTATGAGCGATACAAGGGTGTAAACATTACCGATGCAGGGAAAGAGCTTGCGCTTAACATCATAAGAAAGCACCGACTTTGGGAAGTATTTTTAGTTGATAAATTGCAGTTCAACTGGGATGAAGTTCATGAGATCGCAGAGCAGCTGGAGCACATCCGGTCACCCCTTCTCGTCGATAAACTAGACGCCTACTTAGGTCATCCAAAAGTGGATCCACACGGAGATCCAATCCCTGATAAAAACGGGAAGTTTCAAGCCGGACCAACACTAATGTTATCAGAGGTAGAGGAAAACTATACGGGTATTTTCGTAAATGTAACAGATGACAGTTCTGCCTTGTTACAGCATTTGGACAAAGTAGGATTACAACTGGGTGATAAGATTCAAGTGATAGAGAAAACTGAGTTTGACGGATCAATAAAAATAAGAAAGGAAGATGGAAAGGAAATTTTCTTCTCTGCTCATATCAGCAGCTTACTTGCACTGAGAAAAATTGCATAATATCAAGATCGTATGGCTCCATTTATTTCATTACTTATCTTCATACTGATCGTGATACTTGGTGTGGGAATTTGGAAATTAACGCAATCCTCCTGGTTCCTTCAAAACGTTTTACATACAAAAAAAGAACTGGCAGAGGATGTCCTGAAACAGCTCTTTCATGTCGAGCAAAGTGGGAAGCTAGCAGACTTAAATGCCATGTCCGGTGCTCTGTCGATTTCTCAAAAAAAACTAATAGAGGTGGTAGAAGAAATGACAGTTTCCGGTCTGATCAGGATTGAAAACGAACAGCTTCAACTCACTTCGGGAGGTAAAGCATATGCAACCAGAATTGTAAGAATGCACAGACTCTGGGAAATGTACCTCTCTGAATATACGGGATTTGATAAAATCGATTGGCATGAATTGGCAGAGAAGAAAGAACATCAGATGACGTCACCTGAAGTCACTGCACTAAGCCTCCGACTGGGCAATCCCCGATTTGATCCACACGGAGACCCAATTCCAACTGAAAGCGGGGAGGTCTTCCGCCCCTCATGGCAACCGCTACCTTCTATCAAGAAAAATGAAAAAGCCAGGATCGTTCATATTGAAGACGAGCCTGCACCTATTTATAAACAAATTTTATCGCTGAAGCTCACCCGGGGATCACAATTAATCGTGGTAGAGAATAACGAGAAACAAATCAAAATACTGTCCGAAGGTATTGAGCACCAACTCTCCCCCATTATCGCAAGTAATATCAACGTAGAGAAATTGACTGATAAAGAGCATTATGAACAAAACGCAATACGATTAAGCTCATTATCGGTTGGAAAGAAGGGTAAAGTAATTGGCCTTTCTGCGGATTGTCGAGGGTCGGCAAGGAGAAGGCTTCTTGACTTGGGTTTCGTAACAGGAAGCTCGGTAGAGGTTGCACTTGAAAACCCGTTGGATGAGCCCAAAGCATACAACATAAGAAATACATTGGTTGCCTTAAGAAACGATCAGGCAGATTATATCATAATTGAAAAAGAGAACTAAAAAGGTGAAATTAAATACAGTCAATAGCCCATGCGAGGATTGTGCTTTTCACAACACTGCACAACTTAAAAGACTGGGTGTCAGCGTTAAAAATGCAGACTACGTCGTGGCGCTGGCAGGGAACCCAAACACCGGGAAAAGTACCGTTTTTAATGCGCTGACAGGCTTAAGGCAACATACGGGTAATTGGCCAGGAAAAACAGTGGTCAGAGCTGAGGGTGGTTTCCTTTATGGCGAAAAGCAATACAAGATTGTGGACTTACCCGGCACTTACTCGCTATTATCGACTTCAGAAGACGAAGAGGTAGCCCGAAATTTTATATTGTTTGGTAGACCCGATGTGACCATCATCGTTGTAGATGCCTCCCGATTAGAGCGCAATCTCAATTTAGTTTTGCAAGTCCTTGAAATCACTGACAAATCTGTTCTGTGCCTGAACCTGATGGACGAGGCCAAGCGACATGAAATACATGTTGATGACAGGACACTTTCTAAGCAATTGGGTATTCCTGTGGTACCCACAAGTGCTCGAAATAACGAGGGCATCAACAGACTGCTGGAAACGGTTCACCAAGTGGCTAAAAACGAGATCGTATGCAAACCACACAGAATCAAAAGTCTTCCAGGAAAAGTAGAAAAAGCGATCACCAAGCTAAGCGCTAAGCTTCAAAAGCAGTATCCACGGCTACCTAACACCCGATGGATCGCCATGCGTCTACTGGATGGTGATCCACGGATCATTCAGGCGTTAGAGGATCATGAATTCATACCAGAAACCACATGAAATCTAAGAAAGAAATAGAAGATCTGATTTCTGAAGCATCAAACCTGAGATGGGAAATTGGAAATGAATTCCATGATCAATTGGTCGAGGGTATTTATGCGGATGCCGCTAAAATCTCAAGAAAAACAATTGATGCTCCCAACAAAACCGGCATTTTCAGCTTTGACAGAAAACTTGACAGTATCCTAACCAGTAAACGATTTGGGTTTCCAATCATGCTAGGAATTCTGTCTGTAGTGCTATGGCTAACCATTGAGGGTGCTAATTACCCATCTGGAGCCCTGGCAAGCTTATTACTCGACAGCCTATACCCTATCCTGAAAGGTTTCTCTGGCGATTTAGGTATTCCCTGGTGGATAGACGGGTTCCTTTTGGACGGAGTATACCTTGCAGTTGCCTGGGTCATATCCGTTATGCTTCCCCCAATGGCGATATTCTTTCCCTTGTTCACGTTATTAGAGGATTTTGGCTACTTACCCAGAGTTGCTTTTAACCTGGACTCTCTTTTCAACAAAGCGGGCGCTCATGGCAAGCAAGCCCTGACCATGACGATGGGTTGGGGCTGTAATGCCGCTGGTGTTGTTTCTACCAGGATTATTGACAGCCCCAGAGAGCGACTGATTGCTATCATTACAAACAACTTCTCCTTGTGCAATGGAAGGTGGCCTACTCAAATCCTGATCGCCACCATCTTCATTGGAGCACTTGTTCCAAGTGCGTTCTCTGGCCTATTGGCGACCGGATCGGTCATTTTCATTGCATTGCTTGGTGTTGGTTTTATGTTTCTGACTAGCTGGCTTCTTTCCAGAACAGTCCTAAAAGGCCAGGTTTCGACATTTGCACTGGAACTTCCACCTTATCGGCCACCGCGGTTTTGGAAGACCTTGTATACTTCCTTGATAGATCGGACCATGATTGTGCTTTGGAGAGCCATCGTTTTTGCTGCTCCTGCGGGTGCTGTGATTTGGCTAATATCCAATATCCACATTGGAGACCTGACAATGGCCAATCAAATGATCAATGGAATGGATGATTTTGGTCTGTTTATTGGACTAAATGGTGTCATTCTTCTTGCTTATATCGTAGCAATTCCTGCAAATGAAATTGTAATCCCCACCATACTCATGCTAACAGTTGCTAATCTGGGAATTACAGGTATTGCCCCGGGAGAAGGTGTGATGTTTGAGTTAGAGACGATGGAAACAGGTGAAATTCTCAAGGCTGGAGGTTGGACATTGCTCACGGGTATCAACCTTATGCTCTTCAGTTTACTGCACAACCCCTGCAGTACGACCATCTACACCATCTACAAGGAAACCAAAAGTGTCAAATGGACAGCTGTTGCCAGCATCCTTCCCGTATTAATGGGGTTTATCGTTACCTTTTTAGTCACCCAGTTCTGGCTGCTGCTTAGTTAATCGTTCTACTCTAATTTTGCCTACATGCAGGATACGATTGTTGCTTTAGCTACTGCACCGGGAATAGGTGCTATCGGAGTTATTCGGGTTTCCGGACCAAACAGCTTCCCAGTCCTTAATAAGCTGTTCCCGTCTAAAGACTTGCTCGCATGCGCCAGCCATACGGTACAACTGGGCTATCTCAAAGACGATGACCGCACCATAGACGAAGTACTGCTCACATTATTCAAAGGCCCCCGCTCTTACACGAAAGAAGACGTCATTGAAATCTCCTGTCATGGATCGCAGTATATCATTCAGGAGATACTAAGGACTTTACAAAATAATGGCATCCGTCTAGCAAAGCCGGGGGAATTTACTCAAAGGGCTTTCCTAAATGGTCGTTTTGACCTTGCACAGGCAGAAGCGGTGGCTGATCTAATATCCGCAGAAAACGAGACGGCGCATAAGGCGGCCCTGAATCAAATGCGTGGTGGATACTCAGAAGAAATCAAACGATTACGAGGTGAGTTGATTCATTTCGCAAGCATGATTGAACTCGAACTTGACTTTTCAGAAGAAGATGTAGAGTTTGCCAGTCGCGAGGAACTAAAGAGCCTCATTAATCAATTATTGAAGGCAATTAATGGTCTTATCGAAAGCTTCACATTGGGTAACGTGATCAAAAATGGAGTTCCCACTGTAATTGCTGGAAAACCAAATGCTGGAAAATCCACCTTATTAAATGCATTATTAAATGAAGAGCGTGCCATTGTATCCGACGTACCCGGTACAACACGTGATGTGATCGAGGATGAAATCGTCATTAACGGAGTACATTTCCGATTCATAGACACGGCAGGAATCCGCGAAACAGATGACCATGTAGAGAAAATAGGAGTTGAAAAGACGCATGAGAAAATGAAGTCTGCATCGATGATACTTTACCTGTCTGACCTCTCTACTGACAGCAAGCAGGAGATACTTCAAGAGTTAAACCGATTGGAAAATCTCGGTATCCCTTTCATTATGGTGGGAAATAAGGTCGACAAGGCTAACAAGCAATTGGTCAACGAATTATCCAAAGACGAACGATTTGTATTTATCTCAGCCCTTTCCAAAAAGCATCTGGAGGATCTCCGCGCAAGAATCCTCGATATGATCAATCTGGATAGCTTCAAAGCTGGTAATACCATCGTTACGAATGCCCGACATTTTGAAAGCTTAAACCTCACCAGAGAAGCGTTACTAAGAGTGATAGACGGCATCGATCAGCAGATCACCAATGACTTCCTGGCATTGGACATTCGTCAATCCTTACAACACCTGGGAGAGATCACCGGTGAAATTACCACGGATGACCTATTAACTAATATCTTTTCTAAGTTTTGTATTGGGAAATAACCTGTAACAAGCATAATGTCATCTTAAAGCCATCACTTTGAAAAAAATGAACAAATTCTATAGTAGCAGTAGAACCATACTTAAAAGAAGCCCTAGTAAGTCAAACTAAAAACACCAAACAATACAGCGAGTATTCCGATGAACGTTACGCTCCCCAACGCGAAGCTATTCCACTGCATTCTCTTCGCTCCTTTTTCGTAACCTTTAAGATATTGGGGATCCGCAAAGAATTTAGCATTTTGTGACCTTTCATATGTGAATTTTCCTTTTGAGGGAATGGGACTACTGAAAGCTGGAATCAAAATACATGAAGCCGTAATTACATCAAAAAGACCGATGCCGTAACCATAAATTAAACTAGGAGGTGTAATTAAACTAGGAGTGAATATAAGCCCTGCAAAGAATGGTAAAGCCCGTCTTTTATGGTAGAGTTACCATCTTGAAGTCCTAACTGATAAGCATCGATCGTATCATTGACTGTTTCAAATCTCTGATAAACACCGAAAGACAAACTTGTATTTTCTCTGAGTAATTCATTACCCAAAGAAAACACACTAATTGGATCAAGCATTAAAAGACTAAAAAGAACGACAAACAGATAATATTTACTGTGTTTCACGATTAACTTAAACTACATTATTTGTGACATTTACAATTGCTACTTTGTTTTAAAGTTTCTTCCTTTACTATCATGTAGGGAAACATCTCCGGCAAAATGGTAAATAGGGAAATTCTAGGTTATCACAGGAGCATTTATCTTGCGAAGGAGTAAAAGTAACCATCTTCCATTACATGCAAGATGCTTAAATGGACTATAATTTGAACTGGGTTGTGCCGACAGAGCATAGCAGATAAAATAAAGGAGTTTACATTCAATGCTTGGACAGGCCTTGTCATAGTTAGCTTGGAACTACCAGCATGACAAAGTCGATTGTCTTAGGGAGACATATCCTGCTTGACTCCAGGGCAAATCCCTACTAGGCTTAGGCGCAGGCTAGACTAAGATTTTACCGTAAAATTCTTCCAGAATACACTATCGAGGTCAAGGAACAAAACTCCTTTTCCGCAACCACCTTTCAATCTAATATGCTGTAGCTAAAGGACTGCTTGCATCAGATTGTAACCACCTTTGTAAATTTTCAGCCAAGTCGGCTTGATTAATAGGCTTGGCCACCGAACCATCCGTAACCGCCTTGACCTTAGCGCTGAGATTAGGATTAGCGGAGCAGACCAATATAGGCAGGTCGGCTTGTATCTTCTTAATATGCTCAGACGCTTCTATTCCGCTCATGAGAGGCATTTCCAAGTCCATTAGAATTAGGTCGAAACTCTCCTCCTTTACTTTTTCTATGGCCTCTGAACCACTCGCTACCGAAACGCTTATTAAACCCCATTTTGCAAGGATTTTCTCCAGGAGCAGACGATTTAAATGAACGTCGTCAACCACCAAAATTTTTCCAATGAGCTTATGATCTTGATGCTTTGCAATCAGGTATGAATTGCAATCCTCCGCATTACCAGATGGAAGGTGTAACTCAAAGAAGAAATTACTGCCTTGGCCTACTTGACTGGTAAAATCAATTTTTCCTCCCATTTTTTCGATTAGTCTCTTACAAATGGATAAACCTAAGCCTGTACTTTCCACCTCAACACCTAGGTCGAGATGAGCTTGTGCATAAGGTGAAAACAACTTGCTTTTTTGGTCCTCCGGAATTCCAACTCCACTGTCCTTGACTTCAAAATAGAAACTCCATTCATTACCCTTTAAACGGGTTTTGTAATTAACCACCACCTTGCCTTTAAAAGTGAATTTTAAAGCATTGCTTATTAGGTTGATGAGTACTTGGCGAAGACGATTGGCATCTCCTACTACTGGAAGCACCTTGGATTGAGGCTCAAATATCAGTTCTACTCCTTCTTTCCTCTTAGGCCCGCACATCTTTACAGTTTGGGCCACTAAATCATTCAAACAGAAATTGACCTTATTAAATCGTAATTCGTCCTGAGTGATTTTAGTATAATCAAGAATATCATTGACCAAAACTCCCATCGAGTTCGCCGATTCATTAATAATATTAAGATAGCTTGTCTTTTCAGTCTCGTTTTTAGCAGTGTTAATTAGATTGCAAAACCCAGAAATGGCATTAAGCGGAGTACGCAATTCATGACTCATAATAGCCATAAATTTTTTTTGCAATTCATTATTGCGTTCAGCGAGTTGCATAGAAGTTTTGGCTTTGTAGTGTTCGCGATTGTATTTCATTACGCTCACAATAGCCCAAACCAAAATAACCAGGGTAAACAAAAAAAAGAAGAAGGCAATTAAAATGAATTGGCTTCGCAAATCGCTGAGCCTCTGGTCTATTTCAAGGGTACTACTTTTAAATTCCATGAAGCCAACCGTGAGACCCAAATTATCTTTGATTTCATAGTTTTCCTTTAAGTACTCTCGACCACCGGACTCTGAACCTTTCAAAGCGAATTTTTTGGGGTGCTGAATTAGATCGGTATCCGTAGGACTCCAAACCGTCTTTCCTTCCGCATCATAAAAGCTGACTTCACATTGGCCATAGCTGGCTTCAGATACCTCCTGATGAATTTCTTCAAAACTCGAAGTGTCCGAAAGCATCAAGTTAAGAACCGCTCTATTTTCTACTGATTTGGCTAAGAAATTGGATCGAACCTGCCAGTCTTTTATCATCGATTGGCGATGGCTATTCAACATTATCGCGATACCAGCGTAAGAACTTACCAATAGTAGTAAGATCACCAAGCCTATCGCGACATAGGCACTACGTTGTGCATTAGAAACCTTGCTGAACACTTCTTTTAACATGCTGCTCGGGTTTGGGTGATGAGGTCATTTTGCTTAATGAGCTCGACGATATTGATGGTACTAGCCGCAGCTATGTGCAAGTTCCGCAGACTAATAAGAATTTCTTTATATTCCTGAAATCGGTATTTCTTGGCAATGGTTTGAATCGCTACTAATTCCCGGAGTAATTTTTTGATAAATATTTTACGTTCTACGACTGTACTTAAAGTGGATATACTAGTAATGTCGATGAGAATACCAGAGATGACAAAGTCGGCTAAGGCTTCTTCCGAAATTTGTTTGTTTTTGGCTTGAAGGGCCTGCTTTAGCTTTTGGAAATGTACACTTAATAGAGCACAGGTACTGGTGTTCTTCTCATCGTAGCTCAAGGTCGAAAGTAGAAATTGGGCCTCATCAAATCGGTCAGTAGCCAAATACTCTATGCCCTTAGACCAATATTGGTCGATATCGACATTTACCGAATCCTTGTAAGTACTAGAGACTTGAGAAATCAGAGGTAAGCCGGAAAATAGTAAAGAAAAGAATATGAAGTAGAAGCCTCTAGACATATTCCGAATTAGAAACTCGCCGAGAATCTCGCGATAAGGCGGTTGTTGTTTAGCGGAAGCTGCTCCTCATTGATAAGACTATAATCCATACTTAGGAGATAATCTTCGCGGATGCGGATATTTAGGCCAAAGGAAACCGTATTATACTGATCGTTGTTCTCAGCGATAAATTGGCTTTTATCCAAATAATCAAATCGAATTTTAGGCACTAAAGCATCTACACTCTTAGACTTAGTAAGTTCAAAGCTGTAGCTCAATTCGCCCATCATTCCCAAATGGTTTAAATCGATTTGACTATTTGGTTTTTCAAGGCGCTCCCGGGAGGCGATTCGATATCCCCGAAACTTTAGATTTTTAAAGCTCCACGTTAAATCAGTACCAAAAGCTTGAAAGAGGTTGTCGTAAGCACCTTGCCCCAGGGAATCATTATGACTAGTAGCACTGGCCAATAATCCATTAGCGTAACTTACCCCAACGTTAAGCCCCTCACCCAAGCCAGGGAATAAGGAAATCCTTCCATTGAACATTTTATTCTCATTTAGATCAAAACTGGTGTATCCACTAATGTCAAACGCATTAAATCCATTGCCCACTGACGCTACATAGTTGAGCCCCCAATCTCCTTTACCAAAACTACCATCTATTCTTAGGCCTTTTTCATTGAAGTGAGTGAGATAGGCGCCTGAAGCAAGGGGAATGGTACTAAAAAGATTTTGAGCGCCCAGCCAGTCCTGATTTTGAATTCCAAAAACGCTCCAAAAGGTTCCTGCTGAAATGGCGAGGTGCTCTTGAATGAGTTGGTAGCGTAAATTGGCCTCGGTTAGCACAATGGTTAGGCCGCCCGGACCGGCGGCACCTCTTCCCGATGGGTCATTAACTAAATGCAATTCCACGACCACCGAACCAAAATTATCCAATTCTGTGCTTATCCACAGCGCTTCGTCATTACTAAAAGAACCCAAATTAGTATTCGGCACTATTACTTGGCCAGGCATCCCTATGCCGTTAAAATTCCCCTGCATCCAATCCTCGGAAGGACCAGCATAAACGGCGTTGACATAGCCATGCAAAGAAAAGAAGGAAACCGGATCAATGTACTTGCCACCAGGGATCTGCCATTGATAGGTATTATTGTAAATATCTTGTGCTCGGCTGGTGAAAATACAAAGAACCAAAGCCAACAGGCCTACAAAATTGTGTTTGCTAATAATCATAATCTTTATTTTTTTAATCTCGGTTGATAAACAGGATTTTTGGTATCCAAACAAGCAACATATCTAGAAAATACTTGTCGAAGGAGGTTTTTCGGTGAAGGCACTGTTTTGCTTGACGAATAACATTGAATTTCCTATGTACGGGTAAAGGAGTTCAATACTGAAGAAATTCAGGTCACAGACTATCCTACATTTTAAACAGATTCGAAAATACCTTACGCTTTAATCTGTGATGATCCAAGCTTCTTATCAGTTGACATAAGGTAAGCCTGATTTCAACTGATGAATCTGCAGTAGCGTACTACGGTTCTTATGCCAACAGGTGATCGGTGCTGACCTCTTCAAAGCTCAAAATACCGTTTTTTGGGGATACCGGATCAGAGAGATTTACCGCATATTTGCTTAAGATAAACCTTGGTAGACTAATGCAGATGACAAAGTAGCAAAGCATGACATCTATAAGATCTTTCTTTTTTTCATTAGTACTCCTTTTATCTTCAGGTGTGTCTTTTGCTCTGGCAAATCCAACCTTAATTAATTGTCAGTCGGTCTCCAATGTTATTTTGAGCAGTACCTATCAACTTGACAGTGGCGAGTCAACGTGGATAAAAGCTCATTTTGACTCAGACAGCATATTACGACTACACATTCTTGAAGGCGAAATCAGCATAGTCTCTCATAGCACCTGTGAATCTGACACTATCCATCAATTTTCAACCAATCGATACACACTGGATGTGGACTACTTCCTTCAGGGCAACCTATATGGCAATGAAATCTTTTATCACTTAAAAGCAGCCGGAGGTTCCCCTGCAAAATTCGAATTTACTTTAGATACCGCCCAATCTGGTAGAACTATTGATAATCCTATCATCATTGACATAGCTACTGATGATGGGATTACACTTGATGAGAATAAGCAATGGTTTACTTTCTCTACTAATGATGATAAACAAGTCGACTTCACAGCAGATCTCTATGATGGTGGAAGTATTATTGCAACCCTTATCGCAGAAAATGGAAAGCAGTCTTTTCAGGAAAAACTTCACAGTGATGATTGCGGTAATGTGCTACTTGGTAGCATGAGATTGTCCCCAAATATTTATAACATCCGAACTGTGAATGAGGCAAACTGCATTATTTATTGGTCCAGCTACACGTATTATCCTAGATATTCGCCTGGAGAACTCCAATTAGAAGATGGGGTATTAAAAAACCAGCATGGTGTGGGCTGGTTTAGATACTCTTTAAACCCGGGGTTAAAAATCACAAACCGCGACGGTCCGATTTTCAAAACCACCTCATCTGACACTGTTTTACTAGCAAATACTGGATTTGATATTTACAGATCTTGCTTACCAGCGGTTTATTCAGCCAAAGAAGTTACAGATCTGCTGATAGAGGTAGGAGGTACATCCTGCGACTTCTACTGCCCTACCTTTAGTGTAGGGGCATTCATTCCCGTTGACTCTTTTGATCTTACCGGAAGTGATAAAGACTTTCCTCTGTCTGCTGAATTTAATGTGGAATATGAAGCATCACCAGGGGAAACGAGCTGGTATCAGATTATCATACCAGTAGGACATCAGTTAGGAATTAAGAGAACACTAATCTCGAATAATGTTAGAATCACGGGTTATACAACTACTGATACATCTCAACCTCTTTTTGATTTCAGAGAAGAGAACTGGTTCTTGTATCAATGGCCTTACCCCCCTATACAAGAAGACAATGATGCAATCTTCTTGAGCAGTGAACATAGTCTTGATACGTTAATACTTTCAATTGAAGTACTCAACCCTGAAAATACGAGGGATAACTTCTTGCACTCGTTTATCACTCGCGAAGAGTCTAGAGGGTTATATTGCGGTGATGCAATAGAGATTACGTCAGGGATGACAACGTTGTCCCAAACTGGAGAGATCTTCTACTGGGACTATACAAAAAAGAAGCTTGACCTCCTAATTACTGTTAATAAAAACTACGAACAGTTCATATTGAACACTTGGAATGATTTTCTAGGAAGCACATCTGACGATATCTATCATTGTTATGCTAATTACCCTTATCCTTCACTCGTCAGATTATCGGATTCGTCTTCCACTCATACTCAATTTGTAATAGAAACCTCTTCCTTAAGTAGCAGTACATCGCATAATAGTTCAGGTTTACTCGGTTTCAAAATTGATAATTGGGAAGGTGAACTCAATATGAATGTTCACTATATAAATGTAGAGAATGAGGTGCCATATTTAATCGACTCGATCTTAGAGCTTCGAGAGGATCACGAACAGGGACATCTATTTGATCTAAATTATGCGGTAGACCCGGACAATGAACCCCTTTTTTACGGAATGAGAGATACGGTTAGTGGATTGAGCCTGCTGGATTCTATTAATCAATTAGTATTAACTGATTACGACCTAATTCGATCTGCATGCAGCGCTTCTGTCTGCATTCCAATGTATGTAACAGACATGTACGATACCGTAAATTTTGAGCTTAGCACATTTTACAGTAGCGAAAACTGTCCCAACCGATTTCCCATTGCATCTGACACGGTTTTCCAGGTTATGGAAAATAGTGCGCTAGGATCCACTATAGGTCAATTGATAGGACAAGACCCGGACAATGATACCTTAAGGTTTCAGCTATTGCAAAATGATGTTTCAGTAAATGTAGTGCTCGAGGAGCTTTCGGGAAAGCTAAAAATTAACGACCCGACATTCTTCAATTATGAACTTAATTCGAGTGTTGAGATCGATGTGATAGTGACAGATGAAGAGCTAAATGATACGATAAATGTCCTGATTAATATTGAGGATATTAATGATCCCCCTGTTCTATTAGATTTGACCATTGAAAGCGAAGAAAATGCCCCTAATGGATTTCTTATAACAAATTTATCAGGATTCGATGAAGACAGTGATGATCTAAGCTACGCTCTGATCAGTAGTAATATGGCCAATGGTTTTTCTCTGGATACCAACAGTGGTGAGCTTTATATCAGTGATAGTAGCCTATTCGATTACGAATTGAATGACCTAATTAATTTACAAACAACCGTCTTCGACGGTGCTCTCTATGATACGGCTTCTATTTCTATCCAGCTCATCGACCTGAATGAGGAACCCCAATTAGTTGACACATTATATGTCGTAAATGAAAATCCTTTGCCAGGCCATGTAATAGGATACCTATTTGCATCTGACCCGGAGCAAGATAAATTAACCTACACATTAGAAGGCACTGATCTGCCGATTGAGGCTAACGATTCTACAGGTGAATTGATTGTTGTAAACCCAACACATTTTAACTACGAAATAGATTCACAAGTTAGTTTTTCAATACAAGTTTCTGATGGGGCTTTATCAAATAACGAGACGATTGCCATACATATTCAAGATATTAATGAGGCTCCCAATGATATTCTATTGACCTCTGATACCTTACAAGAATACAATGAAGAGCAGACGTTTATCGGCATCTTATCAGCAGTGGACGAAGACAAGAATGAGGTCTTCATTTATGATTTAATCAATGGAGCGAATGACTTTAAAATAAGTACTGACTCGTTATTCGCAATTAGAGGATTTGATTTTGAAAAAGAACAACTGTATGAAATCGAAATTCAGGTCACAGACCAAGGTGGACTTTCCATCACCAAAACATTTGATATTAAAATCATTGAATTGCTATTATCAATAAAGGAAAAAGAATTGAGTATCTACCCTAATCCTACCTCTGGAGTTTTATTTATCGACGGAAAGGATATAAATAGCGTGTCCATCAGTGATTTGTCGGGAAGAACCATCTTAAAAACCACTAGCTCCGAACTAGACCTAAGCCAGCTTGTGAATGGCACCTACCTTATTTTTATTGAGCATACTAATGGCACTGGTGAATTAATAAAAGTTCGACTGTCCAAGTAACAATTAAGTACAGAATTTTCAGAAATACGTGGTCATTTTCAAGCAAAACAGATAAGTCCTGAATCTTTCATAACAAAATCTGGGATTAGAAAGGCAGGAGTAATGTCATGCTCTGACCTTCCGGGCTGTGCTGATTTTATTGGAAAATAATACGTTATCAACTCAGAAAAATCCAAGCAAAGTTGAAGGCCACAAGCAGTGGTTGTCATAAATGACATATTATTGTGTATGCTTCACTACATCATCTATCAAAGCACACCAACGGACGACGTCGATAAAGAATTATTAGATAGCATTACCACCGAATCCATGAAATGGAATGCTGCACATGGAATTACCGGAATCTTGATATATCACGATAACAGGTATATCCAATACATTGAGGGAAATGAAGAAGATATCGTAGAAGTATTCGAAAAGATCAGCAGGGATTCAAGACATCAAAAGATTACGACGGAAGTCAGAGGGTATACCAATGAAAGAACCTTTCCAGGATGGTCGATGGGGTCATGGATGATTACTGAACATAATGCATTTAACTTAAAAGTAATCGAAGAATTGAATCGCTATCTGTCAGATCCAATTAACAGAGAACTGACATCAGCTAAATACATTGGCATGATGAAGGAAATCCTGGAAATGTGGATAGATCAGGATAGGGATCATGCTGAGAAACTGAAGACCTCTTCTTAGTACTCTGTATCCAAACTATCCGGCTGTATCGTTTTTTTGTTTGTTTTCTGTATGCTTCAATACAAAAGCGTCAGCCGGGATGAAGCACATGATACCCCGCGAATTGCTCATCATTTACACACAAAAATCTTAGGCACTGTCTGACCCGAGGGCAGTGCTGCAATTATTCCAGCTAACAGCTAATCAACAAGTAACACCCACGGTTCATTCGCGTTCCTGTAACCCATCTATTGCAGCATCGGAAAGGTTTACCTTCATCCATGCCCGCTCATGGATGTAATAAAAAAGAATTTTTAACACAGATTCTGATAAGGCCACTCCTGTTGCCTTTTCGGTAGCATTTGGATCATCAGCAAAAAATATCATAGCTAACACAAAAGTTGTTCCGGATGCTATGAGTCTCCAGGTGATAGCCTTTGTAAGCTGAACAATCTTAGTTTTATTTCGCAGATTCATACTTCTATAATACGCTTATAATGTAACATTGAAAGATTTTTTAAACTGATCTATCGGCAGTAGGAACAAATAAACTACATTATTCATAAATAAGCGCTGCCCTGCAACCGTAGTCATAATAATGATTGAAATGTATCCAAAAAAATCCCAGCGCCTTTCAAACGATTCCAATTTGACTGCTTAGTAAAATTAATCCTCTGTGGTAAACGGGGAAGCCGGCAGTCCGTCCAAGTTGAATAGTGTTGCAGTACTATCGTCTCTCCAGGCATATCTGACGTACCTTGGTGATTTCACATCAGCAGAAAAGAGCTCCAACTGATTCTTTTTGATCCTGGCCGTTGCCTTGACAAACTTCTTATCCTCTCCTGCAATTTCGAATTCATTTTGACCCTTTAACACCAGCCCATCGCCAACATGATCAAAAGAAATCACGACCTTCCTGCTTTCTATTTGATGATCACGATAAAGAGGTCCTGAAAAAACCAACTCTTTTCCATAATCCTTGCCTAAGGCCAGCATTGCCAATCTTTTACCTACTTCCTGCTTATTGCCTGGGTGAATGTTCTGTGAATTTCCAATATCCATTGTAACCGCCATGCCCGTATTCTTTATACTCAATGTTCTCCGTTGCGCATCCCTCAATGCAGGCGAGAGACCATTATTGTAGTTGAATGGTGCCAGCTGGACAAAATAGAATGGGAAATCCTGCTCCCATCTGGCTCTCCAGTCGTTAATCAAAGCAGGAAAAAGCTTTTCATATTGAGCTGCACGACCCACATTAGATTCTCCCTGATACCAAATGACACCTTTCAATGTATAGGGAAGAAGTGGATTAATCATAGCATTAAATAGAGTAGTAGGGCTAAAGGCATCTACCATCATAATATCTGGACGATCCAATTCTCCAACTTTACTTAAATCATAATTATAAATCTTACCGCCATATAATTCTGCTGATATCAGAAATTTCCACTCCCCATTAAGCGACATTGTATCTCCTTTGCCGGTAACTAAGCGGATAAAATTGCTGATACTTCCCGGACCCCCTGTATCAATAACCCTTACTGCTACAGTATTCTCTCCTTTCCTCAGCAATGATTTTGGGATGCTGTATGAACGATCATTTAAAAAATCATACGCCGTCCCTCCTATCCGTTCCCCATTTATGTAAACAACATCCGTGTCGTCCACAACTCCCATTTCAAATGTATAATCCAAGGTAGGATCATCAATAACGACTGATTTTCTAAACCAAAATGCTCCATTTACATCCTGCTCATTGTGCCAATCCACACGGCCGGGCAATGTCAAATTCTTCCATTCTCGATCATCAAATTCACTTTGGGCCAAACTGGCATCTCGTAAATCAATAGCATCCCAGCCTTTTGTATCCACAGGAGGTTCTAGTTGGTCCCATCGATTGAACCACTCATTGGTCGTATTCTGGGTTTCTGGATCTGACAACTTGTCCAACATCTCATCAAAATCGCCTAATGCTCTTAATGCCTCAGCACTGACCCAGGATTCCGCAGGAGTTCCCCCCCAGCTGCTGTGAATGATCCCAATAGGCACGTCCATGTCTCTGTTCAACTCTCTGGCAAAGAAGTAGGCAGTAGCACTAAACTCCGAGGCATTTTTGGACGAGCAAATACTCCAATCTCCTGAGATTTCATACTCCTTATTAGGTGAGAAGACATTCGACACATTAAACATTCGGATATTCGGATAATTGGCGCGAGAAATTTCATCTTCCGAGTTCATGATGGGATCAGTAGGCGGCCAACCCTTGAGAGGCATTGACATATTTGATTGCCCGGAAGCTATCCAGACCTCTCCAATCATCACATCTTTAACAATCAAGGTATTCGTCTTCGAAGAGATGGTGATATCATATGGACCTCCGGCAGCGGGTGTCTCTATCCGCATAACCCACCTTCCGTAGCTATCAGAAACCGATTTTTCTATCTTGCCCCAGCCCGTATTTATCTCAATTTCTGTCCCTTTCGGCGCAGTACCCCAGATGGCTACATTCTCCTGCTGTTGTAGTACCATATGATCCGAAAAGAGTGCATTAACGTTCATTTTTGATCGCTTTAATGCCTTATTCACACCATCTACAAGTAATGGTTCCATCACTTCGTACCCTGCTGCGTTTGGGTGAACCAAATCCTTCGCAGAAGTATATTCGGGCACTTTGAGACCATTTCTTTCATCTTTAAGGGAAGAATGATAATCCACGTAAATGAATTCGTTTACTTGAGCATATTGCTTAAGTATCGCGTTGAGCTCCAAAACTTTCGCTGCAGGCTGTAACCCTGGATTCCATGGGAAGTCAATTGCAGGAAGCACCGAGCAAATGACCACTTCAATGCCATTCTGGCGTCCAAGCTCCGACATGCTCATGATATTCTCTGCAATCATATTGGTCGGTATAAACCCAGTATTTTGAGCTATATCATTGATACCAGCGAGAATTACCACCACTTTTGGTTTAAGGCTGATAACATCGGTCCTAAACCTAAGGAGCATCTGAGGCGTTGTCTGACCACTGATTCCACGACCAACATAGCCGGTTTCTTCAAAGAATTCCGGGCGCGCTATAGGCCACATTTCAGTGATGGAATTGCCCATGAGTACTACCCTATCTGTACCGGCCTCTGGTGATCCTAATTTCTCATTATCCGGACGATAACGGTCAATATTCGTATTAGTGTAGAATTTTCTCCAGTCCTGTCCTTGAAGCGAGACTGAGAAAACCGATATAAACAAAATCAAGAAGAAAGTGGGGTGACACCCGCAGATTGATAAATACCTCATGTTACGACTCATCTGGTTTAAAGCTTTGCAACTGACTCAATGTAACTATTGCATATAGGCAGAACCAAAAATTTAGCTTAATGTATGGAATTTATCGCTCAATAACCCTGATCAAAAAATCGCATCTGTAAATTTTCACGTTTTGCCAAAAATTCTTGAATCATCCTACCATGAACTCCTGTTCTAACTGTTGCCTTACATTTAGCGAAGGAATAATGCTGTTAAGCTAAATTATTGTGATCTGCTAAATACCAAGTATACATTTGGTTAGGATCAGATTTTAGCAAACATGTTGGAAAAATTGAGTGACCAGCCAGTTACTGTAAAGCCCGAAAGCATCGCAGAACTTTCAACTCAAGATCGTTTTGAAAAGATTCACACTGTTGTTGTTAAAAATGCATTGGAAGGATCTCTGGCAGTCGCTCAAGAAATTGCAGATTTGATTAGGCTGAAGGCTTCAAAGGGAAAAAACTGTGTACTTGGTCTTGCTACAGGCTCCTCACCAACCAGGGTTTACAATGAACTTGTCAGGATGCACAAAGAAGAAGGTCTCAGTTTTAAGAATGTCGTCACCTTTAATCTGGATGAATACTATCCAATGTTGCCTGACGCTATTCAAAGTTACGTCAAATTCATGCATGAATATATATTTGATCATGTCGATATTCCCGAAGAAAACATATACATACCTGATGGCACGCTTCAGATAGACAATGTTCCCAGCTTTTGCCAAGATTACGAAACAAAAATTGATGATTTAGGAGGCCTGGATTTTCAAATTCTTGGAATAGGTAGAACAGGACATATCGGATTTAACGAACCCGGATCTCATATTTCGTCAAGAACCCGGATGGTCACATTGGATCATGTGACCAGATTAGATGCTGCCTCGGACTTTTTCGATCCGGACAATGTCCCGAGGAAGGCAATCACAATGGGGGTTGGAACAATTTTAAAAGCACGAAGACTTATATTATTGGCTTGGGGTGAAGGCAAGGCACCAATTGTGGCAAAGACAGTTGAAGGGCCTGAAAGCGAAATGGTACCTGCAACGTTCCTACAGCATCACCAAAATGCCACGATCATTCTAGATGAACCAGCCGCCGCTCATTTGACCAGATCGGTCACTCCTTGGTTAGTCGGTTCCTGTAATTGGGACGAAACATTAATTCGTAGAGCGGTAATCTGGCTATGTCAAAAGACCAAAAAACCAATTTTAAAGCTAACAGACCGTGACTATAACGATAACGGCATGAGCGATCTCGTCTCAGCCCATGGCTCAAGCTATGACATCAATATAAATATCTTTAATACCCTACAACATACAATCACGGGATGGCCGGGTGGTAAACCAGGCGCTGATGATGCAAATAGACCAGAAAGAGCCGAACCAGCAAGAAAGAAAGTGGTCATATTTAGCCCACACCCCGATGATGATGTCATTTCCATGGGTGGCACCTTTATTCGTCTTCATGATCAGGGACATGAAGTTTATGTGGCTTATCAGACCTCGGGAAACATCGCCGTTTTTGATGATGATGTGGTCAGATTTGCAGATTTCACGAGTGACTTAAATAGCATTGAAGGAAGATCAAAATCAGAAGGTGAAACCATTTACGAGCGAGCTGCTCGAGAGGTCCTTCAAAAAAAGCCCGGAGATATTGATACGCCATTAGTTAGAAATATAAAAGGTCTCATAAGAAAATCAGAAGCAAAGGCCGCCTGTCGATTTATTGGTCTAAGTGACGACCGTGCAAGATTTCTCGATCTTCCATTTTATGAAACCGGACTGATTAGAAAAAATCCAATCGGTGAACAAGATGTTGAAATAGTCAAAGATTTGCTACAGGAGATCAAGCCTCATCAAATCTATGCCGCAGGAGATCTTTCAGATCCTCATGGGACTCACCGAGTATGCCTGGACGCAATTTTTACCGCGCTGGAAGAACTTCAGAATGAAGATTGGCTGCAAAATTGTTACGTATGGCTGTACAGGGGCGCCTGGCAG
This sequence comes from Flammeovirgaceae bacterium, assembly GCA_038129245.1. Classification (GTDB taxonomy): domain Bacteria; phylum Bacteroidota; class Bacteroidia; order Cytophagales; family Cyclobacteriaceae; genus JAYPLE01. Next base: position 29,744 of record JAYPLE010000019.1, on the reverse strand, counting down.
GAATGGGGTATTGAAGATATCGATATGGCCGTACCATTGAGTCCTGATGAGCTGATGAAAAAAAGGAAAGCCATTTTCAAACACCAATCGCAAAAAGACAGCGCTATTTTTCCGGGAAATGATCCCAGGGAGTTCTGGCAAAGGTCTGAATACCGTAATAAAGAAACAGCTCAGCATTACAATGAGCTGGGACTCGCAGAATATGAAGCAATGGAGGCTTTTAAACGATATCACCATTAATCAAGGTTGATGAATAGACTGCTTATATTCCAAATTCTCATTAGTTGTGTATTTTTCGCAACAGGTCAGACGTTGAACCTTATGCCCGTTCCAAGAACTATGGAAATCGCTGATGGCAGATTCTCTATAGACAGTGAATTTGAAATTAAAATTGAAGGGAATCCTGACGATCGTCTCTATGCGGAAATCGGTCGTTTTGTACAAAGGCTTTCCAATCAATCGGGAATATTTTTTCAAAAAGTATATTACGAAAAAGGTCAGATATCACAAGATGGTCAGTTTGTCATCAAGGTGGACCGTCCGGGAAAGCTGGTCTTAGGCGAAAATGAGAGCTACGAATTATCAGTTGAGCCCCATAGAATTCAACTTACTGCAATCACTGATTTAGGTGCCTTACATGGGTTAGAAACCCTCTTACAACTGATGGTATCAAACGATGAAGGCAATCATTTTCCCTCAATTACAATAATTGATGAGCCTCGATTTCCTTGGAGGGGATTGATGATTGATGTAGCCAGGCATTTTCAACCTGTCAATGTTGTAAAGAGAAATATAGACGGCCTGGCAGCGGTAAAAATGAATGTACTGCATTTGCATTTATCAGATGACCAAGGGTTTAGAATTGAAAGCAAGAAATTTCCAAGGCTAACCCAAGAGGCATCTGATGGTTTCTATTTTACCCAGGAGCAGATAAAGGATATCGTGCAATATGCAGACCAGCGTGGAATCCGCGTTTACCCAGAATTTGATCTACCTGGTCATGCTTCTGCTTTCTTGAAAGTTTTTCCTGAGTTGGGTAGCAAAGAAGGAACCTATGAACTAGTGAGGGATGCTGGAATTTTTGATCCAACATTGGACCCAACAAACCCGGAAACCTATGAATTTCTTTTTGAACTTTTTTCGGAAATGTCCGCATTATTTCCTGATGAGTATTTTCATATCGGCGGAGATGAAAATGAAGGTAAACATTGGAATCAAAACGAGTCGATTCAGTCATTCATGAAGAAAAACAAAATTCAAGACAATCATGAATTACAAGCTTACTTCAACAATAAATTATTGATTCACCTAACCAGTCTGAATAAAAAGATGGTTGGCTGGGACGAAATCATTCATGATAAATTACCTACTAGCGCCATTATCCAATCCTGGAGAGGACTGGATAATATGAAATTGGCAGCCAAAAAGGGATACCAAACCATGCTGTCAAATGGCTATTACATTGATCTGATGCACTCTGTGGAAAAACATTATCCTGTAGACCCTCTCCCAGCAACAATTGACCTTAATGAAGATGCCAAAAAGAACATAATTGGAGGTGAAGCAACCATGTGGAGCGAATTGGTTACACCCCTCACAATCGATTCCAGAATATGGCCAAGAACTGCTGCTATTGCCGAACGACTATGGTCTTCAGCTAATGTAACAGATATTGATGACTTACACAGAAGACTTGATTTTATGACAAATCACCTGGAGGGTGTGGGCCTAACACATATTACAAGTAGGGAAATCGTTTTAAGAAATCTAAGTAATGGATCAAATACTCGATCACTCAGAACCTTAGCCGATGTTTGTCAACCCCTGCAAGGCTATACCCGAAATCCTGGAGGGACAATGTATAAATCTTTTTCACCTTTCACGCTCTTTGCAGACGCCTGCATTGCTGACCCACCTGCTGCTCGTATTTTCAACGAGGCAGTAGAATCCTACCTAGCTGGAAATAAGGCCGAAAAAAATACCATATTGCTTCATTTGGACCAGTGGGAGAAGAATCATTCCGAAATTGAAAACATGGCTAAAACCAGACCGATGATCAAGGAAATTCTACAAATTTCCTCCAATCTTTCCAAAATTTCTTCTTTGGGAAAAGAAGCAGTAAACCTGATTGAAAATGATTCAAAGGCAAATGAGGATTGGAGAAAACAAGGTCTACAACTTCTTGCATCGGCAAAAGAGCAAGGTGGTCGAACTGAATTGAAAATCGTTGACGCCATCGAACTGCTTGTTGAGTTCACCACGGATTAAAGTTAATCTGGACATGCTAGTACAAATGATCGGATCATCCTTCGTACCTTCTTCGTAATTGTCTTTAGCAAAAGGATTGTCGGCTTTTTTATTTGACTAGAATGCGTTATTGGCTTCACCCACTCAAGACTATGGAGAACCCCTAATCCGAAGAATTGCTTACTTCATAGACGCTTACATTCTCATTGTTTCTTCCAAACAATACACGATTTTCATCAATCAAAATCTTCTTAACTGTTCCTGTAATTCTTAAACCTGAACTTGTTTGATCCAAGTAAGTAAAGGTTCCGTTTCCATCACCCAGAAATACAAAGCCATTATTGCCGGTGTACATCCCGGTTCTGACCCGAGTCTTTTCAAAATTACCACCCATGATGATATCAAGTATATTATCGCCATTCACATCCATCAGCGCAATGGAATTAACCGGAGCAAACTGAGCTTGTACCGGAAGCGATCTCTTTATAAAACCTTGGTTGCTTTGGTTCAAGAAAAGAGCCGTTTCGAACGTAGTGGCAGTCAATTTGTTCGAACTTTCCACTTGTTCCGCTGTAAGGATATCTTCTAATTGTGCTGACGAATAAGATTCATAATCTAAAAAACGCTTCTTAAGTGTCGGTATTTGCTCGAGTAATTCATCTCTACTTGCGTAGGGATAACTCTGTCCCTGGATGTAATAAAACAACACAGGATCAACAGATCCATTTCCGTCAAAATCTTCATAAAGCATGGTGACCGGTTGCTGAGGAGTAGGTCTCATTTGATTATTCAACCCATGGTTACCTGCAAGAAAATCAATATCTCCATCTCCATCGATATCGCTTACCTCAATGGAATTCCACCACCCGGAAAAATCTGAATCCAAGAACTCAGCTGACTGATCGATGAGCTTCCCATTTTTATTTAAAAAAATCTTAATTCCCATCCATTCTCCTACTACAATTAGATCAATGTCTGAATCTCCGTTTACATCGGCCCATTTCGCATCTGTCACCATACCAATCTGTCCTAAATCAGCTGCTACAGTGGAAGTAACATCCTTAAAGTAACCTTGACCATCATTCTCAAGAAGATAACTATTTGGAACCTCCGGATACCTGCCCGGAACAATTCTACCTCCAACAAACAAGTCAATGTCTCCATCTTTATCTATATCAACTGGACGAACAGAACTCCCACTGGTCAACATTTGCGGCAACCTGTCTTCCGAAATCACTAAATTACCACCGCCTGTGTTCATGTATAACCTATCCTGAAGCAATGCATCTGAGGAGGAAAACTCATATCCACCACTAACAACATACAAATCAGCTAATCCGTCATTATTTGCGTCAAAAAACAAAGCGTCTACATCCTCGAACTGAGAATCGCCTTCGAATGACACACTCGAACCACTAAAATTTCCTTCTTCATCCCTGATTAACAACTGAGCAGGATATCCTTTACTACCGCCAATGAATAAATCCTTGAGAGCATCACCATTTACATCACCCATCACTAAGGCAGGTCCTTCATATGAATACATTCGCGGTAGCAAGGCTTGTGTCTTGAAATCCACAAACTCGTTCTCTCGATGACGTATTTCGGTGAAATCAATCTTTTCAAAATGAGGAGTTGGAAGAGATAATGAAGACTGTTCAATACTACTCTCAGCTGTCTCTGTAACAGTAATCAACTGATTTGCGCCCATTTTCATAATTCTCTGTATACCACCGGTTGGCCAAACAACATGTATTGAATCAACTTGCGCTACCGAATCCAAACCAAAATGAAGTACCTCATCGATAGAGGACTGAAATCCTCTAACCGGAAACTGCTCTCGTGTAAGTTTCTCTCCATTGGAAAAAACGGTGACTCTTGATCCAATCGCAGAGCGATTCTGATCTCCCCCAACCAACTTGATTTTTAAGAAATTTTTTAACTTATCCTTATCAAGATCATTCCTGTAGATACTTGCTGGAGCGTCCATGTTATTCATGGCCATATCAAGATCTCCGTCATTATCTAAATCAGCGTAGACCGCCCCATGAGTTAAGATTTCTTCATCAAAACCCCATTTTCTACCTACATTATCAAAACCATGGCTACCCGTATGCCTAAAAACATAATTTGCTTGCTTGCTTGATGGCATCCTTTCAATCATCTCCGTATTATCAAGACCTGCACCTCCAGCCTTAATCTCCTGGTCTGCCTTGAATTTTAAAAAATCATTATTTGTGAAGTCTCTTTTGTAACCATTACTGATAAATAAATCTTGAAACCCATCATTATCAAAATCTGCAAATAAGGCAGACCAACTCCAATCTGTATTTGATACTCCCGCTATTTGACCTATTTCACTAAAAGATCCATTCCCATTATTTAAATGAAGCATATTCCTCATGCATTGGCTTGAATAGCCATTCTTCTTCATGGAGGCGTGCACAAAATAATTTTCAGGACCAAATAATAATTTTTGTCTTCTATTATCCTCTGGAAGCATGTCAAGTGTTATGATGTCCATGTGACCATCTCTATTGACATCACCAATATCAAGTCCCATAGAAAACTGAGAAATTTGACTTAACAAACTGTCTGTGGAGGTCAGGAACTTCCCATTTTGATCATTTAGAAATAATTTATCGCTGTCCACGTAATCATTAGAAACATAAATATCAGGCCAGCCGTCACTGTTAAAATCAGATATCCCTATTCCCAATCCATAATTTGAAGATGGTCCATAAATACCAGCATCATCACTTACGTCGACAAACTTTCCATTATCATTTCGTAAGAGCTTATTGCCGACATGCGGATACCTTGCAACTCTATTAATCGAACTGATATTGAAAGAATTTGAAATCTGCAAAAGAGAATGATTTAATAAAAAGACGTCTAAATCTCCGTCTCGATCATAATCAAAAAAAGCAGCTTGAGTGGTGTAGGATTCATCGGCAAGTCCATATTCGATCGCCTTATCTGTAAAAGTTAGGTCTCCGTTATTAATAAGCAATGAGTTCCTACGTCTTTCCGGGTTCCCGTCTGCTGATCGACATACATAAATATCTAACCAACCATCAGCATTAATGTCAACCATCGAAACCCCCGTTTTCCAACCCTGCAGGCACCCAGCACCAGATTGAGTCGTAATGTCTTCAAACTTGAAGTCTCCTTTGTTGAGGTATAGCTTATTCTCTAGATTATTTGAAGTAAAATATAGATCAGGCAAACCGTCATTATTGATGTCTCCGGCGGCTACCCCTCCGCCATTATACAGGTATTCATAAGTGAAAATGTTTATCTGATCATTTTCTACATTGATATTATTAAACGTAATCCCTGTATCATTGGAATCAAGTTTGGTAAATCCATTTTCCACTTTTATAGAACAGCCTACTAGTACCACAATGATTAAGGAAAGGCTAAAACTCCTCATATTATCTCTTTTCAAATTCAAAATCATAAACTCTTAAGTACCAATCTATCTAACCTGAATATAGTCTCGAATAAAACCTTTTCAACAAATAATAGCTGAAAAAAAAACCCGAAGGAGATCCCTCGGGCTTTAAATAAGCTAAGCTAATTTAATCTTGATCCCACCACAAATTGGTAGTTTCAGAATCTGGACCTTGTGCTTGGACAGCGGCATCATATAGCTCTTTGTTGTTGATCTCCTCAACGGATGGATAAGTAATTCTTTTCGGGAAGTTATCCGGACCTCCATCTTGAGAAGTATATCTACTATCCATATTAGCAAATGGTACCAAAACAGGAAGGTGTAGCCTTCGGTGATCTGCCCACGCTTCCCAACCTCCGTCAGGGAACATGGCAATATACTTTTGAGTAATCAATTTGCTTAGAGTGTTATCGACAGGACTTCCGAGGTGTGTCTTACCAGAATCATGCGTGTAGGACACGGTTGTTCCATAGATATTTTCGTCTGTCGAAGAAATATAATTTGCAATGGTTGTTGCGTCGATTCCATGCCATAGCATAGAAGCGGTTATGCCTTCTTCATACCATTGTTGTGTCGTACCTGACCCAACATTCCAACCTTTATAAGCAGCTTCTGCTAACAAGAAACATACTTCATGGTAGGTCATCACCTCATACGGTCTTTCTGGACTCTGAGAAAATGCTGGTCCAAGTTTTGACACATTCGCATCCAAATGTTCTGGTAAACCAGCCTCACTTGTTCCAAGTCCTGCAGGCACACCTACCCATCGCCCTTGCGTATTAACTGTTTGTGTGTTTCCGTCTTTGTCCACGACATCTACTGCAGCACTACCTACAGAAGGAGAGAAATAAATCGGACCTCGTGGATCAACCGTAGACGGCACCCCTAACCTAAATTTATTCGCTCTTGGATCCAACGAATTCTCATTATCAGGCAGATCAAAACCCATGTCGTCAACAGGTGCCCCTGCCGGTGGATTTGGAAACGGTTGTCCACCCAAACCTGTCAGTAAATTCTCCATGGATCTGCTCATGTGTTCTGACCCCCATCCAAAATAGAACGTGTAAGGGTAGGCGTATCCCCATCCGAAATTAGCGGTTCTTGTGACTGTTGTAGCGTCGTCACTGCTGGTCATCACTCCGTCAGCAATAGCTTCTTCCGCAACCTGTTGAGCCAAGCCTGGCTCTACATTAGAAATCCGAAGTGCCAATCTTAGTCGAAGGGAATTTGCAAACTTCTTCCACTTTTCGATATCATCATTGTGAACATAATCCTGTCCCGGTATCTGTGCAGGGTTGTCAGAAGACAAAGAGTCAACGGCGCTTTTCAATTGAGCCAGCATATCCTTGTATATCAGCTCCTGCGGATCGTAGGGCGGGTTCGCTCCTGAACCATCTGCAGCCTGAAAATACGGAATATCTCCCCACAAATCCGTAGCTCTACTGTACACCCAAACTTTCCAGATCTTGGCAATTTGTGTTTCATTTAGAGGTTGACCCGCTGCTGCACTTTGCCATCCAAGACGAATCCCCTCATTCAGGTTGGCAATGAATGGACTATGATAGGACGTGTAAAAACTACTCACCCACTCATCATTGGTCAGACCTTGCTGTGTACTGAAGCCTTCATTTGCGTGGTACTGAGCCCAGACATCGTTCGTGAGATGTGTCATTCTCTGATGCATTCCGGGATCCAGCACAGACCTACTGATTACGTCTGCCAGCAGGAAGCTTGGTGTAACATTCTCTGGCGTAAAAGCATTTGGATTGTTGCTTAGCTCCTCAAACCCCTCCGTACAGGCAAAAGTAAAAGCTGCCAGCCCTAGTAGGGCATAAATCGATTTCTTCTTTAAACTTCTCATTTCTCAATAATCATTAAAATCCTAAGTTAATATTGAAGCCAAAAACCTTCGTAGAAGGAAAGGCTCCGTTTTCCCATCCTCGTGCATTAGATACGTTAAAACTTGTTTCAGGATCAATACCTGGTACATTACTCTTAATTAGCCACATATTACGTCCTGTAATCCCTATTGAAGCCCTGTTAAAAGGCGTATTGCTGATTAACCTAGCAGGTAGCTTATAAGTTATAAAAGATTCTCGTAATCTGATACTGGTAGCGTCATATATAAACTGAGCGGCTACAGGTTCTGCTCCTGCTACTGCATCCCAATATTGCTGGGCATTAATCTCAGTAGTATTAACGGCACCATCTGCTGTCACACCGTCAACAACTAAACCGCCGTCTCTGTGCTCCAAGGTTCCAGCCGCCGTTCCTGCAGCATGCATAAAAGCGTTTGATTGTGAATAGAATGCGCCTCCTTGTTTCCAATCAATTAAGAATCCAAAAGTGAAGTTCTTATAAGTAAAATTATTCATTATCCCCATCGTGAAGTCTTGCTGAGTGTTCCCAAGTAACGTATTCTTCTCAGCAGCTTTCACTGGAACTCCATTTCCGTCAACCAGTATGTTTCCATTATCATCTCGTTCAAAATCACGACCATATATATCTCCAAGTAATTGTCCCTCATCCGCAACTATTCTGATTGCCCGCGAGCTTTCATCTGACTGCATAAATAATCTATCTACGCCTGGCACTAATTCAACAAGTCTTGTTTCATTCGACGCATAATTGACGGTCACGTCCCATCGAAAATCTTGCTTTTGCACCGGACTTCCTGTTAGCAGCATCTCAACACCCTTACTTTGGACATTTCCTGCATTTACTTTTTTGAATTGGTAACCTGAAGCAGCAGGAAGTGGTAAATCTAAAATTTGGTCGGTTATGTCTTTACTATACATCGCAAGTTCAAACCCTACTCTGCCATCGTAGAAATTCATATCCAAACCAACTTCATTTGATTGAACAAACTCCGGTTTGATGTTTTCATCCAGTAGCACTGAGGGGGTTGATGTTGAAATAACATTCAGGAACCCTCGGCCAATCGAATAGGTTGGATACAATTGATATGGACCCAAATCAGAAGCTCCCTGACTAAAGGAAGTTCGGATTTTTGCAAAAGAAATAACCTCAGGTAAAGAAACTGCTTCTGACAAAATAAAAGAGGCACTTGCAGATGGATAAGCAAAGGACCATGTATTAGGGTTTAGATTACTAGACCAGTCATTTCTATACGTTAAATCCAGGAATAAATAGTCTTTGTAAGAAAGATTAGCAAAACCATATAATGATCTAATTCTGCTTTCTTCTTGATAACTAGTTGGTCTGTTGAAACTTCCAAATCCTAAGTTGTAGACACCGGGTAAATCCAATAAACCTGTACTACCGCCGACTGAAAATAATTTATTCAACCTGCTATTACCACCAAAATTCAATGAAATGTTAATGTCATTTATGGTCTTGGAAGCCGTAATCAAGAAATCAATATTGGTTTCTAATGCGCGTGTCTGACTTGCACTATAACCGGAACCAAAATTAACCTCACCCCCTGGTGCAGGGTTTACAACTCCGTATGCACTGATATTCTCAACCTGTGCACTTCTAAAATCAGCCCCATGTCGCACAAATCCCTTTAGCCAATCAGTGAACCTGTAGTCGAGTTTAACCATTGAAAAAACCCTGTCGGTAACATCTTCGTTTCCGTCTTCGTTGAGTACCCAATAAGGGTTCTTTAGCGTGCTGTAAGCAGTTGGTCTCCATAATACTTGATAACCGCTAACATCCTTCCACGGGTCTAAATGTTGAAATTGAACGTTTCTTGGACGCGAAATATACTGCGCAAAAATATTATTGGGACTCCCTGAAGTATTTGGTCGATTCTTCACTTTCTCGTTAACATAGCTCAGCTTCACGTCTGCTGAAAACTTATCCGTCAATCGAGACGTAGACCTCAGTGTGAGCATGTTTCTGGTCAACCCAGTGTTGGGAAGCATTCCTTCAGACTCGACGTTAGTCACCCCTAACCGGAAGGTATTATTCTCATCTCCACCGGTGATATCAATGGAATGAGTGAAATTAGTTCCTGTTTGTAGGAAGTTCTTCAAATCATCAGGATCCGCTGTAAGTGGGTTGTTTTCCCCTGTCCAATCAGTGACTGACTGACCTGTTATCTTCGGCCCCCAGCTATCGCCACTCAAGACGTCATAACTACCATTTCTTCCCTGAGCATATTCATTTTGCATGTCGGGGAATACAAGTGGATTTTCAAAAGTGAAATTTCCGTTGTAAGAGATTCCTAGCCCTTTGCGTTGACTACCTTTCTTTGTGGTAATCTGAACCACCCCAACCATACCTCGGCTACCATAAAGTGCTGCAGCCTCCGGACCTTTCAGAATGGTGATACTTTCGATATCATCGGGGTTGATATGTTGTGCTCCATTTCCACCGTCTGTAGCACCGTATTCATTGGTGGAAGTAGCGGTTTGATAGTTGTCTATTGGGATCCCATCTACCACAAATAATGGCTGATTTCTTCCAGGTGATCCACTTAAGAAACCACCCCCTCCTCTAATCAAAACCCCGGTTGAGCCACCAGGACCATTAGAGGTTTTCGTAATGTCTACCCCGGCTACACGCCCACTTAGGTTATTTAAAAAATTAGTTTCACGTGCTTGCACCAATTCGTCACCTTGAACTTCTTGTGCAAAATATCCCAGAGACTTTTTATCTCTTTCGAGACCTAACGCAGTCACTACAACAGCCCCTAATTCTGTGACATCTTCCGCTAGTCGAACATCAATGATAGATCTGGAACCCACTGTTATTTCTTGAGCCCTGTATCCGATCGATGATACAACCAGAATGCTTTCCTGACTTGGAACATTTAATCTAAAGTCACCATTTGCATCCGTTGTGGTTCCCGTATTCGCATCTTTGACTAACACGGTAGCACCCGGAATGGGTTGTCCGCTTTCATCAGTTACGTTTCCTGAAACTGTCACACCTTGTGCCAATACTATCTGGGCTGCAAGAACTGTTAGTGTCAGAAAAACAAATCGAAAATATTTCATCATATTTTAAAAAGTTTAAGGTTGGTACAGTTTTTAATCAAATTAAACATCCTCATTGGCAATCCAAAAAAAAAATAATTTCGACGAACGACTCAAATTGAATGCTACTCGTCAATTATTCAATTATGATTACCCAAAATAGCTATTAAAATATATCTTCCCAGCTAAACACTTTTGAAATGTTACAGAACACCAGAGTTCAACATATAATTTTCTGGATCCTCTACATTGGTTTCAACACGTTGAGATGGGGGTTCTTCTACGATGATTTTGAGTACTCTATTTCTTCCAACCTCGTAGAGTTTGCGATACACATTCCGCTAGCTTACATCAATGTCTATCTTTTACTGCCACGCTTATTCCCAAACAAAATCTCGCTTTATGTCATAGCAATCATTATCTTGATGGCTCTCTTCACAATTTTTAGAATTCTGCTTACCTACCAATTTGTTACAACCGAGGTGTTACCAGAATTCGATGTGCCTGGTCTGGGTCTATCCGACCCTAACTATTTCATTGCCACGTTCATTGGAGAATTTTACGTCGTAGGCTTTACTATGGCGATTAAACTTGGGATGGACTACATCACATCAATTAGAAAAAATAAAGAATTAGAAGAAGAGAAAATGGAAGCAGAACTTGCCTTCTTGCGCTCTCAAATCCAACCTCACTTCTTTTTCAACACGCTCAATAATCTTTATTCCTTAACACTGCATCAATCCAAGAAAGCTCCCGAAACAATTTTAAAACTCTCCGACCTCATGAGTTATGTGATTTATAAAGGGAGATCGAATCGTGTTGAATTAATTGAAGAAGTCAAGCATATTAATGATTATCTTGATCTCGAAAAACTCAGGTACGGAGATCGTTTAAAAGCTGATGTTTCAGTTTTTGGATCAATGGAGGATCAATTTATACCACCATTGATTCTGATCCCATTTATCGAAAATTGTTTTAAACACGGGAATGTTCAAGATGCTGAAATTCCAATATCTGTTCAACTGATCATTAAAGGACATCAACTCGATTTCAGAGTCGAAAATAAGATTTCGAAAGAACATGAGACAATGGAGACAAGAAAAGGAGTAGGTATAAAAAATGTCAAGAGAAGATTGAATATATTGTTTCCAAATAAATACCAACTAAAACTGGAAAGAGTAAACAATACTTTTGCAAGCAATTTAGTAATCCCACTGTATGATAAACTGTCTAATAATTGATGATGAACCACTGGCGTCAGATGTCATCAAGACCTATTTATCGCCAATTTCAGATATCAAATTAATGGGTACATATTCATCCGCTGAAAAAGCCTATAATTCCATTTATGAGAACAAGGTTGACTTGTTGTTTCTTGATATTAACATGCCTAAAATGTCTGGACTGGATTTTTTAAGAAGTCTTAAAAACCCTCCATTCATTATCATTACCACTGCATACCGGGAATTTGCAGTGGACGCTTTTGAAATGGATGTAGTCGATTACTTGGTGAAACCAATTTCCCAACACCGATTTCTACATGCAATAGAGAAAGTCAAAAGTTTGCTCTTTCAACAAACTGCAATAGTTAAGCAGGGAGAATCAAACGACTGGGCAGATAAGTATGTATTGCTTAAAGTCGATAAGAAGATCGTGAGAATTGATTTAGATGACATCTTTTTTATCGAAAGCCTCAAAGACTACATCAGAGTAAAAACAAGAATTGGAGATTTTACTACGCATCAAACGTTATCGAACATTACCGAACTCCTCCCGACCAACAGATTTATCAGGATTCATCGCTCATTCACCATTTCTTTGGAAAAAGTTACAGCGTTAATGGGTAATACAGTAGAAATTAAGGGAGAACTAATTCCCATTGGCAGGAATTACTTAAACGATGTAAAAGAAAGGGTGCTTAATTCAGGAATAAAAGGGAGCTAATGAAAATACAGAAAATTAAATACCTACTTTTTTTAGTGAAACTTCTTAACTACCGATTATAGCTCCGTAGGCGCACATGCAAAGTTCCTATACAATATGAAATCTAATCTTTGGGAAAGCTACCTGAAAAGAGAATTCCTGGATGGAGATCCAATGTAAATTATTGAAGTAAAAGATAGATACTGCTTCTATGCGAATGAGGGTTACAGCCTACGTAATATGCCCCTGCAACGAACTAAGGAAGATTACCTTGGGTGCATTCGAGAGGAATCAAATGTCAATAAATAGAAGTGAACGAACTTACCGTAGTTCCTCTCCTGGCGAAGAAAGATCAGCGATGTATAACCGATAATCTCTCAGCAAAACCCATGGGAAAGTTTACTAACCTATCGATCTAAACGCCTGATCTATTCTGGAGACTTCTTATGCATTTTGTTGCCCTCCTTAATTGATTTACCCTTCACGTATGCTGAATTAAAATATATCATGGTCTGATTTCGCTGGTGACGTATTTCTGTTTATTAGGATAAATATATTTGTAATCAAATTAGCAACTAATAATGAAAGAGCAGAAGATCCTGATACTTGGCTCCAACGGACAATTGGGGAAGCAATTCCAAACCACACTGGCAGCCCGAAAAATAGAAGCGCTCGCTCCCAACGAGCAGGACTGTGACATTACAGAATTCACAAAGTTGAATGCATATATTCTACAATCGGAACCAACAATCATTGTCAACTGCGCGGCTTACAACGCAGTAGATGAAGCTGAAAAGGATAACACCATGGCCTTTCAGATCAATCATCTCTCAGTTTTGAATCTTGCGAAGATTTGTAGTGAAAATAATATCCGGTTGGTCCATTACAGTTCTGATTATGTTTTTGATGGTAAAAAGGGAGCTTTGTACACGGAAGAAGATATCCCCAATCCATTGAATGAGTACGGCAAGAGCAAGCTCGCTGGTGAAAATGCTGTATTGGAAAATGCTCCAAACGGCTTAGTCTTAAGGTTAAGCTGGGTCTTCGGAGATGGAAAACAGAATTTTCTCTACAAGCTTAAAAACTGGGCATTAAATAATTCTGAATTAAAAATAAGCGCTGATGAGACCTCTGTACCAACCAGTACGGTAGACACAGTACAAGCAACGCTTACTCTTCTCGAAAATAAAGAAACAGGACTCTTTCATATGACCAACAGCGGATATTGCTCTCGCTATGAATGGGCTCGATTCGCCCTGGAACACCTTAATATGAAAAATACTATCATACCCGTTTCCATGTCTAATTTTAGATCGCCCGCGGATCGCCCGCTCTTTTCAGCTATGTCAAACGAAAAAATTTTGGAAAGACTTGATTATGACATCCCATCATGGAAAGACAGCACTGCAAATTACCTGAAGAAATAATAGATGGTGTGAAGCGATTTTACAAATGAACTACTCACTTAGTATGACCTTCTCGTCGCTCAAACCGAGATTTAAAGCACTGATTGAAAAGTTCTGTGAAGGAGTGATAAATCGACGATGAACAGAAGAATACGAGTTTTAACGAGTATTCTAAATAGCCTGATCTGCAATCAGCAGCTTGTTGAAAAGCAATTGAAAAATAAAATATACTTTTAGCGTTACTAATCTGGCTATTCTAATCAATCGTGCTACAAAAACTAACTCTTTCTATAGCCTTAAGTGTATTCGGATTATCAATTCTTGCCCAGGAAACTGACAGTGTAGAATATAAGCTGGAAATCATCAACGATGTTGAACAGATCGACGTATTACACCAACTGATATTATCCAATTGGCTGAAGTATCCTGCGATTGCAGATTCTTATGCTCAAAAATCAATCGAACTCTCCGAACTGTCGGGTGATTCTGCTCTGATATCAAAATCTTTAAGGCTCATGGCAGGAGTCTATTATTACAAAGGCGATTACGAGACTTCACTTGATTATAATCAACGTTCCCTGGCCTTAGCCTTGGCGCTTCAAAATGATGAATTGATAAATAACTGCTACAATAATATAGGACTGATCTACTACAACTTAGGTAGCTACCCTCAAGCTTTAGAATACCTACTTCTCTCACTTAAGATAAAAGATCGCATTGGTTTGGTATATGGCAAATCCACTACACTTAACAACATAGGACTAATCTTCCAGAAAAACAGAGAATATGAAAAAGCAAGATCATATTTCTCCGAGGGTCTGCTACTTGCTAAGTCCACAGGCGACAGCAACCTAATGGTCTATTCAAACAATAACATTGGAGTTTCATGGCTACGGCAAAATCAAATCGAAAAAGCAAAAGCCCATTTTGAACAAGCAAGATCAACTGCTGAGAATGTGAACAACGTAGTATGG
>JAYPLE010000019.1:0-14781 GCA_038129245.1 Flammeovirgaceae bacterium | reverse complement strand
TCGCTCAGGGGTCTTGGTGAGGTATACCAAGTGCAGGGTAAACTAAAGAAAGCGCATCATTACTATATGCGCTCACTTGATGAAGCTCAATCGATAGAAGATAAGCAAGGTTTGGCTGAATCTTTTCGGTTACTTTCAAAGTATTATTTAGCGCGACGAGCATATAAGCAAGCAATCACAATGCTGGACTCAAGCCAGCACTATGCTATGCTGATTAAATCACTTCATATAATTGAAAATAATCTTCTGCAATATATAAGCATTGAAGAGGCTCAAAAAAACCGCCAAAAAGTGATTCAACAACAAAATAGATACATCGATTACAGAGACTCTCTATTTAGAATCACAATAGGCCGAGAACTTGATTTTGTTCCCGTCAAACTAGAAGAGGAAGCAAAAAGGATAAATATGGAATCTCAGATTAAGGATATCGAGAGATATCGGGAAATGGATCGAATTTACCTGATTATTTTACTGTTCAGCATCCCAATCATAGTTGTTTTGATATTGCTCCTGAGCAAGATTAGAACTTCCAACCTCGACCTCCGTCAAAAAAATAAAGAAATCGAGTCACAATCTTCCAAAATCGAAGCGCAGAATTCAAAGCTTAATCTGTCAATTAAACAACTTCGTCGAACACAGAACCTTCTAACAGAATCAGAAAAAATGGCTTCAATTGGGCAATTAGTAGGTGGATTGGCACATGAGCTCAACAACCCGTTAAACTTTATAGGGGGAATCATCAAACCCATGCAGATGAACCTGAGAGATATGGAATCTTATTCCCCCGAAATCAAAAAGTCTGAGTCCTATCAGGAAATGCACTCGTTGCTCCAGGGGGTCGAAGAGGGAACAGAAAGAGCTTCAACTATCATTGAAAAGCTAAAAGCTATCTCTCCCAAACTTCGAACGCAAGAAAAAGAGAATTTTGATTTTGCAGATTGTGTCGAAGAGACGATCGAATTATTAGAGAAAGATTACAGTAAATTAAATTGTATTAATAACCTCGTTACTGGACCTATAATCATTGTCTCCAACTACTATGAAATCACAAAAATTCTTTACGCGATTATCCAAAATGCAGTGCAATCAGTTTTGGAAAATATTACAAAGAACCGAAACGTATCCGTAGAAGCAGAAGTAGTCAAGCATATGTTGAAAATCATTGTGCAAGACAACGGACCTGGAATCAAAGAAAAAAACCTTAAGAAAATCTATGAACCTTTTTTCACCACAAAGCTAGGTCAGGGAGCAAGTGGGCTAGGACTCTTTGTAGCACAAACGCTGGTGGAAAGAAATAAGGGCAAAATCAAAATGGAAAGCCAGGAAGGAGTAGGTACAACTTTCACAATTACAATTCCAATCTAAACACCAACCTGATGCTTTTAGAGTACACTAAATTTTCCGATGTGAGTTTTCCCCTCTTTATTTGAGTGGAAAATTCTATTTCACTATCACTTCCCCCCTTCTTCCTACGAAAGGCAAAGTACACCTTGTCCACAAAGATTTTTTTGATATTGAGGCAATAATCAAATACCCTGCAATTAAAGCTGACAATAACGACTCAGTAAGAGAAGTTCCCTCGATTACTAACGATCGATTTTCTTTTTGAGTCCCATACAACTCAATGATGCAAATGAAAAGCAGATGATATCCTGAATTGAATTGCAACCAAAAGCAGGCCTGAAATTTTTAAAAACCCTGCTAGAAATACTTACCCATAGGTTTTAATCCTTATTTGGTCTTATTAGATGATCAGGTTTCCAGTGGCTTAAATAGGGTGATTTAAAATAGAAACAATCGCCCTGAATCTAAAAACATGATGCACCAGATGATTTTAAGATTCATCTCTTAATTAAGATCTTTTTGACTCATTTATCTAAAGTCCCGCTACAGGTCGTTGATACACATAAGCTGTATCACAAGAAGAAAATTAAAAAAGTACTAGTCAGACTAAAACTGGCAACTAAAAGCTTATCCCTAAATACAGCGTTATCGAAGCCACCATTTCATCGGCACCTGTGTTATGCACACTGGGTGTTAGAAAATCCCCTATATTGGCCAGAAGTCTCATTTTAATCCAAAATGAGAGCCCTTGTGTAGCACATACCTATTGGGAAAAATAATGAACCCAAACAGGACTAATCATCCCAGTTACCGAAAATCCAATTCGCTTTTTCCGAAGGATCAACTGAAATCAGAAACGTTTCGACCGCGTGCAGCAACTCATAGCGCGATAGTCTGTCATCCTTGTTGAAATCCAGCTCATCAAACGCTATGTCGATGTTTAGGATATCGCTTCCTTAGATATCAAAGACCTGCTTGTATTCATCAGGAGAGAGGTAACCATCGCGATTTTCATCGAAAAGATCGAACATATAGCCAATGATCAACTCCACATACTCCTCCGGGCTATCCTCCTGCCCTGCGTTCAAAATTACCTGATCAAAGAAGCTTAACCACTCATCAAGATGAATGACTTATTTGTCAGGATGCAGGATGTCAGTTAGTAATCTGTGAAACAATGCTACAGTCTGTCTTACCAGGAATTCATGGTGCTTACCACCGTGCTCATATTCTAGCTTATCGCATATCTTCTCTGCTTTGTCCGTAAAATCTTCCAATTGAAGGTGGCCGTTTTTATTCAAATTCTACAACCTAAAGAAATACGTAAGCTTGTTTATTTGGAATTCCGACGGCATAAAGTCCTATTGTAATCCGACAGCATAAAGTCCTATTGTAATCAGATGCGAAAAGTAATCATGTCCTACGGTTTTACATCAAGGCTGCATGATATTTTCGCAGTAACTGCTTTCATACTGCACTTGTTACGTCAATGATCGCTATTTTCGATCGCAAGAATAGGGATTGAATATGCAGCGAATCATTGATTTTACTGAGATCGTCAGGCAAGCGTGGAAGGACTATGACCGATCACGCGACATTAAATCCATAGACGATATTAGTGCCAAGGTTTCAACAAATCATGTATATCGAATCAAGTTCGAGGACGAGGGCACAATCATAGCCAAACTCTCCTATTTTGGGAGATATGATCATTTTTTAGAAGATCATACCATTATAAACGCATTGGCTATTAACCTACCCTCTCCTTACCAAAATTTCCTTGCACGCTCGCTCACTAAACATGGCAACTTATATGCTTATCGATATCATGATAGCTCCTTAGATGCATGGGTAGTGTTTTACAATCCCATACGAGTAGCACGAAAGCCGGCGAAGAAACAAAGTGAGAAACAAATTGAGCTATTAGGTCGAGAAGTAGCTAATTTTCATAAAGCATGTAATACGGTGAAAAACGTGCTCCCCCCTGGTTTTAAGCAAATAGGTCATGACATTGAACAGCTACGAGAGATCATGTCTACTGATCACGGAAAATATGAGTACAGGGGCTACTTGGATGAAATCACGAGGCAATGTGATCTACTCGAAGAAAATCTTGATAAAATCGGAGTGTTCAGCCTGCCCTCAATACCTGTATTCGTAGATTGGAACATTGGTAACTTTTCTGTCACAAAAGATTATAAATTCTATTCCAGATGGGACTATGATTGGTTTAGAATGAGTTCACGGGTACTGGATTTCTACTTTTTTAGTCGCGTGTGTTCATCTGCAGGCGACAAGACAGTGTTCAGTTATTTGATTGACCCGCTGATGGAAGACCGATTCTTGCTGTTTTTGAAAAGCTACCATGAAATCTACCCGCTCGAAGAACGCGAAATTTTTCTTATCAGGGAAGCCTACCGGTTCTTTATCCTTAACTACGTCATTAAGGATGGGCGATATTTTTTCAATGAAATCTACGCTTCGCGCCTACAACAAGAAGCCATGACCACGTATTTTCCTCAGCTTGATAAATCATTTCAACCCCAGCGCCTGCTTAAATCACTAGACCTATGAGCAAACACAAATCTTTCAAAGAAATAGCCACTCATTACGAAACAATATTTTTTGACGCTTTCGGGGTATTAAAGAATCATAAAGGGCTGATCCCCGGTATTGAGAAGACGTTTGATTACCTCGATCGGCGTGGAATTAACTACTACATACTCACCAACGATGCCAGTCGTGGTCCAAGAGAACTTGCACAGAGCTACAATAGTAGAGGTCTGGACCAAATCACCTCTAATAAGATTATTTCTTCAGGTATGTTGGCACGAGATTACCTAAAGCTGAAAGTAAAATCAGGCACTGTCGCTTATTTAGGTACAAAAGAATCAGCACATTATCTCGAAACGCTTGGATTACATACGGTGTCAATAAAGGACATGAATGAGGAGAAAGCAGATGATATTTCAGCTTTGGTATTTTTGGATGATGAAGGTTTCGATTGGCGACATGATATCAATAAGACCATCAACTTACTTCGAAATTATAATATACCGGTAATTGTATCTAACACAGACACCTCCTACCCTGTCTCAAATCACGAAGTTGCGATAGCGATAGGGGGAATCTCTAACATGGTAGAGGACATCGTAGGAAAGCAATTTATCCGGTTTGGAAAACCTGATGCTCAAATGTTCATCTTTGCCTACCGGCACGCAATTGAAAAAGGAGGAACTGAGGACAAGGGAAAGATACTAATGGTGGGTGATACACTGAATACGGATATACTAGGCGGAAATAAATTTGGACTTGATACAGCGCTGGTACTAACCGGAAATACAATTCCAAGGTTAGCTGAAACGAGAATTAACACAACCGGAATAATTCCAACATACATATGTGAATCTGCTGCTATACTGTGATGTTATCTAGGATTTTAAACCTCCAGATGAAAAAATTTTAATTCGACAACAATCAGTTTTAAAAACAGCAGAGCCTTTCAAATCCTCATTTAAAGAAGCTATTTTGCTTTGAATTACAATTTCAAGTGCTTAGTCAACTACAATCTCGAAAACTTAGACATTTTTTTAATATTCTTGATCACAACAAGAATAACATCCTACAGAAAGAGGATTTTGATCGTGTAGGTGTAAATCTATGCTTTACCTTAGGTGCCGAGGAAGGCACCGAAGAATACCGCAAGATCATTCAAAAATCTCGTCGATTGTATTTGCAAATCATTAAGGACTTAGGTAAAGCTGATAATTCCGATATTTCAGTAGATGAGTGGATCATGCTCTTTGATCAGATACTGAGTCAACAGGACATGGAACAACTGAAATACTACATTAAGCTGACTACCATCTATTTCTTTGAACTTTTTGACTTAGATAAGAACGGTATCCTTTCACTCGACGAGTATGTGGATATGTTTACAATCTATCACATTGATGTCAAGTACAGCGCAAAGAGCTTTTTGAAGCTTGATACTAATCACGACGATTGTATTTCTAAAGTTGAGCTATTTAATGCTGTCACCGACTTTTTCATCTCAGACGATCCTGAAGCTGGTGGAAACTGGATATTTGGCAATTGGGAAGTCTAATGCAACACCCTCCCGCCCAAACAGATAGGATATTCGGTAGAGATTCTATACTTTGTAATAAAATCAAAAGTGTAAATCATGCAAGTAAATAGAAGAGACTGGCTTAAAAAAATGAGCCTGGCTGGAGGTATAATGATCTCTGGTGGAGTGGCACTTCCTACACTAACTGCTGAAGAAAAAAAGAAATTTCACCCGCGCCCTCTTCAAGACCTGGTAAGGCTGAGTTCCAACGAAAACCCTTATGGACCATCTGAATACGTTAGAAAAGCCATAACTAATGCCTATGACATTAGCTGTAGGTATCCCAGTGGGTACAGTAAAGGACTGATTGCTGAAATCGCTACCAAGGAGGGTGTTACAGAAGATCACATCGTGGTGACAGGTGGCTCTACTGAAGGACTTAAGCTGGCAGGACTTACCTATGCTGCAAATGGGGGTAAAATAATCGCAGGTAAACCCACTTTCCTTGCCATGATGAGTTTTGCAGAAAAAATGGGGGCCTCTACTGAATGGGTTCCTGTTGATGAGAATCTCACCTATGATCTGGATGAAATAGACAAGCGAATAGACCGTAACACTAGCTTGGTATTTCTATGCAACCCCAATAACCCCACAGGGACATTACTAGAAAGAAATAAGCTGACCAATTTCTGTGAAAATTCTGCAAAGAAAACTATAGTTTTTAGTGACGAAGCGTACTATGATTATATAACAGAAAAAGACTATCCGTCGATGGTATCACTGGTAAAAAAAGGTATGAATGTAATCGTATCCCGAACATTTTCGAAGGTCTACGGTCTGGCAGGGCTAAGAATCGGGTACCTGATCGCTAAACCTGAAATCGCCGGTAAAATCAGATCAAATATGGTAGCCTTTACCAATATACTTGCAATAGAGGCGGCAAAAGCGGCAATGAAGGACCAAGAATTTTATCGATTTTCATTAAGAAAAAATAATGAAGCCAAAAAGCTAATTACCGACCAATTAGATCAAATAGGCTTGAGCTACACCTCCTCTCATACGAATTTTATTTTCTTTAAATCTGGAAGACCGATTGAGCAGCTTCAAAAACAAATGGCAAGTCAAGGCATCAAAATTGGACGACCTTTCCCTCCTTTTAGCAATTGGTGTAGAATAAGCACGGGTACAATCGAAGAAGTACAAAGATTCACTAAAGGGCTAGCAAACGTGTACAGCTAAAATATCACTGCTTGAACCCAGGTCCTTTCACAAAACGACCTGGCATATTACCTGTATGCACTCCATTCTTCAATACCTGAATACCATTCACCCAAACATGCTGTATCCCTTCAGCATACTGGTGAGGTTTTTCAAAGGTTGCTTTATCACTCACCAACTCAGGATCAAATACTACCAAATCAGCAAAGTAACCCGTCCTTAGATAACCACGTTTTTGTAGCTTAAGGTTTTCCGCAGGCAAGGCTGATAATCTGCGAATTCCATCTTCCAATGAGATCACACCTCTTTCCCTTGCAAATTCACCAAGCACGCGTATAAATGATCCATATGCCCTGGGATGGGTGCTCTGTTTTAAAAACACCCCTTCTGCTGCCATACTTCCGGCATCGGAGCAGAAGCTCATCCAAGATTGCTGTATTTTTTTATTGATGTTTTCTTCAGACATAGAAAAGTATACAACCTGAACCCTGCTATCATCTTCCACAATTAAGTCTATCATTGCTTCAGAGGGTGTCTTCCCTTTTTCTTCAGCATACTCTGTTAAATACTTTCCTGCATGCACACGCAGTTCCTCTTTTTTAAACCCTACCAGCATGATAGTCTCCGGAGGATTACGAAACGCAATATCAGATAGGATTTTTTCTCGATTTGAGGCATCCGAAAGTCGTTCAATAGTCGCATCTACTCCCCCCTCTCTTACCCAATCGGGAAGCTGCACATGTAGTCCTGTACTACTCGCCGGATATGTGTACATATCAGCAGAAATGTTTAGCCCCTCGGCTCTCGCCTCTTCGATCATGGCAAAGACCGTGTCCATTTTATTCCAGTTTTGTTGACCAGAAGCTTTCAAATGATACACTTCGGCTGAGATATCCGCACTTCTTGCGATTTGAATGAGTTCATCAATGGACTCTAACAATTGATCTCCTTCGTTTCTGATGTGCGAGATGTACATACCATCGTACTTGGCAGCTACTTTTGCTAAAGCGATCAACTCTTCCGTATCTGCTGAGCTGCTAGGGGCATAAAGCAAAGACGACGACACCCCTACAGCTCCTGCCTGCATTTCAGCTTCAAGAAGCTGCTGCATTTGTTGAATTTCTTGCGCTGTAGCCGGTCTGTCTTCGTAACCTATTACATGTTGTCGAAGCGTGCCATTACCTACAAAAGATGTCACATTGGTAGAAACCCCTTTTTTCTCAAGGAAACTTAGGTATTCGCTTAAAGTGGTCCAACTAATCTCGTATTTGATATCTGTTTGATTCGATAATGCTTCTAATTTCATCTCTGGGTTCCAGGGCCCCATAGAACGGCCCTCACCCAACACTTCCAGCGTCACACCTTGCTTTATATCACTCATGGAGCGGCCATCTTCCAATAGTGCAACATTGGCCCAACTTAGCATATTGATGAAGCCCGGTGCTATGGCAAGTCCTTCTAGGTCTAGTTCCTCCACGCCTTCAACACCAAATCCATCGCCGATGTATGCCAAGGTGTCAGATCTCACACCTATAGCTCCATTAAAAGGCTTTTGACCGCCACCATCGTACACAAGTGCATTTGTTATCAAGAGATCGTAAGACTCTTTTTGGGAACACGAAAAAATGAGAAAGGCAGTAATTATAAGAGCAAAGTACTTCATAGGTTTACAATTAAGATGACCTATAAAGTTATGAAAAATATAAGCGTTATTGGATTTGATGCAGATGATACACTCTGGGAGAATGAAATGCTTTTCAGAAATACAGAAGAAGCTTTTTTTAGATTATTAGAAGGATATGAGGTAAAGCATCGCCTAAGTCAAGAGCTATTCAAGGCAGAGATTGCTAATCTAAGTACCTATGGATACGGTATAAAAGGTTTCATGCTATCAATGATTGAAACTGCTCTGAAGATAACAGATCATCGAATTGAAGCACAAAGGATTACCCAAATCATTGAGCTTGGCAGAAAAATGCTTGCTGCACCTGTAGAGATCATAAAGTCTGTTCCGGAAACACTCGCATGTTTGAAAGAAAAATACCGTTTAATATTAGTAACAAAAGGTGATCTTCTGGAGCAACAGCGCAAGCTCAAAATCTCAAATCTGGAAGGGTATTTCCATCATATAGAAATATTGAGTGATAAGACCCCGGCTCAATACCGACGATTACTTGCTCACCTTGACATAAAACCTCAAAATTTTGCCATGGTCGGAAACTCTCTTAAATCCGACGTACTTCCTCCTATTGAACTAGGATGTAAGGGTATTCACATACCTTTCCATACAACATGGTCTCATGAGCAGGTAACAGAAGAGGCAAAACAGAATAGTGACTACCTGGAGCTTGATACTATCAGTGAACTTCTCAACTATTTTTAATGAGGTGACACCTGTTGGCTAGTTAGCTGTGCAAATGAATAATCGATCCACTAGCTTCTTGGAATCATCTCAGCAGGATCGGCAACAAGTGACAAGGTAAAAAAGCAACATTTTGATACAGCAGCACGCTACCCGGAATATGTAAAATTTTCAAAAAAGAAGACAACAATCTAATAAGGTGTAAAAGGCAAAATTTGACAAGCTTATTCAAAAGCAAACAGTTACCTGGAAAGAGCAGAATAGGTAACTTAAGTTACGCATGGTAGCCAGAAATGTGTAGTACTTTTACCAAATGAAGATTTCTTACACTTTTTGCCCTTGCTTTCTACTTATCACTATCCTCTATTCCATTCTCGTGGGTTGCTCCCCTTCCAATGCTCAAGACGGCTTCATTCATAGGATAGAAAATCAAGAGCTGAAGAAGCTTCAAATGACTACTGCCCTTCAATTGGTTGATGTTCGCACAGCAGGTGAGTTTGAACGTGGATACATAGAAGGTGCCCGATTGATCGATTTCACAAAAGCAGATTTCTCCGAAAAAGTTGGAAAACTGGACCGAACTAAACCGATTGCTGTCTACTGTGCTGTGGGAGGACGAAGCTACCAATCCACTGCCGTATTGAAAAGACTTGGTTTTCAAGAAATATATGACTTGAAGGGAGGCATACAAGGATGGAAAAAAGAAGGTCTACCTCTAAAAAAATAGTTGCCTTATACTTTCTTATTGAAAGGCTCGTTTTGCCATTGTAAGCTGAGACGTTCATATCTTAGTAACTTATCTAGTAAAATAGATTGTACACCATGCTGAACAATAGAGTAAAAAGAGCTTTCTTCCTACTCCCCATTTGCATCATGCCCTTACTATCAAACGCACAGGAGGAGGAGTCGTTGGGAGAATCGATTGACAGAATCACCTACGCCTGGGATACTGAGTCACTCGACCTAGAATATTACTCAGGTTTAACAAAATTTTGTAAGAATCCTGACTATCGTGGAACCATCATCGGTATGATGAATGAAATTCATCATTTTGATTCAGTGCTTTATGAGAAAGCAAAAATAGCCCAAACGCGCTCGGATGATAAGGAAATCAAAAAACTGATCAAGGAGATCGAAAATTTTGAAGGGAAATACAGTCCTCGAAATTTTGTCAGATTTCTAAAAGAGGAGTGTGACGGTCAGAAGAAGCTTGAAAAAAATAAAGAGGACCTCTCCACTGCCATGGGGGAGGAATCAGTTGACGGCCAGATTTACGTCATTGAAGTGGAGATGCAGCGTTACATCAAGCATTTGACAAAAAGAGTAGACAACATTAGAAAGCATGTCCACCATCTACATATCAAATAGGCCTTTTTGCAGTTCGGGGTATGGAAATACCTGAATTGCCTCTTCCCTATTTCCTACTCCATTCCTGCCTCTTAAAGGTCTAACCGAATAA
Organism: Flammeovirgaceae bacterium; assembly: GCA_038129245.1. Lineage (GTDB taxonomy): Bacteria > Bacteroidota > Bacteroidia > Cytophagales > Cyclobacteriaceae > JAYPLE01. The sequence continues at coordinate 4,326 of JAYPLE010000019.1, read as the reverse complement.
GCATGTAAGTTTTCTGATGGGTATGGTCGTAAAAATTTGTCCATGTCCTTTTGACTAAAATCGTCATCAGCAATCCAGTTCTTTTCTGTTTCTTTATCTAAAATCACCGGCATTCTTGGTCCTGCTAATTTTGGGTTATTATGTATTTCCGACATTAACTGATTACCCTTGGTGGTGACAATAGTGACTGAATAATGTTCAACCCCGTTTTTCGTGTCTAACCAACTCGACCAAAGTCCCGCCAGACTCATCGGTTCTTTATCCATCATCTGAATGTGATATGGAAAGGTTTTTCCTTGTCTATGATGGTGCTCAAAGTAGCCATCAACTAGTACCAGGCATCTCCTAGTTGCCGCAGCATCCTTAAAAGAAGGTTTTTTAAATAATTCTTCACCCCTTGCATTCAAGGTTTGATTTTGAATGCTGCGCGCTTCCTCAGACGACTTAATCCAGCGAGGGATCAATCCCCAGGAAAAAAACCTCACTTCATTTGAAATTGCCTCCACAACGGGTAAAGGATCGTGACTAAAACCATTACTATGAAATCTGGCAGATACTGTTTGATGATTGGCAGGATTCATTTTCCGTTTAATCTCTTCCGCATCTACCAAACCGGCGTATCTCCTTTTATAAGCAGCTGGCTTCTTCGTGAGATATCGGACATCGTAACACATAAAAAAGCCCCGGGATTCCGGGGTCTTTGTTTTATCTATGTAAAATCATTAGACGTTTAGGTTCCCATCGGTAACCTTCATCAAAGAGCTGTAAAAAATAAACACCTGAAGCTACATCTTCAGTATCTATCAAGACCTCGTATTGATTCTTCTTCATCCTTCCTGATTTCATCAGTCTACCCGCTTGGTCGTACAATGACCACGCCGTTTCTACGGGTACAGGTTTATCAAAAGAAACTTTGAAGGAAAAGTCAGCAGGATTAGGATAGATAGCGAAATCTACCCCACGCCTGATTTCATCGCCAATACCTGTGAGCGTATTGGTTTTATTATCTATGTCAATAACCCCAACCTGATAGATGTCTCGAGTGACTTCATTCTGAACAAATGTCACCACCCGCAGCTCATCCAAGTTGAAAACAGCGTCAATTGTCCAGTCAATCTCAAATTCATAGGTGTTTCCCACCCTTACTGCTCCTTTCTCAACAAATCCTCCAGCATCCGGTAGAATCGCTCGCATTACATTTCTGATAGTATCCGTGGTGGTATAGATTCCAAACTCTTTATTCGTGATGTAATTTTCAAATACCATGAACCTAAAAGACAGTTCAGTATTGGCAGAAAGGTCAATCAAGGAGGTGAAGGTTCCTCGTATCCTCAATTCATCCGTAGTACTTGACGTCAACTCTTCCAGCGTAATATCAAACTCCGGCTCAACTAGTTCTTTCCTGTTTAAAGCAAACTGATTCCAACCCAATAACTGATTAGCCCGACTAGTGGACAACGGCTGCTTCTCTATCACCTCACCGTCAAGGACAGAAGTTGGAACATCTGAAATCCCGTAATAACCTCCTCTTGCGCCAGGGTCAATCTCATTTCTAAAGAATAAGGAATCCGTCGGTCGCTCTATTTCACCATCAAGGTCGGTGAAGTAATTCACCCAAACAGTTCCTTCTCCGGACTTCTCAACGCGGTCATTGATGATAACTTCTGCTTCCTTGCTATCCTCTGATAAAACGGAAGAGAATGATTCAAAGAGAATAACCTTTTGTCGGTCAAAGATTCTGAAGTTATCAAACGCATAACCTTCAATTGGATTATTATTTTCATCCAGTTTTTCACTTGGGTTGGATCCCAAAGCAAACCTGAACCTGATATCGGACCAACCTTCCTCGGGTATCAAGAAGCTTCCCGTTTCCGGATTTTTCGCGTCTATTTTATTTGCAGCAAAATACCAATAGTAATTAGAATCAAGCGGAATCGTTCCAAAAATGGCATCTTCCTCTAGACTTGTAGATCTTGTCCAACCAAATTGATCCGGGTTGAACGTACTAAAAGTCTGATCTTCATCAATATTTCCAGGGTTACCAGGAAGCGCCAGTGCATTGTACCAGTTAATTCCGGAGGTGCCCTCATCAAAATCAAATTCTCCGATTGGAAACCAGTTGTATCCCTCATCAATGGAATACTGTAGCACTACTCCATCCCTGTTCACAAGATCTGAGGCATAACTAAAACTTATTGCAGGTTTCTCCAGCGCAGATAAATCATAAGTTGGACTGTATACCCATGAATTTTCAGCCTGAGGGTTTTCCTCTCGCTTTTGGTTGGCGTATTGCCCATCAGCATTGGTGATCCAGGCACCTCCCGACACATTTAAGTCCTCCGTACTACCATTTTTTAAGTTTATTTTTGACCCATTGGGAACTGCCCATTCCCAGGTACTGTATCTTGGGATTGAAGCAGCGATTTGATCTGTGGTCAGCGGAGCTCCCAGTACTGAATCCTGCATACCCTGATAATATCCATCTACACTAACACTATCGGTATACCATCCCTCAGGACCCTCGTTAAAAGTGTGTAGAATACCACTTGCTGGCACTGTAATTTTTTCAAGAATAAAGAATCCTAATGAATCAATGTTGCTACAGTTAGCGCTTGACAGAAGTGAGAATCTGGCAGAGTAAATCCCGGGATCTATAAAGGTAAGGGTATCAAAGCCATTTCTAATTCCGTAGTCACCATCTCTATCTGTTTCGGAGTCATCCATAAAGAAATCAATGCCCTCTACTCTTCTAAAAACTGCATTGCCCTCCGCATCCCAAATTGTAAGGTCCGCCTCCGATATCTCTGAGTACCTCACATCCAACTCTCTTTCTTCAAACTCAAAGGTAGTCTTCTTCCCGATTGTGAAATTATCATACCTAAATCTTACATCAGGGATCACCCCAATTTGCTTGGCTTCTTCCACTCTTTTCAGACATCCAGTATTATCATCTTGTGCAATCACCACAATTCGAGTTTCACCTCCCCCCAGATTATAGGTCTCTGCGAGCACACTTACCCGATCATCATCCGCAGGTAATAATAGCTCTTGTGAAGCGGTTATTTGATCATTTTCAATGAACCATGTAAAAGTCGTCTGATCATCCGGCAGATTTTCCATGTCCACATCAAACTCTACCGTTTCAGTCGCACATGCTTTATTGTTAATAATGAAGTCTGACACACCCAAAGTCTGCGTTTGAAATTGTGGTCTAGGGTTAACTGTGACTCGATTGTCTACTATATTGGTGCACCCGTTAGCATCCCTGTGTTCGAATGTTATGGTGTAATAATTTTGCACAGAATAATCCTGTATACTCTTATCAGTCGCAGAAAGACTCTTACGCGCATCCTGCGGACTGAACTCAGAGCGGGCATCTAAATCAGATAGAATACCAACCGCCAGCTCAGCGCCCTGATCATCATAAATCCTAAAATCTGACAATTCACCTTGCTTCGCAATGCTTGCACTTGTCTCCGAATAGAACCCTTCGAAGAAAAAGCTCCTTTCTCCCTCTATGTCTAGTGTATCACTCAAACACGTAACATAATTCTCCGTTACCACTTCATCAATGCTAAAATTGATGGCAGGGAATGGATTGGATACAATATTCAAAACCGAATCCGTGTTTACGCAACCATTAGTGTCCGTAAACTCAAAATAGATATTTCGGTAAGTAGCGTTTCCTCCTACAATCAATCTTTTATCAATCGGTTGTTGATTTACTAAATCTACATCCCTGATATGAAGTGTATCCAACAATAGGTAGGCACTGTTATCATTGTTATCAACCAATCCACTACCAATTGAACCAAAATCAGAGAATAAAGAGAACCTTCCCGTTCCTCCAATCCCCAGGGTCTTCGCACCAAATTTCACTGTATCTAGCTCAATACAGTAGGCATTATCTGTCGCAATATCTGTAAAAGATAAACTGGCAAGACCGTTGATTCTATGTGTGATATCCGTAAAGTCTGAAGTACAACCCTCAAAATTCTCAGGGTCATTGATGTACCGTGTATACTTCACTCTGAACCTGGTATCATTTGCAGTTTCTGCAATTAAACTGCTTTGATCAATGTAATTATCAGGAGCAAAACTTAATCCTGTACCCAACTCTGCATTGTCCTGATCAAACCAAGTATATAAAGAAGTATTTCGAGTATCTGCGTCGTCTATTTCTAACGTCAATACATCTTCTCTCTCACAAATTGTATACAAATTAGTTGTGTTAGCAGTTGTTGGGGCATCTGGAATCGGTAATACAGATAACTCAAGCACGGTCTCTGGTGATTCGCAACCCTCGAAACCTTCGTTATTCAAATT
>JAYPLE010000018.1:0-72813 GCA_038129245.1 Flammeovirgaceae bacterium | reverse complement strand
ATGACGTAACCGGATGTGAAAGTGACAGAGCAACAATAGTCGTAAGCATTAAACCACAACCGGACCAACCAGTTATAATGGCAGAAGAGCAATCCAAAGGTGTGTTTCTATTAACTTCTTCCTCTGATACAGGAAATCAATGGTTTTTTAACGATGCTATGCTTTCCGGTGAGATAACTAATACGTTGGAAGTATCGGATTTTGGTACGTACACCGTTCAGGTTACCAGAGATGGATGCGTTAGTGAACGCTCGGAAGCATTTGAACTCCTACCACTTTCTTTAGTGGACACTGACCAAGAAATTAAGATTTGGCCTAACCCATCAAAAGATGTCGTCACAATAGACTTCAAAACATCTACAAAAAGATCTGTTAAGCTTCTTAATCTAAACGGCAAAGTAATGAATGCTGTGAGTTCAGACGATTTCCATATTGAAATGAACGTTGAAAACCTACCCAGTGGAGTATACTTGATCAAAGTACAAGATGCAACCAATGCATGGACAATGAAAATGATCAAAATGTAAGTTTACTATAATCATTTGCTTGCGCTAAACTCAACTTCATAAAACAGGACGTTGAAGTTGTTATCAGTTTCTATCAATAGCCAATTTACCAAACGCACCTACCACAGTCCAAAAATGACAAATTTGAAATTAGCGTTCCTGAGTTTTAAGAATTTTACCTTTTTCATTCAACGTCAGAATGAGTCTGCTTCCATCCTTCCGAAGAATCACATAGTAGCCTGACATGGTCTCGTTCTCAAGTGCTACAACGCGTTCGGTATCATACTCAGGATACTTCTTTTTTAGATCAGCCTGAATAGCTTTTGGCAGTTGATCGTCATACGGGATGGTATTGTCATACCTTCTGGGTTCAATCGCATATCCCCTCTTCTCTATAAACTTATTGGGTTTGCCATCTGACTGCTTGATCAAATCAAATGCATCATATAATTCACCGGCTGCAGTAAAAGACTGATAAGAAAGCCGATCCCCATCCACTTCAATTAATTGAACCAATTGGGTGTTCTCTGCCGCACGATCTCGCTCTGCATCCCATCCTTCCCATGCATTGGATCTCAGGCCGTACATTTTGCCCCCACTCACAGACACAACGTACACAGTTCCTGTATAATCACGCTTATTCAAGCCATCCAGCAGATTCTCCTCACCCTCTGATAGATAGGGCGCTGTTCTTCCCCTTGCGTAGGCATGATCATGACCTTGCAAAGCCAGGTCTACTTTATGCTTGTCGAATATGGGTTTCCAAAGTGCCCTTAACTCGTCATTGCTTCTGCCTCCGGAAGCAGAATATAACGGATGGTGATAGGTCACCACAGTCCACTTGTTAGGGTTTTTAGAAAGTACTTCTTCTAACCATGCAGCCTGCTCCTCAAAATTGACTAAACTGTTCATGGCAATGATGCGCATACCCTGATGGTCAATGTAATAGTTGGTTTCTTCCAGACCGGGCACTCCATTTTCTGGCAAAGTAAATTGTGGTCTCCACTGTATGGAGAGCTCTTTGTACTTCGAACTATCGGAAATTGCGCCATATTCATGGTTACCGGGTACGAGGATGGAAGGAAGCATTCGGTGAATGAACCCTCCTGCACTGTACCATTCATGCCATTGACGCTCATTATGCGCATTGTTGATCATGTCCCCCGCATGAATGATGAAGCTCGCATCAGGGCCCTTCCGGTAGCCCTCCCGAATCAATCTCGACCAGGTCTCAAGAATGTAATTCTGTGCATCTCCTACATACAAAAAGGAAAAAGGAGCTTCTTCTGCAGCAGCAGTTCGAAACTGGATCCACTCACTCCAGATTTTACCATTTCCAACCCGATAAGCATACAAGGTAGCCGGTGCTAGCTTATCAACGGTTACTGAGTGATAATTGGAAATAACTTGTGCATCCTTCACATTGGTCGCATCAAGCGTCTCGGTTCTTGCCTCATATACCTTCGCATTTCTCCAGAATTTTGGAGCGCCTGTAGCTACAGCTATTTGCAGTATACCTTCCGAGACCTCAGCACTGGTTCTCCATGTCACACTGGCAGTGGTAGCAGGGTCGGCGCCGTAGTTTAGAATGATGTGATCCGGATGTTGACCAGGCTTACTCCAGTTTTTGGCAAATTCTGGTGGTTGATAGGCTCTGATTTGTCCAAATGCCGTGTTTGAAATATAGATACAAAAAATGCAGCATAAACTGATATTAAGGTATTTAATAGGTGCTATCATATATCTTACTTTAGGAAAAGTTCACTGTAATACTAAACCATCAAACTACTGTATTTCTATTATTCACTATAGCATTGACGGTGAAGATTAGGCACATGCTGTGGATGACCCTTACTTTGTTCTGCATCGATCAATGATTTCCGTCTTAAATGCTTCATTGTCCTCCAATGTATCAAAGAATCCTTCTACAAACTTTTGTAAGCTCTTGTAATCCGTATCATCCAGATATTTCTTATAGGCTTCGATGATACCATAAACTTCATCTTCTATGACGAGGTATTCATCACGGACTGCATACATCAAAGGATCGTTCTCACGGCAATATCCCCTGTAGATTCGATCCTTAACGTCTGCTCTAACATTAGCTGGATTAACAGCTGCACTTTCCCATTCAGGATTCAAAATAGCATAAGAAGCATCCACAAATCCTGACTGATCAAAATCATAGGCAAGTGGAATTAAACGATAGGGGTCCTTTGTTTTCATGACTTTGGCATTGTGCTGATATACAGTGGACCAATCCATGTTGGCTATCAAATACTGAAAAATAGCAAACCTCACAGCCGTGGTGTCATGCAGACGCAATGGGTGCACTATCGCATCTTTCATGATCTCTCCGTTATTACGTTTGGCAACTTGTTTGTCGTCTTCAACCAGAAAAGCCAGTAAATTGAAAACCTTGTCCTTGTTTTTGCGATGCTCTGTAACCTCTACAGGTGTAAGACGCGTATGAAAACTAAAGGGAGTCACCTTCTCATAGATTTGATAGCATAGATACTCCTTGATGATCAGCGCATTGGTAGCTTTTGTATTTAGACAAGGTAATACAAGTTTGAGCTTCTTATCGTCCTCGAAGATGGTCTCTTTTCTTTCCTTCTTTTTGATATTTAGTTTGACGGGAGGAAAATAGCAGTTCTGCAATCTAAAGTTTCCACGTTTCCTCATCTGTACTTTTATGGAGTCCCAGTCAGCCGAACCCTCCCGATAGTACATTACTTCTTCCATTAAGGTGGAATCGTTGGTTTCCTTCTTGAGCTGCTTAAACGAAAAGTCCAATTTCAACTCAAGTGGTCCTGGATTTTCAAACAATCCCGAGCGGTCCTGAGCCTGCACATCAGACCACGAAGCGAATATGAAAAGGGCAGATATAAAGACAAGTTTTTTCATCAATTGTCCCTTCACTTTAAAAATAATAAATCCTTACTGTAGCAGATTGTCTTCTAAAATCAATGGTTTCAATTGATACTTTTTGAACGTTTAAACCTGTCGATTCAGCAAGGTGCTGAATCAGCTTGTCGTGGTCCTGTGGCTTGATGTACGAAATGTCAGGGATCACAATCTTCTTTGACTTCTGGTTTTTGATCAGTTTGTCTCCATCCACCACAAAAACGACCAGCAGGATGATAGCGTTGATCCCTCCTACTTCCAGACTACTGGAACTAGTCATAGCATTGATGACCCCAAGTGTCAGTACCACAAAAAGATAGGTCATGTCCTTCAGGGTAATGGTATCCGTCCGAAATCTCAGTAAGGTAAAGGCAGCCAATAGTCCCAATCCCCCAAAACCTGCAAAGGAAGATGTAAAAACCTTTGTTTTAAAGATTATGAATGCTAGCAGGAAGACCAGAAAATTCAGCACAAAAAAGGGAAAAAGGTTATCCCATTTCCTATAGGTTGGATAGTAAATGAACCTGATGAGCACAAACATCGTAAATAGGTCAATAAGCAAACGTGCCAGAAAATCCAGTGTTAACATAGAAAGAGGTCAGATTAAGTCGCCAATCTATAAAATTTTCAACTAAAAACTAATGAAAAGAGATTTGTGCGGATATTCTCATTCTTCGATTTTAAAAGCAACCGTCGCGACTCGCTTACTTTCCGAACCATCCGCTTCTGTTTGCCTCAAGACCATACTCTTCGCTTCCGGATTCTCAAATACCTGCTGTAAGTTTTGAATAGGTGACATCAATGATTTTATTTTCGGATCTCTGGCCTCCAGTTCTTGCAGAGTAAATAAGGATGCCTGCGCTTGTAGCTTCTCGATCAAAGCAGACCGATGCTTGAGTCGGGAAGCATTTGTTTTATAGTTAGGATCAGTAATCATCCACGAAAGATTGAGCGTATCGCACAGCTGCACAAATTGCCCCTGTGTCCCCGTCGTAAGCATCATTTGTATGCCATCTTTGGTGTTCAAAATATCTCCATACGGGGCAATATTGGGATGCTTACTTCCTTTTCGTTCCGGTAAAACCCCAAGATTGAGCCAGTTCGAAGCCTGGTTGGCGAGCGTGGCGATACTGGCAGCAAATAGGGAAACATGTACTTCTGATCCCTTACCTGTTTTCAAGCGGTTCATTAAGCCGATCAACAGCCCTTCTTTCAATTGATGGGCGGCGAGGATATCAATCAAGGCAACGGGCATCTTGATGGGGGGACCTGCTTCCTCCCCATTCATGTAGGCCCACCCTGTTTCCGCTTGCATGGAAACATCAAACCCGGGCCTGGGGTCACGCTTCCCATAGGCAGAAATGGAACCGTACAAGATACCTTGATTAATTTTTTTGAAGGTATTGTAATCCATACCTAATTTTTCAGCAGAACCATATCTGAAATTTGCAATGACAATATCTGTTTGTTTTACCAATTCATAAATATCACTTTTTACCTGTTCATCACATAGATCTACAAAACGGGATTCCTTGTTCCAATTCACTGAATGATAATAAGCAGATGCGGCTGTCGATGGACCTTCCGCACTCATTTTCCAATTACGGGTTATGTCTCCCCCGGCATGTATGTTTTCCAACTTGATCACCTGTGCACCTAGTTCTGCAAAAAACATTCCCACAGCAGGACCTGCTAATACACTGGAGAACTCCAGTATTCTAAGGTTTGAAAAAATTGAATGGTTATCTATGGTATTCACGCGGATAAATTAAGTGATTTACTTAATAGACGGATCATACTTTTGGCTACTTTTGAAATCATAACTGTTCATGCTCGCTATTTTTTAATTTAGAAAGCGAATTGGCCTCTATCTCAACTTATCCGGACCAAGAGCATCACGCAAAAGAGGATGCCTATCTAAAGTCAATTAATGAGTTTGCCGTGGAGATGAACAAGCAAAATAGTCTTCAAGAACTTCTCTTTTGCATTATCTCTTCTACAATCAATATCCTGCAACTGGAGGATTGCGTTATTTACATTGCCAATCAAGAGAAGAAAGAATTATATCAATTTGATGCCTTTGGTCCTAAAAAATTAGATGCCGGCGAAATTTATAATCCCATCATCCTGCAATTTGGAGAAGGAATAGTCGGTGCCGCTGCTAAAGAAAAAAAGTATCAACTGATAGGGAATACTTCATCGGATAACAGATATGTAGTAGATGATCAAAATAGGCTATCAGAATTAGCAGTTCCAATTATTCACAATGAAGAAGTGGTTGGGGTGATAGATAGCGAAAGTTCTGAAATCAATTACTACAAAGACCATCACCTAAACGTTTTTCAAACTATCGCGCAATTGATTCCTGCTAGACTTCATGACCTACGGAGTCAGGAAGAATTAAAGATCACGATTGAAAAACTGAAGAATGAAGGGCTGAAAAACAAACTGGCACTGGAAATAGGTAACATCGTCGCGATTGAATTTACAGCCGAGACAGAACAAGATTCGCTTACGGCAAACGATCTTGAATTCAACGAAGATCCTCTGCTTTTGGGATGTTTCAAACAATATGTGAAGACTTATTACCGAGCAGCTTTCAGTAATAATATTGACCTCTTGCAAGAAGGGAAACAGGAATCGTTTGCAGCAGAGCTTATTTTAACTGGATTGGGGAACTACAATGAGACCTGGGTGAACGTGCATTTAATGGTCTTACAGCGGTTTACATCATTGAAACCAAAGAAAGTCATCTTAATGATCAGGGATATATCAGAAACTAAGTATCTCGAAAAGTTAGCTATGGAGGTTGAAGAGAACGAACGAATTAAATTCTCAAAGCTCATTCACGATACCGTAAGCACCAATTTATCTGCAACAAGGTTTCTTTTTCAGCAAAATCCTGATAGCTCCGAAAAATGGTTTAATGAAATGGACGAGATATTATCTGAGAGCCTAAAAAACTCAAGAGATATTATGAAAAGATTATCTATCCAGTCAACTGATAAAGAATTGAAAACGGTAATAGATGAGATAATCGAATCACAAAAAGCTGTATTTCCGGGTGAAATAGATTTGAAATGGTCGGGAGCTTATCAAATAGGTGAAACGAATATTTCAATCAATATCCTTCGAATTTTAGAAGAGATTCTCGACAATGCCGTCAAGTATTCTAAGGCTGATTTCATTAATGTTGAAGTCAAAATAAACGAAAATATTCTGCTTAGTATTTCAGATGATGGAGTGGGTTTTAATGTGGATGAGATGACGAGTGAAAATTACTTTGGGTTATACAATATAACAGAAAGAGCAAAAAATATTGGAGGAAGCATCTCCATCCAAAGTGAAATAGGTAAAGGCACCAAAGTTGAATTCGCACTATAATTCTCCCTAAAGTCATAGTATTCTATTTTCTGCCCTACTGCTTTGTGCCATTTAATGCAGTATCCGAACAAACTGGCAGGGTATACAAATATGACCGGGAATCTAGTTATTGATTTCAAGCATTTAATGAGACATTTTTCACCATTAAAATAGTAGATAGACTGCTCATCTGGTATTAGGTGGTCATACCCATTATCTCCTTCTACATTTAAATAAACCAAATCTGTAGAATATGAATAAATGGATCTTTGGGCTTGGGTTGCTGACGCTCACAATAATCGGACGGGCACAATCAGCAGATGAGCAGATTGAGGCACTTAAAAATCAAATCAGAAGCCTCAGACATAGCTTTGATGTTGTAAGCAAACAGCTTGATGACGTCCTATGGTATGAAAAAGTCGGCGATATCGCTTTTGTTGACAAGCTCTACATGACAGGACCTCCTAAGGCAGATCGTACAGAAAAAAATAAGACCCGACAGGGTTATGGAAATCCATTGCGGTTCCAGTCTTATGTATTCATTCCCAAGGAAATAGACCCTACAAAAAAATACCCCTTGTTAGTTCTCCCGCATGGCGGTGTCCACAGCAACTTCAATACATTCTATGCCCATATCATTCGTGAGTTAATGGCACAACAATACATCGTCGTGGCAGCAGAGTACCGAGGTAGCACGGGATATGGAAATGGTTTTTATGAAAACATTGACTATGGTGGATTAGAGATCGAAGACGTATATGCTTCAAGGAACTACATGGTAGAGAACTATGATATTGTGGACGCCAACCGTGTGGGTATCCTTGGGTGGAGCCACGGAGGGTTGATCACTTTACATAATATCTTTGAGCATCCTGACAGCTACAAAGTGGCCTATGCAGGAGTGCCGGTAAGTGACCTTATCGCCAGAATGGGCTATAAATCACAGCGTTATCGCGACTTATATTCCGCGGATTATCATATCGGTAAATCCGCTGATCAGGACGTAGAAGAATACCGCAAGCGTTCACCAGCATGGCAAGCGCACAAGCTAAAGACTCCCCTATTGATTCACACCAATACCAACGATGGCGATGTCAACGTCTTCGAGGTTGAGCATTTAATCAAATCACTGAAAGCTGAAGGAAAGAAGTTTGAATACGAAATATATCAGGATATTCCCGGAGGTCATACATTCGACAGAATTGACACGAAAAAAGCACAGGAAGTCAGGTTGAAGATTTACAGGTTCTTAGGCGAGTACCTCTCTCCTCCCAAACCTTTCAATAACGTGAAAGCGTTACGAAAGGCAGCCTACCGGTATTAGTATAGCTACCTCTATTGGCTGATCGTCAGCATCAGGGAGCGACTAAAGGTTCCTTTCATTCCGATAATGATTGAAAGTAGGTCTTTTTGAATGCTTTTGGTCCTAAAGGCTACTCGATTCTATTAAAGTAATATCGATTCAATTCATCTGAATTGCTTTCAATGATATCAGGTTTTCCATCGCCGTTTAGATCTGAAATGCTAACATCGTATGTATTTAAGCTATCAGCACTAAGTTGATGCCTTCCCCAGCCTCCAACTGATCCCAGGTTAATGAATACAAAATTGGGTTCGCGAGAGTTGGCTACCACCACATCAGGAAACGAATCACCATTTAAGTCATCAACTGCTATGGCATACGATCGCCCGTTACTTGCGTCATAAACCGCCTGCCTCTTGTAGGTCAACCTGCCATCACCGAAATAAATCACATTTTCAGCTCCAATATTAGCTGTAATTAAGTCAGGAAAGCCATCTTGATCCACATCGGCAACTTCTACAGAGCGGGTATTGTCATCACCGCTTCCAAAGGAGACTCTTTCTCCAAAACCCTGATTTCCATCATTCAGGTAAATATAATTTGGTTGTTTATTACGATTAGCTAGCACCAGATCCTGATCACCATCAAGGTCTACATCAGCAACTTCTACGTCAATGGTTGCATCATCTTCAGTTCCAAAATAAAGGGACTCCGTGAAATTTCCCTGACCATCGTTGAGGCAAATCTCATTTACCCTGCCTCTATTGGTTATCAGTATATCCATATCGTAATCACCATCAATATCTGCAGTTACGATATTCCTTGTAGGAGCATAAGGCTCTCCAAATGAAGCACTTACCTTGAATCGGCCTGTTCCGTCGTTGATGAAGAGATGATTGGGCGCCATATCGTTACCGACCGCTACATCAAGATCTCCATCACTATCAAAATCCGCCAATTCTGTGGCATAACTGGTGGACCGGTCATTACCTAATAATCTAGAGACGGTAAATATCCCTTGTCCATTATTGATAAAAATCCTGTTTTGTCCGGGCCAGTGACGTCCATTGGCCAGCACAATATCTTGGTCTCCATCCCTATCGACATCGCCCACACCCACTGAGGCTGTCTTTTCTTTCTGCGTCCCCAATACCAAACGACTGCTTTGAAAAAATGCGTCCGTTTGTCCTTGCAGGCAGACGGGAAAAATGAACCATGATACAATGAAAATTCTCATTCGCTACTGATTTTACTCGAAGTGTTGAATGCCTTGCGCTTCATACAGGTCTTTAGCATAGTATAAATAGCCTCCTTTCATCGTCCATTCAATTCTGCGAATATTGGAAATATCCTCCAATGGGTTACCATCAACCAAAATCAGGTCGGCAAGTTTTCCTGCCTCTATCGAACCCAGCAGGTCCGCTTTTCCCGTTATTTCAGCTGATTGAATGGTTGCCATTTTCAACACATCTATGGCAGGTATACCCGCCTTTACATATAACTCTAGTTCTCTATGGTAAAGAAAGCCCGGGAGACCATCTGTACCCGGTACTACATCCACTCCATTTTCATATAGATGCGCGATCACCTCCAGCATTTTGTTAAAGCTTTCTTTAAAAATGATGACCTGATCCTCCGTTTTTGGCAATCCCCCACTATAAAAACCTCTTTGTGTCATTAAGGGCATCCTGTGGGCTATTGGACTATAAGTAGGACTTAACTCACCACGTTCGGCCACCAACATATTTTCAAAAATACTTATGGTTAAATCAACCAAAATGTCCTCTTTTTGTAATTGCCGTAAGAAATTCAAATAGTCATCTGACCTAAGGTCTAGTGCTCTTCCATAGGTGGCAGGCATAGTAAAACGAAGAGGAGTACGGGTATCTATGGTGTCAGGTAAAAAATTGAGAAACAACATGTTGATGTGCTGTATTTCGTCGTAGCCCTGATCGATGGCCTGTGAGGCTGTCATATATGCTGGTATGTGTCCACTGACTCTCATTCCTAACTCATGCGCTTTCTCCGTCATTGGCAGCACCCACTCCGGGCGAATAGAGCTGTATAATTTGATCTGTTGATAGCCCAACTTCTTATATTCGTGAATTTCCTGAAGGCCTTCTTCGAGTGTTTCCACCACATTACGCTTGTTCGCGTAAGGCCCTGACCCATCTATGATCCCACAGAATGTTACGATACGTGGTCCAATGATTTCATTTTTATCAAATTGAGCACTAAGAACCTTGAGTTGCTTATTATTTGCTAAATCCCTAACTGAGGTAATGCCCCCTGCCACATGGAGTAATCCTCTGAATTTGCTATTATGTGTGTGCATATCGAACATTCCCGGCATCAGCGTCTTGCCTGTTCCGTCCATCACTTTTTCAAAAGAAGTCGCCGATGTGCCCGTCGGGTATACTCCGGTAATCGTGTTACCACTAATTGAAACATCCTGGTTAGCTATGAGCTGACCTTTTTTGCTCAAAACATTCACATTTTGCACAAGCACTTCGCCAAGTGGTATCGAAAGCTCACTGGCTAATTTTTTGAGAAAATCGTCTTCTTCTTTGTCTTGCCACTCTTTTAGTTGCATTCGGTACGGTAGCATATCCACTCTTATGATATGTCGATTCCCATCTATTCTGGCAATCATTTCGTCCTGTTTCATCCAGACATAGCTCGGATTCATACCTAGACCTGAGATCATCAGAAGTGTCACTTCGAGATCATCGGAGAGCATAAAGGGTTTACGGTCGAGCAGGGATACCTCACCATGAGGAAAGAGTGAAATCTTCTCGTCTTCGTCTTTTAACAACGCATTAGACAGGATTTCATAGATCGCCGGAGATCCATCGTACCTAAAATAAAGACTAGCACCATCAAAATCACTTTTATTCTCCTCGAATGAATTTTTCCATGAAGCAGCGGCATTTTCTTGCCGGAAATACTCGTCTATCGAAACTTTCAAATAATTGACACCTGAAATCTCTTGACTGGCAATCATACCCAGCTCGTTTAGTACAATGCTTTCGGTTATCTCTGGTCCCCGGCCACGATCGGTATACTGATAGCTATAATCAAACTGTTTGTCTGAAAGCATCCTTTTTATGTAGAAACCAGCCGAACTTCCACGGAAGACCACATCGTATGTATACGTCTGAACTTCTGAATTTTCACACCCATAGAGAAAAAAGATAATCCAAGATAGAAGTAGTATATTCCTCATTATCTGCATTTTATGCTCCTAAAACTTCCTTGTAGTACCGCATCCAATTTCCACCAAGAATCTTTTCAATATCTGCTGCTTTGTACCCTCTTCTATCCAGTGCCTTGGCCACATGAAGGTACCGCATAGGTTCCTCTAATTCAGGAATCCAGGGTGGCCACTTCACCTGATATGAAGGCTTAAACCGGGTTAAACGTGGGATGTACCAATTGTCTCTCGTAGCTCCATTAGCCTTTAATCCTTGAATTGGAAAGTCAGAGGATAATCCCACATGCTCGATTCCTGCAATATTCACAGCATGATCTATGTGATCCACATAGGTCTCCAGTGTCGTCTCTCCTCCCGGGTTGGGACCTATCATATAACCCAGACAGATGATCCCCAATACACCCCCCTTTTGTGCCATAGCCTTTATTTGTTTGTCAGACTTAGCCCTTGGGTGACCGGGATACAACGCCTCGCACATGCTATGATTGATGCTGGCACCCGAACTGCTGAAACGAATTCCATCAAGAGTGGTCTGATCTCCACAGTGCGACAAATCGACAATGATGCCTAATTCGTTCATCCGCTCTACTACTGCTATCCCAAAATCCGATAATCCGGCATTGGTTCTCTCCGTACAACCATCTCCTATGAGGTTGCGTTCGTTGTATGTCAGCTGGATCCATCGCGCCCCTGAAGCATATAGTTTATCAATGTTATCAAGTGAGTTCTCAATCATCGTTGTATTCTGAAAACCATAGAATACGGCTGCTTTTCCCTGTTCTTTTGCTTTAACTAACTCTCCTGCAGTAGTAGCATGAAGCAATCGATCCTTGTTCTTGTTGATTCGAATCGTCCATTCCTCCATGGCTTTCATAGCTACTTCGAAGTTCCTTGAAGGTAAAGAAGCATTAAATCCGGTGTAGCCCGACTGACCTAATGCTTCAAAGGAAGCATCATCCCATCCCCTCGGAATCAAAAGGCCATCAAATACGATTGCATTTTTGTATACCTGATCAATGCGCTGGTTTTCTAACGAATCAACTGACTCTTTTCCAGCCGAACTATTAGCTTTCCGCAAAGCCAGATTCACCAATGGTGCAGGTATCAATGTCCCGAGTGAAATAGCCTTTAGTATCTGTCTGCGTTGAAATTTCATCTCGAAGTAATTTGATGGCGTTCAAGAAAGTTCCTTTGAATTACCATGAATTTCTGATGTATGATAACCATTTTAACCAAGAATGACAATAACCAGGTGAAAACCGATTAATGAGCAAAGAAGATAAGCTGAGGTAACAGCTAGCGAGCTTCAAAAGCCAAATCCAATTACTGATTTCTACAGTTATATTTCTAATCCCATTTATTTGGATAATGATGCAATAATCAAAAATCCTCTACAAGAGAAAGAAACATAGCGTCACATAATAAAATAAAGACAACCAAATGATTCTTTCAAAAGTGTCAGGTCATAAAATTTAGAAGCTTCATTTCGATCATGAGGCTACGCTTTTGATCTTTGTATGACCGTTTAACCCCTACCTGAAAATCCAAAAATAAAGTTGTCTACTCCAAGGCTTTTCTCCGTCAACCAAAAAGAGACGAAGACCCATCAGAAGTAGGAAAGAGAATGGACGATAAGTAACCTCCTTCTTAATTGTAAGTCTCGGACGAGCGATTGATTGCTTCTTTTCCATTATAAACCAACCTCGTCGACCATGGGATTGGGTTTCTCAACGCATAATGCGCCATACAGCCATTCTCTGCCTCATTTAGGAGGTCTTTGATTCGTACCTCCGGTTCAGGACTCTCGATGATCACATGCGTCTCTACGGTGTCACAACCTCCATCAGTCATGTAGCCGTGCTCACGCATGTGCCCGAGGTTAGTCCTGAAAACAATACGCTGTTCGAGTTTCAAACTGTCCACATGAATTTTGCGGGCTGTCAGTATATCCGTCAAATGCGTCATTAAACAAAAGCCGATCCCAGCGGAAAAGAAAGCTAAGGGCGGTGGCGCGGTATCCTCACCTACTGGTGGCTGTTCATCGCAATACAACTTCACAGGACTGAATCCGGGAATATTAACAGAAACAATTCCAGTCTTGCTTTGCATCTTCCCCGCTTCTGCACTTACATTAACTTCAAATCGGTAGGGCTCCGGATGGCGCGCCTTCTTAAACTTAACAGATTCATATTGCGTTTTGATCGGTTGCTCATTGCTCAACTCGCCGACATGATAGAATTTATCACCTTCAATATCAGATAGAAGCGCTGGATGCTTTGTCACATCCACCAGCCATTCTTTTGGCGCACGATCACCCATAGTATCATTTGGTTCGGCTACCCATTCCATAAAAGCCTCACGTGTGTACCTGGAAATCCCGGCAGTCAATACTTCATCCAGACTGATGACAGCATGAACTTGCAGATGATTTAACTCTTGGTCCTTATCGGCTATGTACTTCTCGGCATAGGGACTTGCAGGTCTCATGCCCAAGAAAAGCGCAATGTCATCATTACTAAACTGTAAATAATCAAACATGGGTAATACATCACGCATCTTCAAGGCATTATTGCACTGATCTAGAAATATTCTTTTGGATTTTATCGTCATGCTTGCAAGGGTATTTAATCGTATTATACAACGGGTGTAAAGCTATACAATACCTGACGGTGTTGTGAATACATGACATTCGATTCTCAACCTATCACACCCAAAATCAATCATTTAAACACTGAAGATCAACAACGTTATTTACGCTGGCAACTACCACCAATTGTAGTCTAACTTTTTCCACAGTCCTGCGACGTAATTACAAATTTTTCCATCCTGACAACAGGAATTGGTATTTATACTTCGGGTGAGTCCATGACAGAAAAGGAAAGCGCGAAATAGATCATCTCATGTATTTGTTAGTATCTTGATGACATGAAAAATATCACCTATCTTCTCTTTATCAGCAGCCTACTATTGATCAACTGCACGGATCAAAAAACTTCTCCCGAGATTGAAGAGGTTGAAAAAAGTAAAGTGGACCAAGTAATAGACCGCGCGATTGAATGGGCAGGTGGAATGGAGCGTTGGCGCAGCTTAAAACAACTGACCTATCAAAAAAGATCGAGGTTATTGTATGAAAACGGACAGGTCGAATACGATATCACTCAACTTCATGATTATACCTTTTCTCCTTCCCTGCTGATGAATATTAACTGGGATACAGAAGCAGGACAAAACAAGATGGTACATTCAGATACTGCTTCGTATAAGTTGCTGAATGACAGTTTAATAAGTCAAGGTAACAAAATACGCGAATCTGCATTTAGTGCCTTATATGTAATTGGTATGCCATTCAAGCTGAAGGATCCCGGAATCCATTTAAGCTATGAGGGACAACAAATGTTTCAAGGCCGAACAGCTGACATTATCAAAGCCACTTACAGTCCGGAAAAATACAAGAACCACTCTACCTCTGATGATTGGTGGTATTATTTCGATGCTGAAAACAGTGCTTTCTTAGGCTGCAAGGTGTACCATTACCCGACTTATGCCTTGATTGAGAACATAGCTTTTCATGAGGTAGAGGATATGAAATTTCAAAAGAGACGCATGAGCTACCGATGCGACAGCTTGGGAAACAAGCAATTTTTAAGAGCTGAATTTTGGTATGAGGACTACGATTTAGTATTTAATGAGTAAAGTTTTTGTTCTGACAGTGCAACCCATGTAGATAGCTCACGATCTCTTTTTTCAAATAAGTTGGTCGTACTAGTTTTGCGCGGCAATAGCAGAAGACCATGAGATCACAGTTGATAACACCTGAGGGAATGGAACGTCTAAAAGAGGAACTTGACCATCTTTGGCGTGTCGAACGGCCTGACATAACCAACAAAGTCACCTGGGCAGCCAGTTTGGGAGACCGATCGGAAAATGCAGATTATCACTACAATAAGAAACGCTTGCGGCAAATCGACAACAGATTACTCTACCTCAGAAAATGCATTGACAACTTCAAGGTAATTGCATATCATCCTCATATGGAGGGAAAAGTATCTTTTGGGGCTTGGGTCGAAATCAAGAACGAAGACAAGGGACTGAAAAAACGCCTTCGTATTGTGGGTTACGAAGAGTTAATAGGTAACAAGGATCATATCTCCATGGACTCTCCTATGGCACAATCGTTAATAGATAAGAGAGTAGGCGACGAAATCATCGTAGAAACCAAAATCGCCCAATTCAAATGGAAGATTTTGAGTATCGAATATAACTAAGGATTATATAAACCTGACTTCAGCTAAAAATTCGTCGTTAGCGTGCCTAGGTGATTAGCTATTGCTTAGATACTCTATAATCAAGTGGAGGCTCCCTATCTCCTAACAAAGCTTCGTATTCAAAATCAGCCCCTCTCCTTTCGACGATCTCTGTCTCTGCTTCTTTCAGCTTATTCGGGTTTTGATAGAGATCCATAGCGGTAAGTGTGAGCGTCTTTGCAGCTACTAACATCCCCTTATGACCAATTGACATTCCTCCCGCTGCTACTGCCTGCCAGCTATGAGCACCCGTTCCTGGAACCCAGGTCGCAGTACGTAAACCCGTCGTTGGGCGCACCCAACTAATATCTCCTACATCGGTAGACCCACCCTTTCCCACTTCTATCACTTCGAAAGGCTGTATATTTTCTGCATCTTCAATGGAAGCCTCTGATCCCATTAAAGTACCCATAATTTCTGTGGCAAATGTCGTTTCGTCTTCATTGTAATGCACCCCACCTACAAGTTTCAGGTTTTCGTACATTACCTTTGCCAGGGCTTTGTTTGGCAATTTGTTGTAATAACCGGTTACAATTTCATAATCTAATTGCGTTTCGGTGCCCATAGCTGCAGCTTTCGCCGTCTTGATCACGCGGTCTAGTACGCTTCTGCACTCTCTCATATCAGGATGTCGTACGATGTAAGCACTTTCCGCATACGCTGGTACGATGTTCGGTGCTTTGGAACCGTCCAAAATAGCATAATGAATACGTGTTTCCGGTGTAACATGTTCTCGCATAAGGTTCACCATGAAATTCATTGCTTCTACAGCATCCAAAGCACTTCGTCCTCGCCAAGGAGCACCCGAAGCGTGCATGGCCTTACCATGAAAGCGAAACCTTATGGAAATAGCTGCCAATGAAGAACCCGCAATTGCCTGGTTCTTATCCCCCGGATGCCAGGACAAAACAGCATCCAGATCATCAAACAGCCCGGCTCTCACCATGTACACTTTACCGCCTCCTCCCTCTTCGGCCGGCGTTCCATATAATCGAATAGTTCCTGCGGTTCCTGATGAACTAAGCCATTTCTTGGTGTGTATGGCTGCAGCCACAGAACCTGCACCAAATAAATGGTGCCCACATGCATGTCCATTGCTTCTGCCTTCATCCGATTGCCGATGTGGAGTGGCTGTCTGTGACATATCAGGTAACGCATCAAATTCAGCTAACATACCCAATACCGGGCCTCCCACACCTTGCGACCACTCCGCAACAAACGCTGTGGGCATCCCCGCAACTCCAGACTGAACCTTGAAACCTTCTTTTATTAGTGTCTCTTGTAACAATCGAGTACTTTTTTCTTCCAGAAATCCCAACTCCGACCAATTCCAGATTTTCTCTGCAATCTGATGGTATCTAGGAGCGGTTTTATCTAATAAATGAATCACTGCTTGTTTTTCGGTGCTTAAATCTTGTGCCAATAATGCAAAAGAAAAATTCAAATAAATGAGAAATAAAACAGACGTTTTTTTCATGATAAAATTGGTTTTACATACCGAGATCAGGGCTTTGGAAACATCACCTAACAGCCTTTGAATTTAAGCAATCATGTCAGTTAACAACATATTCAATATTAGGTGAAACCTTTCAACTTACACTTATAAATAATCCTCGGTTAGATAAAGGGTCAAATTCGACTCACTAGTCTATCCAGCCGGCTTCCATTCAAAATTAATCGCAGTGCCCTCTCCTTCGGATGATTGGATTTTAATAAACCCACCAATATCCTGCGCTCTCTCTTGAATATTTTTTAAACCAAAGCCTTCTGATTTTGAATTGACTTCAAAACCGATACCATCATCAGCAATCGAACATTTAATACCACTGGACTCATTCTCAAAATTTATTACTATATGTTCTGCTTTTGAATGTTTACATGCATTGAAAATACTTTCCTGAATGATTCGAAACAAATTCATACTAACTTTTGGATCATCAATGTTCGAAATACCTAGCCAATTTAATTCTATCACTACCGGGGTAAATCTCCGTATTTTTGACAGTAGATTCTTGAGTGATTCCTTAAATGTTTTTTCGTCCAAATGGCTAATTCCTAGTGAATTAAGTATCCACCTCGTCTCAACAACAACATCTTTCAACAACGCCTGCACCTCTAAGTCAATTTCTGTTTTTGCCTCATCATCCTTGGAATTCAATAAAAAACTTGCCCCAGCCACATACTGACTAACACCATCATGAATTTCCCGACTTATTCTTTTTCTCTCTTTTTCTTGGTCTCGTATACTTTCAAGCTTTGTCTTTCGCAATTGCTCATTTATTTCAAGAAGTTCTTTAGATTTTTCATCCACCTTTTTTGCTAAAATGACCTTTTGCCTCTCCAAAAACTTAGTACTTAATTTATTGATCAATACAACAACTATTAGAAGTAAAATCAGCAAAACAGCCCTAAACCAAGTGTTCTCATACCAGAGTGGAATTACCACCACATTAACTACTGACGGAGTGCTCCAATCAAATCCATTTCGAGAAGCTCTAACTTCAAATGAGTAATCTCCGGGAGGTATATTATTGTAAGTGGCTGAAGAAAATTCACTTGCATCTGACCATTCATCATACAATCCAACCAATCTGTAAGAATATTTAATCGCATGCGGTCGAAACTCAAACGCGCTAAATTTTATATTTAAAAAATCAGCACTATGCTTAAATCTAAAGATTTCAGGACTTTTGGAATTTTCAGTAGAAGGAGGACTTAATTTTATTCCTTTAGAATTCAGCAACTCCACCGCAGAAATTTTTACCTCTTGAGTAGAGGGATTATTAAAATTATTTTTGGTTAAAAAATCTTCAAGTTCATTTTCCTTAAAAGAGGTTGCACCCTGGTAACCTCCAAAAAGTAAGCGTCCGGTTACCTCATCATAAAAACTTGACCTCTCCACAAACGGATATTCGTTTACTCCAAAACTTTCTCCAAAATAAAGTGCGCTAGGTGCTCTTTCCGGCATGCTGCTACTAGCATATAGATCAAGTCTAATCAAATGTCTTTGGGTACTAATCCAAATGATATCATTTGTTGTGGCAACTAAACTTTTTAAACTTTCAGAACTTAGGAATTCAAATTCAAAATCGTCATCAAATTCATACTTTGTTAAGTCGAATAAGTACAGGCTTTTATCAGACACAATCAATAATCTATTCCCTTTTAACTCAATCAAATCAATGACAAAAAAAAGGTGATCATCATTGTCCATTTTTGCTATCCCCTCAGGTATAAAGCTTCTGATTTTCTCATTTTCAATGATATCTAAAGCAGCATTTGTCCCTACCGCAATGGCGCCGCTTGCCAGCTCCTTTGCCACATTTACCACGTCAGAACTTATTGAATTCTCATCCGTCGTGCTATGCCTTAGTGAAACATATTCAGAACCATCAAAAATATATAACCCCTTATCACCCGTACTTGCAAGTATTCGGCCATTTCTGGTTTCTTCCAGTTGATTAATCCACTTTGAGTCCAGTACTGATTTTTGAGAATAGACACCATTACTATCTAATTCAACTACTGTGTCTAGACCACAGGCATCACGACCTCCCAACCAAATAGTTTTGCCAGAGATGACTTTGATCGTATTAATTCCACAGGGAAGAGAGCGAGACGCAATAAGAGAATGAGAACCATCATCGTTAAACTCTAAATTGTAGAGTCCGTCGTAACCTACAACGATATATCCACTTGAATCAGTCTTGTCTATATCAAAAATGGTCAGTGGGTCGTTCGACTTCGTCAGTTCAGCCACACTAATTTTTTGAAAAGGGGTTTTGTACAATACAGAAGCTCCTCTATCAAAAGTGCCTATCCAAAGATTGTCATTTCGATCGATAAATAGTTTTTCTATAAAATCAAAAATACTGATGTCTCCGTTTGTTAGATTTAAGGTTGATGCCTCACTACCCTTAAACAACGTTATTCCCCCGCCCCAGGAGCCAACCAGCAAACCATCGGGAGACTCTGCAAGACCCAAAATCCGATTACTTTTTAAGTGACCTGTTTCAACATTGAACTTCTTGTATTTATTGTTCTTGTAACTGTATAATCCATCTCCCCATGTACCGATCCATATGGTTCCATCAGCAGTTTTATGAAATACTCTGGCTGTACTGCTCTGAAAACCATCATCAGTCTCAGGTACTCTTTGCACCTGATCATTCACCAGCTGATACAACCCTCCTAGCCATGTACCTATCCAAGTGATCCCTGTTTCTGGATCATGCAATATATCCACCACGTTATCCGCTTCACTTGCGTTCACCCGATCTTCCCTTAATTCAATCTTCTGCATATGACCGTTCTTGAATTTAAAAAGTCCCCCACCCCAAGAACCTATAAGCACCGAGCTATCGGGTAAGCTGATGATTTGCTCCACTGAATTACGATATGAATTTCCGATACTATCTCTAAGCGCGTATCTGGTAAACGAATTGTCTTTAAAACTAGCTAACCCACCTTGACCAGTACCCACCCAAATAGTACCATAATGATCCTCATGAATAGCTCGAATATCGCCCGGAGGCAATGAACTTGAATCTTGAATACTTGAATTGAAATAAAGGAGCTCTTCGCCATCATATCGATGAAGTGTGCTACCGCCACCGATCCACATGTACCCCGATCTATCCTGATAGATTTCGTACACATTCTTTTCTGCAATACCATCCAGCTGGTGATGCATATATCCCGAAAATTCCTGACTGTAGCCTAAATAAGAAATTAGTAGTAGCGCAAAGCCACTACCAATCGAGATTGGATGCCCCAAGTTCATGAAAAGACAGTCTTTAAAAAAGTGATTCTTCTACGCAAGCTACGTCTAAAATTCAGCTTTCAAAACTTATTTTAACCATAAACTCACGGTCTAATAACAAACACTACGATAATCGAATAAACGGATACTAATGGAGAAGTAAAAAACGAAGCAGATAGCTATCAAAATAGCATTAGAACGACCAAAAGGGTCACTAAAGATGGTTTTGAACGAACGATTAGGTTTTGGATTTTCACCTACCACCGCTAGGTATTTCACCGAAATATTGTCTTCCGTAATATCCTGAAGATAATATAGTACCTGTATTGCTCTTTTGCACTATTAAAACAACTACAAGTATGAATAATCATTATTACAAAGAAGCCTATTACAAGTCAAGATTTTATCGATTTGAAAGCATTAGTACAATTTTTTCAATTTTTAAACAAGAAGAAACAAAGGCTGGCTCGCTTATGATCAATACGCTTAGAAAATAAAAGAATTATGGTGGGCTGTCTACTTTTATTGATGGCATGCGGTGATCTAAAAGCTCCTTGAGTAGCGGTATTCACCTGAAACAGCCCATCATCTCTCCATTCTAAAATAATTACGCGG
Organism: Flammeovirgaceae bacterium; assembly: GCA_038129245.1. GTDB lineage: Bacteria > Bacteroidota > Bacteroidia > Cytophagales > Cyclobacteriaceae > JAYPLE01. Next base: position 51,839 of record JAYPLE010000018.1, on the reverse strand, counting down.
TGATTTCCCGGTTTCTTTTTTAAAAGCCCTATTGAAAGTTGCCTTTGAGCTAAAACCTACTTTCAAAGCTGCTGATAAATAGGATCGCATCTTCTCGTTGGAAACAATATCAATAAACTCTTCTACTCTCAGGCGATTAATGTAAGTGGAAAACGTCTGACCATAGGTTTCATTAATCACCCTTGATAAGACATGTTTCGTGGTTGGAACGCGGTCAGCTAAATCACTTAATGTCAAATCTGGTTCCTTAAAGACTTTTTCTTGATGTAATAAATGCGCTAGTCTTCCCTGGACAGCTGCTATTTCACTATCTTCTAATAGAGAATCTTTGTATTTCTGTTGGATCAGTAGGATTTCGGGATTTTTAATGGAAAAGTATCCTAATGCAAGCACAATAAACGAAAAGAGCAACCACAGTGTATCGGTCAACTGTTCAGCAATCCTATGCCATTCCACATTTATGGTCCAAGTAACTCCGGAAATTACTATGACCCCAAACCAGATGACCAAGTATCCGCATATTACCCACAGGATCGCCTGCAAGAACCTGGCAGCTTTGACTTGTTTTTCATTTAAGTCTTCTTCGAAATACCTCCGCACTACTATTTTCGACCTAATCCAAAAGAAAGAATTGTAGAAAAAAGCTAGAACCCCGAGCACAGCAAGAACCCCGTCTAATTCCTGATCGATCACTCGATATTTAAAGGTCTGGTTATCCATTATTACAAACGGATACATCGCAGTAATTACTAAAAGTATCGGCACCCAATAATACGGATGAAAGGTTTTCATAGGTATACGAAGGAGTTGATGCAAAAACTGAAAAAATATTGGACCAAAAAAAAGAATTAATGCAGCTGGAAATAAAATTAACTTGGGCTGCAGACTGAATACGTAGGGACTAAAACTACCCGCTCTGGATAAAAGTGAAATGCTAATCAATAATAACATGATTCCTAACAAAGCATTAGACTTTTTATTACGCTGCTTTAAGGTGGTGATTGCAACAATTAGAAGTACACCTTGAATTGCGCAAAATATCATGATCAGCATTTGGAAATTGTAGCTACCTAAGCTTATATCTTCCCAGGATTGAACCGATATGCTTACCGTGTCCCGCTTTGATTGAGTGGTGTACACCCTATTAGGCAATGCCCTCCCATTATCTCTGGCTTCTACCGCTTCCCAACTTCCTCGGGTTATTTTATACTGAAAAAAATCTTGATTGTGTGGCACATGCAAGCGCCAACTCCCATCTTCTCTTCTGGCAAATTTGAATGCTTCGACATCCGGATACCATCCACAAATACTGCTGGATAAATAGATTGATGCATCTTTCGGCGTGTTTGTTGGTACTGAAGTGATAATGAATTCAGTGCGGTACAAAGAATCCGTTTTGGCATTGCAGCAAACCCCTACTAATACCAATAAAACTACCAGACCACTCTTACGAGATAACGTGGAAAACAACATAGCGGTACAGCGTTAATACTTGTGCTCACAAAGCCTTTAAACCAGGTAAATAAAACGTATCAATTTATAATCTGAGGCGAAATGCAATACGGTACGTATCAAATTCACAACAAATTAACTCCTGAACAGAATGAAAAAACGAATTTTACATTTTTTTGCCTGCCTTGCCATAGCGAGTTCTTCGTTTGCACAACTTGAAAATGACAACCGCATTTTACTGCAGGGCTTTTATTGGGAAGCATCCCATGACTACCAGGATGATTGGTACGAATATGTTGAAAACCTGATACCAACCATGGTGCAGGCAAACGTAGGGATGGTTTGGCTACCCCCTCCAAGTGACGCGGGTTCATGGGAAGGTTACCTACCCCGAGAACTAAACAACTTCGACAATGACTACGGCACTTTAGCTGAACATAAAAGTCTATTGGATCAACTAGGGAATAATGACATAGATGCTATTGCCGACATTGTCATCAATCACCGTGTTGGAATGACCAATTGGGTAGACTTTGCAAACCCGACCTGGGGAACCAATTCTATCGTATCCAATGATGAAGTTTGGAGTCAACCTGATTACTCAGACATCAACTTGAGAGGAAATAACGACACAGGGACGCCTTATGCCGCCGCACGAGACATTGACCATACTCAAACGTTCGTCCAAAATGACATCAAAGATTGGATGAATAACCTGAAGGCTTTCGGGTATGATGGTTGGAGATATGATTATGCACATGGTTTCGGTACCCAATACTTTTCTATGTATAATGCGCACAGTAATCCTTCTTTTTCAGTCGGAGAGTATTGGACAAATGATAAGCAAACGATTCAGAACTGGATCGATGCGACCGGTTCAAACGCTTTTGATTTCCCAACCTACTATGCACTTAAAGGGGCAATCAGAGATAATAATTATTCGTACCTGGCATTCGAAGGTGCTCCTTCCGGAGGAATAGGATGGGACTCAAAAAATTACACCACTTTTGTTGAGAATCACGACACACCAGACTATGATCCTTCGAATAACATTCTAAACAGTGGTAACGTGGGGCAAGCCTATGCATATTTGCTTACGCATCCTGGTGTTCCCTGTATATTCTGGAGCCATCTATTTGAATGGGGAGAAGACGTGCAAAGTGAAATAATTGCTGCTGCTGAGGTTAGAAAAACGATTGGAATTCATAGCCAAAGTTCAATTGAAATCTTAACCTCTTCTGCTAACGTGTATGCCGCTAAAGTGACAGGCACAAATGGTGAGGTCATTGTTAAACTTGGTCAGGGAAACTGGGGGGACCCTTCCAATGAAAACATTGCAGGAACATGGATGCTGCAAACTTCAGGAAATAATTATGCAATTTGGAGCAGCTCTAATGTAGATCCACCTGCTGATAATAATTCGTACTTAGTCCATACAATTGGTCATACGCATGCGTATGCTTGGGATAATAATGGAAATCCTCTTCTGGGGCCATGGCCTGGTTCTGCCCTGATCTCTCAGGGTGATTGGATGACAATTGAATTGAATGACCCTTGCGCAAACATTATCTTCAGTCACAATGGGCAGCAACAGACTGGCGATCTTACGGTCTGCAGTGATGCAACGTACTATTACGAAAATACCTGGCATCAAACAGATCCTTTAAGTTCATCACCGCCGGATAGCACTGGCACTTATCTGACCAGTTACTATACCAAGGGTTATACACATGCATACGCATGGGATGATAATCAAAATCCTTTGCTGGGACAATGGCCGGGTGCTCCATTAATTGCAAGCGGAGACTGGATGCAAATTGACCTCGCTGCTGAATGTACTCACCTTATTTTCAGTAATGGTGGTATGGATCAAACAGAAGACCTTCTTGCATGTAGCGATGCTACATACTATTTGAATGGCCAATGGCATGCGGTTGATCCGAGCTCCCAACAATCACAATTGGTTATCTATACCCAGAACTTCACAAATGCTTATGCATGGGATGATAATCAAAATCCAATACTGGGTGATTGGCCGGGAACCCCGATGATAAATAATGGAAATTGGATGTCAATCACACTAGACGCTACCTGCGCAAATATTATTTTTAGCAATAATGGTGCTTCACAAACGGCAGATTTATTTACCTGCGCAGATGCACCCTATTATTATGACGGTCAGTGGTATCAGGAGGATCCATTATCAACGGCAAATAATGTGGGTATCAACCTATACGCACAAGGATATACGCACTTCTATGCCTGGGATGATAACGGTAATAAATTAGCAGGAGATTGGCCGGGATCACAATTAGTAGACCAGGGAAATGAGTGGAAATTAGGTACTGTTTCTGCGGACTGTGCAAACGTTATTTTTAGTTACAATGGAACGTCTCAAACTGCTGATTTAGCTACTTGTGAAGCCGAGGCCTATTGGACTGGTATTGCATGGTCAACTACTGCAAATGGCCGGATGGAAACTATTCAAATGAAAGAAGAGATCACGGAGGATGAACTTACGCAAAGCTTCAGCCTATTCCCTGTTCCTTTCGAAAACGAAATGACCATCAGTTTGTCCTTGGAGCATAGGCAAACCATTTCGATCAGCATCTTCTCCCTATCCGGTCAATTAATTAAATACATTGAAACAAGCCTGGAGGCAGGTCAGCAGGTAGTGAAAATAACTCATCACGATCTTAAAAGTATTCCGGGCGTCTACACCGCCAAAATCCTCGTAAATGAGGAACAGTTCCTTAGGAAATTTATTCTGAAATGATCACCCCTATCTCAACCTGAAATAAAATAGGGGTATTTGCCTGACCTATCCCCAACGCTTTCAAGAGCGTTGGGGGTTCTTTAGTTTTCCCCTCTGAATAGATGCTATTGTTTACAAAATTGCCGAAAGTTCATTTGGAAACCCGGTTAACTAAATGGTGACCCTGACTTCTTCGAATCAAAAACACAATTGGTGTGGCAAAGCTCATAAATGCTGTCCTAGTACATTCGGTTAGAAAAGGTAAGCGTGAATTAAACCTTCTACATGACTATCTAAAAGAGCAGGAATTGAAGAGAATAAAACTGACCATAACCAACTACAACTAACACTCTGTGGCACCCCTATTGTCCGATTTTAGAGATCTACCTGGTACGGCTAAAAAGGTATGCTCCTTAAATCTGCATGCAGTGAGAATTAATCGGATAACAATTGTCTACCTAAATTTCCTGCAGCTAGACTATATTAGAAGGTAAAACCTGATCACATGGAACAGCTCATAAGCAATGTAGACCTTGCCGTTATAGGCGGATATTTCCTCATCGTCTTTGCTATAGGATTCTGGGTAGCCAAAAATACCCAATCAGGAGATGATCTGTTTCTCGGTGGCCGAACGTTGACTTGGGGTGTGATCGGTCTTTCATTGTTTGCCTCAAATATCAGCAGCGCTACAATCATCGGCTTGACCGGAGCTGCCTATTCTTCGGGGATTGTCCAATCTGTGTACGAGTGGATCTCCGGGTTGCCGCTGATCATAGCGGCATTTGTTTTCATCCCACTCTATTTGAATTCAAGAATCACCACCATTCCTGAATTTCTGAACCATAGGTATGATCGACGTTCTCAGCTATTCTTTTCTGCAGTGACACTTTTTACCAGTATTATGGTAGAAACTGCAGGCGGGCTCTATGCCGGTGCCATAGTTTTAAAATCATTTTTTCCTGATCTGGTCATATGGCAAACCACTTTTGTTTTAGCATTCGTGGCGGGGTTGTACACCGCTTTTGGAGGTCTTAAGGCAGTCGTCTATACAGATACCCTACAGGCGATCATCTTGATAGTTGGGAGTGCAGTTTTAACTTATATTCTATTTGAAAAAATAGACTTTTCCATCGCAGATATGTTAGCCGCAGCACCCGATGGCCATTTCTCTATCATACGACCCCTGAACGATCAGGTGCTGCCATGGCCAGGACTTTTCCTGGGTGCACCGATACTGGGGTTCTGGTATTGGTCCACCAATCAGTACATCGTCCAGCGTGTACTAGGTGCTAAAAACATCAAACATGCACGTTGGGGTGTGTTATTCGGAGGTTTCTTGAAGCTAATTCCACTTTTCATAATGGTCATACCGGGGGCCATGGCGATCAGTATTTATCAAGGGATTGAAAACCCTGACTTGGTTTACCCTACGATCGTACTGAATGCCTTACCTGTTGGCTTGATAGGTTTGGTGTTGGCTGGTCTGATATCGGCTATCATGTCAAGTGTTGATTCGACGTTAAACTCTTCATCCACGTTGATTGTAATCGATTTTATCAAACCAAAAAAACCAGATATTACCGCAGCACAAATTGCGAAATATGGTCGTATTTCTACCTTGATCTTAATGGTAATCGCAGCAGCATGGGCCCCTATGATTGCAAACTTTGGTGGCATCTGGGTTTACCTCCAGCAGATGTATACGATGTTTGTCCCTCCTATCGTGGTATTATTTCTTGTAGGAACTTTCTACAAAGCAGGAAATGCCCACGGAGCCTTCATGACCCTTGTAATAGGTACAGCGCTTGGAGTCCTCTTTTTTGTATTGAATCAACTGGAAATATGGCCAATGCACTTTACCATAACTGCAGGAGTAGTGCTGCTTCTATCCGCTATCATTTTCATACTTACCAGCAAGTATGGCAATCCTCCAAGCGAGCAAACTATAAAAGATTTTACCTTCTCAACATCATTGCTAAACATTGAAAATGAAGGGATGCGTTGGTACCAGGATTACCGTTACTGGTCGTTGGTACTTGCACTGTCAATCCTGGCCATTTTCATCACCTTTTCTTAGCGGTATCGAACAACTACGGCTGCTTATCAATTGCATTATGCCTTTTTGCCCACCATACTTTCTGTTATTTGGATGTAATTGAGCCTGCAGGAACGCAGCATTACTAGATTTTGTGTTTGCAAAATCAAATAACAAGGGAAATTACATGTCGACTACAACAGCTCCTACAAACTCAAATTACCAACAACTGACAAAACCCCTTGAATACTCTTATTTGATAATCCGAACTACTCGTCACTTCAATTGGTTACAAAATAGACTAAATAATCACCTTTTTTATATACACTATCTTATGTTGCATTGTGTAGGAAAAGATATTTATCCACTGACTATCTGATGCTAGAATCTGCGTTTATCTTTACTTCTAATGATCACTTCTCGCCCAAAGGCACCCATTTTATTTTCCGTTGGCATGGTCATCATTGTGCTCATAGGACTAGTCAGCTGGGTGCTATTTCGATTAATCTTCAATCCGGCGGAATACTTTATTGTTAAGCTGTTCATGACACCACTGCTGCTGGTACTCGCAATCCTTATTGCCAATAGAAGCTTCTTTTCATACTTACAACTATCGCTTGGAGACAATAAACTGACATATAAGTACCTGATGGGCAAAAAGTATTGTTCGCCACTAAGTGGTATTGATTATTGGTCGGAAGAAGTGGTGAAAAGAAGAAAAACTGAGTTCCGTCAGCTCACCATCGCAATGCGATCAGCTAAGAAATTACAGCTTAGCAACCATGAACACAGTGATTACGACCAAATCGTAACCTTTTTGAATAGAAAAGTTCGAAAACTTAAGAAATGATGCAAAAGCCTAGACGAACCTTTGATCCCCTCGTGGATGATTTGAATTGGCGAGTACTTTTTGATCAGCATTTTCAGGACCTACAATCTTTGAATGCCATCTCTTCTCTATGGATGCATGGTCTTTCTAAACTTGGTATAAATCACTACAAGCGTCCCACTGCAGAGCAGTTAACCGCTGCTATTGCTCCTTATACCGGTTACAATTTTATTCAGACCGATACACATCTCATCCTTGAACAACACGATTGGTATGAAATGATTGCAGATTATCGAATGCCACTTACTTGCTTTCTAAGAAAGCCATCAGAACTGGAATATTGCGATGAACCGGATATCTGGCATGATATCATGGGCCATATCCCGTTCCTGGTTGAAAAGTCTTATTCGGACATGTACCAACTTCTGGCACGCACTTACATCACTGCATATGATCAACAACGGACAGATTTACTGACTTCATTGGATTTCATCGGGGGAATGTTAATCGAATTAGGACTCATACGCGAATCCCATGGTATAAAAGCCTTTGGAGCCACATTCTATTCCTCATCTGAGGTAAAACTAGCCTTTCGACCAGAAAATCAGATCACTTTTACAAAAGAAGCCTTACGCTTAGGAGAAACGTATGATCGAAAGAGCTTCCAGGGTAAATACTATGTCTTCGACTCACTTGAACAACTTATCGAGTTAATTCAAAACGTAGCGCTTCAGCTCTAGGTATTGCGTCGGAAAAAAATGCCCTCCGATTCAAACCTCGCAAAACAGCTTTGAAAAATTATAAGCCCATGATAGCAATGAGGCATAGAACTCCGGATTGCATGTCTTTGTGCACACTTAATGGCTAATTCATACTGAAGTATTCAATTCTACAACAAAGCCCTCATTACCTCGTACATTGAACACCGTATCGTCCTCAAAAATGAAGTACTGAGCTTTAATTCCTACCAGTTTGCCTTCGTACTCAGGTGTCTTGGAAAGATTAAGGCTTCTGACCTTTTCCGGGTAGCGCTCTACAGGAAATTGCAGCTCCCAGGCATCCCAATTATCTCCCAAAAAAAACGGTTGCACTTCGTCGGGTAAATACTCCTTAAGTCTGTCTCGATAATCGAATAAATCAACTTCCTCCTCTGTCTCATTCTTCAACATCTTTCGCCAGTTAGTTTTATCTGCTACAAACTCCTTCAGCGCTACTTCAGCGACACCAGCCAGGTACCGATTAGGTGCTTCCACTATTTCCAAAGCAACTGTAGCTCCTTGATCTATCCATCTGGTAGGTACTTGTGTTTTTCTTGTCACCCCTACTTTGACATTACTCGATAATGCCAAGTATACAATGTGAGGCTGTAACTGGACGCTTTTCTCGTAATCAAGATCGCGATCTTCGATATCTAAATGTGCCTTGGAAAGCTCCGGCTTGATTACCCAATCTGCTGTTTGTGGCATCTCATAAAAACAATCGTAGCAATGCCCCATTCTAAAAATCTTCTTTTTCCTACCGCAGTTGAGGCATTCATAGCCCATAAAGTTCATCTCCAATGAATGACCAATCAGCTCGTTCATCGGCAACTCCTGTCCTTCCATCTCGAGGAAATATTGAATGGGCGTGCCCAACTCTGTTCTCATCTTCTTCAATACTCCTTTATGTGTAGCCATATTGTCAACGAAATAAAACACAAAGCTACCAATAGGTTTGAAGACCTTACCTAGAACATCACGGAAGATTTTCCATGAAACGCATTGATTGTCCTCGCACTGCAACAAGGGTCATTCCTTTGAAATGCTAACTTTCGCATGTCTACCATCTATCAACTCAACATCCAACACATAAATGCCCACTGCCAAAGTAGAAAGATTTAAAGCAGGTTTGCTGGTAGATAGCATGCGACTTCCATTAAGATTGTAAACTGCAGCCGATTTGAACTCAACACTTTTAATGTAGATCCATTCTTGTGTAGGCACTGGATATACCATTAGCTCTTGCACCTCCTGGTCAAGATTCAAAGGCACAGTTTCACTCGCTGTAGTTGCAATCAGTACAATTGGGCCATTATCGGCTTCGTTTCCACTTGCGTCTCGGACAGAAATTGTAAACTCGTATGAAGTATTTTCATGAAGTCCGGATACGACATGAGGTCTAAGGGATCCGGTAGAACTCACTTCATCTACCAGCGTGTCATACGATACAGTGAATAATAGTTCATTGCTATCATCCTGTGCGTTCAGCAACAGCATCACACTTGTAGTTGTCACCTCACCTATGAACACGCCGAAATCGGTAGGGCTTGTATGATCAGGAATTGCAAGCGTGGTGATATCTAGCAAAACAGGATCAACAGAAGCTGGATTTCCGACAGTATCTGTGACTAATACAGAAAGTTGATAATTGCGATTGGGTGTTAGCGCTTCAACTCTTACTGTTTTCGTACTCCCTGACTGTTCGGTATAGGTCTCTACTTCGCCCTCATAGGAAATTTCAAAAATAACAGCATTTTGATCATCCTGAGCCCAAAGACTTAGTTCGACAAACGTTTGACCTACTGAATCTAACGTCACCTGAAGACTATCGGGACCCACAGTATCTGGTACCGCCAGAGTTTGAACCGACAACAAATAAGGACTTTCAGGCGTCTGGTTTAAGCTACTATCAGACGCGAGTATCGTAAATGTGTACATCGAGTTTGCTTCCAACCCTTCAAACGTGGTCTTTTCTTGTACTCCGGAAGCAGCTGTAATTTTTCGCAACACATCATTCATCGTCACATCAAAAAGTACAGATCCACTCTCATCTTCGCCGTACAAAATCAATTCTACGCTGTTTTGTGTTACCAACCCTTTTTCTATTGTAACCACACTAGGTGCTTTTGTATCAGGTAGTGCTAGTGTATTTACCCTTAGAAGGATCGGCTCCTCCGATGAGTTACCGCTGTTATCCTTGACATTTACTTCAAAATCATAAAGAGTATTCTCCGACAGGTTTTCAACGGTATAAGCTAGGGTATCAGCTGAAGCTCCTGATACTTCCAGAGTTGTGGTGTCATAAGTCACTGTATACGTCAACGATCCTGCATCATCAATCGCATAAAGAAGAAACTCGATGCTCTCGTATGAAACCAAACCAACCTCTACTGAAAAATCTGCAGGCCCTTCTGTATCCGGCATTTTAAGCGTTTGCGCCGTTAAGCCGATCGGACTATTCTGTGATACATTACCTGCGGCATCTTTTGCAACAATGGATATTTCGTAACTTGTACTTTCGTTTAGACTATCGAGAGTAACATACGTGGAATCACCAGAATTAGAGACTAATTCTGTACTGCTATCATTAAAACTGACGACATAGTAAAGTTTTCCTGAATCATCAGACCCTTGGAGCAATAAAGTGATTTCATCATGAGTCACGTTAAAAACTATGGCTGACACTTCGGTCGGTGCCAGGGTGTCCGGCGCCTCTTTCGTCGTAATTGACCTTGTTTCTGGACCACCCGGAAAGCGGTTATTTGCTGCATCTCTTGCTTCAATGGTGAAATCGTATACTTCACTTTCCCTCAAGTCATCAAGTACTACGGATGTCACCTCTCCAGATATACCCGAGACTTCTTTTTCCAGTCTATTATAGCGAATCATGTAGATGACCGTTCCACTTTCGTCAACAGCTTCCAACAACCATTCAATAGAATGATGCGTCACGTTACCTAGAGAGACATTAAATGACGAAGGGGCTGTTACATCAGGTGCTGGGAGTGTCGTTACCGTTTGGGAAATAATTGATGATGTATTCTGATATTGATCGGATGCCGATACACTAAAGGTATACGATGTATTCGCAGACAATCCTTGAATTACGTGACTCTTTTGAACACCCGAAACAGCGCTAACGGATTCCGTCTTGTCTCCATATGTGATACTATAACTAACTGAACCAGAGGCATCTGTAGCGTGAAGTAAAAGTTCAACGCTAGTATGAGTCACTAAGCCTGTTTCAATTGATACATTTTCAGGAGCAGCAACGTCGACTTCCATCTCGCACGTTTCCCCGACGGTATACGACAAATAGTCCGTTACCGCAAGCCCTCCAGCAAATGCGAACTTACACGCATAATGAATCGTCTCACCGACTGTTTGATTGGTCAAGGTCGCTTCAAATGAATCTCCTACTTGTGTCATGGGTATTTCCCCAAATGGTGATTGTCGCCACAAGTACGCCACCACGCCTGTACGATTATCCAGAAGTTTAAATTTCATGGTAACATCAGTCCCCGATGTCTCAAAATGGTATTCGTATCCAACATCAAAACTTCCTTGTATGGCATCGCTTCCCGTCCCGCTACATTCTGTATTACTATCCTGATCTGTGGTCAACTGAATCTGTAGAGTGTTATTACTGGCTTCATTTCCACTTAAATCACTTGCAGTAAAAGCAAAATTATAGCTGGTATTCGGTGTCAACCCTACTATTTTTATTTCCTTGTCCTCACCACTGGTACCTGTTTCCGTAACCTCGTTAGATCCGTATTGAACCCGATAAACTACAGTACCGGAGTTGTCCTCTGCATTTAACACAAATGTGGCTGTTCTAGCATCCTTTGATGACAAACTTGCCGTAAAGCCAGTAGGTTCCTCAACGTCGTCTGCACCGCCACCTGAACAATCATCACCTACACGGTAAGTAACGTATTTTGTAACTGCTAAACCTCCAGCAAAGGCGAACTTACAGGCCACTGAAATATCCTGTCCTGCTGCTAAGCCTCTTAATGTACTTGAAAAAGTGAAGTTACCTTCGTCTGTCATTGCTTGCTCTGAAAATGGCTCCTGATTCCATAAAAATGCAACTACGCCAACCTTGTCCGTATCCAACAATCGAAACTTAACATCCACATTTGTTCCAATCGTTTCAAAGACCACTTCATAACCTACACTAAAAGCCCCCTCTATGGCTTCATTACTTGTTTCCTGGCAAGAGTTAACCTCAACAACCTCAACATTGATCGCTTGACTTGCGGCTGCTGCTTCACCGTCATCAGTTGCCACTGCATGAATGCTATACGCCCCTACTGCTGCGTCCGCCCAAACCAACTCATAAGGAGTCTGTGTTACTTCCCCAAGTAGTTGGACTCCGTTGAAGTAAGATACTTTTTCTACTTGTCCATCTAAATCATTTGCAGATGCTTGAAAAACTATAGGATCGCCTTCTCTGAAACTAGCGTTTGTCGCCGGTTGTGAAATAGAAACAGCGGGCGGCGCATTTCCCGATTCAGAAACAATAACCAAGACATCATCAGATGCGGTGTACGTACCATCACTAACCGTCACTTTGAACTTATAGATTCCTTCCGCTAGTCCCGAAATTATTGGTGTTGCCGTATTTTGATCTGAAAACACCACAACCGACGGACCTATAACTTGTGTCCACCTATACGACAGAGATTCACCTTGAGGGTCTTTGCTAAGGGAGGCGTCAAGCTGAGCAGTAGATGAAGGAATCACTACATTGACCGTATTTCCTGCATTTGCAACAGGAGGAAAAAATCCCAGGTCACCGGTCCTTGTAAAAGTCAACTTACCCAAATTAAATTCTCCCTGATTAATCAAGACCTTTAACACATGCTTTCCTTCTCTAAGCGGGACATCATTTACGGTCTGGGAGTCCCATGCGTCCCAGTCCCCGGTTGAGTTCATAAGTGTGCTGGAGGTTACCTCTTGATTGTCAAGCAAAAGCAAAAATGGACCGCCCCCTGCTGCATTACCAGAGGCATACCTAAACGAAAAATCATATATACCTGAAGTAGTCACATCTACCGTGTAGGAGAGCCATTCACCTCCGGTAGTCCAGCCTACTGTTGCCCCTTCTCCCTCTACGACGGAAGCATCCACAGATTCGTTTGCTCTATAGTCACCATTGTTACCTGGCGATGTATCTTGATAGGTGATCCCTTGTCCGCTGCCCCCTTCAAAATAATCATAATGCCCTGCATCAAGGCTACCCGGAATTATGTGAATCTCATCGTTGTAAGGTTTTTGTTCTCCCACTTGAACCTCCACCACATTGGTCACAGCGAAGCCCTCCCCTTCGTAAACTTTGGCGAAGAAGCCGTGCATACCCAATCCTAAGTTGCTCGCATCCAGTTGAAAAGGTGCCGTTGTCTTTTCGCCTATCTTTACTTCTCCATCATAGAATGCGACTTTGCTTGGATCTGCTCCCTCAACAGCTACCGACAAGGAAACGCTCCCGCCAGGGAAAGCCTGATCAAAGCTGGATGTCAAGACCCCGCTAATAGCTACATCCCGATTCGTCGCCATCGTCCCTGCAGGTACGGATAATTTGTAGCCGGTCGAAAATGTCACTTCAATGGCGGCGTCTCCGTAATTGTGAGCAGCGTAGGTATAACTTTCTCCCGACTTAAAGGCAACAGCAACAGGATAATCTGCAGTTACCGTGGCATCTACCTTTCCCATAGCATTCATAGTATGTAACCAGTAATATGTCTGGGCATCCGATATACCAAACTTTAATTCTCGATCTGGATACTCGTTGTACAGATCAATCGCTTTTTGAGGATCAGTGAACGACAGGTATTTCCACATGGTATCATGCCAAAGGTTAGGGTTCACCTCGTTATTCAAAATCCCCGTATTGCTCTCTATCTCGTTCCAAAGGCGTTCCACATAAGCATGAGAATGCCCCAAATACATAGAGCCTCCGTGAATTGGATACAATTCGATGCCATAAGAGGCAGCTATATCAGCTGTCCAAAAGGTACCATTATCATACGAGTTACCCCACACCCTGGAAACCAATGCGTACTGATTATCTGGAAAAATTTCCTCGTAAATATCAAACCAATACTCTTCAATCGCCGCTTGCTCCGTCACGTAGAGGTAAATACCGAGTTCCTTGATTTCTTCGTTTCCTGTAATCGACCCCCAATGTATCAAGCTAGAATTAAATTGCATACTCTCAGATGTGGACTCCTGATCGTTTCCCTGAGGAAAGCTTGCGAACCCATTCGCCCAACAGTGTCCTGCATATGGGCTAAAGTTTCTTAGAAAAGGAAACAATGCATCGTTTCGATTGGGACTAGCCGCATCTCTTACAAGCAAATCCACCATCTCACCCCACTGAGATGCCCAGCCAGGTTCAAATTGTTCCATAAAAGCCGCTGCATGTATAAAATAGCCCCAATGAAAATGATGGTCGTTGATGTTATTATCCTGACCGTGTCCTGCTGGATATCCTAGTAAAGCGGTCCAGTCCTGATTATAGTAGTACAAAAAGGCTACTTCTCCTACCTCCGCCGTCAACCAATCTTCCAGGCGCTCTTTCACAATTGCGATCATTTTATCTCTTGCTTCTACTAGCCCCATCTTATGCGCTATTCGCGCAGTTTGAATGAGTCGATTCATCACCTGCCCTTCATTATATGAATCTGTCCAGGTAGACAGCTGGTCATTTTCTATTGAGCTAATTTTTTCACTCAGCTGTGATAGGTCAAAACCTTGACTGTAGTTAGCAAGGTATGGAAGTGTAGGAAGGATACCATGATAGCCATATGAGGTGCTAAATTCGTTCCCTACCAACATTTTTAAAGGTCCTCTGATAGAAGTGTATACGTCTCCCTGCGGCTCCGGCGAATCTGATGCTAGGTGTCTCCATTGGTGAGGTAGCAACCCTTGAAGCACTTGATCATCCACCCCTTCTTTTACTGAGACTTCGACATTAAAAGTGGTTTTTAGCTGCGAGGTAATAGTGTTATAGTTCCATTCTGTCGAGGTGTTCGCAGGGAAAACGTAAGCAAACTTTTGATATTCTAAAGCCGCCTGAGCGACATCCGATCGGCTTTGCGGTAACATTACCAACGACCAATAACTCTTTCCATTTAAAGCAGAGGTAAAGGAATTTCCATTTTGTGTCCAGGAACTACCGGTAGGAGCATACACAACATAATTGGCACCATTTCCCGAGCCGGAAACAATAATCCGCTCTCCCTCAACAACCACAGTACCGCTGTTAACTAAGACATTCGCTACTTGACCCGTCTCTTTTTCGAAATACAAAAAGGGCATTCCGATTCCTGAAGTGGCTTGAAACTGATTGTTCCAGTTCATGGTAACCGTCCAATCCGAATAACCCGAAACGGTGGTCGCACCGGCATTCAAATTTTTAGTTCCTACAACAATCGATTGAGCATCCCCTTGTACACCCCATGGGATATAGTTGACAACGAGCCCGTCATAGCGCGTCTGCATTGCAAACGGATAATTGTAAAGGTTATTGGCATGATCCTCTTGAATCAGCTTTGACCACCAGTCATTTGTTGGTGCTGGTTTGTTCAGCGCTTCCCCAGAAAGTTGAGGAGTTCCTCCTGGAAAAGAATTACGTCCTGCTTGATCCAAACCTGGAAACTGAGTAGTATAGCTTCCGCTACCAACAGCCACGACCTGCCCCTTAACCTGAAAGGCAAATCCAAGGAGGAATACGAATAAGGAAACCGATCGGAATTGTTTCATGAAGGGCTTATATTGAAGTTCGTAAGATATACAGTTAGTAGTACCGAAGCTCAAATTCCAGTACATCAAAACCTCAACACAAGGAAAGAACTTTCCATCAGCAGTTATCAGGTTCTCAGGGTACAACAATCAAAAAACGGTCTCGCAAGTAACGATAGAGGTAACCTTACTGGGTCTATCGAACTTCTCAATCGTAAAAAATATCAGCAAAAATTACATTTGATAATATGCTAATTCCTCACATCTTTATCTCTCATATTAACGAAGGTTGTATCTATTCAACATGAAGAAGTTTTTAAGACGGTTTGTGCTTATTGGACTGGTCTTAGCGATAAGCGGAGTTTTTTTCATTACTAGCGCTAATTTTAGCTCAGGATTCAGAGCAGGTGTTCCTGTAAAGATTAGTAACAAAAGAGTATTATTTAAAACTTGGGAAGGCAAATTGAATGTAGATGGGTTGACGAACAGTGGCCAGGGTGCGATTCCTACCACCTGGGCATTCTCCATCCCTGCCGATGCAGAAGACGTGAGAGCAAAAATAGATCAGGCCCTAATACAAGACCGACGCGTCAAGCTTATGTTACAAAGAGAAATACGCAAAACTCTTCTGGCGGGAAGACACCAAGTACTTCGTTTATGAAGTGGAGCTGCTTTAAAACATACTAAAGAAAGTCAACTATTATTACTTGACCTTCTTTTCTCACAAAACCTTCTAGCGCAAGATCAGTGACCAGATATCCTGTCAAATCCTTTATTCATTAAAAACGCTCAGCTCCTTCTCCCCAAGTAAAGACCATGCATTTTATCAAAAACCTGTATTTAAAAGATTCTGAGTTATACCAATTCTCGACGTATGGAGATTTAGCTATAAATAGGGATATCAAAAAACAGTATTACCACATATTTAGTCTAAGTGAAAAGAATCTTCCGGGTAGGAGAACACAGAGTGCTATTTCCGTAATTCCTCACCTAAAGAAATAGGGAAATTACCTAAGACCTGCCAACTCCATCAATTAACTTGCAGAAGAAAGAAAAATCCAACAGCTAAAAACATTTAAATGAATCCTAAAATCTTATTAGCGGATGATCACAAGATTATCCGAGATGTGCTTGCTAGGTTGATTACGGAATCAATTACTGATGATCTCAGTGTCGCTACCAATGGAAAAGAGGCTTTAAATAAATTGGAACAAGAGCAGTTCGACTTATTGATCACCGACCTGAATATGCCGGTGATGGATGGCCTGGAGTTAGTTAGGAATCTATCTAATCAAAATATTGAAGTCAAAACGCTCGTTTTGACCATGCGAGACGATGCAGAGACAATTGAAGCGTTAATGCAGTTCAAAATTGACGGATATGTATTGAAAGAAGGTGATACGGAGGAATTTAAAAACGCAGTAGAAATGATTCTGAAAAATGAGCAGTACTTTTCAGATGAGGTTAAACCTTTCCTAAAGTAGAAATTAGCATATCCGCTATCTATTGAATGTAAATGCCATTTCATAGCTCCCCGTACCAGCATTCACTTCATTTACGATCACTTGGCTGGTAACCCCCTGCGATTCCCTAGTAAAAGCTTGTAATTGAGAAAGCTGGTCCTTCGGCATTTGATCTACCTTGAGCAGAATCAAACACAAATTATGACTGGAACTAACAACAACCTCATTTAACTTTGGTCTACCCAGACTCATTAAGACAATCTCCTGGAAAGATTGAAAAATAAAATAATCGGTGGAATCTTGAGTAAAATAATGCTCCTCATGCCATGTAAACTTCACCTTTTGGTCCTGAATTTTTCCTACATTTCGAATGAACTGCTCAAAGGATTCCCTCTTATCAATGTCCTTAAAATAATCAATATTTAAAGCATTCATGATACCTCTACTGTATTCTATGATCTGACCAAGTAATTCGTTCACTTCTTCCTGCGCATCACCGGATTGAATTAGCATTCTCAAACCTACTAAACTAGTGCTCAATTTATCGTGCACCTGTAGCCCAAATTGTCTGGATCTTGTGACCTCTGACTTTCGGATTGAATATTCAATTTCCTTCTCGTAGTTAATGTCAATCAAAATCCCTATCAAAAACTTTTTGTCCTCAGAGAGACTCACATCGGCTCGTAACCAAACCTCATTTTCATTTGCATCAAACACTGGAAATTCGATCCGACTTTTTTGAAATTCACCAAAAGACTTTACATGAAAAAAATTCGAAAGAAAATAAGAATGCTTAGAATTAGTCATATCAAGAAGGTCTTTAAGCTGAGTGCTTCTTCCTTTATGAAAACCAAAGCGTTCCATCTCCTTAGACGAATTCAAAAATTGAAATTCTCCGTCAATGAATTTAAAAACGGCAGCTCTACCTGCAAGGATGCTCTGATTTAATAATTGATTCGTTTCTGATAATCCTTTCTTCTCTTTCTGTAAAGCCTCGATCAACAATAAGTTTTCTTTATTGGAGGAATCAAGAGAATTTTTCAGAAACAAGTACTTACCAATTACAGATCTTTGAGGTAAGTCACCAAGCGATAAGCCAGATGTTATCAAATCTGAAAGGGAGGACACATCTGGGTTGAAAACTAAAAAAACATTTTCATCAATTACCTGATAATCTCCTGCAAGTTGAATGGAATCATTTACGGTTACTTTGATATGTCCACTATCATCGAACGTAAGTTGGTCGACTGCGGACTGTGGATAAACAACTTTAAAGAAATCTGTAAAGAGTTTCCCCTCAAGGCTTTGCTTAATCAGCTTAGTGATTTTTTCTCCAGCTGAAAGACATCTTCCTTGCTTATCTAATCTTAATGAAAATGGGAGAAGATGATCTCATAATAAGTCCCAGTCCTTAGACATATTACCAAATGTCTGACTACCAGCTAACTATATATTCGCCATGGTTGTCGTGCATTACCGTACCCTCTTGTTCTTCAACTGTAATGGTCATATCAAACCTTGCGCCAAGACCGTACAAAAGTCCAACTACCATTGGCTTAAGCCCTTTACGCTCGCTTTTGTAAGTCAATTTGAAATTACTTTCATCTATCTTTTCACATTGAAAATAGGGAGGCATTAGGTCCGGCATGACCATGGTAATCTGCTCATGAAGTCTGTTAAGGTTACTTAGGAATGTGGGTAGATCGCTACCGTAGATTTCCAGAATATCTTTATAGCCTTCTTCCGCAGTATACAAAATCCAATATTTCCCAAACTCCTCCAATAATACTTCCGCAGGTGCCTCCAAGACCTCTGAAGCAACCCCAACCAAATCATAGGTAATCGAATCAGGATATGATTTCATACTTACAAAAAAGTCCTCATCAAATTCTGACTTCCTTTTAATCTCGTGCCATTTCTCCTCTCCAAATTTTTCTTTGACTAAGCCCTCCAAGGCCTTATTTACCATTCCGTACATATCTTATCGAGGTTTTCGTATCTATTGTTTTCGTATCTATTGGGAAGTATCAACCGAAGAATATAAACTAAACTACCTGCTGACAACCAATCGTTTATGACTCCCTAAGGCATACCTTTCCGTGTTTTTTTACAAAAGTTTCCAATATTTGGATCATTACACTACGTGATATACCTAAATAAATGATTCGTTTGAAGCAAAACTAAGAAAAGGAATATCTGTCTGCTCTTCCTATATTTGATAAAACGACCTATTCTAATGAAACACCTTACCTTTCTCCTATCGTTCTTTGTAATTTTAGCGTGCGAAGCGCCTACTGAATTATCTAAATTAGAGGATCCCCTGAAGCACTTACTGGACCCCAGTCTAAAACCTTTCTACTACGGCGTGGCTTCCGGTGATCCTCTACAGGATGCCGTAATCATATGGACCAAAGTCAGCCCGGAAGATAGCCTGAAGCAAATAGAGGTCGAATGGAATTTGGCAACTACCGATCAGTTTGATGAGATCGTAGCAAAAGGAACGGTCACGACCTCACCTGATGATGGCTACACCGTAAAAGTGGACGTAAAGGGATTAACTGAAGGTACACGTTATTATTACCGTTTCATCTACAACGAGCAGGTCTCAATGATAGGTCGCACCATCACGGCTACCCATGAGAGCGCAAAAAATATAAATCTTGCTGTGGTCAGCTGTAGTAATTACGAGTTTGGGCCGTTTAACGCTTATGGTGCGATCGCAGAACGGAACGACCTCAACGCAGTATTACACCTGGGAGACTATATCTACGAATACGGGGAAAGAGGCTACGGTGACACAACAACCGGTCGATTTCATTTTCCTAAGCATGAAATTGTATCGTTGCTGGATTATCGCACGCGCTACGCGCAGTATCGTACAGACGCAGACCTAAGAGAAGCACATCAAATGCACCCCTTTATCACTATTTGGGACGATCATGAAATCGCCAACAATAGCTACAAGACCGGAGCACAGAATCACCAATCTGAGAAAGAAGGCGATTATGAAGTGAGAAAAGCCACAGCTAAAAAGGCATATTACGAATGGCTACCAGTACGTCCCGGAAAAGAGCTATATCGATCGTTTGATTACGGTAATATCGCACAGCTGATTATGCTGGACGAACGTCTAACCGGACGAACGGCACCTGTTGCGAGCGTCTCCGATCCAATCATTAACCGTGAAGGAAGAGCGATGCTCGGTGATGCACAATTGAGTTGGTTTAAGGAGCAACTCAGTAATTCGAACGCTACCTGGAAGATAATCGGCAACCAGGTGATCTTCAGTTATTTGGATTGGGGCTACCCGAATTACAAGCTAAATATGGATTCCTGGGACGGCTACCCGGGAGAGCGAGCCGCCATCCTCGACTATTTTGAGGTAAATGAGATTGATAACGTGGTCTTTGTCACGGGTGACACACATAGTTCCTGGGCATTGGAAGTAACTGACGATCCCTTTGGATCGTACGCAGAGAAAGGTGCATTAGCAGTAGAATATGGCACCACAAGCGTTAATTCCGCAAACTCCAACGAAGAATACGGCACCACCGATGAGATGGTAATAGAACACGAGCAAAACATCACAGGCGCACCAAGCAATCCACAATTGAAATATACAAACATGCGAGATCACGGCTATCTGGAGTTATCGCTTTCACCTGAGCGAGCATCGGCCACATGGTACTACACCCCTTCTCGTGTGATCCCTTCCCGAGAGATGATAGTGGGAATGGAAAAAGTAACGCCTGTGGGCAGCAACCAGGTGTTAGATAGGGACTAGTGATAATGCGGGCTGCTTTCGGATGAGCGAGTTCTTAGGTTATTTTGCTATCACTAGTATTTCCGACTTTGTACTCAAAAATGGCGTGATCTAATAGGATTCTGTCAAAGCAGGTGCTCGATGACTGCAAAGCCTATTTTGCCATCACCATACCAAAGACATATTAAACGCAGTTGAAGCAAAATGGAATTGAACTAAATTAGCGGTAGCGAATGTCTGCTGTTGGCATCCTCCATGCTTCTGGACTATATATAAACCTTCTTCAACCGGTTGTAAACTGATAATTTATGGACGAATTCAATTCGGATAAAATAAACCTGGACTTACTGAGGCAACGGGCCTTTAATCTCAGATGGGCTGAACTTCCCGATGATGTCATACCCCTTACTGCAGCTGATCCTGACTTTAAAAGTGCTCCGCAAATAGCCGAAGCTATAATTGAATACAGCAAAGGACAGTACTTTTCATATGGTCCTGCCGAAGGATTACCGGAATTTAAAGAGAGTATGGCTACCTACTATCATTCAAAACACGGTGTGCCTGTCCACCCTGATTATGTCCTTCCCGTTGACAGTGCCGCTTATGGCATTTACATGACCTGCAAAACACTATTGAAGGAAGGAGATGAAGCGATCATTTTTGACCCTGTAGATTTTTTATTTAGGTTTTCGGTTGAAAAAGTGGGTGCAAAAGCTATCCCCTTTTCAATCCCACCCAACATTTCAAATGTTGATTTTGAGCATTTAGAGCAGCTCATTTCAGAGAGAACCAAACTGATCTGCCTATGCAATCCCCTAAACCCTACCGGTAAAGTATTTACCAAGAATGAATTACATCTTCTTGGTTCTATTGCGATCAAACACAACCTGTTAATCTTATCAGATGAAATATGGAGTGAAATCGTATACAGTCCGTCCCATTTCACGAGCATAGCCTCGTTAGATGATAAGATTAGAAACCAAACGATTACAGTAACAGGCTTTAGCAAATCTCACGGTTTGGCGGGGTTACGTATGGGTGTCGTTATCGCTCATAATCAAAAGCACTACAATGACTTATTCGAATGCTCCATGCATAAGTACACTATTCATGGAGCAAATGTATTGTCACAAATTGCAGCTGTCGCAGCATTAGAGAAATGTGACGATTGGCTAAAAGGGTTTGTACTGCATACAAAGAGCATGCGAGACCTACTTGTGGAAGGTATCGATTCGATCCCTAATTTAAGTTGTGTCGTTCCGGAAGGCTGCTATGTTGCATTGGTAAACATTCAGAACACAGGAAATACTAGTCAGGAAATATATGAGCGTTTACTTAAGAAAGCTAGAGTAGCAGTAGTTCCCGGACTTGAAAATTGGTTTGGAAAAGGCGCAGAAGGCTATATACGCATTTGTTTCTCAACCTCAGAATCCATATTATCGGAAAGCATCGAACGGATACATAACTGCCTTAGTTAGGTAGAATTTATCTGTTCACCTTTCATCACTTACGAGTTGAATAACCGTAAAACTTTGGAGCGCATTAAACCTTTAGAGTATGTAAAAGTCTAAGTCAGAAAAATACTATGAAAAATTACTGGTTATTCACTTTAGTTCTTGTCGTTATGGCATGCGGCAATACAAACGATCCCGAACCAACAAATACCAAGGGCTATAACATGCTATTGATTGGCAATAGCTTTTTTAAGCCCTATGCTTTACATCTGGACGCTTTGGCAGATCATGAAGAGATTGAGAATCATGCTGCCACCGTTGTGTTTCGTGGTGGAGATAATGGTAGACCCATTAACTTTTGGAATGACGAGGACAGCAACGAGCACCAGC
Organism: Flammeovirgaceae bacterium; assembly: GCA_038129245.1. Lineage (GTDB taxonomy): Bacteria > Bacteroidota > Bacteroidia > Cytophagales > Cyclobacteriaceae > JAYPLE01. The sequence goes on along the minus strand of JAYPLE010000018.1, from coordinate 29,191 downwards.
TGATAAAAGAAACATTAGATCAGGGAGACATTGAAATTTTTGGGATGACAGCCGGAGTCCTACCCGAGAATCCTACGGATGGTTTTAGAGAATGGATCGCCTATGCAGTGGGAAAAAATCCGGACGTCATCATTCTACTATCTATTCCCCCCCTTGACTTTCCTGCAGACTGGGAACAGCTTGCTGCATCATATGGATATGCTTCCGTACAAGAACTTTACGCATATTTTGTGAAAAATATGATCCATCAAACACTCGTAGAGCCTTTACGTGCTGAATTTCCTTCCACACAAATTTTCACTATACCCACAGGATGGGCAACCATACAGCTCGCGCAGATGCAACAAGACGACCTTCTGCTGGATGAGATCTCTTTATTCGGGGCAAAAGAGACCTCAATATTTACAGATGCAAAAGGACATCAGGGTCAGATCGTCATTGAGGCAGGAGCATTGCTTTGGTTAAATGGTATCTACGGAATTGACTTAAGTACCAATACCTATGATACCGGTTTCACTACTGATTTGCATAAGATCGCTGCGGACATTATGTCAGATCATGATGCGAACTATGTATTCCACCAGTGATTTCTTGATCCTGAAGAAATACAATGCGAACCTGCTGATTTATTGCTCCTTACAACCATCGTGCTAGCAGAAGTAGAAAAGACTGGCAATGCCATGTTGGGAAATAACTTATCTTTTTTGATCACACCCGGAAAAGACCTGGTCATACCAAGCAGTAGGGTATTGAATGAAGTCAAGACAAAATGATGAGAGTAAGCCATGTATTGTATAAAGTTGATCATCTTGAAGCAGCTGTTGCCAACTTTAAAAAGCAGGGTTTTAAGGTGGAGTATGGTTCGAAATCCCGACCACATAATGCGTTGATCTATTTTTCAGAGGGGCCATATATCGAGCTTCTTAGCAAGGCACCGGTTGCGTTCTATGTCAATCCATTGCTTCGTTTGCTGGGAAAAGGAAAAGTCGCGGATCGCTTTAGCTATTGGAGCGAAGTTAGTCCGGGATATTTTGGGTTGTGCTTAGAGCATCATGGTGCTCATTTCATGCAGGAAGAAACGATCCTGAAAAATAAAAACCAGCAGTATTTTATCACCAAAAGTAGCAGAACAGACCCCTCAGGTAGAAGATTGAAATGGAAGCTTCTTTTTCCTTATGAGCTGAAGCTACCATTTATGATGACCTATTTTAACATAGATCCAAAGCCCCAAAACTTTGTTCATCCTAATGGGGTAAAAAGAATAGATCGGATCACCTTTGGTACAGAGGAACGACTTTTTGAAATTATACATAAGCTCTGCAACGACGATATCCTGGAGCTGGTAGTAGGAAGAGGTGTACAAAATGTTACATTTGACAAATAAGTCGTTGACGCCTTTTTAATCCTCTGGTCATTTAAACAGGATAGACAATGACTAGCAGGAATCCCACTATCATTGTAGCATGAAATTCATTCCGCTGCTCATGTTAGTCTCAACACTCTGGGTGTACGAGATCAACCGTGACGTAAACCTCCGAAAAGGACCCGATAACCAAAAACGCATAATTCGCACCGTGTCCAAGGGTGAAACGATTCAGCTACTGGAAAAAACCAATGAATGGTGGTGGCAGGTGGAATACAAAGGAAAGAAGGGCTATATCGCATCAAATTTCATCTCACGTTCCTATCCCAAGACGACTTGGCTTTTCATTCAAGGCTATCCATATGAAAGCCTGCTTGTCTTGATCCTTTTCATTATTACGCTGATCGTGGCTTTTAAGAAGAAGCCTTAGCTTATTTGCTAAACCTCACAACGGAGTGCACCGTTTGATAACGATAAGTCCCTGAACGGGCTACTCCAACAACTCCACCTCAAAAATCAATGTTGCATTGGGAGGAATAACCCCTCCAGCCCCACGAGCTCCATACCCGAGGTCTGCCGGTATCAGAAGGCGTGCCCTGGTCCCCCGCTTTAATTGCCTAAAAGCCTGATCCCATCCTTTGATCACACGGCCTGCGCCAAGAATGAATTCAATCGGTCTTCCCCTATCTACCGAGCTGTCGAACTTCTTGCCGTCGGGAAGGAATCCTGTATAATGAACCTTTATATTTTCTCCGTTTTCCGGAACGGATCCTGTTCCTTCTTCCAGTATTTTGATCCCCAATCCATTTTCATCGAGCGTGTACCCCAATGTCATCTTAGCAGAAGCCCATTCTGTAGTAGCCAACTGTATAAATAAAACGTCTTTTGCCTTGATTTTCAGGTTTTTATTAGCTGTCAGCTCTAGCAAATAGACCATATCTGTTGCGTCGCCAATCGGAACGGAGATTATTTTCTTTCCAACCATTAATTGAAATGTTTCCGCGTCCTCTATAAACGCCGCACAATGTTCCCCAAATAATGAATCTGTAAAGCAAAAATCTGCTTCTTCAGGAAGCTTACAGGTATCACATTGCGCAACAGCAACTAGCTGGGACAGTAATAGACATACTACAAACAGCAGGTATCTCATATGAATTTGATTTTATGAAAGCTAAATTAAACGCTGCAAGAGATTTACACCAGTCAGGCTTACACGGATGGCATAAAAAATCAAGTGCCTCAAAATAACGACCTGAAAACGCCCTACCTGACGTCAAGGTATAGTGAAGCCCTACCTGAATATGAGGATGTGCTTCTTTCAATTTCTTTAATTGTAGAACCGCAGAAAAGCCCTTACGGTCAAAGCCATTTGCTAAGTCAGCGACTGAGTTGATACAACCTTTTGAAACCGCTTCTCCTATGGCATCGGCGATGATCGGCGATACACCAAAATCATCGGCTGTAAAAATGTATTTCATTGTCTGATAGCATTAATAACGGATTGAACTGTTACGTGCCTTCCGGCTCTCATTCCTCCAATTTGACCCTTTGAAGACATGAAATATTTCCTTCTCTCCCTGATCTATTACTCCGGCATAGCATGGCTTGATTAGTGGATTATGATCTGAGCTCTTCTATTTTTCTTCTGAAATTTTCCGCAACCTTCAGGAAGGCGAAGTTTCTCGGATGCAGTTCATCAAACCACTCATCCGGACCGACAGTATTTCGATTATCGATCACATGTACATTGTTAAAGGATACCTCTAAATCTTCGAGCATGTCATAGAAACTGTCCATTAGAATCTGTACTATTTCTGATCGAAATCCCTGAGGAATACCCAACTCTTCCATTGGCCCACCTAACCACCTCTGATCGGTAGGGATGGCATAATCATATCCGTGACAGAGTATGTTAAGATCTGGAAACAGTCGATTTAAGCGGGAGAATAACCTTGCATACAAGGTCTTAAGCTGCCCCATGATTTCTTCTCTCTTATCGTCCTTGAAATACTCCGCCGGATGTTGAATACTTTGATCACCTGCTACCAACATTTCCTTTATTCTTTCGCTTTGAAGCAAGTCATTTCCGCCGCCACTTATAAGAAAAAATCTAGCTTTATGATACCGAATATGATTGATGAATTCAGCCTGCTCAACTATGTTAGAAAGCCAGTCTGCACCGTGCCCAAAGCTACGAATTGCATACTCTTCATAGGAGGAAAGGTGGTCAATAACATCTTTTAGAAAGACCGGAAACTGAAACCAGGAATCTCCTTCCGAAATGATCACTTCTTCATAATCACCACTCTTTATTTTTCTTTCAAACTTTCTTTTTCTTGACCTTCTGCTTCGTTCATTTAAAAATCCTATGATACGCTCATCAGCAGTTGAGTTATTTAGAATGCTTTCTTCCTTTACCTTGATCGATGGAGAAAAAGCATCTCCTGATGAAAAATCAATTTCTAGATGCTCCCGTGCAGTTTCGAGAGCTGTCTCATCGTTTATAAGTAAGTCTAATAATTTCTCCTAATTGACATTCATGCTTTATTGTTATCTTTTATCTACTATATACTGTTTTCATACTCGAGCCCTTTCTACCTCAAATTTGGAACAGCTAATGTATTCTTTCGTGATAAAACCAGCTGCAGATTACGAACCGGATTAGTGACGGAATTCGCACACCTGATCGCCCGGTGCGGCCATTTTTATCTTTTAGGTGAGTTCGTTATTTGTAATCTAAATGATTCATTTAATTTCAACAATACCTGATTTGTGGTATTTTTTCAAAAAGCAGCATTATCCAAATACCATTTACTATCTGTCGTTTACCATCTGAAATAAATTAAAGCAACTATTGGATCAATCGATTTAGTGCAAGCATCAGCTCAGCACACTAGCTGACCTTTTCTTAATACATCCGTGCCCTTATCGGGCACCAACTCCTTTTGGTTGAGTTGTATAGCGAAAGGGAGGATACCAACAGAATCAGGTTAGGCTATTTCAAGACCTTAAACATTATAGCCTTCCTTGTTTATCTTCGACTACATATAACTAAATCGTCTACCACTACCATGCAGGCTACAAAACGAAACACCGCTCTACTCTCCTTCCTACTAGGCTTATCATTGATAAGCTGTTCTCCAGCGGATAAAACACCTCGCGAGCCCATCATCATGGCGTACTATGTACCGGAAAGAGACTGGCAACCTGCATCGATCCCGGTCGAAAAACTAACCCATATTATCTTTTCGTTTACCCATGTCATTGACGGGGCAATGAAGTTTCGCCACCCTGAAATAAGCGGTCCTAAACTACGTGACTTGGTAGCGCAAAAGCACCGAAATCCTAATCTGAAAGTCATGATTGCATGTGGCGGATGGGGTGCTGATGGCTTCTCAGATATGGCTTCTTCAGTAGAAGGTCGACGAAAATTTATTTCCAGCGCACAGGCTTTTATCAGGAAATACAAACTGGACGGCCTTGACATCGACTGGGAATACCCGGCGATCTCAGGCGCAGGTACGAGGGCCCGACCGGAAGACAAAGAAAATTTCACCCTACTCATGCAAGGGCTCCGTGCATCTTTAGATGAGCTAGATCGTTCTCAGACGCTGACTTTTGCATCAGCAGGGTGGAAACGATATTATGATAACATCGAACTAGCGTCTGTCCTTGAAGTAGTCGATTACATGAACATTATGACCTATGACCAGGTCTCGGGTGTTTCTCAATACACCGGCCATCATACGCCTCTGGGTAATGTCCCACGTGCATCACTTGATGGAACGCCTATGGCAGCGTTTTTGGACGCAAGGTACAGGGCAGATAGCACCAGAGGATGGACTTCAGATTCGGACACCCGTTCGGTTGAGAAGATTGTCGACTACCTCGTCCGCAAAGGAGTAGCCCCGAAACAGTTGGTTATAGGTGCAGCTTTCTACGGTCGCGCCTGGAAGGGTGTTTCTCCTGCACGAAACGGCCTATATCAATTGAGCAAGGGAATCCATTTCGGCTGGTATGCTTATCATAAGATACGTAGTGAGATCGAGCCCGATAGCCGCTACCTACGCTTTTGGGATTCAGAAGCTAAAGCCCCCTTTTTCTACAACGCCACAGATAGCATACTACTATCCTACGATGACACGGTATCGGTGCGAATGAAAATGGACTACGCCGTTAAACAAAGGCTTGGAGGTCTGATGTTTTGGGAACTAGGTAATGACACCAAAGAGCCAGGAGGATTATTAGACGCGATTTATTCGAGCACACAGTGAAGCGCCTGATCAGTATTAGATTATATATAGTTAATTATCAGTATTATAATGTTATATAATTAATTTATGGGTTTAATTTTAAATAATGAGAACCTAACACTGCACCTAGATCTTCCAGAAGAGAACTACCAATCCACTCGCTTTGACTGGACCGGGAAGATCGTGCAGCTGATCTTTAAGGGAAAAACCTTGGCCGGAAAGGAAAAAGAGATTGGGGAACGGGCATCGGACGGGCTTGGATTCTACAATGAATTTGGGTTTGATCAACCCATTGGTTATGAAGACACTAGTACGGGTGAATGGTTCCATAAGATCGGTTTGGGTATGCTAAAGAAAGAACAAGCTGTATACCACTTCAGTCAGTCCTTCGAGCTGATGCCAGCAAAGATAGAAGTGACATCTACAGACACTGAAGTGATGTTTACCTGCATCGGAGAAAACCATAATGGTTATGGCTACCGACTCGTCAAAAAGGTCGCCTTACATGAAGATGGGTTCTCGATTCACTATCAGCTATATAACACGGGAGATCGACAGCTTCGAACCAATGAGTACGTGCACAATTTCATCGCTTTGAATGAAACGGCCATCAATCAAAACTACGAGCTGGATTTTCCTTTTGTAATCCGACCAGATCAGTTCATCGAAACAATCAATCCCGAAGATGCCGTCCGCATCAGTAACAGAGGCATACGCTTTCATCACGGTCCCACCAGAGCATTCTACTTCAGCAATCTGACAGGTTACGAGCAAAAGAAAGCCTCCTGGAGAATTCTGCATACCAGCGAAAAGCTTAGCTTCTCAGAGCAAACCGACTTTAAAACAGATTGCGTTAACCTGTGGGGTACTGGATATGTGATCTGCCCGGAGCTATTTAAGCAAATCGATCTTCCTGCTGGTGCCAGTGATCAGTGGATGAGGAGGTATAAGGTAGAGGAGATATAAAAGTTACAACCCTAATTTAGATCTTGGCATATTCCTCTTCTTGATCTTATTTTTTTTCCATTTAGAAACGTCATGGTGAGACTAAGGCTCTGCTCAGCCGTGGTAATCTTTAAATTCAAAATATTTTTTGCATACTAAATCTCCATATTAGATGACTTTCCTGTATTTCATCCATTCATTCTGAAAACCGTCACAACGTTCTATGGTAAATCTTGAGCGCCGGCATGCCAGCGTACCCGGGCGTATGTTGGGTTCGTGGGATAAATAGGTGATGATTTTGGAAGGACTTTTTACTTACTTTTTTGTTTTTAAAAAAAATAAGTACCTCTGCAACGGTAAAAACCAAACTTATAGCTCAAACGGCTGCACTTCAATTCTTCAAGAAACTCAAGCTCGCAGTGATAATTAAACATGAAGTTTCACAGTACCGCCTAGTCCGGACGTCATGTGCCCAAGCGCTACTAGTCGGGTACTACTAGCCGAGAGCCTGGCGGTACTGCTTGTTCCTCGAAAATCGGAATCACTGATATATTGACAGCCTCTACCATAAAAAAAATACCGAAAACTAACCAGTAAATATCTCCATCACCTCTTTAACCGAAAGAACGGACGTAATTTCCCCCACTCCTTTTCCAGCTTGCCAGTACTCGGCGGATTCGTCGAACGCAGCCTTACTGTAATTTTTGATCCCCTTGCTCATTAAGTACATGCGGGCGTATTTCTTCAGCTTAGGTCGTCGCAGCATAAAGTTGATTACCGGCCCGGTTCGGAGCCCGCCCCTCATAATAGCATCGGTTTTGATCAGCGAAGAATTGTTACCTGCAATTTTATTGGTCCAGACAATGTCTTCTTCTGTGGCGTTGACAATGGCTTGTTTATAGGCATTGGAAACTTTGCATTCATCCGTCGCAAGGAAACGTGTCCCTAATTGCACCCCTGCATAACCAAGTTCCAGCGCTTTGTAGTAATCCGCTTTTCCGCTAATACCACCCGCCGCAATGATTGGAATGCCGATGTCTGCTAACTCTTCTGCAAACTGCTCCATGGACTGACTGCCGGTCTGACCACCACCTCTCCAATTGATGCAGTTGAGACCGTCAACTCCCACATCCTTCATTTTTGAGGCGACTTTCTTATTAGGAATATCGTGATACACCTTGACCCCGTGTTGATGGGCGACCTTCACGATTTCATTAGGCTTACCCAGGGAAGTCAGGAAAAACTTGACGCCTTCTTCAATGGAGACCTCCATCCATTCCTTCATCAAGTAATGATATTTTTTATTGGCACCTCCAAAAATGGTGAAATTAACGCCAAAAGGTTTCTGGGTCAGTTTCTTGATCAACTGTAAACCTGCCCGATATTCATGTCCGTACAAGCGCGTCATAGATACCGGCTGCACAATACCAAAACCACCGGCCTCCGAAACGGCTGCTACGAGCTCAGGATTAGAACCAGGATACATGGGTCCGCAGATAATCGGTTGTTCAACACCACTATCTGAAAGAAATTGTTTCGCCACTGAAGTAAGCATCATCAATCTCTTCCTTTTGTGTAGGGAGCACCTAGTTTTTTTAACGTTTCTTCGAAGGTATCCAACCGCTCAAAATAGGCTTCTGCCGGCTGCCTCAACGCTTCAAAATCAGTCCTTGCCAATCGAAGGTTTTCCCTAAAAGTGAAAGTTGGAAGCTGTGTTGTGTTCCAATGACCGTAAGCTACCGACCCTACTCTGCCCATGATGCCCGGGATGCGCGACTCATCCAGACTACTTCTGGCGGCATCGCCATAGAGTGCTTCCTGAAGTACTGCTAACTGCTTGTTCAGTTTACTCCATGCCGTGAAGTGGTACGCTTCTACAGAAGGTGTTTGCGTGAGCGCAGCCTTTATAAACGATAGTCGTTCTCCTGCTTCAGAAAACCTACGCCCCATACTTTGTGCCTCCAGCATCAACGAACGGGTCTCAAGTTGGAAAGCTGAAATCTCCTCGAACGCTGTGGAAGCAATGGTCGGTATAGGTTTCACGGTGAACGATTGCGCCATTCCTTTGCTGGTTAACTGACCATTATCCTCTATGTACAACTCCACGGAATAGTCTCCGGGTGCTACCAAAGGTCCCATAGGATCTCCCGCCCAAGGAGGCTGAAATGCAGGTTTTGCCAAGCGAATTGGATCAGGTGCAGGATGCCGAAGATCCCAGCTAGTACGATTCAAGCCAGCTGCATTTTTACCCTTTAACCATCGTACGGGATTGCCTTTGCTGTCTCTGACCAATAGCATTACCTGCGGCTTCTGCTCTGTTCGCTCCGTATTTAGCTGTTCATAGCCAGGGAAAGGCACATTCCCTTCTTGCCTGCTAATCTGCTGCTCTGACTTCTTCCGCTGATCCTTTGTGTTTTCGGTCTTCTCCCCGACAAAATAGTTTATCAACGCACCGAATTCAGGATTGGATGCGACGTATTCGTCTGACCCCTGACTTGGCATCCCTTTGGCTTGCATGGGAATCGTTGGAACGTACCACCAAGCATCTCTAACCGGTAGAACACGTGAGGAAGCTCCTGAGGTCAAATCCGACAGCTTCCGAAGTGGTGTGTAATCATCCAGTACATAGATTCCACGTCCAAAAGTTGACGCAATCAGATCACCATCACGGGGATGCAACACAAGATCACGTACAGATATCGTAGGCATTCCACTGCTTAGCTTGTTCCAATTCTGCCCCGTGTTAATGGAATAATACACGCCCTTTTCTGTTCCAAGAAACAACAAGTTTTCATTTTCAAAATCTTGTACCACACTCCATACAATAGCTCCCATGGGTAAGTCACCCGAAATGGACCGCCAACTTTTACCTCGATCTTTGGTCATGAATAAATAAGGAGCGTAATCTCCCAATTTATGTGCGTCCACCGCAGCAAACGCCTGATCGGGATTAGTAGAAGAGGCATGTACATCGTTAATGAATGATCTGGAAGGGATTTTAAGTGCAGCATTTTTCCACACCCCTCCACCATCCTCACTCACTTTTATCAAACCATCATCTGATCCCGTGTAGAGCAGTCCTTCGACCAACGGAGATTCTGCGATCGTTGTCAACGTGGCATACTTGGACATGGCACCGTTATCGTATAGGTCATCAACACTCCACACCCGATCCATGAGCGATAGTTCGTATCGATTCGTGTTGGTGGTCAGATCGCCACTGACAGCTTCCCAGCTATCCCCCCTATTTTCGCTTTTCCAAAGACGCTGTGAACCAAAATAGAGGCGTTTATGATTATGCGAGCTAACCAGTATCGGGCTGTCCCAGTTCCATCTTTCCGGCACCTCTGTGTCGATTGGTTGAGGTCGAATGCCGATGGTTTCACCCGTCGACACATCTAAACGAACCAAGCTTCCTTCCTGCCACATCATATAGGCTGTTTTGTCATCTTTCCAGTCGTACACTGATCCGTAACCGTCAGCACCAAGCGGTACATACCAGTCCCGGTTGCGAATACCTTCTACATTGGTGACCCGACCTGGTCCAATTAAAGTACCCAGGTCCTGGGCACCTCCTACTATGTTATAGAATGGTACGGTATTGTCAACACCTATCTTGTAAAACTGCGAAATCGGCAAGTTGGAAAAATGCTGCCAGGTAGCTCCGTGGTCGAAGGACTCGTAAAGGCCACCATCTGTACCCACGATCAAATGTTGACCGTCAGAAGGATTTATCCACAGGGCGTGATTGTCGCTGTGCTTGGTTTGTCCATTCGTCAAGTACTGAAAGGTGGCACCGCCATCATTAGTAACATGTAAGAAAACATCCATCTGATATACTAAATCCGGATCCTCGGGCGATGCTTCAATCTCTTGGTAGTAATGCGGTCCTGTTCCCCCCGATATGTAGTCGTTTCGCTTCTCCCAACTTTCGCCTTTATCTGTAGATCGATAAAATCCTTTTTCGTCCTTTCCTGCCTCTATTGTTGCATATACGAGGTTTGGGTCTGCCGCGGTGGTGGCAATGCCTATTTTACCCATGTCCCTGGAAGGCAATCCCACGGTTAGCTTTCGCCAGGATTTTCCATTATCAGTAGACTTGTATATTCCACTATTGGGACCACCTGCCATAAACGCCCACGTTCTTCGAAAACGCTGATAGGTAGCCGCATACACGACACTCGGATTAGAAGGATCAAACTCGATATCAGTAACCCCTGTGTATTGATCGACCGTTAAGGTAGCTTTCCAGCTCTTCCCACCGTCCATTGATCGATAAACACCGCGTTCGCCTCCTCCCGACCAAAGGGGACCCTCTGCTGCTACAAGGATAACGTCACTGTCACGAGGATCAATCAATATCTTTCCAATGTGCTCTGATGCACTAAGTCCCATATTTTTCCAGGTCTTACCTGCATCCAAGCTCTTGTAAACTCCATCACCCCACCCTACGTGCCTTCCACTAACATTCTCACCTGTACCTACCCAGACGACATTTGGGTTTAGAGGATCTACGACCACGGTACCGATTGAATATGAAGCTTCCTCATCAAAAATGGGATCCCAGGTCGTACCCCTGTTAGTTGTCTTCCACAGATTGCCGGAACCAGCTGCCACGTACCAGGTGCTGGGATTCTCGGGATGAATGGCAATATCTGCAATCCTTCCACCCATTAAAGCAGGCCCAATCGATCGGAAAGCTAGAGCCTGTGTAACCTGATTTATAGCTTGTGCAATTGCATTCACAGGTAATACAAACAGCCCTAAGGTGACGATGAGTGCTACAAAGGCCTTTGGATACAGAGAAAATCTAATCATGGTGCACACAGAATGTTTACTTCTTAAAGCTACACGATAGATCATTATCACAGAACTCGGATCCTGCTAACGGTCGTTCTGTTCATTAGGAAACGAGATCCTACCCTTAACAGATTGGAGAGCAAGCAAATGCACCAACTCCAGGTTCGTAGCGTATAGCACACCTTGTGTATTCATAAAGGTAGTATGGGGATCGTTGAGAAAGAGTCGATCACCCGAAGCGTTGGATACAGGGTATCTCATTTCTTCAAAAAATAATCGCGTAGCAGCGTAATCCCAGATACTGCCGCAACCTAAATTTTCTTTTGGATACTTCAAGTAAACGCCACTAGCTGCCTGTAGTACGCCTATCGCATTTCGCACGCCACCAAACTCATCGTGAAGCACAAGACGTTGTTGATGCTGTTCTGACCATTCCATCAGCTTAAGAAGGACTTCTTCAAAATAAGGTTCATCCTTCAAACTGCGATCCATGTAAAAATGTAATGCCGATGGATACATTTCCTTTCTTAAGCTGGTGTGATTTAAAAAAACACCCCCTGTTGTGTAAGAAGCAAATAGTTCTTTGGTGTCTGGAATGTAGACAGTCCCAACAACTGGATCACCCAGATTAGAAACCAGCGCCACAGAGACAGCATAACCTGATCGATGCTCTGTAAAAGGCAAGGTGCCATCCAAAGGATCGATACACCAGAAATAGTCTTTACTCAATCTGGATTTATCATCGACAGATTCTTCCGTAAGCAATCCTAAATCATACATCTCCAAACTTTCAGCTAGATTTTCAAGAATGATCTCCTCTGCCTTTTCATCAACTTCTGTCACAATTTGAGAAGCAATGGAATCACCTCCTGATTTTTCCTTTGTTTTGACTTCGGTATCAAAACGCGACTGTACGTAGACTCCTGCTGATACGGCCGCTTCCTCCGCTACTTTTCTTAGCGCTTGTAGCGTATTGTTATTCAAAGCTTTCATCATGCCAGTTCGCTAAGCACTTTAGTGACCAGATGTTTACTGTAGCCATGCATTTTCCAGTGGCCGGGGCTCCACCCGTCCAGAAATCGGTAAAAATCTGCCCAGGCGTATCCATATAAGTAACTCCATTCCTTCTTAACTTCCTGATAATCAATTGTCTTAGGTAGATTTTTTTTAAGATAACTGAAGTAATGATCTAATAGTTGCTCCTCGTACAGTTCACATGCTGCCCCATCGAAGCAACTACTGATAAAATAAGCTACATCTTTCATCCCACATCCACGTCCTACATATTGAAAATCCACGGCAGCAACATCATGTTGAGGCGAAAAACAAAAGTTGGCCAGTTTTGCATCACCGTGTACCAATGACTGATACCGTGCTGTATTCAATACTTCATCAATGGTGTTGGCCGCTTGTTTCAAACTTTGATTTTGCATCTGGTCCCATTCCATGGGGCGTGTGCTCAGATGCCAATAGGTACCTATCTCCCAGAGTCCTTCTGATGAACATTCAAAACTGTTTGCATGAAAGGCAGCGAGCCAGGATAGTACAGACTTGGCCTGATGCAATGTCACGTCGTCCGGTGTATACCTTAAGTGGAAACCAGATGCGTCGAGATCCTCCATGATCATGAAGAACTCCTCTCCCTGTTGAGCCTGGTAAAAGGATTTGGGAACTCTAACTGCTTCCATTAGCGACCTCACATGCTGCTGGTACCAATTAGACTCTACCTGATAGGATCGCCATTTCCGATAATGAGAAAGATCAGAATTCCAACCTTTTGGGTGCTTAGCTTTAGAGGGCACTGTCACATGTTTTACAATAACAGAAGATAAATCAGCATCTCTGAGATGACATCGGACAATTTCACCGTATCCGCTCCATAATGATTGGACCTTTACCGTGCGCTCCATTCCCGATGCGTTTGTTACCGAAATAACGATTTGTTCCAGCTCTGATCTTAGCACTTCAATTGAGTGATGTTAGTAAGTAGTTTGAAAACTTCGGATACCTGTCGCTAATTGATCAAAGCTTGGATGATGGTTGTATATCATATGATCTTCCTTTTTTCCTGCGCCGTCAGTATACTGCTGACCAGGAGAAAACTCAACAACAGAAATTGTTTAGTGGCATTTACCTTGCGGCAAGTATAATCAATTGAAGCAAAGTCAAATTTTAGTATTTGGTAAACGGAAAACGAGCTGATTAAAAAAAGTCATGAGGTACCTGGTCAAGAGTCAGGTTCTGATCATTCATCAAGATCTTGGCAAGACCTTTTACCTGTGCCACTTCATACTTGAAGTAGAATTTCATTGTATGGATCTTGCTTTCATAGAATACAGTTAACTGGGCTTGATTCTGTGCTTTCAACTTATCAGCCGCAATGCAGGCAATTTTTAACCATTGCCAACCGACGATCACTTTCCCCATCATTTCCATGAAGATAGTGGCATCAGCAAGGTAGCGTTCATGATCACCAGTTAATGCGATTGGCATCAGATGTGTTAAGACTTGCTGCACAGTACTCATCTGCTCTGACAACTTCTCTCCATAGGGAGCCAACTGTTCATGTCCCAAGGAAGCCTCTATCGATCGTTGCATTTCACCGACCAGCAGCTGTAACGCCTTTCCTTCTTGCATAGGTATTTTTCGCCCCAGCAAGTCAAGCGACTGAATGCCCGTTGTCCCTTCATAAATCGAAGTGATGCGAATGTCGCGGTAGTATTGCTGAAGAATAAAATCCATTGTAAACCCATAACCACCCAGCACTTGCAGGCCCATGTCCACAGCAGTTTTTCCCATTTCGGAGGGATAGGTTTTCACGATAGGTGTCAGTAACTCCAGTAGCAGGTGGTACCTCTCTTTTTCCGATGCACCACCCAGTTCTGCTTTATCGACGTAAACTGAAGCTTCGGAAATCAGACTCATGGAACCCTCCACTACTGCCTTTTGTAGCAGCAGCATCCTCTTGACATCCGGATGGTTGATGATCAAGGTTTGAGGTTCTGCAATATTTTTAATTCCCGAAGCTGTCAGTTTTCTTCCCTGTGGACGTTCCTTTGCATATTCCAATGATGCATAATAGGCAGCGCAGGCGATTCCTGCAGCCATTCTACCTGTTGCAATTCGAGCTTCATTCATCATCTGGAACATGTATTTCAATCCCTGATTGGCTTCTCCAAGTAAGTATCCCACGCTTTCTCCACCTTCACTGAATCCAATATGAGCAGTCGCATATCCCCTTTGTCCCAACTTCTCAAACTCACCTAGTGTTGCCACGTGATTTTCTACCAGCTGGTCTCCCTCAGGGCGATATTTTGGTACCACGAAAAGAGAGATACCTTTGGTACCTGTTGTAGCCCCTTCTATCCTTGCAAGCACCAAATGAACGAAATTATCCACGTACTGGTAGTCACCCGAGGAGATGAAGATTTTCTGTCCCTCCATGATGTAAGTTCCCTCCGAAGTAGGTTTAGCCGAAGCCACTACATCCGATAATGAACTACCCGCCTGAGGCTCTGTTAAACACATTGTACCCCCCCATTTCATCTCCAGCATCTTAGGTGTATAAGTTTCCTTAAGCTCTTGATTTCCAAATGATAAGATCAAATTGGCAGCACCAGTTGTTAAGCCTGCATAGCCACTAACATGGTTATTTGCCGCCTCCATGATGAAGTATGCAGCGTTTAGAATCGTAATCGGTAATTGCATACCGCCATCCTCATATGAGAACCCAGCCCCAACGAAACCCATTTCTCCAAGCGTCTTTACTATGGATTCGAAACGGGGATGTACATGTATTCGACCGTTCTTGTAATAGCACGGCTGTTCGTCCATCTCCTTGATTGTTGGAAACAAGTCCTTATCACAAAACTCTTTGACCGCATCAATGAACAACTCAATGGTCTGCTGGTCGTAGTCTTGGTACCTGCCCTTTCCAAGTAAGTCCTGTGTTTGATGCACTTCATATAGTAGGAAGCGCAGGGTTTCCATGTCAATGTATTGCGATGCCATGTTTTGTTCTGTTCATTATAAATTTATACTTGAATCTACTGTTTAAGTTTTCGCTCAAAAAAGTCATAGGTAGCTTCAAAAGCTGCCTTCCAGTTTTTATGAAGTAGAAAGCCGTGCACTTCATCGGGGAATACGAGTTGTTCAAAATAAACACCGTATTTCCTGAGCTGCTCAATCTTATCCACTGTCTCACTAAACGGCACATTACGATCATCGTCACCGTGAATCAACAAGACAGGAGATTTCCAGCCCGACATGGAAGCAGCAGGAGATGACTCGTAAGCCACTTCTGCAAATTCAGGATGCTCCAATGGGTTATAATCAGGATTAAAACCTTGTATAATGGCATTCCAATCCATCACACCGTGAATATCTACGCCGGCGGCAAACATGTCAGAGGCTCTGGAAAGTCCCATAGCCGTCAAATATCCTCCATACGATCCACCATACAAACCCACTTTGTCAGCATCTATATACGGTAGGTTTTTCAGGTATAAACCTGCCCCAAGTACATCGTTGAATTCACTCGCTCCTCCCGCTCCATAATTTAATGCCTCTCTAAATTTCATCCCGTATCCAATACCGCTACGATAATTGATGCTGAGCACAACGTATCCTTTTGAGGCAAGAAACTGGTTCATAGCGTAGGTATTATGATAATAACCTCGATGATGAAAACCTGCAAGCATTTGCCTTCTGGAGCCCCCATGCAAGAAAATAATTGCAGGTCGGTTCTCTGTCTTCTTGATATTCTTTGGCCTAAATAATTGACCATGGATCTTCATTCCATCAGCACTTTCGTAAACAATTTCATCTGGTACCACCAATAAATGAGATGGATAATTTTCAGAGCCGGCTATTACCGTTAGCTTATCATCTAAAATACGCATTACTGAGGCTGGAGTCACACCACCGGAACCATGACAGTAGACCTTTTCTCCAGTAATTACAGGGCTCCATTGAATTCCTTTTCCACTGCTTAATTGACTCACTTTCAGTTGATTGTCAATCATCCATACATGCTGACGGTTTAAGTCACCCTGATTGGATGAGTAAACGATCGACCGCTTATTTGGCGCCATGCTAACAAACTGGACCTCAAACTGACCTGGCGTCAATAAAGTGGTCCTACCACTAGAGGGATTGAGCGCATACAGATGCGTCCATCCCATTTTTTCCCAAGGAAAAACAAGGCTTCCGTTAGCCATCCACATTAAGGGATTCTTTGCCGAAATCACGCGATAAGCACTGCCTGTGCCTTCTTCTGCTGTCCAGACCGTTTTGACTTCTCCTGACGCTAGCGTGACGGTGACAATCGAAAAAGGAAGTGCTTCTCTCCTCGCTGCAAACATCTTAGGTGTTTCGTGGGGAAATCTAAAATAAGCCAATTGTGACCCGTCGGGTGACCATACCACGTTTCGATCCAGGTCTACAGATGGTTGGATGATCTGAAGTGAACTATCTGAAAAATGGTATAAGCTCGCATAGGAATGATCACCACGATTTGAGATGAAGGCCAGCTTACTGTGATCAGGAGATAAGCGTAGATTAGTGACTCCTCCGCGCATCTGAAACAGCTGCTTGGCACCCCCCTCGTCACAGTAATAAAATACGGCCCCTTTCTTCAGATATAATATGCCTTTTCCAAATGGTAGAGGATTTGTTCCTGCATCAATCCGGATGAGTAGATTATCCACCAACCTAACCTTATAAATAGCCTGCTCCGTTCCTTTCGGATCGCTAGTTGGGTTAGGAAACTCTCCAACTCTATTCGGGGAACCACCGTAGACATAATACAAGGCACTATCTGTAAACGCAATACCTGAAATGTCCTGTCCGTCATCTTCAGTGTAGTTGGTGAGCTTTTTCGGACTCGCATCGGTCGCACCTTGATAATACAAATTACGGATACCCTCTTTATTTTCAACGTACGCTACAGCCGGGTTGTCAACATCCGGAGAAGAAACAAGTCCATAATGAAACTTATATCCAAGAATTTGATCCAATGATTGGGCTGATAAACCAAGACATGTTACCGTCATCAGCAAGTGTATCGCATATTTCATCCTATCGTTTTTCAATTGAATTCTTAAGATACGATCTTATTGTAACTTCTCAAGCTTCGATTTGCAAGGCGAGCAAAACAAGAGTGGAGTTCACCGTCTACTGAATGATGATTTTTCGGGTATAATGCATTCCTTCTGCCCGTATTTCAATGAAATATAAACCTGGCTTTATACTAGAAAGGTCCAATTGAATTTGCGAAGTCCCAATTGACTTTACCTTCAGTATCTCGCCACTAAGAGCAATCAAACGAACTGTTTCTATTCGTCGTTCCGAGGTAATGGTCAGTTGCTCCGTAACGGGGTTAGGGTACATGGTTAGCGTAGATTGAGAATAACCAAGATTAGCCACCGTAAGCTCGTTTTGGTTTTGGACCTCCCAGTTTGTTGCTAAACGGTTATCAAGCTCCAAATCTATCAAATTCAAAAAATAGCCCTGGCCGTCTGCTTCCTGCGGCCATGGAGACTCATCTGAATAGTTAACTTCATCGATTGTAACCCCAAAACCATTGCGGAGCGTGATATTTTGTCCACCATTATTTAAACTTCTGCTAAACTCATCGTAAGCATTAAATCCATAGTACTCCCTAAAAACATCTGATTCATTTGCCAGAAATACACTTTTACCAGCAAGAAGGGTCGCATTGTTGGGGAACTGATACACGAGCCCGGTACCTCCAAAGTAGACGCCTGTCAGGTCAACGCTTTCTTCTCCAGCATTGGTTATCTCTATAAATTCAAGGTCCTTCTGACCCTCACCCGTCGGTGTGCTTGGATGATAATGAATTTTGGAAATGACCAAATTTGGCACTTCAATTTCCCTACAACCCATCCCATCTCCTAATTGTGTATTCATCCATTCATGACGAGCTGCAATCCAATCCTTCATCTCAGAAATGTGACTGGCGTGATTTCCATCCGTATTCCATCGGAAATATTCTCTCTCAATAGGATCGGAAATTTCTATCACCAAACTGTCGATGAAAGCGTGCATCTCATCCAGGTGAAGAGGTGCCTCCGGCTGTGTTAGTTCAACCCATCTTCTGCTAAAATGACAATTGAAATCCGGATCTTCAAACAAGTCCCTCCAAAACTTTGCTCCCACATTTTCATTATCGTCGAACTGCCACACGTCAGTCAGGCTACGATCAAAACCAAAAATAAAAAGATCATTGCCATATGTAAGGTTAAAATCCCAAACAGGTCCGGCTCTCAATTTCCCATTGCGATCTTTATGGAAATACGTACTGAACTGATAAGCATCGGGGTTGGAAGTCAGCTCGTTAATGATCATAAAATCTATGAAAGAATGTACGTCGATAATAGCGGGATATCCATCTAAAAATGAGGCATTATGGGCTGCAGCTGTCTGTTCCAACGAAAAAAAGGTATTTTGAATGTATTCATCCTGAAGCGGGTGAATTTCATCAGGTTTGGGATGAGCATGTATAAAAGCCGTTTGCCACCCAGCATAGTTATCCATGTACCAGGCTGCCACCTCACCCCCTTCTTCTTTGTCTGACTTGGTGATGTATCCCCCACTCAATTTCTTACCTTCGAGATCGCCCACCTCTATTTTATTGATATCGATGCGGTCGTTATCGGCCTTTAATCTTTCCTGCAATATGTACAAGCCTTGGTATGCTCCATTGAGAAACACCTCACAGTACTTTCCTCGTGCAGCATAATTACCAATCGCTCGCGTTAACGAGTAGGTTGTGAAATCTCGAATAAGCGAGGGATCAAAAGCCATTGCAAAGAGAATCCAGTCATTTTCTGACGGCATTCCCAGCAATGAAACATTTTCCTTCGCACCAAGACTATCGTAAGTAGTCAAAGAATATTGTTTTTTTGGCCAGCAGCATGCGGAAGTTGACCCTCGAATTTCGATTCCTATAGTTCCCGAATAATCAAGGTAGGCTGGATCGCTACTATCGGCAAGCACGTTTACCTGATTATCTCCACGATTAATGATCTTCATGCTCGCATCAACCTTTGGCTCATCCGGGATATCCTGACCTGCTGCTGTCTCCAGGTAAACTATTGGGAGATGTGTTCCAGGGAAATCTACAGGTACAACCACATTGGGTGCATCGAACCATTCGGGTACCTCTCGGTATCTCCCTGATTCATTATTGATGCCTAATGACAGAAAAGGAAGTGCTGTCAAATCAGAAGAGTTCAGATTATCATTATGTACTTGAATGGACAAAAGATTTTCTCCCTGTACCAACAATTCCTGGTCTACCTCAAATCGGTCAGGGTCAATTCCCTGGTAGAGTAAGGCCTCATGCAGCTCGTCACTTCCCTGATTAAAGTCAGGATCCGAACCAGACAGAGAGGCGCGAGCTATTTCACTTCCATTGAGATAGGCAATGAATCCATCGTCAAAGTCCATATCCAGCACTACTTCTTCTATTTCACTGATTTCCTGAATTTCAAATGCAATCCTCAAAAAAACAGACATAGAAGGATCAATGACAGTTTGATCATCTCCATCACCGTATCCTAGCCCAAGTATGCCTAGCTGCCAGGAATCATCATCGTAATCCTGATTACGCCAGCTGATGTCCAGCTGACTTTCAGGCACCTTATAGCGAACAGCATCCCCTTCCATCACCACCGACTCCCAATGATGAACCTGCGACTGTAAGGAAATCGTAATAAAACCTAAACAAAATAAAGAAGAGAGCAATCTCAGCATAACGCGCAACCTAATAAATTACTTTCATTTAGGAGCAGACTTCTAACGTATGTTCCCATCGTTCAGATATAAACTAAAGGCTTGACTTGTTAAGCTAGCGAATTTGAGAAAAGCTCACTTGGATCATGTCATTATGATCTTTAAGCCTCCAGTACGCCGTACGGAGGGCAACTGAAGTCATAGGCTAACCTACTGCTCATCTCCCGATCACGATTTGAGAGAAGGGTATTTAATGTCCACATACACAATTTACCCGCTGTAGTGTATAATCATGCCAATTCATTGAAGTATTGAAACCTTCCTGCTCCCAGTAAAATTTACCTCTTGGGACATCGTAGTTCCCTATTTCATTCATGGTATGAACATCGTAAAGACGGCCGTTCACCATGGTGTACTTTGTGTGCTGTGAGTTTTGAATGTCTTCCAGTGGGTTTTTATCCAGCACTACTAAATCTGCCAACTTTCCAGGTTCCAATGATCCCAGATCTGCCTCCATGCCGATGTATTCTGCGCCGTGTATTGTGGCAGCTCTGAGTGCTTCGTAATTAGTCATTCCACCTTGCTGTAGCATCCACATTTCCCAGTGTACACCAAGTCCTTGCAGCTGGCCGTGACCTCCCACACACACCTTAACGTCCCTGTCTACCAGCGCTTTCAAAGACCTTGAGGTAAGTATGTGGCCGTTGTCATATTCCTCCATAGGAGCCATAGTTCGATGACGTGCTCTGGCGTCTATTTCAGACCGTGGATAGTACTTCAACAGAAATTCGTTTTCCCATAAATTCGTAGTTTGGTACCAATAGTATTCCCCTGACATCCCTGCATAATTGACTATTAATGTTGGCGTATTGGCCGTACTACTGTTTTCCCATAGTTGCAGTACATCCTCATGTAAGGGTGCCACTGGTAGGTTATGCTCGATGCTGGTATGGCCATCCAGGATCATGGTCAGGTTATGATAAAATGTGGAACCCCCTTCAGGGTATACCATGATTGCATTTTCCCTAGCTGCCGTGATGACCTGCTGTCGTTGCTCTCTTCGAGGTTGATTATAGCTTTTTACACTAAAAGCACCGTAAGCCTTTGTTCTTTTTATGGCAAACCGGGCATCATCCAAGCTATTTACAACCGCCTTAAAATCACCATCTGCTCCATACAGAATCGTGCCGGTAGTGTATACACGGGGTCCCACCATTTCGCCCGCTTTTACCATTTCAGATTGTGACAAACTCATCTGCGTATTACTAGAAGGGTCATGCGTTGCCGTAACACCGTAGGCTAAATTGGCATAGTAAGGCCATTCTTTTTGAGGGCTTAATCCATATCTAAAGGCTCGTAAATGAGCGTGCGTATCGATCATCCCCGGAATGATATATTTTCCGGAAACATCGATCTTCTTCATCTTTTTCGATAATTGAAAATCGGTGGATGAACCCACAAAAAGTAATCTGTTTCCATCGACCACTACGGTTCCATCTTCAATCACTTCTTCCCCATTCATGGTGATAAGTGTAGCCCCTGTTAGCGCCACAAGACCTTCTGGACGGTCTGTTTTCAATTCCAACCCCGCATTGACAACACTTTTTGGAATTGTCCCCACACTATCGGGAGATCCTTCCAGGAAAGTGAATGCATCTTTAAGTTCAATAGTGACATGGTCGCTACCTAGTGTCCAGCTTAATTTATCACCCGTATCCCACCATTGTAGGTTTAAACCTCCGTCTTCCGTTACTTTGGTCATGGGAAATGATTTCTGATCTTTCGAAACTTCCAAGGTCTGTCCATTTTCAGAGAAGGGCATCACGTACACGTGATACAATTCTGCAAATGCCAACCACTTATTGTCAGGACTCAAAGAAAACTGACCTCCGTATTTTGAATGCACGTGTGTTCTTTGATCCTGTCCTGATAATGAAACACTTCTCAGACTCTTATCGAGGCTCCCAAAAATGTATCCTCCCTTTTGGTAATAGATTCTCTTACCATCGAGGCTAAACTGCGGACTTTGGCCATCATTAATGACAAACTGCGGATCGGAGCCGTCACTGTCCATGTAGTAGATGCCGGGCTCTTGCGCATATGCGAATCCCATAGCTCCATTCCCAGATTCCTTATAATATGTAATTTTTTTACCATCGTGTGAATAGGATGGCGTACGGTAGATGGCCTTTTCTTGCGTTAATTGAATGGGCATACCTCCCTTTAAAGGCACACGTTTAATTGCCCCCTTACTTTCATCGCTCCAAGTGACGTACACTATAGATTTACCATCCGGAGAAAAACTGGGCTCGTATTCCAGCAAAGTCTCATCGGTTAAGCGCTTGGGTTTTCCTTCGGGAAATTTCTTAATCCAAATATGCCCTACTGCATTGAAAACCAGTAATTTACCATCCGGCGAAACTTTCGCATCCTTCATTACTTTAGACATAAACGTATCAGGGTCCGGATTTTGCGGAAACTTCAACGCATCCGCAATGGTATGCTCAGCCGTTGCTTTGAAAGGTAGGGTCTCAGCATTCCCGGTTGCTAGGTTTATTTTTCTGATTTTTCCTTTAGCCCAAATAATGATCGATTTGTCATCAGGTGTCCAGCTGAAATTCGGATACACACCAAAGATCGCCCACGCTTCCTGCTGGTCTTTTGAAAGCTCATCGTATACAGGAGTAGTAATTCCAGTATGAAGATCGAAGACATAGAGTACGGATTTGGTTCTTACTCTGCGAACAAAAGCTAGCCTCTTCCCATCATTCGATACCTGTGGGCGTACCGCGCCTCCAGCTCCACCTATTACCACCTTGGACTTACCTGTCTCACGATCATATCGTTTGATCACGTAGATTTGCTTGTTGGGATCCTTGTTATACTGGAAAAAGCCACCTGGATACATGTCTTCGCTATAATAAATGTATTTACCGTCTGGACTAACGTTAGGCTCTCCTACATCCTGCTGATCATTTTTACGTTTTGTTAGTCTTTGACCGGCGCCTCCTTGTAGATGGTACATCCAGATCTCACCTGCTCCCAATGAGCGTTGTGAAGTGAAATGTTTTCTTACTACCAGATAGTTGCCATCGGGGGTCCACGTAGCATTATTCACAAGCCTGAAAGACTCCTTGGTTACTTGCCTTGCATCAGAGCCGTCAACATTCATTACCCATATATTGTCACCACCTCCTGCATCACTCGTGAAGGATATCTTTTTTCCATCTGGACTGAATCGAGGCTGTACGTCAAAAGCATGCCCCATTCGTAAGCAAGTGGCTTCTCCTCCACTGACAGGCATGATGTAAATATCTCCAAGCATGTCAAAAACAATCTTCGTCCCGTCAGGTGAAAGATCCAGGTTCATCCAGGTTCCTTCGTCAACTGAGATAATGACTTTCTTATGTAAACTATCAGGTTGCTTCACATCCCACAGATCCTGTGAATACCCAAAGAGCCCGTTTAGCACGAATGCAATCAATAATGTCCTTTTCATTTTTGGTTATCCATTTGGTATGCGAACTATCGAATAACTTTCTTCAAATGTTCGTTGAAACCTTCTAAGGTTTTAGTAAGTATTTGAATCTGCTCCACTGCTTCTGACCAGTCATCTTGTTCTAACGCCTCTCTTACACCCGGAAGCGTCTTCACACCATATCCAGTGTAATATCCAGGCGCATACAGCTGATGTTTGAACCATCCCCTTCTTGGGAGGCCTTTTTCTGAAGTCAAGTGGCGCTCCGCTACTAAGAGCAAGGCATTTATTTCTTCCTTATCTGAAGAGGATAATTCACTTAGCTTTTGATTCCTTATACTTCCAATTGTCTTATCAAGAGCCGCCATTACATTTTGCAAAGGTGAGAAATCAATGTAGGGCACCTCAGGCTTTCGTTCCGGTGCTTTAAATGCTTTCGTGGGATCCGCAGCCAATGAAAATACATTTTTTTCTACCAATTGATTATGTTTTTTATATGAAATCCTTTTTGATTCCAAATCAGACATTACCTCATTGAGATAGCCTGTTACGGTTTCATGCCAATCTCTAAAATCAAATGGAAGTACATCTGAATTTGCAATACGTAATGTCAATCTACCTGCGGTTTTGACCAATACTTCTCCATATTGAAACCCCGGATCTTTAAACCGGGTGTAATGTGGATAGGTATCGTAAATGGTGTGGTATTCTCCTCCTGCATTTTCTCCACCAAAACCAAAATTCAATGCTGCTATACCGGCATGCTGTATAAAAGGGGTATAGTCAGAACCAGAACCCAATGCATACAAAGACAACTCTCCATCTCCACCTCTTACCATGTTCAAGGCACTTGCTCGTTGGTAAACTGATACGCCCGTTTGAGGATCTTTAATTGATTTAGCTACCTCCTGTACCATTGCATTTAGTGAATGTGCTCCTCCCGCTCTGAAAAAACCACGACCGCTGGCATCAGTATTTAAATAAGCCACTGTTTTTTCCTGTAATTCTACTTTATTGTGTTCTACCCATTCTGTAGAACCAATCAGTCCCGGCTCTTCCGCATCCCATCCACAATAGATCAATGTTCTTTTTGGCTTCATGCCGTTCTTAGCCAAGTGTCCGACAATTCTGGCTTCTTCCATGACCGCTACCATCCCACTTATCGGATCATTAGCTCCGTGCACCCAAGCATCATGATGATTTCCTCTGATGATGTATTGATCTGGATACTTTGTTCCTTTCATGCGGGCTATCACATTGTGAGCAGGTTTCAACTCCCAATCAAACTCAACTTTCAAATGCACTTTTGCTGGTCCTGGACCTACATGATAGGTAATTGGCAGTGCGCCTATCCATGAAACAGGAGCCACAGGTCCTTCCAAGGCCGACAACAGTGGTAACGCATCCTCATATGAAATTGGAAGCACGGGAATCTTAGTGATAGTCGGCGCATCCTTTCGGTCGAGCCGCTTGGCGTTTTTAGTGGCCCCATATCCCGGCGTCAACACATCCCCAGGATAGGTCGGCATATCCATCACAGAACCTCGCTGAACACCTGTTTGATTTTTAAATGCACCTTTCGGATACACGTCTCCACGGTAATAGCCATCATCTTTTGGATCCGAATATATAATGCAGCCAATAGCCCCCTTTTCGGCTGCTAGCTTGGGCTTAATACCTCTCCAGGAACCAGCATATTTTGCAATTACAATCTTTCCTTTTACATCTATTCCTAGTTTTTCTAACTCTTCGTAGTCTCTGGGTATTCCATAATTGACAAATACCAACTCTGCTTCTACGTCACCATCTTTCGAAAAAGCATTGTAGCTTGGAAGCAGTTCGTCCCCTTGCGCGGTATATTCATCGCCGTCGACGGCTACGGCCTTAAGGGAAGCTGTATACTTTTCGGGGGCAGTCATTTCCAGTAATCTGACTTTCGGATATGGAAATAAGACATGGTAGGTTTCAATCCTTGCGTCAAATCCCCATGACTTGAATTGCTCGACCATCCATTCAGCATTCTCTCTGCCATAGTCCGTTCCTACATAATGCGGACGCGCAGATAATCGCTGCATCCAGCTGTCAAGGTTAGACTTATTCACCTCTCGATCAAATGCCTGTTCGAGTGCTTGTTGTGTCACTGCCGACTTTGGAGTAAAACCAATAAGAGAGGATTGTCCATGCAACTGAATAACGAGCATGCATGTGAGAATGGCAAGATTGATGAATTTCATGGCGTCAAATTTTGATGGAATATACTAATACCTAAAATGAAAAAACAGCCGACATTTAAAAAGAGGCTTTACTTCCCAATTTAATGAGTTTGTGCCGAAGAAAATTTGATTTATGAAGTAAATAAACAAGTCTGGACTCAAATAGCCATCATTTGCCATATAGCTATTTTTTGAATTAAATTGATGTAGTATTGACGTATTCTAATATTTAGATATTAAAAGTGATGTAGCAGTGAGAATTTTGCAATATGTCAAAGGTTGAATAAATTAATTGCAACTATCAACTTATTCAACCTATGAAAAATTTTTTCTTTTTCACGACAGTATCGCTTTTACTGTTGTGTGTATCATTAACTAGCCAGGCTCAATGCCCCAACCTTGTATGGAGCGATGAATTCAACGGCAATTCCCTTGATCTCACTAATTGGAGCTATCAATTGGGTGATGGCTGCGCAGAGGGTATATGCGGCTGGGGTAACAATGAATTGCAAGAGTACCAGGAATCAAATGTGATCGTCAGTAATGGCACCCTGCAAATTACTGCAAAACGCGAACAGATAAGAGGCAAAAGGTACAAGTACACATCTGGCAGAATCAGAAGTATCAATAAAGGCGATTGGACCTATGGAAGATTTGAAGCCAGTATAAAGCTTCCTGTAGGTGGTGGGTTGTGGCCCGCGTTTTGGATGCTTTCCACAAACGAACCTTATGGTGGATGGCCTCAAAGTGGAGAAATTGATATAATGGAGTTTGTCGGAAATAATCCCGACGAAACACTTGGTTATATTCACTATGGCGACCCTTATCCTAATAATCAAAATCAAGGTACCTCGTTTCCTTTTTATGACCCAAACTTTCTGGACACATTTCATGAATACGCAATTGAATGGGAGGAAAATGAAATTAGATGGTACGTTGACGGGTATTTATTCCAGACCAAACGACCGGAAGATCTCGGAGGCTTTAACTGGCCCTTTAACCAGGACATGCACTTCTTGCTAAACGTTGCCATTGGAGGTAATCTTGGAGGTGAAGTTGATGATAATCTTTTCCCTTCGACGATGGAAGTTGATTATGTGAGAGTTTACGGTGGAGGCAAGCCAAATATTATTGGAGAAAGGTTTGTGGAGTATCAAGGTACCAACACCTACTCCATCGAAAATGTGTCACAGGGAACATCAGTAAATTGGACAGTGCCAGCCGGTGCCAGTATTGTAAGCGGACAAGGTACACCAAACATATCACTAAACTGGGGAACCGTAGCTGGCCAGATTACCGCTGAAATTAGTACAAGTTGTGGCACAAAAACGTTGGCCCTCAATACGAATATGGCCCAGCCATACATCAAAGATTTTGCTTTTGAAAACTTTGACGAAACTGCAAATGCAATTTATATTAGCTCAGATGGAGCTTTGACCGAAGTATCTAATCCAAGTCCTAATGCCGTAAATGGTTCTGCTTTAAGTGGCTCCTATGTCAGAAATTCAACGGCGCAGTATGACAACATCGTTTATGCGACCTCGGCTGTAACAAATGCAGCGGAGTATGTATTTGGCGATAGACGTTTCTACATGGACGTGCTTACTGCTGCTCCTGTTGGTACTGAGATCATCATTCAATTAGAAAATTCGACTGCGACGTCAACAAATTACCCTGACGGGAGACATAGCCGCTATTTTGGTGTGGTAAAGGAATCCAACCAATGGCATCGAATTTATTTCGATTTCAAAGACAGACCTGATGCCGGACAAGCTCCTGATAATTCCATCTCTAATTTGCTGATATTATTCAATTCCAATACACTGTCAGGCGACACCTATTATTTTGATAATCTCGATAGTTACGTAGTTGATGATGGCTCAGGACCTGGCAATACACCACCCACTGCATCCTTTACTACTAATACCACCGATCTTTCGGCAGATTTTGATGGATCTGGTAGTTCCGATAGTGACGGAAGCATCGTCACCTGGAGTTGGGACTTTGGAGACGGTAACAATGGAAGCGGGTCGACGGTCAGCCATACTTACGCAGCAGCTGGCGAATATAGCGTAGTTCTTTCTGTTACTGACAATGAGGGAGCTACTGGCACCAAAACGCAAACCGTAACTGTAACTGAAACAACCGGTAATACACCTCCTACCGCCTCTTTTACCTTTACTACTGCAGACTTGTCGACAAACTTCGATGGATCTGCAAGTAGTGATAGCGATGGCAGTATTACAAGTTGGAGTTGGGACTTTGGAGATGGTAACAATGGGATCGGAATAACTGTAAGCCACACATATGCTACAGCGGGTGATTATACTGTGACACTCACCGTAACGGATAACGAAGCGGCAACAGATCAAAATAGTCAAGTAGTCTCTGTTACCAGCGCGCCTTCCGGAGATCCTGTATCGGTTCACGTGCAATCCATTGTGAATGGAACCATCAGTGCAGGCAGAGGAGCCAAATTTGGATCATCGACTGTTACTGTGCACAATGACCAGGAAGCCCCAGTTGAAGGTGTTACTGTCATCGGTACTTTCACTGGTACTTTTAACGAAACAGTTGCAGGTGTAACAACTGCCGATGGAACAGTTACTTTACAAACTACTTCCACTGCAAAAGGTGGTGTTACTATTAACTTCTGTGTAGACGACCTTTCCCATGGATCATTAGCATATGATTCCAGCCTGAATGATCAGTCTTGCTCAAGTGGAAGTGCAAGAATCGATGATTTGATTGACGAATTCCGCACCGAAGAAATCACTGCATTTAGTATCAATACCTATCCAAATCCTGTTGCAGATAGGTTGATAATGGATATCTCTAGTCCTAAAGAAAATGGCCTTATTTCTTTTAAGGTGATGAATATAAACGGCCAGGAGATGGACAGCTACCAACAAGAACTTTCAAAAGGTGATCATCAGCTTACCTATGATTTCTCAAGGTTCGCCAAAGGTCTATACCTCATTATTGGAAGGATGGGAAAAGAGAAAGTTGAATTAAAAATTTACAGAGAGTAAGCATATTTCAAGTTTTAGTTAGAAAAAGGCGCTCCTATGGATCGCCTTTTTTTGTAACTAGACAAGAAGCTGGGAGTTTCTTACTGCTTGTAAAACTTGTAGATCTCCTTAGTATGCTCATCCCGTAGCAGGTAGAAACCTGGCACTAAGTTGGAAATATCAATAGATATACCGATCGGCACTTGATTGAAGTTTACTTCTATATTTTTACCATGTAGGTCAAAAAGGGGAAATAGTGAAGGCCTGTCGCGCATCAAATTGATTTGGTCTTTTGCAGGGTTCGGATACAAAAGCGGCTGATTATCAATGAAATTCGAAGAAAGTGGCACAAGCTCTTTTCCTTCAAAAAA
>JAYPLE010000017.1:0-75534 GCA_038129245.1 Flammeovirgaceae bacterium | reverse complement strand
GGAATAGAAAAGAAGCGTATACCTTCCCCCTACGCATTTCACCTAACACATGATACAACGAGCCGAAAAAAGGAATTGGAGTTCAAATTCACTGGTCATCACTAATAAGTTTTATAATGATTGTCACCATCTAGATTCGTAAAATGATTCACTCTCATGTTTGAAATACTACTTGCCAATTAATTCCCCATTGAGCCAGGAACACCTCTGTTTCTGCGAGAAGTTGACTTTTTTAGGGCATGGTAACCCTAAACCGATTGATTTATGTTCTGTTCAAAATCCTTTTATATTTGAGAAATATGTCATTTATGGATATCAACCTGCATTTTTTTTCTCACACCTCCTAGCTATGAAAAATCTATTCCAGTATTATTTTGTCTTCTTCATCTGCCTGCATTTACCCACTTTAGTAGCAGCTCAGACATATGCCAAAAACGGCATGGTCGTTTCAGCAAGTGAAATAGCTTCCAAAGTAGGTATTGAAACTTTACAAAAAGGTGGAAATGCCATCGACGCTACTGTCGCTACTGCCTTTGCTCTTGCAGTAACTCACCCAACTGCAGGAAACATTGGAGGTGGGGGGTTCATCGTCTTCATGAACGCTCAGGGTGAAGCAACCACGATCGATTTTAGAGAGAAAGCACCATTATTGGCTAATGCTAATATGTTTCTAAATGACTCAGGACAGGTAGTAGTCGGGAACAACCTATATGGTTATCGGTCATCCGTCAATCACGTTGGTGCGAAATCAGTAGGTGTTCCCGGCACAGTCGCCGGTCTCTACAAAGCTCACCAGAAATATGGCACATTACCTTGGGAAGAATTGGTTCAACCAGCAGTAAACCTTGCCAATAATGGCTTCCCTATGACATGGAGTATTTACACTGCAGCCCAGTTCTTTCGCACCAATTCTCCTATCGAATTTCTAAAGAACTACTTCAATAATGAAAATGGAACGATAACTGAATACGGTGAAGTTTGGAAGCAGCCAGTACTAGGTAAAACCCTTTCGATTATCCGGGATAAGGGACATGATGGATTCTACACAGGTGTGGTAGCCAAGGAAATTGCAAAATTTATGGAAGAAAATGGTGGACTAATTACTACCAAAGATCTGGCCAGGTACGAAGCAATTGAAAGAAGACCAATCAAAGGGACCTTTCATGATTATGAAATCTACTCAATGCCACCACCAAGTTCTGGCGGAGTAGCCTTAGTACAGATGATGAACATGATGGAGCTGTTGGAATATGATACGATCGAATTTAACTCCAAAGAATACGTGCATCTATTGGCTGAAGTAATGCGAAGAGCTTACGCTGATCGAGCAGAACATATGGGAGATGCTGACTTTAATGAAGATCTACCATTGGATAGGTTGACCTCAAAAGAATACGCGAAGACTCGATTTGAAAGCATCGACTGGGAAAAAGTATCTATCAGCGATTCCTCACAATTTGGACAGCTTTACGATGGTACCAGTACTACACATTTCTCTGTAATGGACAAAGAAGGAAATGCTGTGTCTATGACTTACACGCTGGAGCATGGCTATGGTTCCGGAATGGGGTCTAAGGAACTTGGGTTTTTATTCAATAATGAGATGGGAGATTTCAATCCTCAGCCCGGTGTGACCACTTCTAATGGACAAATAGGTACCAACCCTAACCTAATTGAGCCAGAAAAACGAATGCTATCAAGTATGACCCCCACGATCGTAGCGAGGAACGGAAGACCCTTTTTAGTCGTTGGTAGTCCCGGAGGAAGGACCATTATAAATACTGTCTTCCAAACAGTATTATGTGTGCTTGCCTACGATATGCCGGTGAAGAAAGCTATAGAGGCAATGAAGATCCATCATCAGTGGTTACCAGATCGCATCATTTTTGAACGTGACCTACTTTCACCTGATACCAGAAAAAGACTTGAAAAAATGGGGCATACGATGTCACCCCGAACTAACCTGGGGGCATTGATGGGTATTCAATGGGATGAAAAAAACAAGGTGATGATTGGTGCTTCTGATTCCTCTCGACCTGATGGGGGTGCAATAGGATATTGAGACAACATCTAAAATACCTTGTTGCGGCAAATAAAATTATTCAATCTTAAAGAAAAAGGTTTTTGAATAGGTCCTCTACTCACTGTTCCAAGGCACTTAATATCTCAGGGAAGTAGTTTCGGTCAGATTCGAATTTATTAGGGGCACTTTTATTTTTATAATCAGCTACCAAATAGTACTGAAAAATCCCAATACTCTTTGTGTCTGATAAATCTAGACAGTTATAAATATTTTATTCTTTTGTATCCCAAAGTGCTCTAATAGATGAAGAAATATCTAATACTCTTACTGATTGTCTCGGGACTGCTTGCCATTCCTTTTATCGCCACGAAGATAAGTGACGAAGTCAATTGGAGTTTTAGTGACTTTCTAATCATGGGGTTGGTACTCTACATGCTGGGAAGTAGCTACCTACTCATAGACTTAAAGACAGATCAAACATCCTATAAGGTAGCTATTGCCGTGGGACTCCTTGGCGCATTCTTACTTTTTTGGGTAAATGCAGCTGTGGGTATCATTGGAAGTGAAAATCAATCAGCAAACTCCTTATTTGGCGTGGTTTTTTTAGTGGGGTTCACAGGTTCTATCTTATCGAGATTTAGATCTAGAGGTATGTACCTAACCATGACTGCCACAAGTATAACCCAAGCATTAGTTCCTGTTTGTGCCTACTTCATTTGGCCTCCTGGTATAATCTCTTGGTCACCGGGAGTTATTCAAGTTTATTTTTTAAATACTGGATTTGTCCTGCTTTTTGCCTTTTCAGCACTTCTCTTTAAAAAGTCTTCACTGACTATTAGCTAAAGAGTTTATGGGTTTGCATTAGATTTAGGGTATGCTTAATCGAAGATCTTTTCTTAAAACTGTGGGAGCTGGTACAGCTGGAATATACCTTTATCCTAACTTATCACCCCTATCAGCACAATCTAAATCGCTTTCGATTTCATTGGCTCAATGGTCGCTGCATAGAAGCTTCAAAGAAAAGACCTTAGACCCGGTTGATTTTGCCTCCATTGCAAAACGTGACTTTGATATCAATGCCGTCGAGTACGTAAATGGTTTTTACGCTGATAAAAAGAAGGACAATTCTTTCTGGAAATCAATGAGGACCAGAGCAAATGACAACGGAGTGTCCAATCTTCTGATTATGGTGGATGAAGAAGGAGAACTAGGGAATGCAAGCGCCAGCAAGAGAAAAAAGGCAGTTGAAAATCATAAACCATGGGTCGATGCAGCAAGAGAAATGGGCTGCCATTCCGTGAGAGTCAATGCATTTGGTGATAGTGAACAAAATGTACTTCGGGAAAGCCTTATCGATGGTCTGGGGCAATTAGTGGAGTACGCTTCTACTATGGATATATCTATTTTGATCGAAAATCATGGCTTACATTCTTCCAACGCTGAGTTTATAGTAGAGGTGATTGAAAAGGTTAACAACCCGGCACTTGGAACATTACCTGACTTTGGGAATTGGTGTACCGGAAAGAAATGGGGTAGTATTCAGCGCGGTAGTTGCGAAGAGGTATACGATCTATATAAAGGAGTCAAAACCTTTTTACCCTTTGCCAAAGGGGTCAGTGCAAAATCTTACCAATTCGATGCTAAAGGAAATGAAACCCTCATTGACTATAAGGAGATGATTCAATTGGTAAAAGCTTCTTCTTTTACCGGTTTCATAGGCATCGAATATGAAGGAAATGAACTCCCGGAAGCTGAGGGCATACTGGCTACCAAAGCATTATTGCAGCGACTTATTTAGTTACCACTCATCATGCCTTCCTTACTGGATTGAAGAGGTTTGATTAATTTGATCAAAAACAAAATTACTATGCGCTTCAAACAAGCAAGACTTCTTGCAGTATTTACGATACTTGCTAGTTCAGCCGTTAGATCTCAAGATGCAGGGCTACTCACTATCGATCGCGTCTTCGCTAGTAGTGAGTTCAGGCAAGAGTATCAAACACCTATACAATGGATTGAAAATGGTGAGGCGTATTTGATGGTAGTATATACCGATAAGGGCAATGCCGAAATCAAAAGATACCAAACGGCCACTCAAACTTCAACTGCTTACTTATCAACCGATCAACTCACTCCTGAAGGTAGTAATACGCCAATTTTTATCGAAGATTTTTCTCTATCTGATGATGAAAGTAAGGTACTCATCTTCACTAATTCGAAGCGAGTATGGCGCTCCAATACTAAGGGAGATTACTGGGTATATGACTTCTCTAAAAAAAAGCTAAGTCAACTAGGCAAAGATTTTCCTGCCTCCTCGTTGATGTTCGCTAAGTTTTCAGCTGATAATGATTTTGTAGCATATGTAATGGGCTTCAACATCTACAAAGAAGACTTCTCCTCCGGCGTTACCACTCAATTAACTTCTGATGGAAATCGTGAGATCATCAATGGAACGTTCGATTGGGTATACGAAGAAGAATTCGGGTGCAGAGACGGGTTTCGTTGGAGCCCTGATGGTTCGCTGATCGCATTCTGGCAGTTAGATGCTTCGACCATTGGTAGCTACAATATGATCAACTTTACTGATTCTGTATACTCACAAGTAATCCCCGTTCAGTACCCTAAAGTTGGCCAAGATCCTTCTTCAGCACAAATTGGGATAATAAATACCTTCACTGGCGATCGTCACTGGGTTGAGCTGGAAGGAAGCATAGTGCAAAATTATATTCCCGGTATCCAATGGATCAACAAAGATCTGCTGCTGATTCAGCAAATGAACCGAAAGCAAAATCATCTAAAATTCTGGGGATACAGGCCATCGTCCAAGGAGACTAAGCTTATCTATGAAGAACAATCAGAATCTTGGGTAGACCTTCAATATCCGGATATTACGGCGAATAACTGGGGGGATAATAAACTCGAAATATTGAGTAATGGAAAATCTGCTTTACGTTTAATTGAAAATGAGTGGAGAAAAGCAATCAAGATTGACTTAAACTCCGGAAGCACTACACTGATTTCAACAGGAACCTATGATGTGGCTTCTATAGCTGGTACTACTCCCAAAGAATTATACTACATGGCATCGCCTAATGATGTATCACAACGATACCTTTACAGTGTAGATTTAAAAGGTCGAAAACAAGATCGCCGGATTACACCAGCGCAATTTTCTGGAACCAACACCTACAATATTTCGCCAAATGGAAAATATGCCTTCCATTCTTTTCGGTCCGCTCTTTCTCCCATAGTGGTGGATCTAATTTCACTACCTGATCATAAGGTAATCTCTTCCATTGTAGATAATAAGGTATTTAAGAACAAATTATACTCCTTAAAGATGCCCACAGTGAAGTTCCAATCGTTTACCACAACAGAAGGTATAGAAGTAAATGCCCGCTTTCTTCTACCTCATGACTTTGATGCATCAAAGCTGTATCCGGTTATTTTCCATGTGTACGGTGAACCATGGGGACAAGTCGCTCAGGATTCGTGGGTAGGCCTATGGACAATCTATCTTACACAATTGGGTTACATTGTAGTAGATGTAGACCCTCGTGGAGCACCTGTGCTGAATGGCAGTGAATGGAGAAAATCTATCTACCAACAAATCGGTCGAATCAATATCCTTGACCTTGGACAAGCGACTCAGGAAATTACTAAACTTCCTTACGTGGATGATACAAGAGTGGGTGTATGGGGTTGGTCCGGAGGTGGGTCCAGTACTTTGAATCTCATGTTCCAATTCCCTGAGACTTTCCATACCGGAGTTGCAGTAGCTTCAGTAGCCAATCAATTGACATATGATAACATTTATCAGGAGCGCTACATGGGACTACCACAGGAAAATATAGAAAATTTTATGGCTGGCTCTCCTATTACACATGCGAAGAATTTAGAAGGAAACCTCTTAATGATTCACGGAACTGGTGATGACAATGTGCATTATCAAAACATGGAGATGCTCGTAGATGAGCTAATTGCTCAGAATAAGCAGTTTGACATGATGAGCTACCCCAATCGTTCACATGGCATTTATGAAGGGAGAAATACACGAAGACACCTGTACACACTTATAACCAACTACTTTCTGGAAAAATTACCTGTAAAATAAGTGTAACCTGCACTAAGCTTTATTTTCATCCTTCTTTACTAGCAGAAAAAACTGATCTGAGATGGCCAGGTATCCTTGCTCGTAACAAAAGTGGTAGATATCACCTGCTTTTGTTTTGTAGATATTGGTAAAGAAATCAAAATCGAATCCCTCATTTACAAGCTGATTCCGATGTACTTTCTTTTTGCCCGTCAAATTCAATCTTTCCAGGATTTTTCTATTTCTCACAAGCATGTGATTCACTTTACGGACATAGCTACTAGCACTTGATAGGTGCTTATTGTTGTAAGCACTGCGACACGAATCGCTACAAAACTTTTTATCTGACCTTCCAAAAACATGCCTTCCGCATTCCATACAGGCTTTCTCTTCCATAAAATAATTACATAACGTTGTATGAAATATAACATAATTAAGTGTAATACCTAATTAACCTAGGGAAAATACCCAATTTATTGAATTCAGTAAATCACGGTTACTACGCACCTATCGCAGATCTAGCTTTGAAGAAATAATTAGGAAATCGTGAAAACATTCAAATACATCTATTTCGAAATCGGTCTAAAAGACTTACTGGCAGTGATCTACTTAATTGCTGTTTTGATTACAGGTTTTACTGCTCTAATCGAATTCAAGCTAGAGTACAACATAGATTTTTTTCCCGGAATCGACATACCAATAGATGAATGGTACCAAGCGACATTCCATTAAGAAATGATATTAAAAACTATAAATCGTCGAAAGCCCTTACTCTCAACAGGTAAATGAAGGCCAGATTTGATTTTTTTGGTTTGGTTAGTGATAGTGCGGGACTTATGTCCCGCATTTTTTTTTATCCGGTGATAGTATCGAGCATACTGCGTGATACTCCTATTCAATTAATCTTAGACTGTGAAACGTTAATTTTGCTGGATGCACCCTATATTTCGGGATAAATACAGACGGGGATGGAAGAAATATATGAGTTTAATAGGCTGCTTGTAGCATTAGACCTTTCGGAGCACGATGAGTCTCTGATAGCGTATGTCTCTAAAATGTCTAAGTTATCAGCAGTCGATACGATCTACTTTGTACACGTGGTAAGCAGTTTAAAGCTACCTGATAACATTAAGAAAAAATACCCTGACTTGATAGCTCCGGTAGATGAGGGTATTAGAAAGTCGATCGAATATACCATCGAGGCCTTTGGATCTTTAGATGATTCTATCAACATAGAAATCATCATTCGCGAAGGTGACCCTATCAAAGAAATTCTTAATACTATCCGGGAAAAATCAATTGACCTGACAGTACTTGGTAGAAAGAGTAATCAGAAAGCCAATCTCCGCATCA
Source organism: Flammeovirgaceae bacterium (assembly GCA_038129245.1). Lineage (GTDB taxonomy): Bacteria > Bacteroidota > Bacteroidia > Cytophagales > Cyclobacteriaceae > JAYPLE01. The sequence goes on along the minus strand of JAYPLE010000017.1, from coordinate 68,065 downwards.
TAAAAAAAATTGTGCGAGTGGCTCCTTGCTCTGTTTCCATAATCCCTGAATATCTTCCAGAATTACTTCATAAGATACTAGTCCCTGTTGATTTTTCAGAGAACGCTCTCATGTCCCTTCGGCGAGCTACTTTCTTCTCCCAGAAATTTTCAAATCTTGAAATCTTGACCTTGCATTGCTATGAAGTGCCTCAAGGCTACAGTAAGATTGGTAAGACATTTGATGAATTCAGCCAGATCATGATGGAAAATGCAAAAAGCGAAATGGATCATTTCCTCGCCGAACACAAGCTCGAAATCAAAAATCACAAGCCTCATTATACGAGGTGTAAGGCAAGACACCTTCCTAGCGCTTTGTATCAATTTGCTGTCGCGAATAATGTGCATGCTATTGTGATTGGATCACGAGGACGAGACAGTATTTCAAATTTCCTACTGGGAAGTGTCACTGAAGGTTTAATTGAACATGATCAATATATGCCGCTTATCATTGTTAAGAGTAAGACAGATCATATGGGGGTTCTCAAAGCAATTCAGGCACTTTGATGAGCCTATTTTTCTTAAGTCAGTCTAATTTTAGCAGTAAGTTCAGCTAGAAACCCTTCTTGATCATCCACAAAGAATACAATCTCTTTAAAATACTTGTTGATTCCAAAGAGCTTTTTAAGTTGAAGTTCCTCTCTAGTTCTAAGCAGTAGATTGTGCCCCCCACCTAGCATTCCGAGTGGTGAAAGCTTGACTATATCCGTATGATCCGGAAGTTCCTTCTTATTAAGCACCACCGATTCAATTGATGAAAAAGGTACATCTACCGAGGACATGATACCAAAACGCAGCTTTAAAGAGGATGCTTTGAACGTGATAGGTCTTCTTGGGATAGATTTCAAAAATCCGAAAACCTGTATTCCCGAATAAATACTGAGGATTGTTAAAATCCAGGCGACAGTCGAATTCCAATTCCGTAATAGTAGATGTATGACTCCCGTTTCAACAATGACCAATCCGATAATGAAAGCCAAAATCCCAAGTACGCCACTATTCTTGTGAATACTAAATTCTACTGATGTATAGACAGGACGCTTCTATGTAAGAAGACCGTAATACAGCATGCTCAATTCCAATGTCAGCAATCTTCCCGCTACTCCGGGAAAAGCTTTCTCACATGCCATTACCATGGCATCGTATGGATCTGATTCTTCAGCATTCACGGAACCTTTACATGCTTTTCTAATCTGATAGAATTTATACCCAACAAAACTTAAAACGGACAACTCTACCATCGGTAGCACCCATAACTCTACCCACTGTATTGCTCCTTGGTATTGCGCTGGAATGCTATAAAAAGCTAGCACCATGGATAATGCAAAAACGGGCAAGACGGTTACATTTGGAATAGAAGATCTTCGAATTAACAACAAGTATACCAGGGGCAGTAAAAAGGCAAAATCAACTGTAATGGCTATCTCAAAAAGGTAATGAGCAGCATAATGTGAAGGATCTGAGGCTAAAAAGTAAAGTACAACTAATCCTACAATCAATAGGCTGTAAGCCAAAAATACCCTGACAAATCCTGCTGATCTCACCATGCTGCAAAGGTAGCTGAAGTCACCCTTGTCACAGATCTCCTACTATTTTCTTACCGTGATATTCTGATGCTAAAAGGTGTGCATCTAAAGAAGACAGATTTTGATTGCTCACACCACCGGCTGCAATCACCACAATTCTTTTTAGTTGCTCCTGCATGCGTTTGATCACGCCTTTTCCCTCCCACGCAGATAGAGCCCCTCCAGAGGTCAGCAGGTGGGTAACGTTTGTCTTCTCTTCCAGCAGCAGTGCATTTCGGATAGGGTCATCCGTCTGATCTATGGCTTTATGAAACACCAGTTTCTCATCGTCGACCCACGAACTAAGCCTATTCACCTGATCAATTGAGACCTGCCTTTTCAAATCCAGACTACCCAGAACAAAACCATCTACCTCACGATGCTTAAATGTTTGCATCTGACGCTCCATCTCTTCCAACTCACCTTCTGTCAAAACAAAATCATCGGGAGCTGTGCTTGGTGCAATACGAATCATCACGTGAATCGGAATGTTTACGGCTTTTTTTACCTTGCGATAGAGTGAAACGTCAGGGGTCAATCCGTCCAGATCCAATCTACTGCACAGCTCTAGACGATCTGCACCTAACCGTTCAGCATTGATTGCTTGTTCCAGCGTCTCGACACAGGCCTCCTTTAGCATCAGTGACCCTTATATAGTTCACCCGCTAAAAGTTCAAAAGGGAGCATGTTTCGCTCTGAAGGATATTGACAAGTAGTGAATTCAGAAAAGGTACAGGGAGGATTGTACAATTTATTGAAATCAACCAATAAAGGACCAGATGATACAGGCAGAACCAAATCGATGTATCGTCCACCACCGTAAGTTTCTTCTCCCGTAGTTAAGTCACCTACCATCGTGAATCCATTGTTTCCTACTTCCAGTGTATAGTACTCGCCTTTATGCTCAAATGTCAGTTCACCAACCATTTTCACTGTCTCTGGCGGCCCCAGCTGTGTCGACACAATTCGTTCTTGAGACACCTCATAATAGCTGAAATCAGCCTTAAACATAAATTCAGTTGATAGTTTAAAACGATCAAATTTCTGGAAAGCTTTCACCGCCGGATTTTGCCCATCCCACGAGCGAATATAAGGTTTTCCTCCTCTCGTTATAATCATCCAGGAGAGCTGTCCGACGAACAGTTTTTCCGAATTCCCCATTTCATTTAGACTATAATTCACGGTATCTACCCAGACCCCCTTTTCATTTGTCACAAGCTGATCGTCAGACGCTATAAATGTGATTTCATTTCCTTGATTTACAAAATATCCCACTAGCGCTGGAACTCCCTCCACAGGAACTGGGATATCCGATAATGTATCTTTTCCAAAGGTAGAGGTAAGTGCTGGCAGCATGGTAAGCCCACAAAGTCTTAAGTAATAATCTCGCTCTTCTTGCCTATCAACAAGGTACTGCTCGAAATCAGCTTGATAGTCCTCATCAATTTTAGGGACTTCAATTGAAGGTTGACATGCAAAAACAAGTGCCATGAGTAGCAATTGAATAACTCTCATGCATCAAAATTACATGAACTTCTGCTACCTACCCATCCAAACGCTATAGTTCTTCTTCTGAATAGTCAGTGGGTAAACCGATATACTCAAAATCATCGATTTCCTGAAGTATTTCCTTAAACTTGATTCTCGCCCTTTTATAAGCCGGACCACCCAGCGGAAGGTGGATAGGCGCTTTTTCCAACGTTGTCACCTCGTACATAGCTTCTGCTGCTCGTATTGGATCTCCAATTTGCTTACCACTGTTTCCACTGATAGCGTGCATATTTTTATGTGCAGATTCCTTGTATTCTTCTATCTCCGAAGAGCTAAATGTTGCGGATCTACCAGCCCAGTCTGTCCTAAAAGGGCCAGGTTCAATATTGGTTACCTGAATGCCAATATGAGCTACTTCATGAGCTAATGCTTCTCCTATTCCTTCAAGTGCAAACTTACTCCCATTGTATATCCCCACACCTGGGAAGCCATTCAATCCTGCAATAGAAGTGATATTGAGAATGTTTCCTGATCGTTGTTTACGCATAAAAGGTAATGCCATCTTGATCATCCTTACGCATCCATATACATTGACATCAAACTGTCGTTGCATCTCTTCTTCTGTGGTTTCCTCCACTGGTCCCAATGAACCGTAACCTGCGTTGTTTACCAAAACATCCAGTCTACCAAACTTCTCTCTGATCATGTGTTTGGCCCGATCAATGGAAGCTTGCACTTGTACATCCAACACTATTCCCACTACATTTTCACACATTTGTTCCAGTGGAGCCACCTGCTCTTTTTTTCTGACAGTCCCTACAGCTATGTCCCCCTTTTGTGAAACAATTTTTACAAGTTCTCTTCCAAAACCTGTACTACAACCGGTGATTAACCAAACTTTTTGACTCATAATTCTCTATTAGATATCAACCTAAAACAACTAGCTGTGCTACATACTAGTTGATTTCAAAAATAATCAATAAAAAAACCACCCCTAATCAGGATCGGCTCTACCTAACTGAATAAACTAATCTACCTCTTCTCTTAGTCCTCATCTGTAGCTATTGGTTCTTTATCTATTATGTACTCTAATAAATTCTTTGGTAATGGACCAGCCTGCATCATGGGTTGATTGTCTACTGAAATGACTTGCCAGGAACGCTTCAGACCCTACATGTGGCGGTTAACTTCTGCTCCAGCTACTGCACCACATAGAGTCAGGTGACCGATAAAATGTATCTTACCTCCGAATCCAATACATTTTCGCAGCCTGTGCTTCAAAAGATAAAAGCCTCAATAGCTCGCAAAAAACAGCGACGTGCTGTCAAAGCACGCACCAAGAAATTGTTTAGTCAAATTCTGGATGCTCCTATCCGGAATGAGGGCACCCACTGCATACATCAGATTGACCCTCAAAATGCAGGAGATCAATACGCGGGCCCGTATCACTATTTTTCCTCACTTCAGGAAAAGACCAGTATTCTTCAATATTTAGTACCCGACAGCGATCAGCAAAATGAATTTGTAAATGCTATTACCAAGAGCAGCTTAATTGTCGGTGGAGGTGGATTATTTAACAGACCGGCCTTCCAAGAGGTAATTTCGTTGATTGAGTCGCTCAGTCAAAAAGGCAAAAAAATCGTCATATGGGGAGCCGGGCATAATGTAGCTACCCACAAACAACGATTACCTTCCAACTACAATATCAGTTTTGAAACCATTTCCCTGGTCGGAACCCGGGACTACAGTATGCCGGGCGAATATGTCCCTTGCGTTAGTTGTCTTCACCCGCTGTTGGACAGACCCTATGCCGCGAAGCAAGAACTGGGGGTGGTGTTTCATAAACGGACCATGCAAAAACCTGAAATCACTAAAAAGCTCGAAGGCATTCCTTCATTATCTAATGCTGCGACAATTGAAGAAATTATTCCTTTTATAGGAGAAAGTGACGCCTTAATCACGGACAGCTACCATGCGATGTATTGGGGATTACTACTGGCAAAGAAAGTAACGGTCATTCCCAATTCCAGCAAGTTCTTTGACTTTCACGTAAAGCCCCTGTTCAGCGATTTCGACCATTGCGTGGAACATTCGTCAAAGGCGGGTTTTACTACAGGACTACTTGAAGAATGTCGGGAACTGAACAAGCACTTTTATCAAAAAGCCATGAATATCATGAGTTCATAATCGAAGTCAATTCCTTTCGTCTACTACTTTTATATAGCTGATAACCAGATTATTACTCGAATAAAAACGTATATAATCGACTATAATCGTTTACATCCGTTTATTTAACGACTATCCCTCTCCTATCAGTAAATCTTTGCATGGTCGGTCTAGAACAAGTCGACAGATTATCTACCGATGGGTCTCAGCACCCTTATTTATTTAAACACTTAAAAATTACAATTATGACAAGCTTAAAAAACAGCGTACAGTTAATCGGCAGATTAGGAAACGATCCTCAAATCAGAAGCTTTGAAAGCGGAAAGCAGATGGCTACCTTTTCTTTAGCAACCAATGAATCCTACTACAACAACAAAGGTGAAAAAGTGAACGACACCCAATGGCACAACATCATAGTATGGGGAAAGAAAGCCCAGGTAGTAGACGACTACTTAAAGAAAGGATCAGAAATTGCACTGGAAGGTAAACTTGTCAATCGCTCCTATGAAAAAGAAGGAGAAAAGAAATTCGTAACGGAAATCGTCATGAATGAATTATTGATGATTGACAAGAAAGCGTAATACTACACCACTTTGAAATGAGAAAACCCTTGACAGTTGCCTGTCAAGGGTTTTTTTTAATCTCACTTACAAAAGGGTGTTAGAAACCTCCTGAATCCGACTTTCTGGTAGTCTGTAATTGCTTTGCCATAGCAGCTCCTATCAAACTCTCAATGGGTGTCCCACCATCCTCGCCAGTGGTGATCATGGTCTCGGGGAATTTGATCTTTGCAATTTCGGCTGCTACGCGTACATCACGATCTAATTCCATTCTGAGTTTTACTTCTGGAGTGATCCCTGCATTCACTTTTTTAGCTATCTCGTAAGCTTCTGCATCAGCCTGAACTTTCTTTGTCATCGCATTAAGTTTCTCCGTTTCAAGTGCAATGGCTGCAAGCTTCCGATTGGTCTCCTCCTGCTTCAACTTAGTCTCAATTGCGATAAGGGCCTTGACTTGTTCCTTCTCCTGGGCTACCCTTTCAGCAGCCTTGTCTCGTTCTCCTTCTGCAATGATCCGCTGCTGTGCGTCTTTAGCTGTTTCCACTTTTTGCTGCTCAAGCTGTCGCTTCGCTGATTCGTCTCGCTGTGCTTCAAGACGCTGCTTAAAAGTTGCCTCAAGCTCTATATTGTCCACGATCACTTGCGAAACGATGATGCTGTTTTCACTTAATTCATGATCAATTCGCTTCGGAATTCCATTTTCAAGAATTTTTCGTACTTCGTATGATGTCTTGATCTCTTTGATTTCCCTAAGCGCGTCCTGGATCCCTGAAAACACCGTATCGCGTTTTTCAATTTTCTCTACTGCATAGGCTCCTCCCTTCAACTGCTCTTCAAAAGCTTGTCTAAAACTTTGAGCCTCTCCCGATATGTAATCCTGCGCTGCAAACATATAAGCAGTATTGACAAGTTGTTCTTTCACCGTAGGGACGATGGTATTATTAACTAGATTACTCATTGTTCGAAACTTCACTGCCAGATTGATGAAGCGCTCTTCGTCTCTAGGCAACTCAAACCGAGTAGAAACAAAACCGGAAGCGGTAACTTGATCAATAAACCGCAGAGGTACCGGCTGCATTACCCCACTCACTTCACGTTCATCCACTTCAATACCCTGACCCACAACCTTTACATCGATGAACTTCTGCCACTTATCTATCTTGGCAAAACCACGCCATTTGATCCCCTGCTCCATTACTGCACTCATCTTTCCTGTAGGATAGACCAACAAATAATTGAAACCACGATCGGCAAAGAAGAATAGGGGGTTGATCATCATTACAATCACCCCAATTCCAATAAATAGAAAACCTTGCACTGATTTGAATTTTTTCAGCCAGACTAAGGCGGTCAACTGAATATCAATACGAGAAATCACTAAAATCAAGATACCCACTACGAGTATCATAAACCCAATAAATGTTAGCATGTCAAAAAGTTTAATAGTTAGAAATAGTAGGAACTACGAGCGTCGTATTCTTCCGAGAAGAAGAGGTAATTTCAAAAGCTGAATGCGTAAGAATATAATTTGTAGTTGCATATACGATTATACGTTTACATAACTTATTTGTTACACGTTAATCCAACTATTCGTATGATAATTTAAAATATAGCTGATAATCAGTTGATTGCTTTGAATAAAGGCAGACCTGAATGAGTGAGTACAAATAAAGTTTGCACAATGAGCAAGACCGTCGCTACATTATCACTCTTTTCTACTTCGGCTCGTGTATTCAGCTTTTCCTTGAATGTATGTCCTATGTTCAACTGTAAGCCATTTCAGTCCCAAACTACTCTTATCACAGGATAAGCAATCACCATCAAATTCAGAGATAGGCCGTCCACATCATCAAGGTTTTGGTAGTTTCGGCAGAATGGAATGATCAACAAAGACTTGAAAGTCCGGGCGAACTTAAAGCTCAGCAAGATCGGGTCCCGTGTAATGGCTCAATGTGATTTTAAAATCTCCGGTTGAGACGGTGTAGTCCGAATACGGCTCGGAAGGGAATACCAATTCTGTCATCAACAGCTCTCCTCCGTTTGCAAAAATCTCCAAAGACGATCGGTCAATGTAAACATCCAGTGTTTTCACTACTTCCATATAATGCTTGAACCGATGGATTTTTTTGAAGTCTGGATGGAAATTCACAATACCGGATTTACTGCGATCTAAAGAAATATGTGTTTCGCTTACCATCAAGGTAACCTCTTCACCCCCACCATTTGAGAATTGTACGGTAATAAAACTACCGTTAATTCCTTCTATACTAAGTTTTGATCCTGACGATGCCAGCTTTGAGCCATTTTTAGGAACAAAGAGCGTGTCTAATTCATTGACAGGCACAGAACGTACTTCAGGTGATCCTTTCACGTACGTTATTCGTAATTCCTGTGGAATCGTCATTGCACTTCGCCAGTTATACGTTGGCACATCTCGCGCATATTGCCAATTGCTCATCCATCCAATGAATAGCCTACGACCGTCTTCCGCTGGTATGTCCGACCAGGTGACACCTGCATAATTATCGGCACCCACATCCAACCAACGCGTGTAATCGTCTTCTTTGATAAATTCCGATCCATCAAATTGCCCAATAAAATACTGCGTAGCTGAGCCTCCTTGAGGCCCCCCTGGATTTACACTGACCAAGAGTACCCATTTCTCATCACCGTCCTCATCTGGTAGCATAAAGAGATCTGGGCACTCCCACACTCCATCATGAGCTCCGTCATCAGCTCCGAACTCACTCAGAAATTCCCACGACTTCAAATCCGCTGAGGTGTAAAAATGCACACGGTCTTTTACAGCCAGGGTCATCACCCATTTGCTTTCTTGAGAATACCAGAACACCTTAGGATCTCGGAAATCCCTAATACCTGGATTATCCAGCACCGGATTACCTTCATAAAGAGCCCAATTTCGGCCTTTATCCAGAGAGTATGCCACACTCTGATATTGAAATAGATCAAACCCAGCAGTTTCCATTTCAGGATCGTGGTGGGTGAAGATTGCTACCATCGGTGGAATACCATCTTTTCCAAAACCACTGGTATTGTCCCAGTCAATGACTGCACTTCCACTAAAAACATAACCTAAACTATCAGGATATAAGGCAATCGGCAAATGCTCCCAGTTGACCAGATCGACAGAAACTGCATGTCCCCAATGCATGGGACCCCAGACGTTGTCATCGGGATAATGCTGATAGAAAAGGTGGTATTCTCCTTCGTAATAAACCATTCCATTAGGGTCGTTCATCCACGCAGACGGAGGCGTGAAATGGAAAGCCGGCCGAAAGCGCTCTCCACCTCCGACGTCAACAGCAGCGGAGCTATCAGTGTTACCCTCTTCAGCTTCTTGATTACAAGCGAATAGTATGGACAATAGTATCAGGTAGTAAATTGGTTTCATAGTGTAGCTTGTCGAACACTAAAGATAAGAAAAGAGGTGGAGACAGAAATGGATGGTCGCCTTTCCTCAGGCTGTGGCTAAATATTACGATGTAAATCTGATAATAATCACAGAATTATCGATTCATTGTAGGGTCTGGTTCGATGCATTCAAAAAACCCTCAGTAAATTGGATATATGCTTCTCGCACTTTTCTGGTTGCTGATTGTGAATCTGCTTTCAACATCTCATAATGATTTAAGTTCTTGTTATAGTCCCTTAAATTAGCATCTCCCCAAACTGTGATCTCTATTATCAAGGGAGCCAATGAAACACCCCTTTCTGTTAGTAAATAAATATTCTCCTTTTTATTACCCGGCAATTTTCTCTTACTGATTATTCCATACCCCTCAAGACACTTCAACCTTTTCGATAATATACCTGTAGCAACGCCCTCCTTTGATAAAGAAAATTCCTTGAACGTGTATTTATGTCCAATTAACATATCGCGAACGATCAACAGTGACCATCTGTCTCCAAGAACATCAAGAGAAGAAGCAATGGCACATTCCGATCGAAATTCATCCCTCATTTTACTTTTATTTTAGAAGTAATATTTTACTTTTACTTCAATATTAGAAGTAAAAATACATCAACAATTTTAAGCATCTTACATGTTAGCAGGACATTTCACAACCGCCATAATTGCCAAACAACAGAATCCTAGCGTAAGTTTGATTTTCTTTTTGGTCGTTTCACAATTACAAGACTTGTCCTGGTTCGTTTTTCACTACCTGGGCCTGGAGACTACAACTCCTGATGATGCTTTCAATGCTACTTTAAATAACATGGAAGTTGACATGCTTTACAGTCATGATTTAATTCCTCTTGTGATATGGTGTGGACTTGCCTTTACGGCAGGCAGCGCATTATATAAGAATACACAGATAGGTTTGGTAAGCGCTGGACTGGTGGCAGTCCATTTTATATTTGATTTCTTTTCAGGTCATTTGCATCACTTCTTTGGAAGTGATTCAATCGAAGTCGGCCTAGGACTGTATGCAACTAGGCCTTATTTAGCCATTTTAATAGAGGCCGTAGTGAGTGCTTTTATTCTTGGGTATTTCTTTAGAAAAGAAAGAATTAATGGAGTTAAAAGATCCATAAAAAATAAAATTATGATCCTTTCTGTCATTGCATATGGAATAGTATTCATGACTTTAATAGCAACAAGATCATTTAGAGAAATCTTTGGAATTCCCGCCTTTGAATTAGGGTTTAATTCTACAGTCCCAACTTTAATTTTCACCTACGGAGCAATGCTTTACAGTCTTCACTATTTTGTAACTACTGGATCACAAACAAAATAGACTTTCGTATATGTGAAAAGATGATAAAATGCATTCTTCCATAAGATGGAGATTCATAAGTTATCTTTAGTTTGAAAGTCAGAACACCTCCTCTTCTTATTAGTTATGAGTGTGAGGCATGCTCAACATATTCATCACTACATTCCAAAACCTATGAAAAAAGTACTAGCTGGAATACTCACAATTGGACTCATTTCAATACTGGTTTTCACCATCAGCCTGGGTCGGCGACCTGCCAGAGACTATCCTTCATTTCCACTTGATCCTGAAAACAACGCAGCAACCGTTCATGACAGCATCCCACTAAGAGATGTGGTAGTTACGGGTAATAATTGGGATGGAGTGATCACGATCTTTGATCCGAATTCGTATGAAATCATCAAGAAAATAAGTGCATTGCCTGATCGCGAAGAGCGGTTCAGTGATATCTACTCAGGGTTTAAAAGAAGACTGGCTGCAGGTTTCATTCGAGAGTTTATAGGAGAGGGTAATGACCAATTGGTAGACGATATGTTTACTTCAAACGACGGACGCTATATCTATGCTTCCCGACCTAGCTTTGCAGATGTAGTGGCATTAGATGTCAACTCGGGAGAAATTTTCTGGCGTACCCCAGTCGATGGTTTGAGAGCAGACCATTCAGCTATCTCACCAGATGGAAAGATCTTTTTGGTATCCGCTTCCACGGCACGAAAAGTGCACGCAATTGAGGTGGAAACAGGTAAAATCGTGGGCGAATTTGAATCGGGTGACCAGCCGCATGAAAATACCTATTCAGAGGATGGCAAACGAATCTATCACGCCAGCATTGGTAAAGTATTTGTCTCCTCTCCTACCCTTGATTTTATAAAGGGAGATCGATGGTTTCAAATCATAGATGCAGAAACGTATGAAGTAATTCGTAGAGTTGATATGAAAGAAAAACTCGAAGAAGCGGGTTATGAATTGCCGGATCGTGCCATTCGCCCAATGGCCATTACTAAAGATGAAAAATACGCCTACTTGCAGATCTCTCTATTTCATGGATTTTTTGAATACGACTTAGAAAACAACCGTATCACCCGAAAATTGGAACTGCCTACCCCAGTCAAGCTAGCACCCGGCGAACATTTATTGAACTCGGGGCATCACGGGATTGCACTAAGTGGAAATGATAGCACCTTATGTGTCGCAGGAACAATGGACGGCTACATCGCCATGGTCGACCGTGCCACTTTTGAATACACCACCATCAAACTTTCAGAAGACCCAAAAGACGCTAAGCCCTATTGGGCAACTTCTAGTAAAGACGGTACCAAAGCGTACGTATCGATTAGTGGCCTGGACAAAGTCACTGTAGTAGATTATGCTACTCATGAAGTAATAGCAGAGGTGCCTGTGGGAAACCATCCGCAGCGTGTACGTAATGGACAGCTGCGGTTGAAATAAAAACCAGTATTAGGCACCGGAGAACTTTTCACATCCTTTTAGTTCATTAAAGTCAAGGTGCTAGAAGATCACAAAACACTGATCAAAATCTATTGATCGTACAGTGGGGGGATGAAATTCGTATGATTTTTCAATTGTATCTTATATTAATTTATTAATTTATGATCTTATGTACATAAGAATAATGGCTCAGCGTCTGTTTGCATAAGAGATTACTAAGATATTTTTCCAATATTTTGATAATGCGTAGAAAATGTAGGTTCTGATTCAAAATTTTATCTCAGAAGTGAAAAACAATGTCACAGCTAGAGGTTGATAGAATACCGAGATACTGTAGAGGATGAAAATTGTCATAATTGGTGGAGGAATAGCTGGATTAGCCGCTGCAATAAAGCTCAGAGACAATCATCAAGTCATTGTCAAAGAGAAAAACTCAACACTTGAAAGTGCAGGACTGGCTTTCATGGTAAATCAAAAAACATTGGATAGTATCGGCCCTTTGATAAAAGGAGATCTTAAATCGATGGTTTCAAGTGTTACTGATTTTATTATCAAATCAGATGCAGGTGCTGACAACAGAAAGGAGCTTAATGGCTGGTTTATTCTTAAACGAGTTACGCTTTTGCAAGCACTCAAAAGTCAACTGGGACTCGGTCAATATGACGATCGTTGTGAGTTTTTAAAGTTTCAATTTGAAGGAGAAAAAGCCACTGCAGCCATCTTCAAAGACGGCTCCATTGAAAAAGGTGATTTTTTTATCGCCTCCGACGGTATTAACTCCAGTGCTCGTGAATTTGTCTGTAAAGCTGAGTTTTTCCCTAATGTAATAAATGAGATTGTTTGCCTGACAAAAAATGCTGGGGCTGTACCAAAAGCCACATTCACTAAATTCATATCTTCAAAAAAAGGTATATCGGCTGGTATGATCCCCATTTCTGAAGAGGAACTAATTTGGATCGTTCAGTTTGCGCAGGACGCATACGGACATCATTTTTCCAGAAACACTAAGATCGAGAAAAATGTAAAGAAATATTTGCAACCAGACTTACCCGAAAAATTCCAGGAGATAATTGAAAACAGTGAGTTAAGCAGGGCGTATTACTGGAATAATCGAGAACTGAAACTACTGTCCTCGTATTACAAATCTAATGTATGCCTGATAGGAGACGCTGCACATGGCTCAACCTCGCTTACGAGTTCTGGTGTCAGTAGTGCAATATCCTCCGCGAAGGAAATTGCTAATGCATTGAATGGGTCAAAAAAAATAGAAGCAGCTCTTGTAGATTTCGAGAACTCAAGAAAAAAAGAAAATCTGAAAATTATTGAGTATTCGCAAATTTTAAAGAACCAGTTTTTTAGCCCTCCAGATCATCTAGAGACATATGAAATACCATTGTATTCTTCATTATAAAATTCAATTACATGAGACATTTGCCTATTATTCTCTTGTTTAGCCTTTTTTTTAGCTGTTACCCGTCGCAAGAAAAAGATCCGCCAAATATTATTTACATCCTAGCCGATGATTTGGGATATGGGGAATTAGGTGCATATGGACAAACTAAAATTAAAACTCCGAATATCGATCAACTTGCCAACTCAGGCATGATGTTCACCCAGCATTATTCAGGATCACCGGTATGTGCTCCCTCGCGTTATGTTTTGCTAACGGGTAAGCATACGGGGCATGCGTACATCAGAGGAAATGACGAATGGTCAGAAAGGGGTGATGTCTGGAATTACAGGGAAGTCTTCAATAATTCATCACTGGAAGGTCAACGGCCAATCCCTGAAAATACTTTCACATTAGGGAACCAATTACAAAGTGCTGGATATAAAACAGGTATAGTAGGAAAATGGGGATTAGGGGCACCGGATTCGCAAGGAATACCAAATTTGCAAGGGTTTGATTTTTTCTATGGATATAATTGTCAACGTCAAGCACATAATCTGTACCCTGCTCACCTCTGGGAAAATAGAAAAAAGGTTTTGTTGGATAACAGGTTGGTCCCGCCCAACACTAAATTAGATTCTCTGGCAGATCCGTTTGATGAAAGTAGCTATTCCATTTTCAATGAGAAGGAATATGCCCCCTTAAAAATTCAGGAAAAAGCGCTTTCGTTTATAGAAGAAAATAAAGACCTACCCTTTTTTTTATATTATGCCTCACCGCTACCTCATCTCCCATTACAAGCACCTAAAGAATTTGTTGACACCTATCGAGAAGTTTTTGGAGAAGAGGATCCCTATGTCGGTGATGAAGCTTACTTCCCTAACAGATATCCGAGAGCCACGTATGCAGCGATGATAAGTTATTTGGACTATCAAGTTGGAGAAATTGTTGACCTACTCAAGCAAAAGAATATTTATGAAAATACGATTATCATTTTTTCAAGTGATAACGGTCCCACTTATTTAGGGGGCGTTGATTTCGAATATTTTGAAAGTTCTAAACCCTTCACAAATGGTTACGGTCATACCAAAGGGTTTGTTTATGAAGGTGGGATTCGTGTTCCTCTTATTTTTAACTGGCCTAAGAAAATCAAACCAGGAACGAGAAGCGATCACCTTTCTGCATTTTATGATCTGATGCCAACGCTTTCTGATCTTGCAGGTGTAAAACCTCCGGATTCGATCGATGGGATCAGCTTTAAAGCGACATTATTGAACCAAAAACAAAGGAAGCATGATTTTTTGTACTGGGAATTCCCAAGTTATAAGGGACAGCAAGCGGTTAGAATGGGTAAATGGAAAGGAGTTCGAAAAAATATTTTTGATGGGAATTTAGAAATTGAATTATACGATCTTGAGAAAGATCTTAAGGAACAGCAGGATCTTGCCATGTTGCACCCCGAAATTGTAGAGAGAATTAGAAGGATAATGGAAAAAGAGCACGAACCTGCCTCGATTGAAAAATTTAGAATTAAACAATTGGGAGATAGTCTGTCAGCAACTCAAAGCAACCTGTAATACTAGCGCATGACACGAGAAGAAATATTGACTTTCTAAGAAACCAAAATTGGTCTGGAATTTGATATTGCATATAAAACAGAAATTTATGAGAAGCGTTCTTCCCGCTATTCTATCCTTATTCCTTGCGTTAGTCTCCTGCCAAACCACTTCAATAGGTAATGAGAACAAGCATGAAAACATCTCTTCAAACCTTAGCCTTACAATACTGGAAAGAACACTGGATTTTCAAGTAGGACCACCTTCATTACTACTGGAAATCAGTACCTCCGAGGATTACCCTTGCAGCAATTATCAAATAGCTACTTCTAAAGAACTTGTAGACGGTACCCTTCGAATCGAAGTACATGGCATTGAAAATCTGGAAATCTGTCTGACGGCGATAGGGCCTGCATCTACTATCACGCCACTGGAAGAAGAATTTGACCGATTGATCATTTCTCATCAGGGAATAGAAAATGAGTTCTTAATCTCGATTGAAGATGATGTCATTTCACTACAACCTCTTCTTCAACTAAATTCATTTTTCACTTACGATACCTACCATCGATTGCGTGAAAATTCGTTTGCTTTCTTCTGCAACTCTTCAGCAGACAACCAAGAAGTTTGCACAGACTTCGTAAAATTCATGAGAGAAAGCTTCACAGTGGAATCCTTCAGCCTTCCTGCAAGCGGAAGGAATCCTTATGTAGAAGTAGCTTCGGGATATTCTCAAAATTCCTCCTCCCAGTATTTTACTTTTCAGCACGGAAACGATCTTAATCAAATCGGAGAGCTGCTACGGTCCTACTACCTAACCCAACATGCCAATAACACAGACCTTGACTTGACCATAGTAGGTTGGAATGGTATGATATTTCGCAATGATCAGCGTCTAAATTAAGTGCAGTAATACCCTTCTTCTGCCAGCTTAAGTTACTATTCAACCCCTTACAGAATACTTACAAGTACAAGATGAAGTCATTATTAACTTGTTTGAAAATGACGTCCATGAAATACCCCTTACTCCTACTTCTTTGTTTGTCTTCTGTAGTCCTGGCAGGTCAGACAAAAAAAATACTTGATCATTCTGCCTATCATCAATGGCGAAAGCTTGAAAACGCCCAGATCAGTGCATCTGGCGAACACATTGCTTACCAACTCTCCTCCCACGGTTATGCTGATCCAATCATACGGATAAGCAATACCAAAGGCACTCAGGTACTGAACTACTCCAGAGGTCAAAAGGGTGAATTCTCATACGAGGGCGATTATTTTCTTTTTCAAATTGCACCATCAGACTCCTCGCTCAGAAGATTAAAGCGTTTCAAAACAAAAAAAGCAGATCTCCCAATCGACACACTTGGCATTTTCAAGTTAGCTGATCAATCCCTGGAGAAAATACCTTTCTTAAAATCCATCAAAGTCCCCAAGAAATGGAGCGACTGGATTGCTTTTCAAACAGTTCTTCAACCAGATACCACCAATAAGAAACAAAAGAAAAGTACCGACAAGAACGGATACCCCCTCACTTTAAGACAGCTTTCGACAGGCCAATCTTTCACACTACCTTATGTCACAAGCTACAAGTTAAGTGAAGAGGGCGGCACACTTTTAGCTTTCTCAAATGGAAATGACAGCACGATTCAAAAAGGGGTTTACACTTTTGATAGCAGTGATCCGGGATTCAATTCCATATTCGAAAGCAAGGGAAAATACTCAGCCATAGGTATCAGTCACTCGGGGCAACAAGCCGCATTTGTCGTAGATGTCGATACTACCAAAGTCATAGATCGCAATCCTCAACTTTATCATTGGACTAAAGAAGCAGGCGCAGCTTCGCTATTATTAGATAGTGACCATGATTTCATGCCTATCGGCTGGAAAGTCAACACCCATCGATCCACAGGTTTTTCAAAAAACGACCAACAGGTCTACGTATTCATCAATCCCGCTCCTATCAAACAAGACACCTCGCTACTAAAAGATGAAATCGTCAATGTTGAAGTCTGGAGTTACAACGACCCCAGATTGCACACACAACAAAAAATCGATGCGAAGAATGATCGTGAAAAAGGATATCGGGTGGTGTATAATGCTTCTAGTCAAACTTTTAATGCGTTAGAAACAGAGGCTATACCAACGTCTGTTCAGGGAAATGAGGGAAATGCAAACTGGTCAGTAGGGCTTGACAATCAAGCCTATCTTCGATCCCGTTCCTGGGAAGGATTTCCTGATTACAACGACTTTTATGCCATAGAACATAGTTCAGGCAAAGCGACTCGTTTCGCTGAAAAAGTACGGGGTAGTGCCAGAATCTCACCAGCTGGTAAATTTGCATATTGGTATGATCGAATTGATTCTGCATGGTATACGTACGAGAAAGCCTCAAGCGAAGTGCGGCAAATCACGACCAACTCAGTAACGCGCTTTTTCAATGAAGAAAACGACAGCCCTGATTATCCATCGCCCTATGGTGTAATGACCTGGACTGACAATGACAGAAAAATGTTAATCTACGACCGCTTCGATATTTGGGAGGTGGATCCAACTGGAACAACGTCACCTATTAACTTGACACAGACAGGAAAAAGTGGCGAAGTACGATATCGGTACATCAAGCTTGACCCTGAAGAACGCTTTATATCAAAGGGACAGGCGCTACTCTTAGAGGCCTTCAGAGAATTTGACAAACGAGAGGGTTTGATCAGTATGACATATGGTAAAAGTAGCAAGAAAGAGCTGATCGGTGGAGACTTTCAATTCACGAATGTGCAGAAAGCGAGATCAAGCGATCAGGTGATCTATCAGAAGCAAAGTTTTATCGCTTATCCTGATATCTGGACATCCACTGTGAATTTCAAAAAACAAAATCAGTTATCGAAAGCCAACCCTCAACAAAGCGAATATAACTGGGGCTCAGCAGAGCTAATACATTATACCAGCCTTGATGGGAAGCCGCTGGAAGGCTTACTAATCAAACCTGAAAACTTCAATCCAACCAAGAAGTATCCTTTACTGGTTAATTTCTATGAAAAAAGCTCCGATGGATTGCATCGCCACCGTGAACCTTCACCAGGGCGATCTACCATGAATTATAGTTTCTATGCAAGTCGAGGTTATGTGATCTTCAACCCAGATGTGCATTATCGGGAAGGTTATCCTGGTGAAAGCGCGTACAACTGTGTAATGCCTGGAATTACTTCCCTTATAGAAAAAGGGTTTATTGACAAAGATCGAATTGGAGTGCAGGGACACAGTTGGGGAGGATACCAGATAGCCTATCTGGTAACACAGACAGATTTGTTCAGATGTGCGGAAGCGGGAGCGCCTGTACCCAATATGATCAGCGCCTATGGAGGAATTCGTTGGTGGACAGGCCTGAGTCGCATGTTTCAATACGAGCATACGCAGTCACGCATAGGGGGCACGCTTTGGCAGTATCCTTTACGATTCATCGAAAACTCCCCCATCTTTTTCGTAGATAAAATCAATACACCTTTATTATTAATGCACAACGATGCTGATGGTCATGTGCCGTGGTATCAGGGTATTGAACTATTTGTGGCGTTGAGAAGACTCAATAAACCGAGCTGGATGCTCAATTACCAGGGAGAACCTCACTGGCCATTGAAGCTTCAAAACCGCATCGATTTTAACATTCGACTACAGCAATATTTTGATTATTACCTGCAAGACGCCCCCATGCCGGAATGGATGGATCGAGGGGTACCAGCTGTTCAGGTGGGTATTGACCAAAACCTAGAATTGATGAGTGATCAATAAACATTATTCGGTCTTGGTGAAGAGAGCGGTGCTTTTCATCTCTCTCTTTTCGTACCAACTAATATTTCTATATCCTACAACTGAACCCTACGCAATAAGCTCGGCAAATCCAAGCCCGGTAAACATTGCTTTTTTGCCTTCTTAAAGCTCACAGTTACTGCTCAAACCGTGAAATCGGCAGATATATCTTCTTGATTACGTTTACCTTCTAGAGCAGCTTCAGGCAGGCTTACCAAACATCTCCAAGGATCACAGCATGCCTTGCCGAAGCAATCCTGTCATCTGCAATCGCAAAAAAGATAACGAATCACGTGCTTATTCCCACTCCACAACTCCTTCTATTGACGTTGTGATTCTCCTTTTTTAGCTGCCGGCGTTACTCCGATGAAAGCGAGATGATGCAAATGGATCAGGCAGCTGCCATATCTACCATTTTCACTATTTCCTGGATTTTTTCATCCGGAGATATCAACTCAAAACGCAGAGGGTTTATTTTCATTTTTAACCTGGCCTGCACTCCAGGGAAATCATCGGCTTCAACTAAAACACCTTCTTTTGAAAGGTATGCCTCCAAATCCTGAATCTCACAATCTGAACAAACATCATCGTATACTTCGAAGATCAAATCACTTAAGTAACCACCGTATCTCCGTTTGAGTTGGTAGATTTCATCATCATAACTCTCTTGTAACAATGGGTCTGTTCCAATTAAATCCAGATGTGTTTTAATGGTTCTTATTTTACTAAGTAGGCGGGATAATTTACTATCTTCCATGAGGGCTTTTTAGGGTTGAAATGTCCCATTAAGATCCTAATGCTGTGCGAATGCTACCGATTGTATTCGATCAATCCTTTGAGTTCTTCGATGAACTACTAGATTCTAACTTTTTTCAAAGATTAAGAACCTGTAGCCTGATCCAATAGAAAGTCACCGTGAAATAGTTCCATTTTTGAGATAATTTGAAATTTTAAATTGCCCATCGAACGTATCCTATGTACACATAATTGAGTGCTGACATCGAATTGAACTGCCCTAATATTTGCAGCCATGCTGCTGAACTAGATCATATAGTCTCCAGGTCATCATCAAGAACTAAAATAAAAACGATCATGCCGACAAAAAAGAGTATCTGAAAACGAAATACGCCCGGTGCTTTTATTACATGGTCAGACAGGTAATAGAAACTATTGTCGCGGAGGGTTGATCATCATGTGTGCACGGTGCGTTCCTGGGTCCATAATCCACGGACTAGCAGGTCCCCTTGCCGAAGTCGGAAGCCCTGTAGACTCTGTAGTAGCATAGGGTATGTAAAAGACATAACGTGTATATAGCTCCACGGGGGCACCGGATTCATCGTATTTACCTGTCATTACGGTCAATAGGCTTTTATCCGGCATGTCAAGCTCCCCAGACCTAACTTCATTTTCCCGTGTCTCAAATATCTCTTGAAATCCCTTTCCTGCTGCTGTCAACTCTCTTCCTCGCGCCATGAAAGGCTCCAGGTCACGATGATAAGAAGCCACACTAAATCCTTGTTTTTCCGGATCATCTGCCAAGCAGATGATTTCATTGGTTCCTTCCCTTAGTACTGTAAAGCTTCCACCTGCATCATAACCATAGACCGTTGCACCTTGTCTTACGTTGTCTGCCACGGCCATTAAGGCTTCTCTGATCTGGTCTTCAGCTGACTTCACTTGTGAAAAAACTGCTACCGAAGAGAAAACAAACTGAATAATTAGCGTATACCTATTCATCATGTGGTTTTCTTTCAATTTACATAAAATCGAAATGGTCAGAAAATCATCATCCCCCTTAAGTAAAATATTTTTTCATAGTCGTGCAACCTCTCATACTCTCTCTGCATCTACCCTATGAACCTTAACCAAATGCTAAGCATACAGAAATCTAGATCTGAGGATGAAATCATCGCAGGCTGTCGCAGGAGAAAATCCTGGGCACAGAAAGCCTTGTATGAGCGTATAGGTAGTCGTATGCTAGCGGTATGCTACCGCTATATCTCTGATCGAGACGAGGCTGAACATGTAATGATCGGCGGTATGGTCAAAGTCTATGATAAAATAGACCAGTACACTGGAGAAGGACATTTTGAAGGATGGATTAGGCGCATCATGGTAAATGAAAGTCTTATGTACATCCGCAAGCACAAAAACATGTCGGTTGAAGTAGAAATCGACCAGACACATGAGAGCACAGCGACAATAGATCACGACGATCATCTGCAGACAGAGGATCTGATGTTAATGATTGAAAAACTGCCAGTTGGCTATCGAACTGTTTTTAACCTGTATGCTATAGAAGGGTATAGTCATGCAGAGATTGCTGAACAGTTGGGAATCAATGAGAACACCTCTAAATCCCAATTAAGCAGAGCAAGAAAACTGTTGCAACAGCAGATCAATGATCTAGAACAAAGAGAATTAAATAATACGAACGAAAATGGCTTCTAATCATCCAATAGACCAACTGTTTAGAGAAGGACTAGGAAGCAACGAGATGAAACCTAGTGCAGCTGCCTGGGAGCAGATTCAACAAAAGACTCAAAAAAAGGGTGTGGTTAGTTATTTGAAGATTGCGGCATCTGTTGCTTTGATATTCACCGTAGGATTCAACTTATGGATCACAAACAGAACCGATCAACAGTTAGCATACAGTGGGGAGCCTATCGCAATTCCTTCACCTACCCAGTTGGCTTACCAATCGATCATCATTCCAGAAAGAACCATCATTGAAGATCGTGCGTCAATTAAAGAAGTAAAGGAGGAGGATGTACTTCCTGAGGTTGAGCAAAACTTTACTACATCACCGAGCTACATGGTCATGGAGATACCTACTCTTTCAGTAGAAGCAGTAGGTATAGAGGAACTGATTGTCATGACAGTGGAAATCCCTTCTTTGGATATTAAGAATCAATTCGAAAACAAAGTCAATATTTTTTACTACCCACAAGCAACCCCAGATGGACTTGATGCATCCAAAGGGAAACTGGCTCAAATCATAGACTATGCCAAAACCACAACCCCGGCTATTTGGGTAGGTGACTTTCGAAACAGAAAGGACGATTGGATAGAGAATGTTTTTAGTCTAGATGAATAAAAGAACTCAAAGGTCAAAAAAGTAAAACAAGACAAAATGAAAAAGGCAACAACAACACTGCTTCTGCTGGTCCTTTCGATAGGGATCGTCTTCTCAAATGAAAAAGGAGACACTGTGGTAATCGAACTTGATAACAAAAGTAAAATTGTCATCTACACAGAGAGCAAAGCGGAACTAAAGGATCTAGAAGATTTCGATATTAACAAAATGATCAGAGACCTCAATAGATCCATAGAAGACAATGATGGAAATTACATTGAATTAACGGACAATGGTGATAAATATAGAAAAGATACAAGCCTGACCCACAGGGAAGAAGACCTGTCAGCCAGAGTTCGCATCGGAAAGGTTGAACTAGAGGCAGACGAACTAGACCGGAGGGATCTGGGTGATCGTTTTGAGGATAAGGATAGGGGAAATTACCGTCAGTATTCTTACATAGATCAGAAATTCGACAGGACAGATAATAATTTTAATATTGATCTGGGAACCGGTAACTGGCTGGGAAGAAACTACCAGTTCCCACAAGACAACGACGAGCTGTACTCCGTACGCCCTTGGGGATCATGGTATGTTGGCCTAAATAGCATAAATAAAACATGGATAGGTGGACCAGTCTTCCTTGAATGGGGATTGGGACTTAGCTGGTACAACTGGAAATGGGAAAACCCTGATAACCACATCGTGAAAAATGCTGAAGGTGTTTTGTGGGAGCCTGTTGCTACAGATATCAATCCTCAAGACGGTAAACTATCAGCTACTTACATCAATTTTCAGATGCTTCCGATGTTCGACTTCGCGCAAGGTAGAAAAAAAGTGAAGACTTATGATAATGGAGGAGTACGATCGAAAAGATACCGTAGAGATGGTATTAGGATTGGCGGCGGTGGATATGTTGGCTATCGTGTAGGCAGTCGATCTAAACTAGTCTACACTGAAAATGGCAGCAAAGAGAAAGATATCGATCGAGATACTTTCTTTTTAAACAACATACGATATGGAATACGAGCTCAGCTAGGCTGGAAAGATGTAGATTTCTTCGCTTCGTATGATCTAAATGAAGTTTTCGTAAATAATAAAGGACCAAAACTGAATGCCATAACATTTGGTATCATCCTGTAATAGAAAACTGACACTCACTAACAAGGCTATCTTCTCAGATGGCCTTGGTTTTTACTCTTGAATCCATACAAATTCTGATTAACAAAATCAGACGGAAACTCTTCTATGTTATCAAATCCTAATGGAATCTCACCGTCAGCTTCGGGCACATAACTTGTTCTGAAAATATAGTCCCAAATGCTCAGACTAATGCCAAAGTTGACACCAGCGGACTGTCTTTTAGGCATCACTTTAGCATGGTGATATAAATGCATCACAGGGTTATTCACTATGTACCTGAGGGGTCCCCAGGTAATTCTGATATTAGCATGATTGAAATGACCAATTGTGATCGCTATGAAATGTACGATATAAGCCATCTCAGGCTCGAAGCCGCCTATCAACATCACTCCAATAGTTTTTGCAGGTTTGTAGAAAACGTTTTCCATCCAATGATACCGAAGATGTGCAGCGAAACCCATTTCCTGAACTGAATGATGCACTTTATGGAATTGCCATAAAGCAGGTATTTTATGAAGTGCAACATGTGTAGACCACTGGAAAAAATCCAATACCACGAAGAAAGTGAAAAGCTGCACCCACATTGGCCATGCAGAAACTTCTACTAATGCGATGCTTTGCATGGTAAGTCCTAAGTACGATAGACCTAAGCCAATTGCGCTAAAAAAGCCGTTGAGAAAAAAAGCAAAGACAAAGAAGTTGAAGTACATGTAGACAGAATCCAACCAAAAATCTTTTCGAATGATTTTCTGTTCCTTACGCCAAGGAAAAGATATTTCGAGAGCCCAAACCAGTAAAGAAAGGAGTGTTAAACCCCAAAAATAATTCATGTACCATGGCACATTGAATGTCATCGACTGCCATGTCCAATTAATGGTTCCCCAAAATGCTCCTGTAAAGGCCTTTATGATCTCCATTTCCTACTTTAATCTAACTCCAAACGGTACCATTCAATACCTTCAATATTTTGTCTTCTCCCTTTTTTATTTGGGGCATAATTAGTCGCCAGATAGTTAACAATTAACGCTTCATTTTCTCCTAAATCCCAGAGGTTTTGTGTTCTTTGCATCCAGCTGATTGTCTGTCGCCAACTATCAGCACTCATCCTATTTTGAATGATTAGCTTCGAAGAATGACAGTTGGTACAGTTCTTAATTACTAACTGCAACCCATCCCCATCCTTTAGGCCGGTAGCTATATGAACACCCTCTATTATTTGAGGTTCATTTTTTTCCACTAAAACTGATTTTACATTTGGTGGAGCTTCCACTAACCTGACTGTTGGGTTGTGGTACAGGTAAATAGAAAATAGCAATATCAACACCATCAAACTTGTAGCTCCCATGGACGGCCAAATGACCCTGCTAATACGGTGAATAAAATCGTTTGTGTTCATGCCGCTACCACCCTTACAGCAATCCTGTGACAAGCGTTATTTAAGTATCCTTTTGGGTTCCAGCCCGGTACCAGCATGGGCTGCCGATTTCCTTTTTTGTCAGTGGCTGCTGCCCAGACCTCGTAATACCCCTCCTCCGTAAAATCAATTATTGCATTAAAATGCTGCCATGCAAACTTATTGACAGGACTCTCAAGTCGTGCCACTTTCCAGGATGCGCCAAAATCTATCGAATATTCCACCTGTATTACCTCATCATGACCCGACCATGCATGCCCCCTGATCGGAAGTTGTTGACCTAACGTAATCACAGCTCCCGTTTTGGGATAAGTGATCAACGATTTCACAGGCATTTCTTCAATGATTTTCATTTCTTCCGTAGGTACCTCCTCTCCAGGCGCCACTGACCTGATTGGAACGCTGTAAGAAGGTGCTGCCATCTTTGCCCCATCATGTATTTTATCTCTAATCACTAAACGCGAAAGCCACTTCCCTGAAGCAGAGCCGGGATACCCTCCCACAATCAATCTTAAAGGGTAGCCATGTGCCTCCGGTATATCCTGACCGTTCATAGCAAAGGCAATGATGGTTTCGTCTTCCATCGCTTTTGCCAATGGAATCCCGCGAGAAATTGGATGTTTGGAATGGTCACCACTCAGGTGAACATCTTCTCCATAATATCCAATGTAGACGGCGTCCTCGTTGATGCCCACGTCTTTTAATACGTCCTTCAGCCTTACCCCTGTCCATTCAGCACAGCTAATGGCCCCTACAGTCCATTGATTGCCCTTGGCAGGTGGGTCAAACTCGCTTCGACCGTTACCCCCACATTCAATTGTAAGTTGATAGGTAAATGTCTTAAATTTTGACCTTAGATCATGAAGGCTATAAGTCTTCTTTGATTTTGCAGACTCCCCCAAGACTTGCAGCGTCCATTTATTGATGTCAATCTTTGTAGGAATTTTACCATTATTTCGGATGAACATCTTCTCTGAAGGTGTGATGCTATCGTCCAACAAATGAGCTGTGGCCTCCATATTCCATGGTTTATCATTCAGCAGCAGCATATCAGGATGCTTTCCAAAAAGCTCATAAGGGTCTTGTTCGTTTACAGCCGCTTGATCCAATGCCGCCGTGCTGGCAAAAGCATTTGCTGATCCCAGTGAAATACCCAGACCTGTTACGGCAGCTTGTTTAATAAATATTCTTCTTGAATCTTCACTACTCATGTGATAAATCAGTTAAATAAAAATATTGCCGATAACTATGTAAATCAAAACTTTAACTTTCAAGGAATAGGTCATTAAAGTTACAGTTTAATTAGCTAGCTGCTGGAGCAATTCTATTTCTTGTCATGATTGAAAAAATAAAACCTAAAGCTACCCTTCCACTTGGACCTTTGGCAGTCTGTCCCATCATAAAAGGATGAAACGCAATTATTTCTTAAAATACTAAGCAACCATCATTTGATTGAAGTCGAGTAAGCCATATCTTATTTTCTAGGATAAAATTGTTATTTTAACTTTTTATTATGCAAAAGAAAAGGGCATTTACTATCTATATAACCTTTGTCTCGGTAGCACTGCTGGGCATGGTAGGGGTCTTTTTCCTCAATCAAACAATTCACAATCGAGAATTAGAAAAGCGACAGCTCCAACTGGAAAATATCCATTTTTCTGCTATCAATCAGCTTAGGTCTAACATCAATCAATTTGCGGCCATTTCGGCTTCTCTGCGGACTTTTTTTGATAGTCATGAGGAAATTCCGTCGGCAGTAAGTCTCCAGAGCTATACAAATAATTTATTGACAGAGCTGAACTTTAACGGGCGGTATGTGGTATCAGTTATTGATTCCAATCATCGATTCATTTACGTCTTGGATAAAAATGAAATTGATCCCAATAACCTGGCAGGTAGCTTCATACCTCAGAAAAGCGATGAAGAAATCATAGCGCGAATGGATTCCATCATGTTGACTAAAGAAATTAGCATGTCTCGACCAATAAACCTGTACGAAGGGTGGCTGGGAATTTCGTTTGCTTTCAGTCTTTTTCAAGAAGGAAATCCGGTTGGGTATGTGACGCCGATCCTCAGCCTTAAAGAAATTCTGGAATCCATCTATGCCGAAGGGATTTCGGATGACTTTGTTTTTAAGTTTAAAACGACTGACGGTGAGTTTTTCGACAGAACTCAAATTTACAACCGCAGCAGAAAAAGCGATAAAATTGGAGACGTTGAATTCTTTAAGAATTACGATGTAGAGGATGCGGCTTACATCGAATCATCAATTAAAATGTTTAATCAGACCTTTTCAGTATCAACAGCTTTTAAGGAGGCATTGCCTTATTTTAATATATCATCATCTATCATCATAACTGGATTTATGATTTTCATTCTTGGATTTGCTTTTATCACCATCCAGGCACTTCAATTAAGAAAACTAAACAGCAAGCTATTACAATCTCAGGAGGTAATAAATCTTCAAAAGAATGAATTAGAGGATCAAAATCAAGAATTAAAAAAAATCGATAAAGGTAAAAATATGCTCTTTTCCATCATAGGACATGATTTGAAAAGCCCAATGGTTACCATAAGTACCATGCTGGATCTGCTCTCAAAGGATCTAATCAATGAGGAGGAAAGGAAGAATTTACTGGATAGATTGAAAAAATCTACTATCACAACCTTGGATCTGCTAGAGAACTTATTGAAGTGGGCAATGCTAAATACTACTAATGTCACTTTTAATAAGGAAGATATTGACTTAGTAGAACTGGCAAAACAGGAGAGAAAAAATGTAAACGAGAGAATCAATCAAAAAGGACTAAAATTAGAATTAAAATTGGATGAAAGTCTTATCATCCATGCTGATAAAAGAATGATTGAAACGGCAATGCGGAACATCATTTCCAATGCAATAAAATTTACTCCAACAGGAGGTCAAATTTCAATCTTTGGTGAAAGATCCGACGATTGTGTCACCCTCTATATTTCAGATACGGGAGTAGGTATGGATAAAGAACAACAAGAAAAATTGTTCGCTGTTGGGCATAAAAACGTCACTGAAGATACAGAGGGTCATATTAGTACAGGTTTTGGCTTGACGCTAACCAAAGAGCTCATCGAACAAAATGGAGGTACTATACAGGTAGAAAGTATCCCAGCCTCCGGTACAACATTTGAACTTAACTTTGCTTCTTTAGACCCACAACAGGAAGAGAAGCTTGCTGACTGAAGAGACCCTTTATCAATTGCACAAGGTAAAAGAAATACGAGTGGATTCTCTGCCTCATCCCACTCGCCTGACCAATTACTGTGAAGGCTTATTTGAAAATCTTCCTACTAAGAGTAGTTTAAAGAAAGCTTTTAAGCGGGGAGAGATCTATGTCAATAATGAATCTGCGACAAGCGGATACTGGATATGTGAAGGTGATCGAATCCAATTGATGGATCTGGAATTACAAAAACCAAAACCTTATGCATTGGATATCAGGATTCTCTATGAGGATGAGTGCTTAGCTGCGGTCGATAAACCAGCCGGAATCCCTGTATCCGGAAATCAATATCGAACACTTCAAAATGCAGTAGTAGATAAGTTAACCACCAGTAAGCTAAGAGATGTCCTGGGATGGCCAAGGCCTGTTCATCGACTAGACGCCCCCACCTCAGGAATTGTAGTTTTTGCAAAAACAGCATCGGCAAGAATCAAATTAGGGGCGATGTTTGAGCAAAAGCAAATTACTAAGACCTATCATGCCATCGTAGTGGGCTCACCACCAGCAGCTATGACCATCGAAACTCCTATCAGCGGGAAAAAAGCGATATCTCATGTACAAGTAGAGCAGACATTTCATGCATTGAGAACAGAAACTATGAGTCTGGTAAAACTGTCACCTGTAACAGGAAGGACACATCAGCTTAGAATACATATGGAAAGTATTGGCCATCCGATAGTGGGTGACCCCCTTTATGGACAAGATGTAGGAATTCGTCATAAGGGGCTTTTCCTAACCGCATCGCATATTTCTTTTTCACATCCTACGACAGGCAATGCTGTTGAAGTAACCTGCGCCATCCCACATAAATTTTATTCATTGATGCACAGAGAAGCCAGAAGATGGGATTTGCACCAGCGTAATAGGCACTCTTCGGCCGATGCAGATAAATACCGGAACTAGCTACTTACCACTGGTTGTTTTGCTTCATGTAGTCATACAACAGAACCCAAGTGGGGTAAAGCTAGCTGGCATGTGAGTGTGAGGTGTTGTATCTCCTGTTTGAATTACGCTCAACTAGTCGCGATCACTTGCAGTATTTAAATTAAACCATACAAAGAGCAACTAAATTTATATTTTTCAACATAAACGATTGTGTTTTTTGGTAATAATAGAACAATCTCTTTTCTGAAGAATTTTAGATACTTCTTATTTGATGAAATCAAAATTATGGACGAAATTCCTATCTCAAACCAAATAACCTATCACTACTATGCTAAAAAAGAAATTAAATTTTTTGATCGTTGCATTTTTAGGCGGGTGTCTCATGTTTTCTTGCTCCGAACCAGAACAGGAGAGTATTGCACCACAGCGAGATGACGTGCTTGGTTTTTCAAGCAAACCCATCCCGGGACGCTACATTGTGACACTTGCGAACAGTGCAAACGGAAGAGTAGAGCCCCAAAACTATGCAGAGGGTCAAGAGCTAATGAAGCAAGAGGTATCCAGTCTTTTCAATGAAAATAATATTCAAACACCCCACATAAGAGTTTTCGGTAATACGATCAGGGGTTTTGTGGCTGACCTTACACCTGCTGATTTAGATAATCTAAGAAAGGATCCATCTGTACTTAGAATCGAGCAGGATCAGGAAATCACTATGAAAAGACCACCATGGGAGAGAGACGGTGGAGGAGATGACGGAGATTCTACAGGAGAAGAGATACCCCCTGGGATTACACGAGTCAATGGTGGTGCAACCTACACGGGATCTAACGTAGCATGGATTTTAGATACAGGAATTGATCTAGACCACGAGGATCTAAACGTAGATGCAAGTAGAGGATTTAATGCTTTTACTTCAGGTAAAGATGGAAAATCAACAGACGATGGTAATGGACACGGTACACACGTAGCCGGAACGATTGCGGCCGTCGATAATGAAGTGGGAGTCGTAGGTGTTGCTGCTGGAGCAACAGTTATTCCTGTAAAGGTCTTAGGTAGCAGAGGTAGCGGATCATATTCTGGCGTGATTGCTGGAATTGATTTTGTAGGAGCCAATGGTTCCGCTGGAGATGTTGCAAACATGAGTCTAGGTGGAGGTGCTTCACAAGCAGTAGACGATGCTGTTATTGCAGCATCTAGTTCTGGGGTAATATTTGCTCTTGCCGCTGGAAATGAAAGTAGTGATGCAAATGGATCTTCGCCTGCAAGGGCAAACGGACCTAATATTGTCACCATCTCTGCTATGGATGCCTCTGATAATTGGGCTTCTTTCTCCAATTATGGTAACCCTCCAGTCGATTTTTGTGCACCAGGCGTGGGAATCAAGTCAACATGGAAAAATGGGGGGTATAATACCATTAGCGGTACATCAATGGCTACTCCTCATGCCGCAGGTGTTCTCCTGTTAGGAGCTGCTCGCACTGATGGAACCGTAAATGGAGATCCCGATGGCAACAATGATCCGATCATAGTTCACTAAGCGTTTCAAACACCAACCAAAAAAGGAGCAATTAAGCTCCTTTTTTTTTGACTTCAATTTATTGGTCCTCAGAAGCAGCCGCTACTCCACGAACAGATCCATTCTATTTACATGACTAGGTGAAAATTCAGAATCCAACCGACTCCAACCGGTAGTCCTCGTCATTTCTGATGGCTTGGCAGTAACGATCTTAGGTCAATTCAATTTAATTTGTGATCATGCAGGTCAAAGTGTATTTAGGCCTGTAAGTACATTTAGCTAGGAAAGAACTAGCAAGGGCAATTCTATCGGCAGCAGCTCAAGTAACAAGGAAAAATCCCAATATTCGATTGTTGTAATTTCTTATTGGACGATTTAAGGTTAATTCTTAATTACCCTAAATAAGTCCACATCTGCACCCGAAGACAACTGAATAAGGTAAAGTCCACTTTCAAGATTACGCAAATTAACCTCAAGTTGCTTGCCAGACTGAAGCGATTCGTGATGCACCCTGCCTGAAAAATCTATCACTCTAACCTGCACGGACTCAATGGTCATTCTATCTATGGTAACCCTATCCGAAGTAGGATTAGGATACACACGGTAGCGCAAGGGCTCCTCAGTGCTCAATATGTATTGCCCCTTATTTTCAACAAAAATGTCAAAGTTTGTGTGTATAATCCCGTTTTCGAAAGTACCTGGCTGTGCGGTCGCCTTGATTCCTCCATCAGCACTGCGAAAGACAGCAGAAATCCATTTTGGAAAGCTTGAAGAATAAATTTCAAAATAATCTGACGGCACTAATGTCAGTTCCCACAGTAATGGATTGTCTTCAGACTTCGTCATCAATCCTATTCCATCATCCGCTCCCCAGTTACCAACCACGTGATTCCATCCTGTCAACCAGGGTGTCTCTGTATTAGAAATGTCAACACTCCCGTGTAAATACACTTTATTAGCATTTGCTAATTCCCCATTTCCAGCTCCCGCATTAAACGTGATCGTAATTTCGTCAGTAGCAGTAAAGTTAGCAGGCAAGATGGATACAATTGCAGTGGATGACTGCACATCTACAAATACCAGCTCATCTCTAAATCCTTTTCCTACCAACGTATTATCCTCATTCCTGAAATACATTGCAATACTTCGAATGTCTTCATCCTCCTCTAATCCAAAATAATCCTCCGGTACCAACGTAATCTGCCACTTGCCATCTTGAAAACTCATTTGCCCAACTCCATCATCTACAAGATTTCCAATAACGTTGACAAGATTTCTTTCAGCATCACCTTCTATGATAATACCGGCATGCATGTAAACTTTTGAAGCATTCACCAGTCCAGCTGTTCCATCGTTACTAGCTTTTGATGCATCAAAAGTGATGATGATCTCATCGTCTTTTCTAAATGGAAATGGCGCCACGCTAACGGGGTTTTGAGCGACTTTGACGACCCCTGGTTTTCCATCAGATATTTTCTGAGAAGTATAGATATGCCATTCCCCTGCAGCAAGAACCATCATTTCATCAGTATTAGCAATATCGATGGACTCTCCAGAGAAATAATCAAACCACTCACCTGTAGATGGGAAAGCAGGACTCATTTCCAGCTCCTCAACATCCAGATTTCCAATAAGTACCACATCAATATCATCTGTATTATAGACAAGTCTTCTCGCCCGACCACCTAGCACATGATTCGTAGTGGCGCTTGCTAATTTCTCAGGTGTCAAGGTGCTTCTAACGTCAAGAATACCCGCGTAGGCATCGTATATAAATTTTCTTACAGGGTCTTCGTAATATCCTAAGCCATCAGGACCCCATGGAAGAGGTTTGTTACCTACCCTGCCATTGAAATCGATGCTCACATCGTAACCCAGCTCATCGAACTGCCAGATCATTTTAGGGCCCGGATTCAGCAAGTTAAAAGCTGCTATCATTTTAGCACGCTCCGCCATAATTGCTTTATTCCTAATGGTGTAGCTACCTTCAGAATCAGAAATTCCATTTTTAACAGCTAAATGGGCTACTCGCTCCTCATCATGACTTCCCACGAAAGTAATGTGCGTGATATCATCGAGATCAGAAAAACTCCCATCTGTGGCACCGGTGATGGCATCATAGAAACTATGCACACGATTTCGCCACATGACCATGCCATAGTCCGCTAATTCCTCTTCCTCAGAAGTCCCACCCCAGTGTTCTAGCATCACGTAAGCATTAGGGTCTTCCTCCCAGATGACATTTGCCATCCTTTTCAAAATGTCAATTCGCTCCTGATTAAAACCATCGAATTGCGCATCGTTTTGAGTAAACCCTTTTGTAAAATCAAACCGGTATCCGTCAAAATGATATTCTCTTAACCAATACGTATTGACACTGTCGATAAAGTCCCGGGTATATTGAGAAGTATGATCAAAATCGTAACCCCACTCATACGGGCCTACATAATCAACGTTGAACCATGGATTATCTTCAGCTATTTGATTTGCAGATTGATCCCAATACATGCGTACCATTGGATTTAGACCATAGGCATGATTAAGAACCATATCCAGTATGACTGCCATGCCCATCTCATGCGCTGCTTCTATAAAATGTTTTAACTGGTCCTTAGTCCCATAGTACTTGTCCGGAGCGAAATAATACATAGGGTTATACCCCCACGATTCATTACCTTCAAACTCAGATACGGGCATCAGTTCAATTGCATTAATGCCCAGGTTCTTAAGATAACTCAGCGTATCAATCAGGTCAGGATAAGAATGAGATCCGATAAAATCTCTCACCAATAACTCATAAATGACGAGATGTTCGATCTCAGGTCTTTGATAAGTCTGTTCTGAAGCAGCCCATTGATACGGTTGCTGACTGGTTTGCAAATAAGAAGCCGGCCCAAATTGCTCTCTGGTATACGACTTGAGGTTTGGATAAACAGAGGACTCAATAAACTTATCATTCCATGGATCAGCTATTTTCTCGGCGTAAGGGTCACCAATTGTCGTTTCACCATTAATCTGATATTGAAAAATGTATTCTGTTCCCGCCTCCAAACCATTGATTTCTAACCAAAACAGTTCTCCATCAGCAGTTTTGTTCATTTGATAGTCTGTATCGGCAAGGTTCCAGTCGTTAAATTCACCTGTCACATAAACAAAATCCTTACCTGGAGCCTCAAGTACCAATGTTACTTTTGTGGGATCATTGTCATGATAATTGATGCCTTTTTGCACGCCGTGAGGTAATTCAGCCACTGGTGATTCATCAACTAGGTAGATTCGGTGGACTTCTTCTTCAACCAAATCTGCACCATCCACTGTAGCCGTCACCTTGATATTTAAATCTACTGTTTTCGAAGGATTATATTCGTAGGAGATTTCACTCACATTGCTAGCAGAGACCTTCTCTTCGTAACCATCGCCCTGATCAAGAAAAATGCTTAAAGAGGAAGCCTGACCAGAAGTTTCGGCAACAATACTCCGTGACTCACCGTCCTGAAGGTAAGTGAAGTCCCCGACAGGTTCCTTTATAATGAGGTAATTCTCCACGCTTAGGTTAATGAAGTAATCTCCATTTGATGCAACTTCACCCCAACCGTAATTACCAGGGGCAATAGAACCTTTTAATCCGCCATCGGCACTTCGAAATACTGCAGAGATACGATAAATATTCTCAGTAGCCGAAACTCCGAAATATTCTCTTATTGAAGGGGTCAATTCAATCTTCCACTCATCATCGGTACCTTCCACTTTCGTCATCTCTCCTACGCCATCATCTTGCCCCCAATTGCCAATCACATTGGTCCACTCCTGACTATCCGGCGAATCTGTGACAATACCATGATGAATATAAACTTTATCGGCGCCGACCAGCTCACCGTTACCTTCTGCAGCGTTAAAATAAAGAGTTACCGCATCATCTGGACCTGCATTGGATGGATCTAGCCTTACAATTTGAGCACTTAAAGAAAAGAGAAATCCAGGCAACAACAGGAAAGAGAGTAATGTTCTGAACATGGATAAAATATTGAATAATTTTTAAATGTAGTCAACGATCCATGCACCTACAACACAATAAAGAGTGATCTCTACACATCCTTAAATCCAAACGTTTGTAATGAGAAATGTCTTTCATTTTAAAAGAAAAGATACCTCCCAAGCAGCAGGAACTGATCTAAAAATTTGATCGCTATAAGCTTCGCCAAGGGGAGGATCAATAAGATAGACTTCCGGGCACCTGCTGTCCCTTGAAGCAACTATTTACAAGGCAAATTGATCAGATAATCGATTGGTTCAATAGAATGTCCCTACTCAAACGAAAGACATTCATTTACTTGAATCAGCCAATCTTATTGATTTACAGGAATATTTTCTAAAATATCAATTCCTCTAAGCTTAAGAAATGCTCGTTATTAGGAAACTTCGATAAGTTTAAATTGACCAATAAGATACAAAGCACACCCCTTGAATCGTTTCATCTCTGAACCAAGACCTACATACTGCAAGCAAATATGTATCATTCAACAAAATAGTGCCTTTTTCCTGTAATTGCTTTTTGGGTAATCATAAATATTGGAAGAGCTCAAACCAATGTATACTTAATTCCGGGTCAGGGTTCTGATGCCAGGCTTTATCAGGACCTGAAGCTAAGCGGTGATTACAAAATCCATTATATAAATTGGGCTATTCCTTCAGAGGGCATAAGCATGTATGCTATGCGCAGTACCTTGCCAAGCAGATTGATCAAAAGTAAACCTTTTGTACTAATAGGAAGCTCTCTCGGAGGCATGCAGGCAACAGAAATGAGCACATTTTTAGCCCCCGAGAAGACCATCATTATATCAAGTGCCAAAAGCAGGAAGGAACTTCCTCATCGCTATCGCTTTCAAAAACTCCTACCTATCTATGACTTAGTTCCTCCCAACCTATCAAAAAGAGGTGCGCTGATACTCCAACCCATTGTAGAGGCTGATCGAAATAGCAACAAAGAGGTATTTGTAAATATGCTAAAGGATAAACCTCTGCTTTTCTTACAGAGAACCATCCAAATGATCATTGAATGGAACAGGACAGAGGCCCCGGATCACATTATTCATATTCATGGCGACAAGGATCACACCTTGCCTCACAAACACATCCAATACGATTACCTAATTAAAGACGGCTCGCATATGATGGCATTGACGAGAGCTGAAGAAATCAGCGAACTGATTCAGGAGATTTTAGATCAGGAATAGTTTCTACTAATAAAGATGTAGGAATGTCATAGGCACACTTGAAATGACCCTTTGGGCATGTCTTAAAGCCATGCAATCCACAAGGACGACAGTCAAGATCATTATGATTTTCAATAACATGAGATTTTTCACTTAACGGGCCAAAACCAAATTCTGGCACCGTGGAGCAATAAACTGCAGTTACGGGAGCATTCATCGCTGATGCCAGATGCATTGGAGCGCTGTCATTGACAAAATTCATAACAGCGCCTTTCATTAAAGCCGCAGAATCCAGTAAGGATAACTTTCCACATAGGTTTGCTACTTCATGATGAGGTGTTTTTGCGACAATTTCATCGCAGGACTTGCTGTCTGGAGGCGCTCCTAACAAGTAGATCTTCCCTTCAAAAGAAGAAGATTCTATAAACTTGATCCACTGCTCAATTGGATACTGCTTGGTGAACCATACTGACGTAGGTGCAATAGTTAAGTAATCTCCTTTTTGATAGCTGGCTATTTTCTCCTTTGAGGATGCCGGTATTTCAAGTGAAGGCAACACCTCTTCCTCGTCTACAAAAGCTGAAATGAGGTCCAGATTTCTCTGCACCTCGTGTTTCCCCTTATCGACGGTATGTCTGACTTGTAAATCATAGGAAAAGGAGAACGGATTTTTATCAAAACCTACCTTTAATCCTGCTTTACTGAAGCAGGTGAGAAATCCCATCGAAGCAAATCGTTGCAAATTGACTAGCAAATCATACCCAGTACCTCTAACCTTTTTCAGAAGGCTGAATAGCTGCTTGTATTTCCCGGCTTTCTTGTCCCAGACGATTACTTCATCGATGCGGTGATCCTCTTGAAACAGTGATTCATTTCCTTTTCGTAAGAGAAAATCAATTCGAGCATCAGGATAGTACTTTCTAAGTTGGCTGACGATTGGAGTTGCTAGAATAACATCTCCAATGAAGGCCGTTTGAACGATTAGTATCCTTTGAAATTGCATGGGTTCTCAGAACAAAAATACGTTAATTTTGCCGCCTTATGCAGGAGTACGAGGTAATAGAGCTGGAAAACGGAATACGTATCATTCACAAAGAGAATCCTTACACCAAGATCGCACATTTAGGCGTTATGCTGGATATTGGGTCTCGGGATGAACGTCCGGAAGAACAGGGGATTGCTCATTTTTGGGAGCATATGGCCTTTAAAGGCACCAAGAAAAGAAAATCCTATCACATCATCAATAGATTGGAAAGTCTTGGTGGTGAGCTCAACGCTTACACAACGAAAGAGAAGATTTGTTTTTACTCGTCCATATTATCCAATCATCTTGATAAGGCAGTAGACCTCTTAGCAGATATCACGTTCAATAGCACCTTCCCTCAGCACCAAATCGATCGTGAACGGATGGTAATTTTGGAAGAGATGGCCATGTACCGGGATACCCCTGAAGATGCGATAGTAGATGATTTCGACGAGCTTATATTCAAGAATCATGCCCTGGGTGCCAATATCCTGGGAACCGAGAAAACGTTGGATCAGATCAATCAAGATAGCTTCTTACAATTTGTAAATAGAAACCTGAATACAACTAAGATTGTGATTTCGAGTGTAGGAAACTATTCTATCAAAAAGCTCGAAAAACTTGCCAGAAAGAGCCTTTCGGGTGTACCCTATAAGAATCATACAGAAAATCGAGCAATATTTTCTTCCTTCGAAAAGGAAAGTAAAACGGCAAACAGACAGATAAGCCAAATTCATCACCTAATGGGGAAACCTGCTTATTCACTTCAGCATCCGGATCGTATTCCTTTCTTTCTGCTTGTCAATATATTGGGTGGGCCGGCAATGAACTCAAAGCTAAACATGTCACTAAGAGAAAAGCACGGATTTGTTTACGGAGTGGAGGCTCATTTTAGTTCCTACATCGACACCGGATTGTTCACCATCGGTTTTGCCACCGATCCGAAAAAGCATAAGAAAAGTCTTTCGCTTATTGAAAAAGAGCTGAAATCCCTCAAGGATCGCCCCATGACAACCACTCAGCTTCATAAGGGTAAGCAACAATTAAAAGGTCAATTGGCAATGTCTGAAGAAAATAATAGCTCCATGATGATGATGATGGCTAAGACCTTGCTTGATTTAGAAAAAGTTCCCAGCCTGGACAGTGTCTTTGACAAAATCGACAGCGTGACACCCTCAAAACTTCAGTCATTGGCGCAAGAGAGTTTGAATATGGATGATTTTTCTTCTTTGACTTACTTACCTGAATAAGAGAAGCGACGTTACTTTTGTCTCATGGATTTTATTCCAGCAGCCATCCAGCGTTACTGCGAAGAGCATTCACAGGCTCAGGCAGACCTTTTGTCTACCATCGAAAGAGAAACACACTTGGAAGTTCTGAAGCCTCGCATGTTGAGTGGTCATCTACAAGGGAGATTTCTGAGTATGGTCAGTCATATGATGAGACCCAATCGGATACTGGAAATAGGTACGTATACCGGATACTCAGCGCTTTGCCTGGCTGAGGGGCTGCAAGAAAAAGGGAGATTGTATACACTCGAATACAATGAAGAACACGTTCAGCGAGCAGGTAAATATTTCAATTCCTCCGATTTTAAAGGTCAGATATCTTTGATTCATGGCAATGCCAGAGAGGTTATCCCCACACTTTCAGAAACCTGGGATTTGATTTTCATAGATGCAGACAAGGACAGCTATCAAACCTATTTTGACCTGGTGCTTCCATATCTCAGGACGGGAGGTTTCATTCTGTTAGATAATGTACTATGGAGCGGTAAAGTCACGGATGAGAGGGTTCAAGACAGCAAGACCGTAATGATTCGAAAATTGAATCGTTCACTACATGATGACCCACGAGTAGAAGAAATGATTTTACCCTTTAGGGACGGGATCACGATCTTGAGGAAACTATGAGCCTGGACTTGACATATTTCCCTTTTAAAATTAAGATAAGAATATGCTTAATGTCAGTGCTGCTCATCGCTAGCCTACAGGTCACTGCGCAACCTAGGGTTCCGAGGGTTGTTGAATTTGCCGATATTAAATTTCAACTAACTGATGAAGTGCAACGAATGATTCAAAAAGATGTTGATGCACTACATGTTAGCTTTTCAGCCTTTCAAAGGAGATTAGATAAGGTCAACTTATACTTTCCTATCATAGAGCGAATATTTGAAGAAGAGGGAATTCCAGAGGAAATCAAATATTTGGTAATTCAAGAGAGCGGATTGATAGCAGATGCGGTATCAAAATCAGATGCAGTAGGCTTTTGGCAATTCAAAGATTTTACTGCACGAGAAGTTGGTTTGCGCGTAGATAACATAGTAGATGAGAGAAAAAATATCGTTTCCGCTACACGAGGTGCTGCCAAGTACCTGAAGCGGAATAACATGCAATTTGATAATTGGGCATATGCTATTTCTGCTTACCAAGCTGGGTTGGGTGGAGTAAGGAGATATGTAGAAAAACAGCATTATGGTGCTAAAAAAATGCCTATAACGAAGAATACACATTGGTATTTAAGGAAATTCATCGCACATAAAATTGCTTTTGAAAACGAAATTGGGGGGAGGCATAGTGAGGGAATAGAACTGAAAGAATACGTCAAAGGTGG
Organism: Flammeovirgaceae bacterium; assembly: GCA_038129245.1. Taxonomy (GTDB): domain Bacteria; phylum Bacteroidota; class Bacteroidia; order Cytophagales; family Cyclobacteriaceae; genus JAYPLE01. Next base: position 29,163 of record JAYPLE010000017.1, on the reverse strand, counting down.
TGGTAAAACGCTGGAAAGAATCTCAAAAGAAAGTAGAATTGAGAAAGACCTGCTCCAATATTATAACAAGTGGATACTTACTGGTAGTATTCCTGAGGACAGGGAATATACTGTCATCTTGCCCACTCAGGGGCGATTACCTAAGAATCTTTTTGAAGATATTCCTGCAAGGGAGGAGAAGGTCATTTCTGAAATCAAACAGCCGGATGAACTTAAATTTCCAAATGAGCTTAAATCCGGGCGCTCTTCCCACAGAAATCCAGTCTCCATGCGTATTAACGGTGTAAAAGCGATACTTGCCGGTACAAGTGACAACATAGCCAGCCTGGCAGCTGATGCGGGTATTTCTCCCAAGAACCTAATACTTTTTAATGACCTGACCTCAGAAAAAATTGAAGCTGGAAGGTTATACTACATCGAAAAAAAGAAGTCTAAATCTGATATAGGGTTTCACGTTACGAAGCGCGACGAAACACTTTGGGATATCTCGCAACAGTATGCAATCAAAATTGACAAACTAGCAAAAAGAAACCGGATAAACGTAGTAGACGAAATTACATTAGGACAAGTGATCTGGTTAAGCGGCAAACGCCCTAAAGGCACCCCATTTGAATACCACGACGTAACCAGCAATACCATTTCCATTGTTCAAGGAAACATAAAAATTAATGAATCAGAAATACCAAATGATCAAAAATTGCAAGTCGTAAAAGAAGTCCGCAATGATACAATAGAAGAACCTGACGATCTAATGGATGAAATGGTTGAAATAGCACTCGAGGAGAAATCAACCCTTGACGGGAAGGTAGACAAGGTACTTCCATTGGGAAAAAGTAATCATCATACAGTGACGGAAGGAGAGACACTTTGGAGCATTTCTAAATTGTACAATATCACTTTAGATCAAATTCGGCAATGGAATCAGTTAACAAAATATGACATATTAAGAATCGGTCAGCGCCTGCTTATTTCTGAGCAACAGGAAAAGACAAATGTTGGAAAAGAAACAGTCACGTATATTGTAAGAGGTGGCGATACGCTTTATCAGATTGCAGCCAAGTATAGGATGACTGTAACTCAATTAATGGACCTTAATAAAAAGCAAGACAGCCGATTAAGTGTAGGTGAAGAGCTTAAAGTTTATAAACAAGATTAGTACTCAAAATCCAGCCCTAATCTTTCCTTAAGTAGTTTTAAATCAGGATTTTGTTTTGTCATGTATTCGTACTTGTCTGCGCTTGTATAAAGTTTATTTGTCTGCTGCTCCTCTTCCTCCACTTCCTTTTTTAGCAAGACGTGATCATTATTAAGTTGCTTGCGAAAAAAAGTAATTAAATCATGCTCAAAACGCTCCAAAATGGAAATTTCCAAAGTACTCCGCAATTGAATCACTACATCGGTCTCTCCGGATTTTTTGACTTCACGATGAAAAATCAATGCCTCTATTTCAGAAGACTCCCCCTTTCGATGGTCTATATATGAGGACCAAACTTTTTGCAGTTGTCCCTCATCGAAAGCATCAGATGCTTTTGGCTTAACTGATTGGTCTTTTTGCTCATCTGCAACTTTCTCGGCCTGAGATGCCGCCTTCTGAGAGGGTTTCTTTCTGAAGATACTTGGTGTCTTTGCAGGTCCAAGGTCAGGATTTGTATCAGTAACCGAAACACTTTTTTGTGCACCTGACGACTTACTTTGAATATTGACAACATCGGAAGAAGTTCCTGCAACAAAGTCCGGATTCTCTTTGATAGGAGTTTCTAATTCAGATGTTTGAACTTGATCTGCTCGTTTTGGAAACTCACCAGCAGCTGCTAGGCTACTTTTTTTTTTGACCCTGATGGGTCTGTAGGAACACCTGCTGCCAGTGTCAATGCCTGATTTAGGTGTGTCAATTTCATTAACGCAAGTTCGACATGCAACCGCTGATTCTTACTGGACTTGTAGTTCAAGTCATTTTGGCTGAGCAGGTTCAGTCCTGATAATAAAAACCCGGAAGAAAGCTTTTGAGACTGCTCCTGGTATTTCTTTTGAACGTTTTCAGAGACATCCAACAAACTCAACGTTGAATCATCCTTGCAGACCAACAAGTTTCTAAAATGCGTTTGAAGACCATTAATGAAATTATGCCCATCAAAGCCCTTTCTCAAAATCTCATCAAATAACAGCAAAACTGAAGAGGTATCCTCTACAAGAAAATGATCACACAGTCGAAAGTAATAGTCGTAATCGAGGATATGAAGATTCTCGATTGTGTTCTGATAAGTAATCTTATTATCTGAGGAAAAGGTTACAATCAAGTCAAAAATGGATAACGCATCTCTCAATGCACCGTCTGCTTTTTGAGCTATAAGATGTAGTGCATCTTCTTCTGCCTGAACCCCTTCTTTTTCTGCAATTTTTTTAAGCTGTGCTACTATATCCCCTACTTCAATTCTGTTAAAATCATAAATCTGACACCTCGATAAAATTGTCGGAATTACTTTATGTTTCTCCGTAGTGGCAAGAATGAAAATAGCATACGAGGGGGGCTCCTCTAATGTCTTTAAAAACGCATTGAAAGCCTGTGGACTTAGCATGTGCACCTCATCAATGATGTAAACTTTGAACTTACCTTGCTGAGGTGGGTACCTGACCTGGTCGATCAGATTACGTATATCATCAACAGAATTATTGGAAGCAGCATCGAGCTCATAGATATTGAAGTTGGAGGTATCCGCATCTCCGCTTTGTGCATCAAATTCATTGATCATGCGTGCCAGGATTCTCGCGCAGGTTGTCTTCCCCACCCCCCGTGGCCCACAAAACAGCAAGGCTTGCGCCAAGTGATTATTATCAACGGCGTTTTTAAGCGTAGTGGTAATGTGCTCCTGTCCTACGACCTCTGCAAACCCTAAGGGTCTGTATTTACGCGCTGATACTATAAAACCATCCACAACAATGCGATATTACTAAAAGCTAAACACAATCCCATTTGATAACTAGTAAATAAATCCTTTGTCAAACATCAATAAAACCGGTAGGTAACTAAGACTTCGTTATACAAATAAAATACGCAATAACTGAATGGGATAATTTCCTCTATAGCTCCAGACATATTATAAAAATCAGCTTTAGCATTCGTATAGCTGAAATACCAAAAGAAAAATAAGTTTATTGAACAAGGTGACCATAAGTTAGAAAATCCATAAGGTTGGTCGGGGATACCTATTGGAAAAATAGAAAAGTAATCGACATAAAAGTAGTCAGATCCTAAGCCGACAAAAGATTAAGTTTTAATCCCAAAACGACCAGAAACCTAAGGCAACACCCAAATGAGACTGTGCTGACAGCCCGTTGAAATTTCCATACTCGAATTCAGAGCTTAGTAGATCCACGCAATGCGGGCTTTTGTTCCGGTGGTCCTAAAGAAAACATATGTAAATCATGGAAGTACGAACTGAAATGTTGTATCAGATCATATTAGTTTTGCGTATCTAAATAATTCTAAAATGAGTGCTCCTATCATCAGTGGTATACAGCAAATCGGTATCGGTGTTAAAAATGTAAAAGAGGCCTGGACCTGGTATAAGAAGTACCTGGGCTTTGATGTTCGTGTTTTTGAAGATGCTGCGGTGGCAAATTACATGCTACCCTACACAGGAGGTGAACCAAGGGAGCGCTACGCAGCATTGAGCCTAAACCTTCAAGGCGGTGGAGGTTTTGAAATCTGGTCGTATACACAAAGAACGCCTCAACCTCCAGCGCAGGAGGTAAAGCTTGGAGATCTTGGAATATTTTGTGCTAAGGTGCGCACTAAGAATGTACAGGAAACCTTTGATTGGTATCAGTCAGAGAACTTGAACCTGATCACGCACCCGCATACTGATCCAAGAGGAAAACGTCATTTTTACATTACTGATCCTTATGGAAATGTATTCGATATCATTGAAGACGACAAGCCGTGGTTTAAAGATGAAAAGAAACTGACAGGTGGAACATTTGGAGCTAGCGTAGGATCAACCAACCTTCAGCGATCCATAGATTTCTACCGCGATATTTTGGGTTACAGCCTCGTAGAATATGAGGGTCAAGGAAGCAGCTATGAAGATATCGAGGGCCTTCCAATGAAAAAAAACAAGTTTAAAAGGGCAATTCTTGTTGACAATGGTCAACGAAAAGGTGCGTTTCATCGCATGTTCGGACATTCAGAGATCGAAATATTTGAACTTCAGGGTGCCAAGCCAGACAATATCTTTGAAGGACGCTTCTGGGGTGATTTAGGATTTATTCATTTATGCTATGATGTCTCCGGAATGGATCAACTACGCGAAATATGTCAAGGAAAGGGGCATGCTTTTACTGTAGACAGTAGTGCTGCACAAGAAGGGCAATCCTTTGATATGGGTGAAGCTGCAGGTTACTTCTCATATATAGAAGATCCTGATGGTGCGTTGATCGAATTCGTCGAAACACATAAAGTACCGGTACTTAAGAAACTGGGCATATACCTTAACTTAAAGAAAAGAGAAGCTGAAAAGCCTCTCCCCGATTTTGTAGTAAAAGCGCTCGGTCTCAACCGATTCAAAGGCTAATTATTTCTGAATCGACCTGTTTTCTAGTTGGAAAACATCCGGGCGACTGTAATGGCCCACGGCATCAAAATCTAGTTTAGACTGAATCAATTGATCTCCTGAAAGTGTAGCATGGAGAATTCCCGCCTTATCAAATAGTGGCGCAACGATCTCCTGCCCCAAAGGCCCAATGATGGAGCTCCCCCCCGGACTCATGATATCCGGCCATCCTTCAAGTGACTCTCCTGGAAGGTCTTTAGGGTAATCCGCTTGCATCACAAACTGATTACAGTTGAGTACAAAGCATCTCCCTTCTACTGCTATATGCTTCATGGTATGCTGCCAACTGTCCCGATAATCTGCTGTAGGTGCAAGATACAATTCCACTCCTTGCCGGTACAACCAGGTGCGGGCTAATGGCATATAATTTTCCCAACAAATTAACGCTCCTATTTTGGCAGTAGCAGTATCGTATACGTCAAGATCATCACCTGATCCTTCACCCCAAACCAATCTCTCTGCTGCAGTGGGCTTCAACTTACGGTGCTTACCCAGCAATTCGCCATTTCCATGAAAATAGCATACCGTGCAATACAGTGTTCCCGATGAGACTTTTTCAATGATTCCAATTACCGTCATCACACCGTGCTTCTTCACAATTTTCTGCAGCCTTGAAAAGGGTTTGCTCCCTATTTCTATTGAAGAATCGTAATACAGCTGCCACATCTCTCTCCCTTCAGGTGCCCGCTTACCCACTACCGTCCCAAAGGTGATACCGCGCGGATAACCGGAAATAAAGGCTTCAGGAAACAGCACAAGATGTGGATCGCTTTCGCATGCCTTTGCCAGGAGTTGATCTATTTTTTCCAGAGTGGCATCCAAATCGAATAATACGGGTGCGTCTTGCACCACCGCTACACGTGTGTCCTTCATTTCTTGATAAATTTAGACAGCATATTACTGTCTTTGAGTTGAACTAAACAGATACCTCTTGCTAAAAGGGGGAAATCTAATTTATCTGGTTCCAGATAATGAAGGGAATCTAACCAATCTGATAACCTGATGATAACGGAATTCTATTATCTATTGGTAAGATTTTGAATCTTCCCTTCACATACGTCGTTTTACCATTAGAGCGGCTATTTTTGCAGACATGTTCCTTGAATAATTGGGGTCGACCGGTATCGACAGGAAGTGCAGACGATATACTTGCATGTCGGGTGGTAAGTGTACATCCGTAAGCAATGCGCTTAACCTATAATTGGCGAAGAAAATTACGCCATGGCAGCTTAATCTCGAAGTTTAGTAGAGATTTCTAGGGTAGAACTTAAGAAGTTCCCCCTGCCACATCCCTCCTTGCCTCCGTTTCTCGGGTAGGGAATATGGGGTGTCATTTGAGAGACTAGCCGCGACGAGGTTACTAAGTCGTAGCGAAATTTTAGTGACTGGCTAGTAGCTAGGCTGTTTTTCTGCCAGGCTGGTGGTAAGAGCTTAAAGAAAAACTAAGCATGTAGACGGTATATGGTTTCCTTATCTGGACGCGGGTTCGAATCCCGCCGACTCCACAACAGTAAAAAGCTCATCCTTCAGGGTGGGCTTTTTTGGTTTTACAAAAGGGTTTGAAATCAAGCGAAGCGAAGATTAACGAAGGGTTGTGCGGCATGGAAGTGGGAATAAGTAATCCCGCCAACTCCACTTTTTTTTAAAAGGCCTAAAGATTTTGAGGCTTTTTTTTGTTTTGCCATTGGGACTCTACTCCTAACTGCCGCTCTTCTTACTTAGTACAACGTATCGAATTTTGACGTTTGGTCCTCTCCAACTCCACCAAAATAAACAAGCTCAGATAATCAGTTGGGCTCTTTTGATTTTAAAAATAAGTCAAATTATCGAACAAAAGAATCAAAAAGTCTGCCTAGTCAAAAGCCAGAGAAGTCACTGTTCCATATTATAGCAGGAAAAAATATTCGGATAGATGTCTGCAGATCCTTCCAAGCAATTAATTATCATACCGGATGAGTTGAATAAACCCCTGGCCTATTATGCTATTATAGGACTCAAGAAAGCCTTTAAAGAGGATATAGCCATCGTGCTCTTTACTCCAAGATTAAAGTCAAATAAAGTGACGTGGCGATCCTTCTACAAAGCATCACGCTACATCGATGAAATTGTATATGCTGATTCAGACCAATTTGATGATCAGTTTGCAGAAGAGCTTTTAGACTTTTGTGAAAATAAGGGATGCAATATGATGTTCCCTGCTTCCGAAGATGGCATTAAGTTTGTTTCCAAATACAGAGAAAGAATCTCAAGAGTTTTACTTCATGCAACAATTCCTCCCAAACACTCCCTTTCGATTGCTCTGGAAAAAGGTAGACTTGCAAAATTCTTAGATGAAGAAAAGCTTCCGACACCCAAAACCTTCTCGCTTAGCTCTTTTAGAGCTGACCAGGAAGACCTTTATCCTATATTTGTAAAGCCTGACAGTGGGACTTTTGGTGGTCATGGCATTCAGAGATTTGAAACGTATGAAGCATTCACAAGCTGGCAACCTCGGGACATTCGCTACATAGTGCAACAAGAAGTGGTTGGGGTGGAACTTTTGTGTGGTGTGCTCTGCGATCAAGGTGAAATAATGCAATATACTATCCAAGTTAATTCAGGCACAAAAGATGGCTTTGCTCCCATGAATGACCGATTAGACTTCATCCATAATGAGGTCGTATTGCAAACCGTGAGTTCAATCGTTAAAGTACTCAATTGGTCTGGAGTTGCAGATTTCGATATCATTTTTGATCAACAGCATTCAAAAGCATACATCATCGAAATAAATCCAAGATACTGGGGATCGCTACTTGGAGCTATTCATATTGGGGTTAACTTCCCCTATTATCACTTTTTGCTTTCGAAAGGTATCAGAGCTGAGGCAAGTACCTACAAGGATCAACGGTATGTGAAGCATACCCGCGCTTTTAAGGAGCTGCTAAGTACCAAAAGAAACTACTCGCTGAAGCAGACCGGGATGGTGTATTTTTTCAATGATTTTTGGGCTGTCGTTTCCTTTTCTTTTAAACGCTTTATTGGTTTACTCACATCCAGATAAGCAAAGTCAAAAAGAGAAAATCTTAGCATAGACTTTCTTCTTTATGGTAAATACCCCGCTGAAAAAGGTAAAGCGCCCCATCCTCTACTCGGCTGCAATCATGATCTTTCATTATCTACCTATGCCTGATTTACAGCCAGAAGATATTTAGGATCATTAGTAGTCACAGCAGCCATGGATTGTTCATCACTTTTCCCTTTGGGTTAAGAGACGGACGAAGGCAACCTTATTGTTAAAAATTACCGCTACTTATTCATTAGGTTCACATTCCCTTCATGCACTATCTTTTCAAAGCTTCAGATTCTGGAATTTTCTGAGGCAATCGCTCAAAAAACACAAAACCACCTTTTCGGTAAAGCTCTACTATATCCGGATACTGCTCCATACATTCCACGTTATTGACTTTTACAGCTATGTAAACAGGCTTATCAATAGGACCCGATAAGAGCCATTTTTCTTCAAGCGCATGTTCGTTTTCATGACGCTGTGCTTCCCCATAAAAATAAGTAGCATAACTCTTGTGTCCTTCAGTCATCAAATAGACATCCTTTCCTTTGTAGCTCTTGAAAAAATTGATGGCTGGCCTTTGTGATAATGCTTCAATATTTGGTAATAACGTAGCCGAAACAAATGTCAAAATTACACTTATTACCATTGCTTGTACCCAAACCATTTTCAAAAATTGTTTCTTCAGCAATAGGTTATAAATAAAAATAGTAGCCATAAAAAAGAGAATTCCGATCGCCCATTCCCAGCCTAGTAGGTCTAATTCAACCTTCAGGCTTTCAATTGCAAACTCTCCTTTCAGCATCGAACTTAGAAGATCAATATCGTTTAGCAAATAGCCTAATGCCACAAGAAGTAATGACCAAATACAACCAAAAACCACGTACAAAGCCATTGTCGACTTTGTCACTCCTGCTTGATGCCAGCTGTAAACTTCTCTTGCTGCCAGGAAGCTTAACGGCAGGTAAGTCATCGAAGAGTAATGCACAATCTTAGTTGTTACACATGAGAATAGGAGCATGACTACCCAAAAGAGTGCTAGCATCCATCTATCAAAATCACTCATATTAGAAGTACCAAACAGCCTCCTCAAACCAAAAATGGAAATTGGGAAGCAGCCGATAAAAACTACTAACGCATGATAATACCATGGCTGAGCGTGCCCGGCAACCGGTTTAGTAAAAAGATGCACCTGGTAAGCAATGAATTCCACAAGGTACCGGGGCCCATTTTGGATGGTTTCCCAACCAAACCAAAAGAAGGAAACCAGCAATGCTGTCAGCACAAATATCACCACTTCTTGATAGTGAGCAATAGAGCGTGTTAATCGTTTTCTGGCCCATAGGATCAAAAAGGTTAACAAAACAAGCAACAAACCTACCGGGCCTTTTGTCAAGACAGATAGTCCGGTAAATAATCCGGAAAGGCTCGCCAAATGGAGAGATTTAGAAAAAGATACTACGGTTCGATAGAGGTAATAGACTCCTAAGAAAATGAAAAAATTAAAAACAGGATCGATAATTCCCGACCTGTAATACAGATGAGGTAACAATGACCCGACATAAAGCAAGGACCATATGAGACCAAACGTCTGATTATGTTCCCTCCTCCCAAGTAGATACAACGTAATCATGGTAACTATCCCCATTACTGCATTCGGAAATCGCGCAGCAAACGCTCCAACTCCAAATACCTTCATACTGATTACCTGTAACCAAAAGAATAAGGGAGGTTTTTCCCAGAAGGGTTCATAGTTGATCTGTACTTTTAGGTACTCTCCTGTGATCATCATCTCCCTTGCTGATTCTGCAAAATTGATTTCATCCCAGTCAAACAGGTGCGTAGTTCCCAAAAAAGGAAAAAATGAAGCCACACCTAGCAGGATTAGCAGGAAAACCGGATGCTTAATGAAGCTGCAAATACTCATCTGCTACTATGATAGCAACGACCACCTAATCCCTGCTCTATGAAAAAAATACCTCAGCGATACACCCAACACGCCAAACCCATACAACACGCTTCGTTTAAAATCTATAGAAGAAGCATTATTAAAATACTTTGTCGGACATGTCACTTCTCCTATATCATATCCTTTTGCAAAAATTTGAGCGATCACCTGATTATCAAAAATGAAATCATCTGAGTTTTTATGGTAATCAATTGCACGAAGTAGCTCTCCGGAAAAGGAACGAAAACCTGTGTGATATTCAGATAGCTTCTGCGAAGACAATAGGTTTTGAGCCAAAGTCAAGCATCGATTTGCCACGTATTTATAAATGGGCATACCTCCTCTGAGTGCACCATTGCCTAAAATTCTAGACCCAAATACCACATGATACAGGTCATTACCTATGATGCTAACCATTGCCAGAATTAACTTCGGAGTATACTGATAATCAGGATGTAGCATGATGATAATATCAGCACCCAATGATAGCGCTGTATCGTAACATGTTTTTTGATTTCCTCCGTATCCTTTATTTTGAAAATGACTGATGATATGTTCAATACCTAGCTCCCGAGCTTTATTTACCGTTTCATCGCCACTAGCATCATCCACCAATATCACATCATCCACTACATCGAAGGGAATTTCATTGTAGGTGATCTCCAGGGTCTGTGCTGCATTGTATGCCGGTAAAACAACAACAACTTTTTTATCCAGGTACATGCGTTCGCTAAATCAACATCAAAACTAAAGAAATTGGTATCAAGGGGGTCAAGCGTCTTCAGGAGGACCAAGTTAAATATCCTGCCAAAAAAGCAAAGAATTTAGAGCGATTACTTGACATCTCCATCTTACTAATTTGTGAATTGTACTTTAGGTAACTCATTTGATTTCAATGTTATCTGTCTAATGAAAAGGAATCCGATTTCCCGCCTTATTTTAATCCTAGGGTCATTATTTCTAATCCCGGGAGCTCCATTTTCTGCATTCTCACAATGTCCAACCAATGAGGCAGACCTGGCAGATGGTGGTACTTTTAGCGGGGATTGCAGCATTAATGTAGGTGGACGAATTGACATAACCGGCTCTATCATATGGACATCCGGACGCCTAACAATCAACGACAGTGGAGGAGGAGGTGATGGCGATATGGACATTCAATCAGGCGGTTCTTTTTTAGTTCAAGATGGTGCCACATTGGACCTTGACGATGGAGATATTACCGTCTTGTCCGGTGCTGATTTAACGATCGCCGCCGGTGGCTCAGTAGAGGTCATGGACAATGGACGGGAAGTATATGTCGATGGAGGAACTCTCACGGTCAATGGAACCCTGGAGGTAAGAAGAGATTTGGAAGCTTACAACTCTGCCTCCGTAACGTTTGGAAACGGTGCAATAGTTACCACGGGTGATGATTTTGATATTTCGGGTGGAGCTACCATAACCGTGCAATCGGGAGCCACCCTCAACTTAGATGATGACCTGGACATCACAGGCAACTCAAGCTTAACTATTGAATCAGGAGCGTCTGTAACATTAGGTGATGAGATGTTCATCGAAGATTCCAACGTAATTGTCTCCGGCACACTTACTAGCACTGGCCCAGATGATATTAATGTTGATGGTAGCAGTAACGTGACCTTCAATGAAGGTGCAAATGTGACGTTCAACGATCTTGAGGCAGGAACACGAGATGGTTCTGCAACGGTGACCATAAATGGAGGAACTGTTACAATTCAAGGGGAAGTAGATTTTAATAATGGAACAGATGGCGACGCTATTATCATAAATGGTGGACTTCTGGATATTGGAAATGACCTTGAAATTGGCAGTACCGATGGAACGATTACGGTGAATAGCGGTGGGACATTGAATACGCCTTCTATTGACGGCGTAGCAATTACGGATCCAAATGATTTGCCAAATAATATAGTTATTGCTGGAGGTGATGTAAATGTTAATGGCGCAGTTCTGCCTGTGGAACTTATATCTTTTTCCGGTAGCTATTCAAACTCAAGTATTATCCTTGAATGGGAAACTGCATCTGAACAGAATAACGAACGTTTTGAAGTTCAGAAATCCGTTGACGGCGGAAACTTTATCACAATTTCTCAGATAATAGGAAAGGGAACCACCAACCAATTATCCAGGTATCAGTTTATCGACAAGACCCCGCTTACTGGGAAATATTACTACCGATTGCTTCAGTTTGACTTTAATGGTGAAATGAAAAAGCTTCCAACTATCACCGTCGTAACAGAGAAACGAGAGTCGCCTTCATCGGTAAAGATTTACCCCAATCCCGTAACTGAAAATAAGCTCACCATACAATTGGGGGGAGGAATAATCAACCATCCTTGGACATTGAGGATTGTCGATATAGAAGGTAAAATATTACTGAAAAGGAAGGCCTCAACAGGTTCATCAGTTATTCTACTTGGAAACCTTCGCTCTTCACTGAAACCAGGACTTTACTTTCTGCATATTCAGGGAAAAGAGCATCATTTTGCTAAAAAAATTTACGTGAAGTAGTTGTCAGCTTGCTTTATTAGCACGCAGCTACTATCAAAATTTCTTACCAAATAGTGAAATATCCTAACATTCAGTCTGGAATATTACGCCCTGCTATCAGCATCTGAGGGCGAATAATTTAGTTTGTATAGCAACAACTTTTACTTAGAAGAAATAGATGTTCACTCGCCTAAATATTCTCATAACTGCACTTATCACATGTACCACAGCTTTCGCCCAATGTCCTACAAATGAAGCCGACCTTGCTGATGGTGGTACTTTCAGTGGCACTTGCTCTATCAATGTTGGGGGATCTATTACCGTGACAGGCCCTATTATTTGGACTTCAGGAACTTTAACGATTAACGATTCCGGAGGAGGAGGCGATGGTGATATGTTTCTAAACTCAGGTGGTAGTCTTACCATTCAAGGAGGAACTGTTGACTTGGCTGATGGAGATGTGACGGTGAATACTGGTGCTTCTGTCACCGTTGGAAGTGGGTCAACTTTCAATATTTCTGATAATAATAGAGAACTTTATGTGGTAGGTGGTTCAGTAGACATTAGCGGAACGGTTGACGTGAATGTAGACTTAGAAGTTTCTAGTGGAGGAACAATCAACGTTAACAGTGGAGCAAATATGACCGTGGGAGATGATCTTTTCATGTCTGACAATTCAAGTTTGAACATCTCTGGAGGTACGCTGGATATAGCTGATTTAGTAGAAGCAAACAACTCTGATATTGACATATCAGGAGGAATATTTGATACCGGCGCAGGTGGTGGAGACTGGATCTGGGTGTATAACGGAGGATCTATGACACAAAGTGGTGGCACCGTGACAACCGCCGGTGATATGTATGTTGAGGATGCCACACTAAGCATGACCGGCGGCACTTATACTGGAGATGATTATTATGTATACGGGACATCGACTGTAGACCTTGATGGTGGTACTGTGAATACGGATGACTTGTACGCATATGGAACTGCTACTTTAACGGTTGACGGCTCCGATTTAAATACTGGAATTATCTCTGCTCAAGGTGATGGGACCCTGAACTTGACATCAGGAACCGTCACATCAAATGACTACATGTACACTGAAGGAAATGCTGTGCTGAATATAGCCACTACAGTAACTAATACTGCAGGTGCAGGTAATGGGTTTGTTGACATTTACATCTACAGCAATAGCACAATCAATGTGTTGCCCGGAGCAGATGTTTCAGGATATAACGACATTACTTTTGAAGGGAATGACACGGGAACCGCGTCCCTCAATGTCACTGGTGGAAGTATCGCTGTAGAAGATGACATTAACCTGGATAACTCGTCAAATGATCAGATCAACATCAGCGGTGGTACCGTAACCGTGCCAAATGACGTTGATATCCTAGATAGTAATGCACAGATTAACGTAACAGGAGGAACACTGGATGCTGGAGTAATCGATGACACTTCAAACGGAGGCAGCACAGTTTCTGATAATATTAATGTTTCTGGCAGTGGATCTGTTTCTGAAGGTGGAACCGTAGTCTTGCCTGTAGAATTGGTGCATTTCACTGCAAGTTTAGAAAACGGACATGCCACTCTGACCTGGGAAACGGCAGCAGAATTGAATAACGAGCGGTTTGAAGTTCAGAAATCTACAGATGGTATCAACTTCCTTACTATTGCATCCGTTAAGGGACACGGTACAACTAGTGAAAAGAGATACTACACATATTCAGACAAGAACCTTACCATAGGCACTTTTTATTATCGCTTGATTCAATATGATTTCGATGGAGAATCAGAGGTACTACCTACTATTTCACTGGTCAATAAAATGCAGTTATCTAACAGTAGTATCAAAGTCTATCCAAATCCAGTTTTCGACGACTTTATCAGCATACGATTGGAAGGAAAGATCATCACCAGTGAGTGGACAGCCTCACTTTATAACATGAAAGGACAAATCGTACTAAAAGCAATAGGAGCTGTTGGTTCGCCATCCATGACATTTGATAATCTCCGTTCTCAGGTTGAACCAGGCATGTATATGCTACAAGTAGCAGGAAAAGATGACTCGTTCAGTAAGCGAATCATTATCAAATAAGACGCATTTAGGCTTATCCAAATAGCTGCTTCCCGATTATTCGATCTAGCCATCGAGATGGCAGCAACCTGGGTAGAATATAGTTTGTCAGCTTTTTTGCCATGAAGGTGTACCGTATTCTTGGTTTAGAGTGAATCGCTATTTCATAAACTTTCTTACATAGTGACTCGACAGTCAAAGCGGTCTTTATTGAATTTGACACAAATCTATCATTCAAGCGATTAATTGCTTTTGCATAGGATGTTGATTCATATATTGCTGCTACTGGACCTACACTTTTTTCCCAAATAGGAGTTTTAACTGCTCCGGGGCCAATCGTAATCACTCGGATTTTATCTTGAAGCAGTTCCCTTCTCAAACTTTCGGATAGACCTTCCAATGCAAATTTGGAACTCACGTAGGGACCTAGAAAAGGGAATCCAATCTTACCAGAAACTGAACTCATTTGAATAACTCTTCCAGGGGGTTTAGATGCCTGCTGCTTTAGCGCAGGATACAATCCTTGAGTGAATTGCAATAGTCCAAAAACATTTACCTCAAACTGATATCTAAATTCATCTAGTGGGACATGCATCAAAGGTCCTCCGATGGCTATTCCTGCATTATTGATCAATAGGTCAATTCCTTCAGGAGATAATCCAATAATACAATCAACTGCCTTTTCTACAGATTCCGAATTGGTTACATCCATTTCAACTGATTGGAATTCAGCATAATTGGATGACAGCTCTTCTGCATCCTGCAGCTTTCTAACAGTACCGAATACTTTCCAATTATTAGATAAAAACTGCTTGCTTAAACCTAGACCAATGCCACTACTGACTCCACTGATCACTGCTACCTGTTGTCTATTCATTCACCTTCAATAAAAACATTCAAAATATCCGAATTAATTCTCATTGGTTTTCCAGTATTCCGATCGAGAAGGCACCATGTAGTCGTGGCAGCTACTGCAAGTCGCTCATTTTCCTTGTAAACCCAAACATACCTATCCCATAAGGGACCCTTGTACTCTGCAGGGGTTTGGGTTTTAATCGTCAATTTCTCCCCAAGAAAACAGGGCATCTTGTAGTCTATCACATGTTTTTTTACCACCCAAACCACCTGACGCTTAATTGCTTCCGATGCATGTCTCAACCAATGCTCGCCAGCGATTTCTTGAATCCATTGGACATAAACAACGTTATTGACATGCTCGAGCCCGTCAAGATGTTGGCGCTCTACTGTCAGCTTAGAACTAAATTCCGATCTGGACATCACTCAACCCGATGAATTTTCAAATCAACATGATAACCCATTGGACCCTTGTGCAAGGGAGCAAACCAGGCTGCAGAATGGATCTGGTCCCCTTCCCAGGTAAACGTCAAACCCTTTACCGGAAGAATGCTTACCCACATCTTCCATGCAACTGGCTTTCCGATGTCATCTAAGATCCACAAATAACTGTCTCCCGGCGTTACACCGCCGCTACTGTAAGTTACCAGTAAACCCGTACCACGATCAGTCTCCACAACAGCTCTTGATGTGCCAGGGTCGCGCACTTTGTAAGGAGCCACCAACCAAAAAGAATCATTTGCAAATAATGCCCACGCTTTCTCTATCAGCTCATTCTTTTGCTCCGTATCTTCAATTTTGGTATTCCCAACGAAAGCAGTTCCAGTCAAATCATCCGGGTAAAAACTTACTTTGTTTTCCCCCCAATTAGCTGTAACATGATTAGCTTCTTTATCCCAAAGAAATCGGTGACCCCTTGGAAAGGACCACTCTATAAGCCTAATGCTATCATACGCATCTTTGTTGATGGCCTTTAACATCTTGTCAGCCAGCAGTTCCGCATCATGACTACTCCCGTTGGCGGTTGGCAGTGATTCGCTAGACACCAGAATGGATAACCAAACAGAAAAAAATCCAAAGATTATAAACAAGCTTGAATACAGTAGAAAACGTTTCATACTGCGATATTAATAAAATCTTACCGGCGTGCTCTAGTAGGTTCGGTATTGCTCTTCAAATGCCACGTCGCCTTTCTGCAATATCTCCAAACGAATGTCATATGCATCGTAATTACCAAGATTTATAATTTTAATACGTTCATCCAGGGTGGGTTCCCAGAAAATGAAATCAAGCTGCTTCTTTCCCTCGTATAAAAAAATGCTTACTGGAAGCTTATTGTATTTTTCAACTGATATCCTGAGGTTTAACAGATTATCGAGTTCTGCGCTTATACTCTCCTTTATCAATCTTTTTTCCGACATTATTTCAAACTCTTCGGAGTAACTCTTATTGCCGTATTTGATCTCCCACTTGTATTTTCCCAGTGGTGCGTCGAGCAAACTGTATTTCTTTACAAAATTCTGAATGGTCCCCTGATCATCAGAAAACAGTATGGTACTGCCCTCAGAACTAAACAAGGTCACGGAAACAGGCAGCTTCTCTGCAGAAGAAAATAAAATCTTATAGTCTCGCGCAATGGGATCCTCTGAAATTCTGATCATCGCATCCAAATACTGCGCATTGACCTCATTTCCCGTTGAAAAAAACAGGTAAAGAAATAAAGTTGATCCTGCAAAAAACGACTTTCTCATGGTAGCGGGGAGCAATCCAAATACAAACATATTCTAAAGCCCGTTGAATGTAAAGTTCCCGAAAGTCTAAGTATCTGATCTTGAATATTATCCGCTAAACCGGAAAGGGAAAATAAGGAAAAAAGGATAGCTAAATATGATGCTACTAACCGAGTGAGGATCGTGCCGGTACAGCACGCATTTTTTCAGGACAATGCAATTTGCTTTGAAGCACAATATGAAACTGCATATCTTAGAGAGTCATTAAAAGATAGTAATAGCACTGTGACCCTGTCCAGCACTTCAAATACCATAATATTTCATCACGATCCTGAGCAGAAGAGGGCAATAAATTTTTTAATAAAAACCCTGATTCGTCCGGGTTCTATAGAAGATGTAGCAGTTCTGATAACCAATTCAAAAAAGACCGGCTTTGAAATTATTGCGTCCAGTTTTCAGGATGATGGTATTCTTAATACCATAGCTTCAAGTGAAGCAGGAGTTCTACTTAATACCGGAAGCAAGAATAAAATTTTTTCTATTTCTAAAAAGGAAGCCAACCTATCTTTTTGGGCTCATCCTTTTTATGCCTCTGATGAAATTTTTGCATCCCTTGTTTTTTGTAAGGAAAAGCAAACATTATCCAAATCAGAGAAGAGCGAAATCACCAATACCGCAAAAATGATTGCACGTGAGTTTCAGCAGTCTGACCTACTAAACCGTCAATTGCAGTACCAACAACTGGTGGAGCACCTCGTAGATATGATCTTCGAGATAGATGAAAATGGATTCTTCACTTATGCTAACCAAGCTTTTTTACACACAATAGGTTATTCAGAAAAGGAACTGCTTGCCATGCATCATTCTGATATCTTAAAGTCCACAGATCTTGAAATAGCTCGCAGTCTTGTAATGGCTGAAATAAAGAAAAAGCGTAAGAACCTATCCTTTGAAACCAAACTTGAAACAAAAAAGGGAAAGATTATCGATGTAGGCTTAAACTTTCAATTTCAATATGAAAGCAATCGGGTGAAGAAAACCTACGCGGTAGCAAGAGATATATCACTTAAAAAGAAAAATGAGGCACAGCTGTTAGAAGCAGACAAAATACTCACAAAATACAAAGAAGGGCTTAAGTTATTAAACGAGATTACTTCAAACACCGCCTTGACTCAAGAAGAACAAATTAATCAGGCTTTGTGGGCCTCAACCGAGTTTTTAGGAATGAAAACGGGGGTGCTGAGTCAGATCGTAGATCAAGATTACGAGATCAAGCATATCTATGGTGAAAGTTCAGGTTTTAAGCAAGGGCAACATTACAACCTGGGAGATACCTTTAGTGAGGTCCTTTACAAGAAGAACGATATCGTAGCGTTAGAAGAAATCAGCAAAACAACCTACAGCGTACATGCCTATCATCAGAAGTTCCAGATAGAGTCTTATATAGGTACGCCATACTATGTCTCCGGTAAAAGACGAGGTACAATTAATTTTTCCTCACCAGAGAGACGCACGGCAAATTTCAACGACAATGATTTTGAATACATCAAATTACTGGCTCGTTGGATCGGATTCATACTACAATACCAAGAATACGAACAAAACCTAATGCAGGATAAGATTATCCTACAGGCCTTTGTAAGCAACGCGCCCGCTGCGATAGCAATGTTTGATAAGGAAATGCGCTACATCACAGCCAGTGATAAGTGGTACGACGATTATGGCTTGGCTGATGAATACATCATTGGTAGATCCTATTTCGAACTCTTCCCTGATATCGGGCAAGATTGGCAGGCAATCTTTCAACGTGCAATGACCGGATGCATCGAAAGTAACGAACAGGATCTTATGGAGAAGGCGGATGGTACTATTCAGTGGATAAAATGGGAGGTTAGACCCTGGTATAAGGCCCTCGGTACTGTCGGTGGACTTATTATGTTCACTGAAGATATTTCTCAGCAGAAGGAACAACAACTGCAGCTAAAGATTGCTAAGAGGAAAGCTGAGCAAGCGTCCAAAGCAAAGGAGCAGTTCCTTTCCACTATGAGTCACGAAATCAGAACTCCTCTGAATGCGATCATCGGAATGACAGAAGTAATGTTGATGGATGATCAGGAAGATGAACAAAAGAAACGACTTGACTTACTGAAATTTTCAGGTGAAAACCTCCTAGTTTTGATCAACGACATACTGGACTTCAATAAAATCGAGGCAGGAAAACTAGAATTTGAAATTGCTGATTTCAGTCTAAAAAATCTGCTAAGTAAAATCAAAGAATCCATGATGAGTATCATGGATAAGAAGAACCTCGATTTCAGTTTTACTTATGACCCTGAGCTTCCGGAGTTTGTAAAAGGAGACTCTGTTAGGCTAGCGCAAATCATCACTAACCTGATCAACAATGCCATAAAATTTACAGAAGAGGGACAAATTTCTCTGAAGGCAAAGTGTAATTACAAAGATGAGAGCGCTTGCCATGTCAAGTTTGAAGTAAAGGATACCGGTATCGGTATTCCTAAGGATAAGTTGGAGACGATCTTTCAATCATTCGAACAAGCAAATACTGCCATTACTCGTAAATATGGAGGATCAGGGCTTGGTCTAGCCATCACCAGGAAATTACTGGTAATGCTGGGTAGTAGCATTAAAGTTCAAAGTACAGAGGGTGTCGGTTCTACTTTCTTTTTTGAAATTGAATTGCCAATTGGAGAAGTGCAAGATGAGGCCGCCACCCATCAAGAAGTCTTCGATCTCCGAGAGGACATTCATTTGCTGGTAGCAGAAGATAACTCCGGTAACCGAGTATTAATTGAGAGTCTGTTCGGTAAATGGGAAATCTCATTTGATTTTGCCTTTGACGGCAAACAAGCTTTTGAGAAAATCCAAAGCAAACAATACGATATGGTATTTATGGACCTTCAAATGCCTGAAATGGATGGATATGAAGCCACAAGATCTATACGCTCACTGGATGACGAGTATTTCAAGGAAATTCCAATCGTAGCCCTGACAGCATCTGTTATGTCCAACGTATTGGAAAAAACCAAAGAAGTAGGAATGAACGGGTATGTTTCAAAGCCCTTCCAGCCTGTGGATCTGAAGAATACAATTGCGGAGTTTACAAGTGGTCGCAAGCAGGAAAAAGAAGTAATGGAAAGCTCCAGTAGTACTGACTTCCCTTATCTAACCAGTCTCATTGGCGATGACCCCAATACCTTAAAAGAGATTATTAAGACTACTGTAGAGTCCGTGCAAAATGCAGTTGAGGGAATCGATCAAGGCACATCTTCCGGCGATGTAGGTAAAGTTAGAAGTGAATTGCACGTGCTAAGACCAAACCTTCACAATCTGGAACTAGGACATTTAATCGGAGATCTTCCCAAAGTGAGAGAATTAAACAATGAAATTGATTCGTTATTAGAAAACCTGAAGAAATCTATCAAAAGAGAATTGAGAGCACCTAGAATAACAAAACACCTTGCATAAGAGGTAAAATATGAGTTCATTTAACCAAGCAATATGAAAAAGATTACCGCCATCATCATTGAAGACGATCCAGCATTTCAGACTATTCTGAAATCACTGGTAATGAAAATTCCCGAGATCGAATTATTGGATGTATTTGATAATTCGGTAGACGCCGCTTTGTTCATTACCAGAAAAAAGCCAGACCTGTTGTTTTTAGATGTAGAAATCAATGGATTAAGTGGATTAGAGGTTCTGGATACACTCGAAAAAAGACCAAAAACCATCGTAATTACGGGTGATCAAAGTTATGCTGAGGAAGCTTCGGAGTTAAATGTTGATGCTTTTCTTACAAAACCTCTTCAAGGTTTCGATCAGTTGAAAGATACCATAGAAAAAGTAGTAGGTAGCTAAGTCTTCGTCAGGCAGATGAAGTAGTGACAAGCAAAGTTCACCTAAAACAAGACGGTAAATTTGAAAGTAAAGAAAGAGGTACCGAAGCACCTACCATTGAACTACTAGGCTACGAAGTAAGCACCAAAATCAACTAAAGAGTTATTCGGTCGGTGTTCATTTACCTACAGATTCCTTTAAGCCTTCAGGACAATCTTTCCGCGCACATGCTGACTTTGTATCATACTATGTGCTTTTCTTATATCCTCCATCGAAAACTCTTCGCTAATCTGCGGGTTAAGCTCACCTTTACTAATGAGCGAATCGAGTAACTGCAAATCCTCTGATCTGGCTCTCACCACAATAGGAAATATCTTCTTTGACCTGAAGATGTTACCTAGTTTTCTTATTGGATTTGGAGTCAGTGTGATGAATTTTCCATTTTTCATCAAGAGGTTCTTGGCTGCAGAATAACGATCGCCTGTGATTACGTGAACCTGAAAAAAGTGATTATACTTTTTCACATCATCAAAGGGATCAGACTTATCGTAAGCAATGAAATGATCAGCACCCTGATCTAAGCAATAGGATGAGTTTTTTGAACTGGAAACAGCCGTGACTTCCGCGCCAAAGTATTTACCCAACTGTATGGCAGCTGTACCTACACCTCCCGATGCTCCATACACCAGCACCTTTTCACCTGACCTTAGTCTTACCTGCTGATAGGCCTGCAGAGCTGTCAAGTACACACAGGGAACAGATGCTGCAATTTTTTCGTCTATAGATAATCGGGAAATATGATCGGGTTTGACAGCAGCAAATTCTGCCGCTGCACCACCGTTTAAATCTTCAAAATATCCCATTACCCTGTCACCTACTTGATATTCATGCACATTTTTTCCTACCTCCTCTACACTTCCAGCATAGTCAAACCCAGTCAGCTTCGGAAACGACCGGTTTCTTAACTGCTTCAGAAAACCATTCCTCAATGCTGCGTCCTTTGGATTAAGCCCTACATAGGAAACCCGTACAAGTAGTTGATTACTTGATAGTTGAGGCTTCGCAACCTCTTCTATCACTAGCACGTCAGGCTTTCCGTATCGATGATACCTTACCTGCTTCATCTAGAAGTCGATTACAATCCCTAAAGAAGGAAGTACAGCAGTATTACTTACTGACTGAATTTGAACTACCTCTTCCGGTTGCAAAACGGCCCCTGTTTCATCCCTGGAAAGTCCAAAAGAGGGCTGTGAAGGTAAGTCCTGAGCTAATGCATTCTGTACCTCAAAAAACAAATTCAAAGTAAAACCACTAAAGTTCCATTTTTTATCCAGTCGAATATCAGTCTGATTAAAGGGGTCCAATGTTACCGTACCTTGCTGGCTGTAGTCCCTAACTATTGAAGGATAGGCAGCTTGCGTAGCGACTAAGTCCACCGGAGCATACGGTGTTTCTCCTAGATATCTTACTCTTGCACTGATCTCCCAATTATTTCCAAAACGGTAACCGCCGGTGAATGTAAGTAACTGACCATTATCCCAGGAACTTGATATGTACTCGTCAGGATCAAAGCCCGTAAACTCACTGCGATACAGCGTATAAGCAAGAATCGCATAAAAATTATTAGTGAATTTCTTTTGATAGAGCAGTTCAAGACCAAAAGTGCGACCTAAACCAATACTTGCTACTGGTTCATTGCCAAGGACTGAAAAATCGCCTCCCAAATTCGCTAATGATACACTGTCTGTCAGAGATATAGGATAGTTATCGTATTGTTTATAGAATCCTTCCATTGAAATTCTGGCAGATGGGGTAACTAAGTACTCCAACCCTGCAACAATATGATCACTTTGAATGTAGGCTGTATTACTGTTTTCATACACTCCCATCTGATTCTGGAATCCCAATATAGTATAAGGAGGAATCTTGTAATAGCGACCGACGGATACATTCAGATTCCATTTTCGAGCTTCATCAAGTGCAAAAGAAGCAGAAAATCGAGGACTTATGGTACGCCAAAACTCATTACCAGTCTCCATGAAAGTATTCCCATCAATTCTCAGTCCTCCTGATATACTCAAACGCTCCTTGAAGAACTTTCTGGAGGCTTGTCCGAAAAATCCATATCGATAGAAATTCAACGAATTGTCATAGCTGAAGTTATTAACCAGGTTCTCTGTAGCGTTCGCGTAATCTGCTCTTTGGAAAACCGTTCCGTATGCAAATACCCAATCGCCACGAAAACGTGTTACTGCATATCTGAGCTTAGTTTCCATTTCAACTGATTCATTTTGAAGAAAAAGCCCAGTCTGATTCTCGTTATCCTCAAACTGTCGGAAATTATTAAAGAGTCTATTGTTACTGAGCGTCGTCAGCATAAATCCACTTCCGTCCTTGAACCTTCGTTTCCAACTCATGCCTGCAGTATTGGATTGCTGCTGAATGATGGGGATCTGATCCAGTATAGCTTGCTGCTCAGGATCGAACTCATCCGGTACGTTTACACTGATATCATCTACAGAACCAATTCCTGTTACTATCAACTCATTGTAATCATCAATTTTATGTGTCAGTTTGTATTGATAATCCCAGTAATCTGGCAAGAAGGGTAGACCAATAGCCTGAAACAACAATTGTAAATAGGAACGTCTGACGGAAGCGATAAAACTCGTATTAGAAGTCTCTTTCTGCTTTTTGAATAAAGGTCCCTCAAATGTCAAGGCTGACTCCGAGCTTGAAACCCTAATATTGGTCTTAAAATCCCGATTATTCCCATTTCGCTGATCAAACTGCAGTACTCCAGAGAGCACATTATCATATTGAGCTCCAAATGCACTGGTAGACAAGGTCACACCCTCGAAAAAAGAAACATTCAATAACCCTACAGGACCTCCGGCACTTCCCTGAGTTGCGAAATGGTTGATATTCGGAATTTCTATTCCATCCAGGTAATAGACATTTTCATTCGGAGCGCCTCCTCGAATGATCACATCATTCCTAAATCCTCCAATTGATCCGGAGACACCCGGTAAGGATTGAACAACTTTGGCAATATCATTATTGCCGCCGGGATACGTAGCTACCTCCTCTGCCGACAAGCGCTGAATAGACAAGGGCGTTTCCTCTAACTTCTCAAACGGATTGGCTACAATCACTACCTCACCCAACTCCTCTATTGCTTCTTCCAGCTCAAAGTTGACATCTGGAATACCTCCACTCTTAACTACAATATTGTATTTAACTTCAGACTGATAGCCCACATAAGTTGCTTCTAAGGCATAGGTACTGGTCTCTACCTCCGTAATGCTAAAATAGCCGTCAAAATCAGTAATCGCTCCGAGCGAAGTGTCCACTATCCGTACTGTAACACCTATCAGGGGTTCTTCCGTTCTAGCATCCACAACGTAACCAGTGATGGTTCCAAAATTTTGACCGTATAATAGGTATCCAAAGAAAAGAAAAAATATATTACTACATATTTGTTTTAAATTCATTACAATATTGTATTTAATAGAATCTAGCTTAAGACCTTATTACTACATAACTGTTACTATTTTGTTTAACTAATTGACTAAAAAGAAGAATGGAAGATCTCATTCAACTCTTAATGTACTGGGATGAATACAAAAAATCTCGTCAAAACACTGATTTTAGCCGTTTTGGACAATGGCTTGATCAATATGCTTCGATGGAAAAATCTAGCGTAAAAGAGTACGGCGCAGGTGCCGATGGGGTGATTGGCTTCCTTCTCGGGAATTTATTTAGCTATTCTGAAGCATGGACCAAGCTTGCTCTAAAAAATCTTCCGTTAGCTGGTTTAACTGATTTCAGAATATTGAAATATGTAGAAAAAAATCAAAATCCTACGAAGAAATCCATTGCCAACAACAGTGTAGCGGAAGACAGCACCATATTTGAAAGCATTAAACGATTACAGAAGCATGGTTTTATCAACGAGAAAGAGGATGCCTCCGACCGCAGAGTAAAAAGAGTTTCACTTACCAGCGCTGGAATGAAACTATCAGAAGAAGCCACGGCCATTATTCTAAACCTATCCACCTTATTCGTTGGTGATTTGAGCAGTGTAGAAAAGGAGCAGCTTGCAGGTTTGCTCAGAAAACTGGTAAGCTTCCACCGTGACCTCCATCAACATACCAAAAAAGAACAAATTGCTATCGAATACAGATTGCAATAAGACTTAATATTCATAAATTAAGCTGTGATCACAATCAGTAATGAACAGATTTCTGCAACTGTTAATCTTCACGGTGCAGAAATTAGCAGTCTGAAAAAGCGCGATACCAATACAGAGTATATCTGGCAGGCAGACCCTTCTATTTGGGGAAGACATTCTCCTATTCTCTTCCCCATCGTTGGTAGGCTAAAAGACGACATGTACATACATAACGGACTGACTTACAGGCTGTTTCAGCATGGTTTTGCGCGTGACACGGCGTTTAAGTTGGTCAGACAGGAAGGTTCCTATGCGTGTTTATCTCTAAAAAGTAATAACCAAACCCTAGAGGTGTATCCATTCAAATTCGAACTATTAATCAGCTATGAATTGAAGGGCAATCAAATAGGTATTACGTTCGAAGTGATCAATCAGGATCACCAGGAAATGTTTTTCTCAATTGGAGCGCATCCGGCATTTAACTGTCCATTGCATCAAGAGGAGATTCGAAGTGATTACACCTTGCTTTTTCCTAACCCCGAGACTGCATCTACACAGTTATTGGAAAATGGCGTCCGATCGGGTAGCACTATTCCGGTACTACATGAACAAAGAGAGCTAAAAATTGCAGATGATCTTTTTGAACGTGACGCACTGATATTTGATAGCCTAACATCTAGAATGGTTACGCTCAAAAAAGAAGATATAAACATACTTTCCGTGCATTTCGAAGGGTTCCCGTATCTGGGAATTTGGAGCAGAGACCGCGATTCTCCTTTTATTTGTATTGAGCCTTGGCAGGGTATTGCAGACCAGATATCTCATAATCTTCAACTTTCGGAAAAGGACGGAATTATAAAATTAAAGGCAGGTGAAGTATTCAAATGCCAGTATAGAATTGAATTGTACTAATCCAATAAAACAGCAAACACTCTCATTGGCCTTAAATCATTAATTTTAATGCTAAAATATTTCTAGTCTCAGTGAACTAGGCTTGCTTAACGATAAATACTGTCGATTCATCGAAAAATTTTAAGATTTAGCAGGGCATTTATTTTATTTTCGCGCACGCACGGTCATATCTAATGGCAAAACCGAAAATTCTGTTTTTAGACGACCTCCAGTTCAAACAACCAGTCAATGCGCAATAAAAGTTATACGCTTAAGTTGTTGGGAATTCTGTCTCTGGTATTCGTCAATGCCGCAAATCTACAGGCCCAAACAAAAGGGATGATCATTGAACCTTCGTCAGGTACTGTGCTGGATCCCAACAGCGATGGATACATTTCAACCTATTCCACGGGTTTCACCAATTTCGTTGATGAAACGGGAGAATTCGAAATTTCCATGAATTCGTTTCCCACTTATGGAATCGGCGAGACGTTAGCGGATATCGCCAATGGTCCAGACTATGGATTTACTGATTTTTCAGTTGATCCGGATGGAGCAGCGACCTATTGGACATTAGATGGAAGCGATAATTTGATTTTTCGTTTTAGATTGGCTGATTACAGACCAAATGCCAAAGGATATACCGTACTGATTGACACAGACCAGGCTTTTGGCGCTGGTGACGATGTTAATTACAACTCTCAAAATCCGGGTTTTGAAATTGCAATCGTACTGAGATCTAAGCATGAAGTAAGCTTGATCAATATCGATGGTCAAACATCCTGCCCCACCCCATATAAAACCTATGCGCTCTCCGATTATCACCAAAAGAGCGTCTCTGGAATAGAATCTGGCAGTAATCTTGACTTCTTCTATGACTTTTACATTCCTCTGGCGGACATCAACACAATGACCGGTGGAACAATTACATCGAGTTCACCTTTAAGGATAGCTGCAACCACCAACATCTCCAATACTTGCGCACTTGAAGGTGCATTGTCTGATATTGGAGGAATGGATGATAGCCAATGCGGTGGATTTGAAGGTTGCATGGAGTTGCTGATTGAAAACCAGGTGGCCACAACACCGGGAGGTACCTTCCCTGCACAACGAACTTCGTGCCCGACAATTTCCGGAACCTACCCTGTTGGGACGGTAAATATCACTGGAACAGCTGAGGCTAATGCCACCATGAGGTTCTACTTGAATGGTTCAGAAGAGGTAGCGGCGTCAGTAACTGCTGATGGCGCAGGTTATTATACATCGGGAGACATTGTCACCTCATCTACTTCTGACGTCATCTATGTAACAGCCGAGTCCAGCACTTATTCTGAATCCAGATCAAGTTGTAACTCTACCCAAATAACTGCAACTCCTTCTTGTACCGGAAGCTCACCAGTGATAACAACTGGTGTACCCAATAACTCTGGAAAGTCCACTATGTCTCTCACTCTAACAGCAGACTTCACATGGGCCAATGCTCAAAATGCGATTGTAAATTTCTATTCCAACGGATCAAATATTGTTGGTACTGTATCCGGTACAGGTACGATAGCACTCCTTACATCCACGGATCCTGGTATAGGTGGAACGGTCGAATGGGAATTTGATATGTTTGGATCTGAAAAGATTCCTTGTGGTACTGTCTTTGCAACATTAGAAGATATTACAGGTAACCTTTGCGAAACACAGGGTACGACAGAATGTAATACAGCCGGATCTTGTACAGCAAGCGCGAATTCGGCTCCTTCCATTACAACCTCTATCATCACCACCTCTACAACCTCAATAAGTGGTACGGCTTCTGGAAGTGGCGTGACCATCACTTTGCAGGCCAATGGCTTCGGGTTTGCTTCCACAACAACGACCGGTACTAGCTGGACGATCAGTACGCTTGATTTATCGGGAATGATTTGTAAAGATATTACAGCGATTGAACAAAGTGGCAGTAACTGTGGTTCCGCAAATTCCACTGCCATTACGGTGAACGAAGTGGCTACAGCACCAACTATCACGGGTACTTATTGTGCAGGAAGTATAGAGAAAGTCTCCGGAACATCAGCAGAGGCAGTTGGAACAGCCATTTCCATTTCACATACGGGACAATCAATTACCAATAACACAACTACGGTCGATGAAAATGGGAACTGGACGCTTTACCTGAGTGGCGGGGATGTGATTACCACCTCTGGAACTTTAACGGCTACTGCAGTGGATGCCAATAACTGTAAAACCACAAGTACATCATCGGTAGGAGTAACCGTAAACGCTGCGCCCTCACAACCCTCGATCATTTGGACGACTCCGATCAATGCAGGAGCCACATCAGTCTCTTTTTCTGGAGGAACGGGAACGAAAATACTCTACATGGATGGCTCCCCAGTGTACGATAACAGTGATAATTTAATTACCACTACAGGTTCTTCTTTTACAGGACTTAGCAGTACATCTTCAGATTCACATTACATTTACGAGGGTGCAGAATTGACGCTGGTCGTTGATAACGGCACTTGCGAAAGTCCCGCATCAGATGCCTATGAGGTACCTTGTAATGACCCCTCTAATACCATACCTGTTTCTCCAACCACAATTAGCAATCACACTTCGGGTAATACCGTAGCTATAACTGTAGGCGATGGATCTAGTAATCCTCAAAATGGCGTGATCTACCAATTCTACAATAGCTCTACGGCATTCGGCCCCTCTTTATTGGGGGCAGGAAGTCAACTATCACTTTCTTCATCAGCAATAACTTCGAATGTAACATTAACTCCAAAAGCGTATAAGATCTATCCTAGCGGATGTGAAACTGACCTTAGTAATGTCACGGTGACGTTAGCCGGTGCTGCTGTATTTGAGTTCGGAACGCAACCAACAAGTACGACGGTATGTGTTGCAGGCACTGCTACATTGACAGCGACGGTATCAAACGCAAACGGCACTCCCACCTACCAATGGCAAAGTAGTTCCACTTCGGGATCTGGTTTTTCCAATATATCAGGAGCTACATCTGCATCCTATTCTGCACCAACAAGCAGCGCTGGAATTACCTACTATAAATTACTTGCTACTGATAACGATGGCACAATTACAAGTGATGAAGTCTCCGTCACCATCAATGAACTCCCTGATGCTACATTAACCCTCAGCTCAGATGCAACCATCTGTAGCGGGGCAACTGCTACCATCACGCTCAACAGCAGTGTGAGCGGTATCAATTACCAATTACGTGATGATAGTGATGATTCCAATGTCGGATCTGCCGTTGCAGGTACCGGAGGTAACATTACCTTCAATGTGACTCCTTCTGCTTCTACCACTTACAATGTGCTCGCTACCAATGGGACTACCAGCTGCAATGCTGAACTCACAGACAAGGTAACCATTACCGTTAATCCTGTTCCTGATGCTACATTAACCCTCAGCTCAGACGCAACCATCTGTAGCGGGGCAACTTCTA
>JAYPLE010000016.1:0-77490 GCA_038129245.1 Flammeovirgaceae bacterium | reverse complement strand
TCATATCTTTTCCTCACAAACAAATCTTTCAAGAAAAAAAGATGAGAAAAGTTAACGATAGCTAAAGTAAGGACTGGAATCCTGAGAGAAAGGAATTCTAAGTCCAATTCTTCTGCAAAAAGTTCCTCGTTAAAACTATTTTTTCTTTTTGAAAATAGGGACCGTAGAACAGGGCTCTCCATACATCAAGCTGGCAACGTATGGTAACAACCTTCTCGTTACTTGGAAATAGGCATAGTCTCGAAGCTTGATACCGCCACAGCCTTTAATGATAACCTTTTTGCCTTCGAACTCAGACGGAGGAATGCTCAGAATGGCGTGGTCTATGATCGCTTTCTCAAGATCGGTATCATCTCCAACGACTAATACATGGGTGACAGAACTCAAGGTGGAGACCAGCAACATGTAGGCCCATGATGGGATTATAGCATCCTCACTGCAATACACGCTGACTGCTTTACCTCGAAATCTATCCGGATCTAATTCTTTCATAGAAGTCCGAAAATCTTTCTCTCTCAGGATCATCCTTTGATGTAAATAGTCCGCAAGATTGATTTTCACTTTTTCTACATTAGGCAGGTATTCTTCGAGATCGATCGAAACAAGGTCACTTTTCGCTACTCTATTTATAATTGGCTGTTCTCCCATTTACCTGATGTTAAGGACGTAACAAATCCTTTGATTTTTTAGTTTGGAACTCTTTCAAGTAAAGGGGTTCAAAATACGCTACATCTTCGAAATTTCCTGCTACATACTTATCGTAAACATCAGTCACCATACCTACAGCAGAGGGCATCACATTTTTAACGAGCACCTTGTTAGGGTAGATTAGACAATCCACCGCCTTCTCAGCACCGTTTCCAAAAAGAACCAACCTGCGATTAAGGATGTGATCGAATGAATTGGCCTCCAGGACTAGTGCCTGCAATGGCATTACCTTTTTTTTTGAGCTACTAACCGCCTTCATGTAAACTTCCATTCTTCTCGCATCCATCATAGGCATTAAAACATCTTCATTAGTAAGTAATCCCGTTGGAACTTGGTTAATCATGGAATCCAAAGCATTTACAGCAATCAAAGGTATCCCCAAAGCAAAAGCCAACCCTTTAGCAGTGCTAGCCCCTATTCTCAGGCCAGTGTATGAACCCGGACCTTCTGAGATTCCCACAGCTAGCAGTTCTGCTTTGGCCACGCCAACTTGATCTAGCAATTGACCAATTATCACCGGCAGCACACTTGAATGAGATTTTTCTAGATGTAAGGCAATACTTCCCAGCAACTGATTTTCCAGCTGAATCGAAACGGAACATACAGATGTTGAAGTCTCAATATTTAGTATCATGACTACTTAGTTGCAAGAATCTCAGAATATCTCTCCGAGTCTTGAAGAACTTGCACCGCCATGATGATATCGGCATCTTCCCTAAAAGTGGACTCAATAGCACCCTCTTGCAGATAATAACGGCTGACGATTTCTTGCTCTAAGATCGTTTTAATCTCCTTTTTGAAGTTTATCAAATCTGAGGACTTGTTATGTAACGTCACTGTCTGTAAATCCAAGATCTGCTTTTCGATTTCTCCATAGTATTTTTCCTTCTTAGCAGAAGCTACCAGACGTTTGACTGACTTTTCCACCTCAGTGATATAATTGTAATCCTTTCCCGATAACCAATCTACAAATTCTTGGTACTCCTGATCCGTCAGAGCGAAGGATATTGCCTCCTCAATCTCAGGGTTCTCAAAAGCGTATTTTGTAGCATAATGAAAGATCAAGTCATTTCTAAGGAGGCTGAAACTAATAGGTGAATACGCTTCCGGCTCGACTTTGATGTCAGGCGTTAAACCACCTCCATCAAAAACAGTCCTTCCTCTTGCCGTCTTGAACGCTGTCTTAAGTGAATCGGGAATCTTTCCAACACTACCATCAGGGTTTCTATCACTGTAGTCTATCGCCTGAATACATCTTCCACTGGGAATGTAGTACTTAGCCGTCGTAACTTTAAGCTGTGAATTATATGCCAGAGGCCGTGTCTGCTGCACAAGTCCCTTACCGAAGGTTCTCCTGCCGACCAGGACACCTCTATCATAGTCCTGCATGACTCCTGAAACAATTTCAGATGCAGAGGCACTTCCATTGTCAATCAAGACAACCAACGGCATTTCTGTATCAACTGCATCCATCTGGCTCTTGTAAGATTTTGTCCACGTTTCAAGTTTACCTCTGGTGCTTACAATGTCTCGTCCTTTCTCAACAAATACATTAGAGACCCTGATAGCCTCATCAAGCAAACCCCCCGGGTTACCACGCAGGTCAAGTATCATCTTATTTGCACCTTGACCTCTCAACTTCTTCACAGCGCTAGCAACTTCCTTACCTGCCTTCGTTGTGAAATCGCTTAGTCTTACATAGCCCACATCTTCAGTTATCATTCCGAAGTATGGTACATTATCAAGGGTGATCTTTTCTCTCTTAACATTCACCGTGAACTCCTCCTCAACAAACGGCCTTTTGATACGCATTTCGAGCTCACTACTTGACGCTCCCTTAAGTAGCTTGGATATATCATCAGAATCCTTTCCTCTCAGGTCTATTCCATTCACTGCCAAAATCTGATCCCCTATTTTTAGTCCGGCTTTGTAAGCAGGTGAACCCTTGTAGGGCATGGTGATGGTATTGATGCCATCTTTATTATCCACAAGTGCACCTATACCACCATACTCACCTGTGGTCATGGTCATGTAAGCCTCTATATCATCCTCCGGTATATAATCCGTGTAGGGATCCAGAGAGTTGAGCATTGCGTCAATTCCAACTTTAATCAATTCGTTAGGATTAACCTCGTCTACATAGTAAGTATTCACCTCTTTAAATAGCGTAGCGAAAATGTCAAGATTCTTTACAATTTGAAAATATCTATCGTTGTTGGTCAGCGAGCTGTAAGCCGACATAGAAACCGTAACTAAAACCGCAACGAAGAACACAGCTACTGACCTGTTTCTCCCTTCAAAAATCTTCATGTTTATGAAATTTTACTTTTGATCTTTTAAACGATCGAGTCCTCTAATCAGTTTTGATTTCATCAAGACAAATGATAACTCTTCCTTCGAAAGGTAAATAATACCTAGTAAAATAGGCTCAGAATTAGCCAGTAAATGTTTATGCAGCCTGTATATCTCTCTTATCCTCCTCCTGATACGGTTTCTCTTAACTGCCCTTTTAAAGTACTTTTTTGGAACTGAGATCAGCACCTGATGGCATGCTAAATCACTTTTTGGTAGGAATCGGATAAGGAAAGGTCCTGAACGAAAAAAGGAACCTTCCCTGAACAGTTCCTCAATATATTTCTTGTTAGTAAGTCGCTCTTTCTTTGAAAAAGTATGCGAGAAAACAGGAGCATCCATTGCCCTGTAAGCTAGTTACTTCTTGTGTTTCTCGTCTGAAACAGTAAGCCTTTTACGTCCTTTTGCTCTTCTACGAGCTAAAACGCTTCTACCGTTCGCAGTTTCCATACGTGTTCTGAATCCGTGCTTATTGGTTCTTTTTCTTACGGACGGCTGAAATGTTCTTTTCATGTCAAAAAGTGTTTCTTTTTAAAACGGACGGCAAAAATAGATAGACCCCACGTAATAACCAAAAGTAATTTTAATAAGGATGACTTGATTATGAACTCAATAACCCCTTTTTGATTAAATGCATTTCAGACTGCTGCAATCTCGGACCGTACTGCCCCACCACTGTGCTACTTGTTTTACTAGCAAGCAGCCCAGCACTTGCCATATCATACCCATTTGTGATGGCGTATAAAAAAGCTCCGGCAAACATATCTCCAGCGCCAGTAGTATCAAGTGCATTTATTGGGTGTGGCTCAACGTCAATAAACGCTTCTCCATCCCAGATAATTGCACCATTTTGTCCCTGTGTGATTACAAAATGCTTAGCAGCATGCTTCAACTGCTCAGATGCAGCTTCAACTGTTTTTGTTTTAGTATACAGCATCGCTTCTTCCTCGTTGCAGAAAACTAGGTCTACTGAGGCCCCTACTAGTTGTGTCATGTTCTCGCCAAAGTACTTCACCATACTCGGATCCGAGAATGTCAAAGCAACTTTGACATTCTTGCTTTCTGCTAACTGCTTAGCCTTTAGAGCCGCATCAAATCCTGTAGGAGATGAAACAAGGTAACCCTCAATAAAAAGATATTGAGATGATAGAATGGCAGTCTCATTGAGCTCTTGAGGAGAAAAATCTGAGGTGATGGCCAAACAAGTATTCATGGTTCTCTCAGCATCAGGTGTTACCATGATCAGGCATTTCCCTGTCACGCCTTGAGGAAGCTCCTTTCCATCCAGAGACGTATCAATACCAAGTTCGTGAAGGTCTTTCAAGTAAAACTGGCCATCTTCATCATCTGCAACTTTGCAAGAGTAATATCCCTTACCACCTAGCTGATTCAATGCAACAACGCTGTTTGCAGCTGATCCTCCGCCTTGCTTCTTTTTTATGTTATTAGACACCTGACGCAATAGGTTTTTCTGACGATCCTCGTCTACTAACGTCATCATTCCTTTTTCAATCTCATTTCTTGAAAAAAAAGTGTCTTCAACATCTATTTCGTAATCAACCAATGCATTACCGATTGCACACACATCGTACCTTCTCATCTTTGAGCATTTAAATTCACCGCAATATTAGGATAATCAGTAATGATGCCGTCAACTCCCCATTCAATTAGTTGCGTCATCTCTTCAGCAGTATTTACAGTCCATGGCACAACCTCCATTCCAGCTGCTTGAATTGCCTCAAGATCTTCTTTCCTTAAAGACTTGTAGTAAGGGCTGTAGATCTTAGGTGTAAATCCCAGTTTTTCAATATTTACTTCCCAGGAGTCCTGATTTTCGACCAAAGCTACAAGTTGAACTTCAGGATAATTTTCGTTAAAATATCGCAATACTCGGAAATCAAAGGACTGAATGGTCACACGATCCCAACTCAATAAGCTTCCAATAGTGGAATAGACTAAATCCGAAAACTCTGCCGGCACGGGATGAAAAATCGTGTCCCCCTGAGGACGACTTTTAATCTCGATATTGTAGTTGAAATCTTGATAGCCTATCTCTTCTCCATAAGCTTCACTTTCTTTCACCATGTCAACCAATAGCGGCTTGTAAGAAGCGTGCCTCTCCTGCTCTGGGAAACGCTCATGCTGCTTAGAACCACAGTCATAGGATCTGACTTCTTCATACGTCATCTGGAAAATATTAAACTGCCTATTTTGATGCTCTGATATCTCTTCTCCCTCCTGTGACAAACAAATTTCAGGGGAAATCCAAGGTTCGTGGCTCACCACCAGTTGCCCATCTTTTGTTACAGACAAATCTAGCTCCAAAGTATTCACCTTTAAATCCAGTGCTTTCTTGAAAGCAGGTAGTGTGTTTTCAGGCATTAATCCTCTCGCTCCCCGATGACCTTGAATATCCAGTCCTATTTTCTTATGCAATTCATCAGAGGGCTGAGATTGTCTACAGGATGCAAATAGAATAATCCCAATAAATAGTAAATGGTGCCATTTCATCTTACGATAATAGTTTAATTCGAGAAAATACATAATCTAAGTGTTCTTGATTAATCACCATTCTATAATAGTCCGTTCCCTCCAATAGCTGTGGCTGATAGCCTGTTCGCTGCAAGTATTTTTCAGAAATGTTCTTATCAAACCAATGCACAAGTCTGATTACGCCACCTTCAATCTCCAGACATGTCATCCCTCTCTTACCAATGACAGTTCCTGAATTAAATAAACAGGGAATATGAAAAATGGAATTGTATACGTAATTCTGATAGCTCGTGCTTTCGTTTTCTTTATAGTGCTTCTTCAGCTCCTTTTTACAGGCTTTAATACTCTCCTTGATTCGCTGTCTTTCTTGATCTGCACTTTCCATATAGTCTCTGCATAACTGCTCAATCAAAAACTTCAATCGGTCCACTTTGTGGAGTGATTCAAACAGGGGTCTATGTGTATGTCCGATAACCGAAACCCACTTCTTAAAGGAAGATAAATGATACACGCGCTTCTCAATGTTGTATTGTTTCTTGCTGTCATGACTGACAGAATAGCTTTTTATCCCCAACGGATCGGCGATGAATTTAAGCGTGAACCCAATCAACTGATTATGCTTTTGATAATTTTTAGAAGCCTGATGGCCATGAAAAAGGAAAATGGGCTGATCCTTCCACATCAACCTGTATGCATCTACTGTTCTGAAATCGAAAGGATAGTTTTTGGTGATCGATAATTCAAGGTCATGATTACCTATCGACTTAACAAGAGATGTCTCTGCGGTAAATTGTTTAAACAGGTCATAAATGTGTGACCATTTCTTCACGATTTTATTTATTGAGAACCGCTGAAGCTCCTCCACATCACCATTTAAGAAAAGCTTATAGCCTTCAGGCAAATAATGTTGACCTAGCACTTTTTCAAAAAGGTCGGAGTTGGACTTGAAATCGTCCGTAGAACTTCCATCGCCCATATGAAGATCACTAAAAATCACCCACTTGTCAGTTGGACCAAGCGTTTCAGATTCAGCTTCATTAAAAAGCTGCTCTAAATTTTTATAAACAAGCTTATTGGGAACTTTCAACCTCCTTATCTATTCAGCATAGCTACGATCTCAACTCTCACCTGCAAAGCCTGACCCTCCTACCGCATTAATTGAAAAATAGCTACAACCTAATAATCTTCAAATCTCGGATATTAGAAATTAACGAAGTGTTAAGTAATCTTCAACTAAGATGAGTCGGAAGCCGGCTAGGCAAGCCTAATAAGAATCGCTTCCCAGGGTCGGAGTCCATGCGCTAGCGCAGGATCAAAGATATCCTCCCGAGCGTAGTTTGAAATTAGAACTTCCGCATCGGAGCTATTCAGATTTGGGCTTAAGTCATAATTGAGATGATCATTCGAAAAATTGATCGCAACCAAATATCGGTGCTGACCTTCCTCCCTTATGTATGAAAATAGTTGAGGATGCTTGATATCTATAACCTCAAACTCTCCGTAAACCAGTGTAGGATTTGATTTTCTAACCTGAATCATCCTTCGATAAAAATTCAAAATTGAATCCACATCCTTTTCTTGGCTTTCGACATTTATTTTGTGATAGTTAGGGTTTACCTTAATCCAGGGCTCAGCCGTTGAGAAACCAGCTTGTTGCTCAGCATTCCACTGAATTGGCGTGCGTGCATTATCTCGTCCCTGAGAGTGCACGGCTCGCATGAAATTCTCCGTTTCACGACCCTCTTCTTCAGCTATCTTATAAGCATTGTGGGTTTCAATATCTCGGTAGTCGGCTATATCATTAAAAGCAACATTGGTCATCCCTATCTCATCACCTTGATAGATATAGGGCGTTCCTCTTAGTGACAATAATAACAAGGCCAGTGCCTTAGCCGACTTCTTCTGATACTTTTTGTCGTCCCCAAAACGGGATACAATACGCGGAAAATCGTGATTGCCCAAGAAAATGCTAGACCAACCACCCTCTGTCATAACCTGATCCCAGTATTTGAAGATTTCCTTCACTTGTACCAAATCATAAACTTTAGGATCAAATTTCCCTCCTACTCCATGATCAATGAACATATGATCAAAGTGAAAAATCATTCCGAGTTCTTTTCTATCCTCCTGTACATATTTGAGCCCTTCCTTTAAAGAGATGCCAGGACCTTCCCCAACCGTCATGATGTCATAATGCTGTAGCACCTCCGAATGCATTTCCTGCAGAAACTCGTGAATTCTTGGCCCATTCGCATAGTCAAAACTGATGGTATCCGTAAATTCTTCGTGCGTTGTATCATCGTATCCCCTCTTGGAGATTAAGGAAATGACGTCCATTCGGTATCCATCTATCCCCTTATCCAACCACCACTTCATCATCGTGTAGACATCTTGTCTGACTGCTTCATTTTCCCAGTTGAGATCTGGCTGCTTTGTTGTGAATAAGTGGAGGAAGTACTGATCGGTCTGCTCATCATATTTCCATGCATCTCCTCCAAAAAAGGACTGCCAGTTATTTGGAGGTCCTCCGTTTTTCCCATCCTTCCAGATGTAATAATCTCGTTTTGGATTATCACGAGAAGCGCGAGATTCAACAAACCAGGCATGCTCATCGCTAGAATGATTGACTACCAAATCCATGACAACTTTCATCCCCCTTTGATGGATACCTTTAAGTAATTCATCAAAATCCTCCATGTTGCCGAACTCTTCCATAATTTCGAAATAATCCGAGACATCATAGCCATTGTCGTCGTTAGGTGACTTATAAATGGGGGAAATCCAGATTACATCTATTCCTAAGCTTTTAACGTAATCCAGCTTTTCGATAATTCCACGTAAATCTCCAATACCATCACCATTACTATCCTTAAAACTTCTAGGATAAATTTGATAGATCACACTTTCTTTCCACCACGTACGTTTCTGTTTCATTTTATTACTCATTTGAATTACTTAATGCTGAGCCAGCAGGCCTGGTGCGGCTGGAGTATAACATTGTAGTGATTGAGATCCAGGTATGCTTCCCCTATGCGGTCATAAAGTCGGTCCTTTGGCAGAAAACCATGTTCCATAAAAAGATCAGCATAAAATGGCTCCGGGTGATCATTCAAATTAAAAGCACAAAGAGTTCTATAAGCTCCATCCTGTCTGACGTAAGCAAGAACTCTCTCATTACGGGTATCAATACGAACGATATTATTTTGGTCTGAAAACTCCCTTGTTTCTTTCCTTAATTGAATAAGACGTCTCAGGCGATGATAGATTTTATGTTCCATTGTCCCTGTCTCATACTTCTTCTTATCTTTAATTGCGTCAAATTTTGGACGATGCATCCACCGATTATCCTTAGCATGCTCTGGGACTTGCAGATACCCATAGTCATTCGTCATGCCTATTTCATCACCCATGTAAAGCATTGGAATTCCACCGAAAGACAATATGATCGCGTGTAGCATCACAATGCGATTGATTGCCAAATCAATCTGAACTGACTCATTTTCTTCCACGGCCTTTTCCAACCCCGCCAATGAAGCTAGTGCCCCGGATATTCTGGCATTGCCTGTGGCTTTCTCTATCATAAAAGGAGCTCCTTTCGCAAAGGACCAATCTATTGCCCCTGTTAAAAAGTCGGTGATAAACCTTCGATGGCTCCCCGCATCGTAACCCGCCCACTCAGCATGTTGATCTTCGTACCCTAATCCAATATCATCGTGACATCGAACATAATTGAGCCACGTTGTTTGCAGGGGTTTCCCAGGAATATTATTGAATGTCGTATGAAACAACCTGGAACTTTTTGTAGCGACTGACTCCCAAATTAGTGTCATCAGTGTGGCATTGTAGGCTATATCACATTCATCGCTTCCTTCCTGGCTATTGCCAAAATACTTGACGATCTCCTTAGGAGCCACGATTGCCTCGGCTAAAAAGAGAGTGCCGGGAGCAACCACCTGAACACACGCTTTAAAGAGCTTTATGAGAGCATGTGCCTCCGGTAAATTTTGACTCTCTGTACCTATCCGCTTCCAGGTAAATGCCAAAGCATCCAATCTCATGATATCAACCCCTTGATTGATCAGGAAACATAAATTTTCAAGCATCTCACAGAAAACAACTGGATTTGTGAAATTCAAATCCCATTGATAATCATGAAACACTGTCATTACCCACTTATCAATCTCGTCCTGATAGGTGAAATTACCCGGCGCCGTATCCGGAAAGACTTCAGGAAGTGATTGCTCATATGCGTCCGGGATATCTCGATCATCAAACATGTAGTAGTAGTCCTGATATTTTTGATCTCCGGCAAGAGCTTTTTTTGCCCACTCATGCTCATCGCTTGTATGATTGATCGCAATATCAAGCATCATCAACATCTCGCGATTGCGAAATTCTCTTGATAATGCCGCAATTTCACCCATGTCTCCTAACGACGGTTGAACTTTCCGAAAATCAGATACCGCATAGCCTCCGTCATTATTTTCCTCGGGGCACTGCAGTAAGGGCATCAAATGAACGAGGTTAACTCCGAGTTCTTCAAAAAAACCAATCCTCTCATGGAGAGATTTAATATCACCCGAAAACCGGTCTGTATATAGCATCATGCCAACCCATTTTTGGTCGGTGAACCACTGTTCATTTGACACCCGCTGGAGGTCCAAGGCTCTTAATTCCTGAGATCTTTCCTTGAAGCTTAGTGCCATCGAATTGACAAGCCTCTTCAGAACAATCTTGGATTGATGACTACTACCGTAAAGAAAGTCTACTAACCCCTTAATATGATTAAAGTTGGCGCTTAGACGCAAGGCGAAATTCTGATCGACTTGCTCACTCACTTCCTTATCCCGGATGATTTCCCTTAGAAGCGCGGCTGATTTAGGCTTAAACATTCTTTAAAAATGAAAGCGGTACTTAATTAAAATGACTTGCCAGATAAATCGCTTGCTCTAGCTCTTTTTTCTCTGAATACTGCCTATCCTTTGACCAACCAAACTCCTTTGACAGGTATTCGATTGCAGGCTTAATTAATGCGTCAATGGAAGAGATATTGAAGTACAACCTTCCTGTTCTTCTTTCAAAAAAGTCCAAAAGAGTAAAGACGGCCTCCCTATGTACGGTAAAAATTAACTCTGCCATTCCCAGCTTGATTTCCTTGGAGCCTTGCTTTTGATCATAGAATATTCTGAGTATCTCTTCTGTCTGTTTACCATAGTTTGATACTAGATAATTTGCCATGTGAGCTAAATTATGCTCTGATAACTCATCAGCTATCTCATCAATGTAAGCATCTACCTCGATTGATGAAGCGAATACTCCTCCTGTTAGTATCGTCCCCTCTGTGCTGCAATCAGGCAATTCCCTACCTTGCCTGCTTTCACTTTTGGCTATCTTATCAATGATTCGTTCAGCCATCTTTCGATAACCCGTAAGCTTCCCTCCGGCAATTGAGAGCAGACCACTTTCAGATTCAAAAATTTCATCTTTTCTGGATAGTTCAGAAGCTGATTTCCCTTCTTCCTGTATCAAAGGCCTCAATCCCACCCACGTGGACTCAACATCTTCAACTTTGAGTTCGATATTAGGAAAGATGTGATTAACCCCTCTAATCAAATATTCTACATCGCAAAGATCCGTCCTGACGTTGTTGATGTCACCTAAGTAATCTGTGTCTGTAGTTCCAATATAAGTAACGCGATCTCTTGGAATAGCAAAAATCATCCTGCCATCCTCAACGTCAAAATACAGAGCTTGCTTCACTGGAAATCGCTGATGCGGCACCACGATGTGTACACCTTTTGTAGGGTGCAGCTGCTTTCCATACAAAGATTTGTTCTTTTCCCTAATCTGATCGACCCAAGGACCTGCAGCACTTATGGTATACTTTGATTTAATAGTGTGTTCCTCTTCCTCCAAGTGATCCTTCCACAGGATACTGGATATCTTGCCGTCCTGGTATTCAAAATCAACAACCTCTGCATAGTTGATGATGTCTGCTCCTAGATCAGCAGCAGTCTTCATGATTTCGACTGTCAATCTTGCATCATCTGTTCTATACTCCGCGTAGATTCCTCCTCCTTCCAGTATATCTGGTCTGATATCTGGTGCTAAAGCTAAGGTCTCTTCCTTTGTCAGCATCTTACGCTGATCCTCCTTTTCAACCCCTGCAAGTACATCATAAACCATCAATCCAAATGATGTCAAAAGCTTACCGTAGGTTCCTCCCTCAATAAGGGGTAACAGCATTTTCTCCGGCTTGACAAGGTGCGGTGCTAGCTTGTGCACTACAGCACGCTCACGTCCAACTTCACGCACCAATCCTATCTCAAATTGCTTCAAGTACCTGAGGCCACCGTGTACCAGTTTCGTAGACTTACTTGATGTCCCGGAAGCAAAATCTTTCTTTTCCAATAAGGCTGTTTTCAATCCTCGAGAAATGGCATCAAGTGCGATTCCCGCACCAGTAATTCCGCCACCAATGATCACACAATCGTACGACTCATCAGCCAGTTTCGTGATCAGATGTCCTCTATCTTTTGCGTTAAAGCAATGCATACTCCCCTATTACTTGATCCAGTTGAACGTTCTTTTCACTGCTTTCTGCCAGGTGGCATAAAGCTCCTCTCTTTTTTTATCTTCAAGTACAGGTAAAAACTCTTTCTCTGTCTTACGCAGCTCTAGGATACTGTCCAACGACCACATACCCGATTTCAGCCCTGCCAGATAAGCTGCTCCTAAAGCGGTAGACTCTGTTATTTCTGGAC
This sequence comes from Flammeovirgaceae bacterium, assembly GCA_038129245.1. Classification (GTDB taxonomy): domain Bacteria; phylum Bacteroidota; class Bacteroidia; order Cytophagales; family Cyclobacteriaceae; genus JAYPLE01. The sequence continues at coordinate 65,173 of JAYPLE010000016.1, read as the reverse complement.
GGTCTACAGAGACTCCAAGTATATCTGCTTGAAACTGCATTAAGTAATCATTAGCTGTTGCCCCGCCGTCAACATTCAAAGACTCCAATTTGATGCCAGAATCCTCCTGCATCGCCGTCAGAACGTCCCTCGACTGATAGGCTATGGACTCTAAGGCCGCTTTAATGATGTGATTTTTACCCGTGTCTCTGGTAAGTCCAAAAATTGCCCCTCGAGAAAACTGATCCCAATAAGGTGCTCCAAGACCTGCAAATGCTGGAACAAGAAATACCTCATCGGTCTCTACCTTTTCTGCAAAGTACCGAGAATCTGAAGCATGATCTATCACTTTCAAGCCATCGCGTAACCATTGTATAGCTGCACCGGCAATGAAAATGCTACCTTCAAGTGCATAGATGGGCTTTTCATCCAGACTGCAAGCCATGGTCGTCAATAATCCATTTTTGGACTCCATGCAATCATTCCCCATATTCATCAACATAAAGCAACCCGTACCGTAGGTGTTCTTCGCCTGACCTGGTGACAGGCATGCCTGTCCAAACAATGCTGCCTGCTGATCCCCTGCCACACCCAGGATGGGAATCTTCGTGCCTCTGAATTCAAATTCGCCGAAATGAGAAGATGAAGGTTGCACCTCCGGCATCATACTATTAGGAATACCCAAAACTTCCATCAATTCGTCATCCCATTTTCGCTCGCGAATGTTATAACATAATGTCCTGGAAGCATTGGTATAATCTGTCACATGTCGGTTACCTTCCGTCATCTTCCAAATCAACCAGGTATCAATAGTCCCAAATCTTAGTTTTCCCGCTGCAGCCTGCTCTTTGGCACCTTTTACATTTTCCAGTATCCAATGAACCTTGGTGCCTGAAAAATAGGAATCGATGACCAGACCGGTCTTTTTCCTTATGGATACCTCATGACCGGCCTCCTTTAAAGATTCACAATAATCTGATGTCCTTTTATCTTGCCAAACGATAGCAGGGTAAATGGGATTGCCTGAACTTGCTTCCCAAACCACCGTTGTTTCTCGTTGATTAGTAATCCCAATTCCCTCAATATCTTTGAGGTCAACGCCGGCATCGTTTATAAGTGAACGAAATACTTCAAACTGCGTGGTCCAAATCTCCTCCGGATCATGCTCGACCCAACCTGATTTTGGAAAATATTGTGTAAACTCTTTTTGACGAACCAGTTCAATGCCACCTTTCTCATTAAAAAGGATTGCTCTGGAACTTGTTGTTCCCTGGTCAAGTGCAACTACATACTTCATACCTTATCAGTCTACAAATCATTAATCATTTATATCACCTCAAGGCACGCAGATCACAAATAGTTAAATCTTATAACCCTATTAAATCTTAAAAAAACGGCCTTTGGAATCTTGATATTAATAAAGAAATAACAAAATATCCCTAGAGTGAATACTCAGATTTTAAGATTTTTCAATACAAACGTTTGGAATTGAAATATTGATTATCATCAAGGTCAGAAAACGTGTCGGCTTCTTCCAATCAGTGTCTCAAAAACGCTGCCGACTAGTACTCAGTATCCTCCTTTGAGAAAGCTAACGCGATGCCGTTTGTCCAGCCAAAACCGTCTTGTGTAGGATATTCCCCTCCTCCGGCCAATAAGGTTGTATCCATTACGTTGTATTTCTCCATCATTTTAGCGGTTGAAGTAAAGACCTTCTGATTAATGGATAGCCACCGCTGTTTTATTGAAGCAGCTTCATCAGCGTAGCCGTAGTGATCTAATCCCCTCGCTGCCACCCATTGCAAAGGTGCCCACCCATTGGGTGCATCCCACTGTTGGTCGGAAAGGTAGGGAGTCGTAAGAACCCCTCCATCAGATAATAAACTTTCAAGTAATATCGGAACTTGTAGATCTGCCAGATTCTGTTGTGCAGCTTTGAAATACATGGGATAAAAACTTGCTGCCGAAACCCGGCCAGTGGACGTATTTTCTGTCCATAGATAATCCATGTACATAGAAGCTTCGGTACTCCAGAATAGATCGTTGATCGCATTGTATCGATTCTCAGCTCTCTTCAAATAATTACCACTTTTTTCTCCCTCACCTTGCTCGAGGTATAACTCAGACAACACAAGCTCTGTATGGTACAGTATCGAATTCAGGTCTATTGGAAGAATCTGGCTGGTCCGTATCGTCTCAAAATCATTCCCGTCAGCAAACCATCTTGCACTGAAGTCCCAGCCTGATTCGCAAGCCGCTCTCAAATCTAGAAATAGTTGTTTTTTCTGGTTGTCTTCAAGTCCGGCAGCAAGCTCTACGTCCTCACGATAAGACTCTGGTCGGGGGGCTTGGACGTCATCATAATACCTGTTTAACACATAGTCACCTACCTTTACTACACGACGATTAAAAGGCTGATCCGGAGTAAGATCATACTGCCCATCCATCCAAAAATCGTACTCTTTCTGCAAGGGTTCTAAATACTGTAGCGCTGATGACATATCAGTCAGCTGTGCATATAGGTAAATCATCGCACCAAATAATGGAGGCTGACTTCTCCCAAGAAAATACGTCCTGTTTCCGTTTGGAATATATCCGATCTCTTCCACAATATGAGAAAAATTATCCAGCATTGACTTTACCAAATCGGTTCTTCCGGAAACACCTAAACCAATCATCGTAAAATAGGAATCCCAATAATAAATCTCTCTAAATCTGCCCCCCGGGACCACATACTGATTTGGAAGTGGTATCAAGGTGCTGACAGGTGCACTGGTCTGCCCGGATCTTGTTAAATAATCCCAATGCCTGTCTAGATGCTCAAAAAATGGACGAACCTGAATTTCTCCAGTTTCAACTGCTGGAGGCAAATCAAAATTCTCTTCCACGAATTCTTCAATATCAAACCCTTCTTTCCCTTTGAATTCCTGATACATCGCCACCAAATCCTCAGCACTACTTTTGGGCGTACAGTCCACAAAAGTCTTGGAATCTTCAAATACTTGAGCCATCTGGATATCGTGAAACATGCTTCCATACGCCTCCCATGGCATAAAATATTCAGGACCATTTTCTACCCGCTCTTCCTGAACTTTAGATTGTCGATTTTCACAACCTAAAAGTAATAAAGCAACTACCAGAGCTAAGGATTTTGAACCGACTATCAAATTGACTTAATTTTATTCTTTGGAGGCAAGCGGAGTTTTTAGTGTGCTCAATTTAGCCACTATGTGCTTCCCGACATTTTCTCCCTGGGCAACACCATTTTCTATAGCCATCATATAGTGGATACCGCCGTATAATCTGGATATGGCTGCCTCCTCTGAAGCAGCAAGAAATGAATCAAATGACCGAACGGGCAATCCAAATTCAACTTCAGTTGTATCCGTAAATTGAAAGTTATCTCCATATATATCTGTCAGTGTAACCGCAGCTGCACGTGAGATTACACTATGACCACTCGTGTATTCAGGAAAGGGCGGTGTTTGAAGAAGCGGCACCCAATTCTCATCAATGTACTGATTAATTAATGTCTCTGGTCGAACAACAATCGTTCTCCATTTCTCGTCCCAACAACTGATAAATCCGTCGAAAAGCGCAACTGATACCATCGCGTAAGCATGGATCGTCTCGTCAAATGTACTTTGGGCTAAACGTGTAGCGATGGCCGTAATTCCGATCCAATGCCCTCCCGGTGTAATCTTTTTTGTTGCAAACATCGCATGTCCGCGATGATGAGAAACGTAAGGATTACAATCCCAAAATTTTGCAATTTCCGTGGACTCATCATTCAAATTACTCACCACATCATATACCTCCATTAACTGCGTATGAAACGCACTCCCCTCTGTCATGTCGACTGCAAGTGGCTCTTCCGGCTTATACTGGCGAGCAGAATCGATCACCATTGTTCTGATCTTATTCCAATGCGGTTCGATACCTTCCATATAGTCGGGAGGAGTGGGTTTCCAATATTCTGTTTCTGTTCTGACCGTATACTTTGGATAGGTACGAGTCTGCTTATACATATCTCCATCGGCCCAACTGAGGATGTGTTTGGCCACTATTTCACCATAGGCTAGCGATGCTTTCTTTACAGCAGTAGGAAGACCTTCATCTTCCAGTCTTGTATAAAGTTGGTCTCGAAAATCTGCCATTCTGTCTTCGGAAAAAATTAACATTTGTCCAACAGTCATGAATGCATGCAGAGAAGCAAGGTTGAAGTTCACTTCAGCGCTAGTCGGTATTGGGACAGAAGATAAATCTGTTAATTGTCCGGCGAGGGATTGAAGCTTTTGCGGATTGGCCACTGCCATTACTTCATAGGCCGCTATGCTCGGATATACATAAACGCGCGATGCCACGGGAGGAGAAAAAATATCGTATACGATGACATCAGAAAGCTTTTTCATAGCTGCCTGAAAAAGCTCCGGATCTTCTAAAGTCGTCTTGTAGGTCGTATTTTCTTTACATGAAATAGCAAGTAGCAATACTGCAACTGTCAATAATTCCTTCAGCCTCATTATTCCAAAAATTTATTTCTCGCTCAAAATTAAGCAACCTTACCAAGTGATAAAACAAAATTAATTAACTCTCAACCGATGCATTGGGCCCTCCAGCGGAATCGCTACAAGACTTCTGGCCCCTGTGCGGCCCAGGAACCTAATGTGCTGATCTTCATTTAGAACAAATGCTTTATGGGAAAGCATGTAAACACCATCTTTCTTTCCGCCAAGACTAAGGGAAATGGCATTGGCATCGAGCTGACCGATCATTGAAAAATGATCCAATAAATTTCCACCGGTCAGCAAGTCTAATACATTGTCTTGATTAAAATCATCAATTACCATATGGTTGATAGGGCTCATTTGTAACTCTTTGGGCAGCCTCACCTGATGATAGCCGCTGTCACTACTTAAATACATAATGTGTCCTAGTTCATTTACGTCTTTAACTAGTACCGACTCTTCCCTGTACATAGTCCCCAACAGACTGGGAACATTATCCATTTCTGCAAATTCTTGGTAGCTGAAATATTGCTTTTTGAGTGCTGGAAGTTGCGATGTTAACATGTCTTTACTAGCTAGCGGAATTTCTTTTCCCTCCAGGTAAAAGCTTACAATGGGATCTGTTTGTCCATTTTCATCAAAATCATTTACATATAATTTTACCGGTAAGTCCTTGCTTGCCGTTAGTGTGGTATTTAACCCGATATTACCCATGACAAAATCGATTTTACCATCTTCATTGAGGTCTGCTGCTGCCACACTTCGAAACCATCCGGTCACATCATCAAATTCCCTGGAAAGGGAATCAATGTAAGGCCTGCCATTAGAAAAGGACCAAACCTTTAAAGATTCCCACTCCGAAACAATGGCCAATTTAGGTGACGCTCCTTCTTCTTTGAACCAAGTGGCATCCCGCACCATACCGGCGTTAATTACATGTTGTACATTAAGGTTTCCATTCCCTTTATTTTCAATCAGGAAACTTGGTGAACCATATCCGTAAGCTCCGGGAAAATTGGAAGTTCCAACAAATAAATCCGGGTCTCCGTCCGCATCGTAATCCTCAACTATAACCACACTTGCGTTAGTGGTAGGGAACAATTTCTTTTCACGTCTGAAGTTCAATTTTCCATCGCCAAAGTACAGCCGGTCCTCTAGCTCTTTACTTCGCTCCGGATATCTATTTCCCCCACTTGCCACATAAAGATCGAGGAAACCGTCACCATCAAAGTCCGCTGCTACACAGGAAACATCTTCATAGAATGCGTCTAAGTCAAAGGCGACGATGTCATTAGTTTCAATTAAACCGCCTTGCTCATCCACCTTGTAGATAACTCCAGAAATGCCTTTACCTCCCCCAACAAATAATTCATCTGTGCCGTCATTATCAAAATCGGCAAGTAAATGAGGATTTCCATTTAAGCTCAGGCGATAGGGCATCAAAGGTTCCTGGTTGTAATCAAGAAAGCTTGCATGCTGCACCTGCTGCTTCAGAGCTTGAGCGGTGATTAATACCTCATTTTCATCTCGCTTTGCATCCAAAAATTCGAATTCACTCGTAGACACATTCAACACTTGGTCTACTGCCACCTGCTGTACGGTTTGCTCCCTACCTTGCCATTGAATCTGTATACTGTCGATTGTCCCAATGTGACCCAGACCAAAATGGAGTAGATGTGTACTCGAAGCCTGAAATCCTCTGGTAGGGTGTAGCTGCTTAGACCAGGAATGCCCTTTAGAAAACACCGTCACCCTGCTTCCGACTGCAGGTGATGACTTCTTATCTGTCACTTTTACAGTAAGAAAATGTCGATTCGTATCTACCGAGCTCTTGTTCTCAAATAACCATGCCGGCTGGTTTAGATTGTTCACGATCAAATCCAGATCTCCATCAAGATCGAAATCGGCAACTGCAGTTGCACCGGAGTATCCTGCTTCGTCTAACCCCCACTTTTTAGACTTTTCTACAAATTCAAGTTCAGATTCCTGGGAAAAAACAGCGTTAGGAATTTTTAAACTTGGCATTTTTTCAATCAGAATCTTCTCAATGCTGTCCTGGGCCGTTTCAGAGTATTTGGTCAAGTCATAATTACTCAAAAAGTTGATATAATCAAGATCATTGGGTCGTCTGTAAATTCCATTAGAAATGAACACATCGGTCCTGCCACTATTATCGAGGTCCTCTAGTAGGACAGACCAACTCCAGTCGGTAGCGAACAAACCCGACATTGAAGCGATATCAGCATATACGCCGCTTCCCTTATTGATTTGTAATGTATTCCTTGCAATCTGAGGATGAAACCCAAAACTAAACTTTGCTTCTTTAAGCTTATAAGGGTCTTCACCTCCTGACTTCATCCGAATACCTCGATCCTTAGGCATCATATCAGCGGTAAAAATGTCTGCTAATCCATCTCCATTCACATCTTGTATATCAACCCCCATACTAAACTGGGACGTATGCGGAACACGTGATCTCAACTGCTCAGAAAACGAACCATCTTTATTGTTGATATACAGGTAGTCATTCTCATGAAAATCATTCCCAACGTAAATATCAGGCCAACCATCTTCATCAATATCTGCTATGGCTAGTCCCAAACCGTACCCTCTAAGGTTTGCAATGATACCGGCCTCTTCAGTGACATCTATAAATGAGCCTAATGAATCCAATTCATTCTTCAACAAATAATCTCCTGCGGCAAAATCCCGCGGAAGGTATTGATCTACAGGACGATAAGACCGTGGTGTGTGGACAGCATGATTCATCAAGAAAGCATCTAAATCACCGTCTAAGTCATAATCGAAAAAGGCCGCCTGCGTGAAAAATCCAGTAAAGGAAAGTCCATAGTCAGCGGCGCTTTCAGAAAAAGTGCCATCCTGGTTATTAATAAATAGCAGGTTCTTCCCTACATATGATTTATACCCTCCGACTTGGCATACGTAAATATCCAACCAGCCATCGGCATTGACATCAGCCATCGTCACGCCGGTAGACCAACCTTCAGTATTTGAAATCCCCGCCTGAAGAGAGACGTCATTAAATCTGAGATTTCCTTGATTCAAGTAAAGGTGATCGGGGCCCTGATTCGCTGACAAGTAAACATCCTCTAACCCATCATTATTAACGTCGCCGATTGCAACTCCGGCACCATTATAATGATACAGGTATTCTATAATGTTTTGGTTTGGTAAATGGTCTACTTTATTCTCAAATTCAATTCCTGATTCACTAGGGGAAAGAAGCAGAAATCGTTTATCATCTTTACCTACCTCATCACAACTAGATACCCAAACAAGTACAGCAGTAAAGAGTAGCGTGCATAGCCCTGATTTAGCCAATGAATGAGACGTTATCAAAACTCAAAAATTTGCATCGATTGATTATTCCTTAAGATGAGCAGACGGTTTTGATCAACATGAAAGTCTCTAATTTCTCCCTCCAGCTTTAATCCCCTGTTTCCCTTAAACTTCTTCCATATTCTACCCCCCATATTCTCAAGATAAAGTCCATAGCTGGCATCGTATCTGCCTACTTCCGGTTTTGCGCCGTGCAAATTACCTCCGGTCACCATATCCAGATCACCATCAGCATCAAAATCCTCCAACTCAATTGCATAAATTGGTGCGAGCTGCGCCTCCCTTGGAAGAACCGCCTCGGTAAAACCTGCCTCACCATCGTTCCATAACACAACAGATGATAACTGCTGAACAGATTGCCGCGGTACTTTACTAAGAACGGGCTCCTCAAATATTCTCTCAATGGTGACATTTCGGTAAGATTCATAATCCGGGAATAACTTCTTTAATCCCTTGATTTGATCAATCAAATTATGGCGTAAAGCATAGGGCCGATGTCCTCCTTGTACTTGCTTTGTGAGAATTGGATCAATTTGGCCGTTTTTATCAAAATCATCCGCAAAAAGAACAATCGGCGAACCTTCGTCGGCCCTAAAGCGGCTATTGAGTCCGTGATTTCCCGCGACGATGTCTACATGACCATCCCCATCCACGTCCTTCACACTTAAAACATTCCACCAGCCCTTTTCTGTCAGTGAGACCGGTGATTGAAAGCTACCTTGATCGTTTTGGAAGTATATGACGGGCATGTATTCCCCGGCTACCACTAAATCCTGCCAGCCATCTCCATTCAAATCAGCACTTTCTACATCTGTGATCATACCTATCCCCTCAAAAAGAGACTTTGAATCCTCTTTCAAAGAGAACATACCTTTCCCATTGTTTTCCAATAGATATCCACTTACTGACTCACCATATCTAAATGGCATCAATCGTTCACCAACGAACAGATCTTGGTCACCATCCTGGTCATAATCTAGTGGCGTAACCGAACTACTGCTCACATAGCCTGATGGACTAGGTAACATTTGGCTGCTTAATTCGAAGCTGCCTGCTATGTTCAGATATAATCTGTCTTTTAAACTACTACTTGCCGATGAGAACTCGGTCCCGCCGCTACATACATAAAGGTCTAAATCACCATCGTTGTCCGCATCAAAGAAGACACTTTCCATATCTTCTGATCCCGCTTGCTTCTCAAAAGGGTCCGAAACTTTGCGATAACTATCCTCAATAGATACAAAAAGCATTCCTGATTCTCCTTTAGACCCTCCCACATAGAAGTCCTCTTTTCCATCCTGATTAACATCCCCACTGGAAATACGAGGCGACTCAGTACTACTCATATGATAAAGCAATCGTTCGCGATCAAAATCTACAAACAGGTTTTCCTTATGTTCAAACTCTAACTCTTCATATTCCACCAAAGTAAAAAGCGGAGCGCTATCATCCTCTTTCCCATTCTCAACAGCATTGCGTTCTGATGGTTCTTGTACCATCAGCTCCTGGTTGACTTCGACGTCTTTGAGCACACATACCGCTCCAGAGGGCCAGACAATCTCAATATCTACCGCACTTTGATCCTTCAGGCCAAGTAGTGGTCGGTAATCAACACTGGATTGAAAGCCCCTTGTCGGCTGTTGATGGGTGTAATAAGTATCTTCTGCCGAGCTCACCTTTATCTTGGTCCCAATGGCATTCTTATTCTGTGCAGTGCCTTCCAGCCTAAAGCGCAAATAATTCCCTATACCCTTCTCTATCGTATTGTTACGATAGATCCAAGAGCGCATATTGACGTTGTTTACTACCAGGTCCAAATCCCCATCGTTATCAAGGTCGCCGTAAGCCGAGCCATTGGAAAAGCCCTCCGTATCTAGCCCCCAATCATCCGCAACATCTTCGAAAACCAAGCCTCCTTTGTTCATGAAAGCTCTGTTTGGGACCGGATTTGAAGGAATGATGTCTATTAGCTTTTTGTAGTCCACTTTATTATCAACTATAATCGATTTAGCAACCTCCTCATTAGAAATGTACTGGAGAAAATCCTGATTGGTCAAGTCCTGATAGATCCCATTGGCTATAAAAAGGTCTTTATTGCCGTCATTGTTCATATCAAATATCAAGGCCCCCCAACTCCAATCGGAGGCATCAACTCCCAATAAGCGTCCTATCTCACTGAAGCTACCATCCGCATTATTCAGTTGAAATGTATTTCTGGTAAATTGATGGAAATAATCATTTTGAACTCCATACTGATAGCGATCCCAGCTATCGAATGTAGTGACTGTCTGTATTCTCTCAGGATCGTTTGGAAGCATATCGGTTACAAAAATGTCATTATAACCATCGTTATTAATATCCGCCATATCTGCCCCCATCGAAGCTGCACTGATCGACTTGACCTGACTCGTTAAGTCTTCTTTAAATGTTCCATCCTGTTGATTGATGTATAGATAATCCCGCTCAAAAAAGTCATTTGATATGTAAATATCATCCCAATTATCGTTGTTCACGTCTCCAACCGTAACACCAAGACCAAATCCGATGATACTACCATAAATTCCTGCTTCCACGCTGACGTCCCTGAAAAACTCCCCATCGTTACGGTAGAGCTTATCACCTCCTAGCGAATCTCTTTTTGGACGTTCATTCCGACGTAAATCAAAACTGCCTATAGCCTGGAAACTGTTATTGAGCACATACACATCGAGGTCTCCGTCTTTATCGTAATCAAAGAATGAGGCATGGGTAGAATAACCACCATCGTCTAAACCATAAGCTGCCGCAGACTCAGTGAATGTCATGTCTTGATTATTAATAAATAGCTCATTTACCTTTTTATCACCAGCTATATCCCCAGAGTTGCAAACATAAATATCTAACCACCCGTCCCCGTTAACATCTGCCATGGTCACTCCCGTAGACCAGGACATGCTACCTTCAACATTAGCTGCCGCTGTTACATCCTCAAATTTCAGCTCCCCCCTATTGAGGAAAAGTTTATTCTCCTCCAGGTTGGAGGTCATGTATAGATCTACCAGGCCGTCGTTATTTACATCCCCTATCGACACGCCACCCCCATTGTAGTAATTTCGATAAGTGTAAACATTGAAATCAGCATCATATCTAAGCTGATTAGTAAAGTCCACGCCTGTTTCTGCGGGATCCAGTAATTCAAACAAAGGATCCGCTACCTGTTCACTTCTCTCACATCCAAGCAACACAAATACAATACTTGCAGCAACAAAAATTCTATTCATCTTACTTAAAGGGGTCATTGTCTGCATGGAACAAGTCCTTGATTATACCTGAAACTTCTCTTTCATCTTGAATGGCGAGGCTAATTTGCCTGTTGCCATCCACCTTATACCAAACTTCAACATTATTATCAGTCACGGTACTTTCAAATGCATTCCCTCCATACCACTTCATTACAGTGTCTTTAACCGCCACAAGCAACGAGTCTGAAAAATGACCCCTATTCCATGGAGCCCATCCTTTGTACTGAAAATTGATAAGCATATTTTTGATTACAAGCTGGTTATCAAATTGGGGGAAAAACATCATTTCAATATCCTTACTACCGTCCGGCGAGTGCATCACATATGAAACTGTCTGGTTCTTTGATCCTTGCATGATCAAACCCTTTTTATTCACTTCCCAACCGTGAGTAAAAAACTCCTTTCTTGTCTTACCAAAATAAAAACCTAGAAACAACGAATCATTCCTGATACCACTGTTGTACTCGGATTTCAGTCTTGAACTGTACCCAGACTGCTCACATGCATTGATACATAACCAAATTGCCACTAAATGCAGAAATCTACTCATATTGAAAAACTCTAACTTCATCATTAGTACTAGCTGTAAATACGTAGGACCTACCCTTCACTGTCACCACCTCAATATCTCGTACCTGTGAAAACAGGTCTGTTTGCCTGACCATATTAGTAGCATCTTTTTGAAGGTACCATATGCTCAGAGGTAAGGCATCAAATCTGCCAAATTGAGGCTTAACCAAATACTGGTTTCCTCCGACAAATACCATCAATTGATCCCTAGACTGCTCAACGACTTTGAAGTCATAAATCGGACTTATCTGCAACTCCCATGGAAGCGCGATGGCTTTAAAGCTACCCTCCTTTAATTCATACACCGTCGAACTTAACGTTTCAGCTTCCAACACCCTGGCACCCTTCAACTCATTCTTCGTAAACACTTGTGTGATATCCATCTCAGCATAGTCCCGGAAATACAAAATCCGTTTCTTTAACCCCGGAAGCTGCGCAACTAGCTCATTTCTATCAGCAATTGGATAGTACTTGCCCTCCGACTGTATGCAATAGATGTGTTCAACTGTCCCGTTTTGATCAAAGTCTTTAATGTACACGCGCATTCCATCCTTGAAAAAAGAATTAGTTCCATGATTTCCTGCCAGTAAATCGATATCTCCATCAAAATCAATATCCACTGCTTCAATTGCAGACCACCATCCGGTCGCTGACATTCCAACCTCCTCCGTCACATTGCTAAAACCAGCCTTACTACCTTTCAAGACTACTATTGGCCCCCAGTCCGTACTTACTGCAATATCCAATACACCATCTTGATTGTAATCCATTGTGACAGCATCAGTGGCCATGTATTTTACGGGCTCGGATTTAATCCATGTATCGGATTCATCTGAGAACTTCCCACTACCGTCATTTAGCAAGACTGCCCACCTGCAATCCTGACCATAATAAAAAGGATGAAACCTCTCAGCCATGAAAATGTCAACATCACCATCATCATCAAAATCACCTACCACACTGGCACCTGTACTAAATTTAAGATCGTATGGAATGGCATCCCGCTTCCTGACAAAACTTCCTTTTCCATTATTGAGATAGACACGATCCAGCAAAGCATTTGATGACGTCGAAACTGCCCGACCCCCACTGGTAATCAATAGATCATCCCACAAATCGCCATTGAAGTCAGCAACCATCACTTTGATATCTTCTGAAACTTTATCCTTCTCAAAAGAAATGGAATCAATGGTAGAGAGCTTTAGTTCATCGGAAAGGTTTGCAATTTTAGTTGGAAACCCTTTGGCACCACCTAGCACCACTTCGAGATTTCCATTCTTATCAAAATCATGCAATACAAGACCCGGACCTTCGTTGTGAAGCATGATCGGTAATAACCGATCCCGATCGAAGTCAACAAAGTTATTCTCGGTGTGACGGAGATTGCTAAATTGTGACCGTACTTCCATCTGCTGATTTTCCGGATTTACATCAGGAGTAACTTTCGATTTCTGCACCGCATCATATTCAATCACAACTACATTAGTATCTATCGATGTAACTTTCGAATAGTATCCGTCCGGCCAAAAGATCTCTAGCGAATCAATGCCCTCTTCTTTCCCCATTCCAAATATTAGCTTACTATCCACTGAGCTTTGAAAACCTCTGGAAGGGAAGTTCTCAAGCATCCACCTCATGCTATCAGCATACGCCAACACTTTCGCTCCTATTGCCGATGAATTCCCCGCTCTCCCTTTAAGGACCACAGAAAGGCTTCGATTTCCAAACTCCTCAACAGTATTTTCATAAACAGATGCTACTTGCCCCACATTATTGACTACCAAATCATAGTCTCCATCATTGTCCAAATCTCCATAAGCACTCCCATTGCTGTAAGAAACTCCACCTAGACCCAACGATGCTGCTGATTCTTGAAACACTAAGCGTCCATTATTCTTAAATGCTCTATTCGGTACAGGAGTGGACGGCATAGCATTCAGTAACTCGGTTATTACAGAACCCTTCTCCCTTAATATTCTAGCGATCTCCTGATCATTAGCGGAATAAGTTAAGTAATCCCTGTCTAGTAAGTCTTTGTATATACCATTGGAAACGTATACATCCTTATTCCCGTCATTATCAAAATCGAACATCAATGCACCCCAACTCCAGTCCGTAGCAGAAACATCACTGTACCGTCCGATCTCCAGAAACTGAAATCCCGAAGTGTTTAACTGAAGTACATTTCTTGAAAACTGATTAAAATAACCCTTTGATTGTGCTAATTGCTGCTTATCCCAGGACTCAAAAATAGTTTTGGTCCGCTGATTTGGAATCGACCTCGGCAACATCTCCGTTACAAATAGATCTGGCAAAGCATCATTGTTAAGGTCCGCAGCATCTGCCCCCATCGAACCCATCGAGATGCTACCAAAATGAGCTTCTAAAGATTCTACGAAACCTTTACCCTCGTCATTCAGATACAAATAATCACGTTCAAAAAAATCGTTTGATATAAATACATCTGTCCAGCTATCGCCATTGAAATCACTCAACGTGATACCTAAACCAAATCCAATTTCACTTGTGTATATCCCTTTGTAGCTCGTGCTATCGTAATACTTTCCATCATGATTCACCAGGAACTTATTTCCCCCATTGAGAGGGTCTGGAATCTCCCGCTGACCTACAATCAAGTCGTAACCCCCTACTGATTTTATTGAATTAGTCAACACATATGCATCTAAATCACCGTCTTTATCATAATCGAAAAACGCTGCGTGGGTACTTAAACCCTCAATATCTAAACCATAGGTCCTTGCCTCTTCCGAAAACGTTAAATCACCCTTATTAATAAAAAGTTCATTGTGACGTATGCCTCCCTCCGGTTTTCCAGATTTACATACATACAAGTCCAGTAGGCCGTCGCCGTCTATATCGGCAAATGTTGCGCCAGAGGACCAAACTCCTTTACAAGCCACACCTGCTTTTTCTGTAATATCTTCAAACTGCCAATTACCCCTATTCAGATACAGCTTGTTATCGACAAGATTTCCAGTCAAATAAATATCTAGCAGGCCGTCGTTGTTTACATCACCGAGTGCTACCCCTCCTCCATTAAAGAAGCTCTTATAAGTATACGGGTTAAAGTCTTCGGTGTAGAATAGATCGTTAGAAAAATCAATACCTGCACTCCCGGCACGATCCAAGAACTGCATCTTTTCCTCAGTTGCACAAGAACCGAAGGTCAGAATTAAAAATAAAGAAATAGAAAGAAAATTACAGCTTGCCGAGACTTCCATCAACACAATCCGTGGGTATATAGATCCTGCAAGTTACATGCTGACATGACCCTCTCAAAATGATTTGCATCATAAAAAATGTCAAAAAAAAAGGTTGCTGATAGACAGCAACCTTTTTCATATCAAATACTATTATTTATTAATAACCAGGGTTTTGCGATAGGGTACCACCTGATGCATTTATCTGGTCGTTAGGGATCGGCATCAGATTTTTGTAGGTGTCTGAGTGCGCAGCTTTCTCCCACCATGCATCTCCCCACTTGCCAAACCTGATCAAGTCAGTTCTACGAAGTGCTTCCTGGAACACCTCTCTACCGCGCTCAGCAAAGAAAGTGCTCTCACTTGGGCTCGCCTCAGCAGCTAGACCCGCTCTTGCTCTTACCTGGTTTACAAGACCCCAAGCTTCAGCGTTTGCCCAATCACCGTTCAATCTACAAAGTGCTTCAGCTTTTACAAGCAAAAGCTCACCGTATCTGAAAATAGGATAATCGTTATCCATGTCAGGCAACTGGCCTGCTTTGAAGGCAAACTTACCCATTCTTGCACCCGCCTGACGTGAACTATTAGGGAACAATTCGTTAATCGCAGGCGTGTAATTGATCTCAGCACCATCTGGGTCATTTTGATCAAATGCAACGTCTAATATTGGGTTTCCATTAATATCCTTTTGAGGTCCAGTAATGAAATAAGCTTCCTTTCTCTTGTCCCCGGCAGCATAGCTGTTGTAGAACTCTTCAAGCGAAGCATACCCATTCCAAGGCTGCTGCTGAAGATCATACGTTAGCTGTGAAGGATAGTGAAGCGTCATTTGCGCAAAGTTCATTCCTCCACCTGTCGCCTCATCATAAGGGAAAGCATAGATATGCTCAATATTGTTTACGTTATCAGGGGCATACACTGCAGAAATCATTCTACCGTCTGCTCCTTCATAGAAGTTAGCGTCCAAGTCATAAAGACCAGAGTTGATCACTGCGTCTGCAGCGTCAATAGCGTCTTGATAGAACGAATTCCCTGTTGTAGGATTGGTAGTAGTTCCATCTAAGTATACCGGAGCGTTCAGATACAATCTAGCTAGAAGTGCGTATGCCACTGATTGATTGAAACGACCGTAAGTTCTCGCTACAGGTAGATCCGGAATAGCTGCCAGCGCTTCAGACTCGATGAAGGCAAATGCCTCCGCACGTGTTCCTTGAGGCACATCAGCTCCAGGAGTAGTTAGGAGCTTAATATTACCCCACATGTCCATCAACTTCCAGTAAAGCACTGCTCTTACCGCTCTCACTTCAGCAGTTTGCTGAGCATTCAAGCCACTGGCAAGCACGTCGTTACACTGGAATATACCACCATACAGTCCTGCCCATGTATTGTTCAGAATAGGGTTAGTCGATCTGAAATCGTGCACGTGAAGATTAATCAACACACCACCATCAAACCAGTCACCACCTTTTTGAGCAATTGTGATCTCATCGGATGGTAGACCTGCTGCTGAAAAATAACCGAAGTGGTTTGCTGTTCCTATTCCTAACGCGTTGTAGGCAGCATTCAATCCGTCAGCAGGCAATGCCATATTCGTATTGGCGCTCTCGCCAAATCCCGGGTTCTGAGGCGTAAAACCTTCAGAAAAATCCGCAGTCAATTCCTCCTCCAGATCCGTACATGCGAATCCAACTCCTAGAAGGAATACTAAAACAAATAGTCTATTTAATAATTTCATTTTCATTCGTTTTTTAGAATCCTAAGTTGATACCGAAAGTAAATGTTCTCGCAGTGAAATATGCGTTTCTTCTATCAATACCTGGTGATAATACATCAGGGCTTCCACTAGCAAAACCTCCGTTACCAGTTGGTCCGAAATCCTGCAGTGATGGATCAGGATCAAGACCGCTATATCCGGTGATTACGAAAGCGTTTTGCACGTTAGCATACAGTCGTACGTTCTTAAACGCCGCGATATCGCTCACGTCAAACGTATATCCTAACGTAACGTTATCTAAACGCAAGAAGTCAGCTTTCTCAACATATAGTGAAGAATACTGAGCAGCAGTCAATCCATCAACTGCTTTGTCAGAGACTACTCTGTTGTATGAGTTGATAGCACCTCCATCAATTGGCTCATAAAAGGCTCTCCAAGTGTTTACCAGACTGTGCCCAAAAGCTCCTCTAAAGAAGGCGTTGAAATCAAAGTTTTTATAATTGATTCTGTTCGTCCATCCCAATTCCAAAGAAGGAAGCCCATTACCTAATACTTCAAAGTCGGCATCATCAGCAAGTGCTGCACCTGGATCAGCTACCACATTTCCGTCACCATTCAGATCGGCAAATGTAGGCGCACCATTTTCAGCTACTCCTTCAAAACGAGGACCCCAGATTTGACCGATTTCCTCACCAACAGCCACTCTGATCATGTTCGTACCGTTCTGTCCAGGAGCACCTAGGTTAGCCAGTGTAAATACGTCATTTGTAAATGCATTTAAAGTCGTTTCATAAGTACTCAACACAACCCCCGTATTCCAAGTGAAGTCTGAGTTCTGAACTGCATCGAATCCCAATGAAAGCTCCGCTCCTACAGTCTGAAGCTCCCCAACATTCTCGTATCTTAAGCTTGCACCATATACTCCAGGATCAACTTGTCTGTTCAGGATAAAGTCAGAGATGGTTCGCTGATACACGTCAACCGCACCAGTCAATCTTCCACCCATCAATCCAAAGTCAACTCCCACGTTGATTTCTGCTTTTTCCTCCCATTTTAGGTCAGGATTACCAGCTCTGGCAAAATTAACAGTACCTCCACCAGCAAAATCGTATGTGTAAGCATCTTGAGCTTGTCCGGAAAGCGCAGGTAGCGAACCTGTCACACCGTATCCCACTCTTAATTTCAACTGAGAAAGTGCGTCAACACCTAAATAGTTGTTTAAGTCAACACCGGCACTAACCGCAGGGAAAATACCCCATCTGTTGTCAGCACCAAGTTTCGTAGAACCTTCTCTTCTAACAGATGCATTGAAGAAAATAGCATCGTCAAATGTCATGTTCACTCTACCGAAAAATGCAATGATTCTTTCTTCGGGAGAGGCGTTGGCGTCTATGCCTACATTACTTGCAATACCCAATACTCTATCTCCTGAAAGATCAATTCCATAGAATCCTAAATCGTTCGTAGGAAGGTTTCCTAAAGAAACATTGAGGCTTTCAAAAAAGCTTTCCTGGAAAGAGTATCCACCTGATACTGTCAAGTTGATATCTCCAAATGTGTTGTTATATGTGGCATATGTTTCCACCAACTCGAATCGACTGTCATCCATATATCTGGATGCTAGACCACCTCTGTTCAACCCTCTAAAGAAGGATGTACTTGGGTAAAATTGTCCATTGAAGTTATTAGTATACTGCTGTCCGTAGTTCACAGTGACAGAAAGTTCATCTAATATGCTATACTCACCTTGAACGTTAAAGTTCAAATTTTTTCTTTTTCCTACGTTTTGATTTTGCTCGACGATTGCAACAGGGTTGAAATTATCGAATAAAATAGCCTGGAAATACTCACCATTATCAAACGTTACAGGGGCGGTAGGATTGTAAAGCGTTGCATACCTTAGCGCCTCAGTAAAAGAGAAATTGCTTTCTCTGTTCGTCATCGACATATTAAAGTCAATCTTCAACTTGTCGTTCATTGCGAAGTGGCTAATATTAGCTCTGGCGTTCACCTGATCAAAACCTGAATTATTCAGGATACCATTCACATCTCTAAAGTTAGTGGCAAGTCGATAAGTAGTACTACCTGAACCACCTGAGACCGCAATGTTGTGTACGTTGGAAATACCCGTTTGCGTAACTGCACCCAACCAGTCAGTTTCACTTCCTAAATCGTTACCTCCTGCAGCGATGTATTCTTGTGCTGATAGAGTAGGAAGGGTATTGAGCATCGTTGCAGCCGCAACAAATCCGTTGTAGGTTGCGCTAACTCCAGCATTTCTTTTACCTCTCTTAGTTGTTACAAGGATTACCCCAGAGGAACCTCGAGAACCGTAAATCGCTGCTGCAGAACCGTCTTTAAGAACGTTTACTGACTCAATATCATTGGGGTCAACGTTATCCAATGATGCTCCAATTACACCGTCTATTACAACAAGGGGCTCTGTGTTCGAACCTACAGTAGAGATACCTCTTAAGCGAATAGTACCGCTTGAGTTAGGATCGCCACCTTTGTTGTACACACTTAGTCCAGGGACTTTACCTTGAAGTAGTTCTGCAGGGTTGTTGATGTTACCGACGTTGAAGGACTCTTCGTCGATCGAAACCACTGCTGAGGTAATCTCTTTCTTATCTTGCGTACCGTAACCCACTACCACTACCTCGGCTAGGGACTGAACGTCAAGCGCTAATTGAACATCTACAACTCCCATAGCACCAACTGATACTTCTTGAGCTTGATATCCAACAAAAGATACCACCAACGTTGCACCATCACCCACTGAAATGGAATAATTTCCATCAAAGTCAGTGATCGTACCATTTGAGGTACCCTTTTCCACGATGTTTGCACCGGGGATTGTCTCTCCGGATTCAGCATCTGTCACTTTTCCTGTTACCGTCCTGCCTTGAGCCCACGAAAAGGACAAGACACAAAACGATAACATCACTAGTAAATACTTCTTCATACTATTACAATTTGTTATCAGGTTTAATAAAACTTGTTAGTTAATGAAACAATAACATAGAGTTTAACAAGCAGAACTTGCCAAACAAGTCGGCATTTTAAACAGGATTTTAAATAAATACAAAGGCTTTTTAGAAATAATCCAATGAAAACGTTTGCAGTAAGCACATATTTTCTAATTTGACAATGTATAATTATTTCAGGTCACAGAAAAGTACAATTATAGCAGGGTTCAACTATTTGAATAGAAATAGCAAGTAGCGCATAAATAGGGTGTAATTTTACCGCAGATACCATCAACCTACTGCGAATAGTTAGTATGACAACTGTTTGTAAATGATTCATCATTAAGCAATTATACAACCCTGCTGAAAGAATCAAATTAATTATCAGAATTAATGAAAAAAGGAACCGTAACTATCAAGGATATTGCCTTTGAACTTAATATTTCACCCTCAACTGTTTCAAGAGCTCTGGCTGATAATCCTTTAGTGAGAGCATCTACCCGAAAAGCAGTTAAAGAGCTCGCAAAAAAGTACAATTACCAGCCCAATTTCACAGCACTAAGCCTTCGTTCCAACAAGACCAAAACACTGGGCATTATCATCCCTCAAATTGTGCATGAATTCTTTGCACAGGTGATCAGGGGCATTGAAGATTTTGCCTACGGAAAAGGGTACAATGTAATCATTAGTTCTACGCAAGAAAGTTATGAACGTGAAGTGATTGATGCGAATGCTTTGCTAACGGGTCGGGTGGATGGATTGTTAGCCTGTATTTCAAGAACAACAGAAAACTACGACCATTTCAAGCAATACGATGAAAGAAACATACCACTGGTGTTTTTCGATTGCATCTGTGACGAGATCAATACCTATAAAGTAGTAATTGACGATTTCAATGCAGGATTTACTGCAACCAAACACCTGATCTCTTCAGGTTGTAAAAACATTGCTTATGTAGGCGGACCTATCAAACTGCTTATCAACCAAGATCGTTACAAAGGATACCTTACCGCTTTATCAGAAGCGGGAATAAGCGAAAATCCGGAGCTAGTAGTGCATTGCGAAAGCGGAGACTTCGAAGATGGAATGAAGCATAGTAAGAAAATAGTTCAAGGCAGTACGATCGATGGCCTGTTTGCCGGAACTGATATGCTGGCAATCGGTGCAATGAAAAACATCAAAGAAACAGGATTGATGATACCGAAGGATGTCGCAGTAGTAGGTTTTAGCAACTGGAGCATTTCTGAAATTTACGAACCTTCGCTTTCCACTATCGACCAACCCGGCTATAAAATGGGATATAAATCTGCCGAACTCCTAATTGATAAGATCGAGAATCCTTCATCAGAACCTAAACCTTACGAAACTGTAGTGCTTCAAACTGAATTGATCGTTAGAGAAAGCAGTAAGAAATAAGACCAAAGATTTATTGGTGTAGCAGGCGCTGAGGGATTACGCATTCCCGCTACCATACGCCTGAACCCTCTTGAATCACTTGTCGTGCAACTTGCTGCGCTACGACTTCGAACTGTAGGGGTTCTCATCCCTCTTTCATTCAATTAAAAACCCTGAGTTTTATCAAAATCAGGGTTGAAAATGTGGGCGCTGAGGGATTCGAACCCCCGACCCCCTCGGTGTAAACGAGGTGCTCTGAACCAGCTGAGCTAAGCGCCCGATTAAACGGACGGCAAAAGTAGTACCCTTTGTAAGATATGCAAATACTTAGTTGAAAAAGTTTAACTTATTGCCACAGATAGGTATTGATTGAAAGGATAAAGAGAAGCATATTTTTCAACGGCTTGCTCAATGAACGATTCCGAAATCAGCAGTCTTCTATCTAACGGGTGCATCACGATGAAACTCTTCTTCCTAATCAAATCAATATTTGGATGGTCTTTAGGATAGCCTTTCGGACAAGTCTTTAGCTCTTCTCCTTTTATCTCTCCCCAAGTTTCCCTGAAGGATGTAGACTCAGCGATCTTCTTCAGCTCCTCTGCGTTATAGTCAATTTCTTGGCGAATCTTACCAAGTTCCTGCGGCTGCGGCATATACACCCCTCCAGCTAAAAAAGCATTCCCCGGCTCCAAGTGGAAATAATAGGTAGGCTGTGGAGACTTTTTACCTCCAGGTGTAATTGCTGCTCCAAAATTCGTCTTGTAGGGAGACTTATCCCGACTAAAGCGTATGTCTCGATTGATGCGAAAAGTACAATCTTTTGGCGTAAGACCTGAGACTTCAGGATCAAATTTTGAAATACCTTCGATTAACTGAGAAATGATGGACTCAAATACCTTCTTATTTGACAGGTAATACTTTTTGTTTTCCGTCATCCATTCGCGCGAATTATGTTTCGCTAATTCAGATAAAAAAGTTAAGATCTCTTTCATGATATGATGGCAGATTTCAATTCTTCCATTCTCATCGAGCGGCTGCCTTTTAGTAGCACGGTATGACCTTCTAGGTTTTGGTCTCGTAGGAATTGAGCTGCAGTAGCTATATCTGCAAACCATTTGGACCCTTGAAACACCTGATGCGCATATTTCATCCTTTCCCCAACAAATATGGCGTCGATATGTCCTTGTAATTTTACAAACTCTCCCATTTTTGCATGTTGCACTTCGGAATCTTCGATTTCAAACATATCGCCTAAGATTGCTAACTTTTTTCCTGATTCTGCTGCCAGGCTCTCCAGGGCGCCTCTCATACTGTCGGGATTTGCATTGTATGCATCTAGGATGAGACGAACGCTACCCTTTTCTTCAATTTGAGAACGCATGTTATCCGGCTTATAAGCTGACAAAGCTTGTGCTATCAATTCATCCGGCACTTCGAAATATCTGCCAACGGCCACTGCAGCTGCCACATTTTGAAAATTAAATGTTCCAAAAAGCTGAGTTATCACCTCCACAGATCCAATTTGTACCTTTAAAGTAGGTTTTGTTCCCGTCAGCACCACATCGTCTTGTGGATAGGTCACGGGTGCCTCAAATCTACTTGTCATGTGTTTGAGTCTACCGTCTTCTTGATTTATAAAAACATTCCCATTCGACTTTCTTAGAAAATCAAAAAGCTCACTTTTGCCTCTAAGAACTCCCTCAATACCTCCAAACAGTTCTGTATGTGCATGGCCTACATTAGTAATAAGCCCATGCGTAGGTCTCGCTAACTCTGAAAGTGTAGCAATCTCCCCTATGTGATTAGCACCCATTTCAATGACGGCAATCTCGACTTGAGGATAAATGTTCATGATTGAAAGAGGGACTCCTATGTGATTATTAAGATTACCTTTCGTAGCACTTATAACATATTTTTTTTCTAACACTGCCGTGATTAACTCCTTGGTGGTGGTCTTTCCGTTAGATCCGGTTAGTGCCAAAACAGGTCTTTTGAACTTGTTTCGATGGAAGACTGCCAACTGCTGCAGCGCTGAGAGTGAGTCGTCGCAAATGATGTAACGATTGTCTCCATTTTTGAAAAATGTTGGGTCATCGATTACCACATAGGAAGCCCCTTTATCGAGTGCTTGAGATGCATATTTACTCCCATTGAAATTTGGGCCTTTCAAAGCAAAAAAAAGCTCGCCTTTCTGTAAGGTCCGGGTATCGATCGAGATGCCTTCGCTTAAAAGAAAGCGGGCATATAGCATTTCAATAAAATTTTCCATCTTCACTTGTTACAAGCAACAAAGATAATTGTGAGAAGCATGCCTAGAAGACCATTAATCATATATTACGAGTGCCTTGATAATGGTATTGACGCTAGCTATTCTACGATACTAGATAATCTGGAAAACAACGACGTGCACTTTGCAAGCCTCGATAGTTTTAGTGATGCGTATCAAATGCACGTGGCTACAGCAGGCCTTAGCGCGTCATCTAGATCGCTGATTATTGTAGATAGCAGAAACGGGAAAACGATCACTGGGTTAATTTCCTTATTAAACCTTCTCCGAACTAATGATGATCATTTACTATGGCTGGGAAAGCATGACTTTGCAGATAAAGCTATTGCCATGGTGGGTGGTCAACGGGTGTCTGAAACGCAACTGAAAGGGCAGCTTATCTCCTGGATCCATCGATCGTAAAGTGATCGGCTTCTTTGCTGAAAGGAAAAGCCTTTCTATATGCTCTCAGGTTTGAAGCATTTAAGGTCACAGTTTTAGCCTGCGCCGCTTCCTGCAGTGCTAATAATGGATTGCCGAGGAAATCGTAGGCATTTGAATGTCCAATGTATTCCAACCCCTTACCATCTTGCCCCACACGATTAACACCAACGCAATAGGCTTGATTTTCTATGGCTCGTGCAGAAAGTAAGGTATCCCATGCGTTGATTCTTGGCTTTGGCCAATTGGCAACATACACCATCAAATCATACTCAAATTCGTAGTTTGGTGACTGCCTGGACCATACCGGAAACCTCAAGTCGTAACAGACAGAAGGAAAAACCTTCCAGCCTTTAACATCAAAAATTACCCGCTCCTTCCCTGCAAGATAGGGGTCCCCTTCGCCTCCCAATTCAAACAAATGCCGCTTGTCATAATAAGAAAATGATGCATCTGGATAGACCGCCAAAAAGCGGTTGTAATAAAATCCGTGATCATTTATGATATAACTCCCGCAGACAACCGCATCCTGTTGCGCTGCATGCTGCTTCATCCACCTAAAAGTTTTTGCGTTCATTGGCTCTGCCAACTCCCTTGCACGACCTGAAAATCCTGTGGTAAACATTTCAGGAAGCACTATCAGGTCAGTGGGCGTATCATGATCCCAGATTTGCTCTTCGAACTGCGCAAGGTTTGCCTCAGTATTTTCCCAAAAAAGACTGTTTTGAAGTAACGTAACTCTCAGATCTTCCATTTTACAACTTCTTCAATATCTCTAATGCAGCATCCAATGTTTCCAGTTTTTTTGCAAAACACAGCCTCAACTGCCCCGATTGATGTTTATCTGTATAAAATGGCGACAAGGGAATAGTGGCAAGTCCTTTCTCTGAAATCAAATGATCCACCACATTTCGATCATCTTTATCGGAATAAGCGGTATAATCTATCGTCTGAAAGTAAGTGCCTTGAGCTGGGGATGCTTTGAATTTTGTCCCTTTAAGACCTTCCAGTAAGTGATCCCGTTTAGCTTGGAACTGCGCATTCATTTCCTCCACCCGCTGTAACGTGGTATAATCTGCCAGACCCAACTGAGTCGGTGTATGAACGGTAAACGTAACAAATTGATGTACTTTGCGAATTTCCGTAGTAAGACGTTTTGGTGCTACTACATACCCCACCTTCCACCCTGTTGCGTGAAAGGTTTTTCCAAAGGAATAAACAGCAATAGATCGCTTTTTGAGGTTAGGGAAAGTTAGAACAGATGCATGCTTCTTTCCATCAAAAATCAAATGATTGTATACTTCATCACTTATAACCAGTAGGTCATATTTCTCCACTAGCTTATCCAATTGCACAAGATCCTGATCACTCAAACAGGCGCCAGTTGGATTATGGGGATTATTGATCAAAATAGCTTTTGTTTTAGCCGAAATAGCGTCCGCCACCTTATCCCAATCTACAGAGAAATCACCGTCATCCATTTTGACGGGAACAGGTGTTCCACCATAAAGTAGGATTCCGGGTACGTATGCATCATACGCAGGTTCAATAATTATAATCTCATCCCCGGGTTTGACCAATGCGGCAAATACGTCATTCAGCCCTTCAGTCGCTCCACTTGTTATGGTCAATTCATCTACCTCCGAAATATTCACTCCGTAATGATCATGGAGTAATACCGAAACAGATTTTCTTAATTCTAACGCCCCATCACCTGCAGCATATTGATTCATTCCTGCCCTCATGTAATAGTAAATTCGATCTATTAACGCTGCAGGGATAGGGATATCCGGAAACCCCTGGGAGAGGTTAACTGCCTGCGCAGAGCGTGCCTTAGCCGCAATTTCAGTGAAGATGGAAACGCCTACACCCGGCAACTTGGAAGAAATAGAATCGGCGATCACTTTTTAACTGGAATTTTTACTCGATAATCGACATCTACCTTCCCTTTGCTAATATTGGTCAGCCTTCCTTTTAGCAGTCGCTTTTTAAATGCGCTAATGTGATCTGTAAAAAGGATGCCTTCAATGTGATCGTATTCATGCTGAATTATTCTCGCGACAAGATCATCGAACTCGTCTTCATGTTCGTTCCCCTCCTCATCTTCATAACGAATCTTAACTATCTCAGCTCTATGTACATCTTCTCTGATTCCTGGTATACTAAGACAACCCTCTTCAAAAGCCCACTCGTCTCCGGTTTCCTCAAGAATCTCCGGATTAATGAACGCTTTTTTTACACCTTTTGATCCCTCCTCATCCATAGGCGTACTGTCAATGACAAATACCCGTAGAGACTTGCCTATCTGTGGCGCCGCAAGACCTACCCCATTCGCTTGATACATAGTTTCAAACATGTCAGCAACCAACTCCTTGATATCAACATCTTTCGGATCGACTTCTCGTGCCTCTTTTTTCAAGACGGGATCACCGTACAAAACAACTGGATAAATCATGTATTCTTTGATAAATAAGCTTGCAATATGATCACTGCACTGGTGATATCAACTTGCAGTTTGTTTCTTCTATTCTTTTTTTTAACACCCCCGGAAATCATCGTTTGCATGGCTTCTTTAGAGGTGCCATATTCATCCTGCAAAATTACGGGTATCTGTGGAAATAGCTTTTTAAAACGGTTGATAAATGCTTCAACATGTCTTGCATTCCCCGAGGGAGTTCCATCCGCCTGCGTGGGCCAGCCCACTACCAGCGTTTCAACTGACTCTTGTATAATGTATTCTGTCAGGAAACTTTCAAGATCATGGGTCGACACCCCTTTTAGAGGGGTAGCGATAATCTGCAGTGGGTCTGTCACTGCAAGGCCCGTTCTTTTGGTCCCAAAATCAACTGCTAAAATTCGACCCACTATACTTAATTAAGAGCGGACAATTCTTGAATCCGTAATAGCACCTCAGATTCAAGGCCAATAGCTTTGGGAAATAAAATTTCATTTTCAATGGCAGCATGATATAACATTTCTCGGTCAAATGCCTTGATCTCCTGAACGATTATTTTCACATGCAAAGAATCCATTTGTACCTCTTCAATTAATTCTCTAAGTGATGCCATTTCATCTTCTTCTTGATGGTGAGCTCTTTGCTCAGCTAGAGAGGGCTCTGATTTGAAGAACAACTGATGGGCTTCTCTGTATCCACCGTTTTTTGTTTTATAGAGTCGGTCTATGTATCCAAAAAGGTGATCCTCTTCCCGGTATATATGCTTAATGAAATCCTCCACAAAGAGTGGGAAAATGGCAATTAAATCATGTAGTGGTGACTGGTTTGTGTTTAAATTTTTTAATAGCCCCACGATAAATGGTAAGGAGTCTTTTATATAACCTTGATGCGCAAATTTCAAGTAAGCAACAACCAGCGGCAAGGGGTACTCATTAATCTCTCCGAAAGGGATTCTTGACTTGGTGTCAAATTGATACAGGCTTCTAATCAGGCGTTTATGATCTATCCCCTTGTCTACACAAAGCTCCTCAAGGGTTGCTTCTTCACAGTGAAAAAAATCTATCCCCAAGTAATGTAGCGCTCTGGCGTAGATAAAGTTTTCATCTAGCAGATTGCGGACAGTCTTTTTCATTACATGCATCTCATTCAAATATAAAAAAACACGGTAACGATTATTGCAAAACGTTATGGCATTCTTAATCGTTTATGGAATTAGCCTATTTTTATATCTCAAAATTTTATTTGACCTGTGGAATCCGCTAAGAACAGAAACGATTTTCGTCTTCCTTTATACATAGCTGCTGCAATCGCTCTGGGCATATTTATAGGAGCACAAACTGCAGGTGGAGGTGCAGGCGATGCTGTGAAAACCTTGTATAAGCTTCGTCAGGTGATAAGTTATATTGAAAACGACTACGTCGATGAGGTAGACACTAGAAAGCTTGTGGATCAGGTGATCGTTGATATGTTAGAGAAGCTAGATCCACATTCTGCCTATATTCCTCCAAAAGACCTAGAGATCAGGCAATCTCAACTGAAAGGTAATTTCGAAGGAATCGGTGTTGAGTTCAATATTTTCAAAGATACGGTCTTTGTTGTAGCACCATTGTCCGGGGGCCCAAGTGAACGATTGGGGATTATGTCAGGTGATAGAATTATCAAAGTGGATGGTCAAGTTATTGCCGGTGTTGGCTTCACCAATAGAGACGTTGTTGAGCTCCTCCGAGGAGAAAAAGGCTCGGAAGTTGAAATATCCATCATGCGAAAAGGAACTGTAGGATTAATCGACTACACCATTGAAAGAGATGTGATCCCCCAATATAGCGTTGATGCAAACTATATGATAGACGGTGAAATTGGCTACATCAAGGTGAGTAGATTCTCAGCTACTACCTACATGGAATTTAAAGAAGCACTCATTGGGCTTAAGGACCAGGGTATGAAAAAGCTTATACTTGACCTGACCGGAAATCCAGGAGGGTATCTAGATCGTGCCGTTGATATGGTAGACGAATTTTTATCCGATAATCAGATGATTGTCTATACGGAAGGAAAAGAGTCCCGATATAATGACAGTCACATCTCTAAAAGGGAAGGAGATTTTGAGGAAGGTGCTTTGATCGTACTAATAGATGAAGGTTCTGCATCAGCCTCAGAGATCGTTGCAGGAGCGCTTCAAGACCACGATCGGGCATTAATTGTGGGAAGAAGGTCTTTTGGGAAAGGACTGGTACAGCTGCCTATTTCCTTAAACGATGGCTCGGAGCTCCATCTTACTATCTCTAGGTATTACACACCAAGCGGGCGTAGTATCCAAAAGTCCTATGATGGCGGGGTTGAGGACTACCGAAAAGAATACTACGAGCGCTTCCAGTCTGGCGAAGTGTACAACGGAGCGGCTGGAGAATTAGGTGATACTGTGATCTACAAAACGGATCAAGGTAGAATCGTTTACGGAGGAGGGGGAATCACCCCAGATCATTTTGTACCTATTGACACGGCAGGCAACTCAAAATATCTTAATCAACTTCTAACGAGTAATTCCCTTGCTGAATACGCACTTCATTATTACGAAGAAAATAGCGAAACCCTTAAGTCGATGGGACGGCAAAGCTTTGTAGACAGTTTTGAAGTATCAGCGGACATGATAAGAGAGATAGTCAAAGCCGGAGAAAGTAACAATATTATTTTCAATGCAAATGAGTATGATACTTCAGAGCAACTCATGAAAATCTACGTTAAAGCGTTTATTGGTAGAAGAGTTTGGGACAATGAGGCCTTTTTTCCCATCTTCAATAAGCAAAACGAGATATATCAAAAGGCACTTGAATTATTTGATCAGGCGGCATCACTAGCATCCGCAGAAAAGATCGACTAACGCCTGTCAAGTGCTAGCTGATAGGCTTGATCGTAATATTTATTTAAGTTTTTCCAGTCAAACTTTACTGAACTAGCTTCTACTTTATTACGAAGATCTATTCTTTCCCGTCGACTCATCTTAATGTAAGAATACATTCGATTGGCCAATTGACCTGCAGACTCATCAAATGATTTCTGATTCCTCTTAATAACATAGATCCCATTTTTGTGATGCTCCTTGTAGCTCTTGGAAACATAATCACCAAAACCTGCCAGGTCACTGGTAACGGCTGGGACTCCACGTGCGATACACTCTAAAGGTGTGTATCCCCATGGCTCATAGTAGCTCGGAAAAACCCCCAGATGACAGCCTCTTACAAACTGCGAATACTCCATAGAAAAGAGTGGATTTGTATAATTCACAAAGTCCGGATGGTAAACGACCTTAACCCGATCGTACTCATGATTGACAAGGTTAGAACCTCTCAGGAAGTTCAGAATTTCATCATTTGAATCATCTACCAAATTGTGCGTGACTACGGGAGGTAAATTTGTGGACTTCCAACTTTGGAGAGTCCTTCTATAACGCAACCTCAAATAATCATCAACAAAATCGCTCATCTCCGGAAGCCGTGTACTTTCTTGGGACATCGCCTCAAACATCAGTCGCTCACCTGCCTGTTCTTTTATTTTTTCCACCGTGTTTTTGAACTCCTCAAGTAAGGCACGCGACTGAAGAATTTCAGGATTAATAGAATGATAGGGCTTCTTTGTTATGAAGAACATTACAACTGTGACATCAGATTTCTCCGTTTGAAGCCTATGGTTGAGTCTCGCAAGTGCTTCGAGTGTCAAATCATAACCTTTATTCAAGTACTCGTAACGTCCGGAAGTAAAGAAGTACATCGTCTTACCCAGGTCAAATGTATAGTTTGAAAAGAAATGCGACATCGTAAACTGATGAATACGATTTTTAAACTCCCTATGTAAGTTTTGGAACTCATGCAGGGCTTCAAAGCGAACATTGTTAATTCCATTTGGCAACAATAAATCAGGTTCTCTCCCTAACAAATAGCGACACTCCTCTGCAGTGACATCGCTGACCGTAGTGAAGACATGCGCCCCATGCGCAGCAGCACGTTCAATGTTTACGCTTGGTTCGATATTAAAGTGGTGCGCTTCCTTTTGCCAATCTAAGAATGGTAAATGATCATAAAATTGGGGATCATTCATTGCGAGGTACCTACCCAGTAAGGTAGCATGTGTCGTAAAGACCGTAGTACAATTCATCTGCTCTTTTTTAAGTGCCGGCAATCCCGAAGCTGCCATCCACTCGTGAAAATGAGCTATCACCTTCTTGTCATTTATTTCCTTGCTACATAGCACCTGGATAAATTGACGGACCATCTCGCCGAAAGCAATGACATCATTCAACAGAAAATCGTTTTCGGGGGTAGAGATGCCATGCTGTTCCCACAAGTAATATTTAACCTCTCCCAACTTCGGTCTAATGCTATCTAAATTCATTAGGACCGCTCGAGGGCGCCCACTTACTAACCACACTCCATAATGGGCATCAAGTCCAATTTCCCTCATCTTTTGTACTGCTTTAAAAAAGGGGTCCGTAGACTTTTCAATTGGCTCAAATTCTGCAACTACATTTTGCTCTATATATGGGCCGATCAGACAATAATTATTGCCCCACTTCGCAGTGGTGGTGGGGGCCTTGGAGCGAATCACAGTGTAGATTCCTCCAACTTGATTTAACACCTCCCAAGCTATTTCTAGTAGCAGTGACTTTTTAATGGAACTGCGACTTATTCGTACTAATGTCTCGCTTACAGATTTATTAGGCATATGAGTTTTACATTCTAATGTTAAGCTACTAAATACTCCATAAACCATTACCCCCTTTCATTTACTAACTCTCCTTTAACACTTGGGAGCGGCGAGGACCCTAGCGAGTTTTAATTATATAACGATTGATCAACGACGCATTAATACGCCTCTACTTAATCTTTATTTTGTTTGTGATGCAACCTATCAAATGCCAAGTGGATCATTAATATGCCATGAAAAAAAGGAAGATTACCACAATTGTCATCTTATTAGCTAGCTTTTGTCTCCTGACAGAAGTAGAAAGAAAAGTCAAAGCCGTATCTCATATTTGGGTAAAATACGCCGAAGAAATGATCGAGGATAAGCGTTCAGCTGAACAAGCTCAGCACTCATGACCACTTATCAAAAATTAAAGTGGGTTGCTTCCACAATCCCAACCATTTTTACTTAGTTCTTGTAATAGTGTAAACTGTTTGCTGTGTACTTCCTAACACGCTCTAAAATAAAGTTTTATGTGTTGGAGAGGTGCAGTAACTTTGTAATTCTGAAAAGATCATTTGTATTAAAAAGATAAGATGAACTCCGATAAACAAGCATACTTTGATTTTCTGGCAACGTGGGATAACGTCATGTGGATATTGTTCTTTGTAGCCGCAGGCATAAGTGTAGTGATCCTACTAGCCTACATCATAAAGTACAAGGCCACCACAGATTTCAAAGAAAGATTTGATTTAGCCTCTCAGTCTGAAACTGGAATGTTACAGACCTCACAATATGTCTTGGCAGGTAGTATTTTCTTTGTAATAAATACTCAGCAAACGGAAACTGTCGAGCTGAATATAATCTGGTTCTTTATTAGAATATTTATTGGAATCAGTTTGGGTACTTTACATGGATATATCATGTTTTTGGTCTTAAAGTATTACTGGCCGGGTCCTTTAAGCAGAAGACTAGAGAAGCTGCGTTACACTCCTAGGGTCAATCCTAAAACTGGCAACAAAATGAAATTGCTTTCCGAGGACGAAGAGGATGCCTACCTGGACGAAGGAATGCAAGCTGAAGAAGATGTATTCTCTGTTGATTATGATGTGTGGATAGATCCGCAAACAGGAGAAACTAAAATTGAAAAATACCAGGGACATCTTACGGCGCAAGAATGTGATCGTTGTGGTTTTCAAACGCTTAGATTGGTAAAGGAAGAAGTTATCAGGGAAGCAACTGAGTTTTACGAAGGTGAACTGCAGCAGGAATTTAACTGCAGTTATTGTGATCGCATAAAACGAAAAACAAAAAAGCTGAATAAAAAGCTAGATAAGGACTTCTCTGATAGGGAATTGATCGAAGACCCTCTTACACATGACAAAAGAATTACTATGATCAAAGTTGAGTTTCATACTAAAGACGGAGATACTGTAAATTACGATTTTCAAAGCCTTTCTCAGACACAGAAATTCTTAGAGGAGTTTAGCTTTGAGAAATTGAAAGAATAGCCCATTGTCAGCACTTACGAAAAAATATATTGGACTGGCCATTGGACCAGTTCTTTTTTTTGCCATGCTTGCCTATCAGCCCTTTGAGGGCCTTTCAGAAGCAGCAAACGCCACGCTTGCCACTTCTATTTGGGTGGCCATCTGGTGGATCGGCGAACTGATTCCCATTGCAGTCACTTCACTGTTGCCCATCGTGCTACTCCCTTTATCTGGTGCTGCGCCCATCAGCCAAACCACTGCAGCATACGGGGATAAAATGCTATTTCTTTTTATTGGTGGTTTCATAATCGCCATTGCGATGGAAAAATGGAATCTCCACAAACGGATCGCCCTCACTATCATTAAGGCAGTAGGCAGTAGTCCCTCTAAAATACTCTTAGGATTTATGCTAGCCACAGGGCTTCTTTCTATGTGGATTTCGAATACTGCTACTACTTTAATGATGGTGACAATAGGGTCTGCAATCATCGCTCAAACAGCTCAAAGACATGTGCAGGATGCAGATCGCTTCTTCAAAGCGCTGCTACTAGGCATTGCCTACTCCGCATCAATTGGTGGAGTCGCTACTCTGGTTGGTACCCCGACGAACCCAATTTTTGTGGCGATTGCTTCCGAAATCTACCAGACGGAAGTCTCCTTTCTTCAATGGATGACCTTTGGGTTTCCTTTTGCAATCTTATTGATAGCGATCAGCTGGATATACCTTGACCGATTAGCCTTCAGGCTTCCAAATCTAGAATTAGCAATGAACCAAGACATCATCGATGAAGAGTTAAAAAAACTTGGAAAAATCAGCTTTGAAGAGAAAGCGGTTGCCTGGGTTTTTGGACTTACGGCGTTACTATGGATTTCAAGGTCTTTTATCCTGGTACAATGGTTACCCGCTGCTAATGATACTTCCATTGCGATAGCCTCCGCTGCCTCACTCTTTCTGATCCCCTGCAAGAAAAACAAAAAAATAGGTCTGTTGACCTGGGATGAAGCAGTAAAATTACCGTGGGGGGTTATCATACTCTTCGGTGGAGGATTGTCGATAGCTGCAGCATTTAAGTCTTCGGGTTTGGCCGAATGGGTAGGTAATCAACTTCACATGTTGGAAACAATTCCCATTTTCTTCATCATACTGCTGATTGCACTATTGGTCAACTTTCTTACTGAAGTAACATCGAATGTAGCAACTGCTTCGATCATGCTTCCCGTGCTGGCTGCACTGTCACAGGTAATTGGCATTCACCCTTTCCTATTGATGGTTCCAGCTACAATGGCCGCTTCATGCGCCTTCATGCTACCAGTTGCTACGGCACCAAATGCAATCGTGTTTGCAAGTGGCAATCTGAAGGTAAAAGATATGGCAAAGGCAGGGTTTTTCCTGAATATCTCCTCCTCCGTCATCATTACACTGATAAGCTATTGGGTACTTGCATGGGTCTTTGAGTTTTAGCGTCTGTTTGCTATGAAGACCCCCAGCACGATAAACAGCATCCCCATAAAATGGAGAAGAACGAGCCTTTCACCATCGAATAACCCCCACAATACCGCAATGATCGGAATGAAATATGTCACTGATGAGGTAAATACCGGATCTGTAAGCCTTACTATGTGATTGAAGATAATAAGGGCAATTGCTGTGCCTAAGACGCCAAGAAGAATAATTGCTCCAGTAGACCAAAAAACCTGACCGCCTTCTAGCAAATGATCAGTAAATGGAGTGCACCCAAATAAGTACACGGCTGCGACCGGTCCGACAAAGAGAAGCGAAATACTTGTAATCGTCAATGCCTTCAGATCCTGAAGATGGAACTTGATGATGTTCAAGTTCAGCGCATAAAAAATAGTGGCGAGTAAAATGTATAGAATGT
Organism: Flammeovirgaceae bacterium; assembly: GCA_038129245.1. Classification (GTDB taxonomy): domain Bacteria; phylum Bacteroidota; class Bacteroidia; order Cytophagales; family Cyclobacteriaceae; genus JAYPLE01. The sequence continues at coordinate 30,967 of JAYPLE010000016.1, read as the reverse complement.
AGTAATTGACTTTAATATTTCCATCTGCGCCTGTTAGAATCAATACCACTGACCCCACAAATCCAATAATAACGCCCAAAAATACACGTGATGTATACTTCTGTTTGTAAAAAAGATACCCGACCAAAACGGTGAAGATGGGTGTAACTGCATTCATCACCCCCGTTATCGAGCTAGGTACTTGCGTCTGAGCAATTGCAAACAAAAAAGAAGGCAATAAGCTGCCTACAAATCCAACTGAAATCAAAAACTTTATACGATCCCTTGGAATTTTCTTAACATTAGGAATGGCAACAGGTAGCAGAAAAAGAGAGGCCGCTAATATCCTAAGAGCACCTACTTCCCCGGATGATAAGGCTAGTAGACCCTTTTTGATAAGGATAAAGGAACTTCCCCAAATCAGAGAAAGGATTATCAATAAGAACCAAGCTAGCGCTAACGGTTTATTCTTCAATATCGGATGAGGTTAGACTGGTACTGCCTCTTTAAAATGATTCAGGATTTCGTCAAGCGTATCGAACACCAACGAAACGTCATCCGTCTCAACTAGCCTGGTTCGAAAAGGTTTAAAGTGATGAATCCCTCTGAAATAATTTGTATAATGTCTACGCATTTCAAAGATCCCCTGCTTATCTCCCTTCCAAGACACAGAAAACTTCAGATGTCTCTTGACAACTTCTACTCTCTGCTCCAATGTTGGAGGCGCTAGGTGCCCTCCTGTCTTAAAATAATGCTTGATTTCATCAAATATCCATGGATAACCAATGGAAGCTCTTCCTATCATTATTCCGTCAACGCCGTATTTATTCTTGTATTCCAGCGCCTTCTCCGGCGAGTCAATGTCGCCGTTACCAAATATTGGAATATGTATGTCCGGATGATTTTTAACCTCAGCGATGGGTAACCAGTCGGCCTCTCCTTTGTACATCTGCTTTCTGGTTCGCCCATGAATGGTTAAAGCCTGAATTCCAACATCTTGTAACCTTTTTGCTACTTCTACAATTTTAATTGTTTTTTCATCCCACCCTAACCTTGTTTTTACCGTGACTGGCTTGTCAACGCGCTTCACAATCTCAGCGGTCATTTCCTGCATCTTCGGTAAGTCTAACAGAATGCCAGCTCCTGCACCCTTGCAGGCAACCTTCTTCACAGGGCAGCCATAATTGATGTCCACAAGTTCAGGATTAGCTTCTTCAGCTATTGCCGCTGCTTCACGCATCGATTCAATCTTATCCCCAAAAATCTGAATCCCTATAGGACGCTCGTAATCATAAATATCCAACTTCTGAACACTCTTAGCTGCATCTCTGATCAACCCCTCAGCAGAAATAAATTCTGTATACATCAAGTCAGCCCCATTTTCCTTGCACAATGCACGAAAAGGAGGATCACTAACATCTTCCATTGGAGCCAATAGTAGCGGAAATTCGCCGACCTCAATATTTCCTATCTTCACCAAAATTGAAATCCCTATTTTTGCCCGCAAAACTAGCCAAAATGCAGAATATCCTCAGAAATACTCCAAATAGTGGAATGTCGCCGTGGCTATTTCTTCTTTTAATTGGAGGATACGTCCTGGCAGGCCTCGTAGGATTTCAGTTTATTGCACCGCTTCTGACTGTACCGTTTTACGATTTTAATTTAATGAAGACCTTTGAGGTTATGACAAATCCCCTGTCTGACCCTACTAGTAAGGTTCCCTTGTTAATCGTTCAGGGTGTGGTATCAGCAGGAACGTTCATATTGATTCCTGGATGGATTGTAAAACGTTATTTACATATCTCACTAGGCGAGTTTTTCACAATAGAAAGAAATAGCTATTTACCTTCCTTGGTAACACTAATTCTGGTATTCACTTTCATGGGTTTCAATAGCTTTTTCATCTACTGGAACATGAACATGGAGCTGCCCGAATCTATGGCCACTTTTGAGTCAATGATCAGGTCGATGGAAGATCAGCTCGAAATATTGACCAAGCACCTGACTTCATTTGACTCTTTTTGGCAGTTTTTGCTTGGTTTCATAGTCATCGCAATTATCCCTGGAGTTGGGGAAGAATTATTGTTCAGAGGTTTGATACAAAATACCTTTGACAAAATATTCAAAAACCCGCATCTGGCGATCTGGCTCGCTGCCTTTCTTTTTGGCGTATTCCATTTTCAATTTTATGGAGTCATCCCAAGAATTCTACTTGGGGCCCTATTTGGCTACCTATACTACTTCTCCGGACACTTAGGATATGCGATGTTCGCACATTTTTTGAATAACGGCTTCATGATTGTGATGCTATATATATTTCAATCGGGTTGGGTTGATTACGACATAGAAACAATGGACAATGACCCCAATATTTGGGCATCACTCCTTTCCGGTGTAGTCTCGGTTGCATTAATCTGGACATTTCACAAACACTTTTCATCAAGACAAAACTTTTCATCAAGACAAAATGGGCTTTCAAAAAATATTTGAGGATCGTCTGGAAGTCAGAGCTGAAATTGTCAAAGGTGTGTTAAACGAGCATGAAATAAACGCGGTCATTGTCCCGAAAAAAGATAGTAGTTATCAATTTGGATTCTTTGAAGTTCACGTGGGCTATGATGACGTTATTAAGTCAATTAAGATTATAGAAGAAGATATAAAGTTTGAATAGGTTTTCAGAGTTATATAGAAGAGTTATTTCTGCTCTGATAGGAGCTGCAGTCATCATTACATCACTGCTGTATGGACAGTGGACCTATTTTGTTGTTTTTCTAGCAATCTGTTTGATGGCTCAATGGGAATTCTACCGATTAGTGAGAGCTCAGGAATACGTCCCAATCAGATTGTTGGGAGTTTTCATTGGGAGCCTCTTATTTGTATTATCCTTCCTGATAGAAGCAGGATACCTTGAGAGCAAATACTACTTCGCAATCTTTCCTTTGGCTTGTATGATCTTCCTTGTCAAACTCTACAAGAAGAGTGATAAGAACCCTTTTGTGAACATCGCCTTTTACTATCTAGGGATAACCTATGTGGCACTACCTTTTACACTTATCAACATTATCGTCTTTTTTCACGATGCGTATAGCTTTCAGATACTACTGGGACTGTTGATCATCATATGGGCCTCTGATACTGGCGCATATTTTGCCGGAAGCATGTTCGGGAAACGAAAACTATTCGAACGTATTTCTCCCAAGAAATCCTGGGAAGGCAGCATAGGCGGAGGAATTGTAGCGTTAACCTGCGCCTTTATTATTTCCAGGTATTATACGGATCTAAATCTCATCGAGTGGGTAATTGTCGGCGGGATTGTAGTGGTGACCGGAACTTACGGAGATCTGGTTGAATCACTCTTTAAAAGGTCGATGTCTATTAAAGATTCCGGAAACGTAATTCCCGGGCATGGTGGGTTCTTAGACCGGTTTGATAGCCTAATACTATCTGTCCCATTTGTGGTCGTTTTTCTGATGCTTTTCTGAGTGCAAACTCCCAATTATAAATAGCTTTGCAGGCAAATAACAACATAACCCCCTACGCTTAAAATGGCTTACATTGAACCCGCACCCATAAAGGATAAAGAGAATCCTTTTGAGTCAATGATGTCAAGGTTTCGCATTGCGGCCGAACACCTAGGATTAGATGATCAGATCTACGACGTACTAAAGTCCCCGGTAAAACAGACGATTGTATCCCTCCCTGTAACGATGGACGATGGATCGATCAAAGTTTTTGAAGGATACCGCGTCATTCACTCAAACATCTTAGGGCCTTCGAAAGGCGGTGTACGATACGCAATGGATGTACATCTTGATGAGGTGAAGGCACTAGCTGCCTGGATGACCTGGAAATGTGCAGTGGTTGACATTCCATATGGAGGCGCTAAAGGAGGCATTAAATGCAACCCGAGGGAAATGTCCGAGGGTGAGATTGAAAGGTTAACGCGTGCCTACACCCAGGCGATGTACGAGATATTTGGTCCGGATCGTGATATTCCTGCGCCTGATATGGGAACGGGTCCCAGAGAAATGGCCTGGATGATGGACCAGTATTCACGCTCCCAGGGAATGACCGTCAATGCAGTGGTGACAGGTAAACCTCTCGTTCTGGGAGGATCACTAGGTCGTGCTGAAGCAACTGGAAGAGGGGTGATGATCTCTGCGCTTGCTGCAATGGAAAAACTGAAGATAAACCCTTTCAAAGCGACATGTTCGGTACAAGGGTTTGGTAATGTAGGTTCATGGGCTGCTCAACTTCTGGAGGAACGGGGCGTCACGATTGTGGCTGTAAGTGATATTTCCGGAGCTTACTACAACGAAGAAGGTATCGATATTAAGAAAGCCATCACCTACAGAGATGGAAATAAAGGGACACTTACAGGATTTGAAGGAGCTGAGAAAATTGACCCGGAAGAACTACTTACCTTAGAGGTAGACGTGCTCGTGCCTGCAGCAGTGGAAGATGTCATCAATATGGGGAATGTAGACCATATCAAAGCAAAACTCATTGTCGAAGGTGCAAATGGACCGACTGCTGCAAAAGCAGATAAGGTAATCAATGATAAGGGTATTCTTGCTGTTCCTGACATTCTGGCAAATGCTGGTGGAGTTACTGTTTCCTATTTCGAATGGGTGCAAAACAGATTAGGGTACAAGTGGACGGCAGAGCGTGTTAACAGAAGATCTGACCGGATTATGAAAGAGGCTTTCAACAAAGTATACAATACAGCTCAGGAATATAAGGTTTCTCTGCGTATTGCGGCTTACATTGTCGCTATTGATAAGGTAGCAAAAACGTATAAATTCAGAGGAGGATTTTAATATGACAATTCACAAGGAAGGATATCGGATCATCCCCATTTCTGCAGTTCTTATTTCAATACTGTATCTGGCAATAACCTATTTCCTTCCCTACGAATTAGTTCGATGGATTCTCGGCTCAGCAGCACTCATTTTTTGGGGACTCATTATTTCCTTCTTTCGCTTGCCCAAAATCTCCCCCCCATCAGGAGAAAATCTCGTCGTAGCGCCAGCAGAAGGTAAAGTAGTAGTTATTGAAAAAACAGATGAACCTGAGTATCTCAAAGAAGATAGAATACAGGTCTCTATTTTTATGTCTCCTTTAAACGTACATGTCAACAGAAGCCCTGTGAAAGGTGACATCAGCTATTATCGATACCATCCCGGTCAGTATCTGGTTGCCTGGCATCCTAAATCCAGTACTGAAAATGAGCGAACTTCAATAGCATTCAGAACAGCTGGCGGAGTGGAAATATTGATGAGACAAATTGCCGGCGCGGTAGCAAGAAGGATTCGCTTTTACAAGCAAGAAGGAGATCCGGTGCAAGCAACCGACGAGGTAGGGTTTATTCGATTTGGAAGTAGAGTGGATTTATTTCTACCTCTTGATGCGGATATCAAGGTAAACATCGGCGATAAGACTACAGGGGGAGAAACCATCATCGCTACGCTCAAATAGTTTGGTTTTTCTGAATCATGGCCGTCTTAGGTAAGACTAAAAAAGATGTGCTTAAGCCTGAGATGTTCGATTAGATTAAACCCCCAGAAAGGGTGAATAGCCCCAATTTCGAAGACAGGAGCAGGCTCCACATGCTGAACTTATGGAAAATATTTTTTAATCCGTTTCGGACATACCTAGAGGGATATGGCCTCAAAATACTATTCGGGATTCTTATCAATGTCTGCAAGAACTCCTTACCCTCGAACTGACGATGGATTTGACATTGAGCGGCCCTCCTGAATAATGCTAGCTAACAGCTCTGCAACTGAAAAGCAAAATGATGAAACAATAAAAAGGTACTCCAGCAATCACTAGCTGGTCGTGAGGTCGTTTCAAAGGAGTCGGTCTTTTTATATCCAATTCTCTAATTGCTCTAAATACTTTTGATCAATCTCATCAAAGCCCTCTAACTGATCACTGTCTACATCCAGCACACCAATAATCTTACCATCCTTATGGATGGGAACCACAATTTCAGATTTGGAATCTGAACTGCACGCAATATGCCCGGGAAACTCATCAACATTTGGAATAATCAAGGTCTTATCTTCCGACCAACTTGTCCCACAAACACCCTTACCTGGTTTTATACGCGTACATGCTATGGGTCCTTGAAATGGCCCTAATACCAGTTCTTCTCCTTTGACAAGGTAAAAACCAACCCAGAAGAAACTCATCCCATACTTCAAAGCAGCGGCGATATTGGCAAGATTAGCCACTAAATCCTCCTCTCCTTCTACCAGGGATTTAATCTGTGGCACCAATGATTCGTACCTGGCTTGTTTATCTGCCGCCTGATTTATTACTAACTCCTCTGCCATTACAGTTTCTTTAGATTCTTCCTGGTCAATTCATTTTCAACCTGTCCAGTATTCACAGTTGATTGAGGTTCAAACATCATAATCCAAGTTTCAGTTTCAGCAAATGGTTTATGATTTACTCCCCTTGGTATTGTGACACATTCACCAGGTTTTAAGGATAATGTTCCGTCTTCTAACTCAATGTGCAAATGACCTTTCACGACATAAAAAAACTCATCTTCATGTTCATGATTATGCATCACAAAATCACCCTTCACTTTTGCAATTTTGACAGCTTGGTTATTCAACTCCGAAACAATGGCAGGGTTCCAATAGCCTTCGATTTCACCGTATGCATCTTCAAGGTTATGCTTTTTGATTTTCATATATAATAAGTTTATCTCGCCCTATTTTAACTTCATTAACAGTGTTTGCAGAAAGGATAGGTGCGGCAATACCTTCTTTAAAATCAATATTACCAGTAAAAACTCTGGCCTCATCCCATAGCTCTAAATCAATGAAATTCTGAAGTGTACTGCTGCCTCCCTCTATGATGACCGATTGTATGTCATTTTCGTACAGACTATCAACTAAACCTTGAATGCCTTTGTCTTCCGAAATTGTCAGGTCATCCTTTTTGGCATTTTGGTTTTCAACTGCTCTTAAGGTCGTTTTTCCATCACAAAACAATTGCAGTTTATCACTCAAAAAACGTTTATGATCGAGGACAATTCTGATTGGATCTTTTCCACTCCAATCCCTTGTTGTCAAACTGGGATTATCGTAGTAGGCAGTATTCTTTCCAACCAAAATTGCATCTTCTTGTGCTCTCCAACTGTGAACCAATTGCCGGGATCGAACTCCTGAAATCCATTTTGAATCAAAATTTGCTCTAGCTATAAAGCCGTCGGCAGTTTGCGCCCATTTAAGGATAAGATAAGGTCGCCGCTTTTCATGAAATGTAAAAAACCGACGATTGAGTTTGAGCCCTTCCTCCATCAGTAAACCAGTGGACACCTTTATCCCTGCCTCCTTCATTCTTCCGATTCCACGACCTTGAACTTTAGGATTTGGATCGACATTGGCGATGACTGCTTTCTTGAAGCCATTTGTAATTAAAAGATCACAACAAGGTGGAGTTTTACCATAGTGCGAACATGGCTCTAAAGTAACGTAAACTGTAGCCTCCTGTAACAGCGACTTGTCTTCTACACTGTCAACTGCGACCACTTCAGCATGCGGTCCCCCATACTGATGGTGATAGCCTTCACCAATAATATGATCCCGGTAAACGATTACGCAGCCTACCATCGGATTTGGACTCACAAGCCCCAAGCCTTTCCCAGCAAGCTCCAATGCTCGCCTCATGTACAATTCTTTCTCCAACTTCATTTGCTTAAGCTAAATTCGTAACAATTGTCCAATGAAGATCTACTCCTCCGATATTTTCAATGAAAGCTGGCCCAAACTCACTGGGCTTTATGAAGAAGAGGAGGCAAAAACCATAACCAAATGGATGCTTGAAGATCTATGGGAAATCACGACCACCGACCTAATACTCAACAAAGGCATCCCGTATGCAAACATCTCTACATTGGAGCATTATATCCTGCGGCTTATGGCAGGGGACCCGATACAGCATGTATTGGGTTATGCTTGGTTTATGGGTAAAAAGTACTTTGTTGACTCAAATGTACTGATCCCAAGACAAGAGACAGAAGAGCTGGTTCATCTGGTAATAACCGAGAACCCAGATTTTTCCGGAACCATCTTGGATATTGGCACCGGTTCTGGGATCATTCCTATTTCCTTGAAAGCTAGAACTGCCGCTACAGCTATTACGGGGCTGGATGTGTCCTCTATGGCTCTTTCTGTGGCTCAAAAAAATGCAAGAAATCATAACACAGACGTTTATTGGATCCAAATGGACATTTTGCGGGAATATCCCAACAATCGTTATGATCTCCTAATCAGTAACCCTCCTTATGTATTATCAAAGGACAAGGTAGTCATGCATGAAAATGTGCTTGGAAAAGATCCTGATCTTGCGCTGTTTGTGCCTGACAATGACCCATTGCTTTTTTACAGAAGGATTTGTGAGTTAAGTCCACTCCTGCTCAACTCAAATGGAAAAATATATTTCGAAATCCATGAAGACTTCGGAGCCGAGGTAGAAGAGTTAATGCTAAGGCATCAATTAGAAAATGTTACCATCCACCAAGACCTAAATGGTAAAGACCGCATTGCTACAGGAATAAAAAAGCCATCTAGCAGATTAGATGGCTTCACGTTTTAGTTAACCGTTCAGATTACTCAAACCCAAATTCTCTTAATCCAGCGTGACTAATTTTAATCGCTTCCAAAGGATCCAGATCGAAGGTCTGATCTTGTTCGACAATGTAGTATTCCATTCCGGATAATTCTTTTTGAGACCTGATTTTTCCAAAATTGATGACTCCCCTACCAACAGGAGCAAATTTGCCCTCCGCATCCATGTCTTTTACATGCCAAATTTTGAATCTACCGGGGTATCTTTTAAAGTATTCGATTGGGTTAGCATCTGCCTTGGTTACCCAAAATAAATCCATTTGAAAATTAACGTGCTGGGGGTCGGTGTTCTCTAGGAAGTACTGAATCGGAATAATTCCTTGATCGTTGGCCCTAAACTCAAAGTCATGATTATGATAAAGTAGTTTGATCCCTGCATCTGTACATTTCCGACCAATTTGATTCAAGACATCCGTTACAAAAGAAAGGCTATCGCTCATTCCCATCGTACGTGTTTCCGGATCCACTCGGAAGTGACCCATTGGAGGAATTGGTATCACCAAATACTGAAACCCCGCAGCAACTACATCTGCAATAACTGTATCCGCATTTTCTAACGTGATACCTCCCTGATGTGTACTGATAGGAGAAAGATCAAGGACTTGTAATTTAGATCTAAATTCCTCTGGAGTCCAACCAAAGAACCTTCGATCCCTATAACCCACGGCTTCTTCAATATAACTGTACCCTATATCAGAAATGACCTGCAGTGTACTGTCAGGGTTTTTCCACATATGGTCTCTCACTGTATAAAGTGTAGCTCCTCCGTATCTATCCGAGGAAGGCTCCTGAAGCTCTGCCATTTCCTCGGATTCGGCCTTCTTTTGTTCCGGTTGCGCACAACTTGCTACGACGACAATAGCAAGAAGTATCAAATAAACGTTTTGGTATAAGTTTTTCATCAGCTTGGATTCATTTAGAGAAAGATAAGAAGAATTATGTGTTAGAATCTAAAAATTCAAAAGCTTTAAGACTTGCTGATTGACTCAACCATCACAAAGGGCGGTGTATCACATTTCACCGTTATCATTCCTTCCGTCTTGATTTTTATTTCATCCGCTTTCAATTGAGGTTGATCACCTGAAAAAATATCTAATGCAGCGTGTTCCTGAATACCAAAAAATGAAATAATAGTGTCTGCGGGAAACCATTTTTTAAAAGAGGTTGCATTCACAATGGTGAACCGAAATTTCTCCGTCCATACACTTATTTGTAACCTGCCTGCAAACTGACTACAAAGCTCAATTACCTCGTCAATGAGGCCTTCCGTTGTGATCACATTCACTGCTGTACGGCCTTCGGAAACCAATACTTGCATTCCGCTGGATAGGTATTCTGAATCGCGAAGGGAAATAATCTTCAAAGGCTCTTGACCAATTAATACTTCCTGAATTTGCTCAAAAGACTCAAAAGGAATGAGGACAACGTCAATTTTTACTCCTTGTGCTATCACTTGTTCAAGTGCCGGTGCACAGCAGAATAATGTGGGAGACCACTCCAGTAAAGCGCCTAACGTCTCAAAAGGAAACTCATACATTCGATGAATGATCAACGCAGGCTCCTGTTCGTCCCTGACAATATGATGTGAAGACATAAAAAAGGCTGTTCTACTTCTAGAACAGCCAATTTACTTTAGATAGTAAGTTTTTTAAAATCTAAAATTCGTCGTTAAGAAGAAGTTTCGAGGTGGCTGTGCGAAAAAACCGGGTTCTACCGTCCCACTAAAGTCTATGTCTGTAGGAGTTCCGTAGGTGTAATAAACCGCATCTGTGAGGTTTCTAACTTGCAGCTGAAAATTGAATTTTTGATTTGGTTGATAGTTTAACGCCATGTCCACCGTTGCAAAAGAAGGCACAGTCAATGACGGATCATTGGTGTATTCCATAAATGATTTGCTCATATAATTAACAAAGACCCCTGCTCCCAACCTATTATCATTTGTAGACCAGCTAAGACCAGCTCTGCTGATGACATTTGGAGTTAAAATTTGCTCCACCTCACTTACTTCTATACCTCCAAGATCTAACTTACTTATTTGAGATTGCATCAATGTCAAATTGCCTGAAAATGAAAAGTTAGAGGTGAGAAGGTAATTCCAGTCCGACTCAAACCCTACTCTGTAGCTGTCTTCAATATTTACCCGGCGCTGGACTCCAAACGCAATCACTTCTCCAAGAGGCGCAATCTCATTGTTGAAATTCATGTAAAATATGTTAGCCCCTAATGCTATTCTAGGTTTACTAATGTTAATTCCAGCTTCCAAATCGTTGACAAACTCCGGATCAAAACTATTTGTATTCAGTACATCCAATGAATTCCCGTTTAGCTGGAAGCCACCTATTAAATCTACTCTGGTTGGTTCACGACCACTACGGCCGTAACTAAGAAACGCGGATGTACCGTATCCAACATCATATTTAAATCCGACTCTTGGATTTAAAAAAGTAAAGCTGGAAGGGTCAATTGGAGCTAGGTCTATTCGGTTTAGATCATCCCCAAAAATAAATGAGTAATCAGGAAAGAATTCGATCTTCATTGACCTTAGCTGTATATCTCCAAACACCGACAGTTTTTCTGACAAACCATATGCCCCTTTAGCAAATAATGCGAGCTCCCTCTTGGTGGTTTGATCTTCATAATAAGGATTGGAATTATCGGGCTGTAAAGCCTCACGATTCTCCCTATTGAAGATGTAACCATGGATTCCAGCACTGAATTCAAATTTTCCTCCCTGATAAAAGAGGTTTGAAATCAATCCATAATGATCATTTTTAAGAGGATAATTGATTGAGAAAAAGGTAGTCTGATAGGGTGAGAAATAATTCTCAACATAAATACTGTCAACATCAGGCGTTCCCTCAGCAAAATCGCCTCCGGCACCACCGTAATAAGCCGTATTACTTAAAGATAGTTTATCTGAGAACTTTCTTGTGTACTGTAACTGCACCATGTACTGAGAAAAATCATCGCGATCATTTTCTGACAGGTTATTAAAAGTGGGGTCATTATCCAGAATGGATTTATCAACTGTGTAATACCCCAGACCATTCTCTGATCTACCATTGAAAGCTGTTATCCTTACTAAATTCTTGTCGCCATAATAACCTCCCGTCATAAAGAAAGAGGAAGCATCTGAAAATGTATTGTCCTTGTATCCGTCACTCCACAACCTGCTGAAAGATGAATAAAAACCCATGTTGTTTTCATTTATGCCGGTGTTAACAGCGAAATTTGTGCGATATGTGTTGAATGATCCCGCTCCCAGCTGCACCTGAGAGAATGCTTCAGAATTTGACACATTAAAAGACTCCATGTTAATTGATCCCGCATACGATGCCGCGCCCGTACTGCTGGTTCCGATTCCTCGTTGAACTTGAATAGACTCAAAACTTGAAGTGATATCCGTAAAATTGGAAAAGAATACTCCATGATCAATCATATCATTTAATGGAACTCCATTTAAGGTAAAATTGATCCTCTCCTGGCCAATTCCTCTTAATCTAATTTGACCATAATTAGCTACCGTGGACCCACTTTCTGAATACGAAAAGATAGAAGGTGATAGCCGCTCAATCAGGAAAATAGGATGTTCCCCTACATATTCCTTCTTAATGAATTCTTTACTTACCGTTGTTTTGGCAACCGGGTCATCCGCTTTTGCTCTAACCCCCTTGATTACAAGTTGCTCCAGCTCATAATTAGGTTTCATTGAGATGTACATCAAATCTGAGTCGACCTGCACCATTTGCTTGTTATAGCCCACAAAACGTACTTCCAAGGTGGCTCCCAATTCTGCCGGAACCGAAAACCTTCCTGACCTATCCACTACCGCACCATTTCCGGTATCTGTGTTTTGAATAGTGGCGCCTGCTAAAGGCTCTTTGCTTATTTCATCGACAACCACCCCTCTGACCAGTTGCTGTCCCTGTGATACGAAGAGCATCATGGTGGCCATCACAGCCACAAATAACTTTTTCATTGATAATTATTAACCATTTAACCATTTGCGAAGCGGGGAAACTCCGCGTTCGGTTATCATACTCCCTTCCCGGCATTACCCGAACAGGTTCAATGGGTATGATCTCAGCCCGATACTTTCTTTCTGATGAAAAGAAAATGTAAGGCACCCCTTTAGTAGCGCAAATCTAACTAAAGTCTACTGTTATTCTTCATGCCGTCTACAGCACTTTTCAGACGGTCTCCCTCCTCACCTGTAGCAATGGAGTAAGGCAGCATATTTTCATCTAAATAATCTTTATAAATATCAAAGAAATGCTGTCTCATTTTGGGATGTTCACGCTGAGGGTCAGGCCTCCACGGTAAGTCAATAGCGGATAGTATGTAGTGATCATAATTCCTCGTCTCTAACTGCTCCTGAATCCAGGGATGAGTGCGGCCGTATTTATGGTCGCTCCACACCTTGACTACAATCAGGTTAGTATCACAGAAAAGCAGACCATTTGCGTAAGCTGCTTTATCATCTTCCCAGGCTAACTGACCTTTAGCAATCTCAAGTAAATCGGACTCCTCATAAGGTCTGGAAAGTCTATCGATATAAAACCTTGCATACTCAGGCACCCACTCTGTCTCAAATTCCCGTGCTAACTGCGCACTAAGTTCACTTTTGCCCGTTGATTCGGGGCCTATGATTGCTACTCTCTTCAACAGGCTATATTTTTTTCTTCCAGCTGAAATACCCCCAAGTAGCCAATATTGTAAAAATCAGGAACTGAAAACTTGTTAACGGAAGACCTTTATATAAATACAGAGGAACGGCAACAATATCGGTAATGATCCAGGCTATCCAATGCTCCATTTTTTTTCTTGCCATAAGCCACATCCCCGTAATGGCTGTAGCCGTAGTAAAGGAATCTAATCCGGGCACGTCACTATCAGTAAAGTCCAGACTGAATCGAATAGCAATAAATGATACTACCATGATTGAAAGTGCAATCAAATTCTCCTTGCGACTATTTCTAGAAATAGGAATCTGCATTTTTGTTTTGTCGCCCGTATTGGTCCAATGATACCATCCGTAAATGCTCATCACGAAATAATATCCGTTAATCCCCATATCTGCATACAGCTTGTGTTGAAAGGTGATGTATACATAGATCAGCACCGAAATTATACCTGTCGGGTATACCCAAATGTGTTCTTGCTTACTATACCAAACAGTTACTAATCCAAAAAAAACAGCTATCCCCTCTAGTAAAGTAGTCGCTAGAAGCTGATCCCAGAAAATGCTCAACCATTCATTCACGCCGCAAGTATACGTCCCAAATCCTCATTTATTAAAGGAAACCCCCACATGTGGTTTTCTTTCTTTGCTGATTATTTCATCAAAATGTGATTTCTAGCATTTTATTTAGTGTGGTCTTTTTTATTAGGGACAGATACCGGTAATTTTGTACGGCAAATAATAGTTCTACTTATTTGCTATGAATCCAGATCCTTCCAAGTTTGCCGTTGAAGCACTTACCTACGATGATGTGCTTCTGCTCCCTGGTTTTTCAGAAGTACTTCCCAGAGATACAGATACTTCTGCTTACATCACCAGAAACATAAAGTTGAACGTCCCTTTAGTGTCAGCTGCCATGGACACTGTCACAGAGGCAAAGCTGGCGATTTCAATGGCGCTCGAGGGAGGTATAGGTATCATTCACAAAAACATGTCGATCGAGAAGCAGGCTGCTCAAGTCCGTAAAGTGAAAAGATCCCAAAGCGGAATGATCTTGGATCCCATTACGCTCAACGTGAACAGTACAGCCGGAGACGCGGAAAAAATCATGAAGGAAAATAAGATTGGAGGTATTCCAGTCGTGGACGAGGATCGAAAGCTAATTGGCATCATTACCAATAGAGACCTTCGATTCGAAAAGAAGATGTCCACACCTGTGATCGATATAATGACTAAAGACCATATCATCACAGCTACTGCTGAAGTAGGCCTGGTCGAAGCAGAAGAAATCCTGCAGCAACATAAAATTGAGAAACTTCCTATCATTGACAAAGAGGGTAGACTGACAGGTCTGATTACGTACAAGGACATTCTGAAAAACAGAGACAGACCAAATGCATGTAAAGACGAATATGGAAGACTAAGGGTCGGGGCTGCAGTCGGGGTTACAGCTGACATGCTTGATAGGATCGAGGCACTGAAGGCAGCGGGTGTAGACCTGGTAAGTATTGATACAGCCCACGGTCACTCCAGAGGTGTAATCGAGGCAGCAAAATCTGTAAAAAAGGCATTCCCCGACTTGGACTTAATTGTTGGAAATGTGGCAACAGGTGAAGCTGCTAAGGCTTTGGTTGAAGCTGGAGCAGACGCGGTAAAGGTCGGAGTTGGACCCGGTAGTATATGTACTACCAGGATCATCGCAGGTGTGGGCGTTCCGCAATTATATGCCGTTTATGAAAGTGCAAAAGCCATTGAAGGCTCCGGAGTTCCGTTAATTGCAGATGGAGGTATACGTTTCTCTGGTGATATTGTAAAGGCATTGGCGGCAGGAGCCAGTACTGTAATGATAGGCTCGCTACTAGGAGGTACAGAAGAGGCACCCGGTGAAGTAATTCTTTATGAAGGCAGAAAGTATAAGACCTACAGGGGCATGGGATCGGTGGAAGCCATGGAAGAAGGTTCAAAAGATCGATACTTTCAGGATGCAGAGGATGATATCAAAAAGCTAGTTCCGGAGGGAATTGTTGGTAGAGTGCCCTTTAAAGGATTAGTGGCAGAAGTACTTTACCAACTTGTCGGGGGCTTGAGAGCTGGTATGGGTTACATCGGAGCGGCTTCAATCTCGGACATGACATCTGCAAGATTCGTAAAAATGACTGCCGCCGGGTCGGCTGAAAGTCACCCGCATGATGTGCAGGTAACCAGAGAAGCTCCAAACTACAGTAAACGTTAAATTATACTAAAGACGCTAAGAAAGCCATCTTTAGTGTCCGAGGATGGCCTTTTTTAATTAGTATGCAACCGTATTCTTAAACCTCCCATGTCTCCGAAGCTTAAAATACAGCTGACCTTCTTCCTTGGGCTACTATCATGGCTGCTTTTTAGCTTTTTTGATATTTACTTCATCCTGCTGCAGAAGTACGAGATGGAAGAAACGTATGTGGAGTTAGTTCCACAAATTTTTCTTTCCATTTTTATCATTAGTTCGCTGATTTATTATAGGTTCATTATCACGAAAGCTGAAAGTATCAATTTTACAGACCTGTTATGGAGGGTGTTTATAACAGGCCTGGTTACCACTATCATCTCGCTTGGTATTCGCTTGGTATTCAATCTCTACGAGAACACAAGCTTTATCAAGAACCCGTTAACAATTAACTTTTTCTACCACCTCTACATTGCGCTGGTAGTCATTTTTCTGATCTCTACCTTCGTAGTTTGGAAAAGGTTGATTCTCTATCAAAAGTCTAAACAGCTGATTCGTTGGTGGAATGCCTTTGAGTATTTGCTTGTCGGGGCATTAATCTATGATTTCCTTGGGTTCAAATACCTCACTATTCCATTTAATATCCCTTTCGCTATACTAGGAATTTTTTCGCTTGTGCTGTCTTTCAACCTGAAATGGATTGCCTATCTGAACTTTAAACAAAAATGGAAGAGCATTCTTTTCATCTTACTATCGGGAATTTACCTCTATCATTTTGTCCTAAACCTTAGCCTATATTCAGATACGGATGCGCTCATCTATGACCTATTTGACCGCGTGTTCATTTTAGCCCTTTTTGTCTTCATTATGATCTATGCAGTGATTGCCATATTGGTGACCTTGTTCAATCTTCCCACTTCATCCGTTTTTGAAAAGAAACTACAGGAAGCGGTCGATTTCCAAAAATTAAGCCAATCAGTGCCTGCCGGTCAAAGTGAATCAGAAACGTATGATATTCTGCTGGATGGTAGTATGAGTGCTGTATTTGCTGATGCTGCCTGGTTAGAGGTAAAATCAGATGGCTCCTCCCACATTATCACAAGAAACATAAGGGAGGATGAAATACCTGCAATAAAAGCTGCGGTCAAGGATGCCTCACTTAGGCAAATACTTGACGTGGCATATTCCGGAAGGATGATACAAAAAAAAGTGTATACGAGTCTGAGTAAAGGTCCTTTCAGGTCTGTGTTTGTCTTGCCGATTCTCGTAAAAAATACACAAGTAGGGACCCTCGTACTACTACAGGAAGTCTCTGATGCTTTCAACAGAGAAATGGTTAACATCATCACAACTTTTGTAAATCAGGCGAGCGTATCACTTGAGAATACTCGGCTTATTGGGGAAGCACTGGAAAATGAGCGGTACAAAGAGCAGCTCAAGATTGCGAAGAATGTTCAGCGAAGCTTACTGCCCGAAAAGCTCCCATTTAATGATAAAATTGAAATAGCGGCCTATTCAATGGCTGCTGACGAAGTTGGAGGTGACTACTACGATGTTATCACAACTAATAATGAGGACTACCAGCTAATAGTCGGTGATGTCTCCGGCAAAGGAACTTCCGCTGCGTTTAATATGGCGCAAATGAAAGGTATTTTTCACAGCCTGGCAAAGCAAGACATACCTGCCGAAGACTTCATCATTCGTACCAACGATGCGCTCAGTAGTTGCCTCGAAAAATCATCTTTTATCACTGCTTCATATCTTAAGATCGCGACAGCAACTCGAGAAATACAATTTATAAGAGCCGGACATTGCAGTACGCTATACTATCACGCAAAAAAGGGTAAAGCAGAATTCCTCAAAACAAAAGGAATGGGCTTAGGAATTGTTAGAAACTCACAGTATGCAAATTACGTTCATTGTAATGCCGTAAAATATACCGCTGGAGATATCATATTACTGTATACTGACGGAATTGTTGAGGCAATGGACATAACTGGTAAAATCTACGGAGAAGATGGTTTATCGAATGCCTTGCATCATCAAATTAATGAGAATGCAAAAGACCTATCTCCAGAAAAAATAAAAGACGGTATTATCGAGGACTTATACGCCTTCTTAAATGGTAAAAAACTAGAGGATGATTATACACTCCTCATCGTAAAACTTACATGATTGATATGCTCGAAACTAGTATAAATGAAACTGCCTCCTATTATGAAATCATTATCTCAGGAGAAATAGATGCTGGCTCATCCATATCTCTGGACAACGAATTGGAAATTGCATTTCAAGGTGAACAACATAATATCCTCTTGAACTTGGAAGGCCTAAACTATATCTCTTCTGCTGGCTTAGGTGTATTTATCGCACGACTAGAAGAAATCAGTGAGAAATCGATCAACCTGGTATTTTATGGTTTACAAGAAAATGTAAAACAAGTCTTTGCACTACTCGGTTTGGAAGAATTGCTAACAATCTATAATTCAAAGAAAGAGGCGATAGCATCTTTAAAATGAATCATCACCTGAACATATCGTGTAAAAAGGGCAATCTGACAGTGATCCGAGACTTCATAAGTAAGACGCTGGCAAAGTATGAAATTGAAGAAATTGAGAAACATAAACTCATTCTTGCAATTGATGAGGTCTGTGCGAACCTCATCATTCACGCTAATAAATGTGATGCTGATGAGTCTCTCGATGTGGACCTGGATGTGATTCCAAAAAAGCAGATTACATTCACGATTATTGATTCGGGTGTTGGATTCGACATTACTAAATATCAGGAGCCATCCATGCAAGAGTTAATATCGACGAAAAGAAAAGGTGGACTTGGGTTGATATTGGTCAAAAGAATCATGGACAAAATCGAATTCACTACAGAAAAGAATCACAATATTTGTAAGTTGATCAAACAATTAAAATGATCATGGTAAAGAAGTCTGCATTGATCCTCGCGCTAGGGTCTGTCGTGACCTTTTTTCAGTGTCAATATTTAAATCCCCAAGAGAGCAGATCTCAAATAATCATTGCTCGGGCCGGGGAGGAATACCTATACTTAGAAGACCTTGAAGGGCTAACCCCGAAGAACATTTCAGAAGGAGATAGTGCCAAGCTAGCCGAAAAATATCGCGATAATTGGATCAAAAAGCAGCTGATAGTCGATAAAGCGAGATCTGAAATTGCCATAAACGAGGCAGAACTGGAAAGAAAAGTACTCGATTACGAGTACGCCCTTATATCGCATGAATTTGAGAAACTTTACATTAATTCTCATTTGGATACACAGGTGTCCACAGATGAAATTGAAACCTATTACAAGCAAAAATCTGATAACTTCATCCTCAAGCAGAATATCGTAAAATGCTTGTTCGTCCAGGTGCCTAAAACTGCCCCTGAGCTCAAGCAACTGCGGAGAAACATCAGAAATTATCCCAATACCAATAAAGATGACATCAAAGACTACACGTATCAATATGCCATCAAATCATTTCTGGACGATTCTTTATGGGTAAACTTCGATGAGTTGATCGTAAGCACACCCCTGAAGGAATTGGATAATCGGATTCGATTTTTACAACAAACTACATTTTCAGAAACTTCCGATGAAAACTATTCTTACTATCTCAAGATCTTGGAATATAAAATTTCAGACCAACTATCACCGTTGGAGTTTATCAGGGAAGATATAGAGAACATTATCATCAATAAGCGTAAACTTGCGCTGAAGAAAGAACTGGAGAAAGCTATCTATGATGAAGCCATTAGCAAAAACAGCTTTGAGATTTTTAATAATTAACCTATTTACGTTCTTGTCTGCGGTAGCGATTGCTCAAGACAATGAAACACCCTTGAATGTCAACATTGATAAAATCATAGCCAAAGTTGACAACTACATTATTCTAAAATCCGATTTAGAGAGGGCTTATTTGGACTTTCTTTCAAGAGGGGAATTTGGGGGAAGCAATGTAAAATGTCAAATCCTGGAGTCATTGGTGATTAATAAAATGCTTGTTGCAAAAGCTGAAATTGACTCGGTGATTGTCTCTGATATTGAAGTTGCCGGCAATCTCCAAAATAGAATGAATTACATGGTTTCTCAACTAGGCTCTGAGGAAGAGTTGGAGCGATATTACGGGAAAACCATGGAGCAGATTGAAGGCGAGCTCATGGAAGAGATGAAGGAGCAAATGACAATTCAACGCATGCAGGGAGAAATCACCGCCGACATCAAAGTCACTCCTTCAGAAGTGAGACGCTTCTTCAATGCCATCCCAAGGGACTCATTACCTTATTTCTCCACAGAAGTTTCTATTGGCCAAATTGTGATCAAACCAGAAGCCGGGAGTGAACAAAGAGACAAAGTCGTAAAACAACTGCTTGAAATTCGAGGCAGACTGCTGAAAGGTGACTCTTTTGCCGATCTGGCTAGGGCGTATTCTGAAGATCCTGGATCTGCGTCAAGAGGTGGTGAATTGCCGTTTTATAGACGAGGTGAATTAGCTCCCGAATTTGAGGCAACTGCGCTCACGATGAGCCCTGGTGAATTAAGTATGCCTGTAAAAACAGACTTTGGCTACCATCTTATCGAATTAATTGAAAAGCGGGGTAACCTGTTCAAGGCAAAGCATATTTTGATCATACCAAAACCCTCATTTACAGACATAAGCAGAGCTGAAAAAGAATTGGATAGTATCAAGAATATCATAGAAATTGACAGCATGACATTTAGAAATGCTGCAAGAGAGTTTACAGACGATGAATTGACCAGCAGCAATGGCGGATTCTTTGCTGACGCGGACGGAAACACACGGGTCTCTGTCGAAACACTGGACCCAAATATTTTCTTTACCATCGACACCATGAAAGTAGGGTCTATCACCAATCCTTTACGATACACCGAAGCAGATGGAAGCACTGCTTTTAGAATTCTCTACTATGAAAGCAGAACTGCCCCACATCAGGCGAACCTTAAAGATGACTATCAAAAAATCGCAGTAGCAGCGACCAATGAGAAGCAAGCACGGATTATGAATAACTGGTTCCTAACTGCGCGGGGTGATGTTTACATCGAAGTGGAGGAGGAGTATGATTATTGCAATTTGACTAATTGACCAATGGCGGAAGAAAATGCAAAAGCTGCTGCTGATCAGCTGCGTGAAAGATTTCAGGCACTATCACAGGAAATTTCCAGGATAATTATTGGTCAAGAAGAGGTGGTAAAGCTGCTGATCACCTCCATTTTTTGTAACGGTCATGCGCTGCTCGTTGGTGTACCGGGCCTGGCTAAAACCCTTCTGATTCATAGCATTTCTAAAACGTTAAATTTGAGTTTTAGCAGGATCCAGTTTACTCCCGACCTGATGCCATCCGATATCTTAGGTGCAGAAACATTGGATAAGGATCGGAATTTTCATTTCATCAAGGGGCCCATATTTGCTAACATCATTCTCGCTGATGAGATTAACAGGACACCTCCAAAGACGCAATCTGCGCTGCTGGAAAGCATGCAAGAGTATAGTGTGACTGTAACGGGTAAGCATTTCTCCCTGGATCGTCCGTTTTTTGTGCTCGCCACACAAAACCCCATTGAACAAGAAGGTACCTATCCCTTGCCCGAAGCACAGTTGGATCGGTTTATGATGATGATTAAACTGAGTTATCCCTCTTATGAAGCTGAAGTCGATATTATTAAAAAAACAACTAGCACTATTCAAGACGAGGTTGCTGCCATACTTGGTAAAGAAGAAATACTAAAGTTTCAACAACTGGTAAGGCAAGTTCCGGTAGTAGATAATGTAATTGAATATGCGGTTTCGCTTGTCCAAAAAACAAGGCCCGGTGAAGCAGGAGCAAGTGAAATTGCGAATGAGTTTTTAGAATGGGGGGCAGGTCCCAGAGCGGGACAGTTTCTGATTCTCGGAGCAAAATGCAATGCAATTTTATCCGGGAAGTATACCCCTGATATAGAAGACGTGCAAGCGATCGCAACGCCTATTCTGCGCCATCGAATCATGAGGAATTTTAAAGCCGAAGCCGAAGGAATGTCGGAAGAAGCTATTATTTCTAAGCTGCTCTAAACCGCAGTAAACTGGTTCAGAAACCTCGAATCGTTTTCTGAAAATAAACGAATATCATCAATTTGATATTTTAACATGGCAATGCGTTCTATGCCCATCCCGAATGCGAATCCGCTGTACTCGTTTGGGTCTATGCCGCATTGACTCAATACATTCGGGTCCACCATCCCCGAACCGCCAATCTCCACCCAGCCGGTGTTCTTACAAATTTTGCAGCCTGAACCTGCACATATAAAACAACTAATGTCAATTTCTGCACTAGGCTCAGTAAATGGGAAATAAGAGGGTCTGAAGCGAATCTTGGTATCTTTTCCAAAAAACTCTCTTGCGAAAAAATACAGTGTCTGTTTTAAATCCTTAAAGCCGACTCTCTCATCAACATAAAGACCTTCCACTTGATGAAAGAAGCAATGAGCGCGAGCAGAGATCGCTTCGTTTCGATATACTCTACCGGGCATTATGGACCGAAAAGGGGGCTTTCCATGTTCCATTAATCTAATTTGGACGGTAGACGTGTGCGTCCTCAATAGGGTATCCGGATTCTTTTCAATGAAGTAGGTATCCTGCATCTCGCGGGCGGGATGATTTTCAGGAAAATTTAAAGCGGTGAAGTTGTGCCAGTCGTCCTCAATTTCCGGACCTTCGGAAACATTGAACCCCTGTCGCTCAAATATTTGAATCATCCTGTTCTTTACCTGTGTCAGGGGGTGTATACTGCCAGACTGGTTGGGAACCGGAGGTAGTGTAACATCTACAAAACTATTTTCTGCGTCTTCGGACTGCTCCTTTAGTTGAGCTATAAGCTCCTGAAATTTTTCATTAGCAAGTTCCTTAACCTCGTTAAGCTTTTGGCCGAATTCCTTCTTCCGGTCATCCGGTACATTCTTGAACTCCGTAAAAAGATCTGTGATTACACTTTTTCTGCTTATGAACTTTATTCGGAACTCTTCTAGCTCTTTTTCAGTCGCAACAGTAATAACGCTAAGCTCCTTTCTTAATTCCTCTACCTTATCAAACATTCCTTTCAAATCAAAAGGCAAAGGTAATTAACGGGGGCAGAAAATTCTATTGAATGCTACCTATGCTGACTTAGAAACGAACATGGCACTATTTTCGAGTGCTGTTCCTTTCTCACCTTTCAAATACCTGCTCAATCTAATGTCCCAAATAGCTCCAAAGCAAATGGTAAGACTTACCAGAACCAAAACTGATAAATGCAATCCCATTCCCTCTATTTGAGTTGCCATGATAAAGGTAAAAATTGTAAAACCCACTAAAATAAGTGTTGCCTGAGCATGACTAAACCCTTGGCGAATAAGGGTATGGTGTATGTGTCTCTTGTCTGGAAAAAAGGGAGAGGACCCGTTGTAAATTCTGATCAACATCACCCTAAGGGTATCATAAATTGGTACAATAAGCAGTGATAATGCCATCACCACCGGATTTACAAAAAGCTCCGTGCCCACCGCGGTGCCCGCACTCACATTGATGAACCTGATGGCCATAACTGCCAGGATAAAACCGGTAACAAGGGAGCCGGTATCTCCCATAAAAATTCTAGACGGATTCCAGTTAAAAATCAAGAAGGCTACCAGCGAGCTTGCCAATATAAAGGATACGGAAGCAAAGAACTCGTCACCAATCAGTAAGAAAGAGACACCAAAAACGAGCGAAACAAAAATTGCAATACTCGCAGCCAACCCGTCAATCCCGTCAATGAGATTGAATGCATTGGACAAACTGATAATCACAAAAACTGATAATGCAATTGAAAACCATACAGGAAGCTCATCGATACCAAACAGACCATAAAACCCGGTTAATGAGATTCCGGCGTAGTAGACGGTCACGAAAGCCGCCAGCATTTGAAAGACAATTTTTTGACTCGCCAACAGACTTGAAATATCGTCTCTCATCCCTAAGAGTAAACAGATAATGACACCTGCAATGAAAAACTTAAATTCTGCCAGGGACGAAAGCGGCGTCACAAACACCAACGCCATCAGGACGCCGGCATATATCGAAATACCGCCAAGTGTCGGCTTACTCATCTGGTGCACCTTCCTTCCATCCGGGGCATCAAGAAGATTGATAGACCGGAATAATCGAATGATTATTGGGAGCGTCGAAAAAGTAACAAAAAACGAAAAAACAATGCCAATGAGCAACATATGTTATAATTGAGAGTCATAAGTGTACAATGATAATAGAGACGAATTTGACGCTGCAAGGCATTTCGACTAATCGACAATAATTTAAGATAAATGTCAGATTATTTGTTAATAAGCTTTGTCTTGACCTTTAAATAGTACTCGGATGGTATCCAACATAATCTTCAAATCAAAAAAGAACGACCATTTCTGCAGGTAAAACCTATCTAATTTAACCCGCGCGTTGATTTGCTGGATGGTTTCTATTTCTCCTCTAAATCCCATGCTTTGTGCCAAGCCTGTAATGCCCGGTTTATAGGAGTGTCGCTGTAAAAATTTTTCAATTCGGTCTTTATACTGATCATTGAGTTTCACAGGTAATGGTCGAGGCCCTACTATCGACATTTCTCCTTTTAGCACATTAAAGAACTGCGGCAATTCATCAATACTTGTTTTTCTAAGCATGGACCCCAGACGGGTGATTCGTGGGTCATTCTTTGTTGCCCACTTTGTATCCGCTTCCGTGTTGAGCACCATCGTTCGAAACTTCAGACAAACAAAAGGGGTATTTTTATTCCCATTCCTGATTTGACGGAACAAGACAGGACCGCGGGTTTCAAATACGATCAGCAACGAAACCAATGGAAATAACCAGCTTAGCACTAAAATCATTACAGCCAAAGAAAAAGCAATATCAAAGGTCCTTTTCACTGCCGCATTTAAAAAACGATCCAATGGCAATTCATTTGCTTCCAGTAAAGCCATACCCTCCAGCTCCTCAAACCCCTCTGGAATCTCTTCAATTTCATTAGGGTTAGGAAGAACTTTGACTTTCTTGAATTGCTTATCAGCATGCGATATGATCTGAACCAGGTCGGCCTTTGACACTGTCCAGGAAACATAGATGTAATCGTAAGCGTCTACATCGAATTGATAGAAATCTTCTAGCTCACCAAGTCCCGCACCGTTAAGTGATCGGTCGAAGAAGCCCAGGCATTCCATTCCGTAGTAGTTATTGCTGTCCAAAAGTTTAAAAAACTGCTCACTGTAATCATCGTGACCAATAAAAACTGCACGCTTTTTAAAACTACCGTGAACATTCTTCTTAAAAATGAAACTGAAGCCTAATACCCTAACAATTGGAATGAATAAAGTGACCCCAAACAGGTAGTAGGCCAATAGCACCTTAGAGATTGACTCATCTATCAGAAATATTACACATAGTGCAAATAACGAAATATAAAACCCCACAAAACGAAGTGACTTCTTTAAGGTCTCCTCTCTGTTATTCTTGAAGAAATCGCGAATGTCTCCCAAGAAGAACAAAAGCGCAATCCACATGATGTTGGCCAGAAAAGACAACTGACGGTATTCTTCAGTTAACCTGAATCGATCAAATAAGAAAAAATGTGTGACGAAGAACATAGCATTGAACACACCCATCTCTATGATCAAATACAAGCTAAGCAGCAGTAGTACCGGGTAATTTTTATTCTTCTCAGTCGGCAGCATTCGCTAAAAATTGGCACAAAGGTAAGAATACTTACTCTAGTATACCCTTAATTTGTAAAGCGCTACGTTCTCAATTGATCCCTTTTGAAGAAACTTATTCATCAAATCGTTCTTTTTGTCCTTTTAAGTTTGGCTGGTTGGCCCATGCAAGGTCAGTTTTTACCTATTGGAAGCGCCGGCCTGATTTGGATGGAAAAACAGGAAATCTGGAAGGACACTACAAACTTGAGTTTGAGGCTTAGACGCCTTTCCGGTAATTCCCTTTCTGAGATGCCATACGGGCGATCAATGATTAATGTTTACCGAAAGGAGTTCTTCAAATTGAAGTTACTGCCTATCAGAAGCGTAACTGAACTCAATTCACATTACCCTTTCGGTTGGAACAATGGTGCGCTGCGTAGGGTCAGAGGATTCCAACAGCTCCTCTCAGTCGGAGCTTACCTAAAATTAGGAGTATTGGAGGCCCAAATCCAACCTGAGGTAGCCATTACTCGAAGTAGAAGTTACGAGTGGCATTCCAACGAAGAAAACGCAAAGTTCTGGCGTGCCTTTTCTAGACTATCCGATCGATCTGGTTTAGCGTTATTTAACGAAGACTCCAGTCATTACCGAATTTTTCCAGGACAGACTGATATCTCCATTTCATATTGGAACCAGAAAGTAGGCGCCTCCAGTAAAAACCTCTGGTGGGGTCCCGGTAGAGAGCATTCACTTACGATGACGAACAATGCACCCGGATTCTTACATGCCTACCTAAAATCCACAAAACCTGTTGACCTCGGATGGATGGACATCCAATACGAAATCATTGCGGGAAAACTCGATAACATTCCATATGATAATAATCATCCTTTCATGCCAGATTCTTCCGGCCATCTGGATAAGCGCCAGGATTGGCGCTACTTGAGCGGCATAAATTTGATGCTGCAATCGAAGTACCTGCCCGGCTTTTCATTCGGTATCATCCGAACCATTCAGCAATACTCCGAAACAGCCTTTTCCAACGGAGAGTTTCTACCTTTTGGCCCTGGCCTAACTAGGTCATCAGTAGGCAACTTTGGAGATGAAAGGGACCAACAAGCCAGTTTATATTTCGACTGGAAACTTACCCAATCGAAACTAAGGCTTTACGGTGAGTTTGGAAGAAACGACAGCCCTCAGAACATCCGTGACATTGCCATGTCTGCATTTCATTCTTCAGGCATTGTCGCAGGTCTCAGTAAGCAATTAATTGTGGCGAAAAACAGTTTCAATTGGCATCTTGAATATGTACGACTTAATCGCAGTGGAACTTACCTCATTCGACCTGAGCCCGAATGGTATCTAAATGGAAAAGTTCGTCATGGCTATACCCATAAGGGTGACTTTATAGGAAGCGGCCTCAACTGGGGAAGTAATGCGTTCCACACGCAATTGGAATGGGTCAGTCAAGAACGTATCATTGGCATTTCCTACGACCAAATTTTCAACTATCAGGATGTTCAAGACCAATTAAACAGAGGAATTCGAGCTGTAGAAGTATACCCTTGGATTGATTATGTTCCCGGAGCCTACTGGTTACAGCGTAGAGAGAAAATAACCAGTCAGCTAATAATAAAAACAGTCCTTAGTAATAATTATTTCTGGAATCAAGAACTGATTGTTCCTGGTATCATTTCCACTGTAAAAAACCGCGCTAACCTTTTTGTTCAGTTCAATTTATCCTATCAATTATGAGAGTAATCGCCGTATTTTGTTTGGTAGCATGCCTTTTCTCTTGCGATGAAGGTACGCTCGTAGATGCGCTACTTGTTTATCAGAACGACATGGAAATAGACAGCCTCAATACAGCGCTAATTGGAGCACGCACCCACACCTTCGACGAAAGTCAAGTATTGGGCCCTTATCATAACAGTGGCTTTACCGTTTTTATTGAAGATCTGCCCAAACATGACGTGATTCTGATCACGTTTGACCTGTATGCCCATGATTCCTGGGACGGAAACCTCGAAGGCGTTGGAGGTCCGGATTATTTTGAGGTGATGATAGACGAACTGGAACCGAGGCTTCCATCGCCTTTCGTATTTCGAACCACTTTTTCAAATGCCAACTGTGACGAAGTCCGATGCCTTTATCAATCTTTTCCTTTAAGCTATCCACACCGGGCCCTACCCCGAACAGGAAGAGCACTAAATAAGCTGTTACCCGGGAGATGTAGTAACGCGAACAATCAAAGGAACGGGTCCCTATTGTTCCCCGTACAAATTCAATTTGATCATGCAGCGCCTCTCGTCATCCTTAGATTCCAAGATCGTCTAAGGCAGACCAACACTGCTAACCCATCATGCGACGAAAGCTGGTCATTAGATAACCTTAAGGTGTATGCGTTGGATTACTAAGAGTTGTTCCACGTTACTACTGAGTGTGGTCCTAGTATCGCCACACGCATCAAGTGGTCAGGGTAATGTGCTGCTTAAGTCATTTTTTGATCATTCACCCTTCATTGAAAATCATGACTCGACGAAATCTCCATATAGAGTAGAGCCTTTGCCGCTAATCCTTTCGCAGTTTAACCACTCACACGTACCTTACCCGGTTTATAACGGTTCACTTGCCAATTCCAAAGGTTACAGCCTTTATTTCAATACTGGTTTTATCTTAAGAAATGGGTCGTTAATTGCCCGGTTTTCCCCGGAGTACACCACGTATGTTGACCCGGCCTACGAAGGCTTCCCGGATCGGAACTCGGATGTTCTATGGAGCAATCGCTATGCCTGGTGGAATCAGGTAGAAGTACCTGAAAACACGTTCGACTCATTGGCGGGATTTGGATGGGGACAATCTTTTGTCGGTTTAGAAATTGGGAAAATAACTACTAAGTTGTCCAATGAAAATTATTGGTGGGGTCCGGGGAAATTTAATGCTCCTGTTCTCTCACCCAACGCCGGTGGCTTTCCACATGTTGCCATTCAATCCAATGAACCGTTATCAATTGGTCTCGGTGAACTCTCCTTTACTTCGATCACCGGCTTGCTCCAAAATTCAGGTTTAACACCGCCTGACACCACCTACACCAGCAGAGCGGTAAAGCTTTATGTTCCAAAACCAGCAACTAACCGAATGCTTTCCGGCCTCACTTTGGATTTCCGTCCGAAATTCCTACCACGGCTTCAGGTAGGGTTGAATAATGTTACACAGCAATACACCGAAAACATCCATTCTAGCGACTATTTCAGTGGGATACTTTCTTTGTTCCTTAGAGGAGAAGGGTCTAAAGATCAGGCCTACAAACAACAAATACGATCCTATTTTTTAACGTATAGGTTCGAATTCGACGACTTAGTTCTTTATTTCGAACGCGTGAAGCAAAACCCGGAGCTAATTTTCTCAGAAAATTTTCGATCAACGGGTAAAGAAGCCGGTTTTTTATTTGGCCTAGACAAAGGTTGGGTTAGCTCCAAAAATATCGCGTGGCGTATTCAAACTGAATTCCTGAAACTCAGCCAGAATCCGATTTATGCCATTAGAAATGGTCGGAGTATCTACCTGGACCCCATCATTAGACAAGGCTACACGCACAAAGGCGAATTATTAGGTGCTAATACCGGGATTGCCGGTAACCAACAGACCTTTGCCTTGAAGAGAATTGGAGACAACAAAATGTTTGGGTTTGAAATCCAGCGTCTTGTTTACGATCTGGACTTTTATTATTTCGCCTTTGACGAGAATAGAGACTTTAGACGCTATTGGGTGGACATTGCCTCAAGCATTAGTTATCAAATGAACATGGAAGCCATCATACTGCACCTTGAGGCTCGACATATTTTCAATGTCAATTATCAATGGGAGCACGCCCAAGATCCAAATGACCTGTATTTCGCTCCAGGCAGAGATATTAGCAACTGGCAGCTGCAATGCCATGTATACATCCCAGTGAAACTGTAGCTGAAGCACCTCATTTCATCTTAGAGGGAGAGTCGCCTCTGCCAGGCAGCACAGATTTCTTCGAAGGTAGTTTGCAAATCTTTAGTAATCTCCCAATTTGGATAATGCAGCTTCATCTTCGTTAAATCTGAGATATAACACATATGATCTCCAATCCGATTGTTATCGGAATAGGTATACTTCATTTCAATCCCGGATATGGATTGTATTAGCTGAAATGCTTCTAATATGGAAACAGAATTTTCTCTTCCTCCTCCAAGGTTATACACCTCTGCAATTCTAGGAGCCCCTAAAAAGGCTTCAATAAATAGACTCACATCTCGGGAGTGGATATTATCCCGCACTTGTTTACCCTTGTATCCAAAGATGGTATATTCTTTCTCTATAAGATTACATTTGATTAAATAAGATAAGAATCCATGCAATTCTACCCCGCTATGGTTAGGGCCTGTAAGGCAGCCCCCTCTTAAACAGCATGTTGGCATCCCAAAGTACCGACCGTATTCTTGCACCATAACATCTGCGGCTACTTTTGATGCACCGAAGAGCGAGTGTTTTGACTGGTCAATGGTGAAATTTTCATCAATACCATTGAAATAGGCTGAGTCGCCATATTCCCATCTTGTTTCAGTTTCTATCAAATTAAGCTCATTAGGTGCGTCTCCGTACACTTTATTGGTTGACATGTGCACAAAGGGCACTTCGGTACTAAACTGACGTAGCGCTTCCAATAAATTTAATGTTCCTACAGCGTTCACATCAAAGTCATCAAAAGGTCTACTGGCAGCCAAGTCGTGGCTTGGTTGCGCAGCAGTATGAACGATTGCATCAGGAGCAAGGTCTGTTATAAAAGATTTAACTTTGGCCCGGTCTCTAATGTCAAGGTCTGAATGTGTGTAGTTATTATACTGTGCTGTTAACCGCTTGGCATTCCAGGTGGTGTCTCCTTGTTCTCCAAAGAAGCTTGCTCGCATGTTATTATCCACGCCTATCACTTTCCATCCCTTTTCAGCAAAATGACTTACCACTTCACTACCTATTAATCCGGCTGCGCCGGTCACCAATAGTTTCTTCATATCATGCTTAAAATCAAAATTGAATCCGGCCCTATAACTCCAGGGGCCTACTACTGTTCTCTTTTCTCTGCAAGAATAATCAAGTTATGATAATACTCTTTATTCGAAGGTAGAATCCACTGAAGTACTAGGGCTAAAAATGTAAAAGGAGCCACTAAAATAGGGCTTAGCAGTACCTTTAAAATGGGCTTCTTCATGATCAACTCCACCCAGTAAGCAATCCACATTTGAATTACCGTCTCAACAAAGCCTGTAGATTTTGTTGCTTCAATCACTTCAAACCCATGCTTCTTCAATAAATGAGGCCATGCAAACGAAGTATAGCGCGCATAATCATACGGTTGCTCGTGCTCATGCCATGCAAATGGTGCAGTAAATAGGATCTTCCCCTTGGGCTTAAGCACACGATGAAGCTCGGTAAGCACATCATCTAATTCGAATACATGCTCGAATACTTCAGAAGAAAAGACGGCATCAAAATGACCGTCTTCAAATGGAATCGTGGTACCGTCATAAAAGACATCAACTTCTGACCTCTCATGAGGGTGTCCACTTTCTTCTATGTCAATGCCAATGTACTGATCGACGTGAAACAACGCTCGATACGGTTTTCTCCCACAGCCAAAATCCAATAAGTGGCCTTTAAGTTCAGCAGAATATTTAGCAATCCCTTTGAATAACCCTCTTCTTATTAGAAAATAGGGATTGA
>JAYPLE010000015.1:0-80484 GCA_038129245.1 Flammeovirgaceae bacterium | reverse complement strand
GTGCTGGAGTAGAGACCTTTACATCATAATTAAAAACAAACACAGTGATGAAAAAAATACATCTTTCCACCCTACAAACACAACTGTTCCTACAAGGCGCCATTCACGTTAGCCAGTTGAACACCAAAAAGATCGCTGCAGGTGAAGACGCACCAGCTGTGTCATACCGGGAGCAAGTGAATGCGTTGACTGTAGCCGGCAGTGTTGCCTCTGACGAGGCAATAGCTACTATGAACAAAACAATGGGGATGGTAGACACACACCTTGCAGCACATGAAGGACTCTCGTTAGTGATGAGCATTACCAAGGTCAACACAAGTGGGGTGAAGATGCTGATGAACCTGTTGAGCAAGTTGAAGAATTATATAGCAAAGGGAAAAGAAGTGGAAGTGGTGTGGGTCCTTTCTGAAAGCGACGAAGAGATGATAGACATGGCTGCTGATCTAATCAACCTATACGGCATCAACATAGACATGAGAATAAGATAAGACTAATTACACTGTTGTTTTTGATTATAGGGGCCTTCCAGGAAGGCTCTTTTTTTATGCCTTTGATTTTGTTTATGCAAAAAAGATGATTGGCCTCGAAGAAGTACTTAGAGCGAAACGTATGGTCAATGCATCAATAAGAAATCATCAAAATCTTGCTCTCTTCTCATTTTTGTCAAACAAAAAATAAACAAGAGCTAAAAAAACTGTGTCATGTAGTAGTAAATTCTAAAGTTTAGTGCTGTTGAAATTCTTTCTTTAAAATCTTAACTTGTCTACATGGACAAAAGAGATTTTTTGAAGAACCTTTCTTTACTAAGTGTTACTCCACCGCTACTACTAACGCAACTGGATCAATTGCTCGAATCCAACGGGCATAAGAATCCAGAAAAGTTAGCATCAGATGAAGATTTCTGGAAAGAAATCAGAAAAAGCTATCGGCTAAAACCTGATTATATCAACCTCGAAAATGGTTACTACTGCTTTCTTCCCCAAGAGACGCTAATGCATTTTCTAGAACATATCAAAGAGGTCAACTATCAAGGCTCATGGTACATGCGCACAGTACAATGGGAAAATAAGCGCAAAGTAGCCGCAAGACTGGCTGATATGGCGGGGTGTTCGGCAGAAGAACTGATTGTGACAAGGAACACTACTGAGTCCTTGGACCTGGTCATTGCCGGTGTCAAATGGGAACAAGGTGATGAAGCTGTAATGGCTGAGCAAGATTATGGTGCAATGCTCAACCAGTTTAAACTGATGGAAAAAAGGTATGGCATCGTTTCAAAAAAGATATCCCTACCGAACCATCCAAAAACAGATGAAGAAATTGTAGACCTCTATGCCTCTGCCATAACTGAAAAAACAAAACTTTTGATGGTATGTCACCTGGTAAATATCACGGGCCAGATACTTCCTGTCAGAAAAATCTGCGACATGGCGCATGCAAAAGGTGTCAAGGTAATGGTGGACGGTGCACATGCCTTTGCTCAAATCGATTTCAAAATATCCGACCTCAACTGCGACTACTACGGTACAAGTTTGCATAAGTGGCTCAGTGTACCCTTGGGAGCAGGATTTCTTTACGTGAAAAAAGGCAGTGCCTCAGACCTATATCCCCTTTTCGCCGAGTCTGACCTCCCTGAAGACGATATCTATCGATTAAATCACATTGGTACGCATCCTGTGCACACGGACCTGGCTATCTTAAATGCCATAGGTTTTCATGAGAAAATTGGTATCAAACGAAAAGAAGCCAGGCTTAAATACTTACAAGATTACTGGACATCACGTGTTCGGGACCTACCTCGGGTTAGTGTGAATACCCCGAAAGAAATGAAACGACATGGTGCTATCGGTAACGTTGGAATTGAGGACATGGAACCCTCCGAACTAGCCAAAAGACTTTTAGAAGATCATAAAATCTGGACAGTAGCCATCAATCGCCCTAACGTAGCAGGTGTCAGAATCACGCCTAATGTGTATACTACCACAGAAGAACTGGATGTCTTTGTGGAGAGCATTAAGACACTCAGTAGGAATTAACAAATAGCTAAACCCAACAGTTGAGGCTTCATAGCCGTATTCTTCACTACCGATCTACGTAGGAAAAGCTTATCTTTCTACGGCGTCATTAAACCTTTTAGCCTTTTGATTATCTAAGATCAAAATTCACATGATGATGACACGTACAGGCTATTTGATTTTAATAATAGGAGTATTTTTCAATTTTGCTACTCAGGCTCAGGGCGCCAGAGCGGCGAAAGCAGCTCAAGATGGCTGGATTTTACTTGGCAGTAAAAATGTAAGCTGGCAACCTAAAAAAGATATTCTTAACGTTGGAGCCTCTGAAGGCGGATTCAAAAAGCTTAAAATCAAAGTGACAGGTGGTACGGTTTACGTAACGAGAATGGTTCTCACGTATGGAAACGGCACTAGAGACGAAATTCCTCTTAGGTATACTTTCAGAAAAGGTGCGGAATCCAGAATCATTGATTTAAGGGGGGAGACTCGGGTGATCAGAAAGATAGCCTTTACCTATGATCGAAAGAACACCGCCAAATCAGCCAAGATCTGGGTTGCTGGTAAAAAATAATGAGTGGGGTCTTGAGTAATAAGTCCCAATCACTTGATCGGGACTTATTACGCTGATGTGAACCTTGAAGCTATTACATTATGCAACTCGATTGTTCTATCGGGAAACTATTTCTAATGCAAAAGCAAGACCCAGAACCCAAACTACCCTAAAGGCTTGGTCCGCAGCAATAATGCTTTCTTTATTCCGGTCGAAGTAATGAGTGAGAAATTCCTGTTCATTACCTGGTTCCCTATTTTAAACCCAGTATATCACAGACCACAGGTCGCACGATCATACCCCCACCTTAATCATTCTATTATCCTAAGAATGGATATCGATAATCAGTTGGTGGTACAAAGTTCTCCTTTATAGTCCTCGCACTCACCCATCGTAGTAAGTTCATCATGGCACCTGCTTTATCATTAGTACCTGAACCTCTGGCTCCTCCAAATGGTTGCTGACCTACAACTGCGCCCGTGGGCTTATCGTTGATGTAGAAGTTACCGGCAGCATGTACCAGCTTCCTAGTTGCTAACTCAATGGCATAACGATCTTTAGAAAAAATCGCTCCTGTCAATGCATAAGGTGAAGTCTCGTCTACCAATTGTAAGACCTCTTCGAATTTATCAGCTTCGTAGATATGGATGGTTACCACTGGGCCAAATATTTCTTCACACATCGTTTTGTACTTAGGATCTCTCGCTAAGATCACCGTAGGATCGATGAAATATCCCTTTGATTTATCGTAAGTTCCTCCAGCTATAATCTCTGCATCAGGGTCATTCTTGGCATGGTCGATATACCCTGCGATTTTGTCAAAAGCTCGCTCATCAATCACTGCATTAAAGAAATTTGAGAAATCCTCAGGTCCACCAATTTTAAAAGAAGCAAGATCTTCCAACAAATATCCTTTCACTTCTTCCCACATAGTTGAAGGAAGATAAACCCTTGAAACCGCACTACATTTCTGT
Source organism: Flammeovirgaceae bacterium (assembly GCA_038129245.1). Classification (GTDB taxonomy): domain Bacteria; phylum Bacteroidota; class Bacteroidia; order Cytophagales; family Cyclobacteriaceae; genus JAYPLE01. The sequence continues at coordinate 76,948 of JAYPLE010000015.1, read as the reverse complement.
CCCTGGAACTCGAAACCACCTCTTATAATGGCTGTCGATACTTCTTTGGGATTAGCTGATTTATGAGCGACAATAAAATCCTTTCCTCCTGTCTCACCTACAATTCTTGGATAGGATTTAAACTTATCAATATTGGTCCCAATCGTCTTCCAAAGATGCTTGAACACGGCTGTGCTACCTGTAAAGTGAAGGCCTGCAAACTCCGGATGATTGAACACTACCTCTCCTACTTCAGGGCCATCTACATAAATCATGTTGATTACGCCATCAGGCAAACCTGCTTCCTGGAAAACCTCCATCAACACCTGAGCAGAATAAATCTGTGTGTAGGCTGGTTTCCATACGACTGTATTACCCATCAATGCAGGTGCTCCCGGTAGGTTTCCTGCAATGGATGTGAAATTGAACGGCGTAATTGCCAATACGAATCCTTCAAGTGGTCGGTATTCTGATCTGTTCCAGGTTAAAGGCAAAGATTGAGGTTGCTGCTGGTACAGCTCCTGCATGAATTGCACGTTGAACTTCAAAAAATCTATGTATTCACAAGCCGCATCTATCTCTGCCTGAAAGGCATTTTTAGACTGTGCCAACATAGTAGATGCATTGATTTTTGCTCTGTAGGGGCCTGCGATAAGATCCGCTGCCTTCAAGAAAATGGAGGCTCTTTGTTCCCAACTCAGGTTCGCCCAAGCTTCTTTTGCACTCAATGCAGCAGCGATTGCTTTGTTTACATGTGAACTATCTCCCTCACTAAAATGACCCAGAATGTGCTGGTGATCATGCGGTGGAGACATGCTGATCTTCTTACCTGTAGTAATTTCCTCACTACCAATGTACATGGGAATATCTACCTGCTTCGCTCTCATTTCTTTGAGCATCGCCTTGAGCTCCTCTCGTTCAGGTGAGCCCGGAGCATAAGATTTTACCGGCTCATTGACGGCTGTAGGGATGACATAATTTCCTTTAGGCATTTCGCTTGGGTTTTTGAATTTTATAATTGGGTTGCAAAGCTAATCAGCAACCTCCTTAAGATGAAACGAGTTCCACAATCTCAGTCAAATGCTGGATCATCGGTTTATGGGGATTATTATGGCGCTTTCCATCATCTTCAGGTCGATACCAAATGGCCTGCCATCCTGCCGCTTTTGCTCCGGCAATATCGGTGGATAGGTTATCACCTATCATCAATACTTCATCGCATTCCGTACCCGAAAGTTCCAAAGCATGATCAAAAATAGCCGGGTCAGGCTTTCTACTTTGCGCAGACTCAGAAGTAATCACATACTTGAAGAAGTGATCGATCTGCGAATGCTGGAGCTTAACTGTCTGAGTATCAGTAAATCCATTTGATATAATGCCCAACACAAACCGCTTTTCAAGTGCCTCCAGTACATCCAACGTACCTTCCATAAGATTGGGTAAGGTGGGGCAATGAGAAATGTAGAAATCCGACATTTCATTAGTCCAATCATAATCTGCTTCAATTCTTCCAGCCACGACCCGCGCAAATCGCTCTTTGCGAATAAACTCGCGGTCTACTTCTCCTTTGTTGTATTGATCCCAAAGTGCACCATTGACGTGGTGAAAAACCTTCACAAATGCATCTGGAGATACGAACAACTGTGTGAGGTCAAATTTGTGATAGAGGTCGGTTAATGCTTGTGTGGCGCTGGTATCATAATCCCATAAGGTATGATCCAAATCGAAAAAAATATGAGTGAGATTTTTCAATATCTATAATCTTTCGCAGCAAGTTTGTTTGTTGCGAGTTCCCTATTACTGTCCATAATACGCAATGCTTCCAAATCTTCTATCATCTGTGCATCTTTCTGAAGAAATGATATCATCTGATTTACAATATCATAAACCTCATCTCTTATGGAATAAAAAACCCATTGATCTTGTTTGCGGGTATTTAATAAACCAGAATTTTTCAAATACGTGATATGTCGAGATGTCTTTGTTTGAGTAAATTCCAGAACTGATTCAAGGTCAGAAATGGTCAATTCCTTTTGTTGAAACAACAGGTGAATGATCCTTGCCCTTGATTCATCGGAAAAAGCTTTGAAAATCTGTGTTCCTATGTTCAGACTGAAATTCTTTAATCTCACTGCTTATATTTGTTTGTTAAAGTAAACCCTTCTGCCTCTGGGGCCTATTGTACACAAAAATACACGTTTGAATTTGCGAACTACTTTAAGACTCTTCTTATTACTCACGATCTGTTGCATCAGAACGTTGCTTTATTCGCAAACTGAAACTGCTGAGCCAAAGGTAATTCAGTTTACAGGGGTAGTATTCGCCTCAGACAGCGCTACCGTGATTCCCGGTGTGCATGTGTACGTTCCCAATGCAGGGAGAGGTACTACCACCAATCCATACGGGTTTTTCTCCATGCCGGCACTTGTCGGAGATAGCATCGTTTTTTCTTCGATCGGCTTCAAAAGAACCTACTACGTGGTACCCGAACACAAAGCAGAAAATAGTCTTAGATTGATCCTGTACTTACAGCAAGACGTGACCTATTTACAGGAGGTTGAGATATTTCCTTATCCATCAGAGGCAACTTTTAAAGCAGCAGTGCTGGCTGCAGAATTGCCTAATCAACAAGACTTAGACAACCTCGATCAATGGCTAGGAAGCCAAGTTTTGGATGAAATGTATCGAAACATGCCCAATTCGCCGAACATGAATTATCGATACTTCAACCAGCAGCAATTGGATTACACAACACGTCAATATCAGGCTCAGGTGAATCCGTTGTTAAACCCATTTGCATGGGCCTCTTTTATACGCTCCCTCAAAAACAGATAAAAAAAGCCTGAAAATTTGATTTCCAAGCTTTTAAAAAGATTCAACCTTATTGCCTTAACTGTTTTGTAGTTCACTTGCTACCCGCTGCACCTCGTTCCATACTCTGAACGTATTTTGATAGCATATTTTTGCGATATCTGCCTTAGAATACCCTCTGTTTAGCAGCTCTTCAATCAGATTCGGATAGGTAGAAACATCCTTTAACCCTTTTGGAAGGCTATCCCCTACTCCATCGTAATCGCTGCCAAACCCTACATAGTCTACACCGACAAGACTCACCACATGATCAATATGATCAGCAACAGTCTTAATATCAGCATAAGCATCAATCTCAGTTGCGTACTGCTTAGCATAAGCTTGAAAAGCAGAATCCCTCCTTGAATAACCATTCTCAGCTGCCCAATTGGTAAGATGTTCAGACATAGCTTCTCTTTTTCCTTGGATCTCTTCAGATAAGAAGGTACTTCCAAAATTGATATGGATAACGCCCCCATTTTCAGCCATAGCTTTGATTAAATTATCCGGCATATTTCGCTCCCAATCAGGTGTGAACTTTCGGCACGAAGAATGCGATGCAATGACAGGTGCTTTTGTAAGGCGAAGTGCGTCAAAGGCGGCACTATCTGTGACATGTGAAATGTCTACCATGATTCCCCACTTGTTCATTTCTGCAATTACCTCTTCTCCGAAAGGACTTACTCCGTTCCAGGTGTAAGTAGTATCGTAAGACGAATCACAGATCTGATTATCCTTTGAGTGCGTCAATGTAATGTAGCGAATTCCACGATCAGCAAAATATTTGACATTTGCAATGTCATCTTCTATTGGGGCCCCATTTTCCATACCCATGGGCAGAGAAATCAATCCTTGTCCAAAATTAGCCTGGATGTCTTGCGGACTCTTCGCCAGTGCAAATAAGGAAGGGAATTCCTGTGGGAGTTGACTCACCATGTCTATTAACGAATCAGCAAATTGCTTTGCTCCACCGGTTTCCTGATACCTGGATGGAACATAAATGGACATAAAGGGTGCATCTAATCCGCCCTTCTTTGCTTTTGGATGATCAAAGTTTCCTTCTGTCTCTACGCTAACATCTTCCACCTCTTTCTTGAGCATAAAGCCCTTTACCACCATTCTAAATGGCAGATCAACATGCCCGTCGATGATAATGTTTTCCTGTGCCAGCTGCGCTGCTAGTGCTTTGTTATCAACCGTTTCGGATTGATTTCCGCTTGATAAGCTACATGCAGTGAAAAACACTGCGGCAGCAATTAATAAGTAGTTTTTCATAGTTTAATGAAATGATATGAGCATAAAAATAAAACCCCGGCTTCCAAAACAGAAACCGGGGTTTACAAACGGTCTAAAACCGTCCATGAGAAATTTTTGTTAGCTAGCGTCTTCCTGTACTAACACATCGATCGTGATAGATCCGTCTGAGCCATCTGTTCCCGTGATAGCAGTCACGATGAATAATCCACGTTTACTGCCACCTTCTTTATCAGCGTCAGTCTCAAATCCAAACACTTGATCTACTGCAAGGTTAGAAATAACTTGATTTTCATCTGTACCTGCATCGTAGACTTCATCTATATCAGCCCAAGTACCAATTTCTACAAATTGGCTGGGCGTAAGAGTGGTAGATACGAAGTTAATAGAGTTCAAAGTTCCCCAATCAGCAACTTGTCCAGAGAAGAATTCTGAAGTAGAAAACCACTCAGGAGACCCTAATGCTGCTCCATCATTAGTTCCGTAGTAGTATCCAAAGTCGATAGTTGCAGAAACAGGGTCAGAAGTTGACGTCACATCGTTTGGTGAATATGTCATTCCAGTAGAAGAACTAAAAAATGCAGCATTCATTAAATCACCGGTAATTACTTCCAAAATAGTAGCTGAGTATGCTCTGGCTTCAGGAGAAGGAGCATCTGTAATATCAAATGCAAACGTTACTGTATCAACCTGATTTGCATCGTCCACCAACAGGAAGTTGATGCTGAGAGATGCTCCTGCATCTGTCGCTACTGTGGGAAAACTGATAGAAGGCAAATTTGGCGCGGTTTCACCCGCTTCAATGCCTTCTGAAGTTCTTGAGAATTCAGCACTAGCACTTCCAGTCAACCGCAGTGTGTTAAAACCACCCGGAGTGCTTGCAGTAAAAGAAAATGTAATCGTATCAGTAGCAGCAATGCTTCCACCATTTGCAACAGCAGCTCCGCTAGCATTAGCAGCAGTCACTGTCAAAGTAGGTGCAGCAGGAAGAGGCTCTTCGTCCTCACCACAGCTGTAAAGCAATGCGAAAGATGAACCTAGGGTAAGGAACATCAAATTTTTAAATAGTTTTTTCATGTTCATGAGCATTAGTTTGATTAGTTATTTTTCACCTAAAACCAGTCGTTGATTAGATGGTTTGCAAAGTTCATCACGATTTATTGTTTGTGAAAGAAATTCAAGAACTAAAAGGCTGAAAATATCTAATGGCTGATTATTTCACATTCACTTGAATTATTTCGTGAATCCATCGTTTTCAATGAAATCCTAATTAAGTAGACACTAAATGGCATCATAAGGTTTAAGTTAAATGGTATATATTTTACGATGGTATTAAGAGAATAGTATAAATTTAACTGATGATATTACTATATTGTCCTTTTCATAAGATAGAGGCTGTAAAGATGAAAGAAATAAGACATTTTTGTAGTGAATCATAAACCACCTTCTACTAACCAATAAAAGAATATGACTAGTGCAATATCACCGGAATTATTAGCTGCATGGAATCAATACGTAGCGTATCTATCATACGTTGTGGCGGCTGTAGGATTGCTGATCATCGTAGGTCACTACCTAAAGCTATTGATCACCAGTGATTTCAAAGCCAGGTATGAGTATATCAACATCCATGAAATCAACTTATTGTGGAGAGGGCTTCTGCTAATTGTGATTGGCGCGACATTGTATGTTAATACATTAGACGACAGAACCACCTGGCTCTGGTTTTTCGTTTGGCTATTCGTAAGTTCGATGATCGCAATGATCATAGGAGTGGTGGCCCAAAACCTGTTGAAGTTCTATTACCCATTCTTTATCGAAAAACGACTAAAGAAATTGAGATTCACGCCAAGAATATCCCCTGATGGTAATGTCATGAAGTTGTTGAGCGAAGAAGAAGAAGACGTTTACCTGGATGAAGGTATGCAGGCGGAAGAAGATGCTTTCTCCGTGGACTACGATGTGTGGATTGATGAAAAAACAGGTCATACTAAAATCGAAAAATATAATGGTAGAATGCATGCATTACAGTGTAATGAATGCAATTATCAAACCCTAAGGGTAGACAAGGAAGAAATCATTCAGCCAGCCACTGAAACAGAGGAGGGTGAATTAATGAAATACTTTGTCTGTGGCTACTGTGGACATAAAGAGCGTAAGTCATTCAAGATTGCCAAAATCAAGGAAGGGGCTAACGCATAACGGATCTAATGATCAACCCTATCGAACCCTGACTTAAACGGTCAGGGTTTTTTGTTACCAATATTCAACACGTATAAGAAAACTGTGTGCTTCTAAATCCAGGTCCAACTTTGAGATACCGCTCATTTTAGCAAGCAGTCGCCCTCTTAACGGCTCATAAACGTCGGGTAATCACAGGTCACATAGGTTTTACAAAGTAAATTACCAAACTGATCGATTAAATACTGCCCGTTCTGCCCCCGTCAATAGGAATAGAGGTTCCATTGATGTATCCTGCCAACGGACTTGCTAAAAAAGCAGCAATGCTTCCCATATCCTCAGGTTGACCAAAACGTCTCATAGGAACCTCTTGTCTCATCTCTTTCATCACTTCTTCTTTTGAAATTCCTTTGGTAGAAGATTTATTGCTGATGATCTGACTTAGCCGTTGCGTCTCTATAAATCCGGGCAGAAGATTATTCACGGTAATATTGAAAGCACCTAGTTCATTCGCCAAAGTTTTAGCCCAGGAAGCTACAGCCCCCCTCACCGTATTACTCACGCCTAATCCCACCAGAGGAATACGTACGGATGTAGAAATAATATTGATGATTCTTCCATACCTCTGAGCTTTCATGTGGGGAACTACATACTGCATCAGTGTATGATTTGCACGTAGATGCATAGTAATGGCATGTTCAAAATCTTGCCACTTCGCTTGATTTACCGGACCTGGAGGTGGCCCACCTGTATTGTTTACTAGGATATCAAAATGCCCGGAAATAAGATCAGCAGATAATTCTTCCAACTTTGCAGGATTGGAGAAATCTGCCACCATCGCACGATGATCTTTACCTGGTAAGCTCTCCTGCACTTTCTTTAATGCGTCTTCATTTCTTGAAAACAGTGTCACACCGGCTCCCGCAGTTGCCAATTGAAAGGCAATAGCTCTACCAATTCCTTGTGTGCTCCCGCAGACGAGTGCGCGCTGTCCTTTTAGGTCAATCCCTATCATATTGGATCAAGTTTATAAGTTTGAGAACGTAGTTCATTTATTTTTACCTATTAAAGGTACCTCAACAAAAAATAACTGACCATGCCTATTAAGCGCCCTTTCAACCTTAAACAATGGATAGAGGACAACAGAGATCTGCTTAAACCTCCTGTTGGAAATAAAAACCTCTACGCAGATGCAGGTGATTACATTGTAATGATTGTCGGTGGCCCAAATACCAGAAAAGATTACCACTTCAATGAAACGGAAGAGCTTTTTTACCAGCTTGAGGGAGATATACTCGTAAAGATCCAAGAAGATGGCAAGTCAGTGGATGTGCCTATTCAAGCTGGTGAGATGTTTTTACTCCCTGCAAAAGTTCCACACGCTCCTATTAGATCCGAAGGGTCGGTGGGCTTGGTGATTGAGAGAAAAAGAGAGTCTACTCACCGGGATGGACTACAGTGGTATTGTGAAAACTGTAACCACTTGCTACATGAAACCTATTTCCCCTTGACCAACATTGAACAGGATTTTCTTCCAAGATTTGAGACCTTCTATGGTAGCCAAGAATTAAGAACATGTGACAACTGCGGTACCGTAATGGAAACTGACCGTAGATTCGTAGATTAAACTATATCCAATGAATTATCAACCCACAGTTGCTTTTGCCACTGAACTCGATCAACAAGATCCCTTAAAACATTATCGAGCTGACTTTCATATACCTGTGAAAAATGGAAAAGAGGTAATCTACTTCTGCGGTAACTCGCTGGGTCTTCAGTCCAAGAATGCCTTCGATTTATTTGAAAAAGAGGCTGGTAGATGGAGAGAACTAGCTGTGGAAGGGCATTTTGAAGGAGAACATCCATGGACAACCTACCATACGCTAGGTAAGAAAGAATTAGGGGCCCTTTTAGGTGCAAACCCTGACGAGGTTGTGCTGATGAATAATCTCACCACAAACCTTCATGTCTTACTTGCTACATTCTACAGACCAAAAGGGAACAGGAAAAAAATACTGATTGAAAAGGGGGCATTCCCTTCCGATCATTACGCAGTTACTTCTTTTGTGGAAATAGTGGGAGGTAATCCGAATGAGGATGTGGTCTTACTGGATGTACCTGAAGATGGCTACCTCTCGAATGATACTATAGTTGATCGAATCAATGAGCTGGGAAATGAACTAGCCGTTATATTACTCCCTGGCGTCCAGTACTACACAGGCCAATTTTTTGATTTGAACCGAATTGCTATTGCCGCACATGAAGTAGGGGCCTTTGCCGGGTTCGATCTGGCTCATGCAGTAGGAAACCTTCCAATGTCATTGCATCGCGACAACGTCGACTTTGCAACATGGTGCAGTTATAAGTACCTGAACTCTGGCCCCGGAAACCTGTCCGGCATCTTCATTCATGAAAAATATGCAACAGATACCTCACTACCCAGATTAGGGGGTTGGTGGGGACAGCGTCCTGATACGCGATTCCAGATGGATAATATCAACCGCCCCTCTCCCTCCGTCGACGGATGGATGATGAGTAACACAAACATCTTAACAACGAGCATCCACCTCGCCTCGCTTCATATGTTTTACGAAGCCGGTATAGAAAATCTTAGAAAAAAAAGTATTCAGCTCACCGGATACCTGGAATATCTTCTTGATGAGAATGAATTAATTCGTAAGAATATCAGAATGCTAACTCCTGCGAACCCTGAAGAGAGGGGTTGTCAATTGTCTTTATTTCTTCCAAATCACGGTAAAGAAATTTTTGATTATCTAATTAAAAACGGTGTTGTACTTGATTGGAGAGAGCCAAATGTGATTCGTGTAGCTCCAACCCCAATGTATAACACATTTAAGGAGGTATTTTCGTTCTCCAGCATCTTATCAAACGCATTCGGAGCATCAAAAAAATAAGTTGGAAAACAGAGAAAGACACCTAGTCCCGTACATTATTAACCTAGCTGATCATCTTTTCTCACTGCAGCTATAGAAAGAGGGTTTTTCCATTTCAGCTTTCTGTAAAAGAATAGTGCTTTCCACAGCTTCATTTGCTGAGGGGTACTCTTAAGCATGGTTCCGAGGGACAACGGAATTCATACCGCGAAAAAAGCTGGTGCTATCACCAACCTAGCACTTGCAAAAGGGTAAAGAAAGAGCCTGAGTATTCTCTTAAATTGATCAACAAGAAGTTTAAGAATTACTGATTCATTGATAATTGTCAAACAAATCTTCAGTAATTGACTTCATATAATAAGCCAATCATTGGCTCAATCTGATAATAGTATTTCTTCTGACCTAAATACCATAGCATACAAAGTGGCAATCCCTCATGGAAAACGAACAGCTATAGTAGGGGCTGGAATTGCCGGCATAGCTACTTCCATCAGATTAGCGAGAAAAGGACATCAGGTAGACGTATTTGAAGCAAACGATTATCCGGGTGGAAAACTAACAGAAATAAAAATTGGTGCCTATCGATTTGATGCTGGACCATCACTTTTCACTTTGCCAACTCTTGTAGATGAGTTGTTTGAAATCTGCAACGAGGATCCCAGAGAATACTTCAATTACAAGCAGTTAGATATTCTCTGTAATTATTTCTACGAAGACGGGACAATGGTTTCTGCTCATTCAGACAGACAAAGATTGATCAATGAATTTTCAAAAGTCTTCAAGGAATCCCCTGATAGCATTCAACGGCTCTTAGACCGTTCCTCAATGCTGCATCAATACTTGGGAGAACTTTTTATGGAGCGATCAATTCATGACCCAAGGACTTTTTTTAATAAAACAGCTTACAAGGCCTACAGCAGAATACATCGATTTGATTTCTTCAGAAGCATGCATAGGTCCAATCAAGCAGTAGTCAAAAACCCAAAGCTTGTGCAACTAATGGATAGGTATGCTACCTACAACGGCTCTGATCCTTATCAGACGCCGGGAACAATGAATATCATACCGCATCTAGAGCACGGAATAGGAGGATTTTTTCCTGAAAAGGGTATGCATGACATTACAAAATCTCTTTATGAGCTCGCCAAACGTCAGGGAGTAAAATTTCATTTTGGCCAAAAAGTTTCGGAAATATTGGTTCAGACGGGTAAAATCAAAGGACTTAAAATTGAGAACCAAGAGGTAGCATACGATCGTGTCATTAGTAACATGGACCTCGTTGGTACCTACAAGCACCTGCTACCGTCTGTAAAGCCACCTAAAAGACTACTAACACAACCAAAAAGCAGCTCAGCACTCATTTTTTATTGGGGGATTAAGAAAAGCTTCCCGCAGTTGAACCTACACAACATCCTGTTCAGCAATGACTACAAGGCAGAATTTGAGCATATCTTTAAGAAAAAAACGATTTATGAAGATCCAACAGTCTACATAAATATCACTTCCAAATACAAACCGGATGATGCCCCGAAAGGGTCTGAAAACTGGTTTACTATGATTAATGTACCTAATAACCAGGGACAAGATTGGGATGCGCTGATTACAAATGCTAAAGAAAATATCATCAGGAAAATAGGACGAATGCTCGGTGTGTCCTTCCACGAATTGATACAGGTCGAAGAAGTATTAGAACCAAGAACTATTGAAAGCCGAACCAGCTCTTCTTTTGGAGCTTTATACGGAAACAGTTCAAATAATATGTTTTCAGCTTTCCTACGTCATGCGAATTTTTCCAAAAGGGTTGCAGGTCTCTATTTCTGTGGTGGAAGTGTGCACCCCGGGGGCGGTATTCCAATGTGTCTTTCGTCAGCTAAAATTGTAGATCGCTACTTTCAATAAACTCATCTTCACTGACTAGCGATAGGTAATTTTCAAATGTTTCATAGATAACCTCTACATATTGAACGGGCTCCATACCTCTGCAATAACCAAACTCGACAATTGGATCATTATAATAGGCAGGCTGAGACTTCTTTAGTAAGTACTCAGCCACAATTTCCCAATCATTAGGATCTTCGCCATATTTCTGAGCAAGCCTTCTTGCATCTCTAACATGCCCATGACCTACATTGTAACTTGCTAATATGAATTTGACACGTTCATCCTCATCTTCTATCATCTCTTTCCAGATATCGCCTAACCAAACTAAGTGCGCAACACCCGCCTTAATGTTTTCATCAGGATCGAACAGGTCCGTAACCCCGTAGTCTTTTGCAGTTGCTGGTAGCAGCTGCATAAGTCCAATCGCTCCCGCCCATGATTTTGCTCCGGGGTCAAACTTCGATTCTTTAAAAATCTGTGCCGCTAAAAGTCTCCAATCCCACGCCAACGTGTCCGCAGCATCGATAATGATCTGATCATAAGGTGAAAGTAAACCTCCTCCCATCGTCGAAAATGTGCTTCTTTTTCTTGTTCTACTCGATTTTGTGCTCTTGTAGTACTTATTGTAGACGGTATAATAATCAGGATGCTTTCGCATTTCAATGATCCACTGATTTAATGTATCCAGAAGTAGTGGCGCATTTTTCCTAACTCCCCAGGCGACCTGCTGAGGGAAACTTACAGCTGTTTTGACATCGAGGTTAGGAAAGTAGGTAGAGTTTAGCATAGAAATATCCTCCTCAGCTACTGTGTAATCAATCTCTCCCTCGGCAACAAGCTCAATGATATGTTCTGTCTCTGTCTCCGGTCCGGCTTCAACGATGACTATTTCTCCTCCAATTTCATCCGACAAATTGATCAGCCGATCCAGGTAGGAGGACTGGTAACGCACGTAGACGTATTTTCCTATTAAATCAACAGGGTTTCTAATCAAGGTCTTTTCTATTTCATGCAACTTCATATCCCTCCAATTGTCAGGTTTTCTTTGAATTAGCATGAGCCGGACCAGATTGTGGTAATGTGTAAAACTGATGCGTTCTTTTCGTTCTTTTGTGACCGTGAGGTTGTAGGCCATGATATCCCCTTCACCTCTGTTCAACTTTTCAAAAGCCTCTTCAAGATTCGTCACAATTTCTATTTTTAGATCCACTCCCACTGAATCTGTAAACATTTTCAAAAGGTCATACTCATACCCCATCGCACGTCCTTTGTATAGAAAAAGGCCCGTTGATGAATTGTCTATTAATGCAATGACATAACCACGTTCTTTGATTTTGTCATAATCGAAGTCAATCGCAGAAATTTCACTTCTATCAGGTATACGATTATTCAGGTCATTATCTGTCGATTTACATCCAAACAACAGTACCGTCAATGCCAAAAAAGTATTCGAAACGCTTCTCATATTAGGTTTAATATGAGAAAAAATGTATTAATATCAAATTAAACTAGCTCCGGTGACAGCATTTTAATTGCAGCGGAGTACAACCCTTCAGAGTCGAAACCACATTCTTTGTGCAATTCTAACTGCGTACCGTGCTCAATGACCTCATCAGGGATGCCCATGCGAACGCATTTGGAAGTGTATCCGTGGTCGGCCATAAACTCTAGAATTGCAGAGCCAAAGCCACCCATGATACAACCGTCTTCAACGGTAATGACATAACGATGATTCTTGAAAATTTTATGCAGTAGCTCTTCATCAAGAGGCTTCACATATCTCATATCGTAATGCGCAGCATTTATTCCCTCAGACTCCAGCCGGTCAGATGCTTCTACAGCATAATTTCCGATATGACCCAATGTTAGAAATGCTAACTCATCACCATCTTTGATTTTTTGACCTTGGCCAATTACTTGCTCATTCATAGGTAGTTGCCACTGTGGCAATACCCCTTTTCCCCTTGGGTATCGAATAGTAAACGGACCGTTAAACCTGGATGCCGTCAGCATCATATCTCTTAATTCCTTCTCATTCATCGGAGAGGCTACTACCATATTAGGGATGCATCGCATGTAAGCAATGTCATATGCCCCATGGTGCGTGGGACCATCGGCACCGGCAAAACCTGCTCTATCTAGACAAAATGTCACTGGTAAATTCTGAAGGCAGACATCGTGAATTACCTGGTCATAAGCGCGTTGCATGAAGGTGCTGTAGATGTTGCAGAAGGGATGTGACCCTTGAGTGGCTAATCCTGCGGAGAATGTAACGGCATGTTGCTCCGCGATCCCTACGTCAAATGCACGATCGGGCATTTCTCTCATCATGATATTCATAGAAGAACCCGAAGGCATGGCAGGTGTGACCCCCATAACGGCGGGGTCTTCCTTTGCAAGCTCCACGATTGTCTTTCCGAATACATCCTGATACTTCGGCGGCTGGGGACTTTCCGGTTTTTTCTTATGAATGACACCTGTTACTTTATCAAAAGTCCCCGGCGCATGCCATTTGGTTTGATTTTCCTCTGCTTGTTTGTAGCCCTTCCCTTTGACTGTCACACAATGTAAGATCTTAGGGCCAGGAATATCCTTCAGGTCATTCATTACGTGGACGAGGTGATTGACGTCATGCCCGTCGACCGGACCAAAGTACCTAAGATTCAACGACTCAAATAGATTACTTTGTTTTAATAAAAATGACTTGACACTGCTCTCGAGATTTGAGACAATTTCCCTTGCGTTTGGACCAAACTTGCTAATCTTCCCTAAAAGGTTCCAAACCTCATCTCTAACTTTATTGTAAGCATGAGAAGTGGTAATATCAGTTAGGTAATCTTTCAATGCACCAACATTAGGATCAATTGACATGCAATTGTCATTCAATACGATAAGCAGATTTCCGTTAGAGACCCCGGCGTGATTCATTGCTTCGAACGCCATACCCCCCGTCATAGCACCATCACCTATTACAGCAATATGTTGACGGTCATTTCCAAGGTGGTGATTGTAGGTAGACATACCTAAGGCAGCGCTAATAGAGGTAGAGCTGTGTCCAACTCCAAATGTATCGTATTTACTCTCTTTCCTTTTAGGAAATCCAGATATACCTCCGTATACTCTATTGGTATAAAAACTATTTTTCCTGCCTGTTAAAATCTTATGGCCATAGGCCTGGTGACCTACATCCCATACTAATTGATCTTCCGGAGTATTGAAAGCATAATGAATAGCCGTCGTCAATTCTACAACACCTAAACTGGCGCCAAAATGACCCCCGTATACAGAGACATGATCGATGATAAAATCTCTCAATTCTTGACAAACCTGCACTAACTGGGTTTGATCTAACTTCCTGAGATCCTCAGGTGAATCGATTGCAGCTAATAATGGTCCTGGCTCTATATGCATTCATTCAAGGAATTACTGTGCTAGAAAAACGATGAGAAGATTCAATTGTTTACAACCACGTTCATTTCTTCTATCACGGGGTAAAAATAGACCATTTTACTTTACCAGAAATTCACTTAATATTTGCGAATGGACCAAGTCCGATCACAGGATAGCAAGTTTGAAATCAAACTCCCTCTCTTCGAGGGACCTTTTGATTTGCTATTATTTTTTATCGAAAGAGATGAACTTGATATCCATGATATCCCCATTTCGAAAATAACAGACGACTTCCTTGATTACATCAATCATCTCGACAAACTAAATATAGAGGTTGCCTCTGAATTTATCCTAGTAGCGGCTACTCTGATGCGCATCAAGTCTAAATTACTTCTCCCACGCCCCATCCTCGACGACGAAGGTAACGAGATTGACCCCAGGGAGGAGCTGGTAAAGCACCTTCTCGAATATAAGAAGTACAAATCTGTTATTGAAGAACTGTCTCAAATGGAAGTCGATAGACTGAGTCAGGAAAGTCGCGGAAATCTTTTCAAAGAGATCAAACTTCTATCTTCTAGTGTAAATGTGGAAACGGAACTACAGGACCTAGACTTGTACAAAATGATGAAAGTCTTTGAGCGGATGTTGGAAAGGTATCAACAAGAGCAAAACAAGCCCAGACATCAGGTAGTACAATATCCGTACACGATCGAAAGTCAAAAGAACTTTTTAGTTAAAAGAATCCTACAAAGTAAGGACCAGCGAGTATCATTTGGAGAACTCGTTCGCGAGAAACCTGAGAAGATCGTTGTGATCTTTAATTTTCTGGCTATTCTTGAACTGCTTCAGCTAAGTAAAATTAGCATGCAATTAGGTGAAGGCTTCAACAACTTTTGGATTTTCCCCCGTGCAGCTGGTGAATAAAAAATAGCCCCTATTTCTAGAGGCATTTAATAAAATTTAATTGTAGATTTCTATACTCGTTCTAGCTGAGAGAAGAAAAAACCTGCTTCGATCTGCGCATTTTCGTCTGAATCAGAGCCATGCACAGCATTTGCTTCAATTGATTTTGCAAACAGTTTACGGATTGTACCTTCAGCAGCTTCAGCTGGATTAGTAGCACCTATCAAGTTTCGAAAGTCAGTTACTGCATTTTCCTTCTCTAACACCATGGCGATAATAGGTCCGGAAGACATGTAGGATACAAGGTCTCCGTAAAAAGGCCTCTCTTTATGAACAGCATAAAACTGTCCGGCTGCCGCTTCTGATAATTGTGTAAGTTTCGCTGCTTTGATAGCAAAACCAGCCTCTTCGATCATCTTGATGATAGCACCTGAATTACCTGCTCCAAATGCATCAGGTTTGATCATAGTAAATGTGGTTTTTCCCGCCATTTTTTATTTTTAATTATTGTAGGAATTTGATTTAAAGCGCAAAAATAACATTTACAACGGAGTTGACATCGGATTGTATATTTTGTATTTATCAAGATTATTTGGACTTTTGCCGATCACAAATTACCCAACGGCTGAATGAAGCCCTTTGAATCTTTATTCGATCAGTTAATTAATCCAAAAAACATCGTAATCACAACCCATCCAAACCCAGATGCCGATGCATTAGGGAGTTCGCTGGGATTGATGCATTTTTTGGTTGGATTAGGACATAAAGTATCCGTCATTACGCCCACTGATTACCCCGATTTCCTCGAGTGGATGCCTGGCAATGAAAAGGTGATTGCATACTGCGAGGAACATCATCACATAGTTACTGCGAAAATTACAAAATGTGATCTAATCTTCTGCCTTGACTTTTCAAGCACTCATCGTCTAAAGGGTATGGAGTCTCTAATACGCGAAGCAGCTGCAGAAAAGGTGTTGATAGATCATCATCTCGATCCTGAAGATTTTGTCGATTATAAGTTGTGGGATACAAAAGCTGCTGCCACAGCTGAACTCATTTATGATTTTATTGTCATGATGGGTAAAAAAGAGGCTATCACTGCTGATATTGCTAACTGCCTCTATGCAGGCATCATGACGGATACGGGCTCATTTAAGCATCCTTCTACCACGGCAAAAGTACATACTATTGTTGCAGACTTAATTGAATTGGGGGCGAACGTAAACTACGTTAGCAGAGAGATCTATGACACAAATTCGCTGTCACGGCTAAGATTCTTGGGATATGCGCTTTCTGAAAAGTTAGTTGTTAAACCTGAATTGCAAGTGGCCTACCTGACCGTTTCCGATGAGGATTTTAAACGGTTCAACCTGAAGTCAGGTGATACAGAGGGTATCGTAAACTATGCGCTTTCAATCCGAGGTATTGTTATGGCTACGATTATCATTGAGCGCGAAAAAGAGGTAAAACTCTCATTTCGTTCCATTGGTAATTATTCCGTCAATACTTTTGCAGGAGAATTCTTCAATGGTGGAGGACATAAGAATGCCTCAGGAGGATCCTCCGAAGATTCACTTGAAAAGACAGTAGAACGATTTGAAGCGCTAATTCAAGATTATAAAGACAAGTATCGAGATTAAACCATAATGAAAAATACACTATTCATATTGCTAGCAATAGCAATTTTTACTAACTGCAGTACCTCCGAAAGAAAAATGGAAACGGAATCTGGAGTTAAACTCAAATTCTTCAAACAAGGAGTAGCTGCAGACAAGATAAGAAACGCTTATGTTATTCAGATGAATGCTTTCTTCAGAACCTCTGTCGGACAGCAAATTGTAAAGACGGTACCGGGTCAGCCCATCGCGATGACATATGACTCACTGCTATCTACAGAACAAGCAGGTCTTCTTTCCGAAGTTTTGGCTGCTGTTCGCGTAGGAGATAGTCTTTATTTTGAACTCCCTGCAAAGAATTTTTGGGAAAAGTCGTTTGAAAGGCCGCTTCCGGATAGTGTAGCCGCTGATGAAATCATTAAGGTCAATCTGGGTGTGCAATCTCAAATGACAATCCCTGACTATCAAAGCTACAGAGCTGAATTAGAACGAAAGGCTAATGAGGTCAAGTTTGCCGAAGAGAGAGAGGCGCTGGATCGTTTTCTTGAAGAAAATAATGTCGAAACGATCAAGCATGAAAGTGGTCTCAGGTACAGTATTGAGAATAAAACGAACGGCATATATCCTGCAGAGGGCCAGATGGTCAGCGTCAAATACAAAGGAATGCTTCTTGACGGCTCTGTCTTTGACGAAGGAACTTATACTTTTCCATTAGGGAAGAGAAATGTTATTCAAGGATGGGACATTGGGATGTCATTTTTCAGATTAGGAGAAAGAGGCAAACTGTTCATACCTAGTGAGTTGGGTTATTCAAGTAGAGGCTCTGGTGCACAAATTCCACCTTATTCCTCGTTAGTCTTCGAAGTAGAAACAGTCGATATAAAATGATAAGAAAAAGTCTTTTTGCGCTAGTTATTTCCTCATTAATTGCTATTTGGGGCTGTAATCCTACGATTTTGGAGCCCTATGATCCTGCAGCTAGAAAAGCTAGAGATATTCAAGCCATACTGGAAACTATAGCAGAAAAAGGCTGGCCTGCTCCGGACACAACAGAAAGTGGAGCCAGGTATATAATTTTTGATGAATCTGCAGATTCTGCTATTGCAACTCCACAGGTGGAAGATATTGTGGCATTCGACTACATTGGTTTTTCACTTAGTGGGTCTGTCTTCGACACATCCATTCCAGAAGTTGCCGATACCGCTTTCACTTCTACAGGAAGTCTAACCTTTGAGCCCGTCGTTTACACATTTTCTGAATCAGGATGGACCTTGAGATACGTGCCGTTAGTTTCCCAGTACTTATTCAGCAATTCTCCATCTACTGCCTTCCAGGAGGCAGTATCAGTGACCTTTGGGCAAATGAATGTAGGGGACCGTACTGCAATTTTCCTCCCCTCCACGGAAACAGGAACAATCACACGTTCAAGAGAAAATGCTTCACCTCTATATTTTGAACTGACACTGGTCGACATAACCTCTAATTAAATGGAGCTGCTGTTCGCTTCTCACAACAGAGGTAAATCACGAGAGATTCAAGAATTACTTGGGGATCATTGGGAGCTTAAAAACCTCCACGACTTAGGAATAAAGGAAGCGATAGAAGAGTCCGGTGAGACTCTAGAAGAAAACGCATTTATCAAAGCGAAATATCTTTTTAGTCAGTACAAAACAGCATGTTTTGCTGATGACTCCGGTTTGGAAGTCAAAGCACTTGGGGGAAAACCAGGAGTGTACTCTGCTCGATATGCAGGTACACACAAAAGTGATGCTGATAATATGAATCTCCTTCTGTCCAACTTGGAAGGATTGGAAGACCGAACCGCACGATTTAGAACGGTGATTGCTTACATTAATTCAAAAGGAGCAGCTATATTTTTCGATGGCAGTGTAAAGGGAACGATCACCATTGAGAAAAAAGGATCTGCGGGTTTTGGTTACGATCCTGTCTTTCAGCCAGAGGGGTTGGCGTGCACCTTTGCCGAAATGTCTTTAGAAGAGAAGAATGACATCTCGCACAGGGCCATCGCAACAAATGCGCTCATTTCTTTTCTAAATAGCTCGAAATAGTATGAAGCAGCAACCTATCATCATTGGAATAACAGGAGGCAGTGGTTCAGGGAAGACGTATTTCTTAAAGAAGTTATTACAACTTTTTGACAAACAGGACATCACCGTCTTCTCCATGGACAATTATTATCTTCCCAAGGACAAACAGAAGAAAGATAGAAATGGAGTTGAAAATTTTGATAGGCCTGAATCATTAGATCACGAGCGCTTTGTTCGCGACCTGATAATATTAAAATCCGGTAATGATATCAGCATCCGGGAGTACAATTTTAATCACAGGGATACTCCTTCAACTGTTATTGATATAAGAGCAACACCTGTCATCATCGTAGAAGGGATTTTCACCTTTCACTACAAAGCAGTAAATGACCTGCTGGACCTGAAGATCTTCATCGATGCACCTGAATACCTGATGCTAAAAAGAAGAATCATAAGGGACAATAATGAACGAGGATATGATATCAACGACGTATTGTACCGATTTGAGCATCATGTCATGCCTGCCTATAAACAATACATCTACCCCAGCCGATTAGAAGCCGATCTAATCATATTAAACCATGACAATTTTGAAAATGCCATGAGCGTACTGTCGGCATATATCAAGCAAATCATCAATTGAGATTTCACTTGTAAATGTTTTCACATACATTTGCGACCCGGTGTAAAATGCTTGTTTTTAGATCGATTAGTATGAAATGATGAATAGGCTAAACATATTTTCTTTTTCTCAGGTACTTAGCGTAATGCTTCTGCTGTCTACGTTGACAGTCGCGGGTGCTAAAAATCATGTTTATCCGGATCTTGACAAGCAAGAGTTTTCTAATGAGAAAAGTCCAGATACAGATTTACAAGCGAAGCTGCAGTTTTCAGCGACGGTTCAATCTTCTTTCAATGTAAATTTAGGGTTTGAGAGCTTCTTGCTAGAGGAAGTTTCCATCAGCCAAGTCCGGGATTTGCCTCGCTACACGGTAAGTCAATTTATGCCAGGCATATCAAAAAGCTTCAAGATTTTATTGAGGCGCATTATATCTACGAACGCCCCGTAGAACTTTTTTGCCTTCAAATCTACATGGGAGCAAATCCCAAATACATGGCCCTTGTGTCCTAAAATCATAATTATACATTAAAACAAAAAAATGAAAAATAAAGGTTTTGTGGTCTTTATGACCATTTTAATTTCCTTGCTATGCATTTACTACCTGTCGTTTACATTCATCTCGGCGGGTGTACAGCAAGATGCTACCGCAGCTGCAACAGATGACAATCAGAATGTGAATTTTCAGGTAAAGCAGCAATACCTAGATTCCGTATGGAATGAGCCCGTCTACAATTTACTTGGAATGCAATACACCTTCCAGGACATCAAAGAAACTGAGTTAAACCTTGGCCTTGACCTACAAGGTGGAATGCATGTGACGTTGGAGGTTTCACCGGTTGACATCCTCAAAGGGATCAGCGGGAACAGCCAAGATCCAGTATTTCTGGCTTCTATGGAGGAAGCAAAAGCTAACATAAGAGGAACGCAGATTAGCTTTGTAGATGAATTCTACAGAGTATATCAGGAAAAATCCCCGGAAAAATCCTTAGCATACATTTTCTCCAATGCTTCGAACAGAGGTCGAATAAGTTTAAGCTCCACAGACCAGGAAGTGCTTGACTTGATAAATGGAGAGGTCGAAAGTGCCATTGACCGATCATTCCAGATTCTTAGAACTAGAATTGACAGGTTTGGGACCTCTCAACCAAATATCCAGCGTCTGCAGGGTACCGGAAGAATTCAAATTGAGCTTCCTGGTGTAGACAACCCTGAAAGGGTTAGAAAACTACTCCAAGGGGTCGCAAAGCTTGAGTTCTGGGAGGTCTATGAGGTTAATGAAATCAGTAATTATCTCACCGCAATGGACCAACAGGCCACCGCCGTCATGCAATCAGGTATGAGTGAAGAAGAAAAAGCTGCTCAGACCGCCTCAGCCATTGAAGACCTCCAAGATCTATTAAGTGAGGAGAAAAGTGACACCACCGCATTAGCTGATGGTGAGCCTGATACTGACAAGTTGGATTCTCTGAGCAGTACGAATGTGTCTCCACTACTTGATTTGATCAAGTCACCGTATGGATTGGTTTACTCTGTAAAAGATACTGCTCAAATAAACAGAGTGCTTGCTATGGAAGAGGTGCAGGCCGTAATCCCTTCTAATATGAAGTTTTTATGGTTAGTCAAGCCTTTGACTAATCAAGACGAGCTTTCTACGGATGAGCTTCTTGAATTGTATGCGATCAAAATGTCAAGAAACGGACGCGCCCCACTTACTGGTGAGGTTATTGTAGATGCAAGACAGGACCTTGATGAAAGAGCCAGACCTGCAGTGTCAATGCAAATGAATGCGCAAGGAGCAAAAATCTGGAAGCGTCTGACAGCTGCCAACGTAAACAGGAGACTTGCCATTGTCCTTGATGACTATGTATATTCTGCACCTGTGGTAAACGGTGAGATTCCAAACGGGAATTCGTCAATCTCTGGAAACTTCACAATAGACGAGGCACAAGATCTGGCTAATATTCTTAAAGCAGGAGCATTACCTGCCCCTACCACGATTGTAGAAGATGTTGTGATCGGTCCAACCCTTGGAAAAGAGGCGCAAAGCCAAGGTATCAATTCTATAGTGATTGGCTTGATCATTGTGATCATCTTTATGATTGCTTACTATGCCAAAGGTGGTTTAATCGCAAATGTGGCCTTGTTTTTCAACGTTTTCTTCATACTTGGTATTCTTGCGCAGCTGAGTGCTTCATTGACATTGCCTGGTATTGCTGGTATTGTATTAACAATAGGTATGTCAATTGACGCAAACGTCTTAATTTTTGAACGTATCAAAGAAGAGTTAAGACATGGTGCCGGTATGAGACAAGCGATCTCTGCTGGTTATCGGAAAGCATATTCTTCTATTATTGACGCCAACGTCACTACACTCATTACAGGTATCATTCTATATGCTCTAGGTCAAGGGCCAGTGAAAGGATTCGCGATCACCCTGATCATTGGTATTGTATGTTCGTTCTTCAGTGCTGTATTCATTACAAGAGTAATCGTTGAGGCACTCTCGAAAAAAGGAGACGAGTCCTCTATGAGTTTCTCAAATGCTTTTTCGAAAAATACGCTGACGAACTTAAGTATTCAATTCCTTGATAGAAGAAAGCTTGCCTATCTGTTCTCAGGAACATTTATTACGATTGGTATCATCGCTATGATCGTAAAGGGTTTGACGCTTGGAGTTGACTTCAAAGGAGGACGCTCCTATGTGGTTGCATTTGCTGAACCTGTGGTTGCTTCTCAAATTGAAGCCGGAATCAATGACTCTTTTGAAAACCAAGGTACAGAAGTGAAAACATATGGATCAAACAATGCCATCAAAATCACTACCAGCTACCTTATTGATGATGAGTCTGACGAAGCTGACGAAAAAGTTAAAATAGCGTTGATATCTGGTCTTGAATCGGTAACAGGAAAGGCTAGTACTGAAGATGCGGAGAATTTAGCGAGTGATCAATTTAGTGTGGTCAGCTCATCAAAGGTGGGTGCAACTATCGCAGATGATATCAAAAATTCATCCTATCAATCTGCTGTTTTTGCATTGATTGCAATCTTTCTGTATATACTTGTGCGATTCAGAAAATGGCAGTTTGGTTTAGGTGCGATTGTAGCACTTTTCCATGATACATTATTTGTACTTTCTGCTTTTGCCATTGCAAACCTCTTAGGGATATCCCTAGAAGTCGATCAAATATTTGTAGGTGCCATTCTTTCAATTATTGGTTATTCAATAAATGATACTGTGGTTGTGTTTGACCGTATTAGAGAAAATACAGGTATTAAGTCCGGTTCAGAACTGCAAGGCGTGTATAATGAGTCTCTTAATAATACGATCAGCCGTACATTGATCACTTCAGTTACCACTCTCATCGTGGTATTGGTCCTTTTCCTATTCGGAGGAGAAGTTTTATTAGGTTTCTCATTTGCGTTCTTGGTAGGTATTATCATAGGAACCTACTCCTCTGTGTTCATTGCCACCCCTATTGCATTGGATTTCACGATAAGAAAACAAAAAGCAGTAACCGCTTAATTGAGCGTTTTACTATGAAACATGTAAAAGAATAAGCCATCCTTTGGATGGCTTTCTTTTTGATTGGCGAATAACGCCTACTTTTGTATTAGGTAAACATTAGACTACATATGAATTCATTTTCACCCGGAACAACCTACTCGCTTTTGCTGGTGATGTTTATAATCATCGGAGGGATGTATGTCATGAGTGATGTGTTACACATTGAGTCATATCGTGAAGATCATCATGTAGGCGCAGAAGATAGTCATGGGGCTTCTACATTCAAAGACTCCAAGAAGGACTATTCACCTATTCCGCCAACTGAACAACAGATGGAAAAAAGCGAAGCAGAGCAACCACCTATCCAAATTGACTCTTTGACGGATGAAGAAATATCGTTTGAAATAAAACCGACGGAAGGATCTACTACATCTGTCACCAGTACTCAAGAGCCTGCGGAGTACTTTGATCAACTCATTGAGAACTATCGAAAGACTACACTTGCGGAAGTCCCTGATACCGAGAACCGAACGGATCTTGTAGTAAGGTATTATCCTCACGACTCAGATGAAGGCAAGGTCAAAATACTCAGCAATTATGGCTTCTATCTGCATGAAAGAGCCGTCGATAATGACAATGCGGAATATCGGTCCAACTCTATCTTTTATGGTGATAATATCAAGTCCGAGGATATACAGCTCATTGCGTATCTGCTGCTTCAAAATAATGTGGCTATAAAGCAAATAGTCCCATCTAAATTCCATGACGGGTGGAAAGCTAATTCAATCGAGATAGGTGCGGATGTTAACATCGTCGATCAGCCGGAACTTACATTAGTGGAGGTACAGTCATTCTCTAACCCCTATTACAAAGAGTAGTCTTACCTTTTTTGAATTAATCCGGTCTGATAATTTAAGTCGAATCCTCTTTTTGATAGCAAAATACGTTCTGTAGTGTCATGGTCATATACACTTTGAAATTTAGGCTGGCACTATTGAAAACAATACCTTAATAAAGCTGTAGCATCTTACTAAACCATTGCGATTACCGAGGCTGATTACGACTGGAGAAGAAATACTCGTATGCTTCAGGATTAGCTTTGGAATGGTGTCAACTCAAATACAGCTACTAAAGCCTACTTTCTCCAAAAATGAAAAGTCTCTATCATTCCTGATTTTTTTCAATAGTGTAATCACTTCCGATCAACTTCCA
Source organism: Flammeovirgaceae bacterium (assembly GCA_038129245.1). Lineage (GTDB taxonomy): Bacteria > Bacteroidota > Bacteroidia > Cytophagales > Cyclobacteriaceae > JAYPLE01. Next base: position 52,613 of record JAYPLE010000015.1, on the reverse strand, counting down.
CAGCCGACACAATCAATTTGCTGCTGCATCGGCTTCGTACCACTTAATTTCATTTTTAAATTATGAATTTTGTCTCTGATCTCCATATCTGAGAACATGTCACCCGTCAGGCTTCCTTCAAGGTCTTTGATTTGTTGTTCAATTGATTCAGTTGTTTCCATTTGATTTGATTTAATATTCACAAGATAGGATATTTGCAGGTTCCCGTTCAGGATTTACGAATTCAAGTCCATCTTTAATCTGAGGAACTATTTACATAGAAACAGTAGCACAGAACAAATCCCTCATAATGTTAGATTCAACCTTACAGGAGATGAATTCACCGTCAGTGCCGTTAGACTTCTTTTCTTTTATAATGTCGTAGCGAAACTAGAATACCTTGCCTCCACAGATAAAATAGAAAATGAGTTCCTAAGGTTACGCGCTCTTTAAACAGTAGCCCAGAACATCCAATAAACAAGCCATAAAACAGCTACAGGCACCTCAATTCTCTTCCTTGAAAAATACCTTGTAATAGTTCATCTGCTTTTCTTCATCGAATCCACCTTCGATTAAATCCCTTCTTCCATGTACGTAGAGATGGAAATTCTTATCTAATTTGATCACGGATCTAATGTACTTTTTTGCTTTTTGTATCGCTGGCAAAGAGATTTCAAAATCTTCATTCAGCTCTTCCACACCCGTCTTCTCCATGAACTTCTCACGATGCTCATAAAAAGACTGCATGACCTCTTCCTCCTGAAGAATCTCAGCCTCAAATTGCGGAAGAGAGAAGGACTCCTGTGTCTCGAAATAATCCATTGTCCGATTTAGTAGATCGGCCTTACCTACACCGTCAAGCTCTGACTCACCTTTAGCTGCAAAATCTTTGCACAGCTTGAGTACCTGCTCTGTTTGATAGAACTTATCTGCTTTGATCTGGACATTGAGAAAGTCGTCTACCCAAAACCTGGCGGGATTTTGATTATTGTTTTTATCAAAAATAGAAACCTCTAACCCACCGTCACTATCGACTTGATAGATCAAAGCCCCTTTGTGTATGTTGTGGATACTGATACCTTCTTGCTTCTCCATCATCATGTCCCTTTGCTGGGTACCAATAGTGAGAAAAGGGTCTTTGGACTCAGATTTAAAAATTCCGATGGCTGAAGCATAGCTTCCTTTGTGTTTGAGGCGGTCAAAATAAGCAGTGTAAAACTCCCCTTCAATGATGTTTTGATTTTCAGACACAGAATACAACAGCTGGAGAAGCTTCTGACTTTGCTCCAAAAAGGCTGAAGGGTTTCGAAACACTGCCTGGCAAGCCTGGTAAGCCGCATTGTACTCAAGGCTGATTTCATGCCTGAAACGATATACTGTACCCGGTTTTATGGGCCTTAGAAAAAATGTTGTGAGAACATCTTTTAGTTCCTGCTCTAGAGGCTGTAGCGCTTCATTCTTAAAAAACCCACCTGCAAGGATTTTCCCAAGGTAGAGTTGAGTTAACTCTGCTGTTGCCATTAGTTCTATATCCTCATTCATCATTTGCTATCTTCAAAATCATTCGAAACGTCGTCCCTTTACCCGGTTCAGATTGTTTTACAAAGATGCGCCCTTCGTGATAGTTCTCGACGATCCTTTTTACAAGCGTAAGGCCCAAACCCCAACCCCTTGATTTGGTAGTAAAGCCAGGTTTGAATACTTGTTTAGTTTTAGATTTAGGTATTCCCTTACCCGTATCGGTAATATCAACCCATACCTCATGGTTTTTCTCTTTGCCTGTCTTCACCAAGATGTTGCCTTCACCTTCCATCGCATCGACAGCATTTTTAATCAGATTTTCAAACACCCATGAAAACAGGTCTGGATTGATGGATACTAAAAATGCTGAAGGGGATTCAAACTGAAAACTAACCTTACTGGAGAGCCGCAACTTGAGATAGTCCAGATTGCTATCAATAAATGATGTAAGTGAAATGCGCTCGAGCTTTTGAGCACTCCCAATACTACTGAAGCGAGCAGTGATCGTCTCCAATCGGTTGATATCCTTCTCCAATTCTGCAACCTGCGAGTCGTCCGAGTACCTGTCCTTCAGGTATTCAACCCAACCAAGTAATGCGGAGAGTGGGGTACCTAACTGATGAGCTGTTTCCTTTGCCAGTCCTACCCAAACCCGATTTTGCTCTGATGATCGGGAATAGTTGAAGATCACGAAGATGATAAAGCCAAAAACAAAGATGATCAGTAACTGCACATAGGGATAGTATCGTAGTTTGATGAGAAGAAATGAATTTTCGTAGTATATGAATTTGACACCAATAACCTGACCATCAGGCCCGGCCAAACTGACACGGACAGGATCATGCTGCTCCTGCATCTCTGCGAGTTGTTCAGTCAAAAAAGCATACTGTTCTTCACCATCAAGTTGATCTGCCTCTGGTATATTCTTATAAAACTCAGGTACCTGTTGCTCATTGGTTAGGATCACTGGAATTGTAGTATTGGCCTGCACCACCTCATCCATAATGAAAAGGAGCTCATCACTCCCACTCGCTTTTGCAAGGTATTCCAGTGACCGGGCGTATAGGTTGATCTGACGATACTCTCTCTCCTTGATATCCTTTATTAGCTGATTGGTATATAAAATTGAACCTCCACCTATGACAATGCATAGTGCCAGTACGATCCATTTCAGATAGTTCTGACCGGTGTAAATATCAATGAAATTTTTCCTCACAATGCCTGCAATATAATGAAGGCTACCTTGAGCATTGGCTTCTTGAGTAGGAGAGGAGGGCCTCTTCATGTCAATAGACAAGTATGAAGTGAACCAAACAAAACCTTTAAACTCACTCAGGCAAAAAGTGAGTAAACGGCGATTTCATTCCGCCGGATAAACATTTGGATTGATAGCGTGGAGAGCAGCTTTACAGCTGCTTTAAGACCCTACTCACCTTTAAGACCAAAGCGAGCAAAAAGAGAAGGCTGCCCTTTCGAGGCAGCCTTTCATTTTTGATTTTATGATTTCTACTAAGCGTCTTTTTTCTTACCTGAAGACTTCTTACCTCCTCCAGCTATAGACTCACGCATATCAGTGTCCGCTTGAATATTCTGGAATTTGTAGTAATCCATCACCCCAAGGTTTCCAGACCTGAAAGCTTCTGCCAAGGCTTTTGGAACCTCTGCTTCCGCTAAAATCACTTTCGCTCTAGCTTCCTGAGCCTTAGCAATCATCTCTTGCTCCTCTGCTACCGCCATCGCTCTTCTTTCCTCTGCTTTAGCCTCTGCAACTTTTAAATCAGCAGATGCCTGATCCGTTTGAAGTTTTGCTCCAATATTTGCTCCGACATCAACGTCTGCGATATCAATTGATAGTATCTCAAATGCAGTCCCTGCATCTAATCCTCTTTGCAGTACCAGCTTCGAAATCTTATCTGGATTCTCCAACACTTCCTTATGAGTGGCCGCAGATCCGATCGACGTTACAATTCCTTCTCCAACACGAGCCAATATGGTGTCTTCACCTGCACCACCAACCAACTGCTGGATGTTAGCTCTTACCGTTACCCTCGCCTTTGCAACCAGTTGTATCCCGTCAGCTGCAACTGCTGCCACGGAAGGAGTATTGATCACTTTTGGATTCACAGAAATCTGAACTGCTTCAAATACATCTCTACCCGCAAGGTCTATAGCTGTTGACTGCTTGAATGTTAGGTTGATATTTGCTTTATCAGCACTGATAAGTGCTTTTATTACCTGAGGGACATTACCACCAGCTAGATAGTGAGTTTCCAGATCTCGACTGCTTAGCGGCCTTCTGGAATCATCCCTGTCATCCTGAACGGTCAAACCCGCTTTTGTTGCAGTAATCATAGAGTTTACCACGATCGATGGCGGCACTTTACGTATTCTCATGAAAACGAGCTCGAGCAACCCAACTTTCACACCTGAAAAAATGGCCGTAATCCAAAGATTTACCGGAACGAAATATAGAAAAACAAAAAACCCGACAATTGCTGCCAGAAGAATAAAGACTGTTGAAAGACCCATGTTTATTTAGACTTTTTATTTAGTGATTCAATATAAATTTTATTTTGATCTATACGAATGATCTTAACTGGTACATTCTCATAAATATATTCTCCATTTGAACGAACCTCCAAAATTTGATCATCAAAAGAGGCTTTCCCGATCGGCCGGATAGAAGAAACACTCAGGCCTTCTTGCCCTACTTGCAGTTCTACTTTGATGTCATCATTTACGCGACTACTATTAGAATCCTTCAAAGAAAACCGCTCCCAAGACTTGGTTTTCAAGGTAATTACCAAGGCTGTAAGCGTAACAACCAATGTGATGGATAAGACAAGATCACCCATCGTATTTCCATATGAATTGTAGGTGATATAAATACCATATCCACCAATAACAACTCCAGCAATTCCAACAATGGTAGTACCCGGCACGAAAATCAATTCAACGATGATCAAGCCAAGACCAAATAATAATAATACAAAAATTATGAGCCATTCCATGTAGAACTCCTTTAGTATGCTTTAGCAAAAACAACCCTTCTGGAAGAGGGGTTGCCCGTCAATACGCAGCTACCCTCCTCTTCTTTTGCGTTCAATGGAATACATCGAATCGTTGCTTTCGTCTCTGTCTTTATCCTCTCCTCTGTCTCCTCAGATCCATCCCAATGTGCATATACAAAACCACCCGCATCTATTTGCAATTTAAAATCTTCGTAATTGTCTACAGATGTTGATTTCTCCTCTCTAAAATCCAGAGCTTTTTGATAGATGTTCTGTTGAATCTCATTTAATAAATCCCGGATGAAGTGTGCAGCTTCATCAAAGCTCACCGACTGCTTCTCTTTTGTATCTCTTCTGGCAATTTCTACCGCTTGGTTTTCCATATCCTTTGGACCAACTGCAACTCGCACCGGAACACCCTTCAGCTCATATTCAGCAAATTTCCAACCTGGCTTTTGGGTATCACGATCATCCAGCTTTACTGCTATACCAGCGTTTCTCAGTTCCGTGATCACAGGTTGCATGTAATCCCTGATGGCATCTAATTGTTCTTCAGAACGATAGATTGGAATGATGACAACCTGTATCGGAGCAAGCTTTGGAGGTAGTACCAGACCATCATCATCCGAATGTGCCATGATCAATGCCCCCATCAAACGGGTACTTACACCCCATGACGTTCCCCATACAAATTCTTCCTTCCCTTCTTTGGTTGCGAACTTTACATCAAATGCTTTTGCAAAATTTTGACCAAGGAAATGCGAAGTTCCAGCCTGTAATGCTTTTCCGTCCTGCATCAGGGCCTCAATGCAATAGGTCTCCACAGCCCCAGCAAATCGCTCGGAAGGTGACTTGACTCCCCGCAACACTGGAACCGCCATGAACTGTTCCGCGAAAGTTGCGTACACTTCCATCATTTGCTCTGCCTCCGTAATCGCCTCTTCCCTAGAAGCATGAGCAGTATGTCCCTCTTGCCATAAAAATTCTGCAGTACGCAAAAACAATCGGGTTCTCATCTCCCATCGAACCACATTGGCCCACTGATTTATCAAGAGTGGTAGGTCTCTATAGGATTGAATCCAGTTCTTGTACGAATCCCATATAACCGTCTCTGAAGTAGGCCTCACGATCAACTCTTCCTCAAGCTTTGCTTCCGGATCTACAACTACCCCTGCTCCTTCCTCATCGTTTTTAAGTCTGTAATGGGTTACCACAGCACACTCTTTAGCAAATCCTTCAACATGATCTGCTTCTTTACTTAAATGTGATTTTGGAATGAACAGCGGAAAATAGGCATTCTCATGTCCGGTTTCCTTAAACATTCTGTCTAATTCCTGCTGCATTTTTTCCCAAATCGCATAACCATATGGCTTAATTACCATACATCCACGGACTGGAGAGTTTTCTGCTAAGCCAGCCTTTTTGACCAATTCGTTGTACCAGAGGGAATAATCTTCAGATCTGCTTGGAATTGCTTTTGCCATGTATAAAAATGATAATTGGTATAGTAATTGCTTAATATATTACGTGTAAATCCGAAGCTCAAAGATAGCTTCGATAGGTAAACCACAGGCAGCAAAGTTTAATTTAAGTACCTAAGTGATGAAAAAGATAAAAGATACAACAGGATGGTTATTGTTAGGGGTCATGATGCTATCGTATTATACTGCTTTGGCACAAGAATACGATGATATGTATTTTACAAAAAAGGATAGAAAGAAGACATCCTTTGATCTTAAATCGTCATCTGCAGATGCCCAGGAAACTTTACAGCAATATGAAAACGATGAATTTCAGGCTGAATACAATGCCAAAGAAGTAAATCCAGATTTCTTAGCTAGGTATTCCAGCACCAAGCTGGGTAACAATGAAAATATCAATTATGGTGTTACTCAAGAATATTATCCTGAAGAAGGCACAGAGCAACCAGTTGTAGTCAACAACTACTATGGATCGAACTTTAATTCACCTTGGGTAGGTAATCAATGGGCTCCTAATGCTTACATGGGTTGGAATAACTGGACCGGATTCAATCGAGGTTTCGGAAATGGATTCGTGGGAGCAAGAGCCGCCTTCTACAATCCCTGGAATGACCCTTTCTTTTATGATCCTTGGTTTGCTAATTCATACTATTATGACCCTTGGCTCAACCCTTGGGGGTTTCGTAATGGTTGGGCTTTTAATAATAGATGGATAGATCCTTGGGGGTCATGGGGCTACAGAGGAACTGGTTACGCCATGGGCTTCTGGGATGGTTATAATGTTGCTTTATTTGGACCGGTAGGTGTCGCTTACAGAGGCTATATCTCTGAACGAAATGTGGTCAGAGGCGCACGATATTCTCGGGGAGGAATAGTAACCGGCATCTCAAAATCTTCGCTGTCAACTTCTGGAAGAAGAGGTGTGGTTGCTCAAAACAGTAATGGAAGAAGAGATTACAGTAGCTCTCAAAATGAGTACCGAAATCGATCTTCAAGATCATCTCAAACTAATAATCGTGCCTACAGTAGGTCTTCTTCAAGTGGTCGAGTGGCCAGCTCAAATAACAGAGCCTATTCTACTAATCCTTCTACTTCAACTGGTAGGTCTTCGGGAAATAGCCGATCTTACCTTGATAGATCAGGTAACAACACTCGAAGTAGTCAGAATATTTCCAGAAGCAGCGGTTCTGCCAGTTCATCTTATTATTCTGGCAGGACCAATTCGAATCAATCTTCAGGAACTACTAGAAGGTATAGCTCCCAGTCTGGTAATTACAATAGAAGCAATTATTCAAATAGCTCTAGTAGGTCAAGTAGCAGTTCGCAATCCGGTTACAGCAATAGATCTTCATCTAGTTCTAGATCAAGTGGGTCAAGGTCAAGCTACAGTTCAGGAGGTAATCGCTCTTCCTACTCAGGCGGAAGTAGTTCTTCCGGGGGTTCCTCCCGGTCATCTTCAGGAAGTAGCAGGTCATCGGGAGGAAGAAGAGGCGGCTAGCATATAAAAAAATAGCAACATGAAGACTTATCTTAGATTTTTGGGTATCGCCCTATTTTTGACCGGTACCGCAGGAGAAGTATGTGCACAATTCGGCTATTATAATGAGGCACTGTTATTCAGTCGTACTCAAAATTTTGGCACTGCAAGAATATCAGGAATCGGAGGCACACAGGTGGCCCTTGGAGGGGATATTAGCCTCGCAGCTTCTAATCCGGCAGGGCTAGGTTTCTTCAACAGGAGCAGCTTTTCTGTCAGCCCGGGAATGGACTTTTCAAGTGCCAACAGCGAATTCTTTGATAATTCAGTGAAAGCATACAGAAATAAATTCATAATTCCTGAAGTGGGTTTGGTACTCAATAACTCTAAAGGAAATGTACTCCCAGATGATTTCAAAGGCAGTTCTATGGCAGTTTCTCTGCAAAGAACCAACAATTTTAATCATGACATCCAGTACGTTGGAATTAATAGTAGCAGCTCAATTGTAAATGGGTTTATCTGGAATGCTGGCAATCGTTTTCCAGATCAATTAGGAGGATTCGAGGGCATAGCATATGATCATTTTCTAATTGACGAAGCAGACTACAACACGGATGACCCTTTCTTTTTCAATGCCCAGAATGGTATTACTTACATTTCTCCAAATATCGAAGATGGTACTGTAGAGGGTTATGAATCTGTCCTTGGCAACTATTACGGTTCTCTACCACAACAGACAGAGAGGATCACTACATCAGGAGGACAGTATGCATTGAATACTTCATGGGGCGGAAACTTCAAAGACGTGTTCTACTTTGGTGCGGGACTTGGTATCCATTTCATAGAATATGATCGAGTCAGAAGGTATACAGAAAGTGAGTTTCAATTACCGGACGGTAGCCCGGATAATCTAGTCAATTCCATAAGCATCAGAGATCGACTGAGTATCGAAGGCTCCGGGCTTAATGCTACACTAGGCGCTATTCTGAGACCGCTACCTTTTTTGACTGCTGGGATATCTTATCATACCCCAACTTTTTATGCATTGAATGAAGATTCAGACTTCATATTCGAGACACAGTGGGGAGAAAATTTAAGTTATGCTATCAATGGTGATACATTGGAAATGGGAGTTATATCAACAGAGAGCGACATTTTTGTGTCAGATTATGCTCTAAGAACACCTGCGAAATTAAATATGGGGGCAGCGCTGTTTCTTGGAAAAAAGGGATTCATTTCAGGTGAAGTGGAGTTGATAGACTTCTCCACGGCTCAGCTGCAATCCAGTGATTTTGAAGTTTTTGACGACAATGATGCCATAGTAGATTCCTATCGAAATGTGATTAATTACAAACTAGGCGCTGAATTGCGTTTTGATGAATTGAGAGTACGAGGAGGATTCAACTATCAGGCTGATCCTTTTCAAGAGCAATTGATTGACAGAAGTATCTACACTTATTCTGGAGGGCTCGGTTATAAAAGCAGAGATCTATTTGTTGACATAACGGCAAGGGTAATGAATACTCAGCAGACCTACAGCCCCTACTTCTTACCTGAGGATTATGCAGGGGGCTCTCCGGTGGTCCATTCAGATCTGCAAAAAGTTTCTGCGATGATCACATTTGGGACAACATTTTAATTAGCTAAAGCGGCTTCGCGCCGCTTTTTCTATTACCTGTTTTATTTCCTCAAAAGACAATTTCCAAGCTTCTAAGCGTAGTGCAGCTTTTTCATAGAACTGCTCACGATCCTCCAATAGTGAAGAAATTTTTGTTCTGACATCCACTCCTTCCATAAGAGGCCGGTCTTCGTTTTCCTTAATTCTTTCCACAATCATCTCGACAGGAGTAGATAAATAAACTGTCAGTCCGCTTTTATTCATACGCTCCATGTGATCAAAAAAACATGGTGTACCCCCTCCCGTTGCTAAAATGAATGACTGGTTGTTTTCAATAAACTGCAGAAATGTATCATGCTCAATTTTTCGGAACAGCTGCTCTCCCTGCTCATGAAAAATATCCTTTATACGCTTCCCTTCAACTTTTTCAATTTCGACATCAAGATCGATGAATTTTAAAGAAAGAAATTCACCTAATTGCCGGCCAAGGGTCGATTTTCCCGACCCTGGCAATCCTACTAAGAAAATTTTCTTCACAATAGCCGGTGAATCTCACTGGCCGTTGGTGTGTCATTATAATGCCACTTACCTAGCACCACACCCTCGTTCAAAAGCACAATTCCCGGACTGGAACGTATGATGGTCTTTAAAACCGTAGCATCAGCATATAAAAAGGGTATGTCCCATTGTGCAGCTACCGCAAATTCAGAGAATTCATCTCCTCCTGAAGATGTTAACGCCCAGATCTCAATATTTTTTAAAGAGCTTAATAGCTCTGCTATCTCCACATTACTATCAGCACTTGTCTTCGAGATATTATGCGTAACTACCAAGAGTCTGGTACCCGTCATCATCTCATCTGTAAACTCTCCATCATCATTCCAGACGGCGAGGTCTGTAATTTTCGGCTGTACCTCAGGGTTTAGTACATTCATCGAGACAAACTCATATGTTGGATCCATCGGATACTCTGGCATTACCTCCTCTTTTCCCTCCTTTTTCATCACGTATTCATACATCAATTCACCTGAAGGTTGCATTAAAGTCGGTAGATGATTTCCTATTGCATATGATCTAAAATCAATGTAGGGTAGATGATTAATAGCATAAACAGAAATCCAGACACTAAGGATTGTCAAGACTCCCATAGAAATGTGACCTGTTTTATTACTTAACCAACTCTGATAATTCTCTCTATTGAAGAAAATAATCAGCGAAGTAAGCAACAGCACAATATCCTTAGAAAAAGACTCCCAGGGGGTAAGCTTTATGGCATCTCCAAAACAACCACAGTCAGTTACCTTGTTGAAGTATGCAGAGTAAAAGGTTAAGAAAGTGAAGAAAATAATAAGCGCCAGCAACGCCATTGAACTCCACTTCATCTCATATCCAATAATAAGTGCTACTCCTAATACCACTTCTGCAACCACAAAAAGTACTGCAATAAAGAGTGCAGCAGGAATAAACCACTCAAAGAAAGGAGCAAAGTCATATGCAAATACCTCAAAGTATTCCTCCAGCTTTATTGCTGTTCCAACCGGATCATTGACTTTGATTAGACCTGAAAAAATAAAAATTGCTCCTGTGAAATATCTTGCAAATTCCTTTAAGATCTTCATTTATCGTTCATTTTAATCAAACAAAAAACAGCGTAGTTGACCATGTCCTGATAATTGGCATCAATTCCCTCCGAAACGATGGTGCTACCGGCATTATCTTCAATTTGTTTAACACGAAAAAGTTTCATTAGAATGATATCCGTAATGCTGCTTACACGCATATCGCGCCAGGCTTCTCCGTAATCATGGTTCTTATTTTGAAGCAATTCAAGAGTCTTTGCAGAGGCAGAATCGTACATAGGCTCCAAAAACTCCCAGGATAGCTCCATTTCATCTTTTCCATTCAGTTGCATTTGGATCAAAGCAATCAGACAATAATTAATGATACCTATGAATTCATCTCGAATCGCGTCACCTACCTTCTGTTCACCTTTATCTTGAATACTCCTTATACGTTGTGCTTTGATGAGAATCTGATCAGTAATAGAGGGTAACCGCAGAATCCGCCAAGCCGTACCATAGTCCTGGGTTTTCTTCCCAAACAATGTCTTACATTCCGCAATGATCTCTTGGTATTGTAAAGCAGTATCTTTCTTCAATTCGTTTTTTTTTATCAATCAAAATTATCCAAATTGGATTGCAAAACTACAGCAATTGAGACAAGCAGTTACTATTAACATTAGCGGACAGGTTCATGATTTGAGCAATCCCAAAATCATGGGTATACTGAATGCTACACCCGATTCTTTTTTCGCAGAGAGTCGCGTGCCACAAATTACACAATTGATAGCGCTGGCAGAAAAAATGATCGCAGAGGGTGCCTGGTCATTGGATATTGGTGGCTATTCCTCAAGACCAGGGGCGGTGGACATCTCAGTGGAAGAAGAAATTAGTAGAGTAGTAACCCCAATTAAAGAAGTAAGAGATCGTTTTCCTCAAATTCCTATTTCAATCGACACCTTTAGATCAAAGGTTGCCGAAAAAGCAATTAAAGCAGGAGCCAACATGGTGAACGATATCTCTGGGGGACAACTAGATCCTCATATGTTGGATTTTGTTTCAGAAGCTAAACTCCCGTACATAACGATGCACATGAAAGGGAATCCTCAAAACATGACCTCTTATACTCAATACGATGACCTTATTGGCGAAATGATTAAATATTTCAGTACAATAAGAAGAAAAGCATATGAGAAAGGAATAGCCGATTTGATTCTTGATCCTGGTTTTGGCTTTGCCAAGACCCGAGAGCAAAATTTCGAAATCCTCAAGAACCTAAGAGATTTTGAAATGCTGGAATGCCCACTATTAGTAGGGATTTCGAGAAAATCGATGATCTTTAAAACATTAGATATTTCAGCGGATGAGGCACTAAATGGTACAACTGTGCTAAATACTGTAGCTTTGCTCAAAGGTGCTAATATCTTGCGCGTACATGATGTGAAGCCCGCTGTTGAAATAATCAAACTCACCCGTAAGCTGATTTGATCTAAAGAGTGATTCTAGCATTTTCTATCGGTTTTGTAGAAATCAAGTTCGTTGACATACTTGACGTGATGTTTGTCACTATCCTGCTCTATCAAGTTTATAAACTCATGAGAGGCAGCGTTGCAATCCGTGTGTTTTTAGGTTTCCTTTCGCTCTACCTAGTGTTTCTTGTGGTGAAGGCCGCAAACATGGAATTACTTTCTAGTATACTAGGCCAGTTCATGGGGGTCGGGGTCCTCGCTGTCATCATCCTATTCCAACAAGAAATACGAAGATTTCTTCTTCTACTCGGCCGAACCCCTGTATTCAATGAAGGCTCTGTTCTCAAAACAATCCGGTTTTGGGCCTCAACGGAAGCGGTCAGTAAGACCGAAATCACACCTATAGTGGAAGCCGCCAAAACGCTGGGGGGAACCAATACCGGAGCACTCATGGTATTTTCAAAAAGTTCAGAACTTAAGTTTTATGCCGATTCTGGCGATCGCCTCGATGCCATGCTTTCCAAAAGGTTGCTTCTCTCTATTTTCAATAAATACAGCCCTTTACATGATGGAGCAGCAATTATCAAAGACGGACGAATTGTGGCTGCAAGATGCATCTTGCCTGTAACGGAACGCGACGATATCCCTGCAAACTTTGGATTACGACACAGAGCGGCTATCGGAATGTCTGAAGTCACTGATGTTTTTATCATCATTGTATCAGAGGAAACTGGGCAAATATCCACCGTGAAAAACGGACAGATCTTTGCAAATCAGTCAACAAAAGAGTTGAGGTCCGCCATAAATAAGTACCTGCTCGAAACAGAGGAGGGACAACCGAGCTCAGTACTCGAACAGGTCAAACAAGAAGAGGTGACTCAGCAAGCTAGCTGATCACTCCTAACTCCTTACCCACCGCGGTAAACCCTTCAATCGCCTGATCTAAATTTGATAGATCATGGACAGCCGAGATTTGAACCCTGATCCTCGCTTGACCTTTAGGTACGACCGGATAGTAGAATCCAATCACATAAATCCCCTTCTCAAGCAGCGCAGCTGCCATCTTCTGAGAAAGCACTGCATCGTACAACATGATCGGTACAATGGCATGATCTCCCGGCTTGATATCAAAACCTGCGGCAGTCATCTTCTCCCGAAAATATTTCGTGTTTTCTTCCAATTTATCTCTCAGTGCAGTCGTCTCACTCAACATCTTCAACACCGCAATAGAAGCACCTGTGATAGAAGGCGCCAGAGTGTTGGAGAATAGATATGGTCTGGACCTTTGTCTTAGTATGTCGATGATCTCCTTTTTACCGCTGGTAAATCCTCCTGAAGCACCCCCAAGAGCCTTTCCAAGCGTCCCGGTGATGATATCCACACGATCCATAACCCCTCGATACTCATGAACACCTCTACCGGTTTCGCCCATGAACCCAGTGCTATGACATTCGTCAGTCATTACAACTGCATCATATCTATCTGCTAAATCGCAAATCTTATCTAGCCGGGCAATGGTACCGTCCATCGAGAATACCCCATCTGTCACGATCAGTTTCACTTTCGCATTGGCAGCCTCTTTCAGTTTAGTCTCCAAGTCCTCCATATTGTTATGCTCATATCTCAATCTTTGCGCTTTACATAAGCGAACTCCATCGATGATGGACGCGTGATTAAGAGCATCTGAAATAATAGCATCTTCAGGACCCAAAAGGGGCTCAAAGACACCCCCATTTGCATCAAAAGCTGCCGCATACAGAATAGTATCTTCTGTTCCTAAGAATTCAGACAATTTTTCTTCTAGTTGCTTGTGAAGGTCTTGCGTCCCACAGATAAAACGAACAGATGACATACCGAATCCGTGTGTGTCAATTGCGTCCTTTGCTGCAGCTACCACTTTTGGGTGTGAGGAAAGACCTAGGTAATTATTCGCACAGAAGTTGATAACCTCCTTACCGGAATCCAGCTTGATCACAGCATCTTGCGGCGTTGAAATAATACGTTCTTCCTTGTAGAGGCCTGCTTCCTTGATATCAGCAATCTCTTGAGTCAACTTTTTTTTGAGGCTATTGTACATTTCTATTTCTTAATTTTCGGGGTAATCTTCGGTTTAACTTGAATGTTTTTCGGTTTCTGTGAGCCTTCCACAGTCCCAGCTTTTAATGGAAATTTTCTTCTGATTGCATTAATCAAGAAGAGCTTTTGAGAAACGAAGCTATCGGGATGCATAACTTCAAATAATTCGCTGAATTCTTTGTATCTATCCGGATCTCCTTTCTTGAACCTCACAGGGTCGATTTTTTTGGCAGTAAGAAAGCTTTCAAAATTCTCCATCCATCACAAAGTTAAGGGTTCGGTTATTCTATTCAGCCAGCTATTAAATAGTTTTGTAATCGAATTCAATAAACGACCCATTACCCCATGGAAAAAGTACTTGTGATTGGAGCTGGTGGTCAGCTCGGGAGGGAGCTGGTGGCTGCCTTGAGATCAAAATATGGCCAAGAGCAAGTGATTGCCTCAGATATAAAGCCCTGGGAAGACTCTCATTTAGATGCGCCATACGTGAAGCTCAATGCAATGGACGAAAAAGCACTATTCGAGGTTGTCAATTCTCATGAAATTACTGAAATCTACCACTTGGCAGCCATTCTCTCAGCCAAGGGTGAGATGGATCCTCTGTTCGCTTGGGACCTGAATATGAAAAGTCTGCTGAATATTCTGGAGTTAGGTAAAGAACATGTAAAAAAGGTTTTTTGGCCAAGTTCGATTGCTGTATTCGGTCCAGATACTCCAAAGGATCAGACACCTCAGCACACCCTCATGAACCCCACCACCGTTTATGGTATCAGTAAGCTGGCTGGAGAAAGATGGTGTGAATACTACCATCAACACTATGGGGTAGATGTAAGAAGCCTCCGATACCCTGGATTAATAGGTTACAAGACGCTTCCGGGGGGTGGAACCACAGATTACGCTGTAGATATCTATTATAAAGCGGTACAGCAGGAGAAGTTTGACTGCTTCCTTTCGGAAAATATGAAACTCCCCATGATGTACATGGATGATGCTGTAAAAGCTACCCTAGATTTAATGATGGCTGACGCTGAAAAGCTCTCTGTCAGGTCTAGCTATAACATTAATGCTATTTCTTTTTCTCCACGTGAAATATATGAATCAATCAGAAAGCATTACAGCAACTTTGAAGTAAGCTACACTCCTGACTACAGAGAAAAAATTGCAGACAGCTGGCCAAATAGTATTGACGATACCGTCGCAAGAACAGATTGGGGTTGGAAGCCTGCTTTTGATCTAGAAGAAATGAGTGATGAAATCATTTGGCACCTGACCGACATGCTTGAAAGTGTAAAATCGAGCAATGAGATGCAAAGGAATTCGGATTCATAATTGATATTCTTTCTCAAATCCATGTACTTTTATCTCTGAAAATTTCTTCAAATGGCGGATTTACAAAATTTAACCCTCTCGATGGATGGAAACATCCTCACCATCACCATCGACAGAGAACAAAAGCTGAATGCATTAAATCAGCAGACTCTGGCTGAACTGAAAGAGACAATTCAATCTCTTTATGATGACAAAGACATACGAGGTGTTATCTTGACTGGAGCTGGAGAAAAGGCATTTGTAGCCGGTGCGGACATTTTGGAATTTCGTGAGCTAAACGAAATGAATGCCCGAAAATTTGCGGAAGAAGGTCAAGAAATATTCAGCCTAATAGAAAACTGTCATACACCTATCGTTGCAGTTATCAGTGGTTATGCCTTGGGCGGTGGATGTGAACTAGCAATGGCTTGTCATATGAGAATTGCCACAGAAAAATCGAAATTCGGACAACCAGAAGTGAATTTGGGTATCATCCCGGGATACGGAGGGACCCAACGGCTTACTCAACTAGTCGGAAAAGGCAGAGCATTTGAATACATGATGTCCGCTGAAATGATTGACGCAAACACTGCTCATCAATGGGGATTAGTCAATCATTTGGCTGCAGATAAAGATACCGCGCTTGATAAAGCAAAATCACTTCTTGGCACCATTGCGTCCAAAGCACCCATTGCCATTGGGTATGTGATTGATTGCGTAAACTCCTTGTACAGCCCTTCAGAGAATGGATACCAAACCGAGGCAAACGGCTTTGCCAGATGCTGCGGAACGGAAGACTTTAAAGAAGGAGCAGCTGCCTTCCTCGAAAAACGATCTGCTAACTTTAAGGGCGAATAGATGCTCGTTAATCTGCTTTTCTGATTCTTTATATCCACTTCCCATTAGGTATCTTTGCAGCTTATATGTTGACTAAACTATGCCCGCTATCATTTCGTTAGAGGAATGATACAACAATTATGTCTTGATGACACTCTCCAGATTTTTGATAGTATTCATTGTGGCAATTCTTACTGCTCCGGTCGGAGTTGCACAAAAGAAGAAGAAAGAATTAGGTACTTCTGATATCCAAATCTCTCAAGATCAAGAAATTTTTGCTGAGGCCACTTTTATAGAGGCTCAAAAGCAAGTCATTCTAGAAAATTACAGCAAGGCTTACGAGCTATTTTTAAAAGCCTCTGAGCTAACTTCAGATAATGCAGCGATCCACTTCAAAATGGCAGAGGTGCTGGTTAAAAACGGCGAAAATCAAAAAGCATTACAAAATATCACAAAAGCAGTTGAGCTGGACCCTGATAATAAATACTACTACCTTTTTCAAGTTGAAATTCACAAAGCATTAAGTGATTTCAAGGCAGCAGCGAAAACATACGAGGCCCTGTTGAAAAACGTACCAAATACCGAATCTTACTGGTTGGATCTTGGACTTCTTTACAAATACCTGGCACAATGGGATAAAGCGCTTTCTGCCTTTGAGCAGGCAGAAGCAAAATTAGGAATGTCGCTTACACTGCTAAGAGAAAAGCAACAGATTTATCTCCGTCAAAATAAAATGGATCAACTCATTGCTGACTGGAAAAAGTTTACTAACACAAGACCCGACCAGCCTGAGTATGTATTGGAACTGATCACTATCCTTCTGGCAAATGATTTATTAGAAGATGCCGCTCCCTTTATAGAAACTTTTAATACTCGTTATCCCGAAAACAATAATATCTATTTGATTCAGTCTGAAGTGGAAAGAAAGAAAGGAGATTACCGAAAAGCATTGGCACAGTTAATCATACCTGCTGGAAGCTCTGATATAGAGCTTACAACCAAGATTCAGGCAATAAATGCTTACCTCCCTTTTATCCAAACCGAAGGGATGAGGTTGGACTTATTCAAAATAGTTGATAACATGGTGACTGCACACCCTACTTCATTTGAGGCTTGGGGTTTTGCAGGTGACATCTACCTAAATTTAGATAGCGCCAATCAAGCGCTTAACTACTATCGAGAATCAGTAAAGTTTGGCCAAACAAACTTTGGAGTTTGGCAGAATATCGCCAACCTGGAATACGAGGGTGGACACTACGATAGCTTGATATTACACTGTCAGCAAGCGCTCGAATTTTTTCCAAACCAGCCTATATTTTATTTCTATGAAGGGTTAGGTCATCTAATACAAGAGGATTATCGCAAATCAGTAAGAGCTTTAGAGCAAGGTCTGGGGTTTGCCTCAGATAAGCAATTCCAGGCGTTATTTCTCGGTCAACTTGGAGATGCGTACTATCATCGCAAAGAGTTCGAGGAAGCATACAAAAACTATGAAAAATGTTTAGAAATTCAACCTGATAATTACGGTGTCCTGAATAACTATAGCTACTATCTATCCCTTAGAGGTGATCGTCTCGAAAGGGCACTTGAGATGTCCGGAAAAGTGGTGGCAGATAATCCTCAAAATGCTACATTCTTAGATACTCATGGCTGGGTCCTGTTTGTAAAAGGTGATTATGTTGAGGCATATAAGTACCTTGAAAGGGCTGCGGGTCTGGAAGAAGATGGAACCATCATCGAGCACCTGGGAGATGTTTTGTTCAAATTAGGAGATATTGAAAAAGCTGTAGAAACCTGGAAAAAGGCTAAAGGTGCAGGTGAAACTACTGATCAGATAGACAAGAAAATCCAAGACCGTCAATACTATGAATAAGGGATTCTTACTACTGCTTCTATTCAGTTTTCTTTTAATCAGCTGCAATAGAAACATTGCCAAACTGGACAAAAAAGACCTCATCATTGACGAGATCTCTTTTGATTACATGAGCGCTCGTACCAAAATCAAATACGATGATGGTCAAAAAGATATTGCAGGTACTGCAAATATTAGAATGGCATATGACAGTCTTATTTGGATGTCAATAACGCCTGGCCTGGGTGTGGAAGTAGCGAGAATCATGCTCACACCAGATTCAGTATTTTTTATGGATCGAATCAATAAAAAGTACAAGATTATGGGGTTTGAGGAACTTCAAAAGAGCTATCAGTTTGAATTGGATTTTAATATGATTCAAGCTGTTATCTTAGGTAACTTGATTTTACCCTACTCGCGCCAAGGGCTAAAAAAACATCCTGATGGATATTCATACCAGCAGAAAAGTCAGGATATTGTCATTAACAGTTTTATAGACCAGGCATCAGGGAAACTCGAAAGATTTGATGCTACAGACCTAAGAAATGATAACTCAATCTCCGTAAATTACGGGGACTTTACATTAGTAGGGGAAGAAACACTCCCCTACAAAATAGAGGCTAACTTCCAGACTAATTCTGGACCATCATCACGAACAAACGTAGAAATAGGATATACCAAAGCAGAAATTGAAGAACAGTCGCTCAACTTCCCATTTTCTATCCCTGCCAGGTACACCTCCTATTGAGGCACTGATTTGCTTTTGCCTGCTGCTACTTCTTCCACTCGCAGCCTATGGTCAAAAATCTAAGGAACAGCTGGAACAGGAAAAGCGCGAAAACCTTCGGAAAATTGCAGAAGCTGAAAAAATACTGACAGAGACTGAGTCTCAACGAAAGGTTACGATCGGTCAGCTAAATGCTATCAATCAGCAGATTATGGCTCGAGAAGGTTTGATTTCAGCCCTAGAAGAAGAAATAAAATTACTCGATGCTGAAATTGAAGATCTAAATATTGTCGTAAATGCGCTTCAATCGGACTTAGATAACCTCAAAACTGAATACACTGAAATGGTGTATGTGACGTACAAGGTAAACCGCGGGTTTAACCTGGTTACCTTTTTGTTCTCCAGCCAAACATTTTATCAGCTTTATATGCGTTTAAAGTACATGGAACAGTATGGGGAAGCAAGGCGGAATCAAGCACAACAGATTCAAAAAGTTACCTCTTCTTTAAACAGTCAACTAGTTGCCGTCGAAGAAAAAAGAACAGAGCAATCGAACCTACTAACACAGCAAATCACAGAAAACAAAAAATTAGTAAAACTGAAAGACCGACAAAGTCAGGTCGTAGCACAACTTAATAAGAAGAAAAAAGAACTGAGAAATGAGATGGCTCAAACTAAGAAAGCGATTGAAAAACTGGATGGGTTAATAGCTGATTTGATTCGGGCAGAACTTGAAAAAAATCGCGCCATGTCTACTGCAGCAGTAGAGGATGTGGCAGCATTAACTGCATCCTTTGAACAGCAGAAAGATAAATTACCCTGGCCTGTAAAATCCGGTTTCATTACGATGAAATTTGGACGACAGCCTCATCCAGTTCTGAAGAACATTGCAATTGAAAGTACGGGGATCGAGATTCAAACCAATAAAGAGGAGCAAGTCACAAGCATCTTTGATGGTGAGGTTAGAACGAGGGCATTTCTGCCCGGATACAATAACGTAGTGATTATTAAACACGGAACCTACTACACCGTTTATTCCAAATTGAAGGAAGTAAACGTAAAAAAGGGACAGATTGTGAAAGCACAAGATGTGATAGGAACAGTGCTGACAAATGCCGACGGGGTATCAGAAGTGCATTTTGAGATCTGGAAAAATACGGTCAAACTAGACCCCGAAAAATGGTTGGTCGATTGATCAAAAGGATCAGATAATCCCTATCTTTGAATTTACAAAATAAAGATGGCAATCATGAATACAGTACTTGCTATAGGATTACCCGGAGGAATGGAATGGGTAGTAATCGTGTTGTTTGTTGTAATCTTCTTTGGCGCTAAAAAGATTCCGGAGATTGCAAGAGGGTTTGGGAAAGGCATTAGAGAATTCAAAGATGCTACCAAGGATATCAAAAAAGAAATAGATGATACGGCCGCTGCGGCCTCCTCGGACGACAATACTCCCACGAGTTGAAATACTACCATAGTTACAGTGAAATCAGGTCCGATTTGGAACTTGGGAAGGCTTCCTGTGTCCAACTGGTAGATTATCATTTACAAAACATCTCACAAAAAGACGGGTGTGTAAATGCATTCTTAGAAGTCTTTTCTGAAGAGGCAAGGAAAAACGCAGTTTCAATTGATAAAAAAATCAAACATGGCAATGCCGGCAGACTAGCCGGTATGGTAATAGGCATCAAAGACCTCTTCTGCTTAAAAAGACATAAAATAAGCTGTTCCAGTAAAATACTTGAGGGGTTTGAAAGCCAAATTACGGCTACATCAATACAACGTTTGATAGACGAAGACGCCATCATTATCGGTCGTCAAAATTGTGATGAATTCGCGATGGGATCCTCTAGTGAAAACTCTGCATATGCAGCCACTCGGAATCCACTTGATTTGGACCGTGTGCCCGGTGGCTCCTCCGGTGGCAGTGCTGCAGCAGTAGCAGCTGATATGTGTCAAGTGTCTATTGGGTCTGATACTGGAGGATCTATTCGACAACCTGCAGCATTTTGTGGCATTGTAGGATTAAAACCTACCTATTCTCGCGTATCAAGATATGGTTTGACTGCCTACGCCAGCTCTTTTGATTGTCCGGGAGTACTCTCAAAATCTATTGAAGACTCCGAACTGGTTTTGGAGATTATGAGTGGTCATGATCCAAAAGATAGCACTTCTTCCAGGACAGAATTTAATTCTGCGAACAATGATACTCCAGAAAGACCTCGTCGCATTGCGTACATCAAAGAACTAATGGATGAACAGGGATGCAATAAAGATGTGAAAAATGTTTACGCCAATTTCATAGAAACGCTTCGTTCAAAGGGCCACACGATTCATGAAGTCAGCTTCCCGTACGTTGACTACTTGCTACCCATTTATTATATACTTACCTCAGCAGAAGCCAGTGCAAATCTTTCGAGATACGATGGAGTAAGGTATGGGCAGAGAGCTGCAGGTGTCACAACTCCTGAATCTTTATATAAGAAATCCAGGACGCAGTTCTTTGGAGCAGAAGTGCTCAGAAGAATAATGCTGGGAACATTTGTTCTCTCTGCAAGCTATCATGACGCATTCTATACAAAAGCTCAAAGGGCTAGAAAGCTTGTTAGGGACTTTACCAATGGAATCTTAGCAGAACATGATTTCATAGTAATGCCGACCGCACCCTCGGTGGCGTTTAAGATTGGAGAAAAAACAAAAGACCCTTTGGCTATGTACTTATCAGATATCTTCACAGTTCAAGCATCTGTTTCAGGACTGCCTGCTATCTCAATCCCATTTGGACATGGAGTGGCAGAAATGCCGATTGGCATGCAAATCATGGGTCCGGCTTTCGAGGAATCTTCACTTTGCAAGTTTTCAAATACTCTCTTAAAGTCCTAATTTATCCCCAGCATGTACAGAGTGGTATTCACAACTATCCTCCTGCTTAGTCAATTTACAGCAGCCTTGTCGCAGCCACCCAAGCGCTTAGGTTTAGATTATATTCCAGATGCAACTTATTCTGAAATAGAGGATAGGTTGTCTTGCATCGATAGTGAAATTCCATTAAGGTTTAATGAGAAAGTGAAATCTTTCATTGACTATTTTACCGTAAGGGATCGTGATTATACACGCGAAATTCTTAATAGAAAGGACTACTACTTTGACTTGTTCAAACCCTACATGGAAAAGCACGGCGTTCCAGAAGAGTTGAAGTACCTGGCGATTGTCGAGTCAGGGTTGAGACCAAATGCTGTAAGTAGAGCCAATGCTGTCGGCATGTGGCAGTTTATCTCATCTACTGGAAAGGTCTACGGACTCAAAGGTGATTGGTACGTAGACGAAAGAATGAACCCTCATCAAGCTACAGATGCAGCTTGCAGGCATCTGCTAGATTTATACAAGATGTTCGATGATTGGGAATTGGCAATTGCAGCATATAACTGTGGACCTGGAAATGTGAGAAAAGCGATTAGAAGAAGTGGTTACAAAAAGACTTTTTGGGAAATATATAGGTATTTACCTCGAGAGACGCGGTCCTATCTTCCTCAATTTGTGGCGATTGCATACGCTTTGAATTATGCAGAAGAACATAATCTTTACCCAACTAATTACCACTACCTGCCAACATTTGATACAGTGGAAGTAAGCCAATATTTTCATTTGGAAACATTTGCTCAGCAAGTAGACATTTGTCTCGACGAACTGCTAGAACTAAATCCTGATATCAAAAGAGGTGCATTGCCGGAAGAAACGAAAGGCTATTCGCTCAAGATTCCAAATGAGATCGCTGCAGAAGTCAGAGAAAATCGAGCTTTTCTATATGACACAGCAAGTAAAGTAGGAAAAGCACACCTTGATTATCTGGCAAGGAGCATGCCGGGCAGTACATATGGAAGACAAAAGGTCTACTACAGAGTTAGAAGTGGTGATGTACTTGGAACCATTGCACAACAGTATAGGGTCAGAATTTCTGACATCAAAAAATGGAATGGTCTCAACTCAAATTTGATCAGAGTAGGGCAACGACTATCTATCTGGGTACTTCCCGTCTACACTAGCTCTACCAAGGACCTCTATGTTTCAGCAAATACGACAAATAATAATGCGTACAAGATAAAGTCGACCCAAGTTGCTTCCTCACTCGCAGGCAAAAAAACATATCAAGTAAAGTCAGGGGATACCCTATGGGAAATATCTAAAAAATCCAATGTATCAGTTGAGCAATTGAAAACACTTAATAAGCTCAAAGGAAATACCATCCATCCCGGGCAGCAACTACTATTGGGCACAGACTAGTACCGACCTTCGTGCTTTTTTGATCTCCACTTCTTTATTTTTGTCGAAACCCTGATTCCATGAAATATATTTCTCTTTTGACCATCAACGTGCTATTTCTAATCGGATGTAGTAAAACGCAAGAAACCCTTCAGAAGGAGTTCATGCCTACTGCCAGAGGAGAGGTGGGTGAGATCATCTTAGTAATGGACTCTGCACAATACGAGGGTAAAGTTGGGGACGCAATCAAAAATGTTTTTCGCGAACCGATGAAGGGATTACCACAGGATGAACCATTATTTAGTATCTCTAAAGCAGGGCCAGGTAAATTGAACGCCGTTCTTAAAGCAGCTCGTAATATGGTGTTTGTTATGACACTGGACAGTAAAACCAGAGCTAGCGGGTTATTAAGAAATTACTTTACAAGTCAATCACTTAATACAATTCAAAAAGACACTACGATCTATTACAGGATTCATAAAGACGAATTTGCCAAAGGCCAGATCGTCCTTTATTTATTTTCAAGATCAGAAGACGAGTTAATCAGGAAATTATATGCACATAAAAGTCAACTTCAGGCACTATTCGAGTCTACAGAACGAAGTCGAATCAAATCAAAACTTTTCAAACAAAGAAATACCAGCATCGAGAAGGTGATCGCACAGGACCATCCATTTAGAATCAATGTACCATATGGATGGGATCAGGCCATAAATCTTAAAAACTTCTATTGGATGCGATTCTTAGAAGCTGATAAGGAACAAAACGTCTTTATCTATCATGAACCGTACACCAATGCTAAAGTCTTTGAAAATATTCCGGCTCTTAGAGATAAAGTAACAGAGACCTTTCTAAGAGATTCTGAGAAATCTGAACTTTTTATCACCCGACAAGCTCGTCCCGATATTCAGGCAATCTTCACAGAAAATGTCAATTTTGATGGTAGATATGCAATTAAAGCCCGAGGCCTTTGGAAATATAGTGATATATCTGGTGGTGGCCCCTACATAAGCTACACAATGGCTGACGAAAAAACCGGTCGGCTTTACTACATAGAAGGCTATGTATATGCTCCTTCAACTAAGAAAAAAAACTATATCAGAGAGCTTGATGCTATACTTTCTACATTCAAGCTACCATCACCTACTGAATAACATTTACCAAATAACATGTGTGCTAAAATCCGTAAAAAGGATGCCCTTGAATTCCATGAATCCAAGCCGGCGGGGAAGATTGAAGTAATCCCAACTAAACCTCTCTCCACTCAATATGACCTTTCATTAGCCTACTCACCAGGGGTAGCCGACCCTTGCAATGAGATCGCTGCTAACAAGGAAGATGTATTTAAATATAGTGCCAAGGGAAATTTGGTAGGCGTAATCTCTAACGGCACTGCGGTACTTGGTTTGGGAGACATTGGCCCGGAGGCATCGAAACCTGTAATGGAGGGTAAAGGCGTACTCTTTAAGAAATTTGCGGGAATAGACGTGTTTGATATTGAAATAGATGAAAAAGACCCTCGGAAATTCATTGAAACAGTCAAGTCTCTTGAACCAACATTCGGAGGAATAAATCTGGAAGACATCAAAGCTCCTGAATGCTTTCAGATCGAACAGGAGCTAAAGGAGAAGATGAACATACCTGTCATGCACGATGATCAGCATGGTACTGCCATAATCGCAAGCGCCGCGCTACTCAGTTCACTTGACATAAATGGAAAGAAGATAGAAGACCTGAAGGTTGTAGTAAGTGGAGCGGGGGCCTCCGCAATGGCTTGCACCAAGCTTTTTGTATCTCTTGGGGCGAAACGAGAAAATATTGTGATGGCCGACTCTAAAGGAATCATAAGGACAGACAGGAAGAACCTCAGTGCATCGAAAGCAATGTATGCTACAGATAGAGAGGTGCATACTGTACAAGAAGCATTGGTAGGAGCAGATGTTTTCCTTGGACTTTCAGTAGCTAACCTACTCAAACCGGAAGATCTTAAAGGTATGGCAAAAGATCCTATTGTTTTTGCACTTGCAAATCCTGATCCCGAAATAGCCTATGAGCTGGCAGTTAAGGCACGAAAGGATATCATCATGGCAACGGGTCGTTCCGATCATCCTAATCAAGTAAACAATGTGCTTGGCTTCCCCTACATATTTAGAGGAGCACTAGACGTAAGAGCAACAGCGATCAATGAGGAGATGAAACTGGCAGCTGTAAGAGCGATTGCAAAGCTTGCCAAAGAGCCTGTTCCTGAAATGGTACTGAAAGCCTATGGCGCTAAGTCATTAAAATTTGGACGAGAATACCTTATTCCAAAGCCCCTCGATTCTCGGCTTATTTCTACCATATCACCAGCAGTTGCAAAAGCGGCTATCAAAACAGGAGTAGCTAGAACTGAAATCAGTGACTGGCAGGCTTATGAACAGGAGCTTCTGGAACGTATAGGAATAGATCAACGCCTGATATCGAGGTTAGTATCACGCGCTCGAAGAGATCCAAAAAGGGTTGTCTTTGCTGAAGCGGATGATCTGACCATTTTGAAAGCAGCACAGATGTCATATGATGAGGGCATTGCCATCCCCATCCTTTTGGGAAACCAGAAACGCATCTCCAAGATGATCAAAGAACACGACCTCGACATGCCGGATGTGCAGGTCATAGACCCTCATGATAACCCTGATAAAAGACACGAGTATGCACAACAGTTTTTTGTTATGCGCAAACGAAAAGGTATCACCTACCATCTCGCCAAAAAGAACATGACATCCAGAAACTACTATGGTGCCATGATGGTCAGGAACGGGGAAGCCGACGCCTTAATATCTGGACTGACGAATGACTATCCCAGAACGCTTAAACCTGCTTTGCAGATTATAGGAGTAGAAGAAGGTATCAGCAGAGTGGCAGGGATGTATATTGTCAATAACAGTAGGGGAAATTTCTTCTTCGCAGACACTACTGTAAACCTCAATCCAACAGAAGATCAACTGCTTGATATCATTGGTCTAACAGCTAGAGCAGTTAAATTCTTTGACGCCACTCCCAATATTGCGGCGCTCTCCTATTCCAACTTTGGTTCTGCAGCAGGCGAAACCCCCAAGAAGATGGCCAAAGCTGTTGCTAAGGCTAAGGAAAAATGGCCAGATCTGATAATTGATGGAGACATACAAGCAAATGTAGCTATGAATAGAGACCTTCTGAGAGAGCACTATCCATTCTCAGACCTTGCAGTCAACCCCGCCAATACCTTTATATTTCCAAATTTGGAATCAGGAAATATTGCCTATAAATTATTGATGGAAATGGGTGGTGCTGAGGCAATTGGTCCTATATTAATGGGCATGAATCACCCTGTCCATGTACTTCAATTGGGAAGTTCCGTAAGGGAGGTATTCAACATGGTATCTATCGCAGTGGTAGATGCTCAACACAACCAACAGAAAAAATTCTAATGATAGCTTACCTCGAAGGAAGACTAGCACTGAAAGAACCAACCCATGTCATTTTGGATGTAAGTGGCATAGGGTACGAAGTAAAAATCTCCTTATCCACCTATTCGGCCATTAAAGGACAAGAAAAGGCTAAGATTCATACCCACTTTCATGTAAAAGAGGATGCTCAAACTCTATTCGGATTTTCTGAAGTTTCTGAGAAGAAACGCTTTTTGGATTTGATCTCTATAAACGGTGTAGGGCCTAGTACCGCGTTGATGATTCTTTCCTCACTCTCTCCCGAAGAATTGCAGTCTGCTATTCTAGCTGAAAATACAGGTATGATTCAGGCAGTCAAGGGAGTAGGTGCAAAAACTGCTCAGAGGATTATCCTCGAATTGAAAGACAAAATGAAGAAAGAAGGTTTGCATGACCGCGTCATCGAAAACGTGTCTTCACCAAGCAATACTTTGAAGAATGAAGCGTTATCCGCATTAGCTACTCTTGGCATAAATAAGATCGCAGCTGAGAAAACCATCCAGTCACTTCTGAAGGAGAACGCTGATATCTCTTTGGAAGACCTGATTAAGTTGGCGTTAAAGCGAGCCTAAAAGAATTATTTTTGAATCACTTTTCTTCAATAAAGCATGGCGCTATACTCGCCTCATTGCTCTTCATGAGCCTATGGTTGTTTTTGCCTGAGAGTAGCTTTTCACAAGAAAATAGTGGGAATAAAAAAATGGACCAGGATACTGTCTATCAGCCATCCGAACAGCCAAAATTCAATCCTCAGTTCCGTTTTGGTGATCCAATATCAACCAGAACTAGTAAATCACCTTTCATACTAAACGACCCCTCACAAATCGAGTATGAACTCAGCTATGATTCGATATTCCGTTACTCAATTTTTGAACAGCTCGGTGATACTTATTTTCGACCTGCCACTACGCTTTCATTTGACGAGTACGACAGGCTTTACAGTCAGAAAATCATAAGCGACTACTGGAGGGATCAATCCATCGGTCTTGAAGGAGAAAGTGCTGTAGGAGGTCGAAGATTAATCCCTAAACTTTATGTAAGCCCCGTCCTTGATCGAATCTTTGGAGGGTCTTATGTCGACATTCAACCTACCGGCTTTGTAAATCTTGATTTTGGTGGACTGTTTCAGTTTCTCGACAACCCTAGTATTCCAGAGCAGCAAAGAAGAAACGGTGGATTTAACTTCAATATGCAAATCAGTTCAAATGTGGTAGGTAAGATCGGGGAAAAACTTGCTGTCACGTTCAACTTTGATAACAACAATACTTTCGATTTTCAAAATGACATGAAAGTCGATTATACAGGCTTTGATGAAGAAATCATTAAGAAGATCGAAGTAGGTAATGTAAGTATGCCTGTCTCTAATAGCCTAATAGCAGGTGCCCAATCTCTCTTCGGTGTCAAGACTCAATTGCAATTTGGCAGGCTGTATATCACAGGAATCGCATCTCGTCAACGAGGTCGTAATGAAGTACTAAATATTGAAAACGGTGTTGATGCGCAACAGTTTGAACTAAGAGCATCAGATTACGATGAAAACAGACATTTCTTTCTAGGCCACTTCTTCAGAGACAACTATGGGATTCTTCCCGGGCAATGGTTGAGCAACCTTCCCCAAGTGACTTCAGGGGTCAACATTACGCGACTAGAAGTTTATGTAGTCAACCGGAATAATGAAACCAGCGAAACCAGAAACTTTCTTGCACTGGCAGATCTGGGGGAATCCCGAAGGATTAACAACCCTTCACTCACTCCAAATGCTTCCATACGACCAACATCTAACGAAGGAAACGATCTGTATGCTAGAATTCGAAACAATGAAGCATTAAGAGAGCCCGACAATGCCAATCAGATATTGGAAAATGATTTCGGTATGGTAGAATCAACTGATTTCGTCAAAGTGACCACAGCCAGAAAACTAGATCTCACCGAGTACACATTCAATCGAGAACTTGGATTCATATCACTGATGAGAAGACTTCAAAATGACGAAGTACTTGCTGTCTCTTTTGAATACACCTACAATGGAAGAGTCTACAAAGTAGGTGAACTCACAGAGGATTACCAAGGCCTTTCAGATGACAAGTTAATCTACCTCAAAATGCTTCGGCCCAATAAAATTGAGACCAGAACTCCTACCTGGGACTTAATGATGAAAAACATTTACAACCTAAATGCCGGACAGATCCAAAGAGAGGGCTTTCTATTGCGAGTTCACTACAGAGATGACCGTACAGGTCAGGATAACCCTTCCCTGCATGAAGGACGATTGACAAAGGACCGGCCCCTGGTAGAATTAGTCGGGCTGGATCAATTAAACCCAAATAACGACCGGCAACGTGATGGAAACTTTGACTTCATTGAAGGTGTCACAGTAAATGCTCGGACAGGTACGATCATATTTCCTGTCGTAGAACCGTTCGGAGAAACACTAGCGTCACGATTTGAGCCATCAGAAACTTCATTAATAGAAAAGTATGTATTCGATACATTATATCGGACAACACAAGCTGATGCTGAGTTGGTGGCATCCAAAAACAAATTCTTCATCCTTGGCGAATTTAGTGGAGGATCTTCTTCCGAAATCGTATTACCCGGAATAAACGTATCACCAAATTCGGTTGTGGTAATGGCTGGAAATACTCCACTTACGGAAGGGCTGGACTTCACTGTTGATTACAATCTCGGCAGAGTTCGAATAATAAATGATGGGATACTAAGCTCCGGAAAAAACATCTCCATCTCGTACGAGAAGGCTGATTTGTTCAACTTTCAGACACGTTGGCTGACCGGAACCCAATTTGATTACATCCTAAATGACAATTTTAGCATAGGTGCCACACTGCTTCATGTAAACGAGAGGCCTGGGGGAATATCAAGGTTCAGCATTGGGGAAGAACCAACAAAAAACACAAAATACGGATTCAATATCAACTATCAGGCTGAGGCTCCTTTTCTAACGAAAGCACTGGATGCATTACCACTCATCTCGACCAAAGCACCATCAACTATCACATTTAGTGCTGAATTTGCGGAGCTTAGACCGGGAACCAGTAATCTGGTACAAGGTGAAGGGACCTCATTCATAGATGATTTTGAAAACGCAATCACACCCTTCACAATCGGTGGCTGGAATGCTTGGCACTTGTCCTCAGTACCTTCCTCTCTTGCTGAAGACTTTGATCAATCAAGCTCAACAGGTGAAGCGCTGGGGCTGAATTATCGACGTGCAAAGATGGCCTGGTACACAGTAGATAACAGCGTCTTTTATGCTGCGACATTCGGAAGTAATCGTCCTGACAATATCACCGAATCAGACCTTGAAAATCACTATGTAAAAGCAATTGACCCACAAGATATCTTCCGCCAGCAAGACCGAAACTTGGTAAATCAACCACTTGCAGTGTTCGATGTGGCTTATTTCCCTCAAGAAAGAGGTCCATACAACTATAACCCAAATCTCCGTCCAGATGGTACCCTACCTGATCCCGAGAATAACTGGGCGGGAATCACGCGAGCGATAACCAATGAGGTGGACTTTGATAAGACCAATGTCGAATACCTTGAATTCTGGCTGATGGATCCATTCATTGGGTACCTGGACCGAAACACAAATGGTAGAGTGCTGGATGGAATATTCAATGAAAACAACAGAACAGGTGGTGAGCTGGTGTTTAACCTTGGGAGTGTTTCAGAAGATGTTAACAATGACGGAAAACATTTTTTTGAAAATGGATTACCTGAGAATGGTAACCTGGCTGAGGCTACGGAATCAATCCCTTGGGGATATGTCCCCTCAACAGAGTATCTGACTAATTTCTTTGTTAACAGTGCCGATTCAAGACAAAACCAAGATGTTGGTCTTGATGGACTCCCCAGTGAGATAGAGTCCTCTTACTTCAATGACTTCATTAATAATCTAAACGTTGATCAGGCAACAAGAGCAAACATTCAATCCGATCCTTCAGCTGACGATTTTAGTTACTATCTAAGTGACGAGCTGGATGCAAGGGATGCTAAAATCCTGGAGCGCTATAAAAATTTCAATGGCCTTGACGGGAACAGCCCTGTTAGCACTTCTGGTCTCACTCAGGCAGCAACTGTACTTCCAGACAATGAAGACCTCAACAAAGACAACACCATTTCCGGACTGGAAGAATACTATGAATACAGGATTCCCCTACGGCCTGGCGAGCTGGATGTAGGAAGAGGAAATATAGTCGATAAAGTCGTGGACCGATCGGGAGAAGCTACATGGTACTTGTTTCGAATCCCCATCAGAAACGATTTCAAAAAGATTGGAGACATAGACGGTTTCAAGACCATCCGATACCTGCGCATGTACCTTACCAAATTTCGTCAACCTGTAGTATTGAGAATGGCCAAGATGCAACTAGTAGGCAGTCAATGGAGAAAGTATGAAGAACCACTGAACGAGACCGGCTTTAATGAAGTCCCGGAGACAAATGTCTCAGACTTCTTCGTTTCAGTGGTAAATATAGAAGAAAATAGTGTAGGAGATGAGGAAACAAGTCCTTATGTGGTCCCGCCCGGACTAGACAGAGATATTGATAATACAACTTTCTTGAATCGTAGGAATAATGAACAGTCTCTCCAAATCTGCATAGAGGATTTGGAAGATAAAGATGCCAAAGCGGTCTACAAGAACGTGGGTTTTGATCTTATAAATTACGGTAGACTAAAAATGTTCTTCCATGCAGAAGCATACCGGGGAGATATGGTACTAGATGACCAAGTAAGTGCTTTCCTGCGTTTTGGGACTGACTTTACAGAAAACTACTATGAAATAGAGGTCCCCCTAAAAATTACGCCTAGGAACCTTACGGGAGACGGGGATGCGCTTGCACGGTTAGTTTGGCCTGAAGAAAATGAGATTGATATTTCTGTAAATGAGATCTTAGGATTAAAGTCTGAGAGGAACCGGAACAACCTCAGCGCACTGGTACCGTACACCACAACTTCTAACAATGGAAGATACAAATTGACTGTCAAAGGACGGCCGGATATTAGCACCGTGTTGACTATGATGATTGGTGTACGCAACCCTGAAAGCCCGGACAGGGAACCAAAATCTGTCTGCGTCTGGGCAAACGAACTTCGCGTAACTGATTTCGACTCAAACAGTGGATGGGCGGCAAATGCTAGGGTAGCAGCAAAACTTGCTGACATTGGAAATATCAGTGCCTCCACACGCTACACTACGATCGGTTTTGGGTCCATACAGCAACGTATTTCTGAGAGAGCAAGGGAAGAAACCTTTCAATACGACGTAAGTGCAAATATCAACCTTGACAAATTCTTACTACCTCAAAAAACAGGACTTAAGGTACCGATGTTTGCCTCCTATGAAGAAAGCATCCAAACTCCTCAATTTGACCCACTGGACCCCGATATTCCGCTAGATGCTTCACTAGAATCTTTTGACACAGAAGAAGAGCGGCAGGAATATCGCCAGCTCGTACAGGACAGGACCGTTAGAAAAAGCTTAAACTTCACAAATGTGAGAAAAGAAAAGGTCAAAAAAGATAAAAAAGCTCAGCTATACGATCTGTCAAACTTCTCTTTCTCCTATGCATTTAGCGATCAGCAAACCAGTAATATTAGTACACAGATTATGCAGCGAAAAACGCAGAATGGTGGCATAGCATATAACTATTCTCCGCAAAGCTTTTCTATTCAACCCTTTGCCAATGCTAAATGGCTGGATAATCCCTATCTCAAATTGATCAAAGACATAAACTTCAGCCCACTCCCCTCCGCCTTATCTGCCAGAGCAGACCTTAACAGAAGCTTCATTCAGACACAATTATACAGTGACGATTTCTCAACTGTTGGCATTGACCCCTACTATGAGCGACTTTTTACTTTCAATAGGGCGTACAATATCAGATGGAATCTTTTCAAGGCACTGAGCCTTGACTACTCGGCAAGAGCCAATGCGGTCATTGACGAAATTGATGATTCGATTATCGAAGGAGATATCGACAGCCCTGTTGAAAGAGCATACGTTTGGGATCAGGTCATGAACTTAGGTAGAATGAAAAATTTCAGTCAGGACGCATCTGCCAACTACAAGCTACCCCTTGATAAAATCCCCCTGACGGATTGGATTGGTGCAGATGTTAGGTATTCGGTTGGGTATAACTGGATTGCCGGCTCTTTAAATCAAAACGACTCTTCTGGCAACTTCTTTGGGCACACCCTCCAAAATAGCAGGGATCGCACGGCAACAGGAAAAGTAGACTTGGTTAAACTTTATAATAAAGTGGATTTTCTAAAAAAAATCAATACGCCAAGTAGGAAGAAAAAGAGCGATGAAACACCCATTGCTGCTAAGCTAGGTAAGGGTTTCGTGCGCACACTGATGTCTGTGCGCTCAATTAACGCCACATTTGGCGTGAGAGAGAGTACGGGCTTACCTGGGTTCATCATCACACCTTTCTTATTTGGCTTAGACTCGGGGTTTAACGCTCCAGGATACGATTTTGTATTTGGTAGTCAAGATCCTGATATACGTCTGCGAGCTGCTGAAAATGGTTGGCTTACGCGGTCCGAAGCGCTTACCAATACCTTCCAGCAAACCAGAACTACAGATTTCAATATCCGGACATCTGTCGAGCCCTCTAGAGACCTCAAAATTCAGCTAGAGGCAAATAGGTCTTACAATGCTGATTTTAGAGAGATTTTTAGGTATAGTGGGGAGCTAGATCAGTATGTCAGCCAGACTCCTGCAAGATCCGGTGCCTACAACATCTCTTTCCTGACCATACAAACTGCATTTGGAGATGCTCGAAATAATAATATTTCAACAGCATTTGAGCAATTCAGAGAAAACTTAGGAATAGTAGAGCAGCGAATGAATTCCGAATTGAACAATCTCGGTATTCTTGGAAATTATGACAGTATTTCTCAAGATATAATGGTGCCTGCTTTCATCTCTGCCTACAGTGGACAAAACGCTAACGACGTATCCCTAAAGCCATTTCCAACGATTCCGATACCAAATTGGCGACTAGACTTTGCCGGACTCTCAAACCTCCCGGGACTCAAAGATTGGTTTTCTTCTATCAACATAACACATGGATATAGGTCGACATTTGCTATCGGGAATTACACTAACTCGCTCACATATAGCCAAAACCTAACGCTTGATAACCAAATCTTAGATTATCCGCTAGGCACTCAAGTTGATAGTATCACGGGTAATCTCGTACCTGTATATATCATTAATCAGATTACCATTGCGGAACAGTTTACTCCTCTTTTAGGAATCAACATAAGGACCAATAATAACATAAATGCACGCATTGACTTTAAGAAAGACCGAAACCTTTCTCTTAACCTTTCCAATGCACAGGTAGCTGAGACCACCAATAACGACATGGCCATTGATGTTGGATGGACGAAAGACAAACTAAAGCTGCCTTTCAAAGTGAGAGGGAGAACCATTACCATCGAAAACGATGTCACATTCCGATTTAACATGACCATACGGGATGCAAAGACAATACAGCGAAAGCTGAATGGTGAAAATATTGTCTCAAACGGAAACCGAAATTTTCAGCTTAGGCCCTCAATGAGTTACCGCTTAAATGACCAGTTAGATATCACTGCTTACTTTGATCGAAATATTACAGATCCCAAAGTAGCCTCAACGTTTAAAAGAGCATCCACTTCCTTTGGATTTCAATTGAGATTCAGTTTGGCACAGCTGTAACACAAAACTCATCACTTCATGTAGAAAAGAGTTCTCGGAAAATCCTATTTTTGAAAACCAAAAAAATAAAATATGAACATACCCCAGGAATTAAAGTACACCAAAGATCACGAATGGGTGAAAATAGATGGTGACGTTGCAACTATAGGCATAACAGACTTTGCTCAAAATGAGCTAGGTGATATTGTATATGTCGAGATAGAGACGGAAGGCGAAGAGCTCTCCTCTGGAGAAGTTTTTGGTACGGTTGAGGCCGTAAAAACTGTTTCTGATCTCTTCATGCCTGTAGCTGGGGAAGTAATCGAAATAAACGAAGCCTTGGAATCTAATCCTGAGATTGTTAATTCGGACCCTTATGGTGAGGGCTGGATGATAAAAGTGAAAGTATCCGATGAAGGCACTGACCTAATGAGCCCAGATGATTACAAGGCTGTTACAGCTGGTTAATCAACCTTTCGTATATAGGCTAGGTTCATATGCCTGGCTAGGTTTCACCTGCTATTTGTTATTCAAACCGGGTCTTGGGTTTGAGCAAGTAGTGTTTTTTCCTGGTGAGGACAAGTTGGCTCATTTCCTACTCTTTTTGAACCTGACTTTCTTATGGGGATTGAACTTCAGTCAAACTTTTGATTTACATGCAGTTTTCATAAGTAAAATCTTGGCAATTGTAGGCATTTTATTTGCTGGATTATCTGAATGGATACAAGATTATATTCCAAATCGAGGGATGGATGCCGCAGATTTTTTATTTGATTCGATGGGTATACTGTTCGGCATTACAATGTTTTTTTTCGTTGAAAAAAGACTAAATGATGTGAAAATCAGTTGATAATTTAGATATCTTTGAAATTCGACAAATAATTTTATACACCCCTTATTATGGAATTAAAGAAAAATCCTGAGGCTGACTTGTCGCAAAAGGCAGGTATGTTCCTAAATCTTGGGTTAACCATAAGCTTAGCTATCACAATTGTAGCTTTCGAATGGAAGTCTTACGACGATGCAGGAATGGTAGACCTAGGCCAGGTGGAAGATGATTTTGAGGATATTCTTGAAATACCTCCTACCGAGCAACCACCACCACCGCCTCCAAAAGTGCAGCTGCCTGAGATCGTAGAAATTCCGGATGAAGAGGAAATTGAAGAAGAAATCGAAGTAGAGCTGGACGTAGAGGTAACTGAGGAAACAGTTGTTGAAGAAATCGTCTTTGAAGAGGCTCCGGTAGAGGAAGAAGTGGAGGAGGTTTTTACCATCGTAGAAAACCAACCTGAATTTCCAGGAGGAATGCCCGCCTTTTACAAATTCGTAGGAGACAACATGAAGTATCCTTCTCAGGCCAGAAGAATGGGAATCGAAGGAAGGGTTTTTGTTCAGTTTGTTGTGGACAAGGACGGCACAGTTACAGAGGTGAAATCCGTGAAAGGCATTGGTGCAGGTTGTGATGAAGAAGCAGAAAGAGTTCTTAGAATGAGTCCCAAGTTCAAGCCCGGTAAGCAAAGGGGTAGATCAGTAAAAGTACGAATGGTTCTCCCCATTATTTTCAGGCTCAATAACTAAAAAGTACAAAAATAAAATTAACCTAAACCCGTGCCATTTTTGGCACGGGTTTTTTGTTTTCTATCAATTTTGAAATGGTAGAAAGTGCAGGATTTCGGCTCTTCAGTGACCAAACAGCAGACAACGTGGTCTCCTGCGGAATCAGGTTCAACTCCAAAAACTTTACCTGAAGGTTATAGCCATACTTGAGAGAGGTTGGGATGATGGCAACACCCATCCCTGATTCCACTAATTTAAATATGGTATATGCATGAACCGATCGGTGACTTACCTTGGGATAAAAACCCTGATCCTCGCAGATACTTAAGATCTTTTCATAGTAATGAGGACTATAATCACTCGAAAATAATATGAAGGACTCAAATGCCAACTGCTCCACCCCAAGAAATGTCTCTTCTGTAAGAGGGTGACTTTTTGGTAGAACCACAGAAAAAGTATCCCTATGCAATTGTACCATTTTCAAATGCTCAGGTACTGCCTCCACCCTAACAAATCCAATATCTAACTCATCATTAAGAAGCTGATCTATCTGCGATTGATTGTCCATCTCATGAAGAGTTGTGGATACCAGAGGATAGTTCAGATGCAGTTGTTCTAATAGAGCGGGTGCTACCGTATGCATTGCTGAGCCTACGTAACCTATTCTTAATTCTCCTGCTAGCCCCTCATTGATCTTCCTTGCTTGTCTGACTACTGCAGTTAGATGATTCAATAAATACTCCGTTTCCCTTTGAAAATAAATACCTGCTCTTGTCATCCTCACCTTTCTTTTATCTCTTTCAAACAATTGACATCCCAGTTCCTCCTCTAGCAAACGTATCTGCCTGCTCAGACCAGGTTGAGCAATATGTAGCTTTTCCGCTGCCTTTCGAAAACTTAATTGATCAGCAACCTCCTTGAAATACCTAAGATGTCTTATTTCCATTTGATACTTTATAATTATCAGTTATTGATAAAAATAGTATTATTAGACATCAATCAAGCAGAATAGTTTTGTGTCAGGAATTAAAAATTTTATGAGTAAAGGTCGTTTCTTCTGGGGTCAGGATCATTTGACTGTTTCGTTAGCCATTAAGATAGCCAACAGAGAAGTAGAGGGCTTCTTATCCGATGAGGTAAGACAGAGAGTACGAACATCCTCCAATCAAGTACAAGAGATCGTTGAAAATGAAGAAACGGTCTACGGTATTAATACTGGCTTTGGCCCTCTTTGTACGACAAAAATCTCCTCTGACCAAGCTGAACGCCTACAAGAAAACATTCTCAAAAGTCATGCTGTGGGAATTGGCAATCCAATTGACGATCAATTGGTGCGCTTGATGTTAATCAGTAAGATACACTCTTTGGCTAAGGGCTACTCAGGTATTACGCTAAGTACGCTGGAAAGGATTATTTGGCATTTAGAAAATGACCTGCTCCCCTTAGTACCAGAAAAAGGAAGTGTTGGAGCATCAGGGGATTTAGCCCCTTTGTCACATTTGTTTCTTCCGCTGATTGGACTCGGTAAAGTGAAGTCAAAAGGGAAAATTGTGTACACCTCCGAAATTCTAGAGGAGCAAGAAATTCCAGCGATTACCTTATCTGCAAAAGAAGGCCTCGCTCTTATTAACGGCACCCAATTCATCTTAGCACATGCTATTTGGCTCGTCTACAAAATGAAGATGCTGCTAGATCAGGAGGACTTGATCAGTGCGATGATGATCGAAGGCTTACTGGCTTCTACAAAACCTTTTGATCAAAGAATTCATGCAGTAAGACCTTATGCAGGAACGCAACATACAGCTGCTAAAATGAGACTCTTGCTGCATGAGTCAGAAATCGTTCACTCTCATGCTACCTGCGCACGCGTTCAGGACCCGTATTCGCTTAGATGCATTCCTCAAGTACATGGTGCATCTAGAGAAGCATGGTTGCAACTAAAAAAAATGGCAGAAATCGAGCTGAACGGGGTAACCGATAATCCTCTGATTTTCGAAAACGGAGATACGGTTAGTGGAGGAAATTTCCATGGTCAACCGCTTGCTTTGCCAATCGACTATGTGGCAACAGCACTATCGGAGATAGGAAACATTGCTGATAGACGCGTGTACTTATCGCTGGAAGGAGATACTCCTGGTGTCCCTAAACTGCTTCTGAAGGAAACTGGACTCAATTCAGGCTTCATGATCCTTCAATACACTACTGCGGCACTTGCCTCTGAAAATAAAGGGCTCTGCTTCCCATCAAGTGCTGATAGTATCCCCACTTCTCTAGGACAGGAAGACCATGTTAGCATGGGTTCAATTGGAGGACGGAAAGCGCTTCAAATACTTCACAATGTAGAAAAGATCCAGGCCATTGAATTGATTTGCGCAGCCCAGGCATTAGACTTCCACACTCCCTTAAAATCAGGTCAAATTGTGGACAAGCTTCATAAATGGGTACGGCAATCGATTCCACATGTAACGGAGGATCAACTATTCTCCGTATGGATTGAAAGAGCAGAACAATGGGTCTCAGGCGGAAAACTAATCGACAAAGCAAACGAAATAGCTGCAGAAAAAAATATATCTACTAATACCGAATGGTCTCAAGACTTTGACTTATGACATCCTTTAAAAATGAAATATGCATTGGAATCCCTTCCAAATTACCCGCTCCTTCACCTATCGATTCTTCAGTAGACCATGCCCCTAGAAGAAAAGAGGTGCTCGCTTTAGATGAAAAAAAACTGGCTATTCGAAATGCTTTAAGATACTTTCCTCCTTCATGGCATGAGGAGTTAGCTGCTGAATTTTTAGACGAGCTGAAACTTTACGGACGTATTTATATGTACCGGTTTCGTCCTTCCTACAAAATGTATGCTAGACCGGTCTCTGAATATCCTGGAAAGTCAGATACTGCGCGTGCTATCATGCTAATGATCCAAAATAATCTGGATCCTGCCGTTGCACAATTTCCACATGAACTTATCACTTATGGTGGTAATGGGGCGGTATTCCAAAATTGGGCCCAATACTTACTGACCATGAAGTACCTT
Source organism: Flammeovirgaceae bacterium (assembly GCA_038129245.1). Lineage (GTDB taxonomy): Bacteria > Bacteroidota > Bacteroidia > Cytophagales > Cyclobacteriaceae > JAYPLE01. The sequence continues at coordinate 13,657 of JAYPLE010000015.1, read as the reverse complement.
TCAGAAATCACCGATCAGCAAACACTTCACATGTACTCAGGTCATCCAATGGGTTTATTTCCTTCCTCCCGGAATGCTCCCAGAGTAGTTGTTACAAATGGTCTAATGATACCGAACTATTCAAAACCTTCAGATTATGATAAGTACAATGCATTAGGAGTCACTCAATACGGTCAAATGACAGCAGGGTCCTACATGTACATTGGTCCTCAGGGCATTGTTCATGGTACTACTATCACTCTAATGAATGCTTTTAGAAAAGTAGGCAAACCTGCAAAAGGAAATCTTTTTGTTACGGCAGGCCTTGGTGGCATGAGCGGAGCGCAACCGAAAGCAGCAAATATTGTAGGTTGTGTATCGGTTTGCGCTGAAGTAAATGCTGTCGCGGCAAAAAAAAGACATGAACAAGGATGGATTGATGTCCTGATAGATGATATTCAAGAACTGGTAACGCATGTCCAACATTCACTCAGTCGCAAGGAAGCAAAGAGTTACGCATACATTGGCAATATCGTTGAAGTATGGGAAGCCTTCTATGCCCATGGCCTCCCTATCACACTGGGAAGTGACCAGACCTCTCTTCATAATCCTTTCGCAGGCGGCTACTATCCCGTCAGTCTCTCATTCGATGCTTCAAAAAAAATGATGAGTGAAAACCCTGATCAGTTTAAAAATGAAGTACAAGATTCATTGGTTCGCCATGCAAGCATCATCAACAAGCACGTCGAGAGAGGTATGTACTTCTTTGATTATGGAAACGCATTCTTGCTAGAAGCATCCCGTGCAGGGGCTGAAGTAATGAATGAGAAAGGTGATGGCTTTAGATACCCGTCCTATGTTCAAGATATATTAGGCCCTATGTGCTTTGACTATGGTTTTGGACCCTTCCGGTGGGCTTGTACGTCCGGAAAGTCTGAAGATCTGAACATCACAGATACTATTGCCGCATCAGTCCTCAAAAATATAAAAGAGAAAGCCCCGCTACCTATTCAACAGCAACTGGAAGACAATATCCATTGGATAGAAAAAGCGGAAGAGAACAAGCTGGTCGTTGGCTCGCAGGCAAGGATTCTTTATGCCGATGCTGAAGGCAGAATAGAAGTGGCTAGAGCATTCAACCAAGCACTTGCTGACGGCACTATTTCAGCTCCTATTGTGCTAGGAAGAGACCATCATGATGTCAGTGGGACGGACTCCCCTTACCGCGAAACAAGTAATATTTACGATGGCAGTGCATTTACTGCTGATATGTCCATTCACAATGTAATAGGAGATTCGTTTCGAGGAGCCAGCTGGGTTTCGATCCATAACGGTGGTGGAGTTGGCTGGGGAGAAGTTTCAAACGGAGGTTTTGGACTATTACTAGATGGATCAAATGACGCGGACGAACGTCTAGAAAAAATGCTTTTCTACGACGTAAACAATGGTATTGCAAGACGAAGTTGGGCCAGAAACAAGGAAGCTATGTTCGCCATTAAAAGAGAAATGGAAAGAAGCGAAAACCTAAAAGTTACGTTTCCTGAAATAGTCGACGATTCAATACTGGATAACATGGTTAGTTAATTTTACAATGAAATTCATATCTCAGTGGAACTTTTTCAGCGGAAAACTTCCAAGTTGTCAATTAGATCAGGCCTATATCTTAGGAAAATAGTTTAAATATAATTCATTCAGTTATTTGTGTAATTTATTGATGTAGTAGTTTAATCTTTCGAATAATACTACTACATTGTAGTAGTACCGTTATTTATATAATAAAATGAATGTTAAAAATCTACATCAATTTGCCTCTTTCTGTGGCACCTATTATCTTGTAATAGTCCAGAGTTCGATCTAAAATCCGATGTAGCATTGAGGGAGAACTTCAAAAAGATTTCCACTCTTTACTATCAAGAACTTTCCGAGCAAACTTTCTATTCGGAAAACGACCTGCGGGAATTTGCCGAAACTCACTTTAGTCAAAATCTTAAGCTCGGGAAAACAGCGAGAATAGTATCAGCTGAAACTACTTCTCTTACTACTAACTATTCATTTGAAGAAATTTTTTCGATTGTTGAAGACCCTACAATCAAGAATTATTTACTCGAAACTTTTGTGAAAAGAAGTGACTCTCTAGCGTTGATAGAAATACAGGAGAGACTTATTCATGATGTGCATATTACAAATGAAACAGCTGAAATTTTGATATTAGTCACTGAAACATTGCTTTCTTCAAGTAGAGAACATATAGATCTTGAAACTGCGAAAAACTTCACAGATGACATTTTAAGAGATGGTGAAGATGATTGTGGAAGTTTAAATGAATGTAACTCAGATTGCCGAAAACAGTTCAATGACGATATGGAGTATGCAGCAGGAAGCTTTGGAATGGGACTAATTGGAATTGGAATCGGCTCAGGAGTCCCAGGCGTTGGTACTTTAGTCGGTGGATTAATCGGTGCTGCAGTCGGAGGAGGGCTATATTATCGTGATTACAACCGAGCAGCCACTGTACGTGAAAATTGTTTCTTTAAATGTGATCAAGAAAACCCATGTAAATAATGAAAAGCACAGTATTTCACCTTTGGATTCTTCTTAAACTCTTTTTTATAGCCTATGTCTTTAATACTCTTTTGTTTTCAATTTTCAGACAGCAACTCGTGACTTATGATGACTATTTTCTTCCGACTTTCTCAGTAGTAATCGTAATGTGGGTGTCTAATATAGCAGGTTACTGGAAAGTATATCAACAGGTCCCATCTACAAGCTATGAGGAAGAAATTATTACCTCACTTTCTCCACTGGAAATAAAAGAGATTATAGGAAATAAATATAAAGTTGAGAAATCTAGTATTCAGGAAAACTTAATCACTTTAAAAATTTCACAGGGCTGGAATATTAGTCAAATCATTACAATAGATAGTTCTAAAAGTGATTTACTTCTTGACACAAAAGTGAAGTTGAAGAGCTCGACACCATTTAAAATGGTAGATAATGGCATAAATTTTAAAGGCATCAAAGAAATTATCAAATTAACCAAACAGGCAGAAATATTAGATTAGTTACTCCACTCGCCAAGCTTATTTCCCCTTGCTTGTCTTAGATCAAAAAACTGTCGCTCCAGCAGTTGATACCCTTCTGGAGTAACAAGGGAAAGCAAACGTAATGTTGCTGATTCCGCATACTCGTATAATCCCATTCGTATGGCGTACTGGACGTAGCTAATGATCAGGTCTACTTGATTCTTGTTTACAGAAATTGCAGCAAGTAGCAAATCATATTTTTGATCAATATTTAATGCCTCATCTTCCAGGGCCATCATGACCTTCCACACTTCGAAAGCATTCTTCGATGCTTCTTTGTATGTAAGGGCAGCAGGGTCCTGAATGATCTTTTGATATTCCTCATACCTAGCACTTTGTGCTTCAGATAACTGTTGCTTAATACGATCTGTAAGAATGGCAAAATCATTTTGCTTCTCACCATATGACCATGACCAGAAAAGCTTATCCCACAGCATACGGATTTGATTCTGAGGAAGCTCTGAAAACACATCGTATTGATTGATGTCTTCAGGTAGGTTGTAATAGATCCAGGCAAAGCTAGGTACGATCATTGACTGACTTAGAGTCTTAGTTAATCCAATCAAATCAAAATAGCTGCTGTCATTGAGCACTACCTGCTCCCACATACTAATAGCAGCATTCCAATCTTTTGCTTCCATGGACGCGATCGCATAACTGATCATCGCTTCCTTTGAGCCAAATTCTACAGCTTTCTCAAATGCTTCTCTTGCAAGCAATGGAGCATGAAGCTTCATATAAATGTTACCAAGTTGTCTGTAATAAAAACCTCTTTCATGGGAACTAACGGATTGAATTAATTGCTCCCAGATAGGGATCGACTGATTTACAAAACCTGATTTAACGAGATTATATGCGTAACTATGCTTTAGGTTTCTGGATAGCTCACGATTCCTTAACTGCTGCGCAATGGAGTTGATCAAAGTATCTGGAAGTTCTCTTTCTGTTCCCCATCCGCTATTCACTAAATAGGTAATTTTTGGCAAACCTGAGGATCGAATATCTTCAATGTCGAACGGCAAAGAGTTTTCTACCATCCCTTTGTTTGCAAGCGATTGCCAATTAGTCTTAGCTTGTAAATTCCAATCAGAAGAGGGCTTAACGTCTTGGGCGCTGCCCATTGCTAATTGATTCACGATCACCGCTTGATTCCAACTTTCTGTACCATCAGCTCCTTCAAGCATCGACAATGCCTCTATGTTTGCCCCAGAAGCATCGAGTAGTAGCGCTAAATTGTTAAGGAGCTCACCTTGACTTGGGAATACCTGACTACCCTGACGGAGAAAAGTAGTCGCTCGCGTGCTTTCTTCCGCATCCTGCATTGCATTGGCTCCGGCAACATATGCATAGGCCGACGGGTTTCTGCTCACAGCGCGACCGAACCGATAAATTGCTTCACTAATATCTCCATCTTGTTGAGCATATTCAGCAAGCTTCATACTGGCATAATGGTTATCCCAACCAAATACAGCAGCCTCTTGAAAATAAGATCTTCCCAGATTTGGATCCACAGCTGAATAGTAATCTCCCAGGTAATTAAGCCTGGCAGACTGTGTCCTTCTTAACGGGGCTTGCTCAGCATAAAAATAAAAGGCTACTATAAAAATGAATCCGGCAAGCCTGGAAGTGATGTAAGGGAAATTGTGCTCCTTGTAGACAATTTTGTAGATCATCAACCCTTGAATTAATGGAGTGATCAAGTTGACAATAATGTAGAGGACAAACATGACTCCGAATCCGATATGAGCGTAGAGGATAATATAGTCTATCGCATCAGTGGCGGAATCATTCCCCATTACATCAGCAAGAATAAAATACCCAAATGCGGCAATTGCCAAGACCGAAAATAACCACCGAACATCTAACGAGCTCCTCATTGAAGCATCTAACAGCGGTTGCTTGTGTCGAATCGTGTAGTATGCAATTACACTTGAAATGATAAGTAAGAAAAAAGGATCCAGGTAATCCCATGAGCCACTCACTAATCCCATGCGATCTGTCCAATAAAGGATAAGGTATGCGAGGTACACCAAGCTGAAAACAAAAAAGTGCTTTTCATTACTTGTTCCTCCTGCACTTCTTGTAATAAGTAATACTACAAGAAATACTATTTCCTCTGCCACAAGAAAAATGAACAGTACCACTATAATGGCAAAGGGAATGGTCGACTGCCCGGCAAAGTACAGGTAAAAATAAGGATCCTGATACTGGAATATGAGCAGGAACGCAGAACTCATCATGAATAGCAACAACCACCGAAACATAAAACTGCTGTTTTCCCTAAATGCATGAAGATAATAGGCAGGAGCTAACAAGGATATCATAAACAAAGCCGATGCCCATTTCCATGAATTAGGTCCAAAAAGAGTTAAATCATCGAGGTAAAGTTGATTGACATATAACAGAAATAAAGCTGCAACAAAAAGGAAAGCATATCTTCTTAAAAACGTAGCAAAAGCTAAGAAACCAGAAATTCCAAGCCACACTATCCCTGTAGCTAAGAGACTAAGTCCCTTACTTTGCATGATCTTGGAGATTCCAAAAGTCTCTTTTATTGTATACTGCTGTCCTTCTATTTCAAAGGAGAAAGGCCCTCTTTCAAATTGCTCTACAATGATATTTTCCTTATCTGCAGTAGCTGTCAGGTTCCAATCGATTAAGTGATCAAAACCCGCCAAATTTGCTGTCAAGCCGGCAAGCAGAACCATGACGGAAAGGATAAGGCCCGCTCTCAGGAAGGGGTCTTCAGGCCACCCATTACCCATTCTTTTTGTGTAGGACTTTAGGTACACTAAAGAAGTCTCCATTCCTCTCAGGAGCATTTTTCAGTGCTTCTTCTTTGCTGATGTCACGAACTACCTCATCCTGTCTGAATACATTCTTTTCATATGACATATGCATCAAAGGCTCCACCCCATCTGTGTCAAGCTCATCTAATTTTTCAACCCAAGAAATGATTTGCTGCATGTCTTTAACCAAATCGGCTTCCATTTTCGGTTCGATTTCAATCCGAGCTAAATGAGCCAACTTTTGTAGATGTTCACTGTCAATCTTCATGGTAGTACAAAAATACGCATTTCCGTCATTCGTGGGAATTAAGTTTTTCTTGAATCCAAGAATGAGTGGCCTGCCTTAACTCAGCTACATCATCATCCGTATTCCCTTTAGGGTATATAGGGTTACCAACCGTGATCCTGATTGGATGATGGAAAAGCAAATATTTTCCATCATCTGGGAAAACTTTATAATTATCATGTAGCACAATGGGCAGCACCGGGTTATTGAACTCACACGCCAGCCTAAATGCTCCATCTCTAAATGGAATCATCTGTGGAGGTTCTTTTGCTAATATCCCCCCTTCCGGAAAAAAAAACATATTAAATCCTTGTTGCATAGCTTCCTGAGCTCTTCTCATACTCTCCCCTCTGCTTCGCATGCTTTCACGATTTACCATTACATGAATTTTTCGAAACATATAACCGAAGACTGGAGCCTTTGCAATTGAACTTTTACCGATGTACTTGAAAGAAATTCCTAATAAATAGTTAACCGGAATATCCATAAAGGAAAAATGATTCGCACAAAGAACATATGACTCACTCTTGCTGATTCTCGCCTCCCAATCTATTTGCACTTTCATAAACAAGAGTGTCATCCAGGTCCAGGCCCAAAAGTAATTGATCCGAAGAGCTAAGGGATGCCAGCTCAGTCGCTGTGCCATGATCAACTGTGGCAATAAAAAAAAGATGCTGGTCACGATAAACCAGAATGCTGCGTAAATGGAATAAATTCTTGCAAAAAATGCTGTCATTTTACTCAAAATTAGAAGCATTATCAGTATCGCGAAATTTTTTCTGATAGAAGTGTAATAATTTACATGCTTCAATCACCATTGAATTAAAAAATAACCCCCTTGGAATTACTCAAAGTTGAAAACGTATCTAAATCCTACAGCGAACATGTTGCGCTAGATGACGTGAGCTTGTCCGTTCCGGAAAAATCTATTTTTGGTCTGCTGGGGCCTAATGGAGCCGGAAAGACAACGATGATTAGAATAATCACCCAAATCATTTCGCAAGACGCTGGACAGATTTACCTAGATGGACAGCCTATCACACCTGCAGATGTTCGAAAAATAGGATATCTACCGGAAGAAAGAGGCCTCTACAAGAAAATGAAGGTTGGAGAACAGTTAATGTTTTTAGCAGGCCTGAAAGGATTATCAAAACAAGATTCAAAACAAAAAATAAAGTATTGGTTTGATAAACTCGGAGCTGACGGGTGGTTCAACAAAAAAATGGAAGACTTATCTAAAGGAATGAGTCAAAAAGTGCAGTTCATAGCAACTGTGATGCATGACCCTCAATTGATTATCCTAGACGAGCCCTTTTCTGGATTTGACCCGGTAAACGCAAACTTGATCAAAGACAATATTCTTGAGTTGCGAGAAAAAGGTGCTACCGTCATTTTTTCTACTCATAGAATGGAATCAGTGGAGGAAATGTGTGATCATATAGCCATGATAAACAAGACCAAAAAGATATTGGATGGATCAAAATCTGAAATTAGATCTTCCTACAGAAGCAACACCTTTGAGATTGGTCATGATCAACCGCTCTCGGACCTTTCCTCTTGGGGTTCAATCGTCTCTTCTGATCAACATGAGGAAGGCAAATTCTTTTCTAAGGTGAAGCTCTCCAGTGAGGAGCAACCAAATGAACTACTCAAAGCAGTCATGAAACAAACTCAAATACACCACTTCAGTGAAGTGATCCCTAGTATGAATGATATCTTCATTTCCAAAGTAGAAGGAGGAAGCGATGAGTAATATGTGGATCATTTTTGAGCGTGAATACATGGAGAGGGTGAAGAAAAAATCCTTTTTAATTGCGACCATATTAACACCTTTAATCTTTCCTTTAATTATAGGAGTCTCGGCATTCCTGACACAAATGGATGAAGACGAAGACCGCATCGTTTATGTAGTCGATGAAAGTGGCTGGTTTTCTGATGGATTTGAGGTAACAGACTACACGGTAGAAATGTCTGCTGCATCTTTAGAAGATACGAAGGAAAAACTCACGAATAATTCAGCAGGCACATATGGAGTATTATATATTCCAGAAATGAAACTATTTGATCCGAAAGGGATTGAATTCTATTCTAAAACTTCTCCAGGAATCAACTTTATGGGAAAATTCAGGTCTCCAATTCGTGAAAAAATCAGGGATATGAAAATGGAAGAGCTGGCCTTAGATAAAGAATTAGTAGAACAGCTTAATACGAATTTTGACATTGCTACCTTCAATGTTTCCGATTCCGGTGAATCCAAGAAATCAAGTACCGCTGTTTCATCAGGTTTAGGCTATATAATGGCATTTTTGATTTATATGTTCGTTTTCATCTACGGAAGCTTTATCATGCAATCTGTACTAAATGAAAAGACCAATAAAATTGTTGAGGTAATTGTCTCAAGTGTGCGTCCCACGCAGTTGATGATGGGAAAAGTTTTAGGTGTTGGAGCTGTTGCATTAACTCAATTTGGAATCTGGATTGTCCTCATTATAGGGTTTACACTTACTGCATCAGCTTTCTTCGGCTACAGTCCTTCTGCAGAACAGCAGCAAGCAATGAATGAAGTGGCTAGCATAGCTCAAAATGAAGCTCCCGAGATGGTCACGAATGTACTGGATGTTGTCTACAGCTTGCCTCTTGGTCAGATAGCATTAACGTTCATTTTGTATTTTCTGGGTGGTTTCATGCTTTATGGTGGCCTTTTTGCGGCAGTAGGAAGTGCCGTGGATAGCTTGCAGGAAGCGCAGCAATTTACATTACCTATCTCACTTCCAATCATTGCAAGTCTGGTTCTGATGGGCGTGGTCTTGGCCAATCCGGATAGCGGTACTTCTGTCGCATTGACCATGATTCCATTTACCTCTCCAATTCTCATGATGGCCCGAATACCATTTGGAATTCCCGGATGGCAATTGACAGTTTCTATCCTATTGTTAATTGGGGGATGCCTAGGGACATTGTGGGTTGCAGGAAGAATATATAGGATAGGAATTCTTTCAACTGGCTCTAAAGTCACATATAAGACATTAGGAAAATGGCTTACCATGAAATACTAAAGTTTTTCTGAGGTTATCAAATAAAGTCCATGCACTTTATCCGCTTTTTATTGTCATCGAACATAGGAAAAGGCCTTTTTAACCATTATTTCATCTGCCTTATGTCAATCCTCCTATATCTTTGATACTGAGTTAAAAATTAAGCAAACGCTTCATGTTAATTGGAATAGGAAAGATAGGCACTACCGAAAGTGATTCTGATGAACTGAAAATCCAGAAAAGCTTTCTGGTGTATTTAGCTTTATTCATGAGTTTTGGTGGCATTGTTTGGGGTTCCATAGCCCTATTTTATGGGCTCATTTTTCAATCAATTTTCCCATATTCATATGTCTTGATCAGCATGATCAACATGACAATTTTCCATTTCCAGAAAGAAATACGATTAGCCAGGTTTGTACAGGTTTTCATCAGCCTGATACTCCCTTTCCTGTTCCAGTGGTCTCTCGGAGGCTTTATGCCTTCAGGTTCGATCATGCTATGGTCTGTCCTGGCTTTGCTTGCATCATTAACTTTCCAGGATACCAAAACCGCAATGAAATGGTTGGTCATGTTCCTTTTTTTGACATTATTCAGTGCATTTGTTGATAACACGCTAAAAGATTTCAAGCCAGAAATATTACCTGACAATTCACTTATTTTTGTGGTGATTAATATCTCGCTGATATGTACCATGGTATTCATTCTGGTTGTGTATTTCGTAAACAAGTACAAAGACGCTGAGGTCAGGTTGGAGAAAGAACGGGACAATTTAAGAAGATCAAATCTTCACCTTCGTAAATCATACAAAACACTCAGAGAATCTTACGAGGCAATAAAAAAGAGTACCCCCGAAAGATTGACCGGTAGCAAAAGCACTGCTCAAGAGATGCAGTTAAGAGAGCTGGAGGACATCATCAAAGCTCAGAAAGAACTAATGGAGAAACTCAATAAATAGTTTATTGTAGTCTAAAACGCACACGTGATCCTGTCCTCATTTGCGCAATAGCATCAATGTCTCGAGCTACTACATGAGCGATTCGAGGATAACCACCTGTAGTTTGAGAGTCAGACATTAACACAATAGGGTTACCACCATAAGGTAGTTGTATGGTTCCTCTTGAAACGTACCTGGATGTCAGCGCTGCCATTCCATTTGTTTTGATGGTGGTTCCGAATAATCTGTAACCCATACGGCTGACCTGTCCGATCTCAAAGGACTCTTCAAATAATGTTTTTTTGCAATTTTTAGTCAGAAGATTAAACTCGGGACCCTTATAGACTGAAATAGATTGGTTTTTCGGTAAATGTCGATCAAAGAACGCATCTGACTTCTCCTTTTCAGACACCTCACAGTCAAAGGTCTCTATTTTATCACCTATTCTCAGATTAGTTCCTGCATTTGGGCCTAGGCTTGCAGGGATGTAAGTCGAAGCAGTACCAAACGATTTATCAACATTAAATCCATCCTTCACGGCAATGTAAAGTATATTTCCTTTGGAAAAAGTCCCTATTTTGACCTGATCTCCCTTCTTGGCACAAAAGACCGCAGGGCTCTGTATGGAATCATAACCCGTAGAAACAGTGGTAAAAGCCCCGGCAAGGGATAAAAGCATATCGGCATGACAATGAAAAGATAAATGACCACCAAATAACTCAACTAGAGGACTACACAGATCATTATCCAGCATCTTATTTGCTAACACAGCGCTCCTACGATCCATATAGCCTCCCTTTGGGATGCCATATTTTTGAACCCCTTTACGTCCGCATCCTTGAATGGTGGCATAACCTCCTATGGCTATAATCTCAATCATTTAGACACAAACTCTACGAAATCACCAGGCTGCACATTATTAGTTCCACTCATAATATCCTCTAAAAAAGAATTTTTGGTATATCCCATCACGTGCCAACCTCCTTGAGTATCCACCGGATATATTCCCGTGTACCTCTCAGCAATAGCAACGGCCCCTTTTGGGATGTAAAGGGATGGATTTTCCTTTCGTGGGAGGTATAGCTGAGAACTTATTCCTGTTAGATAGGCAAAACCAGGTAGGAAACCGAACATGGCAATTTGATAGGTTCTTTCTGTATGAAGCTTTATCAATTCTTCTATTGAGAAAGAAAAACGCTCCGAAATAGCCTGCAAATCTGTTGCCTCCGTTGTATAATCAACTTCAATCCTGTGGGTTAAAGCGCTCCTTTGCTCCTCTTCTTGCTCGTCATGAAACACTTCTAAGAGATCTTGAACAGCCTCAATACTGACAAATTTTGAGGACTGAAAGATCACCACCACAGAATCTTCCGTGTTCAACACTTCCTCTGCCTGATCAAGGCCAATGTCAATATGCTGCCTTAGCCTAATCCAAAAGGAAAGAACTCGCGCAGGGTCTCTCAATTCTATCGTTTTTTCAGAAAGTCGAATAAACTGCATTAGCTTTTAGCTACATCAAAATTCTTATGAAGGGCTTGAAGGATTGACAGAAGGTTCATGTTGTCGCCATGAACACAAACTGTATCGACCTGTATATCGACAATTCCGTCATCAATGGTAACTACTTTGCCCGCGATCAATCTTTCTACGTGTTCAACTACATCGCTTGCAACTGTCAAAATACAATCTTCATAGCGTCTGGAGCGAAGTGAGATACTGTTTTGATAGCTCCTGTCACCAAACCCTTCGGCACAAAACTTCAAGTCATATTCCGCTGCAACCTTTTCATGGACAGTTCCCGGTAGACCGTAAACCCATATCTCCGGGTCAAATTCCTTGATCGCCTTGTAGACAGCTTTGCATTGCTCCACGTCTTTTGCGGTCTGATTATACAGTGCGCCATGGGGTTTAATGTGGATCACCCTACCTCCTGTTTTTGTCACAATAGCACCCGCAAAGCGCAGCTGCCCGAAAACAGTTTCATAAAGATCATTAAAGGAGGGTTTTTGAACCTTTCGACCAAAATTTGGCCTATCATCGTATGACGGATGCAATCCAATTTGAACATTATGCTTTAGACATAAACTCGTCGTCTTGGAAATAATTCTTTCACTTCCTGCATGAGCACCACATGCAATATTAGCTGCAGATATGTACCTGAAAGCATCCTGAAAGTTGGACGACAAATTCAGTGCATCATCCTCTCCAGCGTCACAATTCAAGTGTAAACTAGTCATCCTCCCAACACACTTATCATTGATTTTAAGCTTAGGACTAATAGAAATACAACCACCACTAATCCCAATAAATTAAGTAGAGGTGTGTTTCGCTGAGAAACATTAAGCTTTCTGTCGTTTAGAAGCATCATCAAAATAATCGCTAAGATTGGAAGGAGAAGCGCATTTGCAACTTGAGCCATCTGTATCAGTACGATAGGCTTTAATCCCGAAAAGCCGGCAAGGGTTCCAAAAAGCAACACAAGTAATGCGGTTGCTTGCTCTGTCTTTTTCTTCTTTTTCCCGTCTATATCCAATAGGCCAGACACGGCAAATGAAGCAGCTAATGGGGCGGTTAACGAAGATGTGATCCCGGCAGAAAAAACACCCAAAGAAACTAAGTACTTAGCCCAGGGGCCGTATTTAGTTTCCAGGCCAACTGTCAGCGACCTTAGCCCATCTATCACTTGAATCCCAGAATTAGATACTGCAAAAACGAGTAAAATTGATATACTTATCAAACCGCCGGTAAATACCGAAACAAAAAGATCTCTTCGAACCAAAGACAGCCTAGCATCCTGACCCCATTTTTCTTGTATACTTCTTGAATGTAAAAATAGATTATAGGGAACCACAGTAGTTCCAATCAAAGCTAATGATGAAATCAAATAGGAATTGGATGTCAGTTGGCTTGAGGGATCCAACCTAAGCGAAGATAGGTCGGATATGAAAAGTAAAACCATGAAGACGATCCCCATTAGGAAAACCATTGCAACGAGCACCTTTTCAAGCAAACCGTGCTTACCAATGAGCAACAGGAGAAATACAATTGATACAATGATATATAGCACTTGCTTATCTTCGATGCCTAATAAGAACTCTAACCCAATTTTTGCCCCAATCAGATTACCGCTTTCATATGCAGCATTGCCCACCAATATTGATAATATGACAAGTAAGGACAACACTACGCGCACCACCTTGTTTGGTGAATAAGAAACAATAGATTCAGACAGCCCTTGTTTATTAATAATCGCCAACCGTGCCGCCATCTCCTGAAAAAGGAGAGTCACGCCAATGCCAAGTACTAACGCCCAGATCATAGAAACACCGAAGCTGATTCCACTAACTGCACAGGTAATAATGGTCCCTGGACCAATAAATGCTGCTGTCACAAAAAAGCCCGGACCTAGATTTTTAAACATGAAAGCAATTTACAATAAACCGCTATCCAAAAACAGCAGCCGGACCTACTAGTCTTAAAACAAAAAAGACCTATACCTGGTAGCAAGGGGTTTGTTAGCCTTAAAACAAAAAACCCTAGCTAATTACTTA
>JAYPLE010000014.1:0-96138 GCA_038129245.1 Flammeovirgaceae bacterium | reverse complement strand
GCCATTGTGAGAGGGTGCAATCGAGTTCCGGAACCCCCTGCTAGGATGATGCCTTTCATACCTGATAATGCTTTTGATAATACTGCTGGTAATCACCTGAAGTCACCGAAGATAGCCATTCTTCATTTTCTAAATACCATGAAACGGTTTTGTGAAGGCCTTCTGCAAACTGCAAAGAGGGCTCCCAACCCAACTCATTTTTGATCTTGTTAGCATCAATGGCGTATCGCATGTCGTGGCCGGCTCGATCTTTGACAAAGGTTATCTTCTCTTTGGATGTTCCTGCCCTATTTCCTAATTGTTTATCGACGGTATCACAAAGTAATTCAATCAAGTCAATATTCTTCCATTCGTTAAAGCCCCCAATATTGTAGGTCTCATTTAATTTTCCCTTATGCATGATCACGTCGATCGCTTTTGCGTGATCCTCCACAAACAACCAATCTCTGATATTCTCCCCCTTACCATATACAGGTATGCTTTTGCCATTTTTAAGGTTATTGATGGCAAGCGGGATTAGCTTTTCCGGAAATTGATAAGGCCCGTAATTATTGCTGCAATTACTCAGGACAACTGGTAACCCATAGGTATTTGCGTATGCCCGTACAAAATGATCAGAAGCTGCTTTTGAAGCAGAATAAGGAGATTGTGGATCGTAGGGAGTGGATTCAAGAAAGAAACCGGTATTACCCAAAGAACCATAGACTTCATCAGTTGAAATATGATAAAACAGTCTATCATCGAAGTCCGTCCAGTAATTTTTTGCAGCATTTAGTAAGGTCACCGTTCCGATTACATTTGTATTAACGAAGGCCATAGGATCGGCGATAGACCTGTCTACATGAGATTCGGCGGCTAAATGCAGGATGGTATCTATCTCGTACTTTTCGAGCGTTTTAGTGACATAATCGAAGTCACAGATGTCTCCTTTTTCAAAATAATAATTGGACTCATTTTGTATGTCTATCAAATTAGCCAGATTTCCAGCGTAGGTGAGCAAATCAAAGTTTACGAGTGTGTAATCTGGATATTTTTTTACCAAATGACGGACGAGGTGCGAGCCAATAAACCCTGCTCCTCCGGTCACTAATACATTTTTCATTCTCATTTTTTATAGTACGACCTATACCAGTCGATGAACGCGTCAATGCCGTGTTCCACCGTGGTGGAGGGCTTGAATTTCGTTGTTTTTATTAGATCTTCAACGTCGGCAAAGGTATGCGGGACATCCCCAATCTGGAGAGGTAAATAGTTTATTTCAGCTTTTTTGTCGAGTTTCTGTTCAATAGCTTCGATGAACTGCATCAACTCAACAGGACTGTTGTTTCCAACATTAAATATTTGGTAAGGACAATAACTGGTATCTGGCATTGGGTTTAATGAATCCCAGCTACCATCTGATTTGGGTATCTTATCAATTAATCTAAATACACTTTCAACTATATCATCCACGAAAGTGAAATCCCGAATCATTTTCCCATTATTGTAAACATCGATTGGCCGGCCCTCCAAAATTGCTTCAGTGAATAAGAAAAGAGCCATATCAGGTCTTCCCCAGGGTCCATATACTGTAAAAAACCGAAGACCAGTTGTAGGAAGTTGATAGCTGGATGAATAGGAATGAGCTAGCAGTTCATTTGCTTTCTTCGTTGCAGCGTAAAGCGATAACGGATGTGATAACGGCTCTTTTGTAGAGAAGGGCATATTGGTGTTTGCACCGTAAACACTACTGGACGAGGCGTAAAGCAAATGTTTGACTTCATATTTTTTACACTGCTCCAAAAGATTAACAAAACCAGTAATGTTGGACTCAGTGTAGGCAAAAGGGTTTATCAGGGAATATCGCACTCCGGCCTGAGCTGCCATGTTGATCACAATTTCAAAGTTGCAGGAATCAAACAGCTCGGGAAGGGCTTTTTTGTCCACTAAGTCAACTCTTGCAAATTCAAAGTGATTGAAAGCTTGCAGCTCTCTGATCCGATCTTCCTTCAGGTTCACATCGTAGTAATCATTTACGATATCTAGACCCACGACGCTAAAGCCCTCGGATAACAGCTTCTTAGAAAGATGAAATCCAATAAAACCCGCAGCACCGGTAACCAGAATAGGTGAAGTTGTTTTAATCAAATTGAATAAGATTAGCTCATAAATCCTCTACTTTTGTTCCATGTATTCCTATTGGGCACTTCTAAGTAAAGAATTTCTCATTGACTTTAGGCAAAAGTATCCGATCACAGGGATTGTTCTATACATTTTTGCTACTATCTACATCAACTTCTTGACCTTCCAGGGAATCATTTCTCCTGTTACCTGGAATTCAATTTTTTGGATCGTGTTGCTGTTTACCTTCATCACAGGACTTGCTAAAAGTTTTGTCAATGAGGAGAGGCGAAGTCTGTACTATTATTTGCTGATCCCCCCTGGCAAGCTGCTCATCGGAAAACTGCTTTATTACACCCTGTACGGGTTGTCACTCGTGTTTGTTGTTTCACTTCTATTTAACATCTTTCTACCTTTCCCTTCAGACTCCGCAAACACCAATCTCTTTCTCCTTAACCTTATCCTGGGATCTATCGGCTTATCCTCCGGCTTAACCATGATTTCTTCCATTGCTGCCAAGACAACTAACTCTTCTACTTTGATGGCTGTCTTAGGTTTTCCGGTTATCATTCCTGTTCTTCTTTTAGCTGTAACCAACAGCCGAAAAATCCTTCTAGGAGCCCAAATTGAAAGTATTCAAGGTAATCTTACGTACTTAGTCTCTCTCATTGTTATTATCATTGCAATGTCATTTATTTTATTCCCATTTAGTAGTAGAAATTAGATACTGTCATGCGTTATTTGATACGGTCAGATTGGTGGAAGTGGTTAACGATGGCATTGGTTATTTACACAATTGTTGGTGGGTTCCTGATGCCTGCTCCTCGATTGCCTATCCTTAACGAAACAGTCAGAAATCTACATTTCCATGTCCCCATGTGGTTTGGCATGATCTTTCTTTTTACAGGGTCCGTGATCTACGCCATCAAATACCTAAAAACTAAAAACTTAGAGAATGATATACTAAGCGCAACGTTGGTTGATACAGGAATTCTATTCGGAATCCTGGGTTTATTATCTGGAATGATTTGGGCAAATTTTACCTGGGGGGAACCCTGGAGCAACGATCCCAAGCAAAACGCCTCGGCAATAGCCATGCTGATTTATTTTGCTTTGGTCATACTAAGAGGCTCTCTTGCCGATGAACACCAAAAAGCCAGAATTGGAGCAGTATATAATGTTTTTGCCTTTGCTGTTTTAATTCCGCTTCTCTTCATCCTTCCACGGTTGACGGACAGCTTGCATCCTGGAAATGGGGGGAATCCCGGCTTCAATGCTTATGACTTAGACAATAACCTAAGGCTGGTTTTTTATCCGGCAGTACTGGGTTGGACACTATTGGGATTCTGGGTGGCAACCCTACAAAGCAGAATCAAAATTCTTGAATTCAAAAAAGAGCTCGAATAAGAAATGAACATCCGAAAACTACAAGCATTTATTTTTTTGACCTTTACGGGGCTGATTGCCAATGCCCAGGAAATAGAGATGGCCGATGATTTTAGAGGTGAAGGAAAAATCTATGTTGTTGTGGCGGTCGTTTTATTGCTAATCATAGGGATTTTTGTTCAACTCATGCGAATTGAAAACAAGGTGAAATCGCTAGAAAAAGAAAATGAAGGAAGTAATTAAACCAAACAGGTAGTAACAACTGTTCATATCAGAAATGAAGAAATCTCATGTTTTTGGAATCATTGTCATCGCTGCTGCAATCGGTGTGATTGTCAGTACCGCAGGAGATGCCAGTAGCTATGTCACATTTGATGAAGCGCGTGCCCTGGCTGACAAGGGAAATGCTTCCAAAATCCACATAGTTGGAACTTTAAAAAAAGATGAAGTTGATCAAATTGTAGGTATCGAACGAAGTCCCGATCTGCTCTCCTTTAAGTTTATCATGGTAGACGAAAATGAAAATGAGCAGACCGTGCTGTATGCGCAACCAATTCCTCAAGATTTTGAGCGCTCGGAGCAAGTGGTAGTGGTAGGAGCCTATCACAAAGACACCTTCATCGCAGAAAAAATTCTGTTGAAGTGTCCTTCAAAATATCAAGAAAACGAGCTAAGCGTCTAGGACTTCTATGGTGCATTACTTCATTGGTCAGTTAGGGCATTTCTTTGTAGTATTAGCTTTTGTCTCTTCTTTAGTGGCGACCTACTCCTATTACAACGCGTCCAAAAAAGCTACCTGGGAGACCTTTTCAAAATACACCTATTACATTCATTTCATAGCTGTAATTGGAATACTGGTTAGTTTATTTCTCATAATAAACCGCCACTACTTCGAATACCATTACGCTTGGAACTACAGTTCTAAATTCCTCCCGATCTATTACCAGATTTCTAGTTTTTGGAATGGACAGGAAGGTTCTTTTCTGCTCTGGATGTTTTGGAACGTAGTACTAGGCTTGGTGATTGCCCGTACCAGATCGATCTGGAAATCTGCAGTAATGACGGTCATGTCTCTTTCCCAAGTTTTCCTTACCTCCATGGTGCTGGGGGTTATTCTGTTTGATATCAAAATCGGTAGTTCTCCTTTCCTACTTTTAAGAGATGTTGTACCTGACAATATCTTTAAAATCAATCCAGAGTTTATTCCGGAAGATGGCTCGGGATTGAACCCATTGCTTCAAAATTATTGGATGGTCATTCACCCTCCCGTCCTCTTCCTAGGGTTCGCAAGTACAATCGTCCCTTTCGCTTATGCAATTGCCGGGGTTTGGCAGGGAAAATATAAAGAATGGGTACGGCCTGCCTTGCCTTGGACACAGTTTTCGGCTGTGACATTGGGAGTAGGTATTCTTATGGGTGCTTATTGGGCTTACGAAACCTTGAACTTTGGGGGGTACTGGAATTGGGACCCGGTAGAGAATGCTATCTACGTGCCATGGCTGACGCTGGTGGCAGGAATGCATACCATGATAGCCTACAAGAAAAACCCCACAGCCCTGAAAGCATCACTCATTCTCATCTCAGTTACATTTATTTTAATACTTTACTCCACTTTCTTGACGAGGAGTGGGGTATTAGGTGAAACTTCCGTTCATTCCTTTACAGATCTTGGTCTCTCAGGACAGCTACTCATCTATTTGTTGCTGTTTTTCGTTGGCACCATAGTTTTATTTGCATGGAATTGGAAACACATTCCATCGACCGATGAGGAGGTCTCGGCCTACAGTCGGGAATTTTGGATCTTTATGGGAGCAACCGTGCTGTGCTTGATGGCTTTTCAGGTCATCATTCCCACTTCTATACCTGTATGGAATGAAATTGTAGGCTTTTTTGGTGGAAACTCCAACCTTGCACCTCCTGTCGATCAAGTAGGCTTCTACACTCAATATCAGCTTTGGTTAGCGATTTTGCTAGCACTTCTTTCAGGTACCGGTCAGTTCTTTTTTTGGAGAAAAATGGATCCGTCGAAGCTGATGGCAGAGATAAAGTTACCCTTGGTGGTGACATTGATCGTTGCTTCCGTCATCATGCTGCTGTCAAAAGTTGATGAAATTGCATACCTGCTACTTCTGGTTGCCTCTATCTACTCAGTAATAGCAAATACCAAAATACTCTTACGCTTAAAAAAGACCAATTTGAAGCTCTCCGGCGGTTCTATTACGCATATTGGAGTGGCTTTTATGTTGATTGGGATCCTGTTTTCTTCCGGATATTCAAAAATTCTTTCAGTGAACTATACTGGAATGATCTGGAAAAAAGATTTCCCTGACGAGGTGAACCAAAACAACCTCCTTCTCTTTTTGAACGAACCCCGCCAAATGATGGACTATTCGCTGCTTTACAAGGGAATGCGAAAGAAAGTCGAGGGGATTGGTTATGTGCCTACTTCAATGTTAAATGCTACACAGCATCCTCTGAAATTAGTGGCAAATCAGACTATAAAAACAGGGGGTGAAATAGTTGCAGAAAAGGGCGACACCTTAGAGGTGACCAATAATGAGAATAGTTACTTTGAAGTTGTATATCAGAAAGCTTCAGGAAGAACGTTTACTTTGTTTCCGAGAGTTCAGATGAATAACCAAATGGGCGTGGTCTATTCTCCTGACATAAACCGTACTGCTCTAGCAGACTTGTACACACATGTGAGGACATTCCCTGACCCGGAACAAGAAATGGAATGGTCAGAAGTATCCGAAGTAACCGTCCCCATTGGCGAACGATTCTTTATCAATGATTACGTAGCTACTTTCACCGGGGTAGAAAGCATGGATCAGGTACCAAATGTTCCGCTAGGTGAAAAAGATGTCGCAGTAAAAGCGCTGATCGAGATTGCAGGTGAATTTGATAACTACAGCGTCGAACCCATTTATGTAATCAAAGATCAGATGGCTGGCAGATTGCCGGACATCTCAAATGAAATTGCAGCTAAAATCACTATTCAATCGATTAATCCGGAAAATAACAGCTTCACATTTGGTTTGCAGTCAGGTCAAAAAGACTGGATCATCATAGAGGCGGTGGAAAAACCTTACATCAACATCTTATGGATAGGCACGCTTCTCCTTGCAATTGGATTCATCGTAGCCATGAATAGAAGGTATGATGAATTTAAGAAAATGCGGGACAAAGGTCTGGAGGCCTGATTAACTTTAACCAATGAAGGTTTCTATTATCGGATCGGGCAATGTTGCATGGCATTTTGCTGCAAGGCTATCCGAAAAAGATACAGAAGTAGAGATCGTTCATAGAAGCCCTTTAAGCAACGTATTTCATGGCATAAACTGTTCCAATTCATCAGAGTTAAATCCAGAGGCGGAACTGGTGATTATGGCCGTATCAGATCGCTCGATCAAGGAAGTAGCTAACACCTATTCAATTCCTGAAAAAAGCGTAATTGTACATTGTTCGGGTTCCGTTGGCATAGAAGTATTCAGTCAGTCAGGTAACAAATCTTATGGGGTGCTCTACCCTCTTCAAAGTTTGACTGCAGGCATTGAAGTCCGTGAGATGCCGATCTTGGTGGAAGGAAACTCTGATCGGATTGCAAGCATGCTTTGTGATTTTGCTAGGACAATTTCATCCAACGTGCAGCAAGTGGGTAGCCCCGAGCGAAGAAAAATGCATGCAGCAGCTGTTTTTGCCTCAAACTTTGTCAATCATTTATTAGGGGTTTCAAGTGAAATTTTGGATGGTATTCCTCTGAGTGTGCTACAGCCTTTGATCTTGACTACTGTAGATAAAGCACTGAGTATCGGGCCAAAAAAAGCGCAAACGGGTCCTGCCATCAGAAGAGATACGGAAACAATGGGTCTGCATGAGCAACTAATTGAGGAAGAGCTGCATCTTGAATTATATAAGATGATAAGTGATCACATTCAGAAAACAGAAGCCCCTTGAATGTAATGCTTCAAAATATCGGTGGGTTTATATCCGCAAGCAGACTACCAAATCAGGTAATCATTGCATTTACGCAATTCATCACCGGATGGATTCTATTGGAACTGCCTCTTGAGAATCTGTTAGACTACCGTTTCATTGCGTTAGTCCTCTCCACACAAATGATTGCTGCCGCAGGCTACATCATCAACGATTACTACGATCAAAAAATTGATATGATCAACCGACCCTCGAGGGTCATCATAGGTGTGAAACTAACAAGAAGACTTGCGCTAGTAAGCCATCTAATACTCAATTTTACTGGAATTTTTATTGGTTTTTGGATTGATCCGTTGATCGGCCTTATTCATGTTTTTTCAAGCTTCCTGCTTTGGGCATATAGCAATCAGCTCAGGAGACTTCCTTTAATTGGAAACCTTACCATTAGCACTTTGTCTGGTTTAACTTTTCTAATCGTTTCCATTTTCTTTCGTCAGCAGAGCACGGTGGTAACGATTTATTCACTATTCGCTTTTACCATTACCTTGATTCGAGAGATCATAAAAGATATAGAAGACGTGAAAGGTGAGTCTGCTTTTGGCTGCCAGACCATACCTGTTGTTTGGGGTATTCCCGGTGCCAAAATCGCCATTTACCTGGTTTCATTGGGTGGAGTCGGTCTGCTTGGTATCTTTCTTTACTCTGTACAAAACCTTGGATTGATTTTTTACTTCATGTTCTTAGGTCCCTTTTTCTTGTGGTTTGTGTACATGATCTATAAAGCCGACACTCGAAATCATTTCTCAATGCTTCACAAAGCCTGTAATCTGATAATTCTCTCAGGGCTCTTCAGTATTTTTATTCTTTTTTGACGTATCCAACCTTGAAAAACCTACTTATTCTGGCTTCCGGGAATGGCTCAAATGCCGAAAACATTGCAAACTATTTTGCGAATCACCATGAAATAAAAGTAACGCTGATAGGCAGTAATAAACCGGACGCGTTTGTACTTCAGCGGGCCAAAAAACTAGGAATACCAACTTTCACATTTACAAAGCAAGAATTGACTGATCCGTCATTAAGTTCTATTTGGAGAAGCTACCACATCGACTATATAATTCTTGCAGGCTTTCTGCTCAAGATTCCCTCATGGTTAATTAAAAAGTACTCCAAAAAAATCATCAATATCCACCCGGCCTTGCTTCCACTCTATGGAGGTAAAGGAATGTACGGGATGAACGTACACAATGCTGTATACGAGAACAAGGAGGAACATACGGGGATTACCATCCATCTAGTAAATGAACAGTACGATGAAGGGCAGATCATCTTCCAGGCTAGTGTCGCGTTGTCATCTACAGATCTCCCCGAGAATATCGCTGAAAAAATTCATTCATTAGAATACAACTATTTCCCATCAGTAATTGAAGATTATATCAACACTCACTCGCCCGATTCCTAGAATAGTTTCTACTTTTGCAGCTTATTTTAAACCACCACCCATGAACAAGGTCAAAATCCAGTCAGCCTTAATTTCGGTTTTCTACAAAGAGGGACTGGAACCAATTGTACAAAAATTACATGAGCTAGGAGTAACCCTTTATTCAACTGGTGGAACTCAAAAGTTTATTGAAGGCCTGAATATTCCCGTCACCCCTGTAGAATCTGTGACGGAATACCCCTCCATATTTGGTGGAAGAGTTAAGACATTACATCCAAAAGTTTTTGGCGGGATTCTTCACAGAAGAGACAATGCGAACGATCAAAAAGAAAGAGTGCAATTTGAGATACCCCCGATTGACTTAGTTATTGTCGACTTATACCCTTTTGAAGAGACCGTAGCCTCCGCTGCAGCTGAAGAGGCAATTATCGAAAAAATAGACATTGGTGGTATTGCACTCATAAGAGGAGCGGCCAAGAATTTCAATGATGTAGTCATAGTACCTTCCATAAACTATTACGAAGACCTCCTTTCGATTTTAGAGAAATCTGATGGGGAAACAACCCTGGCCGAACGTAAACTTTTCGCAGCAAGAGCCTTTGAAGTATCTTCCCACTATGACACCGCAATATTCAATTATTTGAATGGAGACGAAGCTGTAGAAGCCTTCAAGGAAAGCATCTCTCCAAAACGAACGTTAAGGTACGGGGAAAACCCCCATCAAAAAGGTGCTTTTTATGGTGATTTGGATGCCTTCTTCAATCAAATACATGGTAAAGCTGTTTCCTACAATAACCTCATAGACATTGAGGCTGCTGTTCAATTAATAGGTGAATTCAAAGATGAAACAGCCTTTGCGATTCTCAAACACAACAATGCTTGTGGAATGGCAATTGCTAAAGACGTTGCGACAGCCTACGAAAAAGCGTTTGCTGCAGATACCACCTCTTCATTTGGAGGTATTTTGGTCACCAACCAAACTGTAGATTTAAAGGCAGCCAATAAGATTCATACCTTATTCTTTGAGATTCTTATCGCACCTTCGTTCGATGATGATGCACTTAACGTTTTGCGTCAAAAGAAAAATCGAATCTTACTAATTCAGAAAGAACAGTGGTCCAGAACAGCCACATACCGCTCAATGCTGAATGGAGTAATCGTTCAGGATTACGATGCGAAGACTGATAGTCACGAAGACTTAGCAACCGTTACGAAAACAAGGCCAACAGATAAACAAAAATCGGATCTTCTTTTTGCTTCTAAGTTGTGCAAGAACTCCAAATCAAACACCATTGTTCTCGCAAAAGATCATCAGCTACTAGCCAGTGGGGTTGGTCAAACTTCTAGAGTTGATGCGCTGGAACAGGCAATTGCAAAAGCAGAGAAATTTGGCTTCTCTCTGGAAGGAGCTGTCATGGCCTCCGATGCATTCTTTCCCTTTCCTGATTGCGTTGAAATAGCTCATAAGGCTGGAATAACTGCTGTTATTCAACCAGGAGGGTCGATTAAAGACCAATTGTCGATCGATTATTGTGATGCAAATGAGATCACGATGGTATTTACCGGATTTAGACATTTTAAGCACTAAAAAAAAAGTGAATTGATTAACTTCAAGGCACTAAGCTAGGCGGAGAATACACGATGGGTTTATTAGATTTTTTTTCAAGTGATATTGCAATTGATTTAGGTACAGCGAACACCTTGATCATAACGAAAGATAAGGTAGTGGTTGACGAGCCCTCCATTATTGCAATTGATAAAAATTCCAACAAGGTATTAGCGATTGGACGTGAAGCAATGCAGATGCACGAGAAGACTCACGAGAATATCAAAACTATCCGACCATTAAAAGACGGTGTGATTGCTGATTTCCATGCTGCCGAGCATATGATCAGGGGATTGATCAAAATGATCGACGGTCAAAATAAACGACTGTTTCCTGCTTCACACCGAATGGTAATTTGTATTCCTTCCGGCATTACTGAAGTTGAAAAACGAGCTGTAAGAGACTCTGCAGAACATGCAGGTGCTAAAGAAGTGTACATGATACATGAGCCCATTGCCGCTGCATTAGGGATTGGTCTCAATATCGAACAACCGGTTGGCTCAATGATAGTAGATATAGGGGGTGGAACCACTGAGATTGCTGTGATCGCTTTATCGGGAATCGTTTGCGATCAATCCATTCGAGTGGCTGGTGACTCTTTCAACAAAGACATCTTAGACTACATGAGACGCCAGCACAACTTGCTCATTGGAGAAAGAACAGCCGAGCGAGTTAAAATTGAGGCAGGGTCTGCTATGACTGAACTAGATGAGGGCCCGGAAGACTATGAAATTAGAGGTCGGGATTTGATGACAGGAATCCCCAAAGTGATCAAAATTTCTTATTCTGAGATAGCCTTTGCTATCGATAAATCTGTTTCAAAAATCGAAGAAGCAGTTCTAAAGGCATTGGAGATATCTCCTCCGGAACTTTCTGCGGATATCTATGATAATGGCATCTACTTGACGGGTGGTGGTGCTCTGCTACGAGGGTTAGATAAAAGACTAAGCCTGAAAACAAAACTACCAATCCACATTGCTGATGATCCATTAAGAGCTGTAGTAAGGGGCACTGGTAATGCTTTGAAAAGCCTGGAAAACTTCAAGCCGGTACTGATGACATAAAATGCAACAGCTACTTGCATTCTTATATAAATACCGAGTCTTTGGGTTTTTTCTTTTTCTTGAACTGATCAGTACATGGCTACTGACTAGATACAATCGGTATTACAACGCTTCGTTTTTTAATTCCTCAAATTACATCGTTGCGCAAGCACAAAATAGAAGAAATCAATTTCAGAATTATTTGAACTTGATCGAAGTCAACGACGAGCTTGCTCAGGAAAATGCAAGACTAAGAAGGCAATTGGCAAAGCAACTTCGGAATCGATCAGCATTCGACTCTACCAGGCAATTTGAATACATAGTAGCCGATGTTATCAACAATGATTTTCAACGAAGTGAAAATTATTTGACACTCAACAGAGGTCTAAATGATGGAATCAAGCCGGGTATGGGCGTAATTTCACCTACTGGGGTTGTTGGAATCGTAAAATCTGCATCACGCAGGTTCTCAACTGTGACCTCTCTACTGCATCAAGATTTAATGGTTTCTAGTGAGTTAGCCCCAACTAAAACGCTATGTACAACCCAATGGCATGCAAAAGGCCCTTTGACTAGCGCACTAAAATATATTCCGCGTCATATCCCTGTCAAGCAGGGGGACAGTGTGATCACATCCGGGTTCAACTCTATTTTTCCTGAAGGACTTCTTATAGGTAGAGTCAGCATTTTTACTTTGTCTGATGAATCGCCATTCTATGATGCTGAATTGCGGCTCGCCTCAGACTTTACCTCACTTGATTTAGTCTATGTCATAAGGAACCAATGGAAATTAGAACTTGACAGTTTGGCAGCATTAAATGATTAGAATCAATTATCGATATCAAGTCTTGCAATTTTTGCTGATGGTCATTATTCAGTTCCCATTGCTATACAAGTTCATCTTGTTTGATACTGCATTTGGCTTTTTTTACATCGGTTTTCTTATCCTGTTTCCATATAAAGTATCTCCGTTCCTTCAGCTACTGCTTGGCTTTCTTGTCGGTCTTTCCATCGATATGTTTTCGAATACACCGGGAATGCATGCTGCAGCATCTGTTGCTGTTATGTTTATCAAAGACTTCTGGCTTGTTCTAGTGACTGAGGAACCTGAAGATGAGGTAAACACATCAGTGTTCACCTTAGGGCCAATTGCTTCCATATTATATGTATCACCACTAATTTTCCTGCATCACCTCATCATATTTTCTATCGAATATGGCCGGTGGGACGGGTTCATCTCAGTTCTAAACAAGATTATTTGGAGCAGCTTACTTTCATTTGGGAGTATCTACCTGCTAAATTCTCTTATCGCACCTAGAAAAAGGAGAGCATGAATTCACGCGTCCTGCTCATAAGAATTTTCCTAATTACCATAGTGTTGGTGCTAATCGGTCGACTTTTTATGATTCAAATCGTTGATACGAAATATCGAGCTGCTGCCCAGTCTAATATTCTTCACAAGATTGTGGAGTACCCATATAGAGGAATGATCTACGACCGAAACAATCGGTTGCTTACCCAAAATGAGCCTGTTTATGACGTAATGATTATACCAAAAGAACTGACCCTTGAAGATAGCGTTGAAATCAAGGAGCTTTTCCAGATTACTCAAAAAGAGTTCATCACAAAATATCAAAAAGCAAGAAGGTATTCACAAATCTTACCCTCATTGTTCATTGATAAGCTATCCAATACTGAATTCGCACGAATTCAGGACCGACTTATCAAACTTGATGGTTTCATCGTTCAACCCAGAACAGTTCGATCTTATGATCATCAATCTTTAGCCAATGTGCTCGGATATGTTGCTCAGGTTACTCCACGGCAACTGAATAGAGATACTAGTAATTATTATCGGCCGGGGGATAATATTGGTATTTCCGGTATCGAAAGATCATATGAAAAAGACCTGAGGGGCAAACGAGGCATGAGTTACAAGACCGTAGATGTTAGGGGAAAGATCACAGGATCTTTTGATGACGGGGTCCATGACAGTTCTTCAGTACCTGGTCAAAATCTCAAATTGACAATCGACCTGGAACTACAGCAGTACGCTGAAAAATTGATGAGGGGTAAGATTGGCAGCGTTGTAGCTTTAGACCCAAAAACAGGTGAAATTCTTGCCTTCGTTTCCTCTCCAAGCTATGACCCTAATCTCTTGAGCGGCAGGAAGTATAGTGAAAATTTTGCCTCCATAGCTTCAGATTCCCTAAAACCACTTTTTGCAAGGCCTATTCAAGCAATGTATGCACCCGGGTCCATGTTCAAGACTGTGCAATCGTTAATTGCAATGCAAGAAAAAAAATTGCGGCCTACTGAACAGATTCTGTGTGAAGGTAATCTTATTGGTGACTTGGCCTCCCCTGGAATATACGATGTAAAGAAAGCAATCACTTACTCTAGCAATAACTTCTTCTATCTCGTCTTTAGAAGAGTGATCCAGCAAGGGTTTGAATCTAACTCATATCTTGACAGTCGGATAGGCTTTGAGAGGTGGAGGTCCTATGTGACAGATTTTGGTTTGGGGAAAAGACTTTCCGTAGATATTCCAAATGAAAACCGAGGAATGATTCCGTCCTTATCCACATACGATCGGATCTATGGTCAAAACCGCTGGAGATTTTCGAATATCTACTCTCTTAGTATAGGTCAGGGTGAACTGCTGGTAACCCCTCTTCAAATGGCTAATCTAGGGGCTATACTGGCAAATAAGGGGTTCTATTACACACCACACCTAGTTAAATCGGTGAACAACAAGGACCTCTTATTAGAAAAAAATACCATCAGCTCTATTGATACTTCCTATTATCAACCGGTCATTGAAGGGATGCAGCAAGTAGTCCAAATGGGTTCGGGAATAAGAGGATACATTCCGAACATCGCCATCTGCGGGAAAACAAGTACAGTACAGAACCCACATGGAGAGGATCATTCGGGATTTATGGGGTTTGCACCCAAGGAGGACCCTAGGATTGCAGTTGCTGCTTATGTAGAAAATGCCGGATGGGGAGGGAGAGCCGCTGCATCGACTGCTAGTCTTGTAATTGAGAAATATGTCAATGGAGAGGTTCGCAGACCTTGGCTGGAGGATTATGTACTAAAAGGTAATTTCGGGGATGCGAGGCGCACAAAAGACTCAGATTGATTGGCTGACAGTATTGGTTTATGCAGCTCTCGTATTGGGAGGGTGGCTGAGTATTTATGCTGCTGATTTTGACCCTGATGCTAATCAGAGCATTTTTAGTTTTTCGCAGAGCAGCGGCCGTCAGTTAATCTGGGTCATCTCATCCATTGTCATTTTAACTGTCCTTTTCTTACTTGACTTTCGAATATTTGAGTCGGCCGCCTATGTCATCTACTTAGCACTTTTTGTTTTGCTGATCCTAGTTCTATTCTTTGGACAGGAGGTTGCCGGCTCTACCTCATGGTTTCAGATTGGGAGTTTCAAACTACAGCCCTCTGAGTTTGCTAAAACCGGAACAGCTTTAGCTTTAGCAAAGTTCTTAAGTGACACTGGTCGTGATCTCAGCAGCCTGAGAGATCTTATCCTAACGGCACTTGTATTTTTTATTCCCATGGGGTTGATCGTCCTGCAAGGAGATGCCGGTACAGCCATGGTATATTCCTCTTTTGTAATAGTTCTTTTTAGAGAAGGCGCACCTTCAGCCATCATTGTCCTGGGAATTGGAGCAATCACATTATTTCTTTTGACATTGGTGCTTCCGAAGACAGGATTAATCATAGGCATTATAGTGCTAACTCTTGTAATGCTGGGAGTACTTGCGCGTACCTTGCGAAAAGCCGCTACAATTATCTTTATAGGCCTCCTATCAATTGGAATGGTAGTTAGTGTTGAGTTCGTGCTTTATGATGTGCTAAAAGAACACCAAAGGAAAAGAGTACAGTTACTTATTAACCCTAATGCTGACCCGCTGGGAGTTGGTTGGAATACGACGCAATCAAAAATAGCAATAGGGTCTGGAGGATTTACTGGAAAAGGTTTTTTGGAAGGAACTCAAACCAAATTCGATTTTGTCCCTGCCCAAACCACGGACTTTATTTTCTGTACAATTGGAGAAGAGCAGGGCTGGCTTGGTAGCTCTGTTATCATTATGCTTTTTGGGCTTTTAATATTTAGAATCACCCAACTAGCAGAGAGACAAAAGTCTTCCTTTGTACGTATCTACGGTTACAGTGTAGCCGGGATTATTTTCTTTCACTTTGCCATCAACATTGCCATGACAATCGGATTATTTCCGGTTATCGGCATTCCGCTTCCTTTCTTTAGCTATGGTGGTTCAAGCTTGTGGTCATTCACTATCATGCTCTTCATTTTTCTAAAGCTAGATAGTCACCGAGGTGAACTGCTCCAGAGATTCTAATTTCTGAATTTTCTGTAAACTACTTTAAGCAACTCTTTGACTTCATCAGAATTCATATCCCAGTAAAATTCTTTCGCATAATTTTGGACTAACGCCTCTACTGCTTCGTCAAAGGTGGAGCAAACATCGATATCCTTAAGTGCTGTGGTGAAAAGCTCATTATTTCCATCAAAAAGCTCTTGTAGAAACATATACCGATGATTGATTGAGATTGCCTCAAAAACACTTTCAATTTTCTGTTCTTCCTGTAGCTCTGCTAACGTTTTCTGATCTACCTCAAACTTTTCAGCTGCAGAGTTTTCCGTTGTAATCTCTCCCTCTTCTTTTCCCTCAGGCTCATCCGTTACCTCCTCTTCCTCTATCGCAGCTATTTCATCGCCGTTTAACCCTTGTGTATGAAGATGCTTCTCCTTTTCACTCTGCTCCTCAAAATGCCTCTTATCCTGCATTTCTTCCTCTGAATTCCCGATGCGTATTTCATCGGTTTCCTCATGATCAGGTTCTGAATCTGAAACCGAATCAAAATAATCAGAGGATGAGGCAGCTAGTTCCATTTCTTCTTCAGAATCCGCCACTTCAATCATTCCTTCTTGCTCTTCAATGATCAACTCCGAATCATTATGCTGGAATAAGGGTATGTATAAATCGCCTTTTTCAAGCACCAAATACTGTGAGAGGCTTCCAATAAGATCTTCTTCCGTCTTTGCACTATCAACATCTTCAAAATAGAACTCAGATTTATTCAATGCTTCTCTCACACTCTCTCCTTCAACGGAAGCCAAAAAGTCTACTAACAATTGCTTATGAAAAACGATGTACTTCAGCTGACTTTTTATAAACTTAGGCGATACTCGAGATGATTTTTTATCTGCAAATTCTGCCTGCAAAAAGGCCTGCAAATCGGATGCAAGCAAGATGGTATCTGCCAGTGCCTTTTCTACATATGGCTTCAGGTCTTTTTGTTCTATTAAAATATGTTGAGAAAGTACGTTCATAAAGTCAATCATTGACTTACGCACTTCTCGTGATTTATAATCAAATAACGGGCTTTCAAGCCTTTTTACTTCTTCTTGCCATTCAATAAAAAAAGACTTGATCACAAACAAGTTTAACTGCTTTATAGATGACAAATTCAGAATATCCTTTCCCGTCAGATGCTGTTTATTATCATATGCTTGATTAAGAAGTTTATCTGAAAAAACAGCGCTGTACTGCTTAAGAAAATCCTGATTAATTTTATCCTTCGTATTCATAACTTAGGCTCTAAATGCCCTTGATAACCGTAGAAAACCTTCATAGTAAAACTATCGATTGCCAGAGTAAAAAGGAAAGACTGCTGGATATTTTACTCTCTGAAACAGATTGGATGCACGCCTGTGGAGGAAAAGGTCGATGTACTACATGCAAAGCGGAATTTATTAAAGGAATAGAGTCATTAGGTGAGCTGACCGATGCTGAAAGAAAATTTAGTAGTGCCGGAAAGCTTCATCCCAATGAACGTTTGACTTGCCAGGTATTTCCGAATCAAATGGATCTGGTTATTAATGTGCCTGAATCAAGCAAGCTTCCTCACCTTTCGTATTCCTAGCCATGTTCGTAGAACCATCAAATAGACGATTCGGAAGTGAAAACGGTACTGGTTGGATCGAAGTGGTATGCGGATCGATGTTCTCCGGAAAAACTGAAGAGTTAATCCGAAGGCTTAACCGAGCCTTCATTGCACAGCAGCGAATAGAAATATTTAAACCGGTTGTTGACAGGCGGTATTCGAAGGAAAAAATCGTTTCACATAATGAAAATGAAATTCATTCTACACCCGTTACGCATGCTAAAGACATCCTAATCCGTGCTATAAACTGTGAAGTTGTTGGTATTGACGAAGCTCAATTCTTCGACAAAGAAATTGTAGGCGTAGTAAATGCATTAGCAAATCAAGGAAAAAGGGTCATTGTTGCCGGACTTGACATGGATTTTATGGGAAGGCCATTCTCTCCGATGGATCAATTGATGAGTACAGCTGAGTATATCACTAAAGTTCATGCCATTTGTATGGATTGTGGAAGTGTAGCCAGCTATTCCCATCGACGTACTAAGTCAGCAAAGAAGGTCGTTCTTGGGGAAAAAGATATCTACGAAGCGCTCTGTAGAAAATGCTTTTATGAAAAAATGTCTAACTAGCCTTCTGTTTTTTAATTTGGGTCTTTTAAGTGCCCAGGAGCAACCAATAGGAACCTGGAAAGCCTACCCTTCCTTTCAAAAAATTAAACTAATCACTGGTGACAGTGAAGTACTATTTGCTTCCTCTGACTTCGGGCTTTTTAGCTATCGGGAAGGGCAACCCGTAAACAGAATCGGTCAGCAAGATGGCCTTTCAGGTAATATGATCGGTACCATGCTCTACCTTCCCTCAAAAGGAAGCCTGTTGGTTGGATACCAAACTGGAGAAATTGATTTAATAAGTACGATAGAAACCCAAAATGACAGGTCTCTTACTAAGCTCGACAGTAGGCTTGACAAGAACCTCTACGATGTTACAATTGCAGGAGCCAAAGCCTACTTTGCTTCAGATTTGGGCATAGTAGAATATGACTTGAATGATCAATCCGCCCGAGATATTTTCCGAAATATCGGTGATAATGCTACCCCTGTTTCCGCTTATCAAATCTTAAATAGTAGTTCAGAATTGTATGCTTTTACTACCGTTGGATTACTCAGAGGTTCGGTTGTAAAAAACCTACTGGATTTTACGCAATGGGAATCACTAAATGAGGTTGAATACAATGCAAGGACTTTGGCTGGAATTGTCAAGCAGACGATTCTTTTTTCAGTAGGAGATCGAAGCCTCCATAGGGTAGGATTAGATGGCACCTCTCTCACTTCATGGGAATTTGATGACAACATAAGATCCATTGAAAATCAAGGTGAAAGCATATTAATTGCTACGGATAATGAGATTTGGGAAGCATCAGCAAACACGCGTCAACTACTGTTTACGTCGACCGATTCAATCTTAACAGCATTCAATCAGAATGGCCGGCTTTGGTTAGGCACAAGGGGTCATGGTTTAATTGATTCGAACTCAAACTTCACGATACTGCCCAATGGACCTATAACTGACCGATCTATACGATTCAATTCAGTAGGAAATCATCTTTATTCCATTTCACAGGATGAGTACGGATCTCTATTTTATGATGGAAATTGGAAACCTATAGAGCACATTCTTGATATCGCAGTATTTGGAACAGATACTTTAGTGATCAATTCAGAAGGAGAGCTGACCAATTGGTTTGGTCAAAATATCACAATTCCCTTGCAAGGGGGCATTCCTTCAGAGCTGCACGTAATTGATGACGAGTTATGGGTTAGTTCTAGATCCTCAAATACTCCGCTAGTAGTTACCAAAAACCTTATAGATTGGGATACTTATACCAGTAGTCAAATCGGTGTTAACTCGATCAAAAACCTTTCCAGCTCCATCGGCCGTGTCATCTATGGTCAGGATTATTCTAATAGAATCATTGCTTTCGACCCCGTGGATAGACGTACACGAGTTATCGATTCAAATGATGGCATAGCTGGCGAGATTCTCGATTTCGAAATAGACCAAGAAGATGTTTTATACATAACCTCCAGCGAGGGCCTTTTTTTCGCCCCCGATGCTACTTTCATATTTGATGGTAATGAACTCACCAACCCGTTTATCTCAAGAGGTGATCTACTGGTTTCTGATCACTTTACCGCAGTAGAAATCGACGCAGGGAATCGAAAATGGCTCGCTACTACCGACGGGCTATGGCTCTATGACAGCTCCCTGTCAGAACAACTATCCTTTTTCTCTAGGGAAAACAGTCCGCTGCCCTCCAATGAAATTTCAGAGCTATATTTTCAAGAAACAAATGGATTGCTGTGGGTACTGTCGGATGGTATCTCATCCTATCAAACCGATGCAAGAAAATCTCAAACATTCCATAATAATGTAAAAATCTTCCCTAATCCCTTATCATTATCCCGAGATGTACGTAGAGTGGGTGTCACTGGAATAGCAGCGAATGCACAAATTAAGATTACCACGCTATCCGGAAGATACATCACCGAAATCGAAGGCTTCGGTAGTATGTCATCCTGGGATTTATTAGATAGATATGGCCGAATAGTAAGTCCAGGAATTTATCTGTTCTTTAGCAGCAATTCGGAAGGGACCGAAACATTCGTGGGCAAACTGCTGGTTGAGCCATGATTGCAGAGACTCAGGGTATTGTTCTTAACTACATCAAGTACAAGGAGACATCCATTATTGTAAAGATCTACACTCAAAAGTTTGGCCTGAAATCATTCATAGTTAACGGCATTAGAAGTAAAAAAGCAAAGCGCAGTATTGGACTTTTTCAACCCTTAACCCTTCTTGAAATTCAGCTGTACTATTACGAGAACAGAGAACTGCTTCGATTAAGCGATGCAAAAATTTCTCAAGCAACGCCAGTTATCTCTCAAAACATTATCAAAAGCACTCTTGCGTTATTTGTTACCGAAGTACTCGGTAAGACACTTACCCACGAGCATCATGAAAATAACCAGCTGTATCAGTTTCTGAGGGATTCGGTATTAATTCTGGATGCATTAGAAAAAAATATTGAGGATTTTCACCTACTGTTCCTGATTGAGTACAGTGTTTTCTTAGGGTTAGACCTAATGGATCCTGAACAAATTGAGCTTGTACAGCTATCAAATTCAGAAAAAGACTATCTGGAACTTCTGATTTCCTACTCATTTGATGACCTGAATACTCTCCAAACTTCTCTGATATCTGGCTCGAGTAGAAAAGCATGTCTGGAGGCTATTCTTTCCTACTTTAACCATCACCTTGGTAATATGATAGAAATCAAATCGCTAAAAGTACTTCACCGAATATTTCATTAATCACTACTTTTGACAACTCTTTCAGCAAAATAAGTAAGCATGAGCGAAATTCTATTTGATGAGGTCCCTTCATTAGATCTTGATGATTTTACAAAAGGTGAGCCACACCAAAAAGCAGCATTTGTAAAGAAATTAGGGGAGGCTTACACCAACATAGGCTTTGTTGCTATAAAGAATCATGGTTTATCAGATGATTTAACACAGAAACTGTATAAATCTGTCCAATCCTTTTTTGCGCTACCGGATGATATAAAAAAGGGATATGAAGACCCCCAATTATTTGGACAAAGGGGTTATGTCAGTAAAGGAAAAGAAAAGGCAAAAGGTCGAAATACCGGTGATTTAAAGGAGTTTTATCATGTAGGTCAGCCCGACAAAAATAAATTGGCTGATTATCCCTCCAATATTTGGCCAGCAGAAAATAAGGAATTTCAAGAATATGCTCAGGAGGCATTTGAGACGTTGGAAAGAACCGGTCTCTCTATGCTTAAAGCAATTGCCCTCTATTTAGACTTACCCGAGGATTACTTTGAAGATAAAGCAGGTCAAGGAAACAGTATCCTTAGAGCTATTCACTATTTCCCAATCATAGATCCTGATGGTATTCCGAGGGATGCAGTAAGGGCTGCAGAACACGGAGACATAAACCTCATTACGTTATTAATGGGGGCTAGTTCAGATGGCCTTCAAGTCTTGAGAAGAGACGGTGAGTGGATACCAATCACCGCACTTCCCGATCAATTGGTGGTAAATGTAGGAGATATGTTATCAAGACTTACCAATAACAAACTCAAGTCTACTATTCATAGAGTGGTAAACCCTCCTAGAGAAAAGATGGGAACTTCGAGGTTTTCAATTCCCTTTTTCATGCATCCTAAATCCTCTATGGACCTGACCTCCTTACCTAATTGTGTGAGTAAAGATCAGCCCAAGCTCTTTGAAGACATCACTGCAGGAGAGTTTCTAGATGAGCGACTAAAAGAGCTTGGACTCAAAGGCTAAATGACCTTCAGGAGGGTCCGATACATCATTTTTCTACGGGATGTTCTGATCCTTTCCGTCACCTCATTTGGCGGTCCACAAGCACACCTGGCAATGTTTATGGACATGATGGTGAAAAAGAGAGGCTATTTATCCGAAAGCGATCTAATTGAACTCTTTGCACTCTGTCAAATTCTTCCTGGTCCAACTTCTACGCAAACTCTTACCTCTTTGGGCTTCAAGATTGGAGGCCCCCGTCTGGCATATTTAACCCTGTTAATCTGGGCATTACCGGCTGTTACTATCATGACAACAGCTGCATTAACTGTCAACCTTCTCAACGACATGAACGTATCATTGGAGTTTTTGCGATTTATTCAGCCGATGGCTGTAGGAATAGTAGCGTACTCAGCTTATCGCATAGCTAGCAGTGTAGTTTCCACTAAAGACGGTTATTTTCTAATGCTCATCTCCGCAATCGCCTCCTTTTACCTAAGGTCTCCCTATGCGTTTCCTGTTCTTCTAATTTTAGGAGGGGTGGTCACTGCAACGAAATACAAAAAACAATCAAAAGTTGAGAAAGAGGGTTTTCGGTTTAGATGGGAAAATTTCTTTCTTTGGGGGTCTGTTCTTATCGTGGCAGCTATCATAGGTGCTGCATTTCAGTCCTTACCAATTAATACTTTTGAAAACTTCTACCGAAACGGTTCCCTGATTTTTGGAGGCGGGCAAGTACTTGTGCCCTTACTTTTCACTGAGTTTGTAGAATTTAAGGAATACCTAACATCAGAAGAATTTATCTCTGGTTATGCGCTTGTTCAAGCGATCCCCGGGCCTACTTTTTCTTTTGCAGCTTACCTTGGAGCTTTGATTATGAGAGAATGGGGTACGGGGGGAGAGATACTAGGTGCCCTTTTAGCAGCCGCCGGAATTTTTCTCCCTGGTACATTCCTAATATTCTTTGTTGCAAGGTTCTGGGAGGAATTAAAAAAATACAGGGTAATTAAAGCCTCACTGGAGGGCATCACCGCTGTAAGTTCTGGAATGGTAATAGCTGCAACATTTTACTTAATTGAACCCATTGAAGTTAACCTTGTCAATTACATTTTCATGTTCGGGACAGCAATTCTTATGTTCTTTTCGAAGATTCCTACCCCCTTAATAATCTTAAGTGGATTAGCGCTTGGGTTAATTATGCAGTACCTCCTATGAAAAAACCCTTTCATTTCTGAAAGGGCTCGTTATCCACAATAATCTTTTCCCTAGTTCCCCGAAGAAGGAGGTGTGACTCCAAGTTTCGTCAACACTAAATCTGAAATGTCATCTTCCTCCCGAGCATATAGCAATACATCAAATCCGGGAGAACCTGCACTAAAAACATGCGTGTAATTATTTTCCTCAGCCACCTCTTTGATAGCGTTCCCGATCTTTTCCACAGCAGGCTCCAAAAGATCATTTCTTTTTTTGATCATTGATTGCTCTGCATTGACCTGAAACTCTTGAAGAGACTGCTGCAATGCTGTTATTTCATTCTGCTTATCTGTCTTGATAAGATCATTGTAGCTGGCTTCATTAGCTTGGTAATCAGCAATTTTCTGCTGTAGATCCGCATACTTAGCCTGAAGTTGATTTTGCAGTTGCTTTTCGTACGCCGTCAGATCTGCTTCAATCTGCTTTGCTTCAGGCAACAGACCTAGCAAATATTCCGCATTTGTATATCCGACTTTCAATTGCGCTTGTGCCATACTTACTGCACAAATCGCAAAAACGGAAATGAATAATTTAATTTTCATAAGCTTTAATTAATTCGATGTTTGATCTTGTAAAATTCCCAATTCTTCTAATACCAAATCTGTGTAATCATGGATAGGGTCCGTATATATCATTACTAAGTCCCCCGATTTATCGAAGACAATAGCAAGTCTGTTATTCTTCGCTACCCTCTCAGTTGCTTCGTAAACAAGGTCCTGTGCCGGTTTTATCAGTTCTTTCTTTTTTAGAAAATACAGTCCTTCAAAACCGAATATCTTCTTTTGATAGTCTTTCAAGTCCTCCATTTTCTGATCAATTTCTGTCCTCCGATCGTTCTTCATAGCGACAGTCAACAAAATCTCCTCAGCATTCAAATCAGCCTCCATTTGCTCAACCTCCTTGTAAAGATCTTGTATTTCAGCTTCCCAGCTCTTAGCTAATTTGTCAATCTCTGCCTGTGCTTCAGCATACTCCGGTACCTGCCCCAGAAGATAACTCATATCTACATAACCAAATTTCTGCGCAAATGTAGTCGGTATGATCCATAACTTTAGGACTATAACAAGCCAGATTCGTGCCATAATTATCTGATTTGATTCCCGATACTAAAGTGAAACTGTGGACCAGCTGCAGTATTGCCTCCAATAATAGGATCAAACCCATATGCCCAATCAAGGCCAAGTAGTCCAAACGCAGGCATAAAAATTCTTGCCCCAAGACCTGCTGACCTTCGCACATCATACGGGTTAAAGTCCGCAAAATCATTCCAGTTGTTACCCGCTTCCCCAAATGCTTGAATGTAAATGGTCGCAGAGGGTGACTGCGTGACGGGAAACCTTAGTTCCATTACATACTTGGTAAAAATAGTACCTCCAAGGATATCGTTCTCATCATCATAAGGTGTTACAGAAGTTGCCGTTGTTGCTAAGTTCTGAGGGTCAGGATAACCCCTAAGTCCAACGACATCGGTACCAAGCACAATATTTTGACCTGTAAGACCCGCGCCTCCAAGAACAAACCGTTCAAATGGACCTGGTGTTGCTCTCTGTGAATACGTGTTAATAAAGCCAAAATGAACTCTAGGTGCTAATACCAATTTCTCACCTAGTGGTAAGTAATATTTTGCATCAAAGTTCCATTTATTGTATTCAATCCACTTAAATAGCTCTTCCTTGGGGTCATTCTCATAATCAAGGCTGTTAAAGAGACTGTAAGGAGGGGTTAATGCTACTGTTAACGTTATATCAGAACCTCTCCTTGGAAACATCGGCTGATCTATAGAGTTTCTGGAAAGGGTCGTGTTAAAAGTGAAGCTGTTTGCGACCCCTGTATCAAAACCTAATCCCCTGTTAAACTCAAAAATATCATATTTCTGATAGGCAATGGAGTTTCTCAGAATAAAGAAGTCATCCGGCCATTGCAACCTTCGACCTAGCGCCAAAGTGACGCCTTGAATATTCAAAGATCCAAAGACTTCATTATTGAAGCTGGCATTTCTGATGACCGATTGATTATAACTGACAGAAAAGTTATTTGGCCTTCTTCCTCCCAACCAAGGTTCAGTAAAGCTTGCTGAATAACTTTGGAATCGAACACCATTAGCTTGCAAACTAATGCTCAACCTTTGACCATCCCCGGTAGGAGGAAATTGCTCCAAACCAACCGCTTTTTTTAATGAGAAGTTATTAAAAGTTACTCCTAAAGTACCTACAAAACCTGCAAAACCTCCCCATCCACCTGACAACTGTATTTGATCCGACGGCTGCTCTTCCAGCATCCATTCAATGTCCACCGTTTCGGACGCCATATTTGGTTGAAGGTTAGGCTCGATAGTTTGTGGGTTGAAATACCCTAATTGTGAAAGCTCTCGCTGCGTCCTGATCATCTCTGACCTGCTAAATTTTTGACCCGGAATTGTCCTGAGTTCCCTTAGTACAACCTTGTCACTGGTTTTATCATTCCCTGTTATAGATACCTTGTTGATTGTTGCCTGAGATCCTTCTCTAATTCGCATTTCGATATCGATTGAATCACCCTCGATACCTACTTCTATAGGTGAAATATTAAAAAAGAGATAACCATCGTCCATATAAAGTGAACTGATATCAATACCTGCCGGATCGTATGTCAACTTCTTATTAATCAACTCAAGGTTGTAGGTATCCCCTTTTTTGACACCGAGAATTCCCTTAAGCACTTCGTCATCATATAGAAAATTACCAATCCAGGATATATCCCTAAAGTAGTACCTGTTGCCTTCGTCTACGTGCACATCTACTTGCATATATTTCGCATTCTGGGCATACAAGGTATCAAAGGTTATTTCAGCATCTCGGTAACCTTTCGAATTATAGAAATCAATCAATAATTGCTTATCATTTTTATACTCTTCAGGGACATACTTTGCTGGCTTGAAAACATTTATTTTAGCATAGCTGGCGATTCGGTCCTTTAGTTCAGATAAATCAGCTGAATCCTTATGCGTAAGGAAATGGCCTAAATTAATGGGGTTTAACAGCCGCAAGGACTGTGCAAGTAAATGAGACGGTAAGTTGATTCGTGGTACCTCGCCTGTTTTCTTAAATTTTGACCTAAGCTTGGAATCAGGAAATGCCGTATTCCCATAGAACGTTACATCATGGATTTTTACTTTCTTGCCTTTTTCTACATTGATTAGCAAAAGCGCGCTGTTTCTGATTACTGTATCTTGTTGCTGAACGATGTTAACCTCAGTGTTAAGATATCCCTTACTTTCCATGAACTTTTTTACAGCCAGTTCGGCATTTTTCTTTACTACATCTGTTAGGATTTTACCCCTAACAAGGTCAATCTTGTCCTCAAGCTCAGCCTCAAAACTTTTTGTAATCCCAGAAAAAATGTACTGTGATAATCGTGGCCTCTCTGTTAAAAAGATCTTCAACCAAATCTGACTTCCTTCCACCTTGACCGCTTCAATGGAAATATTCCCAATAATGCCTTGTTTCCAAATCTTTTTGATTGCCTGAGAAATTTCATCCCCCGGAATCTTGATTTTATCCCCAACCTTTAATCCTGATAAAGAAATCAGCGCATTATTATCCAAAAACTGAATCCCTTCTACCTCAATATCTGCTATGGTATACTCCTTAGGACTTGAGTAATTTACGGAGATACCAGGATCTGCGGTTTTACGTTTTTGACCATAAACCAATTGACCGAAGGAAATCTCCGACAACAATAGAGTAAAAGCGAAAAAGATCAGAGTTCTCATCTTGTGGCTACTTGTTCACTCGTTTTACCAAACCTTCTTTCTCTTAATTGAAAGGCTTCAACAGCTTCTATCATATTTTTTTTTCTAAAATCTGGCCATAAGACCTCTGTAAAGTACAGCTCTGTGTAGGCAAGCTGCCAGAGTAGAAAATTACTAATTCGCATTTCTCCACTTGTGCGAATTAATAATTCCGGATCGGGTATGCCTGCTGTAGAAAGTGATTCTGAAATCAAATAATCATCTACCTCCTCAGGGTTTAATTCACCGTTCTTTACTTTTTCAGTTATTGCCTTAACTGTATCCACTATTTCGGATCTACCACTATAATTAAGTGCAAGAACCAAATTTAAACCTGTGTTTCCTGAAGTAGCTTCCTTTACTGACGCCAGCTTTCGTTGTGTCTCGCCAGGCAATTTTCTTGTATCCCCAATAGTACGCAGTTTTACATGATTTTTTTGTAGGGTCGGAAGCTCTTTGTCCAATGTTTTCACTAATAGCGCCATTAGGCCATCAACCTCATATTTTGGTCTTCCCCAATTTTCTGTCGAAAAGGCATACAACGTCAAAAAGTCAACCCCATTCTCAGCACAGTACTCTGTAGTTTCTCTCACTGCTGTGATCGCATTTTGGTGCCCAAATATCCTGGCAGCTCCCTGTTTTTTAGCCCAACGTCCATTACCATCCATGATAACGGCGATGTGCCTCGGAATATTACTATGGGAATTTCTTGGGATCATCTCTGCTCCTAGTCTCAAAAAGGGTACAAAAATGTACTTTTTTTATTAAGGAAAATAGTCATGCTCAGCTTTTAACGAAATTTGGCTCGAAGCATGTATTTATTAGGAGTATAGGGAAAGGGACAAGGAATTTCATAGAGTATAAATGAGAGGGTAACTCCTATAAATGAATACCAATCATCATCATTAGGATTTCCATACTGAAAATCTTTGATTGAAAGATCCGCTTCAGAAGTATTATCTAACCAATCAAAGAACGTTCTACGAAATCCTACTTCTGTATCTATGGAAAATCGTTTCCCAAGTAATTGCTTGAACCCCACCCCAAAAGGTATGATTGCCTGATTTCTATTAAAATCCTCTCTTTTACCCTCTGCCTTGAGTATTCGTGAAAACCCGACGCCTCCAAATGCATACGGAGACCATTTGATACGACTACGCTCATGCTTATAGTCTAGAAAATGATATTCAATCACGGATGATACCTCGCCAATCCATATTGAATAATTGTAACCGCGCCGTTGAGCAAAAGCGTCAATTGGTATTTCTTCACTTTGAATATTACCAAAAACACCGCTCCATTTCACGCTTATTTCATTATTGAAATTCATGCGGTGATGAACCGTGGACGCTGCCGATATATTTTGAACCCTATATCCTCTTATTAAATCTCCTGAGTAATTTAGTGCTCCTAACCCACCGCCAAACTCCAAAAACTGTCCAAAAACCGGGGAAATAACGAAGAAGAGAAGCAGAACAAAGAGGTTCTTTTGAGCAATTATCTTTCTATCTGGCCTTTGCTTCAGCTTTCCTCGATCTTTTGAATATCCCATTAGGTGGTAATATAAACTTAATGTTTAGCTGAGTAAGAAAATAAAAATCATTCCGATCAGGATTTCCCCGAATAGAGTTTTCGATACCGCTCCCCACATCCCCGGATATATAATACGTTTCATCACCAAAATTATTTTGCACAATCCTCAATGGATACCCTGCGGCATCTGCCAGCAACTGTCTTTCAAACCCCTCAAATGTTGGTTCGGAACCTCTATCAGACATGATCCTGGCTATTGGATCCTCAAAAGTATCTAAGCCAACATAAGTTGTACTGACATCATCTAGGTAATCGGTGAATAAATACCTGAACCCAAACTCAACTCCTATCTGAAAATATGTTCGTGGGATATGTAGCTCCACACCGGCATTAATTGGGATTTGCCACTGGAAAGGCTTATACACACCTTGCCTTCCCTCTCTTCCCTGACCTTCTGTGTTCAGAGTTCGCAATTTTACCCAATCTCCAGGTGCTAATCCTCTATCTGAAAGAGCTTGAGCAAAATTAGGATCTTGATCAAGCCTTGGAGCTCCTTCTTCGGCTGCGCTAGGACCATATGTTTGGTAATCGTATTCAGGTATCTGACCTTGGGGATCATGCAAAAAACATCCGACTCCGACAAAAATATACCCGTTAATGGGCTGACTGTAGGTTACTGAGTTCACCTCTGGAATAATGTAAAATTGTCCCCCTATGTTGAATTCATGAATATTATTTCGGAAACTAAGATTTCTTGTAAACCGGCTATATTCGCTTGCCGCCACTTCGGACCTATTGGCAGTAGAAAAATCCGCTCCTTTAATTCTGCCATAATTGTAATTCATGGCTATTGCAAAGCTTGGATTAAAACGAGCTCCGTACGTTATCCCTGTTCCAGGTCTCGTAAATGAAACATCTGTGACCCCTCTGGTAGAAATCGGAGCTAAATCACCAAAATAGTTTAATGCGTTAATCCCATACCTCAAGTACTCATATGGACGGAACTTACCTCCAGCGGATGACCTCTTGTAACTCGAAACATTTTTACCTCCACCTTTTCTTTTCTTGTAAGGATTACGCTGCCCCACTGCAGGATCTGCAAAAAATAACAATGCTACGACTAAGGATAATATGGCGAAAAACTTAGACCTCATGGAGTCAAAGTAACTGAAATAAAAACCGAAGTTATCTAATTAGATCATAGGTAAATACAAAATTCCGACCAAAGGTGGCAAATTTTCGGTCAATTGCGGGTATCCAGGCCCCAGGAAAGCTTATTTCGTAAGGTCTCTATGAAATTGTCTCCTTGTATTCTAATAAGATTTGCTTTAAATGGCGCTTTTCTTATCATCAATTTAGAAGG
This sequence comes from Flammeovirgaceae bacterium, assembly GCA_038129245.1. Lineage (GTDB taxonomy): Bacteria > Bacteroidota > Bacteroidia > Cytophagales > Cyclobacteriaceae > JAYPLE01. The sequence continues at coordinate 66,427 of JAYPLE010000014.1, read as the reverse complement.
GTTATCAAATGACTCAGATCGAGAATCCATCGAAACCAAAAAACCCGCCTCTTTAGCATCAATTTCAAAAGTGATCTCACTTGAATCTGCAACTATCAATGGGCGGAGGTTCAGGTTATGGGGGCTTACGGGGGTAATGATAAAATTATTTGTCTGTGGCATAAGTATGGGTCCCCCACATGAAAGGGAATAACCAGTGGAGCCTGTAGGTGTAGATACCATAACGCCGTCTGCCCAATAGGTCGTGAGGTAGTTACCATTCAAATAGGCATGAATAACGAGCATAGAAGAGGTCTCTTTTCGTATCATAGCCAGCTCATTCAGCGCAAATTTGCTCTCGCCGAAAACAATTGCATCCTCGGTTTGCAGGCAAACCATTGATCGTGTGTCATACCAAAATTTGTGGTCAAAGAATTGATCAAGGGCTTTCAGTATTTGATCAAGCCCTATAGTGGCCAGAAAACCCAGACGACCCATATTGATACCTAGTATAGGTGTTTCATACTTACCGATTAAAGTCAACGCATCTAGTATGGTACCGTCACCTCCTAAACTGAAAAGGGCCTGTGGTTGGTAATCTTCGTTTATAGTTTGGAAAGTCTTAAAATCATCAGTAGGTAGTCTATCGCTATTTCTCTCTCTAAATCCTTCGGACAGGGAGACATCTATTCCTTTTTCCTGTAAATACTTTATGATACTGGTGTAGTAAGGAATAGTATCAGCATTCAAACTCCTACCATGAATTGCGATGCTTTTCAAAATCAAGTGCTTAAGAACCGCATCAAACTTTCAAATCGCTCCTGATCGTCTTCTTTTTCGTCTTTGTGGCTAAAAGAGCCTGAAACCCGATATCCTCTTGCCTCCAAGTTGTTAGCAATGTGGGTAATGTCCTCCTTATTGGTCTTTATAGTCAGTTGAATCTTCCCTGACTCTTGTGGATGGGGAAGCATATGACTGCTTAGAACAGATGCCTCGTTATTTTCGATAATCTTCGAAATCTCTGACAAAGAATAATCACGCACCTCCATAGACAGCACCAGTATTGCTCCAGGGTTTTGGACAGAAGAAGAACTTGCAAATGCTTCCACCACATCTTCTACTGATACTACACCTGTATATTGCCCTTTATCATCAATAACAGCTATCATTCTGACTCCCAGTGTATAGGCCTTTTTTAGCATTTCGTAATAATGCTGATCAAAAGCAACCTGAGCTTCAGATGAAATCACTCCTAATTCTTCTACTGTAATAACTGCCTTATCAGCATCAATAATTTCTTCTTCGCTCACCATTCCTACGAAATTGCCTTGATCTGCAACAGGCAATTCGGTAACCCTTAACTCTTCCATCCATTCACGCGCTTTTGATAGCGCATCTGATGGCTTCAGAGGGGGGATCATGTAATTGATGAGGTCTTTTGCAATCATTTTGAAGAATTCCTTTTACTCAATATAACGATTAAAAGGCCAAAAAGATCTAAGCTAATCTTCCTTTTCGATCAAACTTATCCATGGAATCAAAAATATCCTTAAAGAAAGGAAGTAACTCCCCTGCCCATTCAAAAAGCGTAGGGCCGACCACAGCGATTAAGGGAAATAAAAAAGAATCATCTACGTATGAACTCGGAAGCGTCACCCCCACAGAGCTGAATAACCAGAGCACCACACTTAAGATCAAGGACCATTTAACTACTCCCAAAATAGCCCCAAGCACACTATCGAATAATCCAAAAAAAGTCATGTTAAGGACTTTCTTAATTACTTTGGCGACCAAGTTTATAACGATAATGATGACAAGAAAAATTGCAAGAAAAACAGCAATAGAAATCACATTAAACCACGGGTTATCCTCGAAAAACTCAAGAGCTACCGGTGTAGTGAACTCGACTGCAAAGAATAGGCCGATAAAAAATGCCACCAAAGAAAAAACTTCTACCACCAGCCCTTTCATGTACCCCTTGATAGCCCCTATGGCAAGCAAGACCAGAAGAATAATATCAATTGTTTCCACTAAGAAGAAAGTATTGTTTTCACCGCCTGAGATATTGCTTTTCCATCGGCTCTACCTGCCAGCTGCTTAGTAGCAACACCCATAACTTTTCCCATGTCTTGCATCCCTGACGCCCCAATATTAGAAATGATTGCATTTATCTCCTCCTGTACTTCCTCTGCCGATAGCTGTTTAGGCAAAAACTCTTCGATTATTGCCAACTCGCTGGCTTCCACTTCCGCCAAATCCTCTCTCCCCTGCTCCCGGTATACTTCCAAACTATCACGCCTCTGCTTAGCGGCTTTAGTGAGCAACTTCATCTCAGCATCTTCGCTAATGCCATCGCCTGCACCTTTCTCTGTTTCAGCCAGAAGGATCATAGATTTTATGGAGCGTAACGCAGTCAACCTGACCTTGTCTTTTGCTAGCATGGCTTTTTTGATTTCTTGCTCTACGGTACTCTTTAGGCTCATTAATAAACTATTTTTACATGAATACGATTATTGAACATAATCACTTTTGAATGACCAAACTTAGCGTAAACATCAACAAAATTGCAACTCTACGAAATGCTAGAGGCGGCAATAACCCAGACGTGGTTCAAACGGCTAAAGATTGCGAAAGGTTTGGAGCAGAAGGTATCACAGTTCATCCGAGACCAGATGAAAGGCATATTACAAAGGAAGATGTGTATGCTCTTTCAAAAGTCGTAACAACAGAGTTTAACATCGAGGGTTATCCGGATGAACGATACATTCAAATGGTACTTGAGACCTCTCCCGCGCAAGCTACGCTTGTACCCGACGCACCGAATGCCATAACTTCAAATGCTGGATGGGATACTATAACGAATTATTGTCTGTTATCAGAAGTGATTCAAGAAATAAAGTCCAGGAATACACGCGTATCTGTTTTTGTGGACCCCGACCCCAAAGCGGTAGAGGGTGCTGCAAAATCTGGAGCGGACAGAATAGAGTTATACACTGAACCTTACGCTACATATTACAGCCATGGTAAAGAAATTGCTGTCAAAAATTATATTGAAGCTGCTAAAGAAGCTGAGATTCTTGGACTTGGAGTCAACGCTGGTCATGACTTAAACCTTAAAAATCTAGCCTACTTAAAGGATTCACTTTCAACTTTAGACGAAGTTTCAATAGGCCATGCTTTGATTTGTGATGCAGTTTATTTTGGCTTGGAAAATACTATTCAACTATATCTGAGAGAACTACTTTGAAACTGAATTTCAAAAAACTTGTTAACGAAAATGAAGGGATTCCTATCGTTGTTCTACATGGTTTGTTCGGCTCTCTAGACAATTGGATAACGATTGGCAAGAGATTATCAGAGGAGCATACAGTATACCTGGTCGACCAAAGAAATCATGGGCACTCTCCTCATGATGAGACTTTTAATTATGAAGCAATGTCCGAAGATCTACAGGAATTTCTAGAGGATCAACACCTGGACAGAATTAATCTAATTGGTCATTCAATGGGAGGAAAAGCAGCCATGCTTTTTACGCTGACACATCCGAACGTAATCGCCTCCCTTTGCGTGGTTGACATTGCTCCGCGACACTACCCTCCACACCATCAAGATGTGATTGCAGGGTTTCATGCTGTGCAACCTCATACGCTCAGGTCAAGAAATGAGGCTGCAGCTCGAATTTCTACTGTCATAAAAAATCCAGGAGTTCAGCTTTTCCTACTTAAGAACCTTCAAAGAACCGCAGATGGGGGATTCTCCTGGAAACACAACCTTCCCGTAATCGAAAAAAATATTGAATTGGTGGGCCAAAGAATTGATTCGAAGAACAATTACTCTGGTCCAACACTTTTCATTCGTGGGGCAAAGTCAGACTATATTCTTGAATCAGACGAAAAAGAAATAGCAGCATTATTCCCAAAAGCAATAGTCAAAACAATAGAAAATGCAGGACACTGGGTACATGCAGAACAGCCTGCTGCGATGCTTAATGTTTTACAATCATTTGTAGGTAATTCAAATGAGTAAGCCCGGAAAAATATATCTAATACCCAATTATTTATCTACCGAACAGGGAGCCGAATTCATTAGCGATTCAGTCAAATCCACTGTCAAAAAAATAGCATACTACCTCGTTGAAAATGTTCGAACAAGTCGAAGGTTTTTAAGTTCCTTACAGCTCGGTTTGGACATTTCTACTTTGATTTTCGAAGTTATGGATAAGCGATTTGATGCCTCTAGGTTACCTGCAATTTTCCAGCCCGTCCTTGATGGTGCTGACCTAGGTGTGCAATCAGAAGCCGGTCTTCCTGGAATCGCAGACCCAGGTAGAGTTGTGGTTAGTTTTGCTCACAAACTAGGAATCGAGGTTGTCACCTTGCCGGGACCTACTTCTATAATTTTGGGACTTATCTCTAGTGGTTTTAATGGACAGCAGTTTACTTTTCATGGATATCTACCTATAGATAAAAAGGAAAGAACCGTAAGTATCAAAGAATTTGAGCAAACGGCTAAAAAGTCTGGCTATACCCAGATTTTTATGGAAACTCCATATCGAAACAATGACCTGTTGAAGACCTTGCTCCTGACATTAAAAGAGGATACTTATTTGTATGTAGGAAAGGATCTTACAGGAGAAAATGAGTGGACGAAAAGTCTACCAGTCAAAGAATGGAAAGGTCTCAAAGCTGTGCTGAGTAAAACTCCTGCAATCTTCGCTATCGGAAGCGCATCCTAATACAGCATTTTTCATAGCTTTGCATTCTCATAATTTTTACTATGTCTTACCTATTCACTTCAGAGTCGGTATCTGAAGGCCACCCTGATAAAATAGCCGATCAAATATCAGACTCACTTGTTGACCACTTCATTGCTTTCGACCCTGCCTCGAAAGTTGCATGTGAAACTCTTGTAACCACGGGGCAAGTAATATTAGCGGGAGAAGTAAAATCCAAAACCTACTTGGATGTTCAGCAGCTTGCCAGGGAAGTAATCAAGAAAATTGGCTACAACAAGTCAGAATATATGTTCGAAGCAAACTCTTGCGGGGTACTCTCAGCAATTCACGAGCAGTCGCCTGATATAAATCAGGGTGTAGACAAGCAAGATCCCAAGCTACAAGGAGCAGGTGATCAGGGAATGATGTTTGGCTATGCAACAAATGAAACAGATAATTACATGCCGTTAGCGCTCGATTTGAGCCATAGAATCTTGCTTGAGCTAGCCGCTGTTAGAAGGGAAAACCAAGAGATTAAGTATTTGCGACCTGATGCAAAAGCACAGGTAACAATAGAATATTCAGACGATAACCAACCTCAAAGAATCGATGCAATAGTGGTCTCTACCCAGCACGACGATTTTGACGAAGAAGGCAAGATGCTTGCGAAAATCAAGGAAGATATTGTTAAGGTTCTAATTCCAAGGGTGCGGGCTCAGCTTCCTGAGCATCTTCAAAAACTCTTCACACCTGATATCACTTATCATATAAACCCAACAGGAAAATTCGTGATCGGTGGTCCTCACGGAGATGCCGGCTTGACAGGGAGAAAAATTATAGTAGATACGTACGGCGGTAAAGGGGCACATGGAGGAGGAGCATTCTCTGGAAAAGATCCGTCGAAAGTAGATAGGTCTGCTGCTTATGCTACCCGCCATATCGCAAAAAACCTTGTAGCAGCAGGTTTATGCGATGAAGTACTGGTACAAGTATCTTATGCCATTGGAGTAGTTGAGCCCATGGGTATCTTCATTGATACCTATGGAACTGCTAAAGTTGATCTTTCCGATGGAAAGATCGCGAAGAAGGTGAGTGACCTCTTTGACATGACACCATACGGCATCGAGACTAGACTACAGTTAAGAACCCCAATGTATCAAGAAGCGGCAGCATATGGGCACATGGGTAGGCAGAATGAAACGGTCACCAAGGAGTTCAAAAATGGTGAAGGAGAGATTAAATCGATGGATGTCGAACTCTTTACATGGGAAAAACTCGATTTTGTGGAGAAAGTAAAAGCAGCTTTTACTCTTTAATTTCTGCTCGTAACTAACAAAGACATGAGGCTTGTAATAATAGTAATCTGTTTAGTTCTTTTCTCATGTAATCAAGAAAGCCCCAAAAGCAATACTATTGAAATTGAGCCTGTAGCGGTTGGAGAAAAACTGACCGCCGGCTTCTTAATTGTAGATGGTGTGTATAACTCCGAGTTAATGGCGCCGTATGATGTTTTCCAGCACACTATCTTTCATACAGAAGGAGGGATTGACGTTTTCACTGTCGCTCCTGAGATTGACACAATCACAACTTTTGAAGGTCTGAATCTCATTCCTGATCACAGCTATGATTCTGCTCCTGAAATTGACATTCTTGTAGTTCCGAGCGCTGAAAATAGCATGTCCAGCGATTTGGAAAATGTTGAGCTAATCTCTTTCGTGAGAGAAATCGGGAAGAATGCTCGATTTGTCATGTCGTTATGTGATGGTGCCTTTGTGTTGGCTAAAGCAGGTTTAATCAATGGAAAAGAATCAACAACTTTCCCGTCTGACATTGACCGATATAGAAGCATGTTTCCAGAATTGACCGTATATGAAAACGTAAGTTTCGTGCACGACCAAAACCTCATTACTTCGGCTGGAGGAGCAAAATCCTATGACCCTGCTCTTTACTTAGTTCAGCTGTTGTATGGAGATCAAGTCGCCAAGGGCGTCGGCAAAGGTTTAGTGATCGATTGGAATCTTTCTGAAATCCCGTCCAAGCTAGTTTCAAGTCACTAGCAATCACCAATCGATTTTTTCGCGGTCTCGAAAAAATTTTCCGAATGGTGCCTTCTCATCAGTTGCTAGCCAGACCACTGAAAATATTGATACCTACTAGAGAAGCAAGAACTGTAATACTTCCTCGTAATTTTCGTAACCTAGGCCTGCTTACGTGCACTATCCAGATAGGTGAATCTCAAAAATTATTTCTTGAGCAAACGTGTCCTTCTGTCACTGAAATCACCGATAATCTGCTACAAGTTGTTCGCTGATCTCCCACAGTTTTGCGGCAGCCTTCTGATCCAAAGCCTGCGGTGCAACGCTTGCAAGCTTTTGTTTTTCAAAGTAACGACCACTGTGCTTGAGAATAGTATCACTTGTAGCCAGATATAATGGTGTGAGGGCTCCCTCTTGAGGAGTAATCATAAAGGGCTTCGCAGCAGATAATAACACATTTAAAAAGCCGCTCACTTCTCCTGCAAAATTAGTCTTAACTACGCCAGGATGACAGGCAAAAGCTGTGACTCCTTTATCTCCAAACCTTCTATGCAGTTCTTGAGTAAAGTAAATATTGCAAAGTTTCCCATTACCATATGCTTTCATAGCGCTATACTTAGTACGCTCCAATTGTAAGTCTTCAAAATCAATTTCCCCCATGCGATGAGCTTCAGAGCTAACATTGATAACGCGCGTCTGATCCACGATCAGCCGATCCATCATCTCTGTGGTTAGAAGAAAATGACTCAGGTGATTGACTTCAAAAGTCATTTCGAGCCCATCAACAGTTTCACTTTTTTGCTGAAATATGCCTCCCGCATTATTCATTAAAACGTCAATGCTCCTTTGCAACTTCAAGACCTCTTGAGTCGCATGCTTCACGGATTCTAAACTAGACAGATCACAGTAAACAGCATGGATATTGGCATCCTTAAATCGCTCTTTTAACTTGCTCACTTTGTCAACATTCCGAGCCAGTATGGTAACATCCCACTCATCACGTAAAAAAGAAATGACGGCAGCCTGTCCAATTCCCGAAGTACCTCCTGTAATTACCAGATGCTTTGCCATACCAAATCAACTTATCATAAATAGCAAGAGACTACCCCAGGAAGGAGATCAAAACTCCCGCTGCAACGGCTGAACCTATCACTCCCGAAATATTAGACGCCATTGCATATTGTAAAAGATGATTATTTGAATCATGTTTCAATGCTATGTCGTTAGCTACCCTTGAGGCCATAGGTACCGCACTTAATCCAGTAGCACCAATAAGTGGGTTTATTTTCTTTTTACTAAATAAGTTATACCCCTTTACTGCAAAGATTCCTCCTGCTATCGATATAGCAAAAGCGATAAATCCGCCTACAATGATCATGATGGTTTCAACATTTAAGAACGCCTTTGATGTCATCGTAGCTCCTACAGCCAATCCTAAAAATATCGTAGCAGCATTAAGTATGGTATCTGATGCCGCCTTTGAAAGGCGTCCTGTGCTCACACCTATTTCTTTTACAAGATTTCCAAAAAGTAGCATGCCCAGCAAGGGAACAGAAGAAGGCACCAATATCGACACAACGGTACCTACTGCTATTGGAAAAATAATCTTTAATGTCTGAAGGTCTTTGATCGGTGAAGTACTCGGAAATAGTTTGTCCTGTTCTTTCATGTTGATCAGAAGCTCCTTCTTAGTTGTCGTTAAGCGAACAACAAAAGGGATAATTACGGGCACCAGAGCCATGTAGGAATAAGCTGCGATGGCTATTGGCCCCAAAAGATGTGGTGCTAGTTTAATAGTCGTATAAATTGCCGTTGGCCCGTCTGCTCCACCAATGATCCCGAGGGCTGAAGCTTCCTTCAGCGTAAACCCAAACGCAACTGCACTGATAAGTACTGTAAAGATTCCGATTTGAGCGGCGGCTCCAAAAAAGGCCAACCGAAGGTTCCGCAACATGGGGCCAAAATCAGTCAGTGCTCCGACTCCCAGAAAAATGATTGGAGGAAGAAACCCTGTTTTGATCAATGAATAGTAGACAAAGTTCATAATGCCATATTGACTAGCAATTTGATAAAGTGTCAACGTTTCATCTACCTTGACAACTCCCATTTGACCTCCGGGGAAATTTGCCAACAGCATTCCGAAGGAAATCGGAACTAACAATAAGGGCTCATACTGTTTCTTAATCCCTAAATACAGTAGGAAGAATGCAATCAAAATCATCAACAGCGTTTCCGGGCTTTCAAAAAGCTGCTGAATTGCTGTCATTTGATATAGTTTTTCCAGTAAATCCATCATAACCTTATAGATAAATACACATCAAGCCTAAGCCAGTCTTATCAATACGTCGTCGTCCAACACTTCATCCCCTTCGCTGATCAAAACTTCTACCACTGTCCCCGTCACATCACTTTTGACTGCATTTGTTACTTTCATGGCTTCAATGTAGCAAACTACATCTCCCGTATTGATCTGATCTCCGACCTTTATTGCGCGCTCACCAGAGTCCTTCGTAAGGAATATCTTCCCTTCTAGCGGAGCTATGATCTCTTTTGTTCCTTCACTTACAGCCTTTGAGCTCGCTGAAGACTCCGTAAGGCTCTTCCTGTTTGACATCTTCTCAACTCCATCCCAGCTTACGTTCACCTTGTAAACCTCTCCGTTCACTTCAACATTGAGTGACTTGGGCTGCAGGCTGATCGAGTTGTTGTTTACGGCCTCGATGCTACTTTTATCGCCAGCTTCTTTTTGAGACCGTCTCTCTGCAAGGTCTTTTTCAAAAGCTGCCTTCGCTTTACCCGATTTATAATCCTCATATTGGCTTGGATGCATAGCATATTCGAACAACTCTTCATCATCTTCCCCTGTGTCCCAGCCCTTTTCTTTCATACTCAATCTGAAATCCTCTAACGCGTCCGGTTGCAGATCTTGAGGATCGCCTGTAAAGAACTCTCTGTCCTGCGAAGCTGCCAGATCCTTCAATTCCCGAGATAATTCACCTGGTAAACGTCCAGACATGCCGAGAAGCATTGACCAAGTATTGTCATCAAGAAGTGACCATCGATCTTTCCCTTTCATCATTTGCATGACATTAATCAACGCTGCATTCTTCACATATTGACTGTAAGGGGTCACGAGTGGTGGATAGCCCATCATCGGCCAGATTTCTTGCACCTCATCAAACAATGCAATCATGAGCTCATCTTGTGTCACCTCTGGCTTATTATTTTTTATCATCCAATTATTTAGGCCTTTCAGATTATTTTCTAAATCTGCCATCAAACTTCCCATCATACCTCCTGGAAGACCCGGCGCGATTAATAAGGCATTCATTAAGCGGTTTTTAGGGTTGATGTAGTGTCCTAAAAAGTCATCGATAAATTCCTGAGTGAGCGATCGTGCCTGCATGTACGCTTTCATATTTATATCCGGCACACTAAAACCAGCATCTCGCAGCATCTCATGAATTGTTAACAGATCCGCATGGCCGGTCCCGTACGAAAGAGGCTCCATACCAACATCCACAAAGTCTGCGCCTGCCCTTGCCGCCTCCAGACTAGAGGCAACTGAAAACCCTGGTCCCGAATGCCCATGATAAGTTACAGGGATATCCGACTTCATAGACTTAATTCCCTCTACAATCTTACCTATAGAAACCGGTCGACCGATGCCTGCCATATCTTTAATACAAATCTCCTCAGCACCCATATCTATTAATTCACCCGTCATGTTGAGAAAATACTCAACTGTGTGTAACTCAGAATACGTGATGCACAGACAAGCCTGAGCCACCATGCCGCCCTCCTTGGCATACTCTATGGATAACTTTAAGTTTCTTGTATCATTGAGGCCATCAAAAGACCTTGAGATATCTGTTCCCTGTTTCTTTTTGAGTCTAAACATCAGCCTTCGAACATCCTTTGGGACAGGATACATTCTGATACCATTCAATCCGCGCTCCAACATATGCGTTTCTATCCCTGCATCATTGAAGGGTTGAGTCCATTTTCGGACAGAAATATTTGGATTTTCACCGTATAACAAGTTGATCTGCTCAAAACCTCCTCCGTTGGTCTCTACCCTTCTGAAGCAACCCATCTCAATAATAGGTTCTGCTATTTTCACAAGCTGATCAACACGTGGCATGTATTTGCCACTAGATTGCCACATATCTCGATAAATGAGACCTAGGCCAATTTCTTTTCCCATGGTTACTGTTTTTGGATGGTTGTTATGCTAGCCTTTCCATTTGTGATCCCCTCAACTGCAGCCGTAATTACTGCAATTTTATCCCCTGAGATGTGATGGTCTGGTAAATTATTCTCCGAATTTCCTGAGGATATCCGATTGACAAATCGAATCAAAAGATTTCCTGTGAGGTAAACCAAGAAAAGAACGGTAAATACGGTGATCATTCCAATCACCATGAGGGTTAGGGCGCTAGCAATGGATGTTGTCATTCTAAAAAATCAAGCTAAATCTAGAAGTTCTTAAGGGTGTTTCATACATCTGTAACAATTCTTACATCAGCGGTTGTAAACAAAAAAGGCGCCTATGGCGCCTTTCTATATCATTACAAAGTTCTTTTGACTTCTCGTTCTTCAAAGCCTTCAATTACATCTCCTACTTTGATGTCATTGTAGTTTTTAATGCTAATACCACATTCATACCCATTCTTCACTTCATTAACATCCTCTTTGAAACGTTTCAACTGGTTGATATTTCCTTCGTACTTCACAATACCCTCTCTGATCAAACGTACTTTATTCTGTCGCTTAACAAACCCATCTGTGACATAGCAACCGGCAACTGTTCCTACCTTAGAAATCTTGAATACTTCTCTTACTTCAATATTCCCGGTGATGACTTCTTCCACTGTGGGGGCCAACATGCCTTCGATCGCATCTTTGATTTCATTAATTGCGTCATAAATAATGGAGTACAGCCTAATCTCTATCTCTTCGTTTTCTGCCAGCTTCTTGGCAGACCCACTAGGCCTCACCTGGAAACCAACGATAACCGCATCTGAAGCCGAAGCAAGCAAGACATCAGATTCAGAAATCTGTCCCACACCTTTGTGAATAATACTTACCGCAACTTCATCCGTTGACAGCTTCAAAAGTGAATCTGACAATGCCTCTACGGAACCGTCCACATCACCTTTTACAATAACATTGAGCTCTTTGAAGTTTCCAATGGCAAGTCTTCGGCCAATTTCGTCCAGTGTGATATGCTTCTTGGTTCTCATGGATTGCTCACGCTGAATCTGCTCACGTTTTGTGGCAATTTCTCTCGCCTCGCGGTCGTTCTCCATCACATTAAACTTATCACCTGCTTGTGGTGCGCCATCAAGACCAAGCATTTGAACAGGAGTAGCCGGGCCAACTTCGGTTAGCTTCTTCCCCCTGTGGTCAAACATTGCCTTGACGCGTCCAAAATAGGACCCAGCCAACAGTACATCTCCAATTTTCATGGTCCCTCCTTGAACCATCAAAGTGGTGACATACCCTCGTCCTTTATCGAGCATAGCTTCGATTACCGAACCAACTGCTGGTTTGTCAGGGTTAGCTTTCAACTCCAGTACCTCCGCCTCGAGAAGAACTTTCTCTAACAAATCGTCGATACCCTCACCGGTTTTCGCAGAGATATGCTGACACTGATACTTACCTCCCCAATCTTCAACCAAGATATTCATGTTGGCTAATTCCTCCTTGATTTTTTCAGGGTTGGCGTTAGGCCTGTCTATTTTATTGATAGCGATTACGATTGGTACACCTGCAACCTGCGCATGGTTAATCGCCTCTTTTGTTTGGGGCATAACCGCATCATCCGCAGCAACCACAATAATCACAATATCAGTGATTTTTGCACCCCGAGCCCTCATCGCAGTAAAAGCCTCGTGACCAGGAGTATCGAGGAATGCTACGCGCTTACCTGTCTCAGTCATCACGTCGTAAGCACCTATGTGCTGGGTAATCCCTCCAGCCTCACCTTCAGTCACCTTCGCATCTCGGATATAATCCAGTAATGACGTTTTACCGTGATCAACATGTCCCATTATGGTAACAATGGGTGCTCTATCCTTAAGCTCATTTTCTTGATCTTCTACTTCTTCTACATCTACGTCATTGTCCTCAGAAGAAAACTGAACATCAAAACCAAATTCATCTGCAATAACTGTGATTGATTCAGCATCAAGACGTTGATTAATTGAGATGAACATTCCAAGTCCCATACAAGTGGAAATCACATCATTCACAGAAACTTCCATCAATGAAGCCAAGTCACTAGCAGAGATAAACTCTGTAACCTTCAGTGTTTTTGACTCTTCCTGCTCTTGCATTAGCCGCTCTTCTTCCTGTTCGGCTTTTGCTGATCGCTTGTCCTTTCTGTATTTAGCTCTATTTTGAGAAGTTCCCTTCCCACCGCTGCCACTCAGCTTCGCTAAGGTCTGCTTAATCTTATCTTGGATTTCCTTATCTGATAATTCTTCTGTTTTACGATTATCTTGTCTTTTTCCTCCTCTATTCTCTCGCCTACCGCCTTGTTGACCTCCTCGTTGGCCTCCTCGTTGGCCTCCGCCGGCAGGAGCAGACGAGATTCTCTTTCTAGGTCGCTTTTTACGTTCTTTATTCTCGTCAGAAGAAGCAACCGGCTTTGCTTTCTTAGATTCAGCAGGCAATTCAATTTTACCGAGGACTGTTAATCCTTTGAGAGAATCCGCTTTTGCTTCTATCTTCTCGTCAGGCTTATTCTCTTTGCTAATAGGTTCTTCTTTAGGTTCCTTTTTTTCTGTGGCTTCGGCTTCTACAATTACTGGCGACGTCTCTTGCTCCTCTATAGTTTTTGTCTCTTCCTTCTCAGGTGCCCGCTCCGTTTCGGGTTTTTCTTCCACCTTTTTAGGCTTCTTACCTGCTGAATCAAGGTCAATTTTTCCAAGCACCTTTGGCCCGGAAAGCTTCGGCGAAGAAATAATTTGTTCTTCTTTTTCTTCTACGGCTGAAGCATCTTCTTGATCGGTACTTTCAGCAGCTTCGGACTTCTTCACCGCATCGGGTGCTACTACATTGTCAGTAATCAGGATACGCTCCTCGGATTCATCTTTCACGGACACTGGTGTATCTGCTTTAATTACCAGATTATCTCCATGCTTTGTTCCAATCGTAAGACCAGATGCCTCTTCTTTGTCATGAGCTGAATCAGCAAATTCTTTTGACAACAAGGCATATTGCTCCTCGGAAATCTTGGAGTTAGGACTTTTATCTACCTCGAACCCTTTTTCAGCTAAAAAGTCAAGGATGGTATTACGTCCTACATTTAGTTTTCTTGCAACTTGACTAAGTCTATACATGCACTAGTTTAATACTACTCTTTTATTCAAATTCTTGATTGAGGACATTCAAGACATTATCTACTGTCTCCTCTTCAAGATCTATCCGACGAATTAAGTCATCGCGTCCTAGTTTGAGTACGCTTTTTGCCGTGTCCAGTCCAATTCTCTTCAATTCATCAATTACCCAGCCTTCAATTTCATCCGCAAACTCATCCAAATCCACATCTTCCTCCTCTAGCCCATCTAATTCACGGAAGACATCAATCTCATATTCTACCAATCGGCTGGCCAACTTGATATTTTGACCCCCTTTACCTATCGCCAAAGATACTTGATCAGGCTTTAAGAAAACGGAAACACGCTTTTTATCATGATCAATTTTCATGCTCAATAGCTTTGCCGGACTTAGCGCTCTAGCAATGTACAACTCAAGGTTGTCGGTAAAATTGATCACATCAATGTTCTCATTCTGAAGTTCCCTGACTATTGAATGAATACGAGAACCCTTCATGCCGACACAAGCTCCAACCGGATCGATACGATCATCGTAGGACTCTACTGCGACTTTTGCCCTCTCTCCCGGCTCTCTGACGACCTTCTTAATCGTGATCAAGCCATCGTAAACCTCAGGGACTTCGTTTTCAAATAAACGCTCCAGGAATACAGGAGAAGTCCTTGAGAGAATGATTCTCGGATTACCATTGTGCATCTCTACTCTGTGAACAATCGCTCTGGTAGCATCCCCCTTTCGATATCTATCCTTATTGATCTGCTCAAACTTAGGGATGTTTAACTCATTGCCTTCTCCATCAATCAATAGTACTTCTCTGCTAAGAATCTGATAGACTTCTCCGGTGATGATCTCTCCAACTAAATCCTTATACTTCTGAAAAAGAATATCCTTTTCAAGATCTTTTATCTTCTGAATAAGCGTCTGACGTGCAGTCATAACAGCCCTTCTTCCAAAATGCTCCAGCTTAATTTCTTCCGCTACTTCTTCTCCAATCTCAAAGTCAGGCTCAATCTTTCGCGCATCGGTAAGGGCAATCTTATCATGATCCCAGATATCTTCCGAGTTATCATCCACGATTTCCCTGAATCTCCAAATCTCTAAATCCCCCGAATCCGCATTAATGATAATGTCAAAATTATCATCCACTTCATACTTTTTTCTGATCATTGTCCTGAATACATCTTCAAGGATCCTGATCATAGTAGGTCTATCTATATTCTTACCTCTTGCAAAATCTGCAAACGATTCTATTAAAACACTTGCGTCCATGTTATTTAAATGATACGGTAACTTTTGCTTCTTCTATTTCCTTTAAATCGAATACTTTTTCTTCCTCTGAATCCAACAAGATTCTTACCTCATCTTTCTCAGAAATTCCTAACAATTCCCCCTTAACCTTTCCCCCTCCTTTAGTTTTAAATTTTAGAACACGGCCAATGTTTTTGTGATATTGACGGCTCATTTTCAACGGCATATCTAAACCTGGCGAACTCACTTCGAGAGTATACTTCGCTTCGAAGAGGTCGTGCTCATCTAATCTTGATCCTAATTGCCTGCTGATACTTGCGCATTTATCAATCCCCAACCCGTCATCGCCATCTAAATACACCTGAAGTCGCATGTTTCGAGGGTCTCCTGCGGAGCGTATTTCTACAATGAATAAATCAGCATCATCTGAAATGATCTCTTTTACATAGTCGAAAACTACTTCTTCCTTGGATCTAATCTTAGCAGGCATTTATAAACTAAAACATAACAAAAGAGGGGACTTTGTGTCCCCTCCCTGATTAAGTTCGAAAATATATGTGCAAAAGTATAGGAAATAATTTTCAATTCAAATACACAGTTTTTAAAACCCATTTGGGCAGTTTTGTGTTGCCTTTTCCTTAATCGAGATACTGAAAATGATCGGAAAACTTAGAGTTACCAACTCTCTCACACGAAAAAAAGAACCTTTTGAACCTCTGAATCCTCCTTTTGTAGGCATGTATGTCTGTGGGCCTACTGTTTACAGTGATGTTCACTTGGGAAATGTAAGGACCTTTGTGAGCTTTGATGTAATAAACCGATACCTGCGATTTCTAGGATACAAAGTTCGGTATGTTCGAAATATCACAGATGTCGGTCACTTGTTGGATGATGGAACTGATAGAATTTCTAAAAAGGCGAAACTGGACAACCTCGAACCGATGGAAATCGTGCAGAAGTACACAACAGATTTTCATCAGGTCATGTCGACTTTCAATGCTTTGCCTCCCGACATAGAACCTTCAGCAACCGGACATTTACTTGAGCAACTAGAGATGATCGAAAAACTGCTGGCAAACGGGTTTGCATATGAATCAAACGGTTCGGTTTATTTCAATATCTCTAAGTATAACGAGTCTCATGACTACGGTAAACTTTCTGGCAGAAAGATAGATGAGCTTCAAAATCAAACGAGAGAACTCGACGGCCAATCAGACAAACGAAATCCACTTGATTTCGCTCTATGGAAAAAAGCTGCCCCTGAACATATCATGCGTTGGGAGACTAAATGGAGTACAGGTTTTCCGGGGTGGCACCTGGAATGTTCCGTTATGAGCACAAAATATCTTGGCGATCAATTCGACATACACGGTGGTGGTATGGACCTAAAATTTCCGCATCACGAATGCGAAATTGCTCAGTGCGCTGGATCAAGTGAGAAAGATCCAGCTAGATACTGGATTCATACCAATATGCTCACCGTGAACGGCACTAAAATGAGTAAATCTTTAGGAAACTCATTCCTTCCGCATGAATTGATCTCAGGTGATCATGAGCTTCTTGAAAGAGGATATAGCCCTATGACCATTCGTTTTTTCATGTTGCAATCTCATTATGCATCCACATTAGATTTCTCCAATGAGGCACTAAATGCTGCTGTCAAGGGATATACCAAAATGGTGAATGGAGTCCGAACGTTAAAAGCGCTTGACTATCCGGATAGAGCAGTTTCAGTTGATGAAAAGCAAAAGTCTCAGATCGAGAAGATGTGTGACAATTGTTACTACGCAATGAATGACGACTTCAATACTGCTCTGACAATTGGGCACCTATTTAACCTACTTAAAAAAGTCAATGCTCTTCATGCTGGTCAACTATCTTTTGAGTCCATTGGTAAGGATACTTTTGAAAGAATGAAGAGCACTGTGCTTGGGTTCACTGAAGACGTGCTAGGCTTAAAACAAGAACCCACTCTCAACGGAGAGCAGCTGCTTCACATTCTTCTTGAAGAGTACAAGATTGCGAAGGATTCAAAAAATTACGACAAAGTTGACGAGCTTAGGGCTCAACTAAAAGATGAAGGTATTGTAGTAAAGGATATGAAAGGTAAAGTTGACTGGGCGTTAGAAGAATAAATAAAGGGCCTTTCAGCCCTTTTGAATTACTTCAGTACTACGTGCTTTTCTTTGTATTTCTTTATCTGTCGTCTCAGTGCTTCCGTGGCATCATCTGCCGCCGCCTCAAACGACTTTTGCCTTGCTTTAGCAAACAATTGCTCGCCGGGAATATTCAATTTTATCTCCAAAAGCTTATTTTCTCCTGATTCATCTTTGTCTAATCTCAAAAAGACTTCAGCATCAATGATTCGGTCATAAAATGTCTCTAACTTATCCAATTTTTTTTGAATAAAATCGATCAGCTTCTGATCTGCGTCGAACCGAATGGAATGCATTTGCGCTTTCATACTTTTTTGTTTTAAGGGTTAAACATTATGCCTTTGGATGAGCCTGATCAAAAACTGATTTCAGCTTTTCCAAAGAATTGTGAGTATACACCTGGGTCGCTGCCAGGCTAGTATGCCCTAGAAGATCTTGAACCGCCTTCAAATCCGCTCCTTTATCAAGAAGGTGAGTTGCGAAGGTGTGCCTCAGCACATGCGGGCTCTTTTTAGAAAGTGTTGTTACGCTTCCCAGGTAGTTTTTGATGGTCCTGTAAACCATCATAGGATACAAAGGCTCGCCTTTGTCCGTCAAGATGAGATTTGAATGCTCTAAATTCCCCCACATATCTTTCTTTAACGACTGATAGTCTTCTATTGTATTAACGATAGAATCGGGGATAGGGATGACCCTTTCCTTATTTCTTTTTCCAAGTACTTTGATAGTACCGTCAAATCTGTTGATATCTGAAGGTTTCAAGGATATTAGCTCGGCTAAACGAATCCCGGTGGCGTAAAAAAGTTCTATGATAAGCTTATCTCGTACCCCAAAATAGTTGTCCGGGAATTCAACTTGATCAAGCAGACGATTCATTTCCGTCTCCTTCACGAAAGAAGGGAGTTTTTTATCTGTCTTTAACGGCTTTAATCTTGAAGCCGGATTCTTTTCGAGATAATTTCGTCCACTAAGGAATTTAAAGAAGGACTTCAGGCAGGCGATTTTACGATTCACAGACCTGGGGGAGATTCCTTCCTCTATCAATTCAACAACCCAGCTTCTTAAATGGCTGTGCTGAACCTCCGTGAAATCAGAAATCTCAAATATGTTTGAAAGGAATAATTGAAGACTAAAAAGGTCGTCCGAATACGCCTTAAGCGTATGCTTACTATACCTTTTTTCATGAGTAAGAAAACTCAGGAATTTTTCAACCATATCAAGCTAGCCTATAATTAAGAGGGCCTAGACTAACTTACGAAATTATTAGATAGAAGTGGCGGGGAAAAAGAATTAATTATTATCCGCTTCTCTCATTTTTTGACGATAAGCAGCTTTGATGATCTCGTCGCGTCTTTTTACTGAAGACTTGGTGAAATGCGTTCTAGATCTCAGCTCTCTCAGTACACCCGTTTTCTCGAACTTCTTCTTGAAACGTTTAAGCGCTTTATCGATAGATTCGTTCTCTTTTACGTTTACTACGATCATTATTAATTAATTATTGGGGCGCAAATATAAAGAATCAATAGTAATACAATAACCTCTCGGTAATTATTTTGCAATCCTTCAGCAAAAGCTCTCCTTTCCATTAGACTTTCTCACGATTAAGCTAAGAAAATCATTCATAATGGATCAATGTTGGTGGATTTACCTATTTTGTCAGTTCGGTTCATGGCTAACTATTTGATAAAATAGAGATTGGAAGCAATTCTTACATATCAGGAGTTCTTTTACCTCACAGCTGGCTTTCTCGTGATTGCTATTTCAGCAAATCAAATTGCCCGGGTATTTCAGAAGGTTAATTTGCCTTTGATCACCGGCTTAATTGTTACGGGTGTAATTGCAGGACCGTATATATTAGGCCTTATACCGAAGCAATCCGCATCATCCTTAACCTACATAAACGAGATGGCCCTTGCTTTTATAGCTTTCGCCGCAGGAGCAGAGCTTTACTTACGAGAATTAAGAAGCCGTTTCAATTCCATTAAATGGAACACATTTGGGCAGCTTTTCGTGACGTTTGTGCTGGGTGCATTAGCTGTTTATTTATTTGCTGATGAAATCCCCTACATGGCGGGGACTTCTACTAGCGTTTCTGTATCCATCGCTTTTATAACCGCCGCCATTTTTGTAGCCCGGTCACCTGCTTCAGCGATTGCCATCATCAATGAATTAAGAGCAAAAGGACCCTTTGTTCAGACGGTGATGGGAGTCACGGTCTTAAAAGACTTTCTGGTGATTATTATATTCTCTATCTGCGTTTCAGTGGCGCAGACCTTGATTGGTGGCCAAGCGTTTGATTCGCTTAGTCTTGTATTTTTAGTCGGAGAGTTAGTGTTTTCATTTTTGATAGGATTCTTTCTCTTTGGAAACCTGCTGAAACTTTCTTTAAAACTTAAAATCAAAAGAAGGTTTAAGTCAGCCATCGTGGTACTGGTTGGTTACGGTGCTTACGTTTTCTCCAACCAGCTAGCTGATTACTCCTCGGGCTGGGAGCACACCATTTTTCTTGAGCCCTTGTTAATGTGCATACTGGCGAGCTTTTATGTTACCAATTACACGCAGTACAGGCCTGAGTTTCTCAAGATCATCGAAGAAACGGGTATGACCATTTATGTGGCCTTCTTTACACTTACAGGAGCTTCTTTGGACATAAGTGTGCTTGGATCGGTAATAGGTGTAGCAGTCATTTTGTTTATTATCAGACTAATTACCATGATCATTGGGGCTTATGTGGGTGGCTACTTAGCTAAAGACCCTCCGAACCACATGCACCTAGGATGGATGCCCTACATCACGCAAGCCGGTGTAGCTTTAGGTTTAGCTACCATGGTCTCTAACACCTTTCCTACTTGGGGAAGTGCATTTGCAACAGTTATCGTAGCAGTTATCATAATGAATCAATTCATTGGCCCCCCATTATTTAAATGGGCGATATATAAGTTAGGTGAGGACAGAAGCAGAGGGACCGCCTATGAGTGGGATGGAATAAGAGACGCCATCCTTGTGGGGTTTGAACCAACATCTCTGGCCCTCGCAAGACAACTTGTCACAAAGGGCTGGGATGTGCAATTAGCAACATGTAAACCTAAAGGCAGCTTTGATGAGCCGAGTGATCTTAGCATCAAATACATCGAACAGTTTAATAGGGAAACATTTGATGGTCTCAACGCTGAAAAGACAGAGGCGGTCGTGCTGATGCTATCTGACGAAGAAAACATAGAAATCGCTGAGTTGTTCTATCATGAATATGGGACCAGGGATATCATTGTACGCCTTAATCATCGTCAAAACGCTCAGCAATTCGTTAGCCTTGGAGCTCTGGTAATCGACCCTTCAACCGCGATGGTCAGTTTACTCGATCATTTTGTAAGGTCTCCTCAGGCTACCTCTCTACTACTCGGCATGGAGCCTGGACAGGACTCACGAGACATAGAGCTCTTGAATCCCGATCTTCACGGTATCCCTTTGAGAGACTTAAGACTACCTGCCGATATTATCATCTTATCGATTATAAGAGGAGGACAAACAATCATTTCCCATGGTTACACGCGGCTGAGAATTAAAGACACGGTTACCGTTGTAGGATCAAACAAAAGCCTGGAGGATGTCCAATTAAAATTTGATAGATGAATAATGTGATAATGTTGGTTGCCTTAACTATGTTCATCCCTGGGTTTAAGCAAGCTGAAGAATCCTCCACCACTAAACTAAAACAAATAAGCTTAAAGATTATAAAGCTAGTGAATGAACACCGGGTTTCTCAAGGATTACCGCCTTTGATAGAAGATGAGACCTGCAGTTCAGTAGCCACTGAACATAGTATCAACATGGCTACAGGAATTACAAAATTTGGCCATAAGGGCTTCGATGCCCGCACAGAAGCTATCTCCATTGCTCTAAGTCTGAAAAAGATAGGTGAAAACGTTGCCTTTGGGCAACCCTCTCCTGAAGAGGTCATGAAGAGCTGGATTAACAGCAAAAGTCATCGGGCTAATATTGAAGGGGATTTTACTCACATTGGCGTGGGAACCGCTGAGGATAGTGGTGGCACAAAGTACTTCACACAGATATTTATCAAGTTGTAACGCTCAAGCTATAATTTCTCACCAGATCATGAAGCTCTGATGTTGATTACTTGCTCAAAACTCTATCTTTGCGGCTATGGCAAAAACGGATGACGTAACAACAATCAAAAGCATCGCATCGCACTGCAAAGAATACGGATTCATATTTCCCTCTAGTGAAATTTACGATGGATTAGGAGCAGCTTACGATTATGGTCCTAATGGAGTCTTACTTAAAAATAATCTTAAGGATTATTGGTGGCGTGCAATGGTGCAAATGCATGATAACATCGTCGGCATTGATGCCTCCATATTCATGCACCCTACCACTTGGAAAGCTTCCGGTCACGTTGACGCTTTTAATGATCCGTTGATAGATAATAAAGACTCAAAGAAAAGGTACAGAGCAGATGTTTTAATCGAAGATCAGATTGCCAAAATCCAAGCAAAAATTGATAAGGAGGTTTCCAAAGCACAAAAACGCTTTGGTGATGAATTTGATCAAGATCAATTTATCTCAACGAACCCGAGGGTAGTTGGGTATTCTGAAAAAATTGCCAGTATTGAGTCTAGAATGAAGGATGCAATTGAAAATGAGAAGCTTGATGAATTAAAGCAATTGATTATTGACCTTGAGATTGCTGATCCGATTTCCGGCTCAAAAAATTGGACAGACGTACGTCAATTTAACCTGATGTTCTCAACAGAACTTGGCTCTGTTACGGAAGAAGCGAGCAAGATTTATTTACGCCCGGAGACTGCTCAGGGGATTTTTGTAAACTTCCCTAATGTGCAAAAGACCAGCAGAATGAAGCCCCCCTTTGGAATCGCGCAAATTGGTAAGGCTTTTCGAAATGAAATTATTGCACGTCAATTCATTTTCAGAATGCGGGAATTCGAGCAAATGGAAATGCAATTCTTTGTTAAGCCCGGTGAAGAGCTTGTCTGGTATGAGCACTGGAAGGAGAAAAGAATCAAATGGCACAAAGCACTGGGCTTAGGAGAAGATAACTACCGATTCCATGATCATTTGAATTTGGCTCACTACGCAAATGCAGCGTCAGATATCGAGTTCAATTTTCCCATGGGCTTCAAAGAAATAGAAGGAATTCACTCGCGAACGGATTTTGATTTAAATGCGCACGAAGAGCATTCGGGTAAAAAACTGCAGTACTTTGACCCTCACACGAATCAGGCATACGTTCCTTACGTCGTAGAGACCTCCATCGGGCTCGACCGCCTCTTCCTAGCTGTCATGTCCTCCGCCTTTAATGAAGAAACCTTAGGGGACGGCACTCAAAGGACAGTGCTAAATATACCCGCTGCCATTGCCCCTATTAAGGCTGCTGTGCTTCCTCTGGTGAATAAGGATGGCCTCCCAGAAAAATCGAACGAAGTATTGAAATCTATCCAATTTGACCACCAGGTTCAGTATGACGCCAAAGATGCCATCGGAAGAAGATATAGACGACAAGATGCCATTGGAACCCCGTACTGTATAACGGTAGATCACCAGACCTTAGAGGATAACGCAGTAACCGTCAGAGAAAGAGATACAATGACGCAGGAACGAATCGCAGTTACTGAACTCCCTGCTTATTTGGATGAACGCGTGAGCATAAAAAACATGCTAACGCAACTCTGATTTGGGGATTGAGGTATTTCTATGGATACTCTTCTTAATTCTTGCTGTAGGGATTGGATGGTATTTTTCTAGTCAGTCCTCCAGCAAAGAACATAAAAGACCCAATCAGAAAGCACTCCAACAACATACGGAGATACTTTCTAAGCATTTTTCGTTTTACCGATCACTCCCTGAAAAATCAAAAACTATTTTTGTGAAGCGGGTAGAAAGATTCATTAAGTTAACTCAGTTTGTACCGAGGAACATGGCACATGTTTCTGATGAAATGAAGGTTTTAATTTCTGCTTCTGCAGTCCAAATCACCTTTGGTTACACCGATGTATTATTGGATCATTTCTCTAAAATCATTGTCTATCCGGATCAATTTTTTAGTTCTAGCTCTCGTCGTTACCACAAGGGTGAGGTAAACCCCCGATTTGGAACGATTGTACTCTCCTGGAAGCATTTTGTTGAAGGTTACACGTACCATGAGGGCGTCAACCTCGGTTTACACGAAATGGCCCACGCATTGCAACTTGAAAATCTGATCCTCAATCAGGAATTTGGGTTTATGAGTAAGAAGGATATAGCAGATTGGGAAATACTGGCTGAAAAGGAGATTGAAAAGATAAATTCGCCTAAGGAATCTTTCTTTAGAGACTACGGTGGTAAAAATCAGCATGAATTCTTTGCAGTTGCGGTTGAGAACTTTTTTGAACGACCAAAAGAGTTTGAAGTCTATCACCAGACCCTGTATTATTCGCTATGTCGCTTACTCCGTCAAAACCCTCTTCTATTAATAATTGACCAATAAAAGCCCATGAATCACGCCAATAAGAAAATGGACTGGCTCTCACTCATGAGCCCACATAGATTGAATCAGCAAGACGCCGTCATGAAAGTAGATCCGTTAAGGACTCCTTTTGATCAAGACTACGATCGAATCATATTTTCACATCCTTTTAGAAGTCTACAAGACAAAACACAGGTATTCCCTCTACCGGAAAATGATTTCGTACACAACAGACTGACGCACAGCCTGGAAGTTAGCAGCGTTGGGCGCTCCTTGGGAAGGGCTGCAGGTGAGAAAGTGTTGAATAAATATGAACATCTTGTCGAAAAAGGCCTCTCTACACATGATTTTGGAGCCGTGGTAGCTGCTGCTTGTTTAGCTCATGACATTGGAAACCCCCCATTTGGACATGCGGGTGAATCCACCATCTCAAATTTTTTTAAAAACGACCCTAAAGGACAATTCTTTAAGGGAAAGGTTAGCAAAAATGAGTGGCAGGATTTAATTGCTTTTGAAGGAAATGCACAAGGTTTTCGGCTCCTCAATGATCCGGACAGTAAGGGCCTGCAATGTACCGCAGCCACATTAGCTAGCTTTACAAAGTACCCTAGGTCAAGCGTTGATATAAAGACTCCCGGAAGGAAGAGTCAAAAAAAATACGGATACTTCCAATCCAATGTATCTACTTTTCAGAAGACTGCCGAATTGACTGGTCTCTTACCTTTAGATGGGCACGGTTGGTGCCGTCATCCGTTAGCCTTTCTTGTCGAGGCAGCAGATGACATTTGTTATTTGATCATTGACCTAGAAGATGCCACAAGGCTTGGTCTGATCCCTTTTGAGAAGACAAAAGAGCTCCTTGCGCCTATTATTGGCTCACGGTTTGACTCCAAGAAACTGGATACAGTGGAAGACCCACTACAAAAGCTCGCAACGCTTCGTGCAATGGCGATTCATCAACTCATAGCTGACTGTTGCAGTGTATTTATTCAAAAAGAAGAGGAATTACTGACGGGTCAATTCGACAAAGCATTGACGAAACAATTAATGTATTCTGATACACTAAGCATGGTATCATCACTATCTGTAAAAGAGATTTATAGATCAAAGCAAGTGATTGAGAGAGAAGCGCTTGGATTATCCGTTCTTACTAGCCTTTTGGCTTGCTTTACAGAGGCAGCTTTCTACTGTCTTTTCAATAAAGAAGAAAGAATGCCTCAACACAGCACACACTTTAGCCTACTGCCGGAATCTGTCCAAATGAAACTTCAACGGGACAACATTTCCGTTTACCAAAGCCTCCGATGGGTCCTTGACTTCATCTCCGGATTAACCGATAGATCTGCGCTAAAACTACATAAGCTTCTTACCGGTCAAGTGTCTGTATACTAGGGTTTAAAACTAAAATTTGCTTCATACCCTAACGACAAAAATTAGGTGTTCAAGTCGTTGTTTTAATTACCTTTGCAAGCTGTTTCAAAATGTGGACCCGTCTTTCTCATATAATCCTAAGATTTAGGCTTTATTTAATCATCTTCATTGTAGGTATAACGGGCTTTATGGCTTACCAAACGCAATTTGTGGAGTGGTCCTACGATCTTGTAAATATTGTCCCTGATACGGACCCTGAGATGCAATACCTGATCCAATTCAAAAAGACGTTTGGAGAGGATGGGAACGTTATGGCTCTGGGTGTTGCAGACAGTGCATTGTACACACCAGAAAACTTTGAACGATTTTCTTTTTTAACAAGAGAACTCAAAAAAATTAAAGGGGTCAAAAATGTTGTTAGCCTTACGAACCTGCAGAAGCTTAAGAAGAATAATGATACGAAAAGTTTCGAGCTTGCCCCTGTGATCAATGATCTACCACAGGATCAGCCAAGTCTGGACAGTTTACTGCAAGACATTAATGACTTAAAGTTTTACACCGGTCAACTCGTAAACGAAAACAATGGCGCTACGCTGATTCTCATAACCGTTGATCAGGGTGTGCTTAACTCAGATGGTCGGTTTAGCTTAATTCCAGACATCATTCGAGCGGGAGAGCAGTATGAAGAAGTAACAAAAATTGACGTTCACTTTGCCGGTTTACCTTATGTGCGTTTTGTTAACAGCATCAAGATCAAGAATGAGCTGATCAAGTTTGTGATTTTCTCGGTTATCATCACCGGCTTTATCCTTTTTCTGTTTTTTAGGTCTTTCAAAGCAGTGTTTTTCCCGTTGGTGATTATTGGAATCATTGTAGTATGGGTTATCGGCACCTTAACACTTTTTGGATATCAAATCACCATACTAAGCGGGCTGATTCCATCAATTATCATTGTTATCGGGATCCCAAATAGTGTATACATGTTGAATAAATACCATCGTGAATATGCTAGAAGCAGAGATCAAGCAGAGGCACTTGCAGGCATCATTAAAAATATTGGAATCGTCACGTTCATCACCAACTTCACCACTGCTATTGGTTTCTTGGTTCTTATTGTAACTGATGTCACCATATTGAAGGAGTTCGGAGTAGTTGCAGGTATCAACATCATGGCAACTTTTGTTGTGAGCATAATCCTAATCCCCGCTATTTACAGCTATTTAGCTCCCCCATCTCTGAGGCACTTAAGGCATCTGGAGTTCAAAACTTTAAACTGGGTATTAGCTACATTCAATCATATAGTTCACAGGTATCGTGCAGCAATTTTCAGTTTTACCATACTCTTGTTTGTCGTTGCGTCTTATGGCGTATCTAGGATTGAATCCGTGGCTTACATGGTGGACGACCTACCTGCAAAAAGTCAGCTCAAGCTCGATTTAGACTTCTTTGAGGAGAACTTCAGTGGCATCATGCCGCTAGAAATGGTGATAGACACTGGCAAAAAGAAAGGTGTCCAAAACCTAAGAAATCTTCGCTCAATCAATGAATTCGAGACATTTTTAGACTCCATTGAGTTTATTTCTCGACCTATTTCAGTTGTGGATTTTGTCAAAGCCGCCAGACAAGCATATTACAATGACAATCCGGCTTACTACGCCATTCCAAACTCGCGCGATGCCGGTTTTATACTGAGGTATCTTAAAATAGATCAAGATCAAAAAGATCTTACAAGAAGCTTTATAGACTCTACTGGTAAGGTAATGCGAATATCGCTGCGAATCGCTGATATTGGATCTACTAAAATGGACTCACTCATTAACGATGTGATTAGACCCCGTTCAGCTGAAATCTTTGAAAAGTCTAAGCTGGATTTAACAATTACAGGGTCTACCTTGATGTTTATCAAAGGAAATAAATTCTTGATCCAGAATTTAATTCAATCGATGGTCATTGCTTTTGTCGTGATTAGTATCATCATGGCGTTGCTTTTCAGAAATTTTAAGATGATTATCATCTCGCTAGTTCCCAACATCATTCCACTGTTGATTACGGCAGGCCTAATGGGATATTTTGGAATTCCTCTCAAGCCCAGTACCGCTTTGACATTTAGTATCGCTTTTGGAATTTCGGTTGACTACAGTATTCACTTCCTGGCAAAATACCGCCAAGAGCTCTTTACAAATGAATTTATTGTCGCTACAGCGATCAGTAATAGCATAAAAGAAACAGGAGCAAGTATGATTTACACTTCCATCATCTTGTTTTTTGGTTTTGTAATCTTCGTCCTTTCCGAATTTGGAGGGACTGTGGCGCTAGGGAAACTAACTTCTATCACCTTGTTGTTAGCAATGCTAACAAACTTAGCTGTGCTACCTGCCTTGTTATTGCAATTTGATAATGGCAAGCGCAACAAAAATGTACATCCATTGATCGAGCAATTCTCCGATAAGAAAGATGATACAACCGAAAATAGATCTAATTCATAATCATTAGTAGTAATGACGAAGTATCCTGAAAACAAACAGATCAATTATCCGCAAATTGGCAAGGACATACTTTCCTTTTGGGATCAGGAAAAGATTTTTAAGCGCTCAGTTGACGAACGGGAGGGGTCTCCCACCTTCAATTTTTATGAAGGTCCTCCATCTGCTAACGGTACGCCCGGTATTCACCACGTGATGGCACGCACAGTGAAAGATATGTTTTGCCGTTACAAAACACAAAAAGGTTTTCAGGTTAAAAGGAAAGGTGGATGGGACACACACGGTCTTCCCGTTGAATTACAAGTTGAAAAACAACTGGGGATTACTAAAGAAGACATCGGAGATAAGATATCCGTTGCTGAATACAATGCCAAGTGCAAGGAAGCAGTAATGCAATACAAGGAGGAGTGGGACGACCTTACCCGTCAGATGGGTTATTGGGTAGACTTGGACGACCCCTACATCACCTTTGATCGCAACTATATGGAGTCGCTTTGGCACCTCTTGAAAAAGTTGTTTGACAAAGGGCTACTCTACAAGGGCTACACAGTCCAACCATTTTCTCCTGCTGCAGGAACAGGGCTGAGTTCGCATGAGCTCAACCAACCAGGTACCTATAAAGATGTCAAAGACACCTCTATTGTTGCTCAGTTTAAGGTGATCAATAACGACAGGTCATCCTTTTTGTTTGAAAGAGACGATGAAGATGTCAGGATACTGGCTTGGACCACTACCCCCTGGACATTGCCCTCTAACTGTGCGTTGGCCATAGGTGAGAAGATTGACTACGTGAAGGTCAAAACATTCAACCCATATACCTACGAACCTGTATCTGTTGTTCTCGCAAAAGACTTAGTAAAAAACTATTTCTCTGACAAAGCTCAGGAGCTCTCCCTTGCTGACTATTCGGCCGGAGATAAACTGATTCCTTTTGACATCTCGATGGAGTTTAAAGGAAAAGCAATCGTCGAAGTTCGTTACGAACAGCTGATGCAGTATGTAACGAATGAAACCCTCCAGAAAAATGCTTTCAGAGTGATACCTGGAGATTTCGTCTCCACTGAGGATGGTACAGGAGTAGTCCATACTGCTTCCGTTTTCGGAGCAGATGACTTTAGAGTAGCACAACAAAACGACGTTCCAGCTGTGATGGTGAAGGATGAAACGGGTGCAGATACGCCCTTGGTAGATCGCCAAGGCCGGTTTGTTGCTGAAGTAACGGATTTTGCAGGGAAGTATGTCAAAGAGGAATATTATGACAACCAAACACGTAATAGCCCTGATTTCAAGCCGACGGATGTACTGATTGCTATCAAATTGAAGGAAGATAATAAAGCCTTCAAAGTTGAGAAATACGAGCACTCGTACCCACACTGCTGGAGAACAGACAAACCGGTCCTCTATTACCCGCTTGATAGCTGGTTTATAAAGACAACTGCTTTAAAAGATCGCCTGGTTGAGCTAAACAAAACCATCAATTGGAAGCCTGCGTCCACTGGAACCGGACGATTTGGCAATTGGTTGGAAAACTTAGTGGATTGGAACTTGAGTAGGTCCCGATATTGGGGAACACCTCTTCCAATTTGGCTGAGCGAAGACAAAGCTGAAATCAAATGCATCGGTAGCCTTCAAGAGCTTCGAGCGGAAGTACAGAAAGCTGTTGCAGCTGGGCTCATGGAAAAAGAACTCCCAGATGATTTTGATTTACACCGTCCTTATGTAGACGATGTCTACCTGGTTAGCGAAACCGGGCAACGAATGAAAAGAGAACCGGATCTTATCGATGTTTGGTTTGATTCAGGTGCTATGCCGTATGCGCAGTGGCATTATCCCTTTGAAAGAGAAGACGTATTCAATAGCAGCTACCCGGCAGATTTCATTGCTGAGGGAGTGGATCAGACACGTGGTTGGTTCTTTACACTGCATGCCATTGCTACATTGCTGCATGACTCCGTAGCATTCAAAAATGTGATTGCAAACGGACTGGTTTTAGACAAGAATGGAAACAAGATGTCCAAGCGGCTGGGAAACGCCATCAATCCTTTCGAAACGATCGATAAGTATGGCCCCGATGCTACTCGCTGGTATATGATCGCAAATGCGAACCCTTGGGATAACTTGAAATTTGATTTGGATGGTGTACTGGAAACACAAAGGAAGCTCTTTGGAACACTGTCAAATACTTACAGCTTTTTTGCGCTGTATGCGAATCTGGACGATTTCGATTACAATACTTCGCATAAAGCAGACTCCGCTTTTACGGAGAGTGATAGGTGGGTAGTAAGTAAGCTTAATTCGTTGATCTTAACTGTTGATGCTGCTTTTGATGAGTACGAACCTACTAGAGCCGCCCGTGCTATACAGTCATTTGTTACGGACGATCTCAGCAACTGGTACGTGAGACTTAACCGAAAGCGTTTTTGGGTAGGGGAGTTTAATGATGACAAGGAGGCTGCATACGTTACGTTACACAATTGCTTAAAAACTGTTTCTCAATTAATGGCGCCAATCGCTCCATTCTATGCTGAAAAACTTTTCCAAGACCTGCATCAGGGAAATGTGGAAGGCACCTCCGTACATCTACGACATTTCCCAAAAGCTGAAGATAATTGGATCGATCTGGAACTGGAAGCAAGAATGCACATGGCTCAATTAGCTTCCTCTTTAGTTCATTCTTTGCGGAAGAAGGAAAAAATTAAAGTTCGCCAGCCTCTTGCAAAGATTATGATACCCATTCTTAAGAAAGAGGATATGGATAGGCTGCAGGCTGTTGAGGAGCTGATTTTATCCGAAACTAATGTAAAGACACTTGAATACCTCACTGAGGCATCTGATATTCTGATAAAAAAGATCAAACCTAACTTCAGAAAGCTAGGTGCACAATTTGGTGCCAAAATGAAGATGTTGACGCCGCTAATCAACCAAATGACCCAAGAGGATATCGCCAAATTCGAAGCTCATCAGTCTTTTACTGTGACACTTGAGGGCAGAGATATTTCGCTTAAATTGGAGGACGTGGAGATCTCTTCTCAGGACATCCCTGGCTGGTTGGTTGCAACAGAGGATGGACTTACAGTAGCATTGGACATCACCATTACAGAAGAACTACGAAACGAGGGTTTCGCTCGTGATTTAGTAAACCGTATTCAAAACATGCGGAAAGAGCAGGGCATGGAAGTTCAAGACAAAATTAAGATTAACATTTACGGAGAAAACCCAATCTTGAAATCTTCACTCGATACCTACGGTCCATACGTGCAACGTGAAACGCAAGCATTGGATTTGCTGTTTGCAACTACAAATGATCAACTATCTTCGCTGGATATTGATGGAATCGAAGTGGCTGTTGGGATTGAAGTAACAAAATAAGATGAATCAAAAGAAATCACCCGTTTTTATATATTATCTCATCTGCTTTGGCGTAATCATCGTTGACCAATTGGTTAAGCTGGCCGTACACTCCAATATGACGATGGGAACCAGAGGTCAGATTCAGGTGCTTGGGGATTTTTTTAAGCTCCACTACTTGACAAACCCGGGGATGGCATTTGGAATGGAGCTTCCCTTCGAAAATGCAAAAATGGTGCTGACAATTTTTAGGTTAATTGCCATGTTTGCTATTGGCTATTACCTCTACTTCATGTACAAAAAAGAAGCTCCAATGGGATTACTGGTCTGCATTAGCATGATTCTGGGAGGTGCAATCGGAAACCTCATCGATAGCATTTTTTATGGTGTTTGGCTAAATAATGCTCCCTTTGATGCGCCAACCCCTTGGTTCTATGGGCAGGTAGTAGATATGTTTTACATCGATATTTGGGAAGGAAGAATCCCAGAATGGGTTCCGCTTTGGGGGGGTGATTATATGGCGTTATGGCCCGTTTTCAATGTTGCAGATGCCTCCATTTTTGTAGGCATTCTAATCATTCTCATTTGGCAAAAAACCTTCTTCAAGGAAGATGTAGAAATAAGAAAAGTTTCTTCCTCTGAATAATAATTCTGTGCGCTCCCATTATTCCGCACGGACCAAAGCAGTTGTCTTTAGTATCCTCGGAATACTCTTATTTTCTACCAAAGCAATTTTCGTAAAACTCCTTTATCAGAAAGGATTGGATACGACGGATGCGCTTACGCTCAGAATGGGGTTTGCCGTACCTGTCTTCACAGTGATGCTTTTAAGGCTCAAAGATTCGACGCATCAGGTGAAAAGAAGTGACTATTTCTTTCTTTTCCTGTTGGGTTTCGCAGGCTACTATTTGGCGAGCTACCTGGATTTTGAGGGTCTTACACTTATCAAAGCAAGTTTAGAACGCTTGATCTTATTTATCTATCCTACGCTCGTCATCGCCCTTTCAGCAATACTTCTCAACAAGACGATTTCAAATATTCAAAAATTTGGTGTTGCCATTACCTACGTAGGAATTGTGATCGTCTTTTTGCCTGAGCTATATCATACAGAAGGGCTGGCGAGTGTAAATGTCATCAAAGGAGGGACTTTAGTGTTTTTTAGTGCGCTTAGTTATTCACTATACCTGGTGGGAAGCCAATGGCTCATTCCTAAATTTGGTGTCAGAAGGTTTACGGCGATTGCGATGATCTGGTCAGGTCTTATGGTTTTCGTCCACTATATGTTGGCTTCAGACAATCCAATGGATATATTAACTTGGAACTACGAGGTATATCTACTTGGAGCACTAATGGGTATTCTCTCTACCATACTCCCCTCACTCCTCATTTCGCAAGGTATTCATCAGTTAGGTGCTGCACAATTCTCTATTCTTGCTGCCCTCGGACCTATTTCTACCATTTCATTGGCCTACTTCTTTCTCAACGAACAGCTTTCTCCGATTCAATTGATAGGAAGCCTTGTGATCATCAGCGGCGTGATGGTAGCGGAGTATTTTGGTAGGAAGGCTACAACCTGACTCTTATACCCGGACCGACCAGGAAAAAAGGCACACCCTTTGTCAATGAATACCCAAACCCGGTGTAAAGTGGAAAAGTAAGTCGCTTTCCGGATGTTGTCGGATGCAACGAGCCTATGGCTACCAGCCCTATATCACCGTTCCCATTCAAATTAAATGCGTCTAATGCCATGAAACCTGCACCAACTTTAAAAGGCCGATATTTCGCGATTTTACCGGGTTGATAAAAGCTGAATTGTGCAATCATTGCAAAAGAAGGACCTGCAAAGTTTTCGAACTGGTCCGAACCAGCTTCTAGAATTAGCAGACCTGCTGGGAAGGATAAATCGACATCAAATGTGTAATCCCTCTTTAAGTAAATCTGTATGCGCTTACTTTCTCCTTTGCCTCCATGTTTTTCCTTTATATGCTTAATCTCCAGATCTATTCTTGACCAATCTTCCAGGCTGTGTGTTTTCTTGGATAGGTAGTTGTTGAGATTTATGGCACCTGTAGTTTCATTAGATAAATCATAACTATTGTGGCGTGGCGAGCTTTCTCCCGGGGCTATTACTAACTCATCAAACCGATAGATCTCTAATAGGTTTCCTTGCTTATTTGAGACTTTGACATCAACTGTCAGGTACTGCTTCCCATAAAAATCACTTTCCTCGTCTATCACATTTCTATCAAAGTCTACAACCAAATCCGTCAAAGTTCGGTCAAAGTAAATAGGCTTTTCTACCTTACTGACTTTGAATTCATCTCCAGCCAAATCAAGAAAAACGAAATCAAGAGGTCTGGCTCTTTGATATTCCTGGACGCGAAGAGACTGCCCCGTAGACCGATCATAATTATATATTTCAATGTTCTTTGAGGAGACGTCTGTTGGTACCTGTATCTTAAAAAGAGAAATATTTTCATTTCTTACAAGTGAATCATAAACCAGATCACTAACTCCCTGAAAGGAAATCCGAGATTTGTGAAGCCCTTCCCCTTTTAGTCGAACAGTAATTTCTTCTCCGGGATAAACTGTGTTGCTAGTGGACCAGGAGGTCCCTTCTCGTTGCACTTCGATAGATGTAATACGTGTCTTAGGAGTAATGTCTGCATTGGTCACAAACTTAGATTGGTCTCCATCTTTTATGTACAGGTAACCGTCAGATTTTCGGTGCATTGCATATACCCGCAAATCCGCCAGCACCTTATCATTGTTCAATCGTGTCTTTGTAAAGAATTCAGCAATTAGCGCTCCCCCGGACGGCTCCTGATTTTCAATTCTGTACGTCTTATTTAATCGTAAACTTTGATGATTATCAATCTGAATGGCTATTGGTGCTGTCTTATCATCATTTGGAGTAATTTCCTGCCGATCAAGAGCTAAGAAAACCAAACGGCCTTCCTTTATATTAAATTGATTGCTCAAAAGTTTAGTAAAAAACTCCAGGGAATCATTATCATCCAATATGGGCCTTCTTAAAGGCAGGGAAATGCTAAACTCTTGGCTGCCTAAAGCAGTTGGTATCAGATGCAGAAACGTTTGATTTGAGGTTTGACTAAACCTGTAATTAAATGCGGCGCTCTCTTGCCATCGATAATCTAATAGAAGGTTTTTTTTATTATTGGTGACCAGTTCAAAAACCTTTTCTTCTCCAATAAACAGCTCTTCAGACCCCGGGTAAATTGTAGCATAAGTAGACTGAAAAGGCATTAAAGGAAACTCTTCCAGCCTCACGAATTCTTCACCAGAAACCCTGAAAGAAAAACGCAAGAATTCTGAAGTGCTTAATTGTTTAAACCGAACCTTAAACCTTGCCATAGTCCCGAATCGTACCAAAGAATCCAAAACTTCAAAGTCTGAGGATGGAAGTAGTCCAATGCTGTAATCTGTAGCTTCAGTTTTCAAACTGAGCGTCACCTGTGCCACAGCCGTTTCCCCCTGATATTCAAATAGTAAATGATTCTCTCCGTATACCTGTTTAGTATCTTCTTGGAAAAAGTATCTACTACTGTCTATCTGAAGAACTAAATTCTCTATAATCTGCCCGGATAAGGCTTGTGTAAGCAATAGGAATCCTAAAGCGTAAATAACTCGCATATGCAAATATCATAATTGCCTTGCTTTATTTGGAATGAAATAACCTGTACAATGAAAAAATAAGTCTTTGTTTGCACAACTGTAGCAGGTCTTCACAAAACTCTTGCTATGAAATGTGTACTTGCGACTTGAAATAATTAAATTATAATTCGAGAAAACATCGTTTAAACCCGACCCGTTACATAGGTTGACAAAACTGCCTTGAAATACTACCTAATCATCTCTTTACTTCTCCTATGTTATCTAGGATCTGCACAGGTTCTTCATTACGAAGTGGTGAAAGGAAGTAGGTCACTGGGTGAGATGCAATCCCATCATTACATATCAGGAGGAAAGGACATCTACCATATTAAGAGCAATGTTGCTTTCAAGCTACTCTTTAGTTTCAATGTGGCGTATGAGCAAAAGGAAGTCTTTCAGAATGACACCTTGAGAGAGGGAAACGGCTACAATACATTGAATGAATCCGTCCAAAAAGAAACAGAATTAAGCAGGCGCACCTCAGACTACAAATTATCATTCAATGGAGTTAGCAACTACATCAGAGAGGGAGCGATCACCAAAAGTATGTCACAAATTCATTTTAGAGAGCCGAAGAATGGTGAAACGTTCTTCTCTCAACATTTTGGAAAATATGTGACCTTCGAACAAATTGATGAACATCGTTATGCCATGTCTTCTCCGGACGGAGAAAATGAATACACGTACGAAAATGGCTATTGCACCGAGATTAAGGTAGTACGTGATTATGCCACTTTTTATTTCAAAATGAAACCCAAAACATTGGTTCGCGTGAAAAATAAGACGGATTCACTGTTTCATAAATGATTCGAACACTCAAAAAGCTTTTCTATCCTGTCGTTGCGCTTTTTTCATTAGGGTTTTTACTGTTTCTCTTTAATCAAGTCAGTACCATCTACCTGGCCGCCGACCGCATAGACCCAATACTAGGCGGGGTGATACTTTCGATACTCGTAATCCTGATTGGTACCCTCATTGTGATGCCGGCTTCCCAGTATCTGCGGCTACCTAAACCTCTTGAACTACCGACCAATGAAAATGCCGTTCCTCACTATCAATCAAAACTTCTCAAAAGGCTACAGATTAATACCTTGTTGAAAAAGGAGAATATGATTCCTCAGAATGTAGCAGACATTTCAACTGCTATTACACTGCTTGATAAAGAAGCAGACTTCATAATCAACGAGACTGCTCGTGTGACTTTTTTGACAACTGCTGTTTCACAAAATGGTAAGTTGGATACGTTGACCGTCCTGGGGGCTCAGATGAGAATGGTCTGGAAAATATCCCAGATCTACTATCAACGGCCAACGTTAAGAGAGATGTCTCGCATATATGGATATGTAGGTGCAAGTAGTTTCCTTGCCGGAGAGATCGAAGACCTGGACATTACTCGTCAAATTGAACCTGTAGCAAGTGCATTGTTTAAAAACGCATCCAGCAAATCCATTCCCTTAATTGGCCCTGCTGCTACGCTGGTCATGGATTCATTACTAGAAGGCTCTACCAATGCCTACCTATCGCTCAGGGTAGGGATCCTTACCAAGAAATACTGTGGGAATCAAGGCGTTTTTGATAAGAAAGCCGTAAAATCACAATCTATCAAAGAAGCTGCGAAACAACTAGGCATAGTTTCAGCTCAAGCTTCTTCAAGTGTCATTTCGGGGCTTCTTTCTGCAACTAAGAATGCCGGGTTGGATACGATTAAATCATCTTGGAAAGGAATCAAAAGAGCAAGTCAACAGGTTGGTAAAGGAGTCTCTGGCGCCAACCCCTTTAAGAGGAAAAACCAAGAGAAAAGCGAGAGCATGTGAATTCATAAAAAAGCTATCGTTCGGTTTACATGTTTTGCTTCCTTTTGCATACAAGCATCCTTTCCGTCTGCCTGGGTGTAAGTTGGGTGAATAGCATCTGCTTCGTTTGCTTGCTTAAAAGGCTTGTTCATCGCCATGTGATAGATGCGCAATCATGGGTTCTTCTGTGGATCATGGTCCCAAAGGTGAATTCAAACTCTGTAAATTCTACTTGATTTATCGTTCGGCCTTTAAACTCCACTTCTTAACCTGAGAAAAGACGGCTTCGTATGAAGTTAAAAGAACATAAAATCAAAAAAGAGGTCTTCTTCTTTAAATAAAGCAGCTTATGCCTTCTTGAAAAAGGAGTCAACGAATTCCATCTTGTTGAAAACTTGCAAGTCCTCAACTTTCTCCCCAACACCGATGTATTTGACAGGAATTTTGAACTGATCAGAAATACCAATCACAACCCCACCCTTAGCGGTTCCATCCAATTTGGTGATTGCAAGTGAGCTTACCTCGGTAGCTTTCGTGAATTCCGTTGCCTGTACAAATGCATTTTGACCTGTACTTCCATCCAGCACCAATATCACCTCATGAGGGGCTTCGGGCACAAATTTCTGAATCACTCTTTTAATCTTAGTCAACTCATTCATTAAGTTCACTTTAGTATGAAGCCTGCCAGCAGTGTCGATGATGACAACATCCGCATTTTGATCCACCGCCGTCTTCACTGCCTCAAAAGCCACCGCTGCTGGATCGGTATTCATTCCTTTTGAAACAACCGGAACACCTACTCGCTCACCCCACATAAGTAATTGATCCACTGCCGCTGCCCGAAACGTATCCGCAGCTCCCAGCACCACTTTCTTACCAATGCCCTTAAACTGAGCAGCCAATTTCCCAATTGTGGTGGTTTTACCCACTCCGTTTACTCCGACAACGAGAAGCACATAGGTACCATTGACTTCTGGCAAAAAGAACCCATCAAGGTCCTGCGTATTATTCTCCGATAAAAGGCCTGCAATTTCCTCGCGAAGTATCTGATTTAATTCTGCTGCACTGACATACTTATCTTTTGCAACACGTTCTTCGATACGCTCAATCACCTTGACGGTAGTGTCTACTCCCACATCTGAGGTTATCAATACCTCCTCTAATTCATCCAACACTTCATCGTCTACGATAGACTTGCCGACGACTGCCTTGCTTAGTTTATTGAATAATGAGTCTTTCGACTTTTCAAGTCCTTTATCTAGTGTCTCTTTTTTGTCTTGGGAAAAGACTTTCTTAAATAATCCCATTGGCTATTAGTTTATGACTCAAGATAACTCCTTAGGCATGTGATTAGGCTCGCTTAAAACAAAAAAGCCGATCAATGTTGCGCATCAATCGGCTATCTAATGTTTTGAAATGGCGTTTACTTAGCCAATACGTTTTTCACTTCCCCTTCAGGAACCATCTCTTCCTTAAAAGTGTATGATCCTGTTTTCTCAGATTTTACCGCCTTGATAACCTTGGCAAATTTGGCGCCACCTGGTTGTTTAAGGGTTGCTACTACCTTCTTAGCCATCTTTACTTAATTTCTTTGTGAACAGTATATTTTCTCATGATAGGATTGTACTTCTTCAGCTCAATTCTTTCAGGAGTGTTTTTACGGTTTTTTGTCGTGATGTATCTGGAAGTTCCAGGAAGTCCAGAGTCTTTGTGCTCTGTGCACTCCATGATCACTTGAATTCTATTTCCTTTTTTTGCCATGACTCGTTGCTGTTATACTAGTACGTTCCCGTTTGCTCTCGCTTTTTTTAGTACTTGCGTGATTCCATTTTTGTTAATGGTACGTAGAGCTGTAGTAGAAACTTTTAAAGTAATCCACTTCTCCTCTTCAGGAATGTAGAATCTTTTGGTGTGCAGGTTAGGCTTAAACTTACGCTTAGTCTTGTTGTTCGCGTGAGAAACGTTGTTTCCCGTCTGAACTCTTTTACCTGTGATATCGCAAATTTTTGACATTATTTAAGTCGTTTTGAAAAACGGACTGCAAATATCACAAATATTAGTTTACAAACAAACGATCAACTCGATATGGACGATTATTTCTTTCCTTTTTTACCATAAGGACAATGTTTGCATCCAGAATTGCAGCAAAAGCCTCTTTTTAGGTGGTATTTGGCAGTAAAAACCATCAACCCCTGCTCATTAAAATAGTAATCTTCCTCACTTAATTGATTGCTCATTCGCCCACTATTTCTGTAGTAACAGAATAAAGCTGCAAATTTCTAAAAATCTGATTGATTTTCTTTCTTTTTGCGAACTAGGCAGTTAAAAACCTTTAAATATTAACCCACTATGATGGAGGCAACTATGAACAGTGAGTATCTCATGAAGCTGGAAGATCAGCACGGTGCTCATAACTACCACCCCTTGCCTGTTGTCCTTGCCAAAGGAGAAGGCGTCTATGTCTGGGACGTAGAAGGCAAAAAATATTTTGATTTTTTGTCTGCATATTCTGCAGTCAATCAAGGTCATTGTCACCCGAGAATTATCGGCGCTCTTGCTGAGCAGGCATCTACTCTGACACTTACCAGTCGAGCCTTTTACAGTGACGTGCTAGGTCAATATGAAAAATACGTCACGGAATATTTTGGGTTTGATAAAGTACTTCCCATGAATACCGGTGCGGAAGGAGTAGAAACAGCTTTAAAGATCAGCAGAAGATGGGGATACGAGAAGAAAGGTGTTCCTGCAAACGAAGGTCTGATTGTTGTGTTTGATCAAAACTTCCACGGAAGAACTACCACGATCATCTCATTCAGTGGGGATCCCGTAGCAAAGAACAATTTTGGACCTTATACAGAAGGATTCCTCACAGTGCCGTACAATGATTTAGCTGCATTAGAGCAAGCTTTTTTGTCCAATAAAAACATTGTTGCAGTATTGACTGAACCCATACAAGGTGAAGCAGGCGTTATGGTGCCTGATGAAGGTTTTCTTGCTGGTGTATCTAAGCTATGCAAAGAGAATAACGCTTTATTCATTGCGGACGAAATCCAGACGGGAATTGCAAGAACTGGAAGTTTGCTGGCAGTGTGTGGAAATTGTAGCTGCGAAAGTAAATGTGAACAAGAATCTACCTATGTAAGACCAGATATGTTGATCCTTGGAAAAGCGCTTTCTGGTGGTGTATACCCTGTCTCTGCGGTATTGGCAGACAATGAGATCATGAATGTAATCACACCTGGAAGTCATGGCTCAACCTATGGAGGAAACCCATTAGCTTGTAAAGTAGCAATTGCTGCCCTGGACGTAGTGAATGATGAACAACTAGCACTAAATGCCAGAAGACTGGGGGATCTTTTTAGAGCTAGAATGAATCAATTAATAGACAAAACGGAACTAGTCACGCTAGTACGAGGAAAGGGTCTATTAAATGCTATCGTAATCAATGATCATGAGAATAGCAGCACTGCTTGGGAAATCTGTGTGGCGCTGAAGGAAAACGGGCTAATCGCAAAACCGACGCACGGCAACATTATTCGTTTTGCTCCTCCTCTTGTGATGACGGAAGATGAGCTGCACGAGTGCTGTGATATCATAGAACAAACGATACTCGAATTCGAGAAATAATAGCATAAAGCTAGACGAGAAAGGCTTTCATCCGCGTGGTGAAAGCCTTTTTTAATTTCCATTTTTAACCCGCCTCAATCGCTATTGTCTTCTTATTTCTTACTGATACCGCCAATGATGATATACCACCTCACATTTGCCTGAGTTATTTCACTGTTTCTGCTTTGGGGCCCAAAAACAATTGCTGAAAATCAAGCGGTTGATAGTTTGAAATTTCTGCTTACAGAACAAGAAGGCAAGCCAGTTCGTTTTATTTGAGGCATGGATCTAAAAACACTTCTCAGTACGAGCCTAATTGTTTTACTTCTTATTCAGTGCAGGCCTGCCCCGCATCCATACATGCTAGAAGTACAAAATAGTGCTACAGATGCCCTACTAATTGGGCTTCATGCTATCGATGAAAATGTAGTTTGGGCCAGCGGTACAAATAGCACCATCATCAAAACAAATGATGGGGGTATGAATTGGAAATCGATAGAATACCCAAATGCTGACACCTTACAGTTTAGGGATATACATGGATTAAGTAAAAATCAAGCAGTTGTTCTCAGCATCGGAGAAGGTGAAGCCTCGTCAATTTTTCATTTTAGTGTAGACAGTGGATGGACCGGGGTCTACCAAATGCCTTTCGAAAATGGATTTCTTGATGCTTTCGATTTCTGGGAAAATGGTACAGGAATTGCCTACGGTGATGCTGTCGATAGCCTTCCCTTTATTTTGATCACTAAAGATTTTGGGTTGACCTGGTATCGACAAACCCAAAATCTACCATTAGCAGGTGAAGGTGAAGGTGGGTTTGCTAGTAGTGGAACGCTCGTAGAAACCGGCGCAGAGGGTAAAGGCTGGATTGGTACTGGCGCTGGAGGTAATGCACGTATTTTGTTCACTGAAGATTATGGAAACTCTTGGCTGGCCTATGAAACCCCCATGGTAAAGGGTAAAGCCGCTGGGATTACTTCTGTTCGTTTTGAAGGCACGGTTGGGTTCATAACAGGTGGTGATATCAGCAAAAAAGAGGAATGGTCGAAAAATGTCTTCTGGAGCGATACGCAAGGTAAAAGCTGGTATCCACTCCCTCAACCAAAATCTCCCGGTGCCATGTATGGTTCTGGTTTTGCGAAAGTCGGCGACCAATATGTGACGGTCATCTGTGGTCCTGAAGGTGCTGACCTGGCGATTGGGATTGGAGCTGAATGGAAAAAAATCAGTCCCGATAATCTTTGGACTGCTACCCTACTGCCCTCTGGGATAGGATGGTTGGCAGGAAATAAGGGGAAAGTATTGAAACTAGAGTTAGATCAATAATTTGCTCTAATCCTGCTTTTCCTCCTCGGTAAAATTCACATAGCGATCCCACTTGTCAAGCACCTCTAAAAAATCAGCAGGTAGTTCAGAGTCAAACCTGACCTGTTTTTTTGTGACCGGATGAATGAACCCGAGTGTTTTTGCATGTAGCGCTTGACGAGGCATTACCTTGAAGCAGTTCTGAACGAATTGTTTGTACTTCGTAAAAACAGTGCCTTTCAGAACTTGGTCACCTCCGTATAAGGCATCATTGAATAAAGTATGTCCAACATATTTCATATGAGCCCGAATTTGGTGCGTCCTTCCGGTTTCCAGGTTACACTGCAGAAGGCTTACATATCGATAATCTTTGAGCACTTTGTAGTGAGTAATGGCATTCTTGCCAAAATCACCATCTGGAAAAGCAGTAGTGATCCGCCTGTCTTTTAGGCTTCTTCCTACGTTGACGTGGATGGTGCCTTCCAATTCTTCAGGAACACCCCAAACAAGTGCGTAATAGGTACGTTCAATACTGTGATCTTTGAATTGTTTGGCCAACTCCGTCATGGCTTGCTCGGTCTTCGCAATTACCAGAAGGCCCGAAGTGTCTTTATCAATTCGATGCACTAAACCGGGACGACCATCGTTTCCCGGCATTTCAGGTAAATTCTGAAAATGCCAAGCCAACGCGTTTACCAATGTACCAGACCAGTTCTGATAAGCAGGATGCACCACCATGCCTGCAGGTTTGTGTACTACCAGCAAATGATCGTCTTCAAATCTGATATCCAAGGGAATCTCCTCGGGTACTAGTTCTGTATCTCTGGGGGGTTCAGGAAGCTCTACTGTAATGACATCCTCAGGACGCACTTTATAGTTTGGCTTGATATGACCGCCATTTACCAAAACATACCCTTCCTTTATTCCGTCCTGGAGTTTATTTCGCGTTACGTTAGGAAGACGATCCATTAAAAATTTGTCGATCCTTAATAACGCTTGCTTTGGGTCGGCAACTATCCGGTGATGCTCGTACAGATTACCTGTTTCTTCATCAAAATCCAACGACTCGTCATGAGCTGGTTCCTCTTGCATCCGGCAAAAATAGTATATTGACGAACAGATGCTGAATATTTCATCCACTCCCACCGTATCTCTGAGAGGTAAATTACTCGACTCCAAAGGACTCCGGTTATATGTCAAGCGAGACGAGATGAACCACCCTGCCGTAATGGGTAACAAATGGAGAAAGCTAAAGTACAACCTTAAGGAGGCTGCTAAGCAGAATAAAAATACACTCGTGACCTATGGAGGGGCTTACAGTAACCATATTATAGCAACATCCGCCGCAGCGCACTCTTGTAACTTTAGTAGCATTGGAATCATAAGAGGAGACGAATTGGATGAGAATAGTAACCCCACATTGATCCAGTCTTCTAAAAATGGTATGACTCTGGACTTCGTTTCTCGAAGCGACTTTAAGATGCTAAAACAAAACTTAGCAGTCCCCGATAGCCTGAAAGACATCGACCACGACTCTCTTTACTTTTTACCTGAGGGGGGCACAAACATATTAGCCATAAAGGGCACTTCAGAGATACTGGAAGAAGTAGATGTCTCTTATGACATCTGCTGTACTGCGATGGGCACAGGTGGAACGTTTCTGGGCTTGCTTAAATCGATGAACGGTCTCGGTCAGCTATGGGGCTTTTCGGCGTTGAAAGGGAAGTGGATTGCAGGGGATATTAGCCGGTCAAAAGCGGTATATGGTATTTTTCATACAAACTATTTACTGTTTGATGATCAACTGTTTGGAGGATATGGTAAATTTGACCGTGAATTGATACAATTTATTCTTGATTTTAGACAAGAATATGGTATTTTACTAGACCCGATTTATACAGGGAAGATGTTTTTCCGCGTTTGGGATATGATTAAAAATGACCAAATTGCGAAAGGATCCACCCTTTTGATGATTCATACAGGTGGTTTGCAGGGTATAGAAGGCTTTAACTTTAGGTTTGATCAGGAATTGCCTAAGCCCTAAAAGGTGTTTTATGAAAAAGTTTGTGTTTATGCTGTTTGGCTGGATGCTAATCCTGTCCGGGTGTGATGTCAATCAACTGGAGTTTGACAACATCGAAACCCCTCGTATAAAGAGCTTGATGGCTATCCCTATCGGAGAATTCAACTACACTCTTGACGAATTAGTTTCTGAATTGCAAGATAGCTCATTGAATCTAGAAGAGGATCCTGAAACGCTACTCTATAGCCTCGTATACGATAGTGAAGTCTCATACTCGGCTAATGATACAGACTTCATCAACATTGGTAACGTGACAAATGACTTTAGCATTCCTATCCCGCAGACTCCCGCTGTTGTTGGAGATCAGACAGTCAGGATAGATACAACACTCATTTTACCTTATCCGGCAAACGACGGAGATGCGTTAGATTCCTTAATCTATGCTACGGGTACGCTGGACCTGTTAATCAATTCTACGCTTGCTTCCGCTTCGCATGTGTTCACAATCACGGATACACGGAACGCAGCAGGTCAATCCATTTCATTTCAAGGGAGTAGTTATCCCAGCAGCGATTTCGGTTATTCACTGGCAAATCACAGTACAAGCTTGGAAAGAGTTGATGGCGAGAACCTGTATAGGGTCAGGTTAGAAATTGATGTCAACTTAGCTACAGGAGAATCGATACCTTCCGGTCAGTTTATGAGCGTCTCGATGAGTTATAGTAATCAAACATTCCAAAGCTTATTTGGGAACTTCGGTCAGGATACCATTCAATTTGGAGAGAGCTCTTTTCCTGTAGATTTCTTTGAATCTTTGGGAGGTGCGGGGGCTGTCGCATTCCGAAATCCTCAGATTAACATGACGTTTAACAATTCAGCCGGGGTACCGATAGGGGTTCTGTACGATGATGTTTACAGTGTAGGCGATGCTGGTAATCTCTACTTAGCAGGAGCTGCGACAAACGCTCCACAGCTAATAGGGACTCCGGGATTAGATCAGATTGGAGAATCCATCACCTCTACGATCAGCTTAAATGGGACCAACTCAAACCTCAATGAGCTTTTTGGAAACACCCCAACAGAGCTAGTGTTCAACCTTTCCGGAGTTAGTAACCCATCAGACCCTGATGCTATTAATTTTTTTGTGCCCGGTGAAGGGGACATTCAAGGGGATATTGAAATACGTCTACCAATGGAAATGAAATTAACCGATCTTACCAGGGTTTTTTCTTTTGATCTGGCAAATGGATTGAAGT
This sequence comes from Flammeovirgaceae bacterium, assembly GCA_038129245.1. GTDB lineage: Bacteria > Bacteroidota > Bacteroidia > Cytophagales > Cyclobacteriaceae > JAYPLE01. The sequence continues at coordinate 21,609 of JAYPLE010000014.1, read as the reverse complement.
TAAAAGGTACTGACAGTGTGACGATGAGAATTGTAACCTTAAACTTGCTTCCCTTCAGCACGCTGCTAGACATCTACTTTTTTGACAATAGGGGAGACACGCTCTTTCAGGTGCCTCAAAGCCTCGTGATGGCCACCCCCTTTATAAACATTGATTTTGTGGCAAATGAGGCTGAGCCTAACGTGGCAGACATCCCACTTTCTCAGGAAGGTATAGATGCACTTCGTGATACAAGAAGGATTGATTGTGTTGTGACATTAAATACTCCGGAGTCGGTTACAAGCAGGGATATTTATCCAAAGTGGCTATCTCGCTATGACTTAACTGTGAAGCTCTCAACGCTTATAAAACTTGACCTGGGACTTTGAAGCAGAGACTGACCATATTGAGTTTTTTAATTTTCTGGCTAACCCTCCAAAGTCAGGCTCAACATAGTCTTGCCTTCCAACACTTGCGAAATGGTGCCTTTCAAAGCACGAACTACAATGCGGCTTGGATGCCGGAAGGAGTCTTATTCCTGGGACTTCCTGGAATTTCTGGCGTAGGCTTTTACGTAAACAATCGCTTTAGTTACAACGACCTCTTCACAGACAATGAATCTGGTGGAAAGCTCCTGAATATTGACAACATGATCGGGGAGCTTGGAGTCCATAATATGGTAAATGGGCACTTGAATGTCAACCTCTTTCACCTAGGTGTTAAAACGCCTACTGGAGTATCCATTGCACTTTTTGCAAATGAACGAATTGAGGCAGATTTCACCTATCCCAAGAGACTGGCAGACTGGCTTTGGAATGGTAATGCATCATTCATTGCCAGAGAAGTTTCTCTCGGAAACTTAGGCCTCTCCTCTAATTACTTTCGAGAAATCGGAATCGGGTTTGCACTCGACAAACCCGAACTCGGCATTAAGATGGGAGCACGAGCAAAATATTATCAAGGGATTGTCAATGTAAGCACTCCTTGGACATTGGATGTAGACATTTTAACGGAAAATGAAAACTTCCAAATCAACCTTGACAACAAGGACCTTATGGTACGCACAGCGGGTGTAGAAACGATTCAAAACGGAAACAACATTGTGAATTACCTGATTGCAAACGGGAACAGAGGTTTTGGTGTTGACTTTGGATTTGAAAGAAAACTAAATAAATATTATTCCTTTGCAGTAGGGGTCACCGACCTGGGCTTTATCTCCTGGCAAGATGGAGTAAAAAACTATTCTGCTGCTGATACTTCAATGCGGTATACCGGGGTTCAACTTAAAGGCGTAAGCGATTTAGGGCAAACGGTACAAGACTCGCTACTAGATCGGTTTGGGGTTGATACTACTTTTGGGAGCTATCGAACGGCAATGGTCGCCGGAATCAACGGCCACTTTATCTATTCACCATTACCCTACCTTGACGTAATTACCTCAGCGTCCGGAAGGGTCATCCAAGGCCAGCCAAAAGCAAGTTTTGGTGTAGGCATAAGAGGTCACTTGGGGCCTAAGTTGATCGCAAGCGCCAACGTAAACCGCATGCCACAGCAGTTTTTGAATATTGGAGCCGCGCTGAGTGTTTCTCCTGGGCCAATACAATTCTATGTTGCGTTTGACAAGGTCCTGGGATACTCCGTTCCCAATATGCAGTGGGCTGAAGCCAAAATAGGTATCAATTTGGTTTTCGGTAATAAGACACGTTCCAGAGAGGCCAGAAATCGTGCAAAACAAGCTGAAGAAGAACAATTTATCACCGAGCCAAAAGGAATTATTTCAGGCACTTTTATGGGAAGCAAGGTAGATGTGAAGCGCAGCGAAGGAATCTATACCATCATCTCCAAGCAGCCCCAATCAGAAGCCAGAACCATCACGCCTATCGTTATCAATGGTGACCATAAGCCTAAAAGCGTTCAATCAAATAGTGGAAAAGATCGTTCTGACCATAAACCCAAAGGGATACAGTCAGCTACTGGCCAAAACAGGTCTTTATATCAGAAAAAAGGAGTAAAGTCTGCCTCTGGAAGTACTTACAAGAATGACTATAAGCCGAAAAAAGGAGGCAGTACCACAGGCAATAAGAAGAATTCCTTTAAAAAGAAGAAGACAAACGTCCGCTCAGTATCCGGTGCCTCTCAAAGAGGTGGAGGTAGAAAAAAGTCTAAAATAAGAACCAGTGGCGGCAAAAAAGGAGGAAGTTAATAAACTATCCAAAAAGATCCTTAAGGAGATCTCGCAAGTTAGAGTGTGTATAAAGCCTAATTTTTGAGGTAGAAATTTTGTCCCTCTGTCTAGATAGATACGCCTCCTCAAAGCCAAGTTTTTCTGCCTCTTTTAACCTGGATGCTATCCTACTGACCGCTCGAACTTCTCCTCCAAGGCCCACCTCTCCTATTAAACATGACTTAGGGTTAACCATAATGTCATGATAAGAAGAGAACACTGCTGTGCATACAGCTAGGTCCAGTGAAGGATCATCTACTCTAATTCCACCCGTGACATTTAGGAATACATCTTGTGACCCCAATTTTAGTCCCATTCTTTTTTCCATAACCGCCAAAAGCATGTGCAGCCGTTTCGTATCGAAGCCGGTAGAAGATCGCTGAGGGGTACCATAGGTAGCTGGGCTCACCAACGCTTGAAGTTCAATCAGGAGAGGCCTATTCCCTTCCATGGAAGCTCCGACAGCAACTCCGGGTGTTTCATGCTCTGATGAAAGTAACAACTCAGAGGGATTCAGCACTTCCTTCAAACCCTCTTCCTTCATCTGATAGATGCCCAATTCGGAAGTGGAGCCAAAGCGATTTTTGGTAGTTCTCAAAATTCGATAAAAATGGTTTCGGTCGCCCTCAAACTGCAAGACCGTATCCACCATATGCTCTAACACCTTTGGGCCAGCAATGCTTCCCTCCTTGTTAATATGTCCAATGAGAAAAACAGGAACATTAGACTCTTTTGCATATCGCATCAACTGTCCTGCACACTCCCGCACCTGAGATATTGATCCGGGAGCAGCTTCCAATTGAGCAGTATGTAAGGTTTGGATAGAGTCAATCACCAATAACTCTGGCGATAGCCCTGCTATTTGGTTGAAGACCTCCTGCAAACTCGTTTCCGAAAGCAAAAAGCATTGTTGCGATTTGATACCAAGTCTGTCTGCCCGCATTTTGATCTGTTGAATGCTCTCTTCACCCGAAACATACAAGACTTTCTGATTCACAAGCCGAACAGCGACTTGCAGCATCAATGTTGATTTGCCAATGCCGGGTTCACCCCCTATCAGCACCAAAGAACCTGCGACAATACCTCCTCCTAGCACACGGTCTAATTCAGTATCTCCGGACTCCGTTCTTTCTAATCTCTCACCTGTGACCTCATTTACAGGAACGGGTCTTTTTTTTCTTTGACTTGACTCTTCTGTCTTCCATGGTGCTACAAGCTCCGAAGAAGAAGACACAATCTCCTCGATGTAAGTATTCCACTCTCCACAGGACGGACATTTTCCTAGCCACTTAGGAGAATTTGCCCCACAATTTTGACAGTAAAAGGAGGTTTTCTGTTTTGCCAACTGTCTGTAGTTATTAGTCTAAAAACGAAGCTAATACTAGCATAACTTCACATAACTACCAAGCCAGGTGATCTGATCTTTGTATGGCTGTATGGTTTGTTGGACTACTGGATCGTTGAAGTGGCCGTCTAACTCCACGAAAAAGAAGTATTTAAACTTTGATCCAATTTTTGCGGGTCTACTTTCCACCTTGCAAAGGTTTATCCCTGCATCCTCAAACTTCTTCAGAAACGAAACCAGCGCCCCAGGTTTATCTGGTAATCGGGCGATCAATGAAGTCTTATCTTCTCCACTTACCTGGTTGACAAAGTTTTGGCTAATGATCAGGAACCGCGTTTGATTATCTGCGGAATCTTGGATGTTGCTATAAAGAATAGGCAATCGATATTGACGCGCAGCTATAGGTGCACAGATAGCAGCGGAATGCTCTTCCTCAATGGCCATACGACACGCTCTACTGGTAGAACTTACCGGCATCAACTTGACTTCCTGCCCAAAATAATCCCGGATAAAGTTTTTACATTGACGGAAAGCGATATCACGACTGTAAATCACCTTGATGTTTTTTAAGTCCTGCTCCAATGATGAGATACAAAAATGAATAGGTAAAACAATTTCCGCTGCAATATGCAGACCGTGGTTGCTCAGATAGTCAATCGTTTCTTGAACAGTCCCTTCTTGATTGTTCTCAATAGGTACCACTCCAAACCGAGCCCTGGATGTGGCCACCGCCTCGAAAACAGCTGCGATAGAGTCTAGTGGTAAATAGTCACTCATTGCACCGTACCTGGACTCTGCCGCCTGATGAGTAAAGCTACCTTCAGGCCCTAAATATGCGACACGTTCAGGAAGCTCAAAATTTCTACTTACAGCAAATATTTCTAAGAAGATCGCTTCTATCGATGCCCGGTTTAGCAGCCCCTTACTTCGTTCTGCCATTCTGTCGATGATTGCTTTTTCCCTTTCGGGTCTGTAGATGGCAGATTTATTCCCCCTCTTTAACGTTCCCACCTCCTTTACGAATTGCATCCGTTGATCAAGTAGTTCAATTAGTTGATTGTCTACAGAATCAATGGATTCCCTAAGTTTCTCTAATGCTCGCTGCTCTTCAGACATATCATACTCCATCTTTGGAAATTATAAAACTAAACCGAAACAGCACTAAAATCCAGCATCATTAAAGATTAAGTACAGCGCATATATTTATTGCAGAATGAATACAGTTTCGGTTAATTTTGGCAGATGCAAAGAGACGAGCAATTATTCCAATTGATCGATGAAGAAAATCGTCGACAAACGCAGGGTATAGAACTGATCGCTTCCGAAAACTACGCCTCTCCTCAGGTTATGGAAGCGCAGGGTAGTGTCTTGACAAATAAGTACGCTGAAGGGCTGCCGGGTAAGCGGTATTACGGTGGATGTGAAGTTGTTGATAAGGTTGAAAACCTGGCGATTGAACGTGTCAAAGAGCTTTTTGGTGCTACTTGGGCAAACGTACAACCTCATAGTGGTGCTCAAGCTAATGCCGCTGTAATGCTGGCTGCTTTGAATCCTGGAGACAAGATTCTTGGGTTTGACTTATCGCATGGAGGCCATCTGACACATGGGTCTACTGTCAACTTTTCAGGTAAGCTTTATCAGCCTAGTTTTTACGGGGTTGAAAAAGATACTGGCCTGATTGATTGGGATAAGGTAGAAGCCACAGCAAAAGCCGAAAAGCCTAAAATGCTCATTTGTGGTGCTTCGGCTTACAGTAGAGATTGGGATTATGAAAGGCTGAGAGTCATTGCGGATGAAGTAGGGGCTTTGTTATTGGCTGATATCTCTCACCCTAGTGGGTTGATTGCGAGAGGGCTGCTAAATGACCCTCTTGAATATTGCCATATCGTCACCACGACTACTCATAAAACACTTAGAGGCCCGAGGGGTGGTCTGATCATGATGCGGGACGATTTTGAAAATCCGATGGGCATCAAAACACCTAAGGGAATAGTACGAAAAATGTCATCACTACTCGATTCAGGTGTTTTCCCCGGTACTCAGGGAGGCCCCCTGGAACACGTCATCGGAGCCAAGGCAGTTGCTTTCGGAGAAGCGCTTACGGATTCCTATATGGATTACACGCTCCGGGTGAAGAAAAATGCCGCTGCTATGGCCGCAACATTTGTGGAGAAAGGGTACCACTTGATCTCTGAGGGAACAGACAATCACTTAATGTTGATTGATTTGAGAAGTAAAGGAATTACAGGAAAAGAGGCTGAAGCTGCACTTGGAAAAGCTGATATTACGGTAAATAAAAATATGGTTCCATTTGATGATAAATCCCCTTTTGTTACTTCCGGGATAAGAGTAGGAACAGCCGCAATTACATCGAGAGGTTTAGGAGTTGAAGATATGGAGAGGATTGTCAACTACATCGACGAGGTAATCCTGAACCATGAAAACGAACAGAGGCTTTCGCAAATCAAGGAGGAAATCAACGGCTGGATGCCCGAATTTCCCTTGTTTAAATTATAATTTAACGGCTTAATCATGCCCTTGGATCAGATAGAGGAAGAAGAAGAGATGTCCTTTCTGGACCATCTTGAGGAGCTCAGATGGCATCTTATTCGCTCGCTTATTGCTATTGTCGCGTTGGCAATCCTTGCTTTTGTATCTAAAGACTTTGTGTTTGGTAAAATCATTTTGGGCCCGTCTAAGACTGATTTCATCACCTATCAATGGCTTTGCCAGCTTGCTGATCTAATAAGCTCTGATGCTTTGTGCATAAGAGAACTTCCCTTCATTATTCAATCGAGGCAGATGACGGGGCAGTTCTCCATGCACCTCACATCCTCCTTCGTGATTGGAATCATTTTTGCCTTCCCTTATGCTTTTTGGGAGATCTGGCGTTTTGTGAAACCCGGACTTTATCCAACCGAGAGGAAAGCCGCGAGAGGAGCTACCTTCTATGTAAGTTTACTTTTTAGCATGGGAATTCTTTTTGGTTATTTGGTAGTCGCACCTATTAGCGTCAACTTCCTGGCAAATTATCAGATTGATGCAAGTATTTTGAATGAGTTCGATATCATCTCATATGTTACTACGGTCACGACATTGGTTCTTGCATGTGGCATACTATTTCAATTACCGATTGTCGTGTACTTCACAACGAGAGCAGGTTTAGTTTCATCTACATTACTCAAAATATACAGAAAGCATGCGATCGTTGTCATACTCATATTAGGGGCAATGTTGACCCCTCCTGATCCAATCAGTCAGATTTTGATTGCAGTGCCGCTGGTTCTACTGTACCAAGTAGGTATTATCATCGCCAAAAGAGTAGAACGAAGGGATGAAAAGGCTTTACAGAAAATCGAAAAATCATGAGAATAGCTATTGGAGGAGACCATGCAGGTTTTCATTACAAAGAGAAACTCAAGCAGTATTTAGACAGAACCGATCATGAGGTAAAGGATTTTGGTCCTTTTACCCCTGATTCAGCTGATTATCCCGACTTTGTTCATCCGGCAGCCATGGCAGTAGAAAAAGGTGAATGCGATTATGGCGTGCTTATATGTGGTTCAGGTCAGGGGGTTACGATTACAGCAAACAAACACCAGGGAATAAGGGCTGCACTGTGCTGGAGCACTGACCTTGCTGAGGTGACACGGCAACATAATGATTCAAATATGGTTTGCATCGCGGCCAGGTTTATTGCTTATGAGCTCGCTGAAAATATAGTTGATGTGTTCTTAACTACAGCTTTCGAAGGCGGAAGACACCAACGCAGAGTGGATAAAATTTGTCGCTAATTATTGATTAGGTAGTAACGACTGTTAGCCCCGGCTCGGTACTGCTCAGCCAGTGTGGGAAACCTTTCAAAAACTGATGTCATCAATTGCCAATCGTCGATGATCACCCTTGGCCGATCTTTTTTTATGGAAAGGTAGATTTGGTAAGAGGTCTCGTAATAGTCCAGATACTGCAGATGCTTTAAGGAGAGTTCTTGATGCAGAAACGGCCCCGCAAATTCCTGGTTCACGTAATACGCTTCCGGCTCATTGGCTAATACCATGACTTTTGCTTTACTGATCCCCATGATCTGCTTTTTCTCTAGCTTGTAACGCTTAAGATCTGTAGAAACCGAAAGCCAATACGGATTTGCTATAAAAGAGACTGTCATTAGAATTGGTACCGCAAGTTTAAAGACCCTCTTTTTGATTAAAAGTGATAAATGAGTAAGCAAGAAAGCCAATGCAGGTAAAAAGAGATACAGCTGTGCTGGTTGTAGAGTAACATCTAATATGATGGAAAAAGTTGCGGCAACAGCTACCAAAAGCATGATCTGGATGATCTTAGCTTCAAAATTTCCATGCCTTCCTCCTCCCAGTACCTGTATCAATGAATAAAAAAGCCAGAAGAGAAAGACCCCTCCTATTACCAGAAAAGAGGACCATGAAACATAAAAGCGACGGCTGGACAGAAGGCTTCCAGCAAAAAACTGCTCGATAAAATAATCGAATGCGTCGTGCCAAAAGTAATTGGCTATTCCCAAAATCATGGGAATGGTTAAACCATAAAAGAATAGGAACAAGCGTCGAGGAATGGCCGTGCTAAATATCAAAAGTGATAAAAGTAAAATCACAAAAAAGGTGATAGCCGGCAAATAAAAAAGCGAGGCAATCCCTAGATACAAACCGGCATAAAGAAACAGCTCATCTGATGCCTCATTACCTACCCTCTTGAATACGTTGCTCAGAGCTAGCAAAATGAAGGTACTGCTCATTAACATAGGAGATAATGAACCTCCGTCAGGGATCGCTAATGTCAAGAGGATATAAAAAAAGCCCGGCAAATAGTTGTTCTCATTGAACGCTCTACTTCGAACCAATTGCCGGCTCAAAAGAGTAGCATTGAAACAAATAAGCACATAGCTGACTACACGATGAGCTATTATGCTTCTTCCAAAAACATAATCAAGCAGCCTATATGTCAATGCGCTAAGCGGACCGGTGTGATCATATAAATCACGGTACATTACAAAACCATTCCCTAGGCGTTCACCTATCAATAGCCATCCAAAATCAGGAACTGTGATACCAAGTCCCCAAAAGGAATAAGCAATCTTGCCAATTAGTAAGAGAGCATACGCTGCAATCAAACGATAAGGATCATTGATTTTGAAAAAGCTGAACAAAAACCTTCTTAATCATTGTGTGAAGGCCGAAATTAACAAATAAATAATGGATAATTTTGAAGGATGGAATCTAAACGTCAGCATAAATTCTCAAGGCAAATTCACAAGGACATCAGTGATATTTTTCAAAAAGACCCCAAGCATTTCTTTGGCAATAGCTTGGTGACCATTACCAAAGTCGACGTAGCCCCGGACCTTAGCCTTGCCAAAATATTCTTTAGTGTTCTTCCTATTCAACAAGGCCATGACGTCATCGAACATCTTGATATCCTCAAAAGTGAGATTCGTAAAAAACTTGGACTCCTCATCGGCAAAAGAATTCGTAAGATTCCCGAATTGGCGTTTTTCCTTGACGAGCAAGAGGAAAAAGCCTCGTATATGGACCAGCTCATTGACAGCCTCAATATACCCCCGGCTCCGGAAGAACCCGAAGAGGAGTGAACTTACCGTTTTTCATAGCTAGAAGATATTTTCTTTCGAAAAAGAAAAAGAATTTCATCAACATCATTTCATTGATTTCGATGCTTGTGGTTGGAATCGGAACAATGGCACTTATCATCGTTCTATCTGTTTTTAATGGTTTAGAGGGACTGTTGAGAAGTATTTACGGTTCTTTTGATCCGGACATCTACATCACAGCAACCGAAGGTAAATCTTTTCATTACACAGATGATTTCCGCCAGATAATTCAACATCAACCCGGGGTGGTCAGTGTCACCGATATTATAGAGGACAATGTCCTTATTAAGTATAAAAACTCACAGCGTGTCGTTAGAATGAAAGGAGTTTCGGAGAGCTTTTTAGCACAGAATCGTATCCAGCAATCGTTGGTATATGGAGAAGCCAAACTCTCAGATGGTGACTTTAATTATGCAATCCTTGGAAGGGGCATCCAATATGACCTTTCCATTAACCCCGACAATGAGTTTTACACGATTCAGATCTATTATCCGAAAAATATTAGGCCGGGCGTATTAAACCCAACGAGTTTATACTCTGTGAAACATATCATACCTGCAGGCATCTTTGCTATCGAAAAATACTACGACGAAAATTATCTGTTTGTTCCTTTAGCATTTGCAAATAGCCTGCTTAACTACCAACAAAGGCGAACAGGAATTGAAATTGAACTATCCGAGGATGTCGATGCCAATACTGTAAAAGCTGACCTTCAAAGAAAGTTGGGAAGTACTTTGCACGTACGACTTGGAGAAGAAATCCATCAAGACCTTTACAAGATTTTGAAAATTGAAAAGTTGTTTGTTTACATCATTTTTTCTCTGATCATTGGTATCGCTTCAATCAATATCTATTTCGCGCTCACGATGTTGGTAATAGATAAGAGAAAAGATATTGCTGTATTAAGCACACAAGGGGCCCCTAAGTCCCTCATAAGAAAAATCTTTTTGTATGAGGGTTCCATTGTCGCCCTGACCGGGGCGTTGGTGGGAATGGTTCTTGGCCTCACGATAAGTCTCCTTCAACAAGAGTTTAAGATCATCTCTATGGGAGCACAAACAACAATAATGGATGCTTACCCTATCAAAGTAGAGTTTTTAGATGTCTTTTTATCCATGGCGTGCATTGTTACAATCACCCTGATTGCTGCTGTCCCGCCTGCCAAAAAAGCTGCCGAAAAAATCTCAATGAGAACGCTGTAAAGAGCCGCCTCTTTTGTATTTTCGAAATTTGCAGTCGCCTCAAAATTAATGAAAGTCAACCCGGAAGAACCTTTTCAACTGATTTACTCACTGTATCAACATGAGTATCTGGGTTTTCTTTTTGAGTCGTATGTAGTGCAGCTAAATGAGAAGGGAAACCTGACTTTTACTCATCAAAACATCTCCTCTAAAAACGCCAAAGAGTTTGCCGCAGGCTTAGAAGAAGAGGACTATACCTTGATCCGTACTATGGATGCAATGCAGCAGGAAGTGATTCGCAATCACTTTGTCAAAAAGCGCATGAAACCGAGTGAGTTTTTCATCAAGGTATACGACAAGACAACAGGAGACACGTTGCTGCAAAGAGAAATCAACGCTTATCTGGAAAAGAGGCGGACCGTCATCATGCCTCTGTTAGTAGGCAAACAGGTCTTTGAGATGGGGACTGACGGAGAGCCTGCCTGGCGAAAAATCAATGTGCTGGAAGAAAAAGCTACGATTCTTTTTCACTTTAGAAAAAATGAAGACAACACGCATTACTTCCCCACAATTAAGCTAAAAGGTGAGAAATTGGAATTTAGGGAAAAGGAAAGCTATATTATCACTGATGACCCCGGGTGGATGATGTCTGATAGGGAGCTTTTCACCTTCTCCAAACCCATTACTGGAAGCAAACTGAAGCCTTTTCTCAAAAAGAAGTTTATCCTTATCCCACAAAACGTAGAAGAAACGTACTATCAGAAGTTTGTCGCTCCACTGGTGGCTTCCTTTGATGTCTACGCTAAAGGGTTCGCTATTGAAACCATTCAACACGAACCCAAGCCAATACTGACTGTTTCTGAAATTCAACAAGTAGCAGATTCAACAACCTCTCTCTTTGAGAAAAATAGTCCTCAGTCGAGCAATGAACAAAACAACAAAGTCTTGTTGGAGCTCTGTTATCAATATGGTGATTACAAATTCAAAGCAGATCAATTAAAAGAAGTGAGCGTCTCTGTTGAAAAGATAGACGGTAACTACTTCTTCAAGCGTGTTAAACGAAAGAAACAGGATGAATTAGAAATCATTCATGTACTAGAAGAACTTGGCTTAGAACTTAAAAACGCGCGCATTACCATGCCAGGGCCGGATGCTTTTGATTGGCTGAATAAGCACCAAAACGACCTTTTTGATAAAGGGTTTGAAATTCTCCAGAGCAATCAAGGCAACAAAAGATATTTTATTGGTAAATCTGACATTCGCATCGAAATAGAAGAAAAAATTGATTGGTTTGATATCAAAGCAATCGTTAAGTTCGGCGATTTCGAAATTCCTTTTTCTCAGGTGAGAAAACTCGTTCTAGCTAATAAAAATGAGATCAAACTGCCTAATGGGGAGATAGGAATAATACCTTCTTCCTGGGCTGAAGAATATAAAGATCTCTTTGTCTTTGCTCATGAGAATAAGGAAGGCACGCAATTGGAAAAACACCATATTGCGTTGGTTCATTCTCTAAAAGAAAAAGAATCTGCACATGTCAACATGAGTAAAAAACTGGAGCGACTCCTTGACTATACACAAATCGAGGACCATCCTTTACCTACTGCATTTAAGGGGAAACTCCGACCGTATCAACAGGCTGGCTACAATTGGATGCTTTTCCTCAACGAATTCGCCTTTGGGGGATGTCTGGCTGATGACATGGGGTTAGGAAAAACGGTGCAGACCCTGGCGATGCTGCAAAACGAGGCAGCATGCTTTTCGCTGGAAAACCCAAATAAAGAAGAAAAACCGACAAGTCTGTTAATCATGCCCACTTCATTGATCTACAACTGGATTAAAGAAGCTCAGCGATTCACTCCAAATCTGAAAGTTCTCAATTACACGGGAACTCAGAGAGTGAAAAATGCAAAGCAGTTCACCCGTTACGATCTGGTGATCACAAGCTACGGGATTACCAGAATTGATACTGACCTCCTCAAATCTTTTTACTTCAATTACATCATTCTGGATGAGTCTCAGGCTATCAAGAATCCGGAAAGCATTATCTCAAATTCAGTTCGAGAACTTAATTCCAGAAGGAAGCTCATCCTAACGGGGACACCCATTGAGAATTCTACTTTAGACCTTTGGTCACAATTATCCTTTGTTAACCCAGGGCTGCTTGGGAATAAATCCTATTTCAAAAATCAGTATCAAATTCCAATAGAAAAAAAGCAAGACCAAGGCAAAACAGAGCGTTTAAACCAATTGATTAAACCCTTTATTCTGCGCAGGGATAAAAGTCAGGTAGCCAAAGACCTTCCCGAGAAGACTGTCTCCGTTAAATATTGTGATCTGTCACCTGATCAAAAAGAATACTATGAGGTGGAAAAGAATAAGTACAGAAATCAAATACTTGATGTCATCGAACGGGACGGGCTCAATAAGTCACATATGATCGTGCTACAAGGTCTAACCAAGCTTCGGCAAATAGCCAATCACCCGGTCATGGTGGACAGCACTTATGATGGGGGCTCCGGAAAGCTGGAAGACATCACCTACATGATCAACAATGCACTTGGGAAAGATCATAACATACTTATTTTCAGTCAGTTTGTCAAACATCTAAAGCTTGTTGGTCAGCACCTTGATGAGGCAGAAATCCCATATGCCTACCTTGATGGAACCGTTAAGGACCGGCAGAAAGAAGTTGAGAAATTTCAGAACAGCGATGATGTAAATATTTTCTTGATCTCTTTGAAAGCAGGAGGGTTAGGTCTTAACCTAACAAAAGCAGACTATGTCTTTTTACTAGACCCTTGGTGGAATCCCGCTATTGAAGCACAGGCAATAGACCGAGCGCATAGAATAGGCCAAAAAAGCAAGGTCTTCACGTATAAGTTTATTGCTCGAGAGACTTTGGAAGAAAAAATACTTCAGCTGCAGGATTCTAAGCTTAAATTGGCAAAAGACTTGATTACTGTGGAGGAAAGTTTCGTAAAAAGCCTCTCGAAAGAAGACATCCAAAAGCTATTCTCATAATATCATTAACCTTTATGTCGCAAGAGGAGTCTATTTAGTTAACCCCTTGCAGTCTATTACTCTAAACTATGCCTAAACGTCTTTTGATTTTATTACTCTTTTCCATTCAGCTGCAGCTATGTTGGGCGCAGAAATCAATTGGCTTTGTCATGAAAAGCCATAAAGCAAAAGTGACAGTGCCCTTTACATTGATTAATAACCTGGTTGTCATTCCTATCACCATCAATAATAAAATCACACTAAAATATATTCTTGACACCGGAGCAAGCAGCCCGATACTAACTGAGCGCTTATTTGGTGATATCATAGGTTTGAACTACGACCGAGAAATTCTGATCTCAGGACCCGGCATTCAAGACAGCATTGGTGCCTATGTTTCGAACAACAACAAACTACAAATCACACCGGAAGTCTATGGTGCTTTTCTCCCGATACTGGTGCTTGAGCAGGATTATATTGAACTGAAAAAAAATCTGGGTGAAGACATATTTGGGATTTTTGGCTACGAAGTGTTTAGTCGCTTCATCGTAAAAATTGACTACGATAAGTTGGAAGTCACGTTTTACGATCCCAAGAAGTTCCGAAAACCGGTTGGCTACAAAACCTATGACTTACATCTGGAAAATACGAAACCCTATATTACGTCTGTTGTCAAGCAGAACGATAAAACCGATACCTTGAAACTAATGGTTGATTCCGGAGCTAGTCATGCGCTCCTACTTGACCTTAACGAATCAAAATATCTCGCAAGGCCTGATAGCACCTTGGAAACCTCATTAGGTCATGGATTAGGCGGCGAAATTCCCGGTCGCATTGGACGATTCAAAGAATATCAAATTGGAAATTTTTCTTTTGATGATGTACTGGTCTCTATCCCTGATGTCGGAATCTACAGTAACTCCATTAAACGTGGGTCAAGACATGGCACTGTTGGCGGTGCCATGCTCAAGCGAATGAACCCGATTATAGATTACTACAACGGCAAAATTCATCTACAAAGGAGTAGTTACTATAGGGAGCCTTTTAGATGGGATATGAGTGGGCTTAGGATTTCTTATCTGGAGAACCCGAGCAGAATAGAAATTACCGGAATAACCCCTAATAGCCCGGCTGAGGACATTGGACTAAAGGTTGGCGATGTGGTGATTAATATAAATGGTATGAACATTATCAGCCATAAACTCTCAGATATCTACGGTCACCTGAAAAGAAAGGAAAATAGAAAGATTAGGATCGAAGTGGAACGTGACTATGAACGTATGCGATTCATTTTTCGATTACGAAAAATGATCTAATTCCAGTTATTTTGTTATATGAAAAGTAAAAGAGAAGACCTCTTCCTGTACGGCCTTCTGATACTCTTCCTTATTAGCTTATTTCATCGCCTTGACTTTCTTCACCTAAAGTTCGAAGAACCTCGAAGAGCTCTTGTTAGCTGGGAAATGATACAGAGTGGTAATTGGTTGCAACCGTCAATCTACACACTTCCCTATTATAATAAGCCCCCTGTTTACAACTGGGTCTTAGCTGTCTTCATGAAGCTTTTTGGGAATGCCGATTGGGTCATCCGAATGCCTACTGTTGTTTCGTTCCTTACGATTGGTGTGACAAATTTCTTTTTTTGGAAAAGCAAGATTGGTCGGCAGGGGGCACTATGGTCTTCTATTTGCTTTGTCACCAGTGTAAACATCTATTTCTATTTTTCCTTTCAGGGGGAGATCGACATGTTCTATTCCATGCTGGTGTTTCTGCAGGTTATTGGTATCGTTCACTACTTTGAAAAAGGTCAGTTTTGGCAACTTTTCTTGATTAGTTACTTGCTTACAGCTGTGGGGTTCTTAACTAAAGGAATTCCCTCTATTGGTTTTCAAGGGTTGACCTTAATAGGAATAATGCTGTATTCACGTAGGTATAGATGGTTTTTCAGCCTTCAACATCTTCTTTCGGGATGCTTGTCCGTATTGCTCATTGCTTCATTTTTCTATTTCTATTACGTAAACGGAGGTCATACAGACCTTTACCTCTCTAAAATCTTCTTCGAAGGAGCAAGACGAACGGTGAACCATCAGCAAACCTTTTCGTTCTTGAGAAATTTCTTGTCTTTTATCCCGTTATTTCTCTACTTATTGTCTCCATGGGCGATCATCAGTCTCTTTGGGTTGAATAAAGCGATTTTGAAAAAACAACTCAACAACCCTTGGCTGGTCTATACCCTTGTCTTTCTGGTATGCAACCTTCCGCTCTATTGGCTTTCAGCCGGAACGCGTGACCGCTATTTATACATGTTCCTACCTTTTTGTATGGTGTGGTTGGTTCCTTGGTTGCTTAATAGTGTAGATAAAAAAAGTTTTAGAACAGCGAGTGCACTTACTACACTACTGCTTGCGCTAAGCATTTTCATTCTTGTATTCATGCCTCTCCTCGATATGACTTTAAGTGCCAACGTGATAGCGATTGCTGCGGGTATCGTCCTCTTAGTTAGTGGATGGCTTATATTCAAAGAAACACTTAATCCCTTGCATGGATGGTTTGTCTTACTGGTGGTATTTAGGATAACATTTAATTGGGTCGTCCTAGATGAGAGAAAGAAAAATGAAAAAAGCGCAGACTACCCCGAACTGATTCAAACCATCCTGCTTATTACCGATCACCAACCCGTATACTACCGTGCTCCCTTGGTGCAAGAGGAAGTGCCCCTTCCCCTTATCGATCGAATGGTGACATTCCAGAAAGTTGAGCGACTTGATTACACCTTCACATACTATCTAAATCGAGCAACAGGTCAAACAGTAAAACACATTTCCAATTATCCGGAAGAAGGCTATGTGATTGAAGAAACTGGCTCTTCAAGCCTCCACAAAACCAACGAGGTAATGTTAGTGTTTCTACTGGGGAAAAAACAGTATCAATTAGTCAAGATCTAATGAAGCTAACCATAATTGGGGGCGGTCTCTCAGGATTGATTTCAGCAATATTGCTGGCAAGAAAGAACTGGGATGTCACGCTGATAGAAAAAAAGGAATATCCATTTCATCGCGTATGTGGGGAGTATATTTCCAATGAAGTTATTCCATTTCTTGAGAAGCATGGATTATATCCCACAGAATTGGAGCCGGTATCCCTTACCGATTTCCAACTTAGTGACACTTCCGGTCATACGTTGGATATGAAACTTGACCTTGGAGGCTTTGGAATCAGTCGCTACACTTTTGACCAATGGCTTGCAAAAAAAGCAGTAGCCGCCGGCGTCAACTTACTCACCGGCACTCAAGTAAATGACGTTACTTTCTCCGGGAACAAATTCCACGTTCTTTTCACTAAAGGAGAAATGCTTTGCGATTATGTCTTGGGTACATTCGGTAAACGATCGAATCTTGACCGCTCACTAAACCGGCCCTTTTTTAAGAAACGGTCTCCGTTTATAGGAGTAAAGTACCATCTTAAAAATGAGAAGCTCTCTGATAAATTAATCGCTCTGCACAATTTTGAGGGAGGATACTGTGGTGTCTCCCGAGTGGAAAATGGCCTTTTCAACCTCTGCTACTTAAGTCAGCGTTCGAATCTTAAGAAATCCGACTCTATCGAATCGATGGAAAAAACTGTATTACACCAAAACCCTCACTTAAAGGATATCTTTCAACAATCTACCTTCCTTTTCGATCAACCTAAAGTAATTAATGAGGTCTCTTTTTCGCCTAAAGAGCCTGTTTACAATCATATTTTGATGACGGGTGACGCTGCCGGCATGATCACGCCGCTATGCGGAAACGGTATGGCCATGGCTATACATGGTGCAAAGCTGCTAGTAGAGCATATGGAAAATCATAGGGAAAAGAATTCCTCAAGGGAAGAACTAGAATCCTCTTATTCCCACATTTGGAAGAAAACTTTTCAAAAGCGTCACTGGGCAGGCAGGCAAATCCAGAAAAGCTTGTTTGGGGCTCCTTTTTCATCAAGGTTGGCAGTTTCGCTAGGAAGAACCAGCAAATCGGCTGCTAATTGGTTGATGTCAAAAACACACGGGCAGCCTTTCAGCTGACAAAAGCTAAGTAGGCAAAAAACAAGTTGAGACAAGTCGAAGATATCACGTTTAATTTCATCGTCCTCTCAAAGTCCGCTGCAGTCCTGTCCTTCCTTACTTGTAAATACCAGTAACCAAAAAACAAAAGAACCGGAGTTAAGAAGGCTAAAAATAAAAAGACATGAGTCAATGCGTAGTATCGGCTGAAGAACCACATGTAACCAATCGAAGAAAAGAAAAACAGAATGGCAGTGAAATGAAATGTCCCCAGTATACCAAGCTTAAGGCTTATGGTACGATCCCCTCTTTCTGCGTCCTCCTCATGCTGATAGACCTGTGTCATAGGATATGAGCCAAGTAGCAGAAACGATGCCAGCACCGAAGCGTATATCAGCAGCGGCTGGTCAAAGAATTCTAACCATGAGGTTCCCAGTCCTACGAGACTCATCCACACTGTAAAGAAGCCCTGAAAGACACCAATAGTCAACCAACCTATTATTGGATATCGCTTAAGCCGTATCGAAGGATGACTGTATGCTTTAGATATCAATCCATAAATCAAAACCATAAAAGCAAAAGGCAGAGAAATAAAAGCAGACCAACTAATGGCTATCACATCTAATAACAGTGACACGGCATATAACTCCTTTGTCACTTTAGGAGGAGCCTTGAGTCCACCAATACTCCCCTCGTCTTTATCAAAAAAACTGTTGTACCCATTACTCGCCGGATAAACCAAAATATGTAGCACAATAAATACACTCAGGGCCTCCATTAACGTGTTCTCCACTGGTGCCACTGCCAATGCAAACAAGAAGACAGGCATTAAAAAGAATGAAAAGGGCAGCCTGAGATGTTGGATTGTAGATTTCTTCATTTTATCTAGAACCTATTGGAAGAAGTTAGTTATATAACATGACAAGTGCTCATATGTCTGCATATCTCTCCAAAATATCGGTGTCACTTCCCCCTTTTAAGACGGAACAAAATCAGCTGGCCTCTTTCATGCGCAATGCACTTCCTGTTGATGAGGAAAAGGCCCACTTACTTGAAGTAATCTATCGAGCGAGTGGAATACACTCTCGCTATTCTGTTCTGGATGACTTTAAGAAAAATAAGAGTTGTCGGTTTTCTCCTGATAGACCCTTTCCATCCGTAAAAGAAAGAATGGATATCTATAAAGAGCATGCGTTACCACTTGCCATACAAGCGCTGGAGGGTGTCTTTCAAATTACGAAGAGAGAAAGCATCACACATTTAATCGTTGTAAGTTGCACGGGGATGTACGCTCCTGGTCTTGATATAGAATTGACCCGGGAATGTGGTTTATCCTCTTGTATCGAACGGACAGCGATACAATACATGGGTTGCTATGCTGCATTTAATGGATTAAAGATTGCAAAAAATATTGTCGAAGCCAATGCAAGTGCTCAAGTGGCAATGGTTTGTGTCGAACTTTGCAGTATCCACCTCCAGCAAGAAACCGACGAAGATGCATTGCTAAGCAACGCGCTATTTGCGGATGGGGCTGCTGCTGCCCTGATCACAGGTGAGAAAGTCACTGACACTGCGCTTTCTCTCGAAGAGCAATATAATGACCTGTATTTTGAAGGAATCGACGAAATGTCCTGGAATGTGGGGAATCATGGTTTTGAAATGAAGCTGTCTGGAAAGGTTCCGGAGGTCATCCGGTCAGGCATCTCCACTTTGACTGAACGCTTACTGAAAGGAATGCATCTTACTTTATCTGAAATCTCTTATTATGCTATTCATCCCGGTGGTAAGAAAATCCTCCAGGTAATAAAAGAAGAATTGGGTCTCAAAAAGCCCGATATGGAGCCTTCTTTGCATGTTTTGAAAGAATATGGCAACATGTCTTCCAGTACGGTACTGTTTGTGATGGACCACCTTTGGAAAAATCTTACTGTTTCTGATGATGGTAAGTACCTGCTAAGTTTTGCCTTTGGTCCCGGATTGACGATGGAGAGCTTACTTATGAAGGTCCATGCCCATTGACCTAACGCATCGCTCCGCTGCCGAGGAGATCATGGATGACTTGGCGCTCGATCAGCCGGTGTTGTACCAGACCTTAAGGGAGCTGGATTTCATAAATGAAACGCTGGGTGGAAATGCCATCAGCATAAACGCTTTTAATCGACAAACAAAAAAAGAAAGGGACATCACGGTTATGGACATGGGTACAGGAAGCGGGAAATTGCTTCGGAAAATGAGTATTCATAGCAGGCAGGCAGGCATAAAGTTTAGAGGCATAGGAATCGATGCTAATCCATATGTAGCAAATTACGCTCGAGAGCATACTTCCCCT
This sequence comes from Flammeovirgaceae bacterium, assembly GCA_038129245.1. Lineage (GTDB taxonomy): Bacteria > Bacteroidota > Bacteroidia > Cytophagales > Cyclobacteriaceae > JAYPLE01. The sequence goes on along the minus strand of JAYPLE010000014.1, from coordinate 1,871 downwards.
TCTTACTCCATTCAATACGCAGATCATGATGTCTTAGACGAAGCCTGCTATCAAGAAGAAATAGACATCATTCATGCCTGCCTTTTTACTCATCATTTTTCCGATGAGCAATTGATTTGGCTCTTCAAAAAATGGAAAGAAACTGCCAAAAAAGCAGTCATCATAAACGACCTGTATAGAAATACAATCGCCTACTACAGCATTAAATGGTTAACACAGTTCTTTTCTAAGTCTTCAATGGTAAAGTACGATGCTCCTTTAAGCGTGGCACGAGGTTTTAAAAGAAAAGAGCTGGAAGAGATACTTACTAAAGCAGGTATTGAAGACTATCAGCTTAAATGGAAATGGGCGTTTCGTTGGCTACTTGTTTTCTAGTACCCAGGTAACTTTCTCATGAATCGGGGACCGCTTTCCCTCTGGCCACTCGATGTTTGGTTTGCCTACGTAAAGAAAACCCAACAGTTTATCTTCAGCACCCAATCCAAAAAATGGCTTTGCCTCTTCCATGTAGGTTACCCCTCCAGAACCCCAATAACACCCCACTTTGTGGGCGGTAGCAGTCAGGTACATGTTTTGTACCGCACATGCCACTGCCTCGATCTCTTCAATCTCCTTAATTTTCTCTCGAGGATCTCTTTTCATGCCCAATGCAATCACATGAGACGCTTTCAGAGGGTTATTCCTCAGTTTATTGAATTTCCGTTCTTCAAAATTTACTTCAGCAGTTGCCTTTTCTTTGTATAAGTTTGACTGAAAATCAGCCAGTTTCTGAAGTCCATCACCTGTAAAAACTGTAAAACGCCATGGTTCGGTCTTTCCATAAGTTGGGGCCCAGTTAGCATTTTCCAGCATTTCCTCGATGACAATGTCTTCTACTCTTTCGGGTGAGTAATCTTTAGGGAAAATTGATCGTCTTTTTTCTATTATCGCCTTTAGCTCTTCTGGTTTCACTTCTGTTTTTCTTACAAAACTATGTGAGATTTAAAATCAAAAGGTAGTTTTTCAACGTCTCATTACTAGAAACTTAAACGTCTCCAAGCCTCCATTCAAGCTTAGAACATAAACCCCTTCGGACAAGCCTGATACGTCTATTTGATTTTGATATTCTGACAGTGTCCCTTCATACTGCAGCTGACCATCGATTGAATAAACAGAATAGTTCAATGAAGTACTCTTTTCAACATGTAGCATTTGAGCAGCAGGACTAGGGTATATGCTACTCCCCTCTCTCTTCGTATCCAAAATACAAGGATTGATCCCCCAACTGGTTACTAATTCAATTAAATCAGAAAATGCGGTGGCATATATTATTAAATCTTCACAGAGGTTCGTTTTATGAAAAGTTGCAAAAGAATTTAAATCGATTTATATACCCGGAATCTGAGGCTCGATATAATAATATCCCTCGGGCAAATCGAGAAAATATTGTTCTCCATAATATGATTCTCCATACTGATCACTCACTGCATGCTTATAGTAAGATAAGTTATCAGAAAGTTGATTTGAATCCGTCGGAAATTATTGTGACCGAAACTGTATCAAACGGACCGCCTTCTACCACCGATAACAATATCGACTGACCCTCTTCTATCTTCAGGATTCCTTGGCTTTCAGCATCATATCCCACGAAAATTTCGAGGTCATATTTGCCCTCTTGACTTTGAGCACAAAGCGTACTACAAACAAGCAGAAATGCAAATAATATCAAAGCTCTTGCATTCACCATATCAAGTTAGATAAATCGATCGTATTACAAAGATCTGCTTTTACTATACTCCGATGAAAAAAGGAGCTCTAATAGAGCTCCTTTTCTTAGCTGTAGTTTATTTCGTCTTCTATTGCCCGTGTCGGATGATCACCTTGCGTGTCTG
>JAYPLE010000013.1:0-104000 GCA_038129245.1 Flammeovirgaceae bacterium | reverse complement strand
CTGATCATAAACTGCAAAAGCAAAAAACCCGTTCAGTCGATCTAAGACCAAATGACCCCATTCTATGTACCCTACTAATAGTACTTCCGTGTCTGACTGTGTTCGAAAGGAATATCCCTTAATTTCAAGTTCATTTCTCAACTGTCGGTAATTGTAGATCTCACCGTTAAAAATGATGTGATAACGACCTTCTGCATCGTGAAATGGTTGATCACTCTGACGAGAAGTATCGATAATGGACAGTCGCGTGTGGCCCAATAATACCCTGTCGTCCTGCCAGGTATGATCGGCATCGGGTCCTCGCTTTTTAAGACTCAGGACACCCTTTTCTAACGCCTTTTTCTGTGTTTTGGTAAATTGGTCAAATGCGTAGTATCCAACAATTCCACACATGTTTATCTAGTCAGTTATCCGATTGAGTACCTGACAAACATACGCAATCTGATCTTCAGAGAGCATGGGATCGATGGGTAATGAAATCACTTTTTGAGCAGCTTGTTCTGCAACGGGAAAGCCTGATCTTTTTCCGTAGGCAGCTGTACCCGGCAGCGTATAGCCATAGTGAATGCCGTAGCCAATTGCATGTTCTTCCAGGCACCTAGTAATCTCAGCTCGATTCCTTACCTGAATGACATACTGGTACAAGGTATGCATATCATGAAGCTCAGGTTTCTGCAAGTGCTCAGACAGCTGTCTATCATATATACGCGCCAGTACCAACCTCCTCTGCTGCTGGCTTTCAATATGCTTCAACCTGGATGTAAGCACCGCTGCCTGCACAGGATCCAAACGGCTGGTAATCCCTATTCTGTCAAATTCAGTTGACTTTACCGCACCTCCCATGTTGGCAAGCTTTCGTAGGTCTTCTTGCAATACTTCGTCATTAGTCAGTATAGCTCCGGCATCGCCGATAGCTCCCAGCTGCTTGGTAGGGTAAAAGCTAAAGCAGACTAGTTGTCTAAGCCCATCGCTATCCATAGTCAACGGAATACCGTGCACTTGCGCCGCATCCTCTATTAAAGCCAGCTCATATCTTTTTGCAAAAGCAATCAAATCATCTCTTCTCTTTGTGTGTCCATATAAGTAGACCGGCAGAAGAGCCTTCGTTCGGGATGTTATTGCATGCGCTGCAAGTGAAAGGTCTAGTTGTAGATCTTTTGTAGTCACATCCACAAACACGGGCACGGCACCCGTTCTGGAAATAGCGTTTGCTGTGGATATCCAGGAAAAGGCTGTGGTGATGACCTCATCGCCCGGCCCAACTCCCAGTGCCAGTAGTGCCAGATAGAGTGCATCTGTACCACTTGCACAACCCACGGTATAGTTCACCCCATGATAGCTGGAAAAAGATTGTTCAAAATCTTGAACAAACTGACCACCGATATACATCCCACTTTCAAGCACAGAAGCAATCGCCTGATTGATCTCCTGCTTTTGATCTAGGTAGTGGGCTCTTATTTGATTAAAGGGGACTTCCAATCTTCAGGCGTTGATTTGAATCTTTTGCAGTTGTTCTTTAGCTTCTTTATACGCTCGATCTTTTCGTTTTGTGTATTTCTTCACTTCTTGAAAATAGGCTGTGGCGTGGTCCCAATCTTTTTCCTTCATGGCAATGCGACCTAAGTGAACCAATGAGTAAATATGATACCCTTTTTTTTGAGAATTGGTCAGTTCTCCATATTCTAGAGAATAGTTAAAGTACTTTTTCGACTGCTCAAAATCGTGCTTCAGTTCGTAGATATGGCCAAGAAAGAAAGAAGCATATCTTCCTGAATTATATTCATAACCATCCCATGCATTATCGATGCGACTGATGATTTCTTTACTCTGTTTGATCGCTTCATCGTACCGTCCTACCTGATACAATAGACGGGTGTAAAAACGATGGAAATACGCATTGTTGGGATACAGGTCGTGCAGGTATTCTGCAATCTGCATCGAACCTTTTATATCCCCTTCTTCTGCGTATAAAATCCGCATCAGAAAGTACTGTGCTTCTGTCCTGGCATAGAAAGCATTTCTCGAGGTCTCTTCCAATTGCTCAATTCCCAGTGATTTATCACCGCGAGGGAAAAACATCATGATGGGGCGCAAACCGCGATAGTTTTCCCTGATCCATTCTGCATAATAATTGAATAGACCGTCACCAAACAGTATTTCAGGACTGAAATCTTCCTTGCCCTTGCATTCGTCCAAATAGCTAAGCGAGCTTTTTCCTACAAAAGATGCTTTAATGTAATCCCCCCTTTCAGAGTAGAGTCTCCCCTGAAAAGAATAGACCGCTGCAAGAAAAAACGCTCCCTCTGTTTCGCTGACTTCCTTGTACAATTTCTTAGAAAGCACCTCTGCAGTGTCCATATAAGCGAGAAAGGTATCGTCCCACTTGGTCTCTTGTGCTCCGTAAGGCAGTATCCTCCACCAGTAACTCAACCCATATAGAAAATAAGGAAGTGGATGCCAACCATATTGCTTTTTTAAATAATTTAATTGACGATTTGCACGGTCAAAATTCATATTGTACAAATCGTACATCGCCTGCGTAGCTTCGATCTCAACGTATCGATTCTTCAATAGAATATCGCCTGCCAAAGAATCATATGGTCCTGTATAGTTTTCAGATTGCTGTGATACGGCAGTAAATGACGTAATCAAGAGTAGAAGAGGGATAACAAATAGCCTCATATCATCTGTTCTTCGTTTCAATTCTCCGTCTTTGCGCAACAACTGTTCCAACTTTTTTAATGGGCCTTTTTGAAGGATTAGAATTACACAAATTTATACCTATTCATCTTCCCAAATTATGATATTTATTTGCAGCGGATTAAGTGTATGCGTTAATGGAACAATTGAAAAACTACAGGGATCAATTTTTTGAGGAATGGTATCAATTTGATTCCAAGTTGTTCTTTATCGTTCTCTGCATTGTCTATCTCCTGATTTTTCTTCTAAAACGGAGTTTTATCATTGCAGATATTGCGGCATTTGAAATTCTACAGGAAAGAGGTGAAATGCTGTTATTTGATCTATTCTTTGGGCTTCAATACATCAGTGTCCCCTTTTTCATCGCCTGGCGCATTACCTTGACTGCCTTTCTCCTGTGGGTGGGTTGTTTCATGTTTGGTTATCGTATCACTTATAATCAGCTATGGCGATGGGTCATGTTTTCAGAACTGATCTTCATTCTTCCGGAATTCATCAAACTCTTTTGGTTCATTTTGTCCTCAGATGATCCCGTTTATCAGGATATCGTAGCTTTCTATCCATTATCGTTGATGAACCTGGTTGACTATACAGCGGTTGATCCTATGTACCATTATCCGCTCAAAGCACTGAACATTTTTGAACTCTTCTATTGGTTTGTTCTAATGATCGGCGTGTTTTACATAAGTAAAAAGAAATGGAATATATCAGTCCTGATCGTGCTTAGCAGCTATGTCTTCCTCTTTATCCTCTGGATAGGGTACTACATCATCGTCTATCGCTAATCAAATTTTAACGACTGAATCTCCGACAACAATTCTGCCTGATTGGATGATTTTAGCGGTGAGTCCCCCATGACCTCTCATAGTGTTGTATCCACCCGGTCCAAAGTTTTCTTCCATTCTGGAACAGGGATGACATTCTCCTGTTCCTTCCAACACGGCTTCACCTATTTGAAACTGTTGCCCTTTCAGCGCCAGCAGGTTAATGCCCTTCACTAAAATGTTTCTTCGCGTCAAATGATGAGGGGCCTCTTTGCCTAAGATTGAGGAAACCGCATCTAAATGCTCCGCCTGTATCAAGGTTACTTCTCTTTTTGTGCTTCTAGAGCTAAAATGATCTTCTGAAAGACCTGATCCCTGTTCTGCCGTTACTTCCTCTCTATATTCAGGATCAGCTTTTCTCTTTGGCCTGACCGTTATGCTTACAACCTCCCCTTGCTGAGGAAGAATAGTTAGAAGTTCTTTGATAATTGGCTCGGACATATACAGCTTCGGTTAAGGATTTATAGTATGACAATAACGCATAATAATCTGAATGTTTCGAAATAACAGAGAATTCGAGCGTTTTCTATCGAATTTAGCATTTGTTCGAACCACCTGAGTCCTTTCTCATTAATAAATGTTAAGAAAGACGATAAGCCCTAATGCTAGTCCGTTAATTCTACATTAATTGCTAATTTCGCCACACTTCAAAGACTGTAAAGAGCTCATGGGATACCAGAAAATAAATATCGTCACCGGTTGGGTTGCCTTCTTGATTGCATTGGTCGTATACGGGATCACTGTTGAACCGACCGCCAGCTTTTGGGATTGTGGTGAATTCATTGCTACCGCATATAAATTGGAGGTCCCTCATCCACCAGGAGCCCCTTTCTTTCTTCTGGTCGGAAGATTATTCAGCCTGCTTGCAGGGGATGATGTAAACCAGGTAGCCTATTGGGTAAACATGCTTTCTGTTAGCTCAGGAGCTTTTACGGTACTGTTCCTATTCTGGTCGATCACTCACCTGGCCAGAAAAATACTAAAAAGTAAAAAAGGTGAGGAATCAGCTGGTGAGATCCTAGCCATTATGGGTGCAGGTTTTGTAGGTGCCATGGTCTGTACCTTCGCCGATTCTATTTGGTTTTCCGCCGTTGAAGCAGAAGTCTATGCCATGTCCAGTTTTTTCACTGCCTTCGTATTTTGGGCAATTCTAAAATGGGAAACAATCCCCGAGGAAGCAGACCGAAACAAATGGTTAATACTCATTGCTTACATGATGGGTTTGTCAATTGGCGTTCATTTGTTGAACCTGGTGACAATCCCGGCTTTGGGGCTGATTGTTTACTTCAATTATGCCAAAGAGATCACAAGAAATGGTGTAATCGCAACTATGGCCATCTCTGGTGCTATTATTCTTGTGATCATGATTGGTGTTATACCAGGTCTGGCCTCTGTAGTTGGTTCTCTGGAAGTATTCTTCGTCAACAGTATTGGCTTGCCTTTCGGCTCCGGAGTAGTGGTCTTCGGACTTCTTTTCATCGGAGCTATCGTTTACGGTATTTACTACTCTATCAAGAAGGAAAAAGTGATCATGAATACAGCCATTCTTGGGTTTGCCATGATCATGATCGGTTACAGCAGCTATGCCATCGTACTGATCCGATCAAATTACGATACGCCAATTGACGAAAATAATCCCGAAGATATCATGACATACGTCTCCTATCTCAAAAGAGAGCAGTATGGCAGTCGTCCTTTGTTTAAGGGGCAGTATTTCACTGCAGATATCATCGATCAAAAGAAAGGTGACCCCATCTTCATGAAAGGTCAGTCAAAATACGAAATCAAAGACTACAAAGTAGACTATGTCTATGACCCTGATCATACCACTATCCTACCTCGTATGTACAGTAAAAGTCCTGGTGGAGCACATGAACAACGCTATCTGCAGGTGACCGGATTGAAACAAGGTGAAAAACCTTCTTTCACAGACAACTTGTACTACATGTTCCGACACCAAATTGGCACCATGTACTTTAGGTATTTCATGTGGAATTTTTCCGGCAGGGCGTCGGATATTCAGGATGCCAGTTGGCTGGGAATATCCGGTGCATTTGAGGATGTGCCTTCTGAAATCGCTGAAAATAAGGGAAGGAACATCTATTTTGGATTGCCATTATTATTCGGACTGATTGGCTTATTCTTCCAATACAAAAAAGATACACGATATTTTTGGGTGACGTTATTGCTATTTTTCCTCACAGGCGTTGCGTTGGTTCTCTACCTGAACTCGCCTCCCATCGAACCAAGAGAGCGAGATTATATTTATGCAGGATCCTATTATGTATTTGCCATTTGGATTGGTCTAAGTGTGCTTGCCCTGTTTGACTTACTTAACAAGCTTACTAAAAATCAAAAAGTATCAGCAATGTTAGGTTTGGTTATTTGCCTGACGATCCCCGTTCTTATGGCATCTGAAAACTGGGATGATCATGATCGTTCGAATCGATATTTCTCCATCGATGCAGCCAAAAATTACCTAGATAGCTGTGCGCCCAATTCCATCATCTTTACCGGAGGTGACAATGACACCTTCCCTTTATGGTTTGCACAGGAAGTCCTAGGACACCGAACAGATGTAAGGGTAATCGTACTTAGCTATTTTAATACGGACTGGTACATTGAGCAGATGATGCGCGATGCATACGAATCAGAAGCGCTACCATTCCAGTTGACGCTGGATCATTATATTCAAGGTGGTCCAAATGATTATTTACCTTACTTCGAAGAAAGAGGTATAGATGGGGCTATCAGTGCAAAAGGATTCCTTGACCTATTATATAACGAAGACAAAAGACTGCTAATTCCTACGGCTGTCAGTGCCTATAACTTACTTCCTTCAAAAGATATGTTTCTGAATATCCAGCAAGGAAAAGTAGGAGAGCTTTCATGGTTCATGGATGAAGACTCTACGCTAGCTCCTTACCTAACTGATCGCTTGACATGGTCTTTAAAAGGAGGTGGTCTTGAAAAGAAAGACTTGGCGATCATCGATTTGATTGTTAACAGCAACTGGGAGCGACCTATTTACTTCAATAATACTTCCCTAAACTCTATCAACTTCAACATCAAACAGCACGTGGTCCAGGAAGGGTTGACCTACCGACTTTCACCTACACGGTATACGGGAGGAGATTATCTGGTGAATACGGAAGTGATGTATGACAACTTGATGAATAAGTTTCAATGGAATGAATTAAATAACCCAGATGTGTATTACAGTGAAGACTACAGAAGCTTCTGTCTGAATCATCGATCTGCATTCAACTCCCTGGCAAGAGCATTGATACAACAAGGCGACAGAGATCGAGCAAGGGAAGTATTACTCAAAGGACTAGATGTGATGCCTGACAATGCTGTCCCATACGATGTATTCTCTGTATATCAGATTGCATTGCTTCTAGAACTCGGCGAGATTGATAAAGCGAATGACATTGCTTCCAAAGTGGCCAGCAGAGCAGATGAATGGCTAGTTTGGGCAAAAGATACCGGTGAAATCCTAAGGAATCCAATGGAGTATCAGCGAAGAATACTAGGTATCAATGAGATTGCAAGATCTTACAGAGCAGCAGGTCAAAACGAGCTTGCCGCTACCTATGAAGACCTATTCACAAAACATTACGAAAGACAGTAATTGCAAGCAGGCAGTAAAGACAAAAGGCGATCTTTTCAAATCGCCTTTTTTATCTCTTCAAAAATTTAAATGCTTTTTTAAACCTGATGCGTTCATCCTGGACGATCAAAAAATAGTACCCGGTAGCATATTCTTTTAGCGGAATACGGTATTGATTATAACCTATTTTCTCTGGGGAAATACGAATGGTAGTACCAATCATGCTTCTCAATTCAAACTCTACATTGCCTGCATTGACCTCTGATAACTCAACTGTCAAATAATCAGTTGCAGGGTTTGGGTATATGTCTACTTTGATCTCAATCTGAGCAGATTCAGTAGCTCTCGTTAATATGTACTGAGCCGAGGAATTCAATCCTGCAAAGACAAGCAAAACAATCAATATGGTAATTCTACCAAACACGTCAGGAATTTATACGCAAATAATGTTCCAAAGTTGAAAGACTTTCACAATTAAATGAAACACTGTACGTTAAAAGCAGTTAATCACCTCTAAATTATGAAAAATTATATAACTATTTAAATATTATATATTAATAAGTAGCTATTATGTTTTTTTAAATGCTATCGGAAGCATTTTTATGAGGTCCCCGGCAGTTAAACTTCTCTCCCCAAACTCGTCTGCACAAAGGTCTCCGGCAAGACCATGAATGAACACTCCGGCTTTTAAGGCATCCATTGGAGAAAGGCCCGAACTTAGCAGTCCTGCTATGACTCCGGTAAGCACATCACCACTTCCCGCTGTAGCCATACCAGGATTCCCGCTTGTATTGAAATGTACCCTGCCCTTACTATTTGTAACTGCTGAATAGGCTCCTTTCAACACGATATTTACATTGTATTCCCTGACAAAGCACTGCAGTTTCTGTAGCTTGTCAGCATCATCATCCCATGATCCAACCATACGTGCAAACTCTCCGGGGTGGGGAGTTAAAATAGCATGCTTTGGCAGTTTGCTGAAGCCTCCGCGTATCTGGCTTAATATATTGATACCGTCTGCGTCGATTACGAGTTTTTGACGATCCTCAAGAGTCTCCAGAAGCTTTTCGACCATTAGACTGGTCTTTTTGTGCTGACCTAGTCCAGGTCCCACAGCGATGACATCAAATTCCTTGAGGTCCGGCAGAGCAACTACGACCTCATGTTCACCTGATGCAATCACCATTGCCTCCTTTACCTGGCTCTGAAGAATGTCCATTCCACAAGCTGGCGCTGCAACGTGAACTAAACCGGCTCCTGCCCTAAATGCTGCTTCCGCACACATGACTGCTGCACCCATTTTCCCATAGCTGCCTGCAATGATCAGCAATCTTCCAAAATCACCTTTATGACTAAATTTTGCTCTGGGCTTGAATAGATGTCGTACGTCTTTGTCTGTTAGTAAGAAATAGTTCGTATCCTGACCTTCTATAAAATCCTTATCCAAACCAACATCCACTAAGAAAAAATCACCTACATATTGACTGAGCGACGGTTGGAAAAAAGACCATTTTGGTACCTGGAAACTGATCGTTATATCCGGTTGAAAAATGACAGGATCCTTTTCGGGGATCTGATCAGCATACAAACCAGAAGCAATGTCAACGGATACTTTTCTTACTGAAATAGTATTGAGTTGATGAATCACTTCACGTACCAAACCTTCCAGCGGCCTGGACAAGCCAGACCCAAACAATGCATCAATTATCAGGTCTTGACTACCCATTTTAGGAAGGTCTGAACTACTTTCAAGCCATTCTACCTGATCCTCTATTCGACGATAATTTGTCGTGAAATCGAGACTTGCCTTTTCAAGAGACCCTATTGCATAGGTATAAACCACTATCTTCCTGGCTTTTAGTAATCTAGCAATAGCAAGCCCGTCACCTCCATTATTTCCAACCCCACAAAAGATATAGACACTACCCTGGATCGTTACCCTTTTCAGTAATTCCTTCACAAACGCCACACTGGCTCGTTCCATCAACTCAACACTTGGAATTGGTTCATGCTGAATGGTATGCTGGTCAGCAGCTCTTATTTGTTGCGCAGAGAGGATTGGGATCACCGAATGACAAGGATTAGTACTCCCTTAAATTACCGAATATCTCAATAAAAAAGTGTTGGTGAAGCGGTAAGCTGCAAATGATTTGCTCCCCCAGAGAAACTACCTGTCCACTTCTCCAAGTACCAAGTCAAGAGATCCAATAATGGCAATCAGGTCGGAGACGAGCACACCACCACTAATAGCAGGTAGAACAGACAGGTTACTAAATGATGGTCCTCTTGCTTTGACTCTTAGCGGAATGTCAGATCTACCATCCGTTTTAAAATAAAACCCCAGCTCACCCTTTGGATTTTCGGCTCGTGCATAAAACTCCTGTGCTTTTGGGCGTATCTTTTTTGGTACTGCTGCTCTGGGATCGAAGGAGCGGTCACGTTTCACATCCTTAGTTAATCTGTCCAGGCACTGATCAATGATCTTCAACGACTCTCTGCACTCCTGCATTCTCACCCATGTCCGATCCCAACAATCCCCGAGTTTTCCCATTTTACCCTCTCCGATAGGTATGTCAAAATCAAGTTCGGGATAGACCGAATATTCATCCACTTTTCGAAGATCCATTCTCAGACCACTACCTCTCAGCATCGGCCCCGTAACGCCATAGTTAATCGCAAGATCTAATGGAAGTACACCTACCTCTGCTGTTCGTTCAACAAAGATTTTATTGTCAATCAATAAGTTCTCAAGATCATCCAATTTTGGCTTTAGATATTTTGAGAAGGCCGTACAGCGCTCCTCAAAACCTACAGGCAGATCATAAAAAAGCCCTCCTATCCACAAGTAGTTGTACAGCATTCGAGCTCCACAGGTCCACTCCAGCAATCGAAGAATATGCTCGCGGTCTCTCATCACCCATAAAAAAGGGGTAAATGCTCCAATATCTAATCCGTAAGTCCCGATAGCCACAAAATGTGAAGCAATTCGATTGAGCTCAGCGACCAGCACTCGAATGTACTCGACACGCCTTGGAATATCCTTTTCGATTCCAAGCATCTTCTCCACTCCCATGACATACGCATGTTCGCTGTTCATGGAGGCCATATAATCCATCCGATCAACAAAGGGAATGATTTGATTAAATGGCATTGATTCCGCGTGCTTTTCAAAACACCTATGTAAATAGCCGAGATGAGGTACTACTTTGGTTACCACTTCTCCGTCGGTAATAACCTCCAATCTTAGAACTCCATGGGTCGAGGGGTGCTGAGGACCAATGTTGATCAACATCTCTCCCTCTTTAAGGTCACCCTGCTGATGAACCAGAGGTTCTGAATTTGTTAGATGCTGTGGGTCGTATGAATACTGAATCTCCGGCATTTAATCCTCTCGGTCATACGTTACCGTGATTCCATGGTACTTCTCCTGCTCTATATAATCCTTGCGTAATGGAAACCCCTCCCAATCGTTAGGCAAAAGAATTCTTCTTAGGTCCTGATGCCCATTGAATTTAATTCCAAAAAAGTCGTAGGCTTCCCGTTCGTGCCAGTCAGCCGCTTTCCATATGGGACAAACCGAGTCAATTTGTGGGTCTTCCCGGTTTACAGTAACCTTTAGGGTAAGAGATATTTCTTTTGTTATTGAGTAAAGGTGGTAAACCAATTCCATGTGCCCATTATCGGCCCCTAAATCAACTGCAGAGATCGAGCTTAGCATATCAAAAAATAGCACATCGTCCTCTTTAAGAGCCCTACATATCGTCAATAACTGATCGGGCTTAACTTGAAAACCTCGTGGTTGAATGTCTTCCAGTTCTTCTATTTGAAGACCTTCTTTACTCCGCAACAACTTGGCTTTTATTTCTTCAAGGTGCATCTGCCGTCCCCTGTTTCTTCATCAACGCTTCAAGTGCTTTCGGTCGTACCAACGTCTCCCGGTCAATTTTTTCCTGCAACTTCATGAACCCACCAATTAAAGCTTCCGGTCTGGGTGGGCAACCCGGCACGTAGACATCTACCGGTATAATCTTATCTACACCTTTGACCACATGATAACCATGCTCCCAATAGGGACCGCCACAGTTACTACATGATCCCATTGAGATCACATAGCGTGGCTCTGCCATCTGCTCATACAATCTTCTCACTCTGTCAGCCATCTTAAATGTCACCGTACCAGCCACAATCATAACGTCGGACAGACGCGGCGAGGGGCGCGGAATTACCCCAAATCGATCCATATCATAGCCGGAAGTCATGGTTCCCATCATTTCTATCGCACAGCAAGCCAAACCAAAACTCATTGGCCAAAGACTAGAAAGCCTCGCCCAATTCAGTAGATCTTCTACTTTGGTAATGATGATGCCACCCTCGGCAAATTCCTGATCAAGAAGTCCCTTCATTTATACTTCTGGTTTATCAGCTCATATTTCTCCTTAGGAACATTCGTATCTACTTGCTCAGGTTTGGGGTCTGGCTTAACCCATTCAAGCATCCCCGAAGACCAAACATAAATAAGTCCTATTGCCAGGATCATGATGAAGATGACCGTCTCAGTTAACGAAAACCAACCCCAGAGTCCATTTGATTCATTGATCAACTGTTGGTCTCCAAACACCACACCCCATGGAAAAAGGAAGATCAATTCTAATTCAAATAGGAGGAAGATCAGCGCAATTACGTAATACCTCACATTAAAATTGACCCAGGCATTACTTATTGGATCTTCACCAGATTCATACGTAGTCAGCTTCTCTTCATTCGGACGATTGGGTCTTAAAAAGCGACCAACTAGCAACGTAAGACCTACAAAAAGTCCTCCTCCTACCAGAAACAACAACACGGTACCAAAGCCGGAAATCTCCATGGGAGCAAATTAGCTAATAATCAGAATTTGAGAGGATCAAGGTTCTTGAAATGTCCATTCATGCGGATTTTTTCCTTTGCCTGCTCCGTTCTTTCTAATACTGGAAGAATCTCTTTTAAGTGCTTGATGATGTACTGCTTACGCTCTATGTCACTACACATCTTCAAGAGCTCATACTCCTCCTCTATTTTTAGTCCTAATTTATGTATGAAATCATAAAGGGGTGTCTTGTAATCTATCTTGATCTCCTGCTCCACCTGAAGCCAGCTAAATAGCTCTTGAGATAAATCATGTAATCTTAAGTTAAGCTCGGGATCCTCCTTCTCGTCTTCAGCCATTACCATGACGTCGCCTCCTGCATAAAGCCTATCTTTCCAAGGGTTTTGAAAATCCAGCACCTTGAAAATTTCTATCCCTCGGGTCTTGATGTCCATCTTACCATCAGGGTACAACTTGGTTACCTCTACAATCTCAACTACCGTCCCATATTCTACTGAATTGTTGACATAGGAAGGGATCCCAAAATTTGTCCGCATCTGAAGACAATCATTGATCAGCTGCTTGTATCGCGGCTCAAAAATGTGCAGGTTCAGCGATTCTCCCGGGAAGACAATCAAATTCAAAGGAAATAAAGGAAGCTCTTTTTCCATGTTGAATTAACTGTGCTTACACATGAAAGTTTGCAAAAACTAGTGGTTTAATAGCGTGCTTTGGATGACTCCACCTAATTTGGCAGGTGACATGGCCTCAATCAAAATCCGTAAGTCCCGATCCGTTCCATACCTACTCAGAATCGCCGGCACGGTGGCATTAACCGCGGCTTTTAGCTACTTGCTGGATCACTTGGATGAACAAACCTTCATACCTGTTGCCCTTGCGATCTCGCCACTTTTGCCCATACTGTGGATGTCGGTACAAGTGTTGGAAGTCAACGATGATGAAAGATACTGGTGGAAGTATCACTGGATCCTGGGGTATAAGTACGGGAAAAAAATCAAGTACACCTCGCTGGACCACATGTCACTGGAGATGATCATGGTCCAGCCCAAGAGACAACCGGAGGAGCCTCGATATGAATTATTTATACATTTCGACAAGGGGGTGCCATTGAAACTTACCAGACGGAAAAAGCTAGCTTTCATCAGAGAAAAGGCTCTAAAAATGGCAGAAAAATTGGACTTGGTACTCATCGACAATATCGAAGATCAGACGTCAGAAACTACTCTTTGAATAAATGGATAGCACTGCTGTCTGACAAGTTCAATAGGGTCAGTTGATTCCCCTCAGTTTGATAAATCATCGTATCGGAAAAGTGCACCTTCGAAAGCTTCTCCTCGAAAAAATGAAAATAGTAGCCGTAATATTCCAAAGTCCCCTGACCAACAGAACCACCAATTATTGTATCTCCCATGAGAAAAGCAGGATACCACCCTGGACCATGACTTATGGTCAGATTAAACCAGCGTGTTGTATCCACATCCCCCCGAGGTTTAAGTCCGCATAGTTTATCGAGTCACTACTATTGATCCAAAAGGAACCATAATTACAGTCAGGGTAGTACAAAGTATCAGTTGTAGAAATATGACTTATTTGCCATTCGCCAAACACTTCCTCTTGACTATCTCTCACGATCAATTCTGGTATGCAATAGGGCTTTAACCATTTTGTAATCTCTACACAGAATTTCCCCTGACAATTTTCATATACGTCCCCTTCAATTCTATATATCCCAGGGCTGGGAGAAAGTGGAGGTTCGCAGAAATCAGCATTTTGAAATATATCTATTTCATCTACTGATAGAGTAGTCCTGGTATCAGCAAATAAACTTGAAAATCTTTCTATCGAATCAACAGGGCCCACATACTTCCAACCCTCACAGGTGGGCTCTTCATTGGAACAAGCACCAATCAGCCCAAATAGTAGTATAAAGGATGAAAAACGCATCACATAAAAATAAGAAGGGCACGTAAAACGAGACTTCCTTTTCATGTCCATTATTGCTAAAACTTTGGATGCTTTTGACCAGGGAATTCCTTTTCAAAAAACTCACCATAATCTGAAATCGTCTTTTTCATGTCTTTTCTTAGCCAAAGTATACCAACCAGGTTAGGTATGGTCATCAGCGCAATCGTGATTCCTGATAACGTCCAGATTATTGTGGTGTCCTGGAAACTAGCAAAGAAAAATGCAATCACATAGACAATGCGATAATAAACCACTGACTTGGTTCCAAATAAGAAGGTCATCGCTCGGTCACCGTAATACGACCAACTGATGGCGGTACTAAAAGCAAACAACAAGAGACCAATAGAAACAATATACTGTCCGTATTCCCCGAAGAACCCTCTTTTAAATGCAATAGCTGTTAAAGGTGCACTATGAACTAATGATTCCCCTGTAAACTTGAGAGGCTTGACATCGGCCACCGCTCCGTTCTCGATCTTCACATTGCCTGAAAACAAGGCTTCATCTATCAGTCCATCGTTCTTGTAAACAAGTACATTGTCAGCGAAACTTCTTGCATGGATGAAGGTAATCTCATCGTTTTGAATCGCTCCATTCTCCACAGTCAGGTATCCTGAGTAGGTAGGTAAGCTTTGAATGCCGTTGAGGTGATTATAAAGAGCTGTCTTATTGGATTCGTCAGCTTCATTGAGTGATTGTCCCAGGATCTGGATCTCTGTAAGATCAAACTGGTTTTGGTGCTTTTCCGACCAGGCCCCTGAAGAAAGTAGCACTAGTCCTGTAACGGTACAAATCACAATGGTATCAATGAATGGCTCCAGAATCGCGACCATCCCTTCTGATAAAGGCTCGTTTGCCTTGGCAGAAGCATGGGCAATAGGTGCGGATCCCTGACCAGCTTCATTGGAGAATAGGCCTCTACCGACTCCCCTATTGAATGCAAAAGCCAAATTGGCTCCAATGAAACCACCTGTCGCCGCTGACCCTGTAAAAATGTCCCCGAAGATGGCAACAAAGCTGGGGATGATATTTTCTACATTGGCAAAGATCACTGCAAAGGCCCCTATGAAATACACGATGGCCATACCAGGAACCAACTTGGAAGTCACCGCTGCAATCCTCGAGATGCCACCAATGATTACCAAACCTAACAACACAGCCAACACAGCTCCCGTGAGCATCTGATCGATACCGAAAGTAGCCAGCAACGTGCTAGAGATACTGTTGATCTGAGGTAAACTACCTGTACCAAATGATGAAAGTACAGTGGCAAAAGCGAAGGTGGCAGCCAGCCACTTCAAACTTACAGTGCGGCCTCCGACCTTGAACGTCCCATTTTTCATGTAGTACATCGGTCCACCTGCCATGGTCCCATCCTCTAATTTTTCTCTGTATTTGTGCGAAAGCGATACCTCTACAAACTTGGTACACATACCCACAGCTGCAGTCACGAGCATCCAAAATAATGCTGCCGGTCCACCCAAGTGCACCGCAAAGGCAACTCCTGCGATATTACCTGTCCCTACTGTGCCTGACAATGCTGTTGCTAATGCTTGAAAATGGGAGGTATCCCCCGGTAAATCGCTTTTATCGTACTTGCCAGAAACGATGCGCACGGCGTGTCTGAAAAAACGAATCTGAGGAAACTTCAGGTAAAAGGTGAAAAAGAGCCCTGTCCCTAGCAGCGCGTAAGGGAACCAAGCTGCACTTCCGATAAAACTATCAATTAGGACTAAAAAATCATTGACTTCTCGCATGGTAGTAGATTAGGTAAGTGGCAAAAATAGGAATTCAACTCAAAGGTCAAACCCTATCGTGGATAAGTGAATGACGAAAAATGGAAAACTAGCTTATTAATGGAGGATATGGTACATTAATTTAGCCGCCAGCTTTGCTGTTCGGTCGTCTATGTCAAAATCTGGATTGAGCTCCACAATATCACATGACAGCCATTTCTTGGAAGACTTGATCGTTTTGATTATCTCCAAAACATGATGAGGCAACATTCCATCGGGAGCGGAGGCACTTACACCGGGAGCATACGCCGAAGGAAATACATCCATATCGATCGTGACGTAGACATGATCTACCTTTTTACAAAAGGTTTCGACTTTTTCAATTGAAGAAGAAAAATCTTGATGAAGCTCTGCTAATTCAATGTAACCCTGATCATGCTCTCGCATGAACCTAAATAGCGATGAAACATTTGATTCAGGTCTTATGCCGACAGGCAGGTAGTGAAATAATCCCGGGGTCAGCTCTGCTATTTGACGAAAAGGACTACCAGAATGAGGACCTTTCTCATAGCTTCTTACATCAAAATGAGCATCCAAATTGACGATGCCTATTGACTCATTTTTTGGAATGAAGCTGTGTAATCCTATGAAGTGACCAAAAGCCGTTTCATGTCCGCCGCCCAAAACAATAGGAGTGATTCCCTGATGGAGTAAAGCATTCACTTTCTCTCCAAGCAATCTTTGTGCTGATTCCAGGTTCTGGCTTGCACATAACACATTGCCCGCGTCATAAACAGATAGCTGGTCGACATCAAAATGAACAGCTAATCCGGCAGCCAGCTTTCTAATCATCTCAGGTGCTCTCCGTGCTCCAATACGTCCCAAATTCCTTCTGACGCCTTCATCAGAGCAGAACCCAAGAATCGCTTGATGGTTATTGGTGCTTGACGTGAACAGATCATCAGACATGTCTAACGGCTGAACGATCTGGTGCAGCAAGAAATCAAAAGGCTCAGGATTTACCCTTCCCCTCCAACTGTTCATATCAGGTGCCTGATACATCGCTCGATACAGTTTCTCCTCGAATAATGGTCTCTACTGGTCTCAAACCACCCATATGGTATAGGATTTCTCTATGATCCGCAGTAGGATAAACAGCTAAATCTGCGTTTGCACCTGAAGATAATTGGCCTACATTCGTTAAACCCAGCGCATCAGCCGCTCTTGTAGTAACCCCCGCAAAAGCTTCTGCTGTAGTCAATTTTTCGTTTACGGCAGTCATGGCTGTCTGACAAATCAGGTCTCCCTGAGGCGCTGATCCCGGATTCCAGTCAGTAGCAATAGCTAAGCTTGCACCGGCATCTAGCAATCTCCTTGCCGGCGTAAATGGTGCTCCCAATCCGATACTAGCACCCGGCAGTGCCACAGCTACCGTACTACTTTTGGCCAAAGCTGTTATTTCCTCTCCATCCAGATGCTCCAGGTGATCCGCACTTCTTGCCCCCAGCTTTGCAGCCAGGTAGGCACCACCTTCGGTGAATTGATTGGCATGAACAGTCAGCTCAAATCCTTGTGCTTTTGCTTTTTGAAGATAAGGAAATGCCAGGTCTGCCGGAAATGCGCCCTCTTCCACAAAAATGTCCACCCTATCCGTCAACGCCTCCTCCTTCAATTTTGGGAAAACTTCTGTAGAAAGAAAAGTGAGATATTCTTCTTTGTTGTAATCCAGTGGACAGACGTGTGCACCAAGGAAGGTAGAAATAAGTTGCTGATGTGCATGATTCTTTGCCTCTTTGATTAGACGGAGCATCCTTATTTCATCCACATCACTTAATCCATAACCAGATTTAATCTCGACCGTAGTAATCCCATCAGTCAAGTGACGGGTGAGCCTAGCTACTAAGGCATTTAGCAGTTGTTGATCAGAAGCTTCCTTTGTCCGTTGTACAGTATCGAAAATACCACCACCTTGTTCTAATATATGTTGATAGCTGACACCACTGTTCCGCTTCTCAAAATCACCGGCTCTTGAGCCTCCCCACAGCATATGCGTGTGACAGTCTATCCACCCGGGCATTGCAACTGCCGGATATTCAATTTCATAAACTTCGTTAGCTTCAGACTTCAATGCTTCAAAATTTCCAACCTGGACTACTTTCCCGTCATTGACTAGTATACCAGCAGCAGAAATGACCGGCATTTGATCATTGCTCAAAGCTCCCCTCTTTGGCATGCCTGTCATAGGGAGTAACTGCACAAAAGGTCCGATCAACTTCATAGTCTTACTGTTTTCAGCTGCAAGTTAAGAAATGAAATGAGCTAAAAAAGTTGATTAATACCCGTACTTCTCCTTCCACCTGGAGCGCAGATATTTACGCAACTCTTCCTCTCGATTATTCTGACCAGGATCGTAGAATTTCTTTTGTTCTAACTCCTTGGGCAAAAATTCCATCTCTATAAAATTTCCTTCGTAATCATGTGCATACTTATACCCTTGACCATACCCACTGTCCTTCATCAATTTTGTAGGCGCATTTCTTACTGCCATGGGTACAGTCAGATCCCCCGATCGCCTGACTTCTGCCTGAGCTTCATTGATGGCCAGGTAACTTGCATTGCTTTTCGGAGAACTTGCCAGATACGTAACACACTGCGAGAGTATGATTCTGGATTCAGGATAACCAATCATATTCACCGCTTGAAAAGCGTTGGTTGCCAATACTAAGGCAGTTGGATTAGCATTCCCAATATCTTCTGACGCTAAGATTACCAGCCTGCGTGCAATGAATTTTGCGTCCTCCCCTCCTTCAATCATACGAGCTAGATAGTACACGGCGGCATTAGGATCACTCCCTCGTATTGACTTGATAAATGCAGAGATAATGTCATAGTGCATCTCACCTTTCTTATCATACAGTACTGTCTTGCGCTGTGCCACATCGGTCACCATGTCATTTGTCAGTACAACTTCTGTATTATTTTGTGATTGAATCACTTGCTCCAAAAGATTTAGAAGCTTTCTAGCATCACCTCCCGAGAGGTTGAAGAGTGCCTCCGTTTCGGTTAGCTGGATATCGTACTTCCGCATTTCATGATCCTGTTCCAAAGCTTGCGAAACAATCTTCAACAGGTGTTCTTTCGTCAAGGCATTCAACGTATATACCTGAGATCGTGAAAGCAAGGCGGCATTGACTTCGAAGCTGGGGTTCTCAGTAGTTGCCCCAATCAAGGTGATGGCTCCTTTTTCAACCGCTCCTAACAATGCATCCTGCTGGGCTTTATTAAAACGATGAATTTCATCAATAAAAAGAATCGTTTTGGAACCCGGTCTCACTTTTTGGATCACCTCCCTTACTTCCTTCACTCCTGCGCTGATGGCACTCAGAGATTGAAAGGGCATCTTCACTTGATTGGCAATAATGTTTGCCAGTGTGGTTTTTCCTGTACCGGGCGGTCCCCACAAAATGATACTGGGCACTCGGCCAGCCTCTATGGACTTTCTCAAAATGCCATTCGGTCCTACTAAATGCTCTTGCCCGATTAATCGATCAAGGTTAGAGGGACGCATGCGTTCGGCTAGTGGGGCAGTCTCCTGTAACATGAGTTAAAAATACAACAGATACCTAATGTGATTTTCGGAAAAAGGAAATAATACGCGGAACGTGTTGTCAACATGAACTACACAGGAAAAAACCACCAGTTTTAACCACAGTCTACTCTCAACAATTAGAGAGTCCCACTCCTTACAAAAAGCTAAACCTGCTTTATTAAAATATAAATTCAGAACTAGATGTAATCCACGCCGAAAGGCTATTCGTTTATATTAGGGCCTAGTAATCCGTCTTAATTGATTTATCAAATGGCACCTTTAATTGGTATATGATGTCTTCGTCGAGGTTATCCGCCAGCACATCTAAGCCGTACTTAATCTTCTTTGGGTCATCGTATACAAACGTCCCAAACATTCGGTCCCACAACGAAAATATATTACCAAAATTGGTATCCGTCCAGGGCCGCTCAAAATGATGGTGAAACTTGTGAATATTAGGCGTGATGAACACATAACTTAAAACCTTATCTAACCATAAAGGAAGCATAATATTGGCGTGGGTAACATATGTGAAAAAAACGGTCACGATCCTGTAAAAGGCAAAATAAGCGACAGGAATACCCATAATGATTGCAGCAGCTAATCCAAAAACCTCTCGCATTAGGTAGTCTCCCGGATGATGTCGAGTGCCTGTTGTAGCATCTACATGCGTGTCACTGTGATGAATCATGTGAAATTTCCACATCCACTTCACTCTATGAAGTAAATAATGGACGACATATTGAGCCACAAAGTCCAGGACTGCCACAGCAATCAACAGTTCTACCCAGACGGGAAGGTTTACCAAATTAAGAAGACCAATATTATTGTTGGCGATCCACACAAATACTCCCACCGTTAAAATTCCCATCCCGACGTTGATTAGGGCAGAAAAACTGAAAAAGACCAGATTAACACCATCATGCTTGACTTTTTTGTAGTCATGGCGGACTAGTGGGACTACGCTTTCAAGCATCCATACAAAGATTAAGCACCCAAGGACCCAGCCTAATTTATAGGCAGTGGGTAGGTCCTCAAAGAATGAAATGAATTTTTCCATTGGGATAATACGATCTGAAATTAGCGATTATAAAGGGGCGTTGACCGCTCTTGTTTTATTTTAGAGAATAAATATATAGTCCAAGCAAATGAAATCCATAGAGTATTTGATGATTGCCTTAGTTGGTGTCGTAAGTATATCGTGTTCCACGTCAAAAGATTCCGTTACGATGACCGTTGAAGCTACTCCGCCTGCATTAACCCAGGATAAGGCTGCATATCTACATCAGTTTGCGTATCACTGTATCGATCAGGAGTATCCCAACAAGACTGGACATGTGACGAATGATGCTGATGATCTGCAAACACCCTCTCAAATGCACCCTGCTTTTTACGGGTGTTTTGACTGGCACAGTGCAGTTCATGGACATTGGACGCTGGTGAATATATTGATGTTGTATCCAACTTTTGAAAAAGCAAAAACGATAAAATCTAAACTACGCATCAGTTTGACAGCTGAAAATATCCAACAGGAAATTAAATACTTCGAAGCACCAAATGCCAATTTCGAACGCACCTATGGTTGGGTTTGGTTACTGAAACTGGCAGAAGCACTGGAGCAGTGGCAAGACCCCCTCGCTGATAGTTTGCAAGCCAATCTGGAACCACTTACTCTCCTACTGGAAGAAAAAATGATTGCATTCCTTCCTAAGCTGACGTACCCCATACGTGTGGGTGAGCACCCCAACACCGCTTTCGCATTATCCTTCGCACTGGATTACGCCCGATCGCTAGAGAGAAAAGAGCTGGAAAAACTGATCATAAAAAGAGCAAAAAGTTATTTTCTGACAGATCAAGGCTGTCCTGTCACTTGGGAACCAGGGGGCTTTGACTTTCTATCTCCTTGCCTTCAAGAAGCAACATTAATGGGAAAAGTCCTATCAAAATCCGAATACCAAACGTGGATTCAAGAGTTTCTCCCTATTCTATTTCAGGACACTGCGAATACCATTACACCTGCTACCGTCACGGATCGATCAGACGGTAAGTTGGCTCACCTGGACGGACTCAATTTCAGTCGTGCTTGGTGCCTCTATGAAATGTCAGACATTCTAGAAAATCCAACCTTAACAGACGTTGCCAATAAGCATTTTGAATTTAGCTACGATAAGATCAGCTCAGACAATTATGCGGGGTCGCATTGGTTGGCAAGCTTTGCGTTATATGCATTGAAAAAAGGAACAGACCTTAACTAAAACTCACAATTATCTGGAGTCCTGGGAAATGGTATCACATCCCGGATGTTAGACATCCCTGTAACAAACTGAATCAAACGCTCAAAACCAAGACCAAAGCCGCTATGCTCTACCGTACCGTATTTTCTTGTCTCTAAGAACCACCACAAGTCCTCTTGAGGTATGTTCATTTCCTCCATGCGTTGCGTCAACTTTTCAAGGCGTTCTTCACGCTGTGAACCTCCCACTATTTCGCCAATCCCAGGGAATAAGACATCCATGGCAGCCACTGTCTTTCCATCGTCATTTTGACGCATATAAAAGGACTTAACATCTTTTGGGTAATCGAAAAGAATAACCGGCTTCTTGAAGTGCTTTTCTACCAGGTAACGCTCATGTTCCGACTGTAGATCAGCACCCCATTCTTCGATCACAAACTGAAATTTTTTCTTCTTATTCGGCTTGCTGTTTTTCAGGATATTGATTGCCTCAGTGTACGTAACTCGCTCAAAATCATGATCCAACACAAACTGCAGTCGCTCAATGAGGGACATCTCCGAGCGCTCGTTTTGAGGCTTGGTCTTTTGCTCCTGTTCATCTCGCTGGTTCATAAAGGCCAAGTCATCCGGGCAATGCTCCATGACGTAACTGATTACATACTTGAGCATCTCCTCTGCCAACCCCATGTTATCCACGATATCGTAGAAAGCCATCTCCGGCTCAATCATCCAAAACTCAGCCAGGTGCCGTGTAGTATTTGAATTTTCTGCACGGAAAGTAGGTCCAAAGGTATAAATCTCACTGACTGCCAAAGCTGCCAACTCTCCCTCTAGCTGACCTGACACTGTGAGGTTGGTCTCTCTGCCGAAAAAATCTTTTGAGTAGTCCACTTGACCCTCGTCTGTCCGAGGTGGCTGGTCAATATCCAGAGTCGTCACCTTGAAAGTCTCACCAGCTCCCTCTGCATCACTGGCAGTAAGTATAGGTGTGTTGAGATAAAGAAACCCTTTCTCATTGAAGAACTGGTGCACTGCAAAAGCCATAGCATGTCGCAACCTGAACACCGCACCGAATGTGTTAGTCCTAGGGCGTAAGTGCGCAATCTCTCTCAGAAACTCCAAAGAGTGTTTTTTGGGTTGTAGAGGATACTTCTCTGGATCAGCCTCTCCTAACACCGTGATGATCTCCGCTTGGATCTCAGATGTTTGCCCTTTACCCATGCTCTCCACCAACTTACCTGTCACACTTAGACTAGCACCTGTTGATATCTTAGCCAGGACCGCCTCCGAAATAACTGTTGGATCAGCGACTACCTGCACATTATTAATCGTGGATCCATCATTCATTGCAATGAAAACCGCATTCTTGCTTTCACGCTTAGTTCGTACCCAACCTTTTACAGTCATTGTCGTTTCAAACACTGTACTTTTCAGCACATCGACGATCTTAGTTCTTTTGATTTTTTCCACGAAAACCCGCTTTTTTACAATCTGCAAAAGAAACGATTATTTGAGGCTTTTTGAAGTTGCCAATCAAAATTTTGATGAGATAGACACAACTGAAATGAAGATTATCCTAATTTTAAAATAGAGCCTAATCAGAACTGGAAAACAGAAAATGAATAATTTTGACAGATTCGCATCCCACCTATGCAAAAACTCACGTTAAGTCAAACCCTTCAGCAGAAGCTCTCTCCGCAGCAGATCCAGTTTATCAAGCTCCTGCAAGTACCAACAGCTGAACTGGACACCCGTATTGAGGAGGAACTGGAGGTTAACCCTGCGCTAGAGGAAGGCAAACAGGAAGATGAAAACGAATACGACGATGGTTCAGTTGATCAAGTTTCAGATAATGACATAGACGAACCAAATATAGAGGAATACCTTCACGATGATTATTCCGGGTATAAAATGCAGGGCGATGGAGGAGGAGATGAGGAGGAAAAAGAAACCCCTATCTCTTTTGGGACATCACTTCACGAACATCTTATTTCTCAGCTTGGCTATCTAAAGTTAAATGAGCGTCAGACGCTTCTAGCCAGGCAACTAATCGGTAGTATCGATACCGATGGCTATATTAGAAGAGAATTAAGTGCCATTGTCAATGATCTGGCATTCTCCCAAAATATTGAAACGGACGAGGATGAATTGGAAGCAATTCTCTACAAGGTACAAGAGTTTGACCCAGCCGGCATTGGAGCAAGAAACCTTCAAGAATGCCTCTTACTTCAGTTAGAAAGAAAAGATCCTGAAGACGAGTTGAATCGTATCGCTTACAATGTGATCGACTTTTGCTTCAACGAATTCTCTAAAAAGCACTACGATAAAATCGCGAAAAAGCTTCACCTTCCGGATGATGCAGCACTGCGAGAGGCGATACAGGTCATTACAAAACTTAATCCAAAACCCGGTGGGGCTGGAGAAGATGTCACGAAAGCCCAGTACCTGATGCCTGATTTTTTGCTTTCTAATACGAACGGTAAGCTCCAGCTTACATTGAATTCAAGAAACGCTCCTCAGTTACGAATCAGCAATTCCTATGCTGATATGTTTCAAGCCTACAACAAGAGTGATAAGAAAGACAAAAAACTTAAAGAGACCGTTACTTTCATCAAGCAAAAACTAGATGCGGCCAAGTGGTTTATTGACGCGATCAAGCAACGTCAACAAACATTACTGAACACCATGCAGGCTATTATCGACCTCCAGTATGATTATTTTTTGGAGGGTGATGAAAGTAAACTAAAGCCGATGATCCTAAAGGACATTGCTGACCGAATAGGCATGGATATCTCCACGATTTCCCGCGTAGCAAATAGTAAATCGATTCAAACAGAATTTGGGATATACCCATTAAAATATTTTTTCTCTGAAGGGATTGCCACTGATACAGGGGAAGATGTGAGTAGCAGAGAAGTTAAAAATGCACTTAGGGAAATTATCGAAAGCGAAGAGAAAAAGAAGCCGTTTTCTGATGAGAAGCTAGGGCAAATGCTAAAGGAAAAAGGCTACAATATTGCGCGAAGGACGGTTGCAAAATATCGAGAGCAACTTAATATCCCGGTAGCCCGACTAAGGAAAGAGATCTAGTGTCCAACTTCATGAAATTTATTTCAGGGTTGTTTCATCCCTTGTTACTTGCTAGCTATTTCTTGCTGTTCTTATACTTTTATCACCCGGTATTTTTTAGTCCCATTCCTCTTCCGCAAGTTCCAAAGCTACTTTTCGCTTCTTTTGTGACGACATTCGTCATCCCGGTATTGAGCATCTTGATCATGCGATTCACTTCGAGAATCAGCTCATTATCATTAAATGCCAGAGAAGAACGCCTTCTTCCCTTTATTTCTATCTTTCTTTTCTATGCCTCGACGACCTATTTATACATTTTTCGTCTGGGAATGAAGCCCCCACTCTCATCCATGACGATAGCCATGAGCATCCTTATCGGAATACTATTGCTCACCACCATCTGGTTCAAAATAAGTATTCATGCAGCAGCCGTGTGGGCACTGGCAGGTCTGATGGCAGGGATTTTGGTATCTTTTCCGGAAGAAAACCTTATTTATAAGGTTACTGCCACATTTTTGATTGCTGGATTAGTTTCAAGCTCGCGACTATACCTCGGAAGACACACAAAAAAAGAAGTGTGGTCCGGCACCTTCCTTGGGTTCACTATTGGATTTCTTAGTGTATTGATTTCTGGCTAGAAACCAGTAAAGTTGATTCCAAAAGTGATCTGACGCGGATTCACACCAACGGGAGGGTTTTCGAAAAGATCGTTGAGGTAGATTCGACTAAAAATTGAAAACTGCTTCCATCCAATATGAGTTTGCAGACCATAGCGAAACTGGTTTATACCATAATCTCCACGCTGCTTCTCAACACGTGTCGCATTGTCAAAATCATACTTAACCTTAGTAGTTGATCCTATTCGTAGCCCGGCAAAACCACCAATCCCCAGAAAGAATCCCTCTCCCTGAACCGTCTTGAATGGGTAAAAGCGAAGCTCGACAGGAAGCTCCAGATAACTGAAGGTTAACAAGTTTTTTCGGAGTGCCAAACCGCTTATCGTGTCCAATTGGTAAACTCTTGAAGAATCCTGCTGAAAATTCACATTGTCCTGGATGCCGAAACGATCCATTCCTACACCTAGCGCAGGATTGATGGTGAACTTATCTGCAAGCTTGTGCGTGTACATATAGTGAAGTCCAACGACCCTTGACGGCCATGCCTGAGATTCAAGAAATTGCTGGGTATTTCTCAAAAATGTCAAACCAAAATCTACCGATATGTCCCCGGGAATATCCGGTTGCTCTGGACTTGACATTTGAGTTTGTGCTACAGCCGATAGCGAAACAATAATCGCCAAAGAAAATGCTACTATGTATTTCATTATGTTTTCTCGTGATCTGATAGAACTCGCTGGAGTGGAATCCCTCTCACATGATAATTTCCAGCGGCAAAGATAGAAGCATTTTGAAATCTACCTACCCTGCAACTACTTAGATTAAATGAGTCTGAATTAAAGTTTGTTAATTGCCTACTAACTCCAAGAACTTTCTCAATGCTGGAATATTGTAAGCTGTTTTATTACTTTTGTGCTCTTTTCAAGAATGGACCCGTAGCATAACTGAATAGTGCACCAGATTACGGCTCTGGAGGTTGCAGGTTTGAATCCTGCCGGGTTCACAAAGAAAGCTCAAGGATTCCCTCTTTGGGCTTTTTTTATTCACCTTTTAAAACTGCATATTTCAGACTATAGGGGGCTTCAAAAACAATAGAAACGTAGAAGAAAAGTTTCCGTAAAATAGTAAGTTAGAAACGTGGTTTCTTCATAATCCTCGTTCTGGCTAAAGCTTGATTTTACCCTGATTATTAAACAATCGTATTTAATTTGGATTGTCTTCTATAAGAATCACCTCATATGGAAAAGAGAGAGTTTGTGAAAAAAGTGTCCGCGGCTACCCTAATGGCAACACTCGGACTGACAATTGACGGATGTAACCCGAATAGTATTCCAGAACCGTCACCGGAAGAGGAGGAGGATAACTGGCCAATTCGAATTGACCTAACTTCTGCTCCTTATCAGCCTTTGCTCGAAAACCAGGGATGGGTGCTGGACGATGAAAACAAACTACTTCTCCTAAATATTGACGACGTGATCATCGCACTAACCAGCGTATGCACGCATGCCAATTGCTCTAAAGACTGGGAATTTGAGTCGAATGATGCGCAATTTAAATGCACATGCCACAATTCAATCTTCGATACAAACGGCGACGTAATTCAAGGTCCTGCTACCGTTCCGCTCCAGGCATTTAGCGTGGAACGTGAAGAAAACCTGATAACGATTCGAAAATAGGTTGCACTAGTCCGGAAAAAGACGTTTGTCTATTCCCGGAATTATTCTAAGAGCGTTCTGATAGTAAAGTTTCTTCAGAATTTGATCGGATAATCCTAATCCATACATCCTCCAATAAGCGTGATACTTCTTGTAATATGGAAAGTATTCATCTTCTGTTTCCAATACTCTAAAATACGTGTAGAATTCTTCCTGATTATAAGCATCCTTGGCAAAAACAACTCGGTCTTGGTATTCTTCAAAAAACTGACGCGCCCGTCGAGGTTGCCTACCCAATTCTGCAATCACCGCTCCTATACCAAAATTAACATTTGGATATTTCTCCAGATGAGCTGAGGCCTTGTCCAGATCATTCCCCATCCACCCCATATGTGCATTTATAAAGGTAGTTTCAGGATGTTTTTCAAATACATGGTGCTGTTCCGCTATGATCTGTTCAAAAGGAACTGGATCTGTAGCAGAACGCTTTCTACCAGGCTTCAGCTTCAGTTCTAACCACCTTTCATTTTTTTCATCATGAGGTAGCCAAAAAGGTGCCGGGTCAGCACTGTGGATCAAAACGGGTATGCCTAATTCTCCACATTTGGCCCAAATGGGGTCCAATCTTTCATCGTCCACAGCTACTCGCTCACCAACTATATCTTTATTTCGTAGCCCCAGGCTCTTGTATATTTTTAATCCGTTAGCACCATTCTTTACATCCTCTTCTAATTGCCTAACAGCATGCTCCGTCCACCCCTCAGCACCAATATTCTTAAACGAGACATTTGTAAAAACAATAAAGCGACCTGCAGCTTCCCCAGTGGTCCTTCTTACCATGCCAGCCAGGTACTCTTGCGAACCTATATCCCCACTACCTCTGTCAAAACCTCTACCGGAGAGGTTAACCATTACCGACATATTCAACGAGTCCATCTCTTCTACTAATCGAGTGATTCTTTCTTTGGTCAGGTTCCACTGATGGCTATGAACATCAACAAAAGGGAATTTTGCAGAAGTGATAGGGTTCTCTGGAACGATAAGTGTCGAAACAGGGTCATACGTCTCGAAATCCATTATCGAACTTTGCCCTTCTTGCCCATATAAAGCAAATACTGTTAATAAGAAAAGTGCTGAAAGCATGCTAACACAATTGCCCATGATGTCGGATTTTTTTGATGAAAGCTAATATAACAGCTGTGATCAACCAAACCCAAGGGATTCCATGAAAGGCAAGATCCAACCAATCCATACCCTGCATACCTACGGCGCCACCAGCTAGCCATCTAATTTTACCCAATACATGCGGTTCTGGAGTAAATGGCGCTAACCCCAAAGTGAGAGAGGCAATAAAGGGTGTTTTTAATCCGTAAAGTAATTCTTTCATTTTTTGAGCAAAAGGATTGCAATAAATCGAGATATAGAGCTACTAATGTTACAAATAGCATTTCAAAACTGTACAGTTTTGATCAACAGTAACTGTCCGATTATGGAACACCTAAATAACAAGACGTAACTTGAGAATGAATGAGTGCAGAAAACCTTTTTGGCACGCCTTTTGTTATTCGTAATGGAAATGAAAACATCCAAGAACCTATCCGTTAATACAACGCGTACTTTATTGCTGATTCTCGGCATAGTGGTCGCTTTGCTACTCACGTTCAGTAGCGGATTACTTGGTGATGCATCTTCTTCGCTACCAATCTTCAGGCATAGTACAGCATTGATGGAGGAAAATCAACAACCTGATCGCATAGAGCAGCTGAAAATGATTTTTTCAGCAAGCAAATCATTTCTAACTGAGATTCAACGTCTCCTCAAAACAATCTAATTATGAACAATAGATTAACCCGATCGGACGAACGCTTCTTAGGAGGCGTTTGCGCTGGATTGGCCGAATACTTCAATCTTGATATTAGCCTGGTGCGCGTTGCTTACATACTATTATCAGTTTTTAGTGCGGGATTTCCAGGATTGCTTGTTTACATCATTCTCTGGATCGTAATCCCACCTAAATAGCCAATTCAATCGCGGCTTATTGTATTTAGCCATCTCTGTGGGTAATCACCATTAGTGGCGGTCTGATAATCAGAATAGCTGCATGGAATCATTCGATTCCTCAAAAACACAGAATCACTGTTTTCATCTGGAACTTCCATCCACCATTTTTCTGACCTTTTGCTCTTGTAGAATCTGATGGTTTCAGGCCGATCGTCAAACGCGACTTCATAGACGAGGTAATCATTGGACAGGAAGTTCTTATCTCCTTTACGGTGATAGTAGCCTTCTATGAAATACCAAACCATGGTTGCCAATAGCTGCGCTGAAGGCTTGCGAGCAGTATCTTTGCTTTCCACATATTCATAGAACCCGACAGAGCTTAGCTTGTCATTTTGACCTGCATACCAGCAAATTTGACATGCTTCTTCACCAGACAAGCCAAATACATTAGACGTATTGCAGGCGGGAAAGTAGTGGGATTGCAGCGCTGATAAATCAAATGACAGCATGTCTGCATCTCGAATAATAGGTTCCAATTCTTTTACATTATCCCTAATATCGCCAAGCCTCACAGCCTCAAAACTTAACCTTTCCATGATTCCCACCTGATCTGGATCCACAAAATAGGCCTGATATCCCATCTGAATGTAATTAAACAAGAAATTAGGATCGTGTTTGATGATGTCCGCTACATGTGATTGTGAAGGGTCTCCTTCTTCATTTAGATCAAATCTAGCATCGACATTCAGCAAGGTGATAAGTTTTTCATGTGCTTCATAAGCCCTATACTGACCAATGTCAAAATCATGCGTACCGCCAACTATAACCGGAAGAATGTCTTTTCCCAGTAGATGTTCACAAACCTCCATCAAACGAAGATTTGTATCTCTTGCCTCCGGTCCATTTCTAAGATCTCCAAGATCGAGTACCCGATTTAATCCAGTATTCTTTGACAATTGATACAATTCTTTGCGGAATTGCTCCAAAGACTCCTCTGGTGAACCTCCTTTTACCCTGTGGTCCCGCACCCCCAAGATGGCGATATCAATCCCATCCAGATCGTACATTTTACCTTGATTGATAAAAATCGATTTTTGGAAAGAGCCATTGGGTAAATCAGGATTAACAGATGCTTGAGAAACTGGGTCCAGAAAGAGTTTAATGTCCATGGGAATAGATTAGGCACAAAAAAAGGGGAATGTATTTTCCCCTTCTAAATTATCGTATTTCCAGCTTAACCACCAAAGTCGTCAAACCTTATATTTTCATCTGGAATTCCAAAATCCTCACCCATTTTTTGAACGGCCTGGTTCATCAATGGAGGCCCACAGAAGTAGAGCTCAATGTCCTCAGGGGCTTCGTGCTTACTAAGGTACTGATCGATTACAGCTTGGTGCACAAACCCTAAGAAACCATCCCCTTTGTTATCGTTGATGTCTTTCTTCACTTTCCAGTTATCTTCTTCCAAGGGCTCAGACAGCACCACATAAAATTTGAAATTTGGGAAGTTTTTCTCCAACTGATAAAAATGCTCCAGATAAAATAACTCTCTACGAGATCTCCCACCGTACCAATATGTAACTTTTCTACCTGTTTTTAGCGTCTTAAAAAGATGATATAAATGAGAGCGCATTGGGGCCATTCCTGCACCACCTCCTACATACAGCATCTCCGCTTCTGACGGATTGATAAAAAATTCACCGTAAGGACCCGAGATTGTTACCTTATCACCCGGCTTTAATCCAAAAATATAAGAAGAAGCAATCCCAGGATTTACTTTCATCCATCCATTGTTGGCTCTATCCCACGGAGGAGTAGCAATACGAACGTTGAGCATGATCTCTCTGCCTTCCGCCGGAAATGAGGCCATAGAATAGGCACGCTCTATGGTATCATCATTTTTCATCTTCAAATCCCATAAACCGAATTTATCCCACTCATCCTGAAACATTTTCGGATCGCTGTGCTCCTCAGGATGGGCAGTTATGTCAATGTCTTTGTAGTCAACCTCACACTTCGGAACCTCTATCTGTATATAGCCACCTGCCTGGTAGTCCATATCCTCGGGAATCTCTACCACGAACTCCTTTATGAAACTTGAAACATTCCAGTTTCTTACAACTGTAGCTTCCCATTTCTTAATCCCAAAGATCTCTTCAGGAATGTTGATGCGCATATCATTTTTCACTTTCACCTGGCATCCAAGACGTACCTGGTCTTTCTTCTCGCCACGGCTTAAGTGACCTTCCTCTGTAGGAAGGACGTCTCCCCCTCCTTCGACAATTTGGCATTTACACATGGCACAAGTACCTCCTCCTCCACAAGCTGATGGTAGAAAAATCTTTTGCGCACTCAGCGTGGACAATACAGTTCCTCCGGCAGTAGTTGTGATAGGGTTTGCCTCGTCACCATTCAGGATGATTTTTACCGGTCCAGACTGGACTAGTTTTGATTGTGCAAATAAAAGCACAAAAACCAGTAAAAGAATTACCACTGTAAATGCTACAATGGATGTTAAAACGATAGATGTCATGAGCTCAAATCCTTGATTTCAAAATTGGTCACAAATATAGTAGATAGCACACTTTTCCACGGGGAACAGAGTCGCTATTTTGTTGATAGTTTAACAGACCGTTTCGGATGAAGGTTATCTAAATTAGAATCTTAATTTTCGAGAAGATTCAATAAACTGGTAAGCTTAGTCTTCAGTTGCCTTCTGTCAACTATGAAATCAAGAAATCCGTGATCCAACACGAACTCTGAACTTTGGAAACCTTTCGGCAGGTCTTTACCTATTGTTTCTCTAATTACACGAGGACCAGCAAATCCAATTAATGCGCCAGGTTCTGCGATATTGAAATCTCCCAGCATTGCAAAAGAAGCAGTAACACCGCCTGTAGTTGGGTCTGTCAATAAAGAAATATAGGGCACATTCTCCGTCTCCAGCAAATTCAATTTACCCGAAATCTTAGCAAGCTGCATTAACGATATTCCCGACTCCATCATTCGAGCTCCTCCTGACTTGGAGATCATCAGAAAGGGATATTTTTTCTTCCTTGCATAATCTATCGCACGTCCTATTTTCTCTCCCACGACGGAACCCATAGATCCTCCAATGAAGCTAAAATCCATGCATCCTATGACGATGTTTTTACCGTTGATTTTGCCATGTGCTGTACGCACAGCATCCTTCAACCCGGTTTTTTTTTGGGAAGCAGCTATACGATCGGGATATTTCTTCGTATCAACAAATTCCAGCGGATCTGAAGATTCAAGACCTTCATCTAATTCAGTGAATTTGTTTTCATCGAACAAGATCTCAAAATACTCGGCCGAGCCAATTCGAACGTGGTGGTCATCATCAGGACACACATATGCGTTGTTTTTTAGCTCGCGCATGTGGATTATACTCCCATTTGGGGTTTTATACCACAACCCATCAGGCGCCTCCTTCTTCTCCTTTGTTGGAGTCTGAATTCCTTTATCCTGTCTGTTGAACCAAGCCATATCTTTTTTGTAAAATCGGATCGCAAAGCTAAGCATAAAATGATGTATTGCAGACAAAACCTGAGTAAGGACATTTTCATTAGATTCATAAAGCTTGAAAAAAACCGGTTGGCAATTTCTCAATGAAATGATGAACAATACCGGGCAATAATTTTACATTTTGTTCGCTGTAAAAATGATAGTGATCGCTTTTCACCTTAATCTAACTTACTTGCGCTGTTTTTTTCTTGCCAGCATGCTATTAGGCTTTCTAGCGGCTAGTGCTCAAAAGCACACTATCTCAGGCTATGTAACAGACGCCTCCAATGGAGAGACACTCATCGGGGCTACCGTCTTGGATAAACGTTCGGGTCAGGGAGCCATCACCAATCCTTTTGGCTTTTTTAGCCTTTCGCTTTCTGCAGATTCCGTAACACTATCTGTTTCGTATGTGGGTTTTCAAACCCATATTTCAACATTTCTGCTACAGGAAAACACGACCTATTCTGTTGAACTAGCCTCCAGTAGTTTTTTGAAAGAAGTCGTGGTTACGGCAACTGAACAAATTGAACAGACCGCACAAATGAGCTCAATAGATTTAGATGTGAATAAAATAAAAGCGCTACCTGCGCTCATGGGAGAACAGGATGTGCTTAAATCCATACAGCTACTTCCCGGCATACAGTCGGGTACAGAAGGATCTTCTGGCGTATACGTGCGAGGTGGAGGCCCCGATCAAAATCTAATTCTGCTTGACGGAGTTCCTGTTTACAATGCTTCTCATCTGTTCGGTTTCTTCTCCGTTTTTAATCCCGATGCTATCAATAAAGTTTCCGTCATCAAAGGAGGTTTCCCTGCACGATACGGAGGCCGGTTGTCTTCTGTTATCGACATCTCAATGAAAGAGGGTAACAAGAAAGAACTTAGCGGGAGCGGTTCGATAGGTTTGATATCCAGTAAGCTTACGCTAGAAGGCCCAATTAAGAATGAAAACACTTCCTTTATACTGTCTGGTCGAAGGACTTACATCGATCTACTTGCCCGTCCCATTATAAAAGCAGCCTCGGAAGGAGATGAGATTGCAGGGTATTACTTTTACGATTTCAATGGAAAACTCACACACCGCTTCTCAGATAAAGACAAAGTATACCTGAGTTTCTACTCTGGGGACGACAAAGCATATGCACGCTCAAAATACGACTATGTCAATGAAGGTGATACCTATCAATACGTAGACGAATTTGACTTAGGATGGGGAAATGTCATCACTGCCGCAAGATGGAACCACGTATTTGCCCCGAAGCTGTTCAGTAATGTCACGGCTACGTACAGCAGCTACCGATTCAGGACAGGTGTAGAATTCGAAGAAACAATCACAGGTTCCAACATAGACGAAACCCGACGTGAGATTTTTGAATATAGATCAGGTATTAACGATCTGGCATTAAAGCTGGACTTAGACTATTTACCTTCTCCCAATCACAGCATCAAATTTGGTGCAATGGGTATTCGACATGAATTCAACCCCGGCGTTTCGGCTTTCGAAGTTTCACAAGAGATCGACACTACACTCGGAGGATCGAAAGTATATGCAAACGAATTCTCTTTGTACGTTGAAGATGACGTTTCCATTTCGAAGCAACTGCGATTTAATATCGGCGCTCATCAATCTTTTTTTCAGGTCAATGGTAAAAGCTATTCTAGCTTTCAGCCAAGACTGTCTGCGAGACTACTCCTTCCCGGGAGTGTCGCTTTAAAGGCCTCATACGCCGAAATGACACAGTTTATACATTTACTGACAAATGGCGGTATCGGCTTACCTACCGACCTGTGGGTTCCTGCTACAGACAAGGTGCGACCACAAGAATCGTGGCAAATCGCCTCAGGTTTAGCCAAGAGCTTTCAAGGATATGAATTCAGTGTGGAGGGTTATTATAAAGAAATGAGTCAATTGATCGAATACGAAGAAGGCACATCGTACTTTAATACAAACGACCAATGGGACGATAAAGTAGTGTCGGGTAATGGAAAGAGCTACGGGATTGAGATTTTCGCACAAAAGAAAACGGGTAGATTCTCCGGATGGGCGGGTTATACCTGGAGTAGAACTACCCGGCAATTCGACGGCTTGAATTTTGGAAGAGAATTTCCATATAAGTTCGACAGAAGACATGATGTAAGCATCGTAGGCATCTATGACCTAAACGACAAGTGGGGCCTCTCTTCCACTTGGGTATATGGTACAGGGAATGCTATCACCATGGCACAGTCGGCTTATTTTTCATTGAGTGAAAACATCAGCCGAGATTCACCATGGCTCTATTTCCAGCAACAGAAAAACTATGGACAAAGAAATAGTTTTCGCATGAGATCCTATCATAGGTTGGACCTCAGTTTAACTCGGACTAAAGAGAAAGGAAATACTTCAAGAACCTTTTCTTTTGGAGCATATAACGTCTACAATCGAAAAAATCCTTTTTTCATCGATCAATCCTACGATAATCAAGGAAATCGAAAGTTCATTCAATA
Source organism: Flammeovirgaceae bacterium (assembly GCA_038129245.1). Classification (GTDB taxonomy): domain Bacteria; phylum Bacteroidota; class Bacteroidia; order Cytophagales; family Cyclobacteriaceae; genus JAYPLE01. The sequence goes on along the minus strand of JAYPLE010000013.1, from coordinate 69,116 downwards.
CAGTTTATTTCCAATCATCCCCTTCGTGAAATGGGGAGTCGAATTCTAGCATAATGAAGAGCTTCTCACTACACGTATTTCTTACACTGATGCTGATTTCATGCGAACTAACCATAGATATTGAACAGCCAGATTTTGATGCTTCGTTGGTCGTGCAAACGAACTTAAACAACCACGAACCTCTCCTCCTTTTCCTCAGTCAGGACTATTACATCCTGGACCGTGCACTGGAGAATTACAGTGATGGAAATGGCCTGTCAGGCGCCGATATTTCGGTTTTCGAAAACGGTGAATTTATTGGTCTAATGGAGAACTACCCTTTCAATAATAGCCTTCAAGGAGGCACAATAGATGGTTTCTATTCTTTGGAATGCAGACCACAGTCGGGAAGCACCTACCGGTTTGAAATGGAAAAGGAGGGGTTTACTAAAGCTATAGGTGAGACAAAGATTCCTTTAGAAACCTTTCAATATGAGATCGAAGAAATAAATGAATCCATCAATGAGTGGGGAGGAACTGATTATCGTATCGAATTATCAATTGATGATCCCGAAGGCCCGAACTATTATGAAGTCGAAGTCATGCAGCACACGTTCCAACCTGTATTTGACGATTTTGAAAATGTTGTAGCTTTTTTACCGATAACCCAGGGCGTTTACATCCGCTCTGAAAATATCGTCATACCAGAATACCAGTACGACCGACTACTCTTCAAAGATGAGTTATTTGATGGCAAATCTTTCCGTTTCAATTTCTCTGCAGATTTCTATTTAGAAAACTCCCTGAAAGAAGAATATGGATTGACGGAAGACAGTCATGTTGTAGTGAAAATCCGATCTTGCTCTGAAGAATATTTCAACTACTACAACACAGCAGCGCTACAAAATTGGAATGATGGCGATCCTTTGGTGGAGCCCGTTCCTATCTTTACGAATGTTCAGAATGGGTTTGGTCTAGTTGGGAGCTACTTCGAAAGAGTAGATACAATTTTCACTTATTAATTGAGTCCTGGCTTCATTAGATTAGCAAAATGAAGCCTGAGGAAGTAAAAATCTCTCTCGAAAAGTATACGATACTGTTGGAGTCTGCATATCAGCAAATAAGCCTTGCTGAAGATCCCAAAGTCTATCGTATTACACGCATCATCTACCTCATCGGCATCCTTGCCAGTTTTCTCCTTGCTAAGAATTTCCCGGAGTATCGTGAAGTCCTGAGTGGAGTCATGTTGCTACTCGGGATTTTTCTTTTGAGCTCCTCTCTAAAGTACAACGTAAAGAAGCGCGAACAGAAAAGAGCAAAAAAATCATTCGACCAGATGTTGTACCAAATAACAGAGGTAAAATACCTTGTTTTTATAATCGAGGAAGGATTCTTAAAAATCCTTCTAAAGAAGAAAGATGGAACAGAAAGGAATCTCAATTTCGAAATAGAAACCTTGTCCGCTTTCCATTGGCTTACTGGGGCATTTCTCATCAGTAATGAGGAAGGAATAGACTTCATTATCCCTGAGGGATTATTCAAGCAAAAGACCTACCGGGAGCTACATCACCTATCAAAACAGAGGTTTAAAAACAAGAATTAAAAAATCCATAACACTATGAGAAGCATTGTACTCCTGCTCTTGACTCTGCCCTTATTATCAATTGGTCAGACTGATCCGTGGGTTATTGAAACCAATACGATTGATCCCGGAAACTATTTTGGGGTTACCGTAGCAAATGGTGTCACTGGCTTGGTGTCCTCACCGACACCTTTTCAAGTAAAAGATGTGGTTCTTAACGGAGCTTTCGATCGTTATGGAAGAGGGAGAGTCTCCAATATAATGAAGGTTTTTAATCCTGCAAATATCGAATTCACCAATCCGTACTTCACAGAAGAGGGTAAGAATGCCTATCGAAACATGTTCTCTGAAATTAAGAGTCGAAAGCAATCGATAAACCTTCGTACCGCAACTTTCAAGGATGAAGTTTCATACGAGAAATTAAAGGTTAGTTATTCACTTCGTTCTCTTCGACATCTACCTTACACCTCGATGGTTACGGTAGAAGTAACCGCTAAAGATGAGATAGAATTGGCCCCGGCTGCTGTCATGAACAGTCCCGAAATTCTAAAAGATGTGAATCAATACTTTTCATTCGTGGATGTCCCCGGCAAAGAGCAAATTCCATTGATGACCTCCACTGCTTCAAGTCCAACAGGAAAGCTCAAAGTGGCAGGTTCGTTGGCTATTGCTCTAGAAAACCAACATCACCCTGTATTTATACATGAGGAGCATAATTATGATAATCACAGATTGAAGTTCTCAAAAAAACTAAAAAAAGGTGATCGTCTGACTTTCAACGTATACGGTACCGTTTGTACATCCGCACACTTTTCTGATCCACAAAATGAGGCTGAACGATTGACATTATATGCTTTTCTTGAGGGTGCGGAACGCAACATAAAGAGACACGAAGATGCCTGGGAGCAACTTTGGGAAACAGGAGATATCATAGTGGAAGGTCAGGAAAAAATCACCCAAGACATAAGATTTGCTCTGTATCACCTCTATTCATTTTCGCGAGCAGGGACCAGATACAGCATGTCTCCTATGGGTTTATCTGGGCTTGGGTACAATGGACATATATTTTGGGACACCGAGCTTTGGATGTATCCTCCTCTTCTTATGCTGCAACCAGAGATTGCCCGTTCTTTACTGGACTACCGTTTTGAACGATTGGAAGCAGCAAAAAGAAATGCTTTTGCTCATGGTTATAAAGGTGCTATGTTTCCGTGGGAATCGGATCAAGAAGGTCAGGAAGCAACACCTATCTGGGCGTTAACAGGTCCCTTCGAGCATCATATCACCGGTGATGTAGGATGGGCCTACTGGAAGTATTACCAAGTCACCAAAGACAAAGAATGGCTAGGTGAAAAGGGATATCCCGTCATGAAAGAAGTAGCGGATTTTTGGGTCAGCAGATCTGAACCAAATGAAGACGGCACACTCTCTATTATTAATGTGGTAGGTGCAGATGAATATGCAGAAGGAGTAGATGACAATGCATTTACAAATGGTGTCGCCAAAGTATCTCTTCGTTACGCAGTCGAGGCAGCTAAAGAACTAGGCATAGAACCAAACCCTGTGTGGAATGAAACTTCTGAAAAGATTAGACTATTGACCTTCGAAAACGGGGTAACCAGAGAACACGCTACTTACGAGGGAGAAATTATCAAACAAGCAGACGTCAATCTACTCTCCTATCCTTTGAGCGTAGTGCGTGAAGACGAAGCAATCAAGCGTGACATAAATTATTACGAAAGCAGGTACGATAAAGGTGGACCGGCTATGGGGTTTGCTATCCTGTCTATTCTTTATCACTGGACTGGAGATGCAGAGAAAGGCTTGAAATACTTCAAACAAGGCTATCAACCGAACCTAGTCCCTCCTTTTGGAGTCATTTCAGAAATGGCGGGCGGTAGCAATCCCTATTTTGCTACAGGTGCAGGAGGTATGCTTCAAAATGTAATGGCAGGGTATGGCGGATTGGAGATTACCCGTTCCGGCGTGCTTAGAACCCATAGAACCGCATTACCAAAAGGCTGGAAAAAGCTCGTAATCAAAGGAGTGGGAATCAACGATGAAACCATCATAATTGAATAGTAGGTATGTTAATTCATGGAGGCCCAATTAGAATCTGCATTTTGCTTCATTAAGTGCCGCTTTACTACCCAAGCTGCTTTATTCTTTCCATTCAATGCTTCATCATCTGAAAACAAAATGAGTTTACCCTCCTGTAAAATCCAAAGAGTTGGATCAGGGTCGACTCTTTTCGAATTTATTGCCACATTATATCCGCAATAACCTCCATAAGCTGGGATGTATTTATCGGGGTTTCGTAGAAATTCATCTCTGTATGAAGGTCGAATGAAATAATAATCGACGCCGAGGTAGTTCACCTTATTTTCTTGCTTGCCATTTAAGGCCTCCTGATCCATCACGAATGCAACCGGATCGTAGCCACCCATTGCCACATTATCGACTTCGAAAACAGAAGACTTATTTATCGAATCACATGACTGGAAAGATAGCTGCACAACTACCAGAAAAATAAGTGCATTGCACCGCATAAAGATGGGTTTTAGTAAACTTCTCCTGTAAGATATAAATACACCTTCTCTTGTATCAAATGGTACTAAACTTTTATCTAGTCTAGCCTTTCAGTAATAATTTCTAACACTAGCTTACACCCCGGCTGGCAACTTTAGGCGTCTTTTCTGCAAACAATCCCTTTTAAAAGAGATGTTGCTATTTTGTTGAATTCAGAGACCCCTTTGATCTTATGAAAGTCACATAAAAACTTTAATATCAGATTTATTTACAGTTCCACAGATTTCTTGAAAGACTATGACCCTTTCCCAACTTTTCTGCACTTTTAGATTTTATGCTTATAAATGATGCGTTCTTAAGGCAGCTACTAGACTGAATGTAGTTAAGTGCATCAATTTCTGATGTCATTTTTGTAACTTGATTGAACAAATTACCGCAAATGAAATTTTCATACATTCTTCTTATTGTCGCAGTAGCAATTTTTACTTCAAGTTGTACAAGTTCAAGCTCGTTTGTCCAATCTGGTGCAGACACCGTATATCTTGATAGCGGAGTCAAATATGTGATCATGAAATCCGGAAATGGCCCGGCAATCGAAGGTGGAAAAGAGGTGGTAACAAACATCAATCTAATGATTAACTCGTTAGATGATACTGTTTGGAGCACCTATGCATCGAGCACACCCTTCCCTTTTGTCGCTAAAAAAACCTCTTTAATACAGGGTTTTGACGAAGTGGTCATGTATTTAAAAGAAGGAGATCGAATCATGGCCGTCATTCCACCAGAACTAGGATACGGAGCAAGAGGAAACGGGCCAGATATTCCCGGCAATGCTATGTTGTATTTTGATCTTGCAATAGAAGACGTTCGTGAACCTCTTCAACCCATGGCAGACCTTCTTTTTCAAGCTTGGCAAGCTGGTGGCGTAGATGGAATAAAAGCTTCCTATGACACGCTAGCTTCACAGGTAGATACCTACAAGATGGACGACGACGAATGGTACACGCTAAGCCTGTCACTGGCGGACAATAAAGCTTGGGAAGATATCGTCGAATTATGGGACTACAAGCTTGAAGAGGCTAAGATGTTGGGTGGATATTTCTACAAAGCACGAGCCCTGGACAGTTTGAATCGATTAGATGAAGCCATCGCATCTATGGAAGAGGCCGTACTTATTGAGCCAAATAATGCTAACCTTAAAGGTTATCTCGAAAGCTTAAAACGGAGAAAATAATCCTAAGGCTCTTTCAGTGTAATATCTTTAAAGGTGTCTCTCGATCGGGTTTAAAAAAGTTAAACAAGAGCAAAAAAGGTGAAGGGTGCTTTAAAGGCTGAATTAGAATAATTGTAAATCCGAATCCCCTTTCCTGAGCAAGCCGATCAAAATGATAGATGGCATTTTCTATTTTGAATAAATCATTTCTTGATTAAGAAATACTACAAGATCTACAACAAAAGGTATAATCTCATTCTATTTTCACAAAAAACCGCTTTGTATCTGGAAGATGAATGTGTTGATAATACGATTTTATCAGAAAAGTATTGATTCAAAAAGTGGCTTATCTACATCCTTGAGAGGGTCCTCCAGGCAATCAAAGTAGCAAACAATGCCAAAGCACCTCCCAGAATAAAGGGTGCACCAGGTAAATAAATCGGTGCACCGGTTGATGTAAAATAGGCGAAAATTGCCGTCATTAGGAGAGGCCCAATGATGCTGGTTAGACTAGCGAGGCTCGTTAACCCCCCTTGTAATTCTCCTTGTTCGTTATCTGGGACTTGACTGGTCATGATACCTTGAAGGTTAGGACCTGCTAATCCCCCTAGCGCATAGGGCACCATCATCGCATACAACATCCATCCTTCAGTCGCGAATGCAATAAGAGTTAACCCTAGGGCATTAAACAGCAATCCTGCATACACAGAAGTTTTTTGTCCAAATCGAGCTACAAATAACTTTACCACAAAACCTTGTACCAAGGCAATCATAAAACCAACGAACCCTAGTGAATAGCCTACCTGAGCTTCAGACCAATCGTATCTTTCAATAGTATAATAGGTCCAGGTGCTCTGGGTAGCATGAGCTGCGATGTATACAAAAAACATACTGATTACCAATCCAAATATGACGGGATGTATGGTAAGCTGCTTCAGAGTCCCCATCGGATTCGCACGTTTCCATGAAAAGTCACGGCGCTTTTCTACCGGCAGGGATTCAGGTACAATGAAATACCCATAAAGCCAGTTGAGCAATGTCAATATACCTGCAGCAATAAAAGGCACTCTTGGCCCATACTGTCCAAGGACACCTCCAATTACAGGACCAATGATAAACCCAAGACCAAAAGCAGCTCCGATATAACCAAAGTTCTGCGCCCGCCTATCGGGTGAACTAACATCAGCTATGTAGGCAGATGCTGTCGTAAAACTAGCTCCTCCTATTCCTGCAATCACTCTGGCGAGAAATAACCAAGCCAAACTGGGGGCCCAGGATGCAATAAAATAATCGATACCTAATCCAAATAACGCGATAAGCAGTACGGGTCTTCTACCGTATCGATCACTCAAACCACCCAATATTGGAGAGAAAAAGAACTGCATTATTGCATAGACTCCCAGCAGATAGCCGCCCCAACTTGACGCCTCAGAAACTGTACCGCTTGTCAGGTCCATGATCAAAGCAGGCACTACAGGAATGATAATACCGAAGCCAATGACATCTATCAAAACGGTAACCAATATAAATACAGTGGCTGCTTGCTTGTGCTTCATTTCAACTCAAAAACGGCGTAAGTTAGCCATATTTGATGATGCCGAAACCCACCAATAATCCGACTTGCTCACCTTTTACATAATTGCGAGGAGTATCCACTGATTTTGTGAATATCTTTTGCCGTTCCTTTTATCAAAAAGGTCAATTACTATCAAAAAATAATTCAAGTAACACGCTTATGAAAAGAAGAGATTTTTTGCAGTATGCGGGCATGGGAGCTGGAGCTATATTGACTGCTCCTCTCATGGGTAATCCGATCACTGCAGAAGCACTGGTAGCACCTGGGTTAGATGTTGCGCAAAAAAAGGTGTTGGCTGATGTAGCTCTTAATACCGCCAAAAGTATGGGAGCAAGTTATGCTGACGCAAGAATTGGTCGTTATCTCAATCAATATGTTTTTACTCGGGAAAACAAGGTTCAGAATGTCGTCAACACTGAATCATTCGGCGTAGGCATTCGGGTTATCGCAAACGGCACATGGGGTTTTTCATCAACCAACGATGTTTCAACGGCAGGAATCAAAAAAGCTACTGAGACTGCAATCGCAATTGCTCGAGCCAATTCAAAAATTCAAAAGGAGCCCGTTAAGCTTGCAAAAGTTGAAAGTCACGGTGAAGTGAGCTGGAAAACACCTATTGTTAAAAATGCCATGGATGTCCCTGTATCAGAAAAAGTTGATCTCCTCTTATCAGCAAACACTGCTGCTATGGAAAATGGTGCCTCATTTGTCAATTCTGCCCTTTTCATGGTGAATGAGCAAAAATACTTTGCCTCCACAGATGGAAATTACATTGACCAAGATGTCCATCGGATCTGGCCAACATTTGGGGTAACTGCCATTGACAAATCAGCTGGGAAATTCAAAACGAGACAAGCACTTTCTGCACCCATGGGTTTAGGTTATGAATACATGATGCCAGACGCAACAGAAAAAGTTGAGGGTTTGGGAGGTGTAATGCTGTATAGAAATCGATACGATATCGTAGAGGATGCCACATTAGCAGCACAACAGGCTAAAGAAATGCTGACAGCAAAATCTGTAGATCCGGGTAAATACGATTTAGTGCTTGAGCCTAATCACTTAGGCCTTACAATTCATGAGTCAGTTGGACACCCATTGGAATTGGACCGAGTCCTCGGCTATGAAGCAAACTATGCAGGTACTTCATTTGCCACTCTTGACAAATGGAAAGCCGGAGATTTCAATTACGGTAGCAATCTAGTAAATCTTGTTGCTGACAAAACCCAAGTTGGCTCTCTCGGTGCTGTAGGATACGACGATGAAGGAGTTAAATGTAAGGAGTGGGATCTAGTAAAAGATGGCGTGCTTGTTAATTACCAAGCGATCAGGGATCAGGTTCACATGATCGATCAAAATGAGTCTCACGGTTGTTGTTATTCGCAGAGTTGGAACGATGTTCAGTTTCAGCGCATGCCGAATGTATCACTTCGTGCCGGGAAAGAAAATCTAAGCCCACAGGACATGGTAAAAGATGTAGAAAAAGGAATCTATATCGCTGGAAGAGGGTCTTACTCTATCGACCAGCAGCGCTACAATTTCCAGTTTGGTGGCACTGTTTTTTATGAAATAAAAAACGGTGAAATCGTGGGTATGCTAAACGACGTAGCATATCAATCTAATACACAGGAATTCTGGAATTCATGTGTAGCGATTTGCGATGAAAATGATTACCGCTTGTTTGGTAGTTTCTTTGACGGAAAAGGGCAACCGTCACAAATCAGTGCAGTATCTCATGGATCATCCACTACCAGATTTAAGGATCAAAATGTGATCAATACTGGACGAAATATTTAATAACCTTAACGACTTTAGTTAACATGGCAATATATAGCAAAGACGAAGCAAAGCAGATCATGGACAAGGCGTTAAGCTTTTCCAATGCAGATACTTGTGAAGTAAACCTAAACGGCTCAAACGCTGGAAATATACGATATGCAAGAAATACAGTTTCTACTGCGGGGTATCAAAACAATCAGACCCTGGTAGTACAATCCAGTTTCGGTAAGAAAGTGGGTGTTGCTACCATCGATGAGTTTGATGATTCCTCACTTGAAAAAGCGGTAAGAAGATCAGAGGAGTTAGCAAAACTTTCACCGGAAAATCCGGAATTCCTGGAGCCACTTGGACAACAAGAATACAAGGAATCAAAACAGTATTTCGATTCCACTGCAAATATCTCAGCTGATTATCGAGCGCAAGCGGCAGCATCTAGTATCGAGCCGGCTCGTGCCAAAGATGTGACAGCTGCGGGATTCTTAAATGATGATGCAAGCTTTTCAGCAATGGCGAACAGCAAAGGATTATTTGCCTATAATACTTCGACAAATCTGGATTTCACCGTCACCATGCGTTCCAATGACGGAACGGGATCAGGATGGGTAACGAGAGATGTCAACGATGTGGATAAGTTTGACGCTGCCGAAGCATCTGCAATCGCCATTGATAAATCTCTTCAATCAAGAAATGCAAAAGCGATCGAACCCGGCAAGTACACGGTCATTATGGAGCCTGCCGCATCTGTAGGTTTACTGGGTAGAATGTTTGGAGCCTTCAACGCAAGAACTGCTGATGAAGGAAGGAGCTTCATGTCTAAACAAGGCGGCGGTACAAAGCTTGGAGAGAAAATAGTGGATGAACGTGTAAACTTATACTCCGACCCGCAAAATGAATTAGTTCCTACTTCTACCTGGGCAGGAGATGGTCAAGCAGTAGAAAGAAAACAATGGCTAAAAGATGGTGTTGTTGATAATCTCTTTTACAGCAGGTATTGGGCACAAGAAAAAGGAGTTGCTCCCATACCCTCTCCTAGTAATGGTATCATGGAGGGAGGAGATGCCTCGCTTGAGGACCTAATAAAGGACACCAAAAGAGGTGTTTTGGTTACAAGGTTATGGTACATCCGGGCCGTTGACCCTCAGACTTTACTATATACCGGGTTGACAAGAGATGGCACTTTCTTCATTGAAAATGGGAAAATCAAACACCCTGTAAAAAACTTCCGATTCAACGAGAGTCCCATCATCATGTTGAATAATCTAGAAGAATTGGGTCAGCAAGTACGAGTAAACGGAAACCTGATTCCTTACATGAAAATCAGAGATTTCACTTTCACAAGTTTGTCAGATGCGGTATAAATATCCGTACGGTGATCTTTCAAAAGCTGCTCCAGTGGGGCAGCCTTTTTTGAAAGTACTATTTCTTAAAGTGGAAAATTTATCAGAATAAAGAGGTTACTAGATAAATTTGATGAGTTGGCATTAACGATGATTATGCCTTTTAAAAGATGCTTTCGTTCAGGGAATACTTAGAGATATTTACCATTATAAAATTCGAAACCTTACCAATTACAAAATGCATTCAACGCATACGGATTTGGCCTGGGATAGCTGACAATCATTGGTAGAACGTTTTTCTTGCTTGGCTTGACCTGCATCTAGTAACAGACTTCTGAGTTATCAAGAGCACATCCTCTAACCAACTTGAAAAGCCCATTACTACAACAGCGACTGGCCAAAAGACCCAGTCTCAACTTGCTTCATCCTCAAAACATTGAGGATTTTAAACTGCAAAAAGTCATTCTTCGATAGTTTGTGTTTCCGTTTTAACACAATCTCCACTTGGAAAACAATCCGAACAGCTACATTGGTTACCTGTCACCCTCAAATCACAACCTGACCCACACTGCCCGGTACACGTACATTTCTTACCTCCCATTTTATAGCGTCCCATCTGGTCCAATGAAATAAAAGCACCGGTCTTTACTAGGCCATCTTCACTGATGGATTTTAAGAAAAACCTTGAATCAGACCCACCCACCTTTATTAGTATGAACTTACTCAGGAAAACCTTACGACCTGATTCTTCTAAGATTGTTTTTTCCCATTCAGATTTAATTTTGGCAGTACTAAGCTCTTCCTGGGAACTACCATCGATTAATGTAGCATTCAATAGACTTTCAATAGTTGTACACTCTTCTTCGAAAACTAATCCATCTTCACTACAACTAATCAAACAGAATGACATAATGAAAAACAAAGCAAATTGGATTTGATTTTTTTTCATTTCAATTTTTTTCATTTTATCTAAGTTATCGGTAAATAAAATGCTTTACAACGTTTTTGTAATTTTTCACACAAACCGTAATTGTATCTTTTCCAGTTCTTCAGTCCTTCGGAATGTGATTCACCCGTTCATACTTCATTACGTTGCACTTCACCCAATCTCTTACTATTTGTCCTGATTTGAATGTACGGCCAATCTACCACTAGCATAAAAAAAAATGACATCCGTTTCAATACTTCGTTTTTTTGAAGTAAGTCATGAAATCACCAAATGCAGACAGCTTTTTCTTTACAAGACTACAATATGAGTCTGGAGATTGGGATGTGGACCAGCGCATGCCCAGTAATATTCTTCATTCCCTGATTCAATACACAACAGTAAAAGTTGATACGGAAGAACGTGTTATTCCTCTCAGTAGTGAGGAGATTTTTGAATGCCCTTTTTGCTACCTCTCAGGTCACAAACTGGTGCAATTCACAGCGGAAGAAGCCCAGAATTTTAAGACCTACATTGAAAGGGGAGGTTTTGTATTTGTCGATGATTGCAATCACGACATTGACGGGTTATTCGCCAAGTCTTTTGAGTCTCAGATTTACGCACTGTTTGGAAATAACTCCTTGGCAAAAATTCCAAATGACCACAGAATTTACAGTTCCTTTTTTGAATTTGACGGTCCACCTGCCACTTCGCAAGAATTGAATGGTTGGGGTGATGACCTCGTCCATGACTATCTCAAAGCAGTGGAAGTAACAGGCAGAATTGGAGTACTCTATTCAAACAAGGACTACGGATGCGAATGGGATTATGATTACCGAAATAAAAGGTGGTACAGAATTGACAATACAAGATTTGCGATCAACATCATCATGTATGCATTGACCGCCTAAATTTTTAGAAAAATTAGCATGAATAGTGATTCAAAAGCACTGGAAGAAAAAGTGCAAGAACTGATAGGAAAACTTGAAAGACTCAAGGCCGAAATCCACAAATCCATTGTAGGGCAAGAAGAGGTAATCGATCAACTCCTAGTCGGTTTATTGGCGAAGGGTCATGTCCTAATTGAAGGACTTCCCGGACTTGCGAAGACGCTGATGATCAAAACATTGGCAAAGGCTGTTAACCTGGATTTTAATCGGATCCAGTTTACACCTGACCTGATGCCTTCTGATATACTTGGAACAGAAGTGATCGAAGAAGACCAACACGGTCACAAGAGTTTTCAATACCATAAAGGACCAGTTTTCTCTAACATTTTGTTAGCTGATGAAATCAACCGAACGCCACCAAAGACACAAGCAGCGATGTTAGAGGTGATGCAGGAATACAAGGTGACGTATGCTGGAACTAACTACCCATTACCCGATCCTTTTTTCCTTCTCGCAACACAAAACCCACTCGAGCAGTCTGGTACATTTCCGCTTCCCGAAGCGCAGGTTGATAGGTTTCTTTTATACGTGTTGATCGATTATCCGTCAGAAGCGGAAGAAGAGCAAATTCTTAAAATGACTACTGGCGCTAAGTATGATGACATTTCTCCTCAATTAAGTGGTAACGAGATTATTGAACTTCAAAAACTGGTTCGAGAGGTTTTTATAGGTGACGAATTGATAACACGGGTAAACACTTTTGTCAGAGCCTCAAGGCCTAACTCTTCAGATAGCGACGAGGTCAAAGAATACATTGATTTTGGAGCCGGTCCGCGAGCAGGACAGGCCATCATTCTGGCTGCCAAGGCGAATGCATTGATTTCAGGACGTTACGCTGTTACCCCTGAAGACCTCAAAAAGGTTGCGATGCCAGCGATGCGACACAGGATTCTGCTCAATTACAAAGCTGAAGCCAAAGGGATCACTGCAGACAGTTTCCTTCAGCCAATGATTGAATCCATGCTTTGATGCTAATCAGTTACCTAGATATCGACCCGCATGAGCTGGATGAATTGGAAACTTTTCAATGGTATATAAAAACTATTGCGCAGGGGTTCAGGACAGGAAAAAAAATCAGCAGGAAGCTAGGAGCTGGAATGGAATTCAGCCAGTACCGACCTTACAGTCAGGGCGACGATCTTAGACGACTCGATTGGAAAATGTATGCAAGATCTGATCGCTATTACATAAAGGAATCTGAGATTGAAACTCAACTTGAAGTGACATTTGTGTTAGATACTTCGAGGTCCATGGCGTATGAGGAATCGGGTAGATCCAAATTTAAATTTGCCAAACTTTTGATTGGTATCCTTAGCTATCTGAGTCTTCAAGAAGGGGACTCGATTGGGTTAGCAGCAGCAGGTTATCAGCTCTCGGGACAGGATGAGAAAGCATGGAGACGGTTCATGTTTGAATTAATGGAGCGAAAAGAGACGCCTGATTTTCAACCTCCTGCCATTGTCAACAAACATCGAAAAGAACTTTTTGTAGTCCTTACTGACCATTACGAGGAATCCTCTGATATTCCACATTTCGTCGAAGAGCTTAAGACTTCTAGAAATGAGGTAATCGTCTTGCATCTTATGGGCAACAGAGAACGCACACTGGATTTCAAAGCAGGTGATAGGTTTCAAGACCTGGAGAACAACCAAATTGTTGCATTTGAAGCTGCGAAGAAAAAGGAGTACGATGAGCGTGTCTCTCTCTGGATGGATAACTTGCAGCAGCAATATCTTTCACAAGCTATCGATTACATTCGGCTCGACTTTAGCACACCTTTGACTTCTGTTATCCGGTCGATCAATAACCACAGAAAAAATTTACTGTGACCATACTTCAATCCACATATCTAATCGGTCTTGCAGGTTTATTAGTACCAGTGCTGATTCATTTGTGGAGTCGTAAAAATCGATCGCCAATTCCATTCAGTAGTATTCGATTCATTAGCTCTTCCTCTCAAAGGTCACTAAGGAAAATCACGCCTTCGGACCCCTGGATGCTCCTACTACGCTCCCTGATCATCTTGCTATTGATCACACTTTTGTCTGATGTACGAATCAACCAATGGACGAAAGCTTCGCAATCCATATTATATGTGGATTCTATCTACAGTTCAAATTCGCTGGCCATTTTGGCATTAGAAAAAGCCTCAGATACGGCGATAGTCAAATGGCTTCCCAAGATGGAGCCGGGTCTAAGAATAGGCACCTGGAAATCACTGGCAAATGAGAATACTATTTTTTTTAGCCCCTGGAATCCGTATTTCAATACCTCGAGTGATGATGCTTTAGAAGGCCTCGATATGAGAAGATTACCCATGGAAGATCTTACCATAAATCTAGGGGGTGCTGTGGTCAATAGCGAAGTTTACGCTCTGAATGCCCTCCACAGTGAGCAAAGTATTCGCATCAATAGGACTGCACCATCTAGCGACGTCGCTTCGGTCTCCTACTATTTTCAACCGAACGAAGATTATAAGGAGCTATCAACCATTCTCCTGTCGGCGTTCAACGCCATAAATCAAAAAGGTATCTACCAGATATCCGAGGTTGAAGCAGCGGAGGAAGCAGATCTGATCATAACACTAGCAAATGAGATGAATGTATCTTCTAAGAAAACCCTTACCGGACAAGTGCAGCTGGAATCATGGTCAGATTGGTCAAATAAAAATGCCACAGTATCTCTAGATATGACAAAGGAAAAAGCATTGGAATCAGATTTAGTAAATGAGCTATACAGTTGGCTAAATCCCTACTCCAAAAAGGTAACGGAATACGACATTAGGACAACTGATTATAAAGAAATAGATCCAATAAGAATAGCTAACGAACAACCACGACTACTCTCATGGTTTTGGTGGTCGCTACTGCTTATAGGAATTGGATTGGAAAGGTGGTTAGCGCTCAAATGAAAGCAATAGGTACCATATCTACTATCACAAGCTCATGGAAGCGAAAAATACTCCTACTAGCTTTTGTCACGGCAATGATCTGTGTGCCCGCTATCGTAGTCATAGGAATTTGGAGCAATATCTCGATTAGTTCGATCTTGATATGTGCTGGCTTACTTGTATTTCTGATTTTTTGGTTTGTCTACCAGGTTTATCCAAGCGATCAGCAATCTATTCAATTAGTTAACCAGCAGCTTCCACAATTAGAGTACAGCAGCCAATTGCTTGAAGAGGTTGAAACTTCCGGTTTACTTCAAGTACAGCGACAAAAAGTTGAAGAAAGGCTTGCTAACGAAGAATCAAAAATTAGATACCCGTTACCATGGTCCATGGTAGGATTCAATCTTTTCATTACGATATTCTCAGGTGTCATCTTTATCAGTTTAAAAAATGTAATATCCGACGAAACAGAAATACTTGATCTTATAGAAAGTGAAACAATGCAATCGATTTCGGCTAGTTCGGTACCAGATTCACTTTACTTGAAAAAACTGTCAATTGTAGTTACTCCTCCATCATATACCGGAATACCTTCATATGTCCCACAGGCTGTAGACCCGATTGTTCCGGAAGGAAGTATGGTGCGATTTGGAGGTACATTCTCACTAGCAGTAGATGAACTTGCCTTGTCACTGAATGGCAAAAAAAGAATTCAGTATCCTGGAGGAAAGGACTTTTCAATCGGGTCTATATTTAAAAGTAAAACGGTTTATCAGATAGAAGCTAGGTCGGATACGTCAACCTATACGTCACCTTATCACTTGGTCGATATAAAAAAGGATCTACCCCCAGAGATTACGGTCACCGACATGCCGCAATACCAAAGGTTTGAATGGTCTGAAAACGTTGCGATAAACTTAAAGACCCTGATCGTAGACGATTATCGGATCGAAGAAGCATACATTGTGGCTACAATTACCGAAGGTTCAGGGGAATCCATACGGTTTAGGGAACAAAAGATCTATTTCAATGAAGAGGTTTCAGGTAATCGTATGGATCTAACTAAATCCTGGACCGCGGAGAAATTTCAACTAGGACCAGGCAATGAATTCTACTTCCATGTGGAAGCAATTGATAATAAACCTCCCTCAGGACAACTAACAAAGTCTCCCACTTACTTTTTTGCAATCAATGATACTTCAGATGTCGAATTTTCACTAGTGGGAGATTTAGGCGTGGACATGATGCCTGAATACTTCAAAAGTCAGCTTCAATTGATTATCGAGACAGAAAAGCTCATTGAGGAAAGAAACTCAATGATCAAACAAGAATTTAACCATAAAAGCAATGAGCTGGGTTTCGATCAGAAGCAACTCCGGCTGAGGTACGGCCAGTTCATGGGGGAAGAAGATGAAAGTGGTCTGGAGGTAGATCAGGAACCTGAACCGCACAGTGCAGAACCTGAGGACGAAACAAAGAAGATTAGCTTATTAGATCGTTTTGGACATAATACTGATCGCGAAAATGAAAAAGGTACGTGGCAAGACAGAGGTGCACAGCCAGCTGAAGATAAACACGATGACCATATGGGTCACGGACACGACCACGACCATGGAGAAGATGACCTGAAAGGTCAAGGAGGCATCAAAGATCCCTTGGAAGCATTTATGCACAGTCACGACGATGCAGAAACTGCTACATTCTTTACGGTATCATTAAAGGCAAAACTTAGAGCCGCTTTAAATGAAATGTGGGACGCAGAGCTGTACCTACGACTATTTCAACCAGAGCAATCGCTACCCTACCAATACAAAGCCTTGAAACTTTTAAAAGAAATAAAGAATCATGCGCGCATCTATGTGAAACGCGTTGGCTTTGAACCCATAGAAATAAATGAGCAGGAAACTCGCCTAACCAAACAACCCGAAGACTTTTCAAATACCAGTTATTCCACTTCTTATGAGAATGACAAAAGGTATGCAGCAATACTTGCTCTCGTCCGTGCGATCGAACTACTAAATGAAAATAGTAAAAGGCTGATAAAAGCAGGCATCTGGCAAGCGGCAGGAAATGAACTTGCTGGCCTCTCATTAGAACAACCTGGTGAATACTTATTAGAGCTTAATGCGCTAAGCAAGCTCAGAAAATCGACATCGGTAAACGACAACTATATCAAGGAGTGTTTTCTATTAAAAGAGCGACTTATTCGCCAGTTCTTCTCGAGCATAAAAAGTCCGAGTGTATCGAGTGAATCCAACGACGAATTGTCAACTTTCTTCAAAAATCAGCTACTTAAATCAGGTTCATGAGCTTTTCGTGGAATCTTTTAGCAACTGCATGGGTCCCCATTATCTTCTTGGTATCAGTGGTTATCGCTATGGATATCTACAGGAAAACAGCAGGATTTCGATTGATAAGAGTGCTTTTCATATTCATTGCGGGAATAGCACTGTATGGCTTGCAAGTACCGCTCTACCTAACCTCTTCCCCTTCACCTAAGAAGGTATTCATTGGATCGGCACATGATGAGTTATCTGATAGTTTAAAGCTCCACAGCGACAACGTTTTCACAAACCTGATTGACTGGCTGAAAGCCGATGAGCAGATCGCTACAAGTTCTTTAGTCGTGGCTGGAACCGGGTTGGAAAATTGGGAACTTGCCATGATACAGCAACCCTTTTCATTCATCCCTAATAAGTTACCTGAGGGTCTACTAGGCGTCACCCTACCCCCCTTTTTTCAAGGCATGCAAGCTGAGTTGGCTGGGGAGCTCCTTATTGATTCGCTCTCCACCATCCTGATTGAACTACCCGATGGTTCGATGAAGACTGAATCTGTCACACCTGATAATGCACGTTTCAACTTCCAAATAACTTTACCAACTCCCGGCAATCAGTTAATAGAGATTTCAGGAATAAGAAATACTGATACACTCTTCCAGGAACAGATTCCTGTGAAAGTTCAGCCTAGACCTATCCTAAATACACTGCTATTGAGCGGGTTTCCAACTTTTGAGCAAAGGGCATTAATTGAGTGGATGGAATCGATGGAATACAAGATTGCCACCATACAACAATTCACTGAAGAGCAGTATAAAACCAATTTTTATAATCAACCTATAGATCGCAAGCTTAAAACGAATAGCTCCTACATTAAAAGACTGGATCTCCTCATTTTGGACCAGGCAGGACTTACATCGTTGACTAACAGCACCTTGACAACAATTAAATCACAAATCCGTAAAGGTGAGCTAGGCTTATTATGGTTAGATGAACCTGACGAACTGGTCAAGAAGTTCGACTTGAAGGTGATCGATGGCAGCAGATTGGGTTTACTACTCCCGACTTCGAGAGGGAAAATCAAACTTTCCAGTTGGGAACGGTATGTGGCTACAACAAAAAAGAGCATGAGCTCAACGAGTTTTGGTGCTATTTTGAATTACGGCTTTGGCACCATCACGCAACCAAGTTTTACGAACTCCTACTTATTAAAATTACAAGGTCAGGACAGTCTGTTCAGCCACATCTGGACAGTGCTTTTTAACGCTACTTTAGGACATAAACTTGTTAAGCCATCCATTAAAACTGATCACTACACTACCGTAGGACAAAAATCTATCCTTGAATTGCAAGCCTCTATTGATGCTGAGTTTAAAGTTGGAGATGAAATTATTTACCCCAGACAAAGTGAACTCGATCCAGGCAGGATTTCAATCGAGTTCTTTCCGCAAATTCCCGGTTGGCAACCGATCTATGTTGACGACAACATCATAGATCACCTGTTTGCAGCTCCTTCAAAAGGTTGGCAATTGCGCAGAAAGTATCTTAAGCAAGAACTCACAAAGATGGCCAGCATACGATCTCAAGAGCTATCCACTCCCACAAAGCAGCGTTCAAAAGCGCTTGACAATTGGTGGTGGTATTCTATACTATTGTTCAGCCTAGGCGGCTTATGGATAGAGCATCGGATACGTTCATAGTCTTCAAAGACGACACATTTGATCTAGAATTAGACTAGAAACTAATTTTTCTAATTTTCCCAAAGAAGCGAATCATGTGCATGATCGCGGCTAAAGAAAGCCCTATTAGTAGGGCAATCCAAATGCCTTGTGCACCCCAGCCTACGATAAAGGCTAATACGTAACCTAGCGGGATTGCAATCAACCAGTAGGCTACAAATGTGACCAAAGTAGGAACCTTGACATCTGTCAGGCCTCGCAACATGCCTAGACCCACTGCCTGAACACCATCTGAGATTTGAAATGCGCCCGCTATGATGAGTAGGGAGGCTGCTAGTGATTGAACGCACGCCTCTCGTATATAAAGTCCGGCTAGCTGAAATCTGAATAGGAGAAAGACGATTGCCGTAGACGTCATAAATGCTGTAACCAATCCAACTCCTGTCCACCCTGCCAATCTCAGGTTGTGAAGATCCTGGGCTCCAAGTTGATTACCCACGCGAATGGTCGAAGCAGCCGCGATTCCTGTAGCTGCCATATAAGAGATAGCTGATAAGTTGAGTGCTATTTGGTGAGCAGCAATGGCTTCGGCACCTATCCAACCCATCATAATGGTGGATATAGCAAACGCACCCACCTCAAAAACATACTGTAATCCCGAAGGTATTCCTAACCTAATCATCCTTCTGATGGTCTGAAAATTGATCTTTACCTTAAAACTTACGTTCTTGATCGCAAGCCAGATCATGGCTGCCATCACCACTCGGGAGATCAATGTAGCATAACCAGCCCCATTCAGGCCCATCTCAGGGGCACCCCATTTACCAAATATCAAAACGTAGTTCAGCGCAATATTCAACACATTCGCTATGATGGAGACTACCATCGGAAGTAAGGTGTTGGACAGTCCCTCTGCATATTGGCGAAAGGTCTGAAAAACCATCAAGGGGATCATGGAAGAACCGACAATCAAGAGAAACGGTCCAGCAGCAGCTACTACCTGTTTCTCTTGTCCCATAAAGGGTAGCAAAGGAAGTGATACAAGCATCAGCAGATAAAAGAGTATCCCAAGCATCAGATTGAGAAAAAAAGCATTTTGAAGGTAGTGCACGTGCTTCTCCTCGTCCTTTGGATCAGAGGCTGCTACTAATGGAGTTATCGCGTAACTCACACCAATGCCAAACAACAGCATAACGTGGTAAATAGTACCAGCAAAAGTGGCACCGGCTAATGGAATCACACCTATACGTCCCACCATGGCCGTATCGGCGACCGAAACCATGATGTGTCCGAGTTGGCCAACTACCACGGGTGTTGCCAGTGTCACATGCTTTTTAAGGTGTTCTCTCAGCGTCATTCCTGCAAAAAATGCTCGAAGGTAATGAAGTCTAGAAGCACTTTAAGGCTTTATCAAGTTTTAATAAAGCTGCAAGAGACAGGCTATCTGTGATGTCGCCACTCATACACATTTCTACCGCCTCCGAAAATGGGAGCTTTCGTATCTGCAGGTCCTCTGTTTCATCGAAGGACGTAGCACCGAAGGACAGGTCTCTTGCCACATAACAATAACCTGTTTCATCTGTGACTGAATTAGATGTGTGAATCTTAAGTAGTAACTCCCACTCTTTTGCATTGATTCCAGTTTCTTCCTTCAGTTCTCTTTTGGCGGATTCCAGAGGATCAACCGTTCGTAAACCTCCTCCCATCGGGATTTCCCATGAATACTCATCCAAGGGATATCGCCACTGACCTACCAGCCAGGTATTCATGTCAGCATCTAAGGGTATAATGCCAATGGCTAAGTTTTTAAAATGGACCTTACCGTACAGGTTTTCACCCCCAACCGGGTTTCGTACCTGATCCTCCTCTACTTTGATCCAGGCATTATCATAGAGTTTCTTGGTTGATAAACGTTTCCATGGGTTCATAACACGAAATTAGAAAACTACGGATGGTTTTGGTCATATCTGATTTAAATGTCTACTTTATTACAAATGCCGCCAATCGCTTTTAAACGAAATGCGTCCTTAACGCCTTAACTGATTCCACTCAATACCAATTCCACATCAATTTGGGTAAAAAGCGATCTTTGCTCTTAACTTCCGCCTATATATTCAAAAACCTTCGCTAAGTGTAACCTTGTCGAATTGCCTGAACTGGGTTTATATGAAGGATGGTTGTAATCGCTGAGCCGGTCACTGTCTTCTGCAGACGCTGTATACTCAACTACCGCTCATTTTCCCTACAAGTGGGCAATTATAATAGACGGTATTTGCTATTATTTTGATCCAGAATAATTTGCAGGTTCTTCACGGAGAACTAAGTGCACAGTTCAGCAGTCCATCATTTCCTCAGTAGCCATAGAAAGCCTTACTTCAACTAACAAAACCCCCAATCTATTGGCAAAATTCAATAGGTTCTTACTCTTCAGTTACCGTCCACAATAAAGAAGTGTTGTAGAAATACAAACGATTTCAGCCTATTTGTTAAACAAAATCAGCAGACCAGCGCATTGTCAAGACAACTACTCTAAAAGGACGCGTTTTTGTTTTCAAATCAGTTGATTTGAACTATGTTTGAATTCCCCCCCGCTATAGCATTAGAATTAAATTAACCTAAAATTATGATACAGAAATACCTGTTTCTCTGCTTATTATTTGTCTTTGGGTGTAAAAACTCAAAACAAGTGACCAGCGAAATAATCGACTATAGCCAAACGATAATTGACAACCTTGGCAATTCGTATGAGAAGGTAGAAAGAGAGGGCCTACTTCTTTGTTACACAGCAGATAAGAAGAATAGCACCAGCTGGAGAACTGTTTTGGTTCTTGACACAAGCAATGGGAAACTGGTCTACGGACCAGAAAAACTCAATGCAAGAGTTAGTTGGCATTCAAATCGAAAACTGCTAATCCAAGAATCGCCAGAGGTCATTTCAGACAAACAATCATCCGAGTCGTATAACTACGTTTTTGATATCGATACCAAGCAAAAAGAAAATATAACTCCCTAATCAATCAAAGTAAAAGATGAAAAGACTAATACCCATCGCCGTAATAGCCCTAGGGGCAGCAATTTGGATAGGATACACTACAGCTCAAGAAAAATCAGAAATTGCAGGATCTAATGATGCTTTTCTACAACAAAAAAAGGATGTTACCACTGATCCTTACCAGGCATGGCTGGATAAAAAAACTGCTAAAAAAAGAGCTGGTCAATCAAAAGCTGATATGCCAGAGCTTCATGGAGTTATAAGAAAAGAACTAAGAACAAGAGAAGGAGACGAGGCACCGATGTACCGGCCTAACCAAATCATGGAAGAGTACATCAAGGCAAAAAACCGTGCCAGGTCAAAACCTTCTGTGAGAACTGAGAATCTCAATTTTGTAGAACGAGGGCCCGGTAATGTAGCAGGTAGAACGAGGGCTTTAATTGCAGATCCGGATGACCCCGATCAACTGACATTCTATGCTGGCTCTGCCAGTGGGGGTATATGGAAAACTACCGACAAAGGTGCTAGCTGGGAATACATTTCGAGTGATATCCCAAACCTTGGAACGAATACACTGGCAATGGCACCTTCTAATACTGATGTAATTTACGCGGGTACGGGTGAGCATTTCACCAGCGATATAGACGGCTCTGGAATGTTCAAGACAATAGATAGAGGTTTAAGCTGGACACAGATAGCTGACCCGTCGGTATATCCAGACTTTAAAAACGTATCCAGAATCGTTGTGGATCCGAATGACGAAAACGTGGTAATTGCCACCACTAGTGATACACGCTGGGATGCAGGTTTAGAAGCAGCCATTTACAAAACGACGGACGGTGGCGACACGTGGACACGGCTTAAAAGCTCCACCTCTCAGCGATACGATGACATCGATTATGACCCATCAGATTTTAGCACATTATATGTAGCGGTAGCAGGATCAGGTGTAATCAAATCAACAGATGGGGGAGCTACCTGGAATGATGCAAGTACCGGAATGTCACCCGAGGGTCGTGTTGAAATCGCTGTCTCACCTGCAAATACAAATAGAATCTGGGCTTCAGTTCAAGGTTCTTTAAGTGGAGTCGGATCTGACCTTTACGTCTCAGACGATGGAGGATCTTCATGGCTGCTTGTCGTGAACGATGGTGGAGAAAATGAAGATTTTCTAGGAGGTCAAGGTTGGTACGATAATATCATTACTGCCCATCCTTACGATGCTAGCAAGGTATATGTCGGAGGTGTAAATACCTTTTTATTTGAACTGACAGGCGGAGATGCTGAAGCCATCAGGGTTATAAGACCCTTAGAAAACGGTTCTGACGCCTTTATGAACTTCATCAACTTCGGTGGAGGATTCCTCGGAGGGGGTATGGAACTCGGTGCGGTTCCCGAAGAGGATCTACTTCCTGTTGAAATCCGTTTTGGACAAGGTACGCAGTTGGCACATCGTTTTACAGTAGGTGGTCAAGGTCCAGGTGTACCGGCAAATGAATACGAATATCAAGATTATGTGGAAGTCCCTTTTCAAGTCTGGGATACGCAAAACAATGTCCAGTTAATGGCATCTTTCAGAGATCAGCAAGAAGATGGCGCATGGAACCTGATCGAAGCACTAACGGATGGACCTACGGAAAATCATTCTCGTGAGTATTTGTTCATCCATAATTTACCTTATGCGGATACGGCAGCCGATACCATTGCCAAAAATGGTGGTCATGAAATAGGCGAGATGTATTTCTTTTGGCCTGTACTCGCAAGTGGGGCCACATTCGATCCTGCTGGCTTACCTAGTAGTAATCTTGCTATTACCTTCGAAATTACGCAAGGAACTATAAGAGAAACTTCTATTGTATCTGACGCATACGGTCAATTCGATGGAACTAACGCGTTCCCTCAATCAACAAGAACCTCCGGATTACACCCAGACCAGCACAATATTTTGGTCTATGACAAAGACGATGCAAGTCAAACGTTTAGGCTATTGATCGGTAACGATGGCGGGGTATACAGCTCAGTCAAAACAACACTTCCCGGCCCTAATGAGGGCGATTTTGATTATATCAGCTACGGCTACAACACCACACAATTCTATGGAGCAGATAAAGCTCCTGGCCAGGACCGATACATCGGCGGGATGCAAGATAATGGCACCTGGTACCATGCTGCTGGTGTAGATGGAGCAGCTGATGCAAATTCAACTTTTGGAATTGGTGGAGATGGATTTGAGTCATTATGGCACAGTGCCGATCCCAATAAGATCATCGGAGGCTCACAATTCAATAACTTCAGAAGAACGCTGACGGGTGGCTCTTCATGGCAAAATGCCACATCGGGTGCTCCAACAGGGTCTGGAACAGGTCCTTTCATCACACGTCTGGCTCATCATAAATCAGTTCCTGACCGTCTATTTACAGTAGGAAGTGCAGGAGTCTTCCGGTCTGACGATTTTGGTGGGATATGGAGATCCGCAACCATGAACAACTCAGATCTATGGTCATTTAGTAATAGCCTGGATGTAGAGGTATCTTATGCAAACCCAGATGTGATCTGGGCAGGTGCAAGAATGACAGACAATGCCAGGCTACATGTATCTACTGATGGAGGAGATTCATTTGCTGCTACTGAAAATTATGATGTATTCAACATGGGAGGGGTATCCGGCATTGGAACACACCCATCGGATGACAATACGGCATATGCCCTCTTCTCATTTGCTGGTTATCCTAAAGTACTGAAAACCACAGATATGGGGCAAACTTGGGAAGATATATCAGGTTTTGACGGAACGGGCGCCGAAAGCTCCAGAGGATTCCCTGACGTAGCCGTAAATTGTCTTTTTGTATTTCCTGGTAACGAAACTCGAATCTGGATTGGATCAGAAATTGGAATTGTAGAATCGTTAGACGGAGGTGCTTCTTGGAACCTACTTCAAAGTAGCCTGCCTCCTGTAAACGTGTATGACTTCAAATTGACTGAAGATCAATTGATCATAGCTACCTATGGTAGAGGTATCTGGAGCTTAACGTTGGACGGGATTGTCGTTGCTCCTGTGGTGGAGAGCGTCGCTGTCACTCCAGCTGGCTCACTAAACTTCACCATCAATTTTGCTCAATCGTTTGATTCAGTTCAGGTGGTCCTTGGAAATGAATTGTTAGGTACCATCTATAATACCGGCGCAGGTTCAGTCACGGAAGTCCTGCAAAATCAAGGTTTGAACGGCAATCAAACGGTAACATTAGATGCCTACCTAGGAGGATTAAAATATTCTTCTTTGGAGAAAACAGTTTTTGTATTTCAACCAAATGACGCATCTACCTCATACGGAACTAATTTTTTCGGTGCTGTCAGTGACTTTATAGGATTTGGTTTCAGAATTCAAAATGCTGGTTTTGGTTCTCCCGCACTACATAGCTCGCATCCTTACGAGGATAATACAGAAAATATTTTCTACCTAAAAACCCCGATTACCGTAGCCGGTTCCAATGCCAATTTCTCATATGAAGACATTGCAATCGTAGAGCCAGGAGAAGTTGGGACGGTATTTGGAGACGATCGATTCTGGGATTATGTAGTAGTAGAGGCCACTACTGATGGTGTTACCTGGGTACCTTTAGAAGACGGATATGATGCAACACTACACAATGAATGGCTGGACGCATATAATGCTGGGCAAGATGCCACAGAAGACTTGTTTAAAGAGCACAACATCGATCTCCTAGATAGATTCAATGAAGGAGATGTTATTCTAATCAGGTTTAGATTGTACGCCGATGCAGGGGTAAATGCTTATGGATGGGTTATAGAGAATCTTTACATCCAGGAACAACCACTAAGCGCAGAAGAAAAGGCCCTATCAGATGTAGTCATCTTCCCTAACCCGGTCGCTGAATCAGCAACTATATTATTCAAAGGTGAGACACCATCCTTTGTAGAGATCATAGACATGAACGGACGCACCATTAAAGCGCTTAAACCCCTCAAGGGATCTGATAGAGTGGTATGGAGCCGAGGTAATGCCCTGGGAGGAATATACATCGCAAGGTTTGAACTAGATGGTCAGGTGATCAGTAAAAAGATTTTGATCCAATAGAATGATTTAAAGTCATTACAACAGCCTTCAGTTTACTAAATTGAAGGCTGCTTTTTTATGCTACTACCCTATTTAGAAAAGGATCGACTAGAAGCCGGGTGCGATGAAGCTGGAAGAGGGTGTCTGGCAGGCCCGGTTGTAGCTGCTGCTGTGATATTACCTTTAGATTTTTCTCATCCACATCTTAATGACTCTAAGAAGATGACAGAAGCAGACCGTGAAGCGCTCGTTCCTATCATCAAAGAGCATGCAATCTCATTCGGTATCGCTGAAGTAAGCAATACAGAAATCGACGATATCAATATCTTAAATGCTAGCTTTCTGGCGATGAACCGAGCAGTGGAGCAACTCCAGCAAATCCCTGATCACTTACTGATAGATGGGAACAGGTTCCGAACGGAGATGTCCATACCGTATACCTGTGTGATAAAGGGAGATGGAAAGTATGCTTCCATCGCGGCCGCATCTGTACTAGCCAAAACTTACAGGGACGAACTGATGAAATCACTAGCCAGGGATTTCCCTCAGTACGGTTGGCAGACTAATGTCGGATATCCTACGATCAAACATCGCGATGCTATTAGAGCTCATGGCCCTACAAAGCACCACCGCATGAGCTTTCAACTGCTTACAAAACAGCTGGACCTTTTTAAAAAGGATTAAAACAACCATCCCAATGTGATATAAGAGGCAGTACCCCCGTCTCTGTCATCCAGGGCCTTCCCATAGTCGAGAGCGGCAACGAAGTTTTCATTCAATGCAAACTTCATTCCCACACCGACTGCATGATGCCAAGTATCTACTTCATTTGTTACCAGCATCGGGTTACTGGATTGTATCCCGGCATGATCCCATGGCACAGGCTTAGTGATTCTGCCCGTATCAAAAAAGAGGTTAGTCCCCGCATATAGGTTCTGGCCAAAAACCACCAATTGCACTAATTTGGCGCGGAACTCAAAATTACCGTTGACTACTCCAATACCTGCCAAACGCGCGAATCTTATGCCTCTTTGACCATCAGAGCCTCCAAGTGTCTGCAATATGTAAAAGGGAACATCCTCATTAAAATAAGACTGGAATTGTATTCGATGCGCGAAGACAACCCGATCAGTTACTAGCGACAGATAATGCCGGTGATTCAATGTAAGAGAAAGCACATGAGGTGCGTCCGTATCGATAGGAGCACCATAGTTAATCATCATTTCTTCAAACAAGCCCTTTGACGGGAAGGCTTCGATATCACGTGTATCAATCACTCCTCCTACTGCCAATTGAGCGTAGATCCCTCCATCTGCATCTTTTATTGGAATTATTCCTTCCGCCACATATTCGTCGTACAAGGTAGGGGTTTCATCTACTAGATCTGCTTGCTGCTTACCTCGATTAAATAAGTTACGATTGGGCGTTGAGATTCCCATATAGGTCAACTGTCCTTCTACTTGCAATCGGTAAGTCTTCTCCATGCCAAACAAATTTTTCTCGATATTGGCCATTGCATTGATACGATTCTGCTCGTAGGTATAGTAGAGAGCGGTCAAATAATGAGCAGATGAGGGATCCTGTAGTTCTGAATCATATAGAGACTGATAACCATTAAAACCATAGAACGGCCGAAAATGAGTCAGCCGTTGGAAGATCTCGGCACGGAACCTACCATCTTTAACTAGTTCCCTTGCATCGTACCGAAAGATCATGCGGCGATCGTTACGAGTTGTAGTAGTTAGCTCCGTGTAAATGCTATGATCGTAATAGGGGTATCGTTCACCCCCATCTCCATAGTGGAAGAGGTTACCAATTACCCCAAATTGCAAACCAAAATCTTCATTATAGGCAACCACTGGCAACCCCCCAAAGGACCATCCCTGAATCACCTTTGTCATATCCTTCTGAGCCACTGCTCCAGAAAGTGTACAGCTGAATAAAAGGGTAAGTAGATTTTTCATACTGTTGTTGGCAACCGCTAAACTACGAAATGCGAGCAGCTTACCACAGTAATTACTTGATTTGCAGCAATGATTGACCACATGATTATTTTAGCGCTATGAAATTGAAAACGACAATTGAGTGGGCAGACTTTGAAAAAGTCGACATGCGAACAGGAACTATAATTACCGCTGAAGAATTTCCAGAAGCACAGAAACCTGCCTATAAGCTGACCATAGATTTTGGAGAAGAAATTGGTATACTTAAAAGTTCAGCTCAAATCACGCAGCACTACCAACCGAAGGCACTGGTAGGGAAGATAGTAATTGCAGTAGTCAACTTCAAACCGAAGCAGATTGGACCTATTATGAGTGAATGTCTGGTACTGGGCTGCTACGAGGCTGACAGATCCGTTATCCTTTTGAGTGCTGATAAATCGGTAAAGAAGGGCTCCATTATCGGATAGTTGTTATGGTCATGGTTATTTTTTCTTATTTACGCGCTGATGAACCCGATCTTCCAGATGATTACTTTTTACAAGGCTTCAAAATTGAAAGAAAACTATTATAACCAAGAAGGCTACATCATAGTGAAATGCTCAGCCTCAGAGTTAGAGTACCATCTTAACATTTTAAGTGACTCGGATCGATCCTTGAATTAATTCCAAAGTGATCTCGAATAAATCCGTCAACTCTTGACCATGAGACATTTGCCAAGGCCCTAAGTCCCGCAGCGGCGAGGATTTAACTAGTCAGAAAAATCGAGTGGCAACCATGAATCCGAAGTTTTGTACTTCGATTTTTTTGTGCCTAAATTTTCATGATGAATTACTCTTTAACCATAAACAACTAATAATGGCCAACATTATCATCTACCTCAAGTACGATGGGGTATTGAAATACTCCGTGAATCTGGATCAGGCAGATAAGTTTAAACCCATTCATGAAGGTACGTGGGTCGGATTAGAGGCTGGCGACACGTTCACTTGGAAGGTTTCCAGTCAACCAGATCAGCTGGAAAAAATTAAGATAAAGAAAGTAAACAAAAAGACAGGCGTCATATTACCTAAGGGAAGCTGGAAAACGCAGTGGACACAGCCGCCTACGAGGGTAAGCGACACCGAATACACCGGGCAACCAAATGGCGAAGGCGCAACGCCAGATAATCCTTTTGCTTTTGCTTATGACATTGATTACAAGATTTCCTCTTCCTCTGGTTGGCAAACACTAGATCCTGGCTTATGGATTCCTCCTCCACCCCCTGAAGACTAAAAGATGAAAATTGATCTGATAAAAAAGCTTGTCTTAGCAAGCTTTTTTATTTCTCTAATAGTACATCATCAAGTATGCAGTCAGTCCAAATACGATTTAGACAGCTTATTGACAGCATTAGATAATTCCCCTGCAACTGAAGACAGGTATTCCACATTAGTATTACTTTCAAGAAACAGCTATAATGGAAAACTTAGCCTAGATGAAAGAATAACTTTCCTAGAGTCAGCTATTGAAATAGATGATAGCATCGACTCGGTAGAACTAAGGGTTTTTAACAAAAACGAACTTGGACGGCTAAGGTATTTACAGGGAAAACCTGAAATTTCATTAGAGATCATCTATGAAGTAATTGAACTTGCAAAAAAAGAAGGGCTGGTAACCTGGGTCTCAAATGGATACGGTAACCTAGCTAATATTTATAGATCCCTGGGAGACTTGGAAAATGCTTATGCTTCAGAAAAGGCATCCTTATCCATCATACTCGAAACGACTGATTCTTTACTAATATTTAATGGACTAAGCAATCATGCTGAAACGCTATATAAACTAGGAAGAACCGGCGAGTTAGATTCAATTATCAAGTTTTCTAAAACTTTTTTTAGAAATGGAAGAGATCCCAACTTCCAATACGTGAATGCTGGAATTTCAATAACACAATCCTACATATCCGCTCAAAATAGATCATTTGAAGAATCTGACTCACTATTTCAATATGCTGAAAAAGTACTCGCAATCTATAAGAATCGAGAATTAGACCAGACTCTCGCTCTTGCAGCAATACAACTTGCAAAAATTTACTTAACACAAGACCGAATCAAAAGAAGCATAGAATTGGCTCAGTATGGATACGATATAGGGATGAAACATCACCTTAATGAAGTCATTCGAAACGGATCTGAAGTGCTCTATAAAGCATTCGAAAAACAGGAAGATATTGGAAAAAGCAATCAATATTTAAAAAGTTATTACCAATACCGCGACACATTACTCAACCTTGAAAATGTAAAAAAAGTAGAGTCGCTCAGAGCTGATTTTGAAATTAGCCAAAAGCAAAGCGAAGTGGACCTTCTTGAGTCCCAGAAAGAAGCAAGAGACCAATTTCTGTTGGCATTAGGCATTATTGTATTACTGCTTATTATTGGCTCACTGATCGTATTTCGAAGCTTGCAATTACAGCGCAGGCTGAGCCGTGAACTTACCTCTCAAAAAATACAGCTAGAACAACTCAATCACGCCAAAGACAAGCTATTTTCTATTATATCGCATGACCTTCGTGGACCCATCATCGCATTTCGAGGCGTGGGTAAAATGATCAATCTAGGAGTCCAAAAAAATGACAAAGATATGCTGAAACAGGTGGCACTAGAAGTCAGCAAGACCAGTACAAAGCTCAATGACATGCTGGAGAACCTGCTAGCATGGGCCATGCAAGAGCAAGATTTAATGGAGCCAAAAAAGGGACCCATTCTCGTTTCAGAGCTATTTGAAGAAATGGAAGGCATATACAAACAGCAAGCACAGGCAAAGCAGATCGAATTGAATGTAGCATCCTCTAGTCGGGAAGCAATATATGCCGATAAAAATGCGGTCTCTACTATTTTTAGAAACCTGATTGGAAACGCCTTGAAGTTCACACCAAATAAGGGAAAAATTTCTATTGAAGCACATGCCAACACTGACACGGTGGACATCAAGGTAACTGACAACGGTGTAGGAATAACAGAAGAAAAGCAGACTGAACTATTTACTTTTCAATCTGCTAAACCCAGTTTTGGTACTTCAGGAGAGAAAGGTCTGGGTCTGGGACTAAACTTGGTTCAGAGTATGGTGCAAGCAAATAATGGGACCATTTCAGTAATCAGTCAATTGCATAAAGGGTCCGTATTTACAGTTACTTTACCACGAGTCCCACAATAAAATTACCTGTGCTGATGGTTTCCTATGCCACTAAAGTGTGACACTCTTTTTGATGCATATCTTATTTGCATATAAGTGATCAGGAGAGATCAATGTTTCTTTCATTTCCTACCTTATCAAAGGAAGATCCTGTCTCACACAGCTGAAAACGACTATTTAAATAAATGCTAATTTTTTGTAGATGCTCAAAGCAAGCCCATCGTACTTTTCCTTAGCACCATTTAAGCAAATACTAGTTTAGTAGAAAACAATGCGCTATCGGTAAGTTTAGTATCCTAATGAAAGACATTCATATCGAGGAATCCCACAGAGCAGCATCACACATCTTAAATGATGCGTGGAACAAAACATACTATAACACCTCTTTTTAGGGCCTTTTCGAGCTTTAGCTCACAAATTGGTCAAAGTCTTCATTAGAAAATTCTCGTTTCAGATAACACAGGCATGGGTTCTTTCAGTACAGTCAACTTGCCTATATAATGAGATAGTCTCATTATGTTATCCTTCATTAACTTACCAACAAGTATTCAGGTCATGAGGCAGCTTTTGTTATGTGTGTTTTGCTGCTTACCTCTCTGGTCATTTGCCCAGAAAATCAGTAAGTTAGATAGCTTGATCCAGCTCTTCGAGGAAGGGTCAAAGGATGAGTCTGCTCTACCTATACTCCGAGAAATTTGTGCAGAGCACCCAAATTCAATTGGCCGCCTTCTCTACGCGAAGGAAATGTTGAACCTAGCACAAGCATCTGACAATACGGATTATATCCATTATTCCTACATGCAAGTAGGTATCGCCTACAGAATTCAAGGCAACCTGGCTGAAAGCTCCAGGAATCTCTTTAAGGCATTGGACTATGCTCAGGAAATTGGAGATATCAAAAAGATTGGAGAATCATATGGCGAAATCTCTACCTCATTTGCCAGCCAAGGGGACACGAAAAATGCCGTTAATTACATCAACCGTGCAATAGGTATTTTTCGTCAGCAAAAGGACTCTTTAAACCTTTGCATTGCCCTTTTCAATACTGGATATGATTATCATACAATGCATAAAACAGATTCAGCGCTTCTTTACTATGCTGAGGCTGAAAATATTGCCAAAAAGAGCAGTTTGGATGACGAGGATAAGACCAGCTTCCTAGCTTACATCAGAGGAAACCGGGGTATCACGCTGGGTGCTATTGGCCAACACGATGCGGCTGTAAATTCAATCAAAGAAACAATCGCTATACTGGAAACGCTGGGAGATCGGCACGGAGTTGTTGACTATGAATATCACCTGGCCGTGATACTAAATGACGCTGAAAGAACAGAAGAAGGAATGAAGCTGGCTAAGCAAACCTTGTTGGAATCCTCCGTGCTCAATATTAAAGCTACCATGAGGGATGCTTCTTTGTTGCTTTACAGGATGTATCTGAAAGAACAGGATTACAAAAGCGCCCTAAAGTACCGACTTACCCACGAAGCCATTAAAGATTCTATTCAAAATTCAAATGTAATTAGAGAAATGGCCAACCAACAAACTGCTTTTGAAGTGGGACTAAAGCAGGCAGAAGTAGATCTTCTGGATGCACAAAAGGAAAATCAAACTATAATCAACACTGCTTTGGGTATAGTGCTACTACTAGTCATTGTCACTGTATTGCTTTTCTACCGTAACTATCGTGACAAAATGGCTCTAAATGTCAAGCTTGAGAAAAAATCAACACAACTTCAAACAATTAATAAGACCAAAGACAAGCTTTTCAGCATTATAAGTCACGACTTGAGAGGACCCGTTACAGCCTTTAGCGGACTTTCCAGAATTGTAAGATTTTATGTCATGACGGACAAGAAAGAGGAACTGCTGGAGCTCGCGGGTAATATGCAAGACAGTGCTTCAAAGTTGAATGCCATGCTTGAAAACTTGCTTGCCTGGAGCATTCAAGAACAAGGCGAATTAGAATTAAAACCTGAGACAATTTCACTAATCAAACTCATTGAAGACCTGAATTCTACTTATCAGCCAATGTTAGATGAAAAGAAGATTAAGCTCATCACTTCTTGCGAAGCAAATATTCACGTTTTAGCGGATTGGAACACATTACATACTGCCATGCGAAACTTGATTGGCAATGCCATCAAATTCACTCCAACAGGCGGAGAAATATCTCTTTACTGCCAAGAGCATAAAGAAAAGGTAAGGATTGAAGTAAAGGACAATGGTGTAGGAATTCCCAAAAGTAAGTTGAAAGATATCTTTGACATTGACACCTCTACTGAAAATACCTTTGGTACAAATGGCGAAAAAGGACTTGGACTGGGGCTAAAAATTGTTCATGAATTTGTATTGTTGAATCATGGAAAAGTAGAAGTAACAAGCACAGAAAACGAAGGTACATCCTTCACCATAACGCTGGAGAGCCGCAAGCCTCCTCAGAAACAAAAGCTTATTGCCTGACTACTTCCAGGATTGCCTTCTGTAGAACCGTCGCGCTGGTAAGCGACGACTTTGGAATAAAGAAGTCCGCCTTTAATTCTGCTTGCTCTGCCTCTTTAAGTCGCCCTGAAATAATGATTACCTTAGGTTTCTCTTCTAATAACTCTAACATCTTGAACCCATCCATGTAGGGCATATCATAATCAAGAAGGACAACCTCCGGTCTCTGCTTCGCAATCGCCAACGCTCCCTTCACCGGATTCCCCCACGACGACAAAAGGATCGCATCATACATCTCCTCAAAATATGTATCAAGCAATCTCAAAAACAAAGGGTCATCGTCAATGGCAACGCAGGAAATCATAGGCGGTTCATTAATAATGTTGCAAGTATAGATAAAAGGTAAATCATCTAGTTCAAATGACGAGTTCTGGATGTCTCATCTAAGATTTGGCTCAATGTCTCTAATTTCGTGGCATGGCAAAGCTGAACCTTATCTCCTGGAATGTAAATGGCATCAGAGCAATCTTAAAAAAGGATTTTCTTAAGGATGTCGAAGAACTTAATCCTGATGTTCTGTGTCTGCAAGAGACCAAAGCTCAACCCGAAGATGCTGAAAGAGCTCTCAAACAGATCGAAGGCTATCATATCTTCTACAATTGCAGTAAAGCCCGGAAAGGCTACTCAGGGACCGCTCTTCTCTCAAAGAAACAGCCTCTCAATATTTACTATGATATAGGAATCGAAGAACATGACCAAGAGGGTCGGGTCATCACTGCTGAGTTTGAAAACTATTACTTGGTTACCGTCTACACACCCAATGCCGGTGCAGGCTTAAAAAGATTAGAATATCGGGGGACATGGGACCAGGCTTTTCGCTCACACATCATAGCATTAGAGCAGCAAAAACCTGTGGTGGTATGCGGCGATCTGAACGTTGCGCATCAAGAAATCGATATAGCCAGGCCAAAAGCAAACTACAATAAATCCGCCGGTTATACACAGCAAGAAATCGATGCAATGGATAACTTCCTAGCAGAAGGTTATCTTGACTCTTTTCGGCATCTATATCCAGAAGAAGTAAAATATTCCTGGTGGAATTACAGATTCCAGGCACGCGAACGTAATGTAGGGTGGAGAATCGATTACTTCATCGTCAGCGAGACATTAACTAATCAAATTGTGGATGCTGAAATTCACAATGATCGCTATGGCTCTGACCATTGCCCCGTAGGATTGATTCTTCATTTTTAACCCCATCCAAAAAAACTGAACAAATAGAGAATGGTCTACATTACCTTTGAGATCCTTAATTAGACATGCCTATGAGTGCTAAAAACATTCCTCTGAACGACCTACATATTTCCCTCGGTGGAAAGATGGTACCTTTTGCCGGATACAACATGCCTGTTCGCTACAGCTCGGACAAAGATGAACACCTAACCGTAAGAAACGGTGTGGGCGTATTTGATGTGTCTCACATGGGTGAGTTTGAAGTCAAAGGCCCGAATGCGCTGGAACTAATCCAAAAAGTCACCAGTAACGATGCGTCTAAACTCGTAGTCGGACAAGCTCAATACTCTTGCCTGCCAAATGATGTAGGAGGTATTGTAGACGATTTAATTGTTTACAAAAAAGCAGAAGAAAATTACCTTCTGGTGGTCAATGCTTCCAATATCGAAAAGGACTGGAATTGGATTTGTCAACAAAACAGCATGGGCGCAGAGATGAAGAACATTTCAGACAGCATATGCCTATTTGCAGTACAAGGCCCGAAAGCAGTAGAAGTGCTACAAAAAATTACGGATGTGGATCTCTCTAAGATCAAATTTTATCATTTCACGGAAGGTTCGATTGGCGGTATAGATGATGTGATCATTAGTGCTACGGGCTATACCGGTGCCGGTGGATTTGAGCTTTATGTCGATAAATCGAATGCCCTCCGTTTATGGGAAAAAGTATTTGAAACTGGGGCTGCTGAAGATATTAAACCCATTGGTTTAGGAGCCCGGGATACCTTAAGGTTAGAAATGGGCTATTGTCTGTATGGAAATGACATCGACGACAAAACATCTCCTATCGAAGCCGGGCTGGGCTGGATTACTAAGTTCACAAAAGACTTCATCAACCATCAAGCCATCAAAGCGCAAAAGGAGCAAGGAGTTACAAAGAAGCTTGTAGGTTTTAAGATGGTGGATAAAGGAATTCCTAGACAAGGATATGAAATAAAAACCCTTGAAGGAGAGATAATTGGGAAGGTTACTTCCGGAACAATGAGTCCTAGTTTAAACGTGGGTATAGGACTTGGGTACGTTTTATTTGGTCATCATAAATCAGATACGAAAGTGCTGATTCAGGTGCGAAATAAGGAATTGCAGGCGATTGTCACAAGACCCCCTTTTCTCTGACAGATGCAGGTCGAAGTTTGTCTTACGCCTGAACTGATTCACCAGCATGATTTGAAAGGTAAATTGGTGGTTGTAGTGGATATCTTTAGAGCCACCAGTTGCATGGTTACCGGCATGTCATATCCAATACGTGCAATTTATCCGGTGGAAACAGTTGAAGAATGTACTGCCTTGGGAAATCAGGGAATGGTGATGGCAGGTGAAAGAGGAGGAAAAAAAATTGAACATTTTGATATAGGTAATTCTCCGTTTGAATACATGCAGGGAAAATGGAAGGATCGAGATATCGCCGTAACCACTACAAACGGCACTGCAACAATCAAAAAGTCAGAAGCAGCCCATGAAATTCTCATTGGTGCATTTCTTAACTTGGCTGCTACTGTCAACTACATCAAAAAGCAGAAAAGTGACGTATTGATCCACTGTGCAGCATGGAAAGGTACCCCAAATCTGGAAGATACATTATATGCCGGTGCCCTCATCCATGAGCTTGACAATGTTAGAACGATGGGCGATAGTGCCCAACTGGCCTTATCGCTGTACCTTCAGCATAAGTCTGACTTACTGGGAGCTGCAAAAAAATCAGGTCATGCAGCAAGATTAGCACGATTTGGAATTACGAGAGACATTTCTTTTTGTATCAAAAAAGATGTCTATGATGTAGTAGTTGCGTATCTAGGTGGAAGGCTGGTCAGAATCTTGCCGTAGCGCCCAATTCCATATCAGACAACTCCAACTCCAAAGCCTTTGTTGATTGTTGCACTTCACGCAGAGAGATCAACAAGGAGACTAGCAAGAATATCAGAGAAACTCCAAAAATGTAAGACCCCCCTGATGGCGAATCCTGATAGATCAGGATCATGCTAAGCACACAACAAAAAAAACTAAGAACACCAAAAATCTGCATATTCCTGATGAGGTTTAGCCTCATGCGAAGATTTTTAATCTGACCTGTTATAACTCCCATCTCACCTTCTTGAAGATGTTTCTGATGCAGCTGACGTATAAGACTTGCAATTGCCAAAAATCGATTAGTGTAAGCAAGTAGTAATAAAGAGATAGCAGGAAATAATAACGCCGGGGTCGTTAATGTAATATTCATGACTTCAACTTGTCATTGTTTTTATGCCTGTCTTTGTCGCGAATATTCTTTTTATCAAAGTTCTTCTTTAGTGCCACCGTTAAGTCCACACCTGTTTGGTTAGCTAGACAAAGAAGAACCCAGAGCACATCTGCCATTTCGTCTCCCAAATCACGGTCTTTATCGGAAGGTTTAAAAGATTGTTCTCCATAGATTCGGGCCATCAACCTGGCCAATTCACCAACTTCCTCCGTTAAGATTGCCATATTGGTTAACTCGCCAAAATAACGAACACCTACCGTGTTTATCCAATTATCGACTTGCCTTTGGGCCTCTTCTAAGGTCATTGACTGTTTGCCTCCAGGTTTTCATTGAGATGCATGATTTCTACACCTTCTAACTCAAGTTTTGTCACAAGAAAATTAAATCTTGCTTTTTCACTGGCCATCAGTGAATCAATATTGGGACTAAACTCTTGGAACGCTTCGTGGTGAAACCTCCTTCCTGGCTCATAGGTATCCTTCCAATAAAGGGACTCAACAACTTGCCCATTACTGTAGTAATACTTGTATTCTTCCGCCTCGTGAGCATCTCGCTCATTCATTAGATGCCCGGAGAAGATGGGAGATTTATTTTCAAAATAAAAATAATCATCTCTTTCGTAATTTGGTGTTCGTAACACACTTACGAGTTTAATGATATCCCGATTATAGTAATAAGCACGTATTTTGTAAATACTATCTCCTTCTTTGAAATCATCCTCCACGATCGCAACCCTATGATTTGCATCGATATGATTCATTTTAAGATTTGTAACATCAACCAGCTTCTGGTATTCCTTGGAGACTTCCGGGCGACAACTTATAAGCACTAAAAAAAGGCCAATAGAGAAATAGAAAGGTGATAAACGCATAATTTAGAAAGTTTAGAATAGGAAAGATAATAATTAATCTAAGTTGAATACAACTGCACTATGCCAACGTAACGTTCATTAATAAGGAATTTAGGAAAAGTTGACTGATCATTTTTCCTTATTTTCGTTTATTCCAAGCAAAACAAACAACTAAAATGATCAAAAATTTACTATTCGCCCTCCTAGCAGTTTTTGCTATTAACGGATTAGCACAAGATAAAAGCAAGAGACCTAGCCCACCAGCGCAAGTTTCTGCTACTATCAATAACACAACTGTCACAATCGACTACAGTCAGCCTTCTTTGAAGGGAAGATACTTTGGTTCCAATGATTTTCATCCTTATGGAAAATTGTGGCGCAATGGCGCTAATGAAGCTACATGGATTCAAGTATCTGATGAAGTCACAATAAACGGTAAAACCTTACCCAAAGGGAAGTATGGCTTTTTTGTAATCCCGGGAAAAACAGAATGGACGCTCATTTTCAATTCTGTATGGGACCAGTGGGGATCGTACAATTACGATCAAGGAAAAGATGTACTAAGGGTCACTGCAACTTCTAATAACATAGACTCAACTTTTGAGAAGTATACTATCCAGCTTGCATCAGATGGAGAAGCAAGTTTGAGTTGGGGAAGTTTTCAGGTGAGATTTGATATTCAATGATTACTAAAGAGAGACCAGTGGCTAAATCACATTTAACACCTGTTCTTTGATTTTTTCGAGCGCCTCTTTCATGTTTACAACTGCTCGCTGTATTTCTGCATCATTCGCTTTGGATCCGATCGTATTGATCTCTCTTCCGATCTCCTGACTGATAAAGCCTAGTTTTTTTCCATTTGACTCATCTTCACTCATCACTTCCCTAAAGTAATCTAAATGGCTAGCCAGTCGCACTTTTTCTTCGGAAATATCCAGCTTCTCTATGTAATAGATCAATTCCTGTTCAAATCGATTTTCATCTAGCTTGATCTGCTGTTTAAGATCACCTATTGACTTCTCAATTCGAGAACGAATAGCAGCAATACGTTTCGGATCTAACGTTTTGATCATTTCAAGCTGAACAGCTATTGTATCAATTGACTCTTGCAAGGCTAGCTGTAACCTGCCCCCTTCTTTAATTCTGAATTCCTGACATTTCTCAGCAGATGCTGTGACCACTGCCAGTAGCTCCTCTGGACTTATCACATCCGCAAAATCATCTCGTGGTACAATCACATTCGGAGAGTGAAGTGCAAGCTTGAATAACTCATTCTCAGAAGCTCCCTGCTCATGTGCTAGATTAGAAAAAGACTTGTAGTAAACGTTGAACAATGGCTCGTTTATGCGAACAGGTACCACTTCATCTCCTTTGGAAGTAAATTCTATTGATAAACTCACCTTCCCCCTTTTCAATACCTTTTCTAGTTCCGATTTAATATCAAGTTCCCAATTTGAAAACTCCTTTGGAACCTTGAGTACAGGATCAAAAAATTTACTATTAAGCGTTTTGATTTCGGCTCTGAGAGAATAAATATCAGTAGTAGCTTCGGCTGATCCAAAGCCTGTCATAGATATGATCATATAGAATTGTTAAAAATCAAGCCCTATAGATAACAAGTACCTTCTATCTTGAGATATAAACTCCTCGACAGGGATGACGTAATCAAGTTTTACATAATACCCTAATAGAACGGTACGCAAACCTAACCCATAGCTTGCAAGCCATGGATTCTTAAAGTTCGAAATTTGAGCAGAGAAAATAGAGCTTTCTGTTGCTGGGTATTTTATGATATTTGAGCTTGTCTCACGAGTCAATGGAATGGGACCAGTCCATGCCGAACCAAAATCGAAAAAGCTTATCAGTGAAAAGTTTCGTAAAAATGTAGAGGAAACAGGTGCTCTTGCTAAATACTGAAAGACAGGCAACCTCAATTCGGCATTGAAAAGAAAAGTCGAATGACCAAATCGCTGATTAAAATCGAAGCCTCTCATGTTGGTGACAAATTCCGAGAATAATACTCCTGAGTTATTTACATCATTAGCTACAAACAACGGGTCACCTGTTGGATGTTGAAACGTTTGACTCAGCAGCCAATTGGGTACACCGCCGATCAGAAAATTTTGCTTATTGGTTCCAAAAGACTCACCATAGAACAGCCTCGTAGCAAAAGTTAGCTCCCTGTGAACTGGCTGATAATGCCGTAAATCAACTCTCAGTCTACTAAAAGATTCATTCAAATCCGAAATACCTTGATTTACGGTAAACTCGATTAGCCCTTTGGTTCCTTGCGTGATGTTATAGCCCCTTTCCAAGGTGTTGTCAAAGACTGATCTGGCCGTAAAACCAGCAAATGTGACGCTACGATCTGATGCAAAATCCTCTATCCCCCTATTAATTACTGCTGTAAATTGCAGATTATTGAAGCTTGTATGTGTAAAATGTGGGTTAAATTCTACTCTTAGCCAGTTACTTAACGGTAGGGCCGCACCTGCCTCTATTCGGTTCAACTGATAACTCTGCCTCAGTATGTTCTCATTATTATTTTCAAAGTAGTACCGCTTGCCATCTATTCTAAGCTTAAAGTCAATTCGATACTTCAGATAATTGAATTCTGCAAAAAGGTCACCATCACTAAAATCCGTCATGATGAGTCCTCCACCACTTAGGTTGTAGTTACCTAATACATCTGTAATGTTTGTTTCTAGCACAGCTCCAAATCCTCGTATCTGATCGATCGCAAATGAGGTGGTCAGGTTGCTAAAGCTAAACCGTGGTTCATAGTTAATAGGGCCTATGACCTCACTCGTAACTTCAAGCCGATTATAATTTGTGAAAAACGATTCAGGACGATATTTAGCAACATCAGTAACTTCCGAAAAACGATAATTATCCGTATCGATGACCTCCTCTGATGGGGTTTCAGTGGTACTCTCAAAACTAAAACGGTTTGGATCAATGCCCGGATCAATGGCCTTCAGTGAATCCTCTTCATTCGGGGTGATTGATATGTTACTGATGGCATCAACAACGTCTATTACAGGTGTTTCTGACGGCTCCTGCTCACGCTTTTGTACTTTTTGTATCTGTCGCTCATTGTACAGATCTGCAACATACTGTGCTTGTATAAACCTTTGTCTGGCTGTTTGTGGACTGAAGATGGACTGTTCAATATCAAACGATTGGTCGAGGTAAACCTTATCTCTTCCATTATCTAACATCAAAAAAAGTATCTTTCCAAATGCAAAATTGAGATCATAATCCTTAACTGCCCTATCGAAATTGGTTATCTGCTGATAGGTGCTATCTATGAAGCTGTATTTGAATAGATTGGTGATACCACGTTGATCACTTAGGTAGTAGACCTCGTAGGGACTTTGGGCTGCCGGTCTTACATCACGACTTAGTGTATTGGTGATACGGTAGTAAGTGTTTGCAGTAGTATCAAGATCGTATAGAAAAAGGTTGAAGTTATTATCTAGCTCCTCTATCTCAACATCAGTAATATTCAAAGTGTCTGCAGGACGGTTACTACTGAAAATGATACTAGCGGTGCCGGGAACAAATATTGGGTCTTCGTCATCGTATATATCATCAGTAATTCTTCGGATAGCGTTTCTTCTCATACTGATCAAGTAAATATCGCTGTTCCCGTCTATATCACCACTTAGGACAGCCAATCGACCATTTTCATTGAAAGAAAATGCCTTTACTTTGTTGAACCTTGTCAACGGCTTATCCACTGACTCCTTCGTCGATAGATTATAGGTCGA
Organism: Flammeovirgaceae bacterium; assembly: GCA_038129245.1. Taxonomy (GTDB): domain Bacteria; phylum Bacteroidota; class Bacteroidia; order Cytophagales; family Cyclobacteriaceae; genus JAYPLE01. Next base: position 27,624 of record JAYPLE010000013.1, on the reverse strand, counting down.
CAGATACAAGAAACCTCTTTTAAAATAAATCATACCCAGTGTTTCATCATCCACCCAATCCAGCAGAGGCATATTGTAATCTACTTTTTGTCCTTTTGCTCGTATTCCGCCCGTTTGAATCTTCACATTCTCTTTTGTTTCAAGATCATAAACGAAGATTTTATATCTCCCCAAGTCATTTTGAGAATACGCAATTTTGGTAGCCGTGGGATTGAGTCTTACATTTTTGTATTTCAAGGAAGCATTATTGGCGCTCACGACAACCTCTTCGATACCTGGGCCTATGTAATCGTTTTGAATTTCATTTTGAATATTGAGATAGTACTGTTGCCATTGCAAGTTGAACTGCTTATAGGTCATACCAAGTGTACTCGCAATACTATTCTCTTCATTTCGAATGATTCGAGTGAGATTCAAGATGTTGGAAACATTGCTCTTCCCATAATTGATAGCTATATAATTCCAGACTGCCTGCCCCACCAACCCAGCCAACTCACCATCGACTTTGATAAGCTTCTTCACTTCTTTATTTGTCAAATAATTTCTTATGTAATCGTCCATATCTGAACTCCAGCTGTATGCCAGATATCTTGCAGCTCCATCCACAAACCATCGGGGGAGATTAAGTAAATAAGAGCTTTGGAAGATTTCTGCCAGACTCCCACCAAAAAGCATTTCTTCAATCAGCTTTCTGGAAAGCTTGTACACCAGTTCTTGCTTGAATTCAATCGCTGTTCCGGGATGAGCAATTTCAATCTGTAGTTTAATGAAGTCAGTTTGTCCTCCTATGTTAAATGCAGCTCCATCAATACCTACATTGCTTTGCTGCAAATCATGGATGGAATTGTAGATGAAGATTTTAGTTTTCGAATAAGGTGCGTAACCAAGAAGATCCGTGATGTTATTGAACTCATCTTCTAGGAAACCAATGGCTTGATCAGCGTATTCATTTCCTCCGTCATAATAATAAATATCAAAATGATTGGTGGAGTAATAAATCCAATCAAATGCCTTGTATTGAATTCTATTTTGACCAAACTCAGAGACATACTGTGCGTCGAGAAACAAAACTGACGCTGTCAAAACAAAAAATAGTCCTATGTACCCTTTCAAAAACATCTCAAAACGTCTACCTCAGGAAGCAGTGGTGTACCCTCAAGCAAATGATCTGCCAAATGCTCAGCAAAATAGGGTGCCAAAGTAACACCTTTTGCTCCTAAACCATTTAGAATAGCAACCTTTGAATTATGTGGATGCACTCCCACGAATGGCTTTCGATCGTACGTGGCAGGCCTGATTCCAACCTTCTGATCTAATATACGATATTCCCCACGATAAATTTTGTGCATTCTTTCTATAATGTCTTTTTGTGCCTTGGTGGTCGGCGTACGATCCAAGCTACTATGATCATACGTTGCACCCACTCTAACTACTCCCTCTCTAGGAATCATGAAAACACCTCGATTTAAGATATAGTTTGGATCAAATATCATATCTAAGGTGAGCCATTCCCCCTTAACCGGCCTAAATTTCAGATTAGCCCAAGGATTAGACTCACTCTGCTCAACGCCCGTACAGTAAATGACCCACCTGGCTTCGACTTTGTTTACATCATCGTCATAAAAAACCTTGCTCTCAGCGTAATGAAAATTAGAATACTTCACTGAAGCCGTCAGGAACGCCTGCTCTCTCTGTAACTGAGATTCAGCTGCATCAAGAAAAGTCGGTACATCTAGATAACCGCTTTTCTCAAGAAGAAGCCCTCCGAAAGGGTCAATGTATCCCGGTAAGCCAATAGAATCAGTATAGACTTGCTTTATAAAACGGCTGTAGGATTCATCTTCCTCAGAGCCCACCCAATCGTTCTGATCCTCAACCGATTGAAATGGTCGGTATATAGGTACCTCATGGTAAAAACTGACACTCCACTCTGCTTCTAGTTTCTGGTAAAAATTTGCCAAACCTGAAAATAAACTATCCGCCATCCAGGTTTTGACCATCTTCCGACCAGTGATGGGATTAAATAAACCTGCCGCGGATCTGCTTGCATTCAAAAAACTATGATCTTTATGATACTTTGGGTCAATTACACATACTTTTCTACCTCTTTCCATCAAGGATAACGCCATAGAGGTCCCTGCCAACCCCTGTCCCACTATGATCGCATCAACTTTCTTCACAATTGAAAACTTAATTAGGCAAATTTGCAGAAACTTCCATAGCTATGAGAATTCAAACATTTGTTTTCAATCCCTTCTTTGAAAATACCTATATCGTTACAGACGATACACGAGAAGCTGTCATCATCGATCCGGGGTGCTATGAAGATTATGAAAAGCAAGAGCTAGTAAGCTACATAGGTGAAAATAAGCTGAAGCCAGTTGCTATCTGGAATACTCATTGCCATATTGATCATGTACTGGGTAATGCATATTGCGCTCGGCATTTTAATATTCCACTACTAGTCCCGGAAGGAGAAAAGCCTGTACTGGATTCCGTACCTGCCTACAGCAGCAATTACGGATTTCAGCAATATGAGATTGCAGAGGTTAATGAGTGGATCCCGAATAAAGGAATTCTTTCCTTTGGGACCACACAATTAGATATCTTATATGCTCCGGGGCACTCACTCGGACATTTGATGTTCCTTGAACGAAAAACCAACCAATTGATAGCCGGTGATGTCATTTTCAGAGAATCAATTGGCAGGACAGATCTGCCAGGTGGAGATTACGCTACACTTGAACGATCAATCAGAGAGCAAGTATACACGCTACAGAAGGATGTTGTCATTTATCCCGGACACGGTCCTACTACGACCGTAGGCCATGAAGCTATACATAATCCCTTTGTGAGGAAATGATAAAACAGATACCAAATATTCTCACCTTACTTAATCTCATCACTGGGATTCTTGGTATCATCAACCTCTTTGATGGAGATTATACCAATACGATTTTCTTCATTTTTTTATCTGCCTTCTTTGATTTTCTTGATGGCTTCGCAGCCAGAGTGCTCAGTGTCAGTGGGGCGATGGGTAAGGAATTAGATTCCCTAGCAGACGTAGTATCATTCGGTGTATTACCGGCCTTATACTTATTTCAGCTTTCCCGAGGGTTGGGAAATCCATACTGGGTTAATTACAGTGCCGTACTGGTTGCCGCGTTATCTGCCTATAGATTAGCTAAATTCAATGTCGACACGAAACAAACGGATAAATTTATAGGGTTACCCACGCCTGCAAATGCCCTGCTTCTTACAACGTTTGCACAGCTGCCCATACATTTAGTACCTACAGCACCTTTAATTCTAACAATAACAGTAGTGAGTTCTGTTTTGTTGGTGGCCCCCTTAGAGTTGTTAGCTTTTAAGTTTAAGAGTTTCGCATTTAATCAAAATGTATTTCGCTATCTACTGATTATCGTGTATGTTGTCATGATTACAGCACTAGGTTGGGGTTCACTACCCTTTCTGATTCCTACCTACCTGTTCATGTCCATCATTTCACTCATAGCTTCAAAAAGCTCGGAAAAGGAGACCTCTTCATAATTTCGAAAAAAAGAAGTCGTTTTATAGCAGACCGTGTTTAACCTGGTAAGACTCATATTATTCACATTTTGCTGGCATCTACTACACACAGCCACGCCTGCTCAGGATCAATCCGTACTTTCATCGGGAAGCTGGTATAAAATAGGCATCACGGAAGACGGAATTTACAAGCTAGACAATACCCTATTTGCTCAGCTTGGTATTGATAATGAAATTATACCAGATCACGTAAGCCTATATGGAAATGGAACCGGTATGCTTCCACAAAATAACGATCAAGAAAGGTCCTCTGACATCGAGGAAAATGCAATTGCTTTTTTTGGTGATTCGGATGACGAATTTGAATCGGATGAATATTTTCTTTTTTATGGGAAGGGGCCACATCAAGCTTCTTTTGATGGTTTTGATTGGATTTATACCTCCAACAGTTACAGCGACACCTCTTACTATTTCTTGAAAATAGGTACTGAACAAGGACTAAGAATAACTACAAAAGAGAATTTTACACCTGGCAATCAAACGATTACTTCTGACAATCACCTGGTAGTGTACGATCCGGAAACGACTAACCTACTCAACTATGTCAATAGTGGCGGTTCAGGCAGGGAGTGGTATGGTGACCTGCTAATCCCAAGCACGGGGTTAGTGAAAAGCTATGATTTCGTGACACCTAACCTGATCGATTCTATAAAAATAGTTCTTGATGTCATTGGATTTTCCGAAAGCCAAACCAGTATGGACGTCAGCCTAAACCAATCTCCAATTGGCTCTTTGCAAATTAATTCCTCAACCGTTTCTACTTACAGCCAAAAAGGCAGACCTTCCAAAAGGACATTCGAAACGCTCTCTTCCGGGGAAACGCAAAATATAATTCTTGATTTTATCAGAACGGATGGAAGTATTTATGGATTTATAAATCAAATATTGGTTACATACAGGCGGAACCTTGTGTATGAAGGTGAACCATTGTTCTATAATAACCAGTGTGTTCCTGATCAAAATGCGGTTCTAGGATTATCTAGTCAAAGAGATCTTACGATATGGGAGGTAACCAATAAGACAAATCCCTCTGCGTTATCTCATGCCTACAACAATGACTTAATAACGCATGCAAGTTCTTCGGATTCACTCAGGTTCTTTGTAGCATTCGAATCTACAGAAGTAGGACAAAAACCAATAGCATTTGGCCCGGTTTCAAATCAGAATATAAGAGCTCTTAGACCGAAAGATGGACTCATTATTAGTGCTCCTGAATTCCTAACACAAGCCAGAACCCTTGCAGATCACCACAAACAGCATGATGACCTGGATGTACAGGTCATTACAACACGGCAGATCTACAATGAGTTTGCTTCGGGCATGCAGGATGTAAGTGCCCTCAGAGATGCCGTTAGGCATTTTTATCTGAAGTCGACAGACTTTCGATATCTTCTCTTATTTGGCGATTGCTCGTTTGATTACAAGAATCGCATAAAATCCAATACAAACTTTGTCCCGGTATACGAATCTTACAATTCCTGGGATCCTGTGCTGAGCTACTCATCGGATGATTTTTTTGGTTTTATGGAAGACAGTGAAGGTGAGTGGGGTGAGTCTAAGAGCGGCGATCACTCGCTAGAAATTGGAATCGGGCGACTTCCTGTCAAGTCGCTCGAAGAAGCAGATAATATTGTCAAGAAGATCATTAATTACAGCACCCAAAATGCCAAAAGAGGACAATGGAAAAATTCTATGACCTATGTGGTTGATGATGGTAATGCTGGTCTCTCTGATACCTGGACCCATATGCAAGACGCCGAGGATTTTATTGATCTACTCTGGAAAAATCACCCCCAAGTTGCTCCTGAGAAACTGTACATAGATGCGTTTCCTCAGGAGCAGGATGGAAATGTAGAATCAAGCCAGACGGTCAGAGAATTACTTTCAGAAAAAATCGAGGAAGGCACCTTTATGGTAAATTTCATTGGGCATGGAAGCGAGCAAAGATGGACGGAAGAAACTGTACTAGATATTCCGTTTATCAATGAGCTATCAAATGCCGAGCGTCTGCCTATTTTCGTAACGGCAACATGTGAATTTGGTAGATACGATGACCCTACTTTGATTGCTCAAAATGGTGAATCCGGAGCAGAGAAATTGATCCTAAAACAAGAGGGAGGCGCAATTGCCCTGATTACCACAACACGCCCTGTCTATGCATTTACAAATTATGACGTAAACCGAGCTTTCCATTTTTTCTTGCTGAGGCCATTGGATGATGGACCCGAAATGGGTCAACTTCCCAGATTAGGAGATATTATTCGAAACACAAAGAATAACAGTCTGAATGGTCCCATAAATCGAAATTTTGCCCTTTTGGGTGACCCAATGCTTAGACTAGACTATCCGGACCTTCCAATCAAAACGATTTCAATCAACGATACCCCTGTTGATCTCCAAAAAGATACACTCAAAGCACTACAAGAAATCATAATCGAAGGGAATATTCAAGATTTCAATAACCAGCTTTTTGAGGAATTCAATGGAGTGGTAGAGGTTAAAGTATACGACACATTTAGTGAAACACTAACTTTAGGCCAAAGAGACGCCCCCTTTCCATACAAGGTAAGAGAAAACTTACTTTTCAAAGGTTCCGCATCCGTTACTAATGGCAAATTTGAAGTACAATTCGTAATGCCTAAAAATATATCTTACCAATTTGAAGAAGGTTCCATCACCTATTATGCTTATGATCCTATACTGGAGATTGATGCTGCCGGTGGATTTAATCAGTTCCTGATTGGAGGGAGTTCCGATGCGTCAGGTATAGACAACACTCCCCCGGAGATTTCTCTTACTATAGACCGTCCAGGTTTTGTCTCAGGACGAAGTGTCACAAGAAGCGACACCCTGCTTGCACAAATATTTGATGAAAGTGGAATTAACACATCTGGTCTTGGACTGAATAGAGATATCACACTTACGGTAAACGATACAACTTATGAGATTAATGAATTGTATCAGGCATCACTTGATTCTTACCAAAACGGTGAAATCAGATTTCCATTATCATCATTTGATCCCGGAAATTACACAGCTCAACTAAATCTCTTCGACCTACACAATAATCCAGCAAATGCAACAGTTGAATTCAAAGTAACAAACCAACCTGAACTACCCTTAACAGATGTGATACTATACCCAAACCCAGCTGTGGATCGTTTCAGCGTTCAATTATCACACGAAAGAGCAAATGAAACGTTGGACATCAGAATGGACCTACTAGCAGTCGATGGAAAGTGTATAATGACAAAAGAATGGGTGAGAACAGATTTTGATGGCTTTACGCAACCTTTTAGCGTGGATTTAGATGCCAGGACTATCCAAAACGGTATTTATCTCTGCAACCTGCAAGTCAAAAGCAGATTAGATGGGGCGATTGCTACTGTTTCTCGACGGTTGATAATTATTAATTGAGTTAACTTTGGTCTTTTAATCCGTACTAGATGAATCTCAAGCTATCAAGCTTACTGCTACCGCTCTTGTTCTCTTCTTCATTAATAGCGCAACAAGTAAGAGTTACCGGGCAAAATGGTGCAAACCCCATTACAGTTGCTGCTCCATTCTTAAGTTTTGCTCCGGATAGCAGAGGCTCTGCAATGGGAGATCTTGGTGTAGCTACTTCACCTGACGCTTTCAGCATACACTGGAACAACGCAAAACTTGCCTTCATTGATCAGGATATGGGCACCTCCTTTTCTTATTCCCCCTGGTTAGGGAATATCGTAGATGATATGTCGCTCAACTACCTTACGTTTTTCAAAAAACTCAGCAAAATAGAAACTTGGGCAGTGAGCATGCGCTACTTCGATCTTGGTGAAATACAATTGACTGACATAAGTGGGCTTCCTCAAGGAATTGAAAATCCAAGAGAGGCTGCTGTAGACGCTACCTATTCCCGCCTTCTGGGTGAGAATTTCAGTGCGGGATTAAGCATGCGCTTTATTTGGTCAAACCTACAAGGAAATATTACAGGTGCCCCTAATTCAAGCCCAGGGATAAGCCTGGCCTTTGACTTAGGAGCTTTGTATCGAATCCCCCTTATGATAGGCGGAAGAGAGTCTCAATTAAACTTTGGAGCCCATTTGAGTAACATAGGTCAAAGAATCACCTATACGAGCGAGGAAAATGAAGATTATATTCCCGGAAATTTAAGATTGGGGACAGCATTTATGACAAGCATAGATGCATATAACAGCATCACCTTTGCAGTGGATTTTAACAAACTCATGGTACCTACTCCACCAACCCTAGACGAGAATGGAACTATCGTTGCCGGAAAAGATCCTGACCGAGGGTTCATAGCCGGCACATTCGGCTCTTTTGCAGATGCGCCCGGTGGATTCTCTGAAGAACTTTCCGAAATAACGATTTCTGCAGGATTAGAATATTGGTATCGAGGTGTTTTTGCACTGCGAGCAGGTTACTTTATAGAGCATGAAGACAAAGGAGATCGAAAGTTTTTCACGACTGGAATGGGTTTCCGATATCAAGTTTTTGGCCTTGATTTCTCCTATTTGATCCCTCAAGAACAAAATCATCCACTTGGAGATACACTGAGGCTTTCTTTCGTTTTCAACTTAGATCAGAAAAAGGTAAGTACAAATATTTAATGCTAGATCGAACCTCCCCTCCTCCGAGCTATGAGGTTGAGAAATTTCAATTACCAAACTACGAGACCTACTGTGTTTCAGATCGTGTAAATATCTATTCAATAGTCGATCACAAGCTGCCCTTGCTCCAAATTGAATTAGTATTCGAAAGCGGTAAGGCCAGTCAGATAATTCCCGGATCAAGCTATTATGCCATTAAAGCACTTGCTGAAGGTACAAAATCAAAAACTGCTAACGACATTTCCTTCGGTTTTGAGTCTTTAGGTAGTTTTATAGAATGGGGATCCGGACTTGAGCACTCTTTTATAAAAGTCTACTGTCAAAGTGATAAAGCGCTTAGTACCCTAGAGCTCCTTGAAGAGGTGGTAACTCAACCCTCTTTCCCTGAAAAGAATTTTAATCTCATCAAAAAAATCCGATCTCAGCAGATAAAACAGCAAGAGGCAAAAAACAGTCAATACGCCACTGCTCTATTCAATAAAATACTGTTTGGAGCTAACCATCCACTAGGACAAATATTTAGCTCAGCAGAGGCCTTGGAAAGCAACTTAAAGGATGTTAAACGATTCTATGATGAAATCCTTTTCAATAACCCCACCGTTTTTGTCACCGGTGATGTATCTGAACGACTGATCCAACGAATCGAACGCCTGTTGAATAACCTTCCTCAGCAGAGAAAGTCAATCCAGGAATTTCAACCAGAGCCCCTCCTTAAAAGCTCTACAATTAAGAAAGCAGCAAGTGAACAAGTCTCCTTCAGAACAGGGATGTTTACTGTAAGTAAAAACGATCCACAGGTCCATAAGCTAGGGATCGCCAATAGTTTATTTGGGGGTTTTTTTGGATCGCGGCTAATGCAAAAAGTAAGAGAAGAGCTCGGATATACCTACAGTATCTACAGCACCTTTGTGCATACCAAAAGGCACTCCTACTGGATGATAGGAAGCGAGCTGATCAAAGAGCATTTCAATCACGGTGTCTCCGCTATAGAAGCTGAGCTAGAAAAACTAGGTTCGACCATCCCACCTACCGAGGAAGTGAAGAAACTGAAGAGCTATTTGAAAGGAACACTGCTTAGCTCTATGGATTCTATTTTTAGTCAAGGCAGCATACTTAAAGGCTTAAAGCTTTCCGCTCTACCAGACTCCTATTATGATGATTACTTTTCAGCAATCGACGGGATAAGCGAAGAAGAGATCTCCACTATTACAAAGGAGCACCTTCTTGAACCAAAAAAGTCTACCCTACTCTACGGATAATTTTTTCAGTAGCAAATAATCATCAAACTGCTTAATTGCATCGTACTGAAACGGAACTCTTGTATATCCCTTCTGGTCCATGATCCCCCACACCCCGCGTCTGTTTACCAATAGTAGCCCGTTTGAAGTCTCCCTGATCATCTGATAATTAGGTGAAAGGATGATTTTACCTGCCTTGTCAGTAGCACCCCATTGACCCTCTTGCGATCGGAAAATATACCCTCTCCCAGGTTCATGGAGAATCTGATCATAGTCACATTCCAAAACTTCTGAACCATCAATACCTATCAAACCAAAATACCCCCTATGCTTTACAATAGCAACTCCGTTCTCAAAGTCAAAAGCCTGTTCATAGTTGGGCTGAATGACTAATTTTTCCTCCTGATCTACATAACCCCACCTTCCCAATAACTTTACCGCCAGTCGGTTTTCGCTAATCAGACCACCATCATCGTAACGATTGGCAATTCGCAGTCTTGCCTCAGCATCTACGTAGCCCACTTTGCCATCAATGACTACCTTGTATAAGTCTTCTCTCTCACCTAGTATATGTGAAATGCCATCATTCGCATTGGCAACCTGAGTACCGTCCTCATGAAAGAGGGATACGTATGCTTCAGTCCTTCCATAAAAGAACACACCTATGCTACCTACCTCATCATAAATTGGATCAGCAAGGTATTCTCCTCCGATATTCAGTAATCCCCAAGATTGTCCCTGTCTAATGGCAATATAATCCCCCCTAAGCTGAAGATCGTCACTTGGTATTGAAAAGTTCTGCACCCCTGATCTGTCAAAGACAAAATATCTTTTCTGCTTTTTTGCAAAAATAATTTCTTCGAGGATCGTCACTTCGTCAAAAATCGGCTTAATTACCCAATGTCCGTATCCATCCAACACACCAATTGAGCCCAGATAGTTGACCGCTATACGATTATGGATACCTCCGAGTATACTGTCGTATCGTGGATTTGTCAAGAGGTTACCTTGAAAATCTAAAAGGGTCCAGAAATTAAGTCTTTTGACCGGTAATAAATTAGAAACTGAGGTACCCACATCATCAAAAGTTTTTGGGGTTAGCTTCCTTCCAAAACGATTAAATACGCTCCAGCTACCACCCCTTAGCGCCGAGAAATACATTCCATCAAATTTGATCGAATCCTGATTCTCAATGATAGTATTTCCTGAAGTCGACATCAGCTTCCATCTACCATCATACACTTGCTTGACAATCAAGAACCCGTTACTGGCATACTTTAATTCAACTTCCTGGCCTTGAAATAATTCTTTTGTGCTTGTGAATACACGCTGATTTCCATTGACATTGGTTATGAAAAGATCGCCTTCAATTACAAGAGAATCTGCTTGAAAGTCCTCTAGATCGTCTAATTCCAGGTCTTTTATTTGCCACGTCGGATAAGATACTAATGTTCCCTGTTCATCCACACTTTTGTATGAAACAGGGGTTAGAAGTTGCAAGTCTTGCTTGTTTAGCAATCCATATTGATTATTATTTTTTACAATGAGGTGCTCTTGACTATATCGGTAATCATCAAAAGCAATTCCTGACTTGACACCCCCCTGCTTATATAACTCTACCTTACCTGTTGGAAGTCTCCCTGCAAAGATTTCATCTCCAACAAATTTAAAACTATTGTATCGCAAAGGAGCAATTGTACCAAAAGTACGATCTACCAAGCCTTTCTTTATCTCTCCATTTCGGTACTCGCTAAGTACTAAAACGTCATCCAGTGCCTCAATGTCAAAATAGGAGCAGCTCAAAACAACCTCTCCTTTCTTGTCTATAAGGCCTTGAAAAAGTAAATTAGAGAAGGAGCCCTTAACCGACGCTTTTATAAATTCATCGTCAAAGATTTCGATTCTATAATAGTTAGCTTCTTTGATCAATTTTCCGCTGGAATTGATCAACCCCCACCGATTATTCTCTCTAAATCCAATGAGCTCGCCAAAGAAATCCTTGCGCTCGTTCGACCACCCTATCTCATCGTAAAGAGCTGGAATGACCTCTTCTCCTGCCCTATTCCTAACACCTTGAAGTCGTCCGGATTCAAAAATCTCTAAAGCCTGAGAAGCAACAGAACACACGCATGTGCTGTAAAGGAGATAAAAAATAAAAGCTCGGAAAATCACAAATGCTAAGATCTACTTCCGAGCAGAATCAGCATTTTCAACTGCAGCGGAGGTTTCCTTCTCTAGGTCAAATAGATCATTCAGAACATCTACAAGGTTTTCAGCATCCCCTCTCTTACAGGCGGCTTTCAGTTGGAGAACTGGCATTTTGATCACTTTTTGAAGAATACTTTTCGTGACCTTATCCAAAAGTTTGGCTTGCTGCTCGTCTGAGTTTTTCAAGTATCTAGCTAGCTCTTCCTGGCGGATATCCTCTAAGGATTGCTTCAGCTTCTTAATTACGGGTGAAACTTCCATTTCGAGAGACCAATTCTCAAATTCCTTGATGCTTTGGCGCATAATGGCCTCTACCTCAGGAATCGCCTCTTCTCGATGCTGATAAATCCTGTCTGTTTTTTGCTCTATCTGATCAATATTGTACAATAAGAATCCAGGAAGTGACTCTACTTTGTATTCAATACTTCTCGGAACAGACAGGTCTATTAGCAATTTCATTGACCCTTTTGCTGTTTCAAAATTAGAAGGTGTGATGATTGGCTCTGCAACTGTCACTGAGGAAATGATCACATCAAAACTTCCTAATACAACCATTGCATCATCATATTCCATCGACTCATATGAGTACTGCCTGGCAATCTGATTTGCTGTCTCATTGGATCTATTTGCAACCGTTACCTTGGCTGTAGTTCCGAATAAATTGCCGGCAACATCTTGTCCAATCTCTCCCAGCCCCAATATCAGTACCTTGGCTTGCTTAAAATTGGCAATAAACTGCTCGGTAATCTCCACGCTAGCATACGAAGTGCTGGCAGCACCATCTCTAAATGCCGTCTCTTGACTAACCCGCTTATTTGCAAAGAAGATTGAGTGCATCAATCTATGAAGAAATGGACCCGCCAATTGCTCATCAGCAGAGGCCTGATAGGCTCTTTTAATCTGGCTTGCTATCTGGATGTCTCCCAAAACTTTGGCATCCAGCCCTAAAGAAACGCGATATAAATGCTCAACTGCTTCATAGCCCATCAATTCTCTGAAATTGTCTTGGATATCTAAGGAGACGGAAGTCCCTTTCTTTAACAATAAAATGGAGATGATCTCAGATTTCTTAGATGAATCGTGACTGTAGTAGACCTCTGTGCGATTACATGTCGAAATTACCATGGCTTCTTCCAACCCCAAGATCTCGTTAAGAGATCGAACGAACCCTTTGATTTCCTCTTCTGCAAGAGATACCATCTCCCTCACCTCCAACGGAGTCAAGCGATAGGATAAACTAACTACTCTAAACTTTTCGTACATTCTCTAGCATTACACGGATCGCAAAAATAGCTTTATACAACCATAAATAGAAACAGATAATTCTCATTTATGACTTTCAAACTGAGCAAACAATAATCATGTTACGAAGATTTCGAATTATGATCATGAATCACCTTGGTTTTTCAATCAAAGAAGCCAATGGAACGCTCGTACTAATCCTCATTTTATGCATATTCATATTCATTCCTCCCTTTTTCAACAGTTTTGATACTGTACAGCGCGTAAAATTTGAAAGTGATCCATCGGAAATACTTAAATGGAAAAAAGAATTTGAATTAGTTGAAAAAAAATCTCTTGATAATAAAAAACTATCAAAAGTTGATTTAACAAGCTTTGATCCTAATACGATAAGTAAAGAAAAATGGATCGATTTCGGGGTCTCGCCTGCTTTAGCCCGCAGAATTATGAACTACCGTAATGCGGGTGGAACTTTCAAGAAAAATAGTGATCTCCTGAAAATCTATGGAATGGACTCAACAACTGCAGCAATACTGATGCCCTATTTGACTATTAAACCCGAGCTCCAAAAAGCGAAAAGCAATCAGTTAAAAACAAAAGTAAAATCCAAAAAAGCAACCATTACAATAAAAACGAAACGAAATATTAACCTGGCCACAGAGGAAGAATTTCGAAAGATATACGGAATAGGAGAGAGACTATCAAAACGAATTGTGAATTACCGATCCCTGCTTGGTGGTTACCATTCGCTTTCTCAGTTGTCAGAAGTATACTTTTTAGAAGACTCATTGCTGCCGAAGATCAACAACGCTTTCGCATTTGATGGCTTGGTACTTTCACCGCTAAAGATCAACTCGGACAGCGTTCAGGTCCTTAGAAGTCATCCCTATCTAAATCGCAACCAGGCAAAGGCCATTGTCAGCTATCGGGAGGTGCATGGAAAATTCCAGTCACCAGAGGGCTTGATGACAATCAAAATCATATCAGATAGCACCTTTGAAAAACTGAAGCCCTATATTTCAGTTAAAGAGTGAGATTTGGAAAAACTTCTTCAACATTATCTTAAAAGACTTACCAACCTATCTGGCAAAAACAGGTCTCTACTTCTTTTACGCTTAATCAAAGACCAATTTATTGATCTACATGCTTTCGATTACCTGGAAAATAAGTCCAGTTTCGACCTGATCAAAGCACTTGTCAGCAAAAAAAAACTACTGCTTTGTGCTGAATCTGACCCAAGAGATTACAGTTCGAATACGATTTCGCGTCAACTGAAAAAACTGAACCGCACAGAAGAATTTATCTTTCAGGAAAGAGGATCAAGAGACCTGTACATAGGTTGGCCTTATGTAGAAGGTCGTTTCCAAGATAATACGCTTATCAGGTGCCCTTTACTATTTTTCCCCGTAGAGCTATCAGCTGCCGCTGGTAAATGGACTGCCAATCTAAGGAAAGACGTAAACGTTACCTTCAATAAGAGTTTTCTTTTAGCATACGCGTATTACAATGAAGTCAGTTACGATGAAGCACTGGTTGAAACAGTTTTCAGTGATCTGGATGAGGACATCACGGTATTTAGAACGCAGGTCTATGAGATGTTAAAACAAAGCTTCATCTCCTTGAACTTCAATCAAGAGGTGTTTTTAGACAAGCTAGTGCCATTTAAAGAAACCAGAAAAGATAGCTTTGAAAGGAAAACAAAAACAGGAGAACTAAAGCTTCAAAATCAAGCAGTACTAGGCATCTTTCCTCAAGCTGGCTCCTACCTCGTGCCTGATTACCTTTCCTTAATTGAAGCAAGTCAATTCGAAGACCTGGAATCTTTTTTTGAAAAAAAACTTCCATTTAAGAACTCAAAAACCGTTCGCCCTTCTATTCGGGAGCGAGTCTCAGAAGAAAGTACGTACACCCCTTTCAAGCTAGATGCCTTTCAGGAAATCGCCTTAAAAAGAATCAAAAATGGTGAATCGCTTACAGTTCAGGGACCGCCCGGAAGCGGAAAATCACAACTCATCTCTAATCTCATCTGCGACTATGTAGCCAGAGGGAAAAGTGTCTTGCTGATATGCCAAAAAAAAGCGGCGCTAGATGTCGTCTACAGGAGACTTAAGTCAAAGGATCTTCACGATTTTGCTGGGATAGTGCATGATTTCAAAAGTGATCGAAAAGAAGTCTTTTCCAAATTAGAGAATCAAATTGAACGTCTGGATGAGTATAAACAGAAGAATAATGCATTAGACACCATAGCAATTGAGCGCACACATACTCAATCAAGCCGTCAGATCGAACGAATTGTCGAAGAGTTGGAAGAGCTTAAAGAAGCATTATTTGATACTGCTATTGCCGGAAAATCGGTCAAGGAGCTTTACCTAATTTCGGATCCCGTAAAAGAATCCATCTCAGTTAAGTCAATGCTACCCATGCTCAGGTATGATGTCACAGATGCGTACTTTAAGAAATTAAGGCAGCATTTGCAGTATTATTTGAAATACAGCAACAAGCACCACTTCTGGGCGCATGAAAAATCTTTTGCGAATTATTCCAATGAGGACCGATTAAAAATCAAGTCCACATTGGACGATATGTGTAAGACATTTGATCGATTCAAAGAAGACTCGAAAAAACTGTTGAATAAGGAACTAGACTTTGATACTACCTCTTTCTTTCTAAACAATACCGTCAGTTTTAAACAATTTATTACCAATGTAGACAATGACACTGTTTATCAGTACTTACTGAAAATGCTGGATCACAAACCCTCTGAGACACTTCAGTGGATTACTCATATGGAGCGAACGATGCTCCAATGTTTCAAGGGAGAAGGCTTGGAAAGCTCGTTAAAGCCCGACGAGCTGGGGCGGTTTCAGGAATCAGTTGAACGCGCAATTAAAGCACGAAAAAATCCATGGAATTTCTTGAAATGGAGATTTTTTTCTAAAGATCGCATATTCATTACAAGAGTATTAGTTGCAAATGAGCTGCCGGCAAATCGTAGCAGTTTTGATATTCTGCTAAAGAAAATTGACAACCGACTCAACTATGAACACAATGTTCGTATCCTGGAACAAAATAAATGGTTATCCTCGTTCCCTACTTCTCTAAGAAAGCTGGATGCTCAGAACTGGTTCTTTTTCACAAAGCTGGCATTTAAATCCCTTGAACTATACAGCAACCTCCGAAACCTGGATGCCTACATCAAGCTAACTCCAGGGGTACGAAAAGAAACGGTGGCGAAGCTAAATGCCTTCTTAGGCCTGATAGACCAGCTCCCTCAACATCAAGCGTTGTGGACTCTATACATGACGGATCACCAGATTCGAGAATTACTTTCACTAAGAACTTCTAGAGAAAAAGCGATCCAGGAATTGGACAGAGACTTTGATAACCTCCGTGACTGGCATGCCATATCAGAATCTTACTCTACGGTGGAACAAAATGTAATCGCTGAGCTTGAGGAGAAAAATTTATCTCTTGACGATAAGATGCAGTGTTTTGAGAATAGCGTTGCGCTTGCCTGGATTGATCACATAGAAACCAAATATCCCGTTCTACGGACTGTTTCTACTCTCCGCTTTGAAGAAATGACGCACGAACTGCGCACTGCGATTCAAACAAAAAATGAGATTAGTCGCGAAATCGTACTATTGAGGTCCCGCGAAAAAACACTTGAAAATATCACCTACAACCGATTACAGAATCGGGTATCATTTCGGGAACTACACCATCAAGTGACCAAAAAAAAACAGATTTGGCCGCTAAGGAGAGTCCTCTCTGAATTCAAAGAAGAGGTTTTCAAACTGATTCCCTGCTGGATGACCTCCCCCGAATCGGCCTCTGCGCTATTTCCTATGGAGGAATTGTTTGATCTGGTCATATTTGACGAAGCATCCCAATGCTTCACAGAACGAGGGATACCCGGAATGTGCCGAGGGAAGCAAGTGGTGGTGGCAGGAGACAGTCAACAGCTGAAACCCTTCGACCTTTATCGTGCTAGATGGCAAGAAAGTGAAGAAGAGGACATCGCATTTGAAAAGGATGCCCTGCTGGATTTAGCTGCACAGTACTTGCCAGAAGTTTCATTGCAAGGACACTACCGCAGTAATTCAAACGAACTCATTGATTTTTCGAATAAATATTTTTACAAAGATCGCTTAAGAGCTATTCCTTACTACGAGTATGCTGTGACAAGGAATACCGTTTTTAAGCGAATAGATGCTGGTGGTAAATGGGAACATAACACAAATCAAAAAGAAGCAGAAGAGGTAATCAGACAAGTCAAGATGGCGCACAAAGAAAACCCTGAGCAGAGCATTGGCGTGGTAACGTTCAATGCTCCTCAGCAATCCCTCATTTTGGACTTGATGGAAGCAAACATTCCAACTCTATTACGTGATCCCGCTCTATTTTTTGTGAAGAATATTGAAAATGTGCAAGGAGATGAACGAGACCTCATCATCTTCTCCACGGCATATGCAAAAGATAACTCGGGCAAACTGCAACTGCGGTTTGGCAGCCTAAATCAGGTGGGAGGAGAGCATCGTCTCAATGTTGCCGTTACACGGGCAAAAAGAAGAATTATTATGATAACCAGTATCAAGTCGTATGATTTACAGGCTGATCAGACAAAGAATCTTGGACCAAAACTATTCAGAGACTACTTGGAATACGTTGAAAATCTCACCTCAAAAAAGGAGCTGGCAAAGGAAGCACCCGTAAACAAACATTCTGCCGAATGGTACCTTAAATCGCGAATGATCAGTGAGTTTGAAATTGATCAAAGATACCAGCTGAAGGAAGCATTGCCCTTTGTGGACATCTCTGTGCTTGATACTCAAAAAAATCGCTACAGTGGTCTCATTAGGACAGATGATGATCTGTACTTTGATGCCCCTAGTATCAAGGATATCTACGTGTATCAACCTAACATTCTTGATTACAAAGGGTGGCCGCATTTCCAAACACATAGTCGCAGACTTTGGAACCAACCCGAAGAGCTAGGTGATAAAATGCGCTTATTTGTCCATCGAATTTCCGCTTTTGATCAATCCGGGGATTGAGTATTTACCCTCAGCCCTATTCGATCGATTCCTCTTAAGGTATCCAATCGCATGTATTGTATAACAGATGCTTTGAATTTGCTCTTCTCAGCAATACTCAAATCACTAAATGAGACATCCTCTACATGATAAAGGTCACCAAGACCAGACCCCAAAGGCTTACCCGTTTTTGCTTCGAATAATTCAACCTCCCGTAATTCACTATATATCAACGAATCCTTTTCATCTGACATTTGAAAATAGTAGTACAGGTTGCTGTAGGGATAGGAAATATCAGCGCGGAACTGACTTGTGATCATATAAGGAAAATCACTTGGTCCCAATTCTACATGAAATGAGACGGTGTCACTTATAGCCCATCCAGAAGATAAATCTTCAAAATCTTCAAACACTCGACTAGAATCACAGCTTTTCAGCACAAGGATTAGCGATAGACAAACAAGAAATCGATTCATTTTTTCTTTTCTGAAGAAGACGAGTGAGGACCTCTATTTTTGTTCTTGTTGCGGTTCTTATTCTTATTTCTCCGCTTATTCTTAGACTTTGGCTTACCAAACTTTTTGTCCAAAGCGATCAGATCACTGTTTGCAGCTGAGAAATCTGCTTTGACCTCTGTCACCTTGTCTTCCTGAAGTGTAACCGGTTTCTGTCCTTTTTTATTTAGTGCCAAAATCTGATTCACTCTTTCTACTTTCACTGGGTACCAGCTGTTTTCGTCCTCATACCCAAACCACATGATTTTTCGAAAGATATCCGTTTTCTGCAGTTTAGCTTTGCCTTTCTGCGTTACGAGTGGTGCCTCAATCTCCGGAATGTCCTTCAATGCTTCTGTGTAGGTGTCCAATTCATAATTGAGGCAACATTTAAGCCTTCCGCATTGGCCCGAAAGCTTGCCCGGATTCAACGATAGGTTTTGATAGCGGGCAGCTTGAGTAGAAACTGTTTTGAAATCAGACAACCAAGTTGAACAGCAAAGTTCTCTACCACAGGATCCAATACCTCCTAACCTACCGGCCTCTTGTCTTAAGCTGATCTGACGCATTTCTACACGGATCTTGAATTCTCCCGCAAGGACTTTAATAAGCTCACGAAAATCCACACGATCATCAGCTGAATAGTAAAAAGTAGCCTTGGTATTATCGGCCTGATACTCTACATCGGTAAGCTTCATTTTCAGCTGCATCTGATTGATGATCTCTCGAGTACGAAACATAGTCGGAAGATCTCGGTTTCGTACCTTCTCATATTTCTCTATGTCTTTCGGTGAAGCTACGCGATAGATAGATCGAATTTCATCGTCATCAGCTACATTTTTCTTCTTCATCTGAAGTCTTACCAACTCTCCTTGCAAAGAGACATAACCAATGTGATGGCCATTTGGAACATCCACGACGATTGCATCTCCTGTAGTAAGCTCCAAATGATCTTTGTTCCTAAAAAACTCCTTTCTACCGTTTTTAAAACGGACTTCGACGACGTCGAAAATGCTGGCCTTAGGCATGTCCATATTTGACAACCAGTCAAATACGTTTAGTTTATTACATCCTCCAGTTTGGCAACTGCCATTATTTTTGCAACCGGCAACGACTCCATCAAGTGCGCCGGTACTACACGAACTACATCCCATCCTTCACCTTTTTTCTTTTCGCAATAACCAAATATAATCAGATCAACTAAGAACCGCACTACTGTCCTAATTGCTTCAAATCAAAGCCAATATCTGTCCTGAAAGTCTTTCCTTCCCAGTCAATATTCTTCATCTTCTCATAACTGTTACTGAGCGCTTCGCCCATATTTTCTCCAAGCCCGGTGACTGCAATAACTCGACCTCCATTGGTCACCAGCTTCCCCTCGCTTTGCTTAGTACCGGCGTGAAAGGGGATGACACTTTTCATCTCACCAGAAAACTTAATTTCCTTTCCTTTTTCATAAGAACCGGGATATCCTTCTGCAACTAACATGACCGTGCAAGCCGTAAAAACCTCTTTCTCAAGCGTGCAATCTGAAAGGTTCCCCTCCGCCGTGGCCAATAGCAGATCAACCAAATCAGATTTTATCCGAGGCATTACCACCTCCGTTTCAGGATCCCCCATACGAACATTGTACTCAATTACATAAGGCTCATTACCCACTCTGATAAGTCCAAAAAAGATGAACCCATGATAATCATAACCCTCTTTGGAGATACCCTCTACAGTGGGCTTCACGATCCGTTCTTCCACTTTCTCCATGAAAATACGGTCTGCAAAGATGACGGGCGATACGGCTCCCATTCCTCCTGTATTCGGACCCTGGTCTCCCTCACCAATGCGTTTGTAATCCTTGGCTTCCGGCAGTAATACGTAATCTTTGCCATCTGTAAGCGCAAATACAGAGATCTCAATGCCAGACAAAAACTCTTCAATCAATACCGTCTCACTTGCTGCTCCGAATTGGCCATTGATAAGTTGACCCAGGCTTCCTTTTGCTTCTTCAAGGTCCCTGGTGATGATCACTCCTTTTCCGGCAGCCAAACCATCCGCTTTCAACACGTAGGGTGGATCTAATGATTCGAGAAACTTCTTCCCCTCTTCTAAATTAGACTTAGAGATCACTTCTGCTTTGGCAGTCGGAACATTGTATTTGTTCATAAACTGCTTGGCAAAATCCTTGCTACCTTCTAGTCGAGCACCCTCCTGACCCGGACCCACTACCTTCACATGCTCATGGGCTGTCGAAGACTTTATTCGATCGACCAGTCCCTCCACTAAAGGCACTTCCGGACCGACTACCACCAACTCTATGTTATTTTCAATAATGGTCGAAAGAATCGATTCAAAATCTTCTACACCAATCGACAAATTCGTCGCAATAGCGGCTGTACCTCCATTACCAGGAGCTACAAAAAGTTTATCGCATTTAGGACTTTGATTGAGTTTCCAGGCAATGGCATGCTCTCTTCCACCAGAGCCAATAACAAGTATATTCATGGTTTAATTTTTCTTCCAGCAAAATTAAGCAATGAGTAGGGTAACCACAGACTAATGAGCGTACTCTGACATGAATTTTATACGCATCAATCGAATTTCATCTTCAGAGTAATGCTCTCCTAATTCATCGATGGCTTCGGTAATATTATCAGACTCTGCAGACAGGAAATAGTCATAGATGTCATCTTGTCGATCATCATCTAGCAGGTGGTCAATGTAGTAATCCAGGTTCAACTTAGTGCCGGCATTACAGATGTTCTCGATTTCATCTATCAACGCCTCGTATTTCATTCCCTTTATTTCCGCGATTTCTTCGAGGTCGATTTGACGATCTATTTGTTGAATGATAAATATCTTATTTTTCGATTTTACGCCGGAGGACTTGACCAAGACATCTGAAGCTGTGATGATATCATGCTCCTCTACGTATTCGGAGATAAGCTTTAAAAATGGTTTACCAAATTTTCTGGCTTTACTGTCGCCCACTCCTATGATTTTTTTAAGATCATCAGCAGTAGTAGGATATACTGTGGCCATCTCTTCCAGTGAAGGATCCTGAAAAATCACATAAGGTGGCAAGTCTTTCTGCTTAGCCTCATCCTTGCGTAATGCTTTCAGCATGTCAAAAAGCACCGTATCGTATGATTTAGCATCGATTGTGAGTTTTTCAATCTCCTCTTCTTCACCACCCGTTTCAAATTCATGATCCTTGCTAATATTAACAGGGTATGGTTGCTCCAGGAACTTTTTACCCTCTTCGGAAACTTTAAATAAACCCGGTTGCTCAATGTCTTTTTTGAGTAGTTCGTTAAATAAAGCTTGTCTTACGGCTGTCTTCCAAAATTCTTCTGATTCTTCAGCCCCTTGTCCAAATACCTCAAGCTGGTCGTGCTTGTAACTCTTAACGTGCTGGCTGCTTTTACCAGTGAGAATGTTGACAATATGAAGAATACCAAAACGTTCTTCTGTTAACAAAACCGATTTGATCGCTAATTTGAGAAAATCCTGACCATCGAATTGCTCTTTTGGATGGGTACAATTATCACACATCCCGCAGTTATTTTCTTCAAACTCTTCGCCGAAATAATGCAGCAATTGCTTTCTTCTACACACCGAAGACTCAGCATAAGCGGCCACCTCCTCCAGTAACAACTTTGAATTTTCTCTCTCAGTGACAGGCTTATCTTTATTAAATTTTTCAAGTTTCAGAATGTCATTGTAACTGTAATACATTAAACATTTTCCTTCCAATCCATCACGTCCTGCACGTCCTGTTTCCTGGTAGTACCCTTCGATTGACTTTGGTGCATCGTAGTGCACTACAAACCGTACGTCGGGCTTATCGATACCCATTCCAAAAGCAATGGTTGCAACGATCACGTCTACATCTTCATTCAGAAACGCATCTTGGTTAGCCATTCTAATGGCGGCATCCATTCCTGCATGATAGGGCGCAGCGGATATATCATTTACTTTAAGAAATTCTGCAATTTCTTCCACCTTCTTACGACTCAAACAATAAACGATCCCTGACTTACCTTTCATAGACTTCACAAACTGGATCAGTTGCTTTTTGGCCTGTTGCTTTGGTCGGACTTCATAATACAAATTCTTTCGATTGAAACTAGATTGAAAGATCGTCGCCCCATCCATGTTCAGGTTCTTCTGAATGTCCTGTCGTACTTTGGGTGTAGCGGTTGCAGTTAGCGCAATGAGAGGTACCTTACCTAACTGCTCGACAATGGACTTTATTCTACGATATTCCGGACGGAAATCATGTCCCCATTCAGAGATACAGTGTGCTTCATCTATGGCCACAAAAGAGACACTGGCCTGCTTCAAAAACTCTACATTCTCTTCCTTGGTCAAAGACTCAGGTGCGACGTATAGCAGTTTAACCAGACCTGCAATGGTATCTCGTTTCACTTTCGAAATCTCAGATTTTGAAAGCGTTGAATTTAGGAAGCGAGCATTGACACCCACCGCATTCATCTGATCCACCTGATTCTTCATCAAGGCAATCAAAGGCGAGATTACGATAGCCGTACCAGATTGCATAATTGCGGGTAACTGGTAACAAAGTGATTTACCAGCACCAGTAGGCATGATGACAAACGTATCATTTGCACCGAGTGTGTTTTGAATGATCTCTTCTTGCGTACCTCGAAAAGTATCATACCCAAACACTTTCTTTAGTGTTTGCTTCGCTGTGTCCATGGATACGGTTGCCATCCTTACAATGCTTTAATGCTTACTAGCTAGAATTTACTGATTTTAGTCCAATTGGACCTCGTGCTTTTTTGAAAAACAGATAAAAATCCTGCTGAATAGGAATTTATCCAGATATTTGTGGAGAGAACTCTAAGCGATTGCGAAAGTAATCAATACAACTGCAAACTCACATATTTCAAGATGAATAACGCTGGATCAAAAACATATGTCATCATAATGGCTGGTGGGACAGGAACAAGGTTTTGGCCGTATAGTCGTGCCGCAAGGCCCAAACAATTTCTTGACGTCTTAAATACGGGCCGTTCTCTCTTACAAATGACATTTGACAGATTCATCAAATACACAGATGCGGATAAAATTCTTGTCGTTTCAAACGCTCAATATAAAGACATCATTAAAGAGCAATTACCTGACCTTCTAGATGATCATATTCTTTTGGAGCCTTCCAAAAGGAACACTGCTCCATGCATCGCCTATGCTTCCTATAAAATTAAGCAAAGAGATCCCATGGCAACACTTATTGTCACTCCTTCCGATGCCGCCATATTCAATGAAGAAAAATATTTAGAAGTAATCAACACGGCTGTGGAGGGAACACTGGCAGACGATCGCTTAATTACTATAGGGATTAACCCTCATAGACCTGAAACAGGTTATGGTTATATTCAATACATAGAAGGAGAAGGACCTATCAAAAAGGTCAAAACCTTTACAGAAAAACCTGACCAGGCACTGGCTGAAAAGTTTATTGAAAGCGGTGACTTTGTGTGGAATGCCGGAATTTTCGTATGGAAACTCTCTTCCATTGTTTCCGCATTTGAGAAACACCAACCTGAGATTGCTGAGCAGTTCAATGCAGGAGCCACCTGCTATTATTCTGAACAAGAAGCTTCGTTTATCGAAGAAGCATATGCGATTACAAAAGGAATCTCCATCGATTATGCTGTGATGGAAAAAGCAGAGAATGTTGACGTGGTTCTTGGTGATTTTGGCTGGTCTGACCTTGGTTCATGGGATGCTGTACATGAGCTATTACCAAAAGATGACAATGGTAATCTGGTGTCCAAACACACCGTACTCTACAACTCCAGAAATAACTACGTAAAAGCTTCCAACAATAAGCTCATGGTTTTAAGCGACCTGGAAGGCTACCTCGTGGCTGATTTTGAAGATGTTCTGCTTATCTGCAAGAAAGACGATGCACCAAGATTCAAAAATCTGGTTTCAGACATCCGGGCAGAGAAAGGCGATAAATACGTCTAGCCGCTTTGCCGGGCTACTTCGTACATGAAGATTGCACCTGCTGCGGAAACATTAAGCGAAGCAATTTTACCCTTCATGGGAATCGAGCAAATTTGATCGGATAGCTTGAGAATTTCAGGACTAATGCCATCTTCCTCCGAGCCTAAAATCAATGCAACAGGTAATTCGATCTTTGCATCAGGTAACGTTTGATTGCCTTTTTCACTGCAGGCAATTGTGGACAAACCGGAGGACTTAAGAAAGTTAATGGCTTGACTCAGTCGTTCCACCCTGCAAACGGGTATTGAATTTAAGGCCCCCGCAGAAGTTTTTACAGCATCTGCATTTACTTGAGCAGCATTTTTGGTAGGAATGATAATTCCATGCACGCCGCAAGCTTCTGCTGTTCTTGCTAAAGCACCGAAATTTCTGACATCTGTTATTCGATCTAACACAAGGAAAAATGGAGATTCACCTGATTCAAACGTACTGGTGACAAGCTCTTCAAACGGCTGATACTTGATGGGACTTAAAAATGCGACAACCCCTTGATGATTCTTGCCTGTAAACTTGTTAATCCGCTCTATCGGAACTGTAGAAAGTGGTACCGTCAGGCCTGGAAGAAGGTTGTAAAGTTCTTTGATGAGGTCACCTTTCAATCCCTTTTGAATAAATATTCGTTCCAGGTCTCGCCCTGCTTCGATGGCTTCTATGACTGCTCGGATGCCATATAGCATATTTGCCTTGGCTGGTCTATTTCTCATCTATTGTTTCTTAATGATCTGACGGCAGCATACCAAGGGTCCGCTAAGTCCTGCTTTCTCATAAGGTAGTGCTGCTGAGGTGCAAAAAGATTGGAAATAATCCTGAATTCAAAGTTAACCCCGTCCTCGTACGTCCAAACCTCTCGCCAGTCATATCGAGTTACATTACTGGGCTTGCCCAATACAATGTATATCATACCTCTGTCCGTCTTCCAGCCCGGCTTATAATTGGTAAACAATTCATTAGCCTGAGAAACCATTTGATAATATGCTGCTATTGCATCCGAAGCATTTCTTTTTATTGGATAGAGCCCAAGCCAAAAGGAATCAAAGGCTTTCTTTTGGTCTGAGGCTGATTGAATCTTCTGAATCTCAGATTTTCTACCGATATAGTTGATGGGCCCAATCAAATCCTGAAGGGTGGTGAGCTTAGGAAAAAATCGTGTTCCCGCATAGCCTGCTACACCTATGGCATTGCTGGAGTCCTCCTGTAAAAAATAGAAATACGCACGATCTAGCTGAATATTCTCAGATGACAGCACCAGTACTGAATCTACCTCTAAGGTTGGGCTTACCCCAGAATTATCAGACATAGGAGGGTCGGCTGGAAGAAAACTATCCTTGTACCGATAAACAAATAAGGAATCATACGAATCAAGCTCCGGCGAATGGTATTTCCCTTCTTCAAAATACCTCCTAAACGTCTGTGAGGGTTCTTCAGTTTTTTGAAGCCTAAATCCTGCGTATGAAATGTTGGTATACTTCAACTGAATAGGAAAATAGAAGGGGAAGAAATGGCGATACTCCAACAGCAGCAGGTTGTCAGCAGTATCAGGAACGGTGAAATGGATTATCAGTAATTGATCTGAACTTCTGATCGTATCCACTACAGGCACAAACTCAGTATGTTCCTCTGCGGTGTAGCTGCGTTGCATAAAAAAGGACATAGAATCCACTAGTCTACTTTGAGAATACAATTGCAGGTATACATCAAATCGATTTTCTTTCTTTACCACTTGATGTTGCGATGTAATCTCAGCCAGCGGATCGTACCAATAGCTACAATTCTGTTTGCTTAGGTCAATGGCTGTCAATTTTGCACAAAAGATGAACAAAACTGAAAAAAATAGCGTATCTCTTTTAATCCCGATAGTCTTTCAAATTTGATTTATTTGTACAAAAATAAGTGATGAGCGTTTATACCACGGAAATTACCTCCGATCAAATCGCAAGTGACAATCCTATCCATCAGCGATTACTGCGAGCATACTACTTAGCTAAACCTTACATTAAAGGCAAGCTACTGGAGCTTGGTTGCGGAGAAGGTCGAGGTATAGAACTGCTTGCACCACTAGCTGATCAATATACGGCAATAGACAAGATAGAACCCGTCATTGATAAATTAAAGGTAAAATACGCTTCCCACCGCTTCGAATCCGGGCATTTTCCACCCATCCCTTTCCCCGACAACAGCTTCGATACGATCGTAACCTTTCAAGTCATTGAGCATATCCAAGATGACGAATTGTTTGTCAAAGAAATTCAGCGAATCCTAAGACGTGGAGGGACCGCTTTGATCACCACGCCAAATATTAAAATGACGCTGACACGAAACCCCTGGCATATACGTGAGTACACCGCCCAAGAACTTACTTCGTTGTGTACACGATATTTTGACGATGTCGAAATGAAGGGAGTGGCTGGTAATGACAAAGTGATGGAGTACTACGAGCGAAACAAAGCCTCAGTGAAGAAATTCACACGCTTCGATGTACTGGACTTACAGTATCGCTTACCTGCTAGTTTATTAAGAATTCCTTATGACTTCCTTAATCGTATGAATCGAAACGGGCTCCAGAAAGAAGTGGACGAACTCGTTTCGAGCATCCGTCACGAAGACTATCCGCTTAGAGAACAGAATGATACGAACCTTGATCTTTTTGTTATTCTAAAAAATAGTTCATCATGAAATCTTTCACTCGAATAACTGCCCTCTCCTTTCTGGGAATGCTAATATTGGGAATGCACGATGCGGAGGCTCAACGAAAGAAAAAGAAAAGGCAAGAACAGCTAAATACAGTGGTCGTTACCGCCCGCAACTATTTAGGGACACCTTATCGTTTCGGAGGGAATAATACATCCGGTATTGATTGCAGTGGCCTGATTCATAACGCCTACGCAGCCGCTGGTATCAAAATACCCAGAACTGCCAAAGAGCAATCTAAGTATGGAAAATCAAAAGACTGGAGCCAAATAAAAACAGGTGATGTGGTCACTTTCAAATTCAAAGAGAAAAGAGAAAAATGGTGGCATTCAGGAATCGTGACCAAGGTCGGCAATAGTCAAGTCAAGTTTATCCATGCCAGCAGCAGTAGAGGTGTTGTAGAGGATAACTTAACCAGTGACTATTACAAAAAGAATGTGAAGCGTATCCGACGCATTATCAAATAAGGAAAAACCATTAAATTCGC
>JAYPLE010000012.1:0-108689 GCA_038129245.1 Flammeovirgaceae bacterium | reverse complement strand
ACGGCGGAGTAGCGACCAACCCTACGGAAGATCAGACCTTCTATTTTGATGACATTGATCGTATTCCTGTTGCACCTGTCAGCGACGCCTCACTAGCATCACTGACGGTTGACAGTGATCCAGTCGATGGTTTCAGCGCTTCAGATTTTATCTACACAATCGAAGTAGCTCAGGGAACAACAGAAATTCCTGTTATTGAAGCAAGTGCACTTAACAATAATGTTACACCGGTAGTAACGCAAGCTACTTCTCTTCCTGGTCAAGCTCAGGTGAGCGTAACATCAGAGGATCAATCGACTACATCGATCTATTATGTCAATTTTGTTTTTGAGGATCTGACTGAGCTTCTGGTTAATGGTGGCTTTGAAAACGGCACAAACGGATGGACTACCAATTACGGAGGACCTGAGATACAAAATGCAGAAGGAAATAACTTCTTCTTTGCCAACGTAGAAACACCGGCTGCCAATGCCTATGATGTCAATATGAGTCAGGAAGTCACGATGGTTACAGACGAAACATATGTAATGTCGTTTGACGCGGCTACAGGTGAGGGTCAGGCTGATCGGACTATTTTGGTAGGAATTGGTCAGAGTGTTTCGCCATGGGCCGCCAATGTACAAAGAGTTACGTTAACTGCCGGTCCCGGCTTGACCAATTACGCATTGGTATTACCTGCAAACTTCGAAGCAGGTGAAAATAGCAGGGTATTGTTTGATATAGGTGATGAAGCAGGTGTAGTAATCATAGATAATGTATCGTTAAAAATTCCTACCGGAGATCTCGTGATTCCAATTGATTTTGAAGATTCCGAGCTTGTTTATAACCTAACTGATTTCGAAGGAGCAAGCACAGAGGTTTTAGTAAACAACCCTGAAGTATCAGGCATTAATACCAGCGCAAGGGTGGCCAAAACAACTAAAGCTTCAGGAGCGGAAACTTTTGCCGGCACTACGTTAGAGTTACCTTCAACTATTGATTTCAATGCAGGGAAAGTGCTAAGGTTTAAGACGCTGTCATCTAAAGTAGGTGCCACAGTAGAAGTCAAGCTTGAAAATGCAACAGATCCAAACGTGAGCGTTTCCGCCTCTGCGGCGACTTCAGTTGCCGATACCTGGGAGACACTGACATTTGATTTCAGAAACTTAATTACAGATCAGGAGCTTTCGAAATTCATTGTATTTTTTGATCAGGGAGAACCGGGTGATGACAATGCGTACTATTGGGATGATATTGAATTGTTTACCCCTGCAAGTGACGACGCTACATTGAGTGATATCAGAATTGACGGAAATACAATAGCTGATTTTAACTCAGGTACGCTAAACTATACAATAGAACTTCCCTATGGATCGACAGCAGTACCGGATGTCACGGTAACAGCAAATAGTCCGGAGGCTGTAGCAGTGGTGACCGCTGCAGAAAATCTCCCGGGCACAACCTCGATTCTGGTTACAGCAGAAGATAGTAGTACGGAAACATATACAGTTGAATTTACTCTAGCGGCCCCAAGAACGGATGCTACATTAAGTAGTCTGCTGGTGGATAACGTTGAGGTTTCAGGTTTTGATCCGGCAGTGCTTAGTTATGATGTAGAGGTGCCATTTGCAACGACCGTTGTTCCAACAGTGACCGCCGTAGCAAATGATGAAAGTGGTACAGTAGAAATTACTGCAGCCACAAGTTTACCCGGAAGCTCTACTGTAGTTGTGACAGCACAAGATGGAACTACCGAACAGACTTACTCGGTTAACTTTAGTATAGGTGCCGCAGCTACTGATGCAACCTTAAGTGACTTGCAGGTCAGTGGCGGTACCGTTCAGGGATTCAGTAACGATATATTCTCTTACGAAGTTGAATTGCCGTTTGGAACTGAGGAGGTACCTGAGGTTACTGCCGTCGCCACTGATGCTAATGCTTCTGTGGTGGTGAATGCAGCCAGTGATCTTCCAGGGGAGACAACCATTGTCGTGACGGCTGAAGATGTATCTGTAAGCCAGACTTACACGGTAGCGTTTACTATTGCGAGCGCTACAACAGATGCCTCATTAAGTGATTTGCAAGTAGACGGTGAGACAGTTTCAGGTTTCAGTCCAACCACTTTCAGTTATGAAGTAGAACTTCCGTTTGGAACGACGATCGTTCCAACTGTGACGGCTACAAAAAATGCAGAAAATGCTGCTGACCCTGTTATAACAGCCGCTGCTGAGTTACCGGGTACAACTTCGATCGTGGTTACGGCGGCTGATGGTACGACGACTTCTACTTACGAAGTTATGTTTACGGTAGCAGCGCCCTCTACAGATGCATCCCTTTCTGATATACAGATTGATGGGGTGACGGTTTCCGGCTTTGCTTCTACCACTTTCAACTACGATGTGGAGTTGGAAGAGGGTACTACAACCGTACCAACGGTGACTGCCACAGCGACGGATGCAAATGCTACTGTTGTGATCACATCCGCCGGTAGTCTACCAGGGCAGACACGATTGGTAGTAACGGCAGAAGATGGTAGTACTACATCTGTTTATCTGATAGATTTTTCAGTAGCAGGAGATCGAAATTTACTGTCAAATGGAAACTTTGAAGCGGGCGCTGAATTTTGGACAACTAATTACGGTGGTCCTGAGATTATCACAGAAGGCGGAAACAGCTTCTTTTTTGCTAATGTCGAGACGCCTGCCGCCAATTCATATGACGTTAACCTTAGCCAGGTTTTAGAATTAACTACCGATGAAACATACGTGCTATCTTTTGAGGCATCAACAGGCGAGGGTCAGGTTGATCGAACAATCATCGTAGGTATCGGACAAAATTCGGGAGATTATGTGGCGAATACGAGAACGGTAACCCTGAAGGCTGGACCAGGTCTTACAAAATACACGTATAGATTACCTGCGAATTTCGAAGCAGGTGAAAATAGCAGAGTGCTTTTTGATTTGGGAGCAGAAGCAGGTGTGGTTGTGCTGGATAATATCACGCTTACCGTACCATTTAAAGATGCTGCACTGCCTATTACATTTGAAGATCCTGACGTTCAGTTTAACCTGACTGATTTTGAGGGAGCTGCAACCGAACTCTTTGTAACAAATCCAAATGTATCCGGAGTGAATAATAGTGCAAGTGTTGCACAAACCTTGAAGACGGAGGGAGCTGCTGCATTATCTGGGACAGCTATCGAGCTTGCAAGTTCGATCGATTTCAATAATGGTAAGATTTTCAACGTCAAAACACTTGCCCCAGCAAGTGGAATTACGGTCGAAATGAAGCTTGAAAATGCCACTAATAGTGATATTTCCGTCTCTGCCACCGCAGTGAATACTGTTGCGGATCAATGGGAAGTGCTTTCCTTTGATTTCAGTAGTCTTGTTACAGATCAGGATTTAGCGAAAGTTGTTTTGATTTTTGATAATGCTGCTGCAGGTACAGGACAGACCTTCTATTGGGATGATATCATTGCAATTAACCCATCAACGGATGTCACCTTGACAAATCTTGAGGTCGATGGTAATACAGTTGATGGATTCAGTGTCGATAAGCTGTCTTATTCAGTGGAACTGCCATTTGGTACTACGGAAGTACCGGTTGTTACTGCTACAGCCAATAGTGAACAAGCCACAGTTGAAATAACACCTGCTAGTTCGCTACCAGGAACTACACTTGTTTTGGTTACGGCAGAGGATGGGAATACTACTGAAACGTATTCTGTTTCATTTACCATTGCGGATCCAAGTACAAACGCCAGTTTAAGTGATCTGAAAATAGGGGATCAAACGGTTGATGGATTCGATGCTGGTCTATTTAGCTACAAGGTTTTGATTGAAGATGGAGTCGTACCAACTGTAAGTGCCACTTTAGCAGATGAGCTGGCAACCCTGGTAGTTACGCAAGCAACCTCAATTCCTGGCTCAGCGACAGTGGTGGTTACTGCCCAAGATGTAAGTGTGACGAATACCTATACGATTGATTTTGTTGATGAAGTGGTTGAGTTGCCCGTAGATTTCGAGTCTAGTACTTTATCATATGAATTTAGTAATTCAGGAGGTACAGTGACGACTGTAATTGATAATCCTCAACCCTCTGATGCTAACACATCTAGTAAGGTAGCGCAGTCCATCAAGGGCTCGGCAGAAGTAACCGCCGGGACAACATTAGCACTAGAAAAGCCGATTGCTTTTGGTAATAGCTCTGCTATTTCCTTGAAAGTATTCTCTCCACAGGAGAACATTGAGTTGAAAATGACGCTTGAATCTTCTGGTGGTGCAGATGCAGAGAGAACCCAGACCGTTTCATCGGCGAATACTTGGGAGACGGTAGCTTTTGACTTTTTAGGAGACATTGCATCGGATTACGAAGGGATCACTTTGACATGGGCTGATGGAAGTGAAAGTGACGCTGGAGAAAACTGGACATTCTTATTTGATGATATTATGTTATCAGAAGTGGAGGCCAGCACAGATGCTACTTTGAGCGACCTTCAAGTAAATGGGAACACAGTTGAAGGGTTTATTCCTTCACTGCTAGATTATTCAGTCGTTTTACCAGCTGGAACGACTACAGTGCCAACAGTTTCCGCAACAACGACGGTTTCTGAAGCTTCATTTGTAATAGAGAATGCATCTCAGTTACCGGGGACAACGACCATCAATGTGACCGCTCAGGATGGGTCAACAACCTTGACTTATTCTGTGGCGTTCACAATTGAGGGTGCTGCAATCCATCCGGAATCTGGAGCTACAGATCCTTCAAACCTGGCAGCAGATGTACTGTCCATATATAGTGATGTATATCAGAATGTTCCTAATAATGGGTACGCAAATTACGGAGCAGCAGAATTTGAAGAGATTGACCTTTCAGGAAATAATACGTTGAACTATACGTTCATTGCTGGAGATGGTGGAAACTTCCAGGTTATTGAACTTGGAAGTGAAAATCAGATTGATCTCACCAGTGCCGGCCTCACAAATTTCAGGTTTGATGTTTGGTTCCCTAATGAGATTGACGCGAGCGACCAATTCATTTTGAAAGTAGTGGATATACCTGCCGGTGGCGATCTATCTGAGGCCGTAATCACCTTAAACCCGAGCAGTACGCCTGCAATGTCTCAAGGGCAGTGGTTATCGTATGATTTTGAGGTGTCTGCATTGATTGCTGCCGGGCTTGCTGGAACAGAAAATATTCAGCAAATAGTAATTGATCTTTCGACGATGGAAGAGGTATACCTGGATAATGTTTATTTCTATAAAGAGTCAAATCCCGCAACAGATGCAAGTCTATCTTCCATTACTGTCGATGGTTCTTTGCTTGATGGATTTAATCCTAACATTACGGAATATGTGGTTACATTGTCTGAAGGAACGACGGCAGTTCCTCTAGTTGCAGCAACTGCATCACAATCGGATGCAACCTTGGTTATTACGGATGCAACTGAGATTCCGGGGGAAACAGTCATCATTGTAACTGCCGCGGATGGTGTAACTAATCAGACTTACACAATTGGTTTTGAAGTAGACGAACCGCTGTCTTTGAGTCATGATAAGCTTATGGTGTACGCTTCAGGTAAAACTTTACATATTCGGGAAGCAGGTAATAGCAGCTTAAATGTGAGTGTTTACAATCTCGAAGGTCGTAGAGTTGGTTCGAGAACTTTCAATAATTCGTTGGCTTGGGATATTGACCATAGCGGCGTAGTGATAGTGATCATCGTCAACGAAACCGACGGCACTATTCAAAAAGAAAAAGTTCTACTTAGATAAATGCACTTAATAGATGGAAGGCTCTGTAAACACAGAGCCTTCCATTCAGTAATGTAGACGTCATTCCGTAAAATTATTTTTCCCATTTGTTTAATGTTTAGGTAGCAAGAATGACAAGATGCTAAACAAAATAGGAGAGGATAAGACTTACTCAAAAACTTCTTTGACTTGTTAATCCAATTTGCCGGATGTGAGCTTATACTTGTGAGGTATTTAATAGAAAACAATTCCTACATTAAATGAAAAAACTACTCTTTATGCCTGTTCTTTCCGCTCTGATTTTTGCCTCTGCATGTGGTGGTAAAGAGGAGTCGATTACTTACGAGGTAATCATGGACAATGTACAACTAGTCGAAGGTAATGTTACCAATACGCAGGTAGCTGAATTTGAGTTAAGCAATGCTGCGAAAAGTGATCTGGTACTCAGTTATGAGATAATTGGAGGAGATGCTACGGCAGGAGAGGACTACAATGCCTTTGACGGCAGCTTGACGGTGTCATCAGGAGAAGCGAGATTTTCAATCACTGTTGAAATTCTAGGTGACATAGTAGCGGAACGTAATGAAGAAATTATCATCAGTTTAATGTCTGAAAATACTGATTTTGTTGCATCAGATGTGTCCATTGTCATTAGTAACGATGATGAAAATAATTTCAATCTTGGTGAATTGGTCGTGCCCGATGGTGGATATGATACGCCAACAAGCTATGAAGGGTACGCGCTTGTGTGGTCGGATGAATTTGAGGGAGATGCCTTAAATACTGAGGATTGGGGGTACCAAAATGGTAATGGGTGTCCTAATTTGTGCGGTTGGGGAAATCAAGAATTACAATTTTACATGAACGAAAATGTGACAGTAGCGGACGGTCACCTTATCATTGAAGCAAAGAGAGAGGAAGTTAGCGGCAGTAATTACACATCCGGAAGAATTACTACCAAAGGAAAAAGAGCATTTCAATATGGTAGAATTGATATCAGAGCCAACATGCCGTACGGTCAGGGGATGTGGCCAGCTTTGTGGATGTTAGGTGAAAATCAAGATGAAGTGGGTTGGC
Organism: Flammeovirgaceae bacterium; assembly: GCA_038129245.1. Taxonomy (GTDB): domain Bacteria; phylum Bacteroidota; class Bacteroidia; order Cytophagales; family Cyclobacteriaceae; genus JAYPLE01. The sequence goes on along the minus strand of JAYPLE010000012.1, from coordinate 101,877 downwards.
CTGCGTGTGGGGAAATTGATATTATGGAAATGGTTGGCGGAGAAAATGGAGAAGATGCAACGACCTTTGCAACGCTTCATTGGGATAATGCCGGGAATTATGCAAAGTATGGTAGCACTTACACGCTTGAAGAGGGAAGATTGAATGACAACTGGCACGTTTACAGTATCGTGTGGGATGAAGAGTTAATTACATTTTTCATAGACGATATACAATATCATGCCATTGACATAACCCCGGAAGATTTGTCCGAGTTTAAGCAACCGTATTTCTTCATTTTTAATATTGCTGTGGGAGGCACCCTTCCAGGTAATCCATCCATACTGACTGTGCTGCCTCAATACATGTTGGTAGATTATGTCAGAGTATTTCAACCAGAATAGTGCCATTGAATCTAATCTGTTTTTTTTCTAAGTGCTGATCAAACTTTTTGGTATGAGAACGTGGCTCATTTTGATAGTAGTTTCTACAGTCCTCATTTCATGCGGAAAACCCCCTTCTACTGAAGTGATCAAACCGAATAGTCCAGGGGATCTTAATAAGGCCGTTTCCGTAGTCAAAGATTCCTCAGGTTGGAAAATACTGGTGAATGATCGGCCAATATTTATCACTGGAATGAATTGGGATTATTATCCTATCGGCACAAATTATGAATACAGTTTGTGGGAGCGACCGGATGAATTCATTGTGAATGCCTTGGACGATGAGATGTCTCTTTTAAAGGATATGGGAGTGAATGCTATACGTCAATACACGGGAGTACCGGCAAAATGGATCACGTATATCTACGAAAAATACGGTATTTACACGATGCTGAATCATTCCTTTGGTCGCTATGGGATGACATTGGATGGAGAATGGGTCGCCACAACTGAATATGACGATCCCAGGGTTATGAAAATCTTAATTTCTGAGGTGAAGCAACTGGTAGTTGACTATAAGGACACACCCGGATTGTTGTTCTTTCTTTTAGGAAATGAAAATAACTACGGGCTATTTTGGGAAGGTGCTGAGACTGAAGATATTCCTGAGGAAAGCAAGAGTGAGGGTAGAGAGAAAGCCGTAGCTTTATACAAAGCATTTAACAAAGCAGCCATTGCAATGAAGGAGGTTGACGCGGCACATCCTGTTGCTCTATGCAATGGAGATGTTCAGTACCTTGATCTCATCAATGCTCACTGTCCGGATATTGATATTTTTGGAACTAACATATACAGAGGCGCCTCGTTTGGAGATGCTTTTGAAGTGATGAAACAGGGCTACGATAAACCAGTGGTTTTCACAGAATTTGGTTCAGACGCTTTTAATGCCGTTAAAGGAATTGAGGATCAGGGTGCGCAGTCTTATTTTTTAATAGAGAATTGGAAGGAAATCTACCAAAACGCAGCGGGTCTTGGACTGGCTGAAAACTCGATAGGCGCTTTTACATTTCAATTTAGCGACGGTTGGTGGAAGTATGGTCAAACAAAAAACCTTCATCTTCATGATGAAAATGCTTCATGGGTAAATGGTGGGTACTCGTTTGATTTTGTCGATGGTCAAAATAACATGAACGAGGAGTGGTTTGGGATTTGTGCTAAAGGGCCTACAACGGATGAGGGATATTATGAGCTGAGGCCAAGGCTTGCCTACTATTTGCTTCAAAAAATACATCATTTGAACCCGTATCAGTCCAATCAGACTATCACTGCAAGTGATCAGTTTTTTGAGCAGATAAAAACCACATTAGATCAGTTTAAACCCAAATTTGATAAGCTATAGTAGTATAGTTGATGTAGTACTGTTATAGTAAAAGATGTACAAATGTAGGGGGTAAAGTAGCATGCAAAATCTTTCATATCTATATAATTGAGTTGCGTTTGATTGGAACGCAACCCACTGAGGACAGAAACAACATTTACTTTGAACAACCTGAATAAAGAAATTGACTTTAAGCAAGTCTCGTTAATGGGGGAATCCTATTTCAGGATATCCAACCATGATCAGATTGCCCCGTTTTTCATGAGCATTGTCAGTGATAGCGATCATTGGATGTTTATTTCCAGTAATGGTGGATTGACAGCAGGAAGGAAAAATTCCGACTATTCACTGTTTCCTTACTACACAGACGATAAACTAACAGAGCTTTCAGAATCTACTGGTAGTAAGTCCATTTTTCGTGTAGCAGTACAAGGTAAGGAATTGACTTGGGAGCCGTTTTCAATACGACAAGATGGGCGCTACAAGGTAAGCAGGAGTCTGTACAAGAACCTGTTTGGAAATAAGTTAGTATTTGAGGAAGTTAATCATGATTTAAAATTAACCTTCAGGTACCAGTGGCGGTCAAGTGATAAGTTTGGCTGGGTAAGAACCAGCTACCTCTTGAATGATTCTGATGAGGTAGTACAGTTATCTTTTGTTGATGGTATTCAAAATATGATGCCCTATGGTGTTTCCGAGGGTTTGCAGGGTATCAGAAGCAATCTCGTCGATGCATATAAGAGAAGTGAATTAGATACGGAATCTGGATTAGGAATCTTTGCACTCAGTGCAATTATCGTAGATAGAGCAGAACCAAGTGAAGCGTTAAAAGCCAATGTTGCCTGGTCGGTAGGATTGGACGAATCGACTCATTTACTTAGTTCCGATCAGTTAGAAGCATTCAGAAACGGGAAAAATTTAAGTCAGGAAGAAGATGTAAAGGCCAGAAAAGGGGCCTACTTACTTCACAATAAGTTGCAAGTGGAAAGTGGCAAAGAGAAATCTTGGTCAATTATCGCAGACGTGAATCAAGGACCTTCCGACGTGACTGCCCTTATTGCAACTTTGAGAGCGAAGCGAAGCACACTGCAGAATGAAATAGAGGCAGACATTGATAAAGGAACCGAAAATCTAAGACATTTGGTGTCAGCTTCTGATGGATTCCAAGTGACAGCAGACGCTAAAGTCAATGCCAGGCATTATTCCAATACGCTCTTCAATATTATGAGGGGAGGAATCTTCGATGATAATTACACAATTGAGAAAGCTGATTTTATTCAATACCTTAGAAAAGCCAATAAAAATGTATCTGATGCTGTCGACGGCCTTGTTGAACAGCTTCCGAAGTCATTCAGTTACCAGGAACTAAGACGTCAGGTAACAGCCTCAGAAAATGCAGATTTCAAGAGGTTGGGTATCGAGTATCTGCCACTGAAATTCAGTAGAAGGCATGGAGATCCAAGTCGGCCTTGGAACAGGTTTTCGATCAATACAAGAAGTGAGGTTGACGGCTCAAAGATTCTTGATTACGAAGGTAATTGGAGAGACATTTTTCAGAATTGGGAAGCATTAGCGCACTCATATCCTTGTTATATCGAAGGAATGATTTTCAAATTCCTCAATGCCAGCACATTCGATGGTTACAATCCGTACAGAGTAACAAAAGATGGCTTTGACTGGGAGGTAATTGAAGAGCATGATCCATGGTCATATATCGGTTATTGGGGTGACCACCAGATCATTTACTTACTAAAATTCCTAGAATTTGCACAGGACTACTTTCCGGGTAAATTGGCGTCCTACTTCACGCAGGACTTATTCGTTTACGCTAACGTGCCGTACAAGATAAAGTCATATGAGGAGTCTCTTGCAAATCCAAAAGATACCATATTATTTGATTATGAGCTCGATCATACTGTGCGAGCTAAAAGAGATGAAATAGGAGCAGACGGTGCCTTGATTTGCGATCAAGCAAATAGAATCCATCGCGTCAACTTTATTGAAAAACTCCTTGTCACAGCCTTAACAAAACTCTCAAATTTTATTCCCGAAGCAGGTATTTGGCTGAATACTCAGCGCCCTGAATGGAACGATGCAAACAATGCCCTGGTGGGCAATGGAGTGTCCATGGTGACCTTGTATTATTTACGTAGATTTTTTACTTTCTTGAAAGAAATTCTTGCAGAAAGTAAGGATACAGAATTTGGGCTTTCTGAAGAAATATTGGTTTTCTTCCACGGAATCAAGAGTACGTTGACCACTCATGTTCTGAGTTTAGCTGGATCAATTGATGATACGACCAGGAGAACCATACTAAATGGTCTCGGGCAAGCAGGAAGCAATTATCGGTCATCCATATATGATCGTAATTTCTCCGGAAAAAAATCCAGCCTGGAGGCCACGGAATTATCCGGATTTGTAGACCTGGTATTGAAATATCTTGAGCATAGCATCAGGGCTAATAAGCGTGAGGACAACATGTATCACGCATACAACATCATGACCGTGGAAAATGATGCAGAGATCTCCATTAGTTATCTGGACGTGATGCTAGAGGGACAGGTAGCGGTATTAAGCTCTCAATACCTATCTGGTAAAGAAAGTCTTGAGGTTCTCGATGCGATGAAGAATAGTGAGCTGTTCAGATCGGATCAGTATAGCTATTTGCTGTATCCGGCAAAAGAGCTACCAAAATTTTTAGTTAAAAATACCATTCCTTCTGCTAGCGTGGCTGGATCCGGTTTATTGAAACAGCTAGTCGAAGATGGTAACAAGTCCATCATTGAACAAGATGTCACGGGTAACTATCATTTCAACGGCAGCTTTAATAACGCAGATGTATTAGCTGAAGCCCTTGATCACTTACCTGAGAAGTATTGTTCGATGGTTGACAAGGGCAAAGACCAAGTCCAGTCCATTTATGAAGAGGTTTTTAATCACAAGGCGTTTACAGGTCGGTCAGGAACATTCTATGGCTACGAGGGCCTCGGATCCATATATTGGCATATGGTTTCCAAGCTGCTACTTGCTGTCGAAGAGAGCTGTCTACTTTCGATTTCAGCAGGAGATTCTGATGAAGTTTCAGGCCAGCTCATGGAGCATTTCTATGAAATTCATGCAGGTATTGGTGTAGACAAGTCACCCGAGCTGTATGGAGCATTTCCAATAGATCCATATTCGCACACTCCTACCGGCAAAGGTGCCCAGCAACCCGGTATGACAGGACAGGTAAAAGAGGACATACTCAGCCGGATTGGTGAGCTAGGGGTTTCTATAAAAAATGGATGTATTCATTTTAATCCTCGATTACTAAGAGCGAGCGAGTTTTTGACATCTGAAGCAGAGCTTGTGTATTCAGATGTAAACCACGAGCATAAATCGCTAAAAGTGGAGTCTGACCAGCTGGCTTTCTTGTGTTGTCAAGTGCCGGTTATTTACACTAAAAATAACAAAGATGGAATAGTTATTTCATACAGCACAGGCAAGACAGCCTATACCTCCAGACACAGCTTAGATGTTACTACCAGTCAACAGCTTTTCGAAAGAACTGGGGAAATTGAAAAGATTCATGTGAATATATCTTCCACTGATCTCAAATAAACTATCATTTACATGACTATCAGCAAGCTTTTTAAACCGTTTTTCATAGTTATCATTGCTATGATTTCATGTAAACAACATCCTTACCAAGATCAAAAAATGACTGAAATTAAAAAGGTAAATGCGCAGATGATTCTTGGTAATCCAAATTATCGTGCAATCTCTTATGGCGGATACAGGACGACCACCCGGGAAGTACAACCTACAGTAGGTCAATTGATGGACGATATAAAGATTCTCTCAGCAATGGGAATAAAAGTATTGCGTACTTATAATGTACAGTTACCGCATGCATCGAATGTGTTAAAGGCAATCTCACAACTGAAACAGGCTGACCCTTCTTTTGAAATGTATGTTATGCTAGGTGCTTGGATAGACTGTAAGAATGCATGGACAGACAGGGAACCTGACCATTTTCAGGAAAGCGAACAAAATACTGCTGAAATAGATCGTGTGGTGGCGCTCGCCAAGCAATACCCTGATATTGTTAAAATTATTGCAGTAGGAAATGAAGCAATGGTTAAGTGGGCTGCCAGTTATTTTGTGCAACCCGGTGTCATCCTAAAATGGGTAAATCATATTCAATCACTGAAGGTTGCAGGAGAACTACCCAGCGACCTATGGGTGACCAGCTCTGATAATTTTGCTTCCTGGGGTGGAGGCGGTGGAGAATATCATGTAGGAGATCTAACTAAACTGATAGAAGCAGTTGATTTCATCTCTTTGCATACCTATCCAATGCATGATACCCACTATAACCCCGTGTTCTGGGGAGTAACAAAGGATGAGGAGGAATTAAGTAAGGAAGAGCAACTAGAGAAAGTGATGCAGCGCTCAGTTGAATATGCAAAGATGCAGTACTATAATGTTAAGAAATACATTGACAGCTTAGGAATTAAAAGACCATTACATATTGGTGAGACCGGTTGGGCAAGCCTAGATGCTGATGACCATCATTACGGAAAGAACGGTTCAAGGGCGTGCGATGAGTACAAGGAAGCATTGTACTACAGGATGATGAGAGAATGGACAGATGCAGAGGGTATATCTTGTTTCTTTTTTGAGGCATTTGATGAGCCATGGAAAGATGCAATGAACGATAAAGGATCTGAGAATCACTTTGGTCTTTTTACTGTCGATGGCAAGGCAAAATATGCCATTTGGGAAATGGTTGATCAAGGGGTATTTGATGGTCTAAAGCGAGAAGGAAACGCGATTCAAAAAACATTTGGAGGTGACGCCTTGCTGGTTCTTGAGCAGTCACCTCTTCCTCAACTGCTTTCGGTCAATTAATTTTCATGAAACAATTTCAGTTAACAATAATTCTTTGCGTTTTAGTTATGAGTTCTTGTACTGAAAAAAAAGCACTTTCGATTGAAGTATTCGAGACTTCCTCTGAAGGTGCCAGACTCTCTCATGTGAAGAAGTTTAAAACAGCAGATGCTTCTGTCAGGTTAAGCATTGATCCTTCGGTTAGATTTCAAAAAATCACAGGTTTTGGTGGCTCCTTTACTGAGTCCTCTGCCTATCTACTTAATCAGCTAAGTTCTGAAAAGAGAAGAGCCATACTGCAAGCTTATTTTAGCGAAGAGGGATCAAATTATTCCTTGACACGGACCCATATGAACTCTTGTGATTTTTCTTTAAATCAGTATTCATATGCACCGGTTGAGGATGATAAATCACTTGAGAGTTTTTCGATTGAGGAAGATCTCGATGACCTTGTGCCTATGATTAAGGAAGCGCAGCTGATTTCGAAGGAAGGATTCAAGATCATTTCTTCTCCATGGACCGCCCCTCCCTGGATGAAAGACAACAAGGAGTGGGTAGGAGGAAAACTGCTTCCCAAATATTACGACACGTGGGCATTATTTTTTAGTAAGTACCTGGATGCATACAAAGCAGTAGGTATTGACATATGGGGACTTACTGTGGAGAATGAACCGCTTGGCAATGGAAACAATTGGGAAAGCATGCATTTCACTCCAAAAGAATTGACAGATTTTGTAGTGAACCATTTAGGCCCCAGATTGGAAGAGGATGGAAAATCAACTGTAAAAGTGCTAGGTTATGATCAAAATAGAGAGCATTTAAGTGAATGGGTCGACGAGATGTTCAGAGATTCTTCATCTACCAGATATTTCGATGGAACAGCAATTCACTGGTACGCCAGCACCTATGAAGTATTTGCCGATCAACTTCAATATGCACATCAGAAGGCACCTGACAAACATTTGATTCAGTCAGAAGCGTGTGTAGATGCGGAAGTACCACATTGGAAAGAAGATGAGTGGTACTGGAGAAAAGGGGGAACTGATTGGGGTTGGGATTGGGCGCCTCAGGATCAAAAATATCTTCATCCAAAATATGTCCCCGTTTACAGATATGCAAGAGACATTATCGGCTGCCTTAACAACTGGGTAGATGGATGGATAGATTGGAACATGGTGCTCGATCGACAAGGAGGACCAAACTGGTTTAAGAACTGGTGCGTTGCACCTGTCCTGGTTGATCCTGAAGCAGATGAGGTGTACTTTACACCAATTTACTTCACTTTAGCTCATTTTAGTAAGTATATCAGACCCAATGCTGTTGTCATTCAATCGTCAGTAGACGATGGAGGCCTCCGGGTAACTGCTGCTGAAAATCCGGATGGGAGTATCGCAATCGTGGTGCTTAACGAAGGAGAACGACCAAAGAATATTGAATTGGATTATAAAGGCAGAACTGCTCGGTTAGCCATAAGTAAACAAGCTATTCAAACAATCCTCATACCTAACCTAAATGAATGATATATGTCGAGTGACCCTACCTTAAAAAAAGACATTGTACCGATTCCGCAGAAACTGGCATATGGAACGGGAAATCTGGTGCTGAATCTGCTACCTGCCGCATTAAATATCTTTGCTTTCTTCCTGGTAACAGGGTTTGGTATGGACCCCTTTCTTGCTGGCTTGCTCGTGGGGTTACCAAGAATCTTCGATGCACTTACGGATCCCATTATGGGTTTTATCACTGATAATACTAAGTCGAAATGGGGTAGGAGAAGGCCTTATATTATCGTTGGGGCTATTTTGAGTGGGATTATTTTTGTCATGTTATGGCAGTTGGATGAGAACAACTCAGACAACTACAACTTCGTCTATTTTCTGGTGTTATCTCTATTTTTCACCATTGGGAACACAATTTTTGCGACACCATTTGTAGGGTTGGGTTATGAGATGACTTCAGATTATAACGAGAGAACCAGGCTGATGGCTTTTGCGCAGACGATGGGACAAATTGCGTGGATGATTGTTCCTTGGTTTTGGGCATTGGTCGCTGATCCTGATCTGTTCTCTAGCCAAGCGGAGGGAGTAAGGACGGTTTCTGTTATCGTGGGAGTTGTTTGTATTTTATTTGGGGTGCTTCCTGGTATATTCAATAGGGGCATCGACTCCGAACACATGGAAAACAGAGCGGATCTTAGCCTAAGTAACATCTGGGAGAATCTAAAGAGTTTGGCTATCAGCTTTAAACAGATTTTTAGGAATGAACCATTTAGACGATTGTGTGGAACCACTTTTTTGATCTTTAATGGATTTCAAATTGTGGCTGGTTTTGCTTTTTATATTATCGTTTTTTATATGTTCAATGGAGATTACGGATTGACGGGATCGTGGCCAGCATGGTTTGGAACGATCAGTGCAGCTGCTACTGCATTCCTGGTCATTCCCGTTATCTCGTGGATGGCGAATAAGTGGGGAAAAAGAAATGCCTTTATTATCTCTACCCTTATCTCGATCATTGGGTATATTCTTAAATGGTGGGGATTCAATCCGGCTAATCCCTGGATGATCTTCGTTCCAATTCCCTTAATGTCATTTGGTATAGGAGGCTTGTTTACATTGATGATGAGCATGACCGCGGATGTATGCGATTTGGATGAGTTAAAGAATGGGATGCCCAGGAAAGAAGGTACGTTTGGTGCAATTTACTGGCTCATGGTCAAGCTTGGTAATGCATTGGCCATCATCCTGGCAGGATTAGTCCTAAACCTTGTAGGATTCGATGCAGAGGCTGCCACACAAAGTGCCGAAGCCATGACTAATCTTAGGTTGGCAGATATAATCATACCTGCAAGCACTGCAGCATTAGCAGTACTGGTGATGCTAAAGTATGACCTTTCTGAGGCACGAGTAAAGGAAATCAAAGAAGAGCTGATTCAGCGAAGAGGAGAACTTTAGTACAATTAAATACAATCAATCAATGTCTTTCAGAAAAGAACGTTTCATGTCGCTTGCATCCCAGAACTTGGATGCCAAAGGGTTAGAAGAATTAAGAACTCTTTATCGACAATATCTTGAAAACGGATTACACGGTCTCTGCTTTAGTCCTTACGAGGAGGGTCAAAAGCCAGGGGATCAACTATCCGAAGAGCAAATAAGAAGAAGATTAGAGGTCATCAAACCCTACACTCAATGGGTGAGATCTTTTTCCACTACTGAAGGAAATGAGATGATTCCGGTCATAGCAAAAGAGATGGGGATGAAAACACTGGTAGGTGCGTGGTTAGGAGATGACTCAGAAATCAATCAAAAAGAAGTTGAGGGGTTGATCACATTATGCAATAATGGATTTGTTGACGTGGCAGCAGTAGGTAATGAGGTGATGTACCGAAAAGATTTGACGGAACAAGAGCTATTGGAATTTATCTACGCCGCCAAGTCTCAGATCAGTGATGTACCTGTTGGATACGTTGATGCTTACTATGAATTTGGTGCAAGACCAGCGCTTGCCGAAGCCTGTGATGTGATTCTTGCAAATTGTTATCCTTTTTGGGAAGGATGTGCTCAGGAATACTCCTTACTTTACATGCAAGATATGTTCAGACGCGCCCTTGCAGCCGGAAATGGTAAGAGAGTGATCATCACGGAAACAGGATGGCCGGATCAGGGGTCAAATCTTTATGGTGCAGTGCCATCAGAGGAAAATGCAATGAAGTACTTCATCAATACACAGAAGTGGTCTGTCGAGCAGGATATAGAGATTTTCTATTTCTCTTCTTTTGATGAGTCCTGGAAAGTAGGGGCAGAAGGGGACGTGGGTGCTTATTGGGGAATCTGGGATAAAGAGGAGCAGTTGAAATTTTAATTATGTAGATTTTCTTAGACAACCTATGAGATCATGAAAAAGCAAAACGCTCACATTACAAAGATTGCGCTTATCGTTGCTACGGGAGGATTCTTGATGGGATTTGATGCCTCAGTGATTTCTGGGGTGATAAAATTCATTGAGCCCCAATTCAATTTGACTAAGATTGAATTGGGCTGGTCAGTAGGATCGTTGACGCTGACAGCTACGTTGGCTATGATGCTAGCTGGTCCACTAAGTGATCGATTTGGTAGACGGTCGGTATTAAAGTATGCTGCAGTTTTGTATGCGGTCTCAGCGATCGGTTCAGCACTTGCACCAACTTTTCTGCTATTGGTTGTCGCGCGGATGATTGGAGGTTTTGGAGTAGGGGCCTCTCTCATACTTGCACCGATGTACATAGCTGAGCTATCACCTCCACAGGTTAGAGGAAGGATGGTGAGCTTTAACCAGTTAAATATCGTGATTGGTATTTCTACTGCTTTTTTCACCAATTTCCTCATCCTCAAATGGGGTCAATTGGATACTGATTGGGCATTGACGCTCAAGTTAGGAGAATATAATTGGCGCTGGATGCTTGGATTAGAGACATTGCCTGCAATCTTATATTTCTTTGGATTGTTTTTTGTCCCTAAAAGTCCAAGATGGCAAATCATGAAGGGACAAGGTGATGAAGCCTTGAGTACCCTCACAGAGCTAGTGGGTTAGGTGGTGGCAGTACAGCAATACATGGGAGTTGTGATTAGTGTGGTGGGCGTTTTGTGCTTAGTAAATGTAGGTTTTAAAGAGTTGTTTAGCCCCTCTCTTAAGCTTGTCCTTACCATTGGGGTCGTATTAGCAATTCTTCAGCAAATCACAGGAATCAATTCTGTCTTCTTCTATGCTCCAATGATCTTTGAGCAATCAGGTATTGGGACGGATGCATCCTTCGTGCAGGCTATATTAGTGGGGGTTACTAATCTGGTTTTTACCATTCTAGCGATGGCAGTCATAGACAAGTTTGGTAGGAAGCCACTGCTTATCATAGGCCTTGTAGGGATTACACTGTCTATGTTTTTGCTTTCTTTTGGATTTAACACTGCGACCTACCAACTTAGTCAAGAGAAAATCGAAGCACTTTCTTCTGCTATAGATCGAGCAGCTCTTGTCGGGATTTCTAATACAAAGTACGACTCTGATGTAGCATTTAAATCAGCCTTAAAATCTTCGTTAGGAGTGGAATCAGCTCTAGCCAACGAATCAGAATTAGTCACGGCAGCTATTTCTATGAATCCTAGTCTCATCCTTGTTGGGATCATTGGCTTTGTGGCTTCTTTTGCTATTTCACTGGGACCTGTTATGTGGGTAATGTTTTCAGAATTATTTCCTCTGCGTGTAAGAGGAATAGCGATCTCCTTCGCTGGATTCATTAATTCTGCTATAAGTTTTATGGTCCAGTTGATTTTCCCTTGGGAATTGGCATATTTTGGTAATAGTACGACCTTCCTGATTTACGGCATATTTGCAGCTGCTGGTCTATTCTTTGTCTTTAGAATTGTGCCTGAAACTAAGAATAAAACGTTGGAGGAGTTAGAGGAAATTCTGGTCAGACAGTCGTCGAAATAGGGCTTTCAATCCTCATTAAATTGCATGCTTCATATTATTTTTCTTTAGAGATGCAGAGCCGACGTTATTGTAGTTTTATTTATTCTTGATAAGATAGTTTTTTGCCTTGGTCTTAGTTTGGAAAGATTACCAGTTTAAAAGAGTTTCGATCTAAGGAAGTGAAGTTCACATGATCATTAAAAAGTGTATGTACTAACTTCCGTCCAAGGTTAATCCTCTATTTGATACAGCAACTCTCCGTTAGAGAAGTCATACAGCGTTAGCCTTCGTAAGTCAAAAAATGCGGTCCAAAAAGACCTTAGCGCTGCGAGATAACTTCTCTTTGCCTGGTCTTTTTCGGTAAGGGCTATATTCAAATTGGTTATGTCAATTTTTCCAATTAAATACCGGTTTTGAGCCACTAAGTATCGTTTTTGTGCCACTTCATCTGATTTCTGAGAAATCTCAATTTGCTTGCGTAGTACTTCGAGTTGCCGCACTTGCGTAATGATTTCCTGCTCAAAATTCAATTCTTCCTGCGCGATTACATAATCTGTCAGTTGTTTATTGGCTATTGCTGTACGCGTTCGTGCTTTATTTCTACCCCAATCGATGAGAGGTACAAATAAGGATACGTTTACGAATTGTTGATCGTTCAACTCCGTGTAGCTTTGATCGAATGTGATTCCCTGATCCACATATCCTAGTGATGCCTCTAACGATGTCTGAAATCGTGACCGCTTTGCCTCTTCTACTTGAGCGTCAGCTTCGATTCTTCGTCTTTCAAAAGCGATAAAATCTGCACGATTTCGTTTGGCATAAGCTAAAGCATCATCCTGACTTACCATCAAAGAAGGAATTGCTTTGGGAAGCGTTAAGTCAAACTCCGTATCTTCATTTATTCCGATGAAGGTACGAAGGTCTAATCTCGATGTCTGGAGGTCTAACTGAGCTTGAGCTACATCCTGTTGCGATCGCAACAGTTGCAGTTCTACTTGTAGCAGCTTGTCTTCAGAAGTGGTTCCAATGTTATATCTACCTTTTTCAATGTTGTAAATTGTATCATTATTGGCCAGGTTAAATCCAGCGATCTGCAGGTTAACCTGGGCGCTCAAATAATCGAAGAATCGCTCAACGGCTTGTCTCGAAATGAATTCCATTTCTTCTACATACGAGCGTTTAGACTCCTCGTACCTCAATGGTTCAGTTTTCTTGTTCCATTTAAGCTCGTTATAAGCAAAGATGGGCTGCTCAAAGGCGATGTTTGCAACCGTGGTGTTCCATTGTGTAAGGTTTCTTGTAATATCATCAAACTGTCGAACCCTCGAGTTGATAGAGATATTTCCTCCTGTGATAGCTATCGGTTGTTGTAGTCCAAGGTTGAGCGTCGAAGAGGTCTGCTGTAAATCCTGAAATATGATCGCTCCATCATCCAATCGGTTTTGAATAAAATCTTTACGGTAATTAGGGAGTGTTCCAAATACGCTAAGCTGAGGGTTATAATTCGCTCTAAATAAACGATACTGCCAATAGCGATTTTCTTTACGAGTCTCCGCTTGCTTCGCTGAAGGGGATTGGTTTTTAGCCCTTTCTATGATTTCCTCAAGGCTGTAGACAAGCTGCGCATTGGCTGCCAGCGTTACAAAGGATGTGATTAAGATTAGGATAATTCTATTCATAACGAAGGGAGGTGATAGGGTCTTGGTTTGCAGCTTTTCTTGCAGGTGCGATTCCAAAAATCAAGCCAACAGTTGCAGCAACTCCAAATGAAATGATAATGGAAGTAAAACTTACGATCGTAGGAATCTCGGCAAATCGACTTACCGCTGAGGCCATTAAGACTCCAAGTAAGATACCGATGAACCCTCCTGATATACTGATCAAAATTGCCTCAAACATGAATTGCAGGATGATGTCCATCTTCTTAGCACCAATAGATAAGCGCAAGCCGATTTCTTTAATGCGCTCAAGGACGGAGGCAAGCATAATGTTCATGATCCCGATTCCACCCACAATCAGGGAAATACCGGCAATGGCACCTAAGACGTAGTTGAAAATATCGTTGGTTCGCTGTTGCTGCTTCAGGAGTAACTCGGGAATTTCAATCTCGTAATCGACTACTTCAAAATGTTTTCTTTCCAATAGTCGCGAGATCACCTCTGCAGTCTGACTTAGTAACTCTGTTTTCTCTACCTGGACCACCATACGGTCTAATTGATGGTAATTGGTAGGTTCGGGAACAGAAGGTTCATCATTACTTCCACCTCCTATCATAACAAAGTTGCCAGAAGAACCTCGATTTGAGGCCTGAATCATTTCTTCCTTTAGCATGGCCCTGTTTTTATATCGAATCAGTACTGTCTGTAATGGTGTATATACATCCATATTGTAGTCTCGGATACCCAGTTTTGAGATAGAATTTTCTGAGATCAACCGTTCTTCCAGTACCCCAATTACCTTGAGCCATTTGGGTCCGCACTTGATTGACTTGCCTATTGGGTTTTCACTAGGAAAAAATTTTGTCTTGATTGACTTACCTATAATACACACTGGCTCACCGTTTTCTAAATGATGTTTTGTGAACATCTTGCCTTCTGCCAATTCAAAATTAAAAATGGTAAAATAGGAGGGTTCAACACCAACCAACTTTGCAGATCTCCTAAAACCATTCTTGATAATGTAGGTCTCTAGTAGAATTTCGGGACTGATGGTCTCTACTTCATTGAGCACAGACTGAATAGAATTTTTGTCTGCGAGAGTGAGACCCGGTGAGAACTTCTGACTTTCCTTCTCCTCTTCCTCTTCTCCAAGGTTTTCTTCTTTTTGTTCGACTAATGGCTTTATGATGATGTTGTTAACTCCCACCAATTTAATTTGCTCAAGTATTTCTTGTTGAGCTCCATTTCCAATGGCGAGCATGGCAATGACAGCTGCAACTCCAAAGATGATGCCCAATGCCGTAAGAATGGACCGCACCCGGTTAGCCACTACTGCATCGATGGCAATGTAGAGATTTGCTAACGCTCGTTCACTTAATATTCGCTTCACCTACTTACGAGTTGGGTCTTCTTCTACCGCCAAAACCTCCTCTTTGCCTTTCTTGAGGAAGAGGCTTAGGTTCTGTTTCTTCCTCTTTTTGCATTCGCTTACCGTCCATTTCTGGAATTAGCACAATCTCTTCCTCTTCCATCCCGGTAACATTAGATAGATAAACTCTGTCAGATGAGGCTAACCCAGCTTCTACGATAACGTGATCTGTATTGGCATCACCCAACATAACTTCTTTTTTTATGGTGTTGAGCCCCTCTTTTTTATAGACGTAGGTGACTGAATCAAATTGACTATGCAAACACTCAAGAGGAATGAAAAGGGTCGAGTCGGCTTCTTTCGTGATAATCTGATTACTAGTAGTCATGCCTGGTTTTAGCAGTTCATCTGATCCAAAGACCTCAATCTCTACTTCAAAGACCTTAGCATCTGAATTAGGTCTTTGCTCTCCAACATTTGCGACTTTCGTTACGCGGCCTTTCACAGTTTTATCCGGAAAAGCATCAAAACCAATCTCAACACTTTGGCCTCTTCTCACTTTTCTGATATCCACTTCGTTGACGTAGGTTTTGGAGAGCATAGCAGACAGATCGGGAAGTGTGGCTACAACAGGGTCCCATGCACTGACCTGAGAGCCCGCTTTGATGGGCTTTCCATCCCAGCTTTTTTTATAGATCAGCATACCTTCCTTTGGCGCCGTTACCACAAATTGGCCCGCCAGCTTTTGTAAGCCTTCCAGGTCGTTCTTTTCCTTTCGTAGGTTGGCTGCAACCTCCTGCATTTTGGCTACATTTTGTTGCCGCTTGATCTCGTAGTTCTCACTAGCTTGCTCCAACGCTCTTTTGGATTTCTCTAGTTCGATTTCCGCTTTTTGAATGGTGGCAGGAGGTTCAAATTGAGATTGATCCAGTGTAAGTTGCTTATCACGTACCGCATATCTAAGATTAACAAGCTCATCTCTGGCTTGTCTCATGGTCAGTGCCGTATCTAATTTGGTCTGAGTGTATTGCGATTGTTCTCTGTCTACATTAAGCTGGGCATCATTTAGACGTCCTGTCAACTCCGAAGGATCTAATCGAGCGACATATTGACCCTTTTGCACGTAAGTACCCTCATCAATGATATCCTGAATGGTTACATTCCAGATACGATAGCTCCTTAGACCCTGAGGTCCGGTAATTTCTACAGAGTTTTTTGCCTCCAGAGACCCTGATGTTATGATATCTACAACAAACTGACCCTGCTGTACCGGTACGATGATCTCAGCTGCCTTGTCTTTGGACCCTCCCGCGAAAACGATCATGACTAGGAGGATGGCAGCTATGCCTATTCCATAAGGCAATATTTTTTTACTGTTCATGGTATTGATGATTTAGTTGTTTCTTATTGAAAGCCTTTAAGCCAGATTTCTTTGGTTTGTCTTTGCGTTTTAGATGATGTTTTTGAGGCAATAATGTCTGCAGGCTGCTCTACTTCAATCAGTTTAGCTTTTGCCTTCAACTTCAAAGTCTTTTGCTTATCTGCTACTTCTCTTAGCACCTCTACTTTAATTTTATCACCGTCCTGAACGGTATTCTGGAATTCTTCAAGTACCTGCTGTACATTTTCGAGAGTTAGTTTCATTCCATTGACTGAAACGAGAACATCTCCCGGCTCATAACCCATCTCCATTCCAAAATCATTCATCTTATCAATGCCCTCGACTATGATCTGACTTTCATCGTTCATAGAAAAAGAGATATTACCCAGTGTGGGTGTGTCCACTTTACCTCCGTCAACGTAATCGTAACCTGCTAATTGAAGTATTTCTGCAATGGGCAAAGGAGCATTTCCAATGACGTATTGTTGAAAAAAATCTCCAATTTCCGGGTAGGTCATTTCCGTTATTTCATCGATAAGCCCATCATCTTCGAAGGCCTGCATAGGGCCATATTTTTCTGAAAGCTCAGCGAGGAATGAGGGTAGGTCTCTTTTACCGTCAGAGTGATGGATTAGGAGGAGGTCTAAACACATGCCGATCAAAGCACCCTTGTAATAAACATTCACATACATTGGCTCAAATTCAGGATCAAGGATTTTTTCGCTCATTTCGGTGAATGAAACATCAGGGAAGCGAGCTGCTATCTGAAGCTTTTCTTTTACTTGATCCAGAAAAGTCCGCTCGTCAAATAAACCACTCCGTACCTGGACGTGCATAGCACTGTACTCGGTGACACCTTCGTACAGCCAAAGATGTTTCGACATATCCGGTTTGATGTAATTGAACTCATGTATTTGCTCAGAATGTATATTGAGAGGAGTTACAATGTGCAGGAATTCATGTGCGGCCACATCCCTAACGATTTGTCCGATACGCCCGGCTCTTGCCTCTGGTAGGGTGTAGAGTGAGGAGTATGAGTGCTCCAAGGCACCCATTCCTCCGGAAGCAGGACTGTAATCCAATAAGTAGATCAAATAGGTGTATCTATTTACTGGGAGTTTACCTCCAAGGTATTCAGTTTGGGCTTCTATTAAATCATTCAGGTTATCCATAACCTCCGCTGAAGACATTTTTCCATTTGGAGAGTAGAGGGAAACCGTAATTTCAGCACCGTCAATCCTTTTTACTGTGGTATCAGGTTCACAGTACATGATAGGACCATCTGCTAGAAAATTATAGTTTTCTGCAGTAAATACATCTGTGACTTTATCTCTCTTATTTCTAGTTAGGGACGTCGCGCCATAATGTTTTTCGTCGTGCTTGATGATAAGTTCAAATGGGTTAAACTTGTAGCCGTCGATATAACCGATAAATCCAAATGGATTAAGTACATAAACCCCGCGCTCGGCTTCAAAGCTTGTTCCGCCAGGCTCGAAGATCATGTTATTTTGATAGTTTTCATTTTTGTCAAACGTGTCATCTACCAGGTAAGTGATGTAATCCAGACGAGTTGAATTAGCGATTATCCAGCGGTTAACATCTAGTGAGCTTACCTCCAAAGGCTCTCCAAGGCTGTCAAATGCTTCAAGGTTTGATGCAAATCGACCAAAATCTGATATGCTGTAGGTTCCCGGGACGATCTTAGGCAAATGAAACTCCACAGAATCCTCGCTAATGCGAGGTACTTTCAAAGTGACCTTTAACTGATCATTCTCTGAATGACGAAGGTCCAGGTAAATTTTGTAGGAATCCTGCTGGCCAAAAGCTATAAGGCTAGCCAGGCACAACAGAATGCCAAAATGAAAGCGCGTCAACATGGAGTTTTTGAACTTAATTATCTCACAAAATAACGTCCCTCCAACGGGTGTTGGCGAAAATATTATGCAAATGGTAGGCGATCACGGTAAGTGGTAGCTACATTAACCTTTGTTAACAATGCGAAGGATTGCAGAGCAAAACAAGTTCATAGTCGTGAATAGATCGTAGGTGCATGGCCAAGAGGACTAGGGGCGTGTAGAAATCCTCGTTCTAATTGCAGGAATCGCAGCGGCAGCAGCCCAACTACCGAAGCTGTTGTATCGGATATATGCTTTCTCATCCTGAAGTACAGTTGGATTGCTTGTACAGGCGATGGACCATCCCACATGAAGATGTCCGCCAAAGTCTTCATAGGTGACTGTTTTTCCATCAATCACTGCTGTTCTCTCTGTGATGAGTTCTGGGTGTTTTTTTCTGAATGCATGATAAGAAGCATAGATATCTTGTCGATCCAGCTGATCAAAAATCCACTCGATCGCTATGAAAAAGTCACTATTGACCTCAATCGCTTCTTCAAAAGTGAATTTTACCCAGCTATGCTTTTTTTGACTTGTGATGATCTGATTACTGGTAAGTAGTTCTTCTCCGGGCAGTCCATTGGAGGGGAATGCGTCATAAATATGAGCTCTAGCTTTGAGCGTCTTCATCGTATTGAAGGAAACTTTGAAAGAGATTTCATGAATATACAGAGGCGCCTGCTCTTGGTTGATCTCAAAGAACATAGCATACTCGGAACCCGCAGAGACAGAATCAGTGACGACCATGGAAGACTCATCGTATTTGTTGCCGACCTGTTTATTGAAGTGTTTTAGCTTTTCGCTTTCGACGATTACTGGCTGAAGTTTCTGAGGTGCCTCGCTCAACCGAACCACCATCGCATGCTTTTCTTCTACTTTGCTGATCATGATCTGCTGCTGTTGATAGCCGATATATGAAAACACGACCTGCTTTTCAGACAACTCTTTCGGAACGGTGATGGTAAAGGTTCCGTCTCGATTGGATAAGGTTCCAGTCCCTGTTCCTTGGATACCAATATTGACATAGGGAAGCGGATCTCCAGATTTATCCGAGACCACTTTTCCATAGAGCGTCTTCTGACCATAAGAAGAGCTTAAAATACAAGCTAAGACGATTGTAGTTACAAACCGCTGCATCACCATGTTCGATAGAGATAAGTCTGAGTGATATTTATTTTTGACATAACTGTTTAATCATATTTGAAGTTTTATCAAAACGTTTTTTACCATGTAATAAATGTTTATTTTTCGTTTGTGAATCAATTAGCTGAAATAGATCAAAACATAAAAAAGAATATCAAGATTCACGTGAAAACTTTTTTTAAGGTAGTTGCCATCTGTCTTATACTGATATTTTCAAACTATTTAATTAGCTCATTGATAATCGGGAATTTCAAAATGAGTTGGTTCGCTTTGCGACCCATGCTTATTCCTGTTTTGTTGCTTTTGGCAATATATTTTTGGCATGTAAAGGGTTACTGGGAAATTCTACATGTTGCACCTAATTCGAGTTTTCAAGAAATAGTTGTTTCTGCCTATCCTGAGAAGGAGGTTGCGGAAATTTTGCCTACGATTTTTCGAATGAAAAAATACGAGGAGAAGGAAGAACGCTTGAGTTTTTACATATATCCGCCACGTAGTATTTCCTGGTCTGAGTATATGAGCGTATTTCTCATTTCATATGAAAGGGATAATTATCAGTACAAAATCATAAGCAAGTCACCCGGAAGGTGGAGGTTTCTAAACCTTCACTTGGGTGGAGGTCGTAACTACCGTAATGTGCAAAAAGTAAAGACATTGATTTCACTTGATTAATTGAATTAGATGGCTGTAAATGTTTACAGAGGTTTTGTTACCCTTATAGTAGGTCTCTTTGTTACTCTTCTATTTCATTCGGTTGGTACTGAGAAAAGCTACTATGTTTTTTCTAGCTTGGTAGTTTATGTTGGCATAAGTTCGCTATTGATCTTACTGGTAAGCTTTCGTTTCGGTGATAAAGCGAAGAAACTTGTCATCAAGCTGATTCAAATCCAATTTCTATTTCTTCTACTCTTTGCCATCGCGTCATTTCTTTTGTTCTTGAACAAATAAAAAAGGCATGTCACTGACATGCCATTTACTAATCTTTTAAGAACCTAGCGCCTTAGTTGGCAGACATTGAATAGCGCTTTCGCTCATTTTCATCCAAATAGATCTTTCTCATTCGGATAGATGCGGGGGTTACTTCTACGTATTCATCTTTTTGAATGTATTCCAGTGCTTCTTCTAAGCTGAACTTTCTGGCCGGTGCAATTTTGGTATTGTTGTCAGATCCTGAAGCGCGCATATTGGTTAGCTTTTTTCCTTTTTGGATGTTCACTACCAAATCATTACCTCTACTGTGCTCACCAATAACTTGTCCGGTATACACATCGATACCCGGATCGACGAAGAAGTTGCCTCTGTCTTGCAGTTTGTCGATAGAGTAGGGTGTGCCTGGTCCGTTTTCCATGGAGATCAATGAGCCGTTAATCCTTCCGGGAATCTCGCCTTTGTAGGGCTGATACTCCTTGAATCGATGCGTCATCACAGCTTCACCTGAGGTTGCGGTCAACATGTTATTTCTTAATCCTATAATTCCTCTGGCAGGGATGTCAAATTCCAGGTGCTGTACATTCCCCTTTGGTTCCATGATCGAAAGCTCACCTTTTCTTTGGGTAACCATCTCGATCACCTTACCTGAAAGGTCTTCGGGCACGTCTATTACTAAATGCTCAATAGGCTCATGCTTCTGACCGTCTATTTCTTTGAAGAGTACTTGAGGTTGTCCGACCTGTAGCTCGTACCCCTCGCGGCGCATGGTCTCGATAAGGACTGACAAGTGCAGTACCCCACGACCAAATACCAGGAATTTATCTTCACTGTCTGTCTCTTGGATACGTAAAGCGAGGTTCTTTTCAGTCTCTTTCATCAGACGGTCACGGATATGACGTGACGTAACAAACTTGCCCTCTTTACCAAAAAACGGCGAATCGTTGATGGCAAATAGCATGCTCATCGTAGGCTCATCGATGGCGATTCGTGGAAGTACGTGTGGGTTTTCAAAATCTGTTAAAGTATCCCCAATGTCAAAATCTTCTATACCCGTGATCGCGCAGATATCGCCTGATCGTACTTCTTCAACCTTCTCTCGGCCCAATCCTTCAAATAAGTGAAGTTCTTTGATTTTCACTTTCTTGAGGCTTCCATCTCTCTTGCTTAATCCTAGTTGCTGACCCGTTTTTAAAGTGCCTTGAGACAGCCTTCCTATGGCAATTCTACCTGTGAAAGAACTGAAGTCAAGCGAAGTGATTTGCAGTGCAGGTACACCCTCGACAATCGGTGCAGGAGGGATGATCTCTATTATTTTATCCAACAGGGGAGTAATGGTGTCAGTTTGCTTCTTCCAGTCCTCACTCATCCAACCGTTCTTCGAAGAACCGTACAACGTTTCGAAGTTCAGTTGCTCTTCAGTCGCATCTAAGGAGAACATCAAGTCAAAGACTTGTTCGTGTACCTCGTCCGGGCGACAGTTTTCTTTGTCTACTTTATTGACAACTACAAGCGGTGTAAGTCCCAGGCCTAGTGCTTTACCTAGTACAAATCGTGTCTGGGGCATAGGTCCTTCGAAGGCATCCACGAGGAGAATCACACCATCAGCCATCTTTAGTACTCGCTCTACCTCACCACCAAAATCGGCGTGACCGGGAGTGTCTATGATGTTGATTTTCACCCCTTTGTATTCTACAGCCACGTTTTTTGACAAGATCGTGATGCCACGCTCTCGTTCCAGATCGTTGTTGTCCAGGATCAATTCCTTCTTTTCCTGATTCTCTCTGAAAATCTGTGAAGCGTAAATGATCTTGTCTACTAAGGTCGTCTTCCCGTGATCGACGTGAGCGATAATAGCTATGTTTCTGAGTTCCTGCATGAAAGCCCTTTTTCGAAATAAAGCGCAAAGCTAGTTGTTTCCGAATCAAATGAATATGTGGTAACCAAAAATTAATATTGACAACACGTATTCAACTTTACTGAATCGGACGACCTCAGGTGATTGATCTTTCTATAATTTTGCTGGAAATATGAACAAGCAATACAAGAGACATACGGTTACCGCAGCGTTGATTTATGCGAACGGGCCGATTCACATTGGTCATTTAGCAGGTTGCTATTTACCGGCTGATATCTACGTAAGGTACCTAAGAGCCAAAGGTGAGGATGTGAGGTTTATCAGTGGAACAGATGAACATGGTGTTCCGATTACACTAAAGGCAAGAAATGAAGCCAAGACCCCTCAGCAAGTGGTGGATCATTTCTACAAAATGATCGATGATAGTTTCAAGTCTTTTGGCATCAGCTTTGATATCTATTCTAGAACGTCAAATAAAACACATCACGAAACTTCGCAAGATTTCTTCACTACCCTACACAATAAGGGAGTATTTGATGTGCAGGAATCGGAGCAGTACTTCGATGAGAAGGAGGGACAGTTTCTCGCGGACAGGTACATCGTGGGTACTTGTCCAAATTGTGATAATCCAGACGCATATGGAGATCAATGTGAAAGATGCGGATCAACGCTAAGTCCCAATGAGCTAAAAGACCCTAGGTCCATGCTCTCTGGAGAATCCCCTGTTAAAAAAGTAACTAAGAACTGGTACCTACCTCTTGATAAGCTGCAACCAAAGATTGAAAGCTACATTGATACTCATCAAGACTGGAAATCAAATGTTCACGGTCAATGTAAATCATGGCTGAATCAAGGGTTAGCACCTCGTGCCATGACAAGAGATTTGGACTGGGGGGTTAAAGTGCCCTTGGAAGATGCCCAAGGTAAAGTACTATATGTTTGGTTTGACGCGCCAATCGGGTACATAACTGCTACTAAAGAATTGTTAGAAGATGATTGGGAGCCTTACTGGAAAGATGAGAACACCAAGCTGGTCCACTTCATTGGTAAAGACAATATCGTTTTTCACTGCATCATATTTCCAGCGATGCTCATGGAGCATGGTGGATATGTGCTTCCTGAAAACGTCCCTGCGAATGAATTCATGAACCTGGAGGGAGACAAGATTTCCACTTCGAGGAATTGGGCCGTCTGGTTGCATGAGTACCTGGAAGAATTTCCAGATAAGCAGGATGTGTTGCGATATGCATTGACGGCTAATGCTCCCGAAACCAAAGACAATGATTTTACCTGGAAGGATTATCAGACTCGAAATAACAGTGAGTTGGTTGCTATTTTAGGAAATTTTGTGAACCGTGCAGTTGTCCTTACCAGCAAGTATTTTGAGGGACAAATTCCTGAAAGGTTTGAATTAGAGGCGATAGACGAAGAAGTGTTAGACGTACTGGGAGGGTTCCCACCAAAAATAGGCAAATCGATTGAAGCGTATCGATTTAGAGAAGCACTTGCCCATATGATGGATCTGGCTCGACTCGGAAATAAATACCTGGCAGATACAGAACCATGGAAATTGATCAAAACAGATCAGGATCGGGTAGCAACCATATTGAATATTAGTTTGCAGATTGCAGCTGCCTTGAGTGTCCTTTCAGAACCATTTATGCCGTTTACAGCTGAGAGGATCAGATCCATTTTTGGTTTACAAATGTCTGAGTGGGACAAAGCCGGTGGTGGAGAGTTAGTCAACTCAGGAACGGCACTTGGGAAAGTTGGACTATTATTTGAAAAAATAGAAGACGCCACGATCGAGGCACAGGTAAACAAACTTCAATCGACAAAACAAGCAATGGAAACCAGTAAAAATGCAACACCTCAGAAAGAGGTGATGACATATGATGATTTTATGAAAATGGATCTTAGAGTAGGAGAGATCCTGACAGCGGAGCCCGTTCCAAAATCAAATAAGCTGTTGAAATTTACTGTTGATACCGGAATAGACAAGCGAACTATTGTGAGCGGGATTGCCAAACATTTCACTCCGGAAGAGATGGTTGGAAAAAAAGTTACCGTTCTGGCAAATCTCGCACCTAGGAAAATAATGGGTGTTGAGTCACAGGGTATGTTGCTTTTTGCTGAAAATGAGGACGGATCGCTTAAGTCTGTTACCCCTGGTGATGAATCTGAAAATGGAGCAACGATAAGTTAAATTCAACCACGATTTTCTTTAATAGCCTCCGCTAGCTGATAAACTGCCAGCGCATATAAGTGACTATGATTGTAGCGGGTGATGACGTAGAAGTTCTGTAAACCGAACCAATACTCGTCACCCGTTTCTATTTCCATTTTTTGAAGAGTTGCCTTAGTTTGTTCATTAATAGAGTAACTTGGCTCAAATCCCAAGTTCTTATAGTAGGCAATGGTCTGCTTAGGTTTTAATGATTGCTTTGTTGACAGTTTAGCTTCAGAATTTTCCGCGATGAAGGCAACTGCTTCCCCCTTTTTCCAGCCATGTACTTTGAGATAGTTAGCAACACTGGCAATGGCATCTTCAGGTGAATTTACCAGATCTTTTGTACCTCCTTCATCGTAGCTTTTAGCATAAGCGCGATAGCTGCTGGGCATAAATTGACAATAGCCCATGGCACCCGCATAGGAGCCTTTTGTCGTGTACAAATCCAAGTTTTCTTTTCTGGAAAGAGCGAGAAATTCATCTAACTCAGACTGGAAGTATTTAGATCTTCTTGGAAATGCAAATGACAAAGTATACAGGGCGTCCAAGACGTTATAGGATCCTTTGATTCTCCCAAAATAGGTCTCTACGCCGATAATGCCCAAAATGATGTGAATGGGAACACCTGTCTGATAGCTCACATTCACTAAGGTCGTTTCATGCTCTTTCCAAAACTCAACTCCGGCTGCTATTCGTTCCTCCGTAATGAAGATCTTACGATACCGCTCCCATGTCATTCTTTTTTCAGCAGGCCGCTCCATTTTTTCAATGATATCTGCTTTTAATTCTGCTTTCGCTAAGATGGATCTGATTTCATCAGTTGAAACTTTGTAGATCATTGCATGACGATCCACAAATCGATCAATTTGTGATTGATCAACTGAAGGTTGAGCAATCACAGAGATTATGTTGAAAAATGCAAGTGCAGCAAGAAGAACAGATGTTTTACACATATGCCAAAAGTAGGAGGATTGAATCTTTCAACGCCTGCTCAGACAGAAATAATATCGGTTGATGAAAAACACTTTTTAGTAAGGGAGTGATCGCCATCTATTTTATATTTTAGCAACTCGAAATTGTATGTGGTATGCTTCGTAAAATATTCCTTAATGAGATTATCATAATCTACGTTATAGTAGCGAATTCCATTTTGCTTTTTGCAATGGGTTTCCCTCAGCTACATGATGTAAGGTTACTGGACAGGATCGATCATTTTTTCACGTTTTTCTTCCTGGCGGAGATGCTGATCAAGATCTACCATAATGGCTGGAAAGGGTACATTGGTAGTTCATGGAACCGA
This sequence comes from Flammeovirgaceae bacterium, assembly GCA_038129245.1. Lineage (GTDB taxonomy): Bacteria > Bacteroidota > Bacteroidia > Cytophagales > Cyclobacteriaceae > JAYPLE01. The sequence continues at coordinate 76,059 of JAYPLE010000012.1, read as the reverse complement.
TTTGATTTCATTCTGGTCCTTATTTCGCTGCCATCTATATTGGAGTTGTTTATCACGTTGCCTGATATTTCCTATCTGCTGGTCTTTAGGCTGTTAAGAGTGATGAGAATTTTGAGATTTCTACGGTTCATTCCCAATATATCTGGGATGCTGCTGGGAATCCAGCGAGCTGCAAGGGCTTCCGTGTTTGTTCTAATTGTATTGCTTATATATAATTTGCTATTGGCTGTACTTAGTAGTTATTTCTTTCATGACGTTGCGCCTGAGTTCTTTGCAAATCCTTTGCTTGCGTTTTATTCGATCTTTCAAATATTCACAGTGGAAGGTTGGAATGAGATACCGGCCACGATTGTGGAAAATATGGAAGGACAATTTTGGACTCCCTTTCTTACGAGAATCTATTTTCTTACGATCGTATTGACCGGAGGTGTTTTTGGTATATCCATTGTGAATGCCATTTTTGTTGATGAGATGACCATGGACAACAACGATGCATTGGAGGCAAAAGTAGATGCGCTCAATGCTAAGGTAGATGAATTATTAGACCAGTTGAATCAAAAAAACGGATAGACAGGCTTACCTATTCAACCTTTTTTCTTTGAAGGTTACGTCCTCTGTTTTTCTGTAGTGGATCCGGTAGTAGACTAAGCATTCTTCTGCACCTGCTTCCAACACAGCCTTTTGTGCAATTTCTGAGATCATCATGAGTTCTTCGTATGTGCCTTCCATCACCGTTTCGAAAGGAGTGAGCTGGTGCTTTATACCTGATTTTATGATGACATCAATAGCGGCATCCACTAGTTCGTATGTGCTTTTATTCATTGATTTTGGGACAATTTGAATACCTAACGTGATTTTCTTTCCTGTCATTTTTTTAGTGTTTTTTGATAGAGCACGTGTTTACGTAATGGATCATCCTTTCGCACTAAGGGATGATCAAATTCATACCGAAAAATTAATCCTATTTTCTCCATCACATGCTGTGAGGGAAGGTTGACTCTTGCAGTGAAGGATACTACCTGGTCAAAATCAAGATGTTCCTTGGCATACTTTAGGCAAGCTAGACCTCCTTCGGTACCAATTCCCTTTCCCCAGTATTGAGGTAACAGGCGATAGCCAATTTCAATTGCCGGTGAAAATGAAGCTTCAAATCTTACATGTTGAAATCCAATGAAGCCCATCCACTTTCCTGTTGAAATATCATCCACAGCATAGAAACCGTATTCATGTTTCTGAAAATGGCGTTGTATTCTGTCGTAAACCAACTTTGTTTCTTCACCTGACAAAGTCGTTGGAAAATAGTGCATGACCTTGTCAGAGGCGTTCATGTCTATAAACGGCTTCAGGTCTTCCTCTATCCAGTTTCTGAAACCAATTCTCGTGCTTCTGAACAGGTACTCCTTATCCATTGAATTGATTCATGGCTCTGTCAATACCAAGGGTACAGAATGCTAGAGAAGCATCAACAGCTTTATCCATATGCAGAACCAATTCATCCATTTCAGTTTTTGAAAAAGGAGAGAGGACATAATCAACCTGATGACCTTTTACAAAAGCGTCCCCTACGCCAAAACGTAAGCGAGGGTAGTTTTGTCCACCCGTCAATTGTTCGATATTTTTTAGTCCATTATGGCCTCCAGCAGATCCCTTTTTTCGCATTCTTATAACACCATAATCAAGAGCTAAATCATCGGTGATAACCAAGGTATTTTCCTTCTCTATTTTGAGCTCTTGTTGCCAATAAGTGACTGCCTTTCCACTTAAGTTCATATAAGTAGTTGGTTTGATAAGGTGTATAGTTCTGCTTTTATATGTTAATTCCGACTTGAAGGCATGGCGTGATTGTTCCCACTTTGTACATTCATACTGATCGGCTAATCGATCCAATATGAGGAATCCGATATTATGTCGGGTGAGCTCATATTCAGGACCTATGTTTCCAAGTCCTACCAATAGGTATTTCATCTCAATGTGGTCTTGCGATGCGCAAATCTATTCAACTGTCGTTCTTGTCAAGATGTAACATAAAAAAAAGTCTCAGTGAATGACTGAGACTTTCATATTTAGTTGCAAGTTGGGAATTAAGCTTCTGCCTCTGCTTCTGCTCCTCCATCTTCTTCAAGCTCCTCATCTTCACCTTTACCTCTCATTGCTCGAGGTACTTCTACGGATGCAATGGTTACCAATGGGCTGTTCAAAATTTCGAAACCCTCAGGAGATAGTGCACCTACTTTTGTGGATTTTCCAAGCTTCAAATTCGAGACATCCACTTCAATGAACTCAGGCATGTCTTTTGGAAGTGCTTTTACATCAAGGTGTCTTTTTTTCATTATCAGCTTCCCACCGTTCTGTACCCCGACAGAGTTACCGGTAGTTCTTACAGGAATTGCCATCTTTATTGGCTTATCATCGGCCAATTCAAGGAAATCAACATGAAGAATCATTTCACTTACCGGGTGAAATTGAGCATCCTGAACAATTGCTTTTCTGATGTCACCTTCGATGTTCAACTCAACAAACCTCGCTTCAGGTGTGTAAAGCAAGTCTTTGAAAAGAATCATTGGTGCATAGAAGTGGATCTGTTCACCTGTTCCATACACGACGCAGGGGGCGTAACCTTCGGCTCTCAATCTTTTAGATTCAGATTTGCCGAGATTTGCTCTTTTAAACCCTATAACCTCAACAGTTTTCATAAATAGATATAGTTATTAAATAAATAATTCGCTTATAGACTCATGACTATGGATTCTTCTGATCCCTTTCGCAAAGAGATCTGCCACAGTCAATACCTTTATTTTTTCACTTTGCTGCCTGGGAAGGATAGTGTCAGCAATGACCAATTCTTCCAACTCAGAAGCTTCAATATTTTCGTATGCTTTACCTGATAGTACCCCGTGGGTACAGATTGCCCTTACGGAGTTAGCTCCCTTCTCTTTGATAATTCCTGCTGCTTTACATAGCGTGCCGCCTGTGTCGATCAGGTCATCAATGAGGATTACATCGGCACCTGCGACATCCCCGATTACTTGCATTGAAGCGATTTCATTTGCTCTCTTTCTGTGTTTATCACAGATTACCATGTTAGCGCTGAAATGTTTAGCATATCGGCGAGCGCGTGCGCTACCTCCCACGTCTGGTGATGCAAATACCAGGTTATCCAAATTCAATTGACGCACGTACGGAACAAAAATAGCTGTGCCGTCCAAATGGTCTACCGGAATATCAAAGAAACCTTGTATCTGACCAGCGTGAAGGTCCATCGTCATCAAACGATTCGCTCCTGCTGCCATCAGGATGTTTGCCATTAATTTTGATGCGATAGCGACCCTGGGCTTATCCTTTCGATCTTGTCTTGCGTATCCAAAGTAGGGAATGACGACCGTGATGTATTTTGCTGAAGCTCTCTTGGCAGCATCTATCATTAACAGGAGCTCCATTATATTCTCGGAGGGGGGATTGGTGGACTGTATCAAGAAAACGTCGCAACCACGTACGGATTCATTGAAACTGACATGTAATTCTCCATCACTAAATTTCTGGGAAGAAATAGAGCCCAGAGGAGCATCGTAAAGTTTAGCGATTTTTTCCGCTAAAGCCACAGTTCCTTTCCCTGAAAATATTTTTACCGTAGACATGTCAATCTGACTAACAAACCCCGGTCTCAATTTGTACAGGCACCGGGATTTAAAGTTGGCCTACTAGGGCTCGAACCTAGACTCTTCTGAACCAAAATCAGACGTGTTGCCAGTTACACCATAGGCCAGTTTAAGCGGCTGCCTAACAGGCTTTGAGCTTAAAGGAGTGCAAAAATAGGAGTATTTTCAAAATATGAAAAGGACGTATGAAAAAACTAATCCCATTTGTGGAAATTTTATCATGCTGTTTTGTTCTTAACCCAATTAAAGGCATTTGTAAACGGCTCCATCCATGGGGAAATCTCGGCCAACTCTAGTCCTTTTTTATGTCCCCAGTTCCATGGAAATAGTGATCGCTCCAGGTGTGGCATGATCGCAAGGTGCCTGCCATCTGCAGAGCATACTGCGGCCGTATCAAAATCACTACCATTGGCATTATTTGGAAACTCTGAGTAAGAATATTTTACAGGAATGTGATAGTCTCCTTCGGTGCCTTTTAACTCAAATTTTCCTTCCCCGTGTGCAAGCCATATTCCAAGCGTGCTATTTTCCATTCCATTAAGCATGATGGATGGACTTGGATGAATATCTACAGAAACGAACCCACACTCAAATTTTTGAGAGACATTATGATGCATCTTAGGATGCTCATCGCCTTTCTCGGGTTGAATTAAACCTAATTCCATCATGAGCTGACAGCCGTTACAAACGCCTAAACTCAATGTATCTTCTCTGGCATAGAACGCAGCCAGTGCTGCTTTTGCTTTTTCGTTAAACAGGAAGGAGCCTGCCCAACCTTTTGCTGATCCTAAGACATCAGAATTTGAAAAACCACCCACAAACACAATCATATTGACGGATGAGAGATCTTCTCGTCCTGAAATAAGATCGGTCATATGTACGTCTTTTACATCGAAACCTGCCAGCCATAATGCGTAAGCCATCTCTCTGTCGCTGTTCACACCCTGCTCGCGAATAATTGCTGCTTTAATTCCCGATTTTGTTTTTCTTTTAAAATTTAGACCGAGAGTTTCAGCTGTGCCTGTGAACTGCTTTGGAAATTGATATGTGAGTGGCTGCTTAAACCTATTTTCTTTTCTCGTTTTGGCTACATCTTGGGCTGTTTGTTTCTTATCCATCTGGTAGGATGGCTCAAACCAATCGTCTCTCGCTTTATCGATGTCTACAGAATAGTTCCAATCTGCCTTCTTGATATCTAATCTTCGATCGGTAATTACTTCTCCAATTAATTGGTATGATACTTTCTTAGCTTCAAGGATCTCTACTAAATCCTCGTTCCCTTGTAGAATGAGCGCTGGTTTCTCTGAAAATAAGACAGATACAGGATCACCCTCAAAAGCAGATAAGTCTATAGAAAATCCACCTTGTGTATTTGGGAAGTTCATCTCCAGGAGTGTGGTAATCAAACCACCTCCAGAGACATCATGTCCCGCCATCACCTTTTGTTCTTTTATGACAGCTTGAATTGATTCAAAGGTTTTGATGATCAATGCTGCATTGGCGTCGGGAGTTTGAGTTCCTACTTTTTCAATGGTCTGAGCAAAAGAAGAACCACCTAGTTCGAATGCGCCTCCGGAAAAGTCAACATAAATGACTTTTGAACCTACTTGTTCAGAATCAATATCTGGGGAAACAGTATGATTGACATTGCTTACTTCGCCAACGCTACTGATGATGACAGTGCCGGGAGCATAGACTTTTTCTCCATTGGGGTACTTCTGCGTCATTGACATGGAATCCTTTCCTGTTGGGATATTGATACCTAATTCACATGCAAAATCACTTAGAGCTTTTACTGCAGCATAGAGCCTGGCATTTTCACCTTCATTTTTGGCAGGCCACATCCAGTTAGCACTTAATGAAACACCTTTAAGTCCATGTGTCAAAGGCGCCCATATAAGATTGGCAAGTGCTTCTGTTATAGCCAATCGTGAGCCTTTTTCAGGATCTACCAGAGACGGTACAGGTGCATGTCCGATAGATGTAGCTATTCCCTTCTTGGAATGGAAGTCTAATGCCATCACACCCACGTTGTTCAGTGGTAATTGCAGCTCGCCACACGTCTGTTGGGTAGCGACACGTCCCGTAACGCATCGATCTACTTTATTTGTTAACCAGTCTTTACATGCCACCGCTTCAAGCTGCAGTACATCGTGTAGGTATTGTGCTATTTTAGATGTATCATATGCAATGGAGTTAAAAGACGAAACAGAGGTCGTGTCTTCCAAAACAGTTTTTGGAGACGACCCGAATAAATGGTGAAGCTTTAGGTCGAATGGCTTATTCTCTTCTTCGGACGTAAAGCTAAGATTGAAATCATCCGTAGCAGTTCCTACTTCATAAAGTGGTGCCCTTTCTCGTTCGGCTACTCTTTTGAGGTAGTCTAAGTCTTTTTCATTCATCACAAGGCCCATGCGTTCTTGTGATTCATTACCAAGTACTTCTTTAGAAGAAAGTGTTTCATCACCAACCGGCAATTTGTTGATATCAATCCTTCCCCCAGTGTCTTCCACTAGTTCAGATAAACAGTTGAGGTGCCCCCCAGCTCCGTGATCATGGATTGACGTGATGGTGTTTTCGGGTAACTCTACCATTGACCGCACGGCATTGGCTACTCGCTTTTGCATCTCAGGATTTGAGCGCTGCACAGCGTTTAACTCTAAGGACTGATCAAAAGCTCCCGTATCTACAGAAGATACCGCTCCACCACCCATTCCGATACGGTAATTGTCACCACCCATGACCACAATTTTCTCACCAGCCGTCACCTTTTTCTTCTGCGCTTCGGACTTCTTACCATACCCAACGCCTCCGGCTAACATGATGACTTTATCAAAGCCGTATTTTTTACCAGATTCCTCATGCTCGAACGTCAGTACGCTGCCACAAATTAGGGGCTGTCCAAATTTATTCCCGTAATCACTCGCGCCATTGGAGGCCTTTGTAAGAATCTCTTGCGGTGTTTGATACAGCCATTTTCTTGCTGGGTTTTCCCAAGATTTGTTTTCACCTTGTCTCGAATAGGAGGTCATGTAAACAGCAGTGCCTGCTAAAGGAATGCTTCCCTGTCCACCGGCCATGCGGTCCCTGATTTCCCCGCCTGAACCAGTTGCAGCGCCGTTGAAGGGCTCGACAGTTGTGGGAAAGTTGTGTGTTTCGGCTTTAAGCGAAATCACAGATTCGAAAACACTTGTATCAAACCAATCCGGTTTGTCTTGAGTACGAGGAGAAAATTGCTCTACCTCTGGACCTTGGATGAAGGCTACATTGTCTTTATAAGCAGAGACAAGGTAGTTTGGGTGTTCTTGAGAGGTCTTCTTGATCCACTGAAATAGAGAGCGCTCTTGTTCTTCTCCGTCGATGATGAAGGTTCCGTTAAATATTTTGTGACGACAATGCTCTGAATTGATTTGTGAAAAGCCGAAAACTTCGGAGTCTGTCAATAGCCTACCGATTTCCTCTGAAACTTTATTCAAATAAGATATTTCTTCATCACTTAAGGCAAGGCCCTGCTCCTTGTTGTAGGAGTCAATGTCTCTAATATGCTCGATTGGAGTCGCGTCGTGGTTTAGCGTAAACAGTGATTGATCCAGGCCTTCATAAACTTGCTGCAGCATTGGATCAAAAGCGGCGGTGTCTTCTTCCAGTAGATAGGTTTCTACCCTGAAAATATCTGTGATACCGGCATTATGTGCTATGTCAGTGGCATTCGTACTCCAGGGCGTAACCATTTCTTTTCTAGGTCCAATATACTTTGATGAAAGTGCTTTGCCTTCAAGAGGCTGACTACCTGAGAATAACCAGATCAATTTATCTATTTGACTTTTGTCCAAAGGATTTGGAGTCCCAACAGCTATGATGGCATTTGCATCACTTTTAAAGAATTGAATCATAGAAAGGAAGTATGAAATAGAAGCGCAAAAATAAATTTTTTCAAGGCATTATCTCAACCTCCAATCATTTTATCCAATGCATCATTTCTTCTACTAGCTGATGATGCTTTAAGGGTTGGATTTCTATCGTTGCCGTGGGTATTTTTTTGAATAGGGGTACCAGTCTTTTTGGGGAAATAATATTGTCTTTGCTTCCCAGCAAAACTGCTATTTTTAGCTGATGTTCATTAAATCTTTTGACTAACGAGGACTTCTTAATGCCTAAAGGTTTCAAGTAAACCCAAGATTGATATACACGAATTCGGTTTTCCTTAGGACCGAGCTCTTGCCTTGCAAATTTGATTAAAGAGGGATGAACCCAGCTCTTGCCATCCATCTTATCCAATATTTTAAAAAAGATGGTAGGGTTTTTCATTAGGTATTCGAAGGTAAATTTTCCGATACCGGTCCCAAGCTTATACCATCTGTTTTTATAAATACCGTCTGGAGCTACCAAAAAGAGCTGATTGATTTGTGGCGTAAAGAAGTATGAGGTTGTAAGTGCAAAACGTCCTCCCAAGCTGTATCCTACAAGACTAAATTTCTGTACACCTTTACTATCTAAAAATTGTTGAAATAACTCCACCCATTCAGAAACTGAAAATTTGCTATTTCTTCTTGCGCTTTTACCATGATATGGAGCATCAAAAAGGTAGTAGGTGTAAGCATTGGGTTGTGCCTGTACAATTGGGATAAGCACATCTAAGCTTTGCCCAAAACCATGAAATAGTAGGATTACCTTTTCACCAGAACCATGTTTTTCGTAATACAGCTTATTTGAGAGGTGCGAAATACTGGGCATCTATTTCAAACATTTGCAAAATATTTTTTCATTTTTTTTCTCAAAACATCGAACCATTCAAACAATAGTACGTTTGGAAACTATGGAAACTGTAGAAGCTTTGAGAGTTTCCACAGTTCTTAGAGACTGTTAAGGTAGAGCAACTAGAAAGTATTGACAGAGATAAAAGAGAAAATTGTGGCAAGCGCAAATGAGCTTTTTATGAGGCTCGGAGTACGAAGCGTTACAATGGAAGATGTGGCCAGGGAAGTATCGATTTCTAAAAAGACGATTTACCAGTTTTTTGATAATAAAGAGCATCTAGTCAAAGAGGTGGTGCAGAATCATTTAGATGCCGAAGCGATCGAGTTTTCATCTATTGCAGCACATGCGGCTAATGCCATCCACGAGATCTTTCAGATATCAGGATGTATCCGTAAGAACCTTAAAAGTATTAATCCAACCACCTTACATGATTTGAGAAAATATTATCCGACTGCTTTTCAGCTATTCAACGAATTCAAAACGCAGTTTATTCGGGGAAATATAGAGGATAACCTTAAACGTGGGATTAAAGAAGGATACTATCGCCAGGAAATCGACCCACTTGTGATCGCCACCTTTAGAATGGAGCAAGTAGAGCACATGTTTGATGGTCGACTCTTTCCGTCTGATCAGTTTGAGTTCACGCACGTACAAATGCAATTGTTTGAGCATTTCGTTTTTGGATTGGTAACTGAATCAGGAAGGAAGCTTTATATGAATTTTAAAACTGAAGAAGAGATAAACTAAACACATGAAATTTTTTCTAATATCCTTTATGATCCTGTTCTCCTTGAGAGGAGTTTTTGCCCAGGAGAAGCAGGTATTTAATCTGGAGGAATGCATCGATTATGCTGCTCTTAATGCGGTGACCATGCAAAATGCAATACTAGATCAAGAGATAGCAGTTGCTAAGGTGAAAGAAACCATAGGGATCGGACTTCCACAAATTACTGGATCAGTTGGCTTACAGCACAGTCCTACACTTGCCAGGTTTTTTGGTACGTATCAGCCGGGTTCACCTTTTGGAGTAGATGCTGCCACGGCAAGTCAATTAGGAATACAGCCAGGAGATGTGTTTGCGGCAAAGAACTTTTTTCAATTGCAATCTGCCGGTGATGCCAAGCTGAGTGTTCAGCAGCTGATTTTTAACGGCTCGTACCTGGTCGGCTTACAGGCTTCTAACGCGTACAAGGATTTATCCGTGCGACAAGCGAATCAGACCAAGGAGGAGATTGTCTTAAACGTGTCGAAGGCTTACTATAATTTGCTGATTATGCGAGAGCAGGAGAAATTGATTCAATCGAATATTGACAGGGTCGATACCTTGCTGTTCAACACACAGGCATTAGTTGAAAATGGATTTGCTGAGAAGATTGATGCGGACAGGTTAAAGGTCACGCTCAATAATCTCAAAACCGAGCAACTCAATCTAGCCAATATGGAGAAGCTGTCTGTTAGGCTTTTGATGTTGCAGATGAATTATCCTTTTGATCGCCCATTCCAGGTTTCAGGAGAACTGGCAGATGTGATGGTTGAAGCTTTTGACCTGCCGGAACAAGGTGATTGGTCCTATAATGTTAGACCTGATTACCAGGTATTTGAAGCAAATAGAAAACTGCAACAGCTTAATATAAAAAATAAATATGCTGAGGGATTACCTACAATTGCTGCTTTTGCTACACTTGGGCGATCTACACAATCGCCGGATTTTAATGGGCTTTTTCAAGCCAATTCCAGTTTTACCGAGGTAGAAGATCAAATTGGAGTAGATGGATGGTACGATTACTCGTCAGTTGGCCTAAGTCTAAACTGGAGCATCTTTACCGGGCTTCAGCGGAATTTTCAAATCCAGCAGGAAAAACTGGAACTTCAGAAATTAGAGAACGGCTTTGTTGCCTTAGAGAAGCAAATTGAATTAGAAATACAGCAGTCAGGCATAGATCAAGACAACGCACTGAAACAACTATCGGTCCAAACAGAAAATAAAGACCTGGCTGAAGAGATCTACAACATTGCTAAAATAAAATACGAAGAAGGAGTGGGGAGTAACCTTGAGGTGATCGAAGCAAATACGTCCTTCAAGGAAGCACAAACTAATTATTATTCAGCGCTGTATAACGCAATCATCGCACAATTAGAACTTAAAAAAGCATTGGGCACATTATTAAATTAATCAAATCATGACTAAGATTTTTCAAATAACCTTATTGACACTATACGCTATATTCTTAGTGTCATGCACAGCAGATTCAAAGAAGGTGGAGCTGGAGAGCTTAAAGGCTGAAAGAAGAGAAATTGAATTAAAAATTAAAGCTCTGGAAGGTGAACTGATGGCATCAGGTGAGATGAATGAGGTAAAAACCACGGAGGTACTGGTTGCAACCATGCCGCTCGATGCGACCAATTTTACCCACGAAGTAGAGGTAAGAGGGACAGTGCAAAGCAGAAAAAATGTATTGGTTTCAGCAGAAACCATGGGCAGAGTGGAAAAGATCAGTGTAGAAGAAGGGCAGACAGTAAAAGCTGGAACTAAGCTGGTTTTTCTGGATGCTGATTTGATTGCAGATAATATTAGCGAGGTCGAAACTTCTCTGGAGTTGGCTGAAGCAGTATTTGTTCGTCAGAAAAACCTTTGGGATCAGAAAATTGGAACGGAAATACAGTATCTACAAGCAAAAAATAACAGGGACGCTTTACAAAAGCGGTTAGCAACTCTTAAAACTCAGTTGAAACAATTTGAGGTAAAAGCACCCTTTGCCGGTACCGTGGATGACGTAATTGTAAAGGTGGGAGAGATGGCACAGCCTGGTGTTCCATTGATTAGAGTAGTAAATCCGGATGAGATGTACATCATGTCAGATGTTTCAGAAGCGTTCCTGGGTAAATTTCAGCAGGGAGACATCGCTACGGTCTATTTCCCAGTGCAGGATAAAAGCTACAAAGCGACAATTACAAGTGTGAGCAAAGTAATTAATAACCAAAATAGAACATTTACAATTGAAGTCGCCTTACCTACGAACGAGGCAGGCTTTTTTCAACCTAATCAGGTAGCAATTTTAAAACTGGTAGATTATGCAAATGAAGCTGCGATAACAGTGCCAACTAAATTAATTCAAACAGATGCTTCAGGGAAGTATGTTTACGTTGCTGGCAGTGCAGAAGGAAAAACTGTTGCCCTAAAAAGAAGAGTGCAAACTGGTCTTTCATTTAATAGCAAAACAGAGATACTTGCCGGATTAACGACCGGTGATCAAATCATAGAAAAAGGATACAGGGATGTGAATGAAGGGACAGAGATTAAACTAGCCTCTCTTTAATTACCTCTAACTAAACTAACTCACTTATGTCTTCAAAGAATATCGAAAAAAAAGAAGAGAGAATCGACAAAGAGTTTGGCTTAACCTCATTTGCACTGAGGAATAAGAATACGGTCTACTTCCTTACGATTTTAATCGTGGTGTTGGGAATTACCACGTATCAGGCCTTGCCAAAAGATAGCTATCCTGAGATCGAGCAGCCGATTGTTTACATTGGTACGCCTTTCCCGGGCAACTCACCGTTGGATATAGAGAATCTTGTTACAAGGCCCATTGAAAGAGAGCTAAATACGATTTCAGATATAGAAGAAATTAAGTCTACTTCTGTTCAGGATTATTCTACCATTATTGCAGAGTTTACGGCGGAGACGGAGATAGATGATGCGCTACAGAAAGTGAAAGATGCGGTAGATAGGTCAAAACAAGGCTTGCCGGCTGATCTCCCTCAAGACCCTAATGTATTCGAATTGAACCTTTCAGAGTTTCCCATTATGAATATTAATCTTAGTGGTGATTATTCAGTTGAGGAGCTTGAAGAGTATGCTGAAATATTGGAAGAGGAAATTGAGAAAATCACAGAGATCTCTAAGGTTGAAATACGCGGGGTTGAAGAGAAAGAAGTACAGATCAAGGTGAATCCTTACGAGATGGAAGCTCGAAACGTCACTTTCAGTGACATAGAAAATGCGGTGAGTGCTGAGAATGTGACACTTTCCGGAGGTAACATCTTGGATGATGGATTGAGAAGAACCATCAGTGTGATAGGAGAATTTGAGTCTCCTGAGCAAATGAATGACATTGTCATAAAGGCTGAAAAGGGTAATATCGTGTATTTGCGTGATGTAGCAGAAATATCTTTCACTTATAAGGAGAAAGAGAGTTATGCAAGACTCATGCAGAAACCAGTTGTGTCTGTGGATGTTATCAAGCGCTCGGGTGAAAACATGTTGAATGCAACAGATAAAATCAATGTTGCCCTAGAGAAGGTGATTACTGCGTTCCCAGAGGATCTTCAGGTGACGAGAACAAACGATCAATCTTCTTTTGTAAGACAGATGGTAAGTGACTTGGAGAATAATATCATTTCGGGTGTTATCCTAGTGGTATTGGTCCTTCTATTTTTTCTAGGAACCAGAAATGCATTGTTTGTAGGAATCGCGATTCCACTGTCCATGTTTATTGCTTTTAACATCCTTGGCGTTTTTGATATCACCATCAATATGATGGTGTTATTCTCATTGATTATGGCACTTGGAATGTTGGTGGATAATGGTATTGTGGTCGTAGAAAACGTGTATCGATTAATGGAGGATGGTCTGAGTCCAATGGTGGCCACGCGAAGAGGTGTCGGAGAAGTAGCATTACCGATCATTTCATCGACTGCTACGACACTTGCAGCGTTCCTTCCGTTAGCCATTTGGCCGGGCTTGATGGGTCAATTCATGCGTTACCTGCCGATAGGGTTGATCATTACGCTGACGTCATCACTTTTTGTGGCCTTAGTGATCAACCCGGTCTTGATCTCTAGTTTCATGAAAGTACAAGACGGAAGCGTGAAATTAAGCACCCAAAAGATGTGGAGAAATGTCGTTATTCTTCTTGTCGCTGGAGGGGTCTTTTTAGTGGCAAAAGTAAAAGCTTTAGGTAATGTATTTATCTTATTGGGACTTCTAATAGTGTTCAATGTGTTTGTGCTTGATCCTCTATCGAGAAGGTTTCAGTCCAACATATTACCTTCGATAGAGAACATCTATGCAAAGACGCTGACGTTTGCTTTAGCAGGTAAGAGACCTGTTGTCTTCTTTGGGAGCACAGTTGTTTTGTTCATCATGTCATTTGGTCTGATGGGGATTTTTCCTCCAAACGTGATCTTCTTTCCCATCAATGAGCCGAAATATGTAAACGTTTTTATTGAATTACCTCTCGGCACAGATATTGAAAAAACCAATGAGTTTGCCGAAAAAGTCGAACAGGAGGTAATGGATATTGTAGACCCTTACATGTATTTGGTAGAATCGGTGATTACCAAGGTAGGTGAAGATACAGCAGATCCAAACGATCCTAGTGCGGTGGGGCAAAACGCTACTCCTCACAAAGCACGTATTACGGTCAATTTTGTCGAATATAAATACCGCAGGGATCCGGCTACAGAGGATTGGGTATTTACCAGTGACATTATGGAGCAGATTCGCGAAAAAGTGGCGCCTTACCCTGGTGTCGCAATTACTGTAGATAAAGATTCAAATGGGCCGCCAGTTGGTAAGCCAATTAATGTGGAGATCTCAGGACCAGAATATGCGGAGGTGATTAATTTGACTGAGCGTATGATGGGCTTTATTAATGAGTCTGGAATCGACGGAATTGAAAAGCTAAAGTCTGATTTAGAGACAGGAAAGCCGGAAATGGTGGTAGACATAGACAGAGAGAAGGCAAGAAGATTTGGATTATCTACATATACCGTCGCCAATGAGGTCCGAACCTCTTTGTTCGGTAAAGAGATTTCAAAGTTCAAAATGGGCGAAGATGATTATGAAATTCAGCTTCGATTAGCCGATCAGTACCGTTACGATGTCGATGCTTTAATGAATAAGAGTATTACATTTAGAGATCAGACATCGGGTAAAATGCATCAGGTGCCAATCAGTTCCGTAGCAAATGCTGAGCTTAGCACAACTTATGGTTCGGTGAAAAGAAAAGACCTAGATAGAGTGGTTTCAATCAGTAGTAATGTATTGAATGGTTACAATCCAACAGAGATAAATAATCAAATTAAAGTATTGTTAGCTGACTTTGAGATGCCACCCGGTTACTACTACAAATTTGGCGGTGAGCAAGAGGAGCAGGCTCAGGAAATGGAGTTTTTGAGTGGAGCCTTACTATTGGCTGTTTTCCTGATCTTCTTAATTATTGTGTCGCAATTCAATAAGATCACAACCCCTTTTATCATCATGACCTCCGTGTTACTAAGTACTATCGGGGTATTCTTAGGATTAGTGATATTCAATATGGATTTTGTTGTGATCATGACGATGATCGGTATTATTTCGTTGGCAGGTATTGTGGTAAATAACGCAATTGTTTTGATTGATTTTATTGAGTTGAGTCGGGCCAGAAAGAGAGAGCAGCAGGGTGGAGAATTATTGCCTTTCGAGGAGGTGATTCAATCTATCATTGAGGCGGGTAAGACACGTCTTAGGCCAGTTCTCTTGACTGCAATCACCACCATTCTGGGTTTAATACCCTTGGCAGTTGGAATAAACATTGATTTTATCGGTTTATTTTCCAGTTACAACCCGAATTTCTACATGGGAGGTGACAATGTGATCTTCTGGGGGCCGATGTCCTGGACTATCATATTTGGACTGACTTTCGCTACCTTTCTGACGTTAATTATTGTACCGATCATGTACTTGTTTTTTGCCCAAATAAACCGTCGATTAGGCATCAGCTAATAACCAGATAGTAACAAAGAGCGACCATTGGTCGCTCTTTGTCATTAAATATTACGATGAGCAGAATTTACTTCCTCTTTTTTTTCTTGTTGATTTACATAGCATTAGACTACTATGTATTTCAAGTCGTTCGATCCCTAGCTACGGAAAGTAGCGATGTTTCTCGAAGAATTGTCTACATCCTTTATTGGGCTGTCTCCGTCTTTGCTCTAATAGGTATTATAGTTTACAACCAGCTAGACCCCGTTGCTTTAAAGGGAATCAGGACGTTTATCACCTCTTTTTTCTTTATTAATCTTATTGGAAAGCTATTTGCATCATTGGTTTTGGTAGGAGATGATTTACGAAGGGGAATATCCTATCTTGCTCAATTTTTTCAGAGTACTGTGTCTCCTAAAGATCCGGGTAGGTCTGAGTTCATGGGTAAAGCTGCTCTTATCGCAGGAGCAGTCCCTTTGACGACGTTATCTTTTGGGATACTTTCAGGTGCTCATGATTACCGGATACGTAAAAAAGTACTTTCCTTCCCCAATTTACCAAAGGCATTTGATGGAATCCGAATAGTTCAGATATCGGACATACATACCGGAAGCTTCTTTAACAAAACAGCAGTAGCTGGAGGTGTAGATATCATCAACCAACAGAAACCGGATCTAGTACTTTTTACCGGAGACCTTGTAAATAATGAAAGCAGCGAGGCGAAACCTTATTTAGATATATTCAAGAAAGCCAAGGCACCGCTAGGTACTTTTTCAACCATGGGGAATCATGATTACGGAGATTACAGAGGCTGGGGTACAAATCAGGCAAAACTTCAGGATGTAAAAAATCTCCAGGATATGCATCGATACATGGGGTGGGATATCTTGTTAAATGAGAACAGAATTATAAAGGTAGATGGAGATTCATTTGCATTAATGGGCATTGAGAACTGGGGTGCTGGTAGGTTTTCGAAATATGGTGACATGGAGAAAACCGTTCAGGGAACAGAAGAGCAAGCTTTCAAATTACTCATGTCGCATGACCCCAGTCATTGGGACGCCCAGGTAAGACCTCAATACAGGGACGTAGACCTGATGCTTGCAGGTCATACACATGGAATGCAATTCGGCATTGAGATCGGTGATTTTAGATGGAGTCCTTCCCAATATGTTTACAAGCAATGGGCTGATCTATATCAAGAAGAGAATCAGTATTTGTACGTTAATCGAGGCTTTGGATTTATTGGATATCCCGGCCGAGTTGGTATACTGCCTGAAATCACAGTACTAGAATTGAAATCCGGTCTACCCTCATGATCTTATAAAAAGTCTTTGGTATCTTGAGTCCAATCAAACTTCTTACTATATGATATTTGGTGTTTCAGGTTGGCTAGGCCAAAAATTCAACATGAAAGAGGGCACAGTTAGGATTTTGTTCGTTATTAGTTTCCTTTTATTTGGAGCTGGTCTAGGTCTCTATCTGATTTTTTGGATAGTTAAGATACTCAGCAAGTAGCTTCGTTTTGCTGCATTGCTGTGCTTATCTGATTCCTGCAGGTTTCTGTTATTGTCTTAGCGTCTTGCTCCTTTTCTAGAATTGGAGGCAGGATTTCGTAAAGGAGTGGCTGTGTGACTTGTAGAGGGAACAACCCTTTATAAAACATTTTATAATTTCCGTGAACCACAAAAGGTACAACCGGTATCCCTCCTGAGTTTGTCACAAGTGATTGGAGACCTCCCGCCTTAAACTCTTTGAGATTTCCGTTTCGACTCCTTGTGCCTTCAGGGAAAATACAGACAGAATGTCCTTTTTCTTTGAGTTTTTGAGCATAGTCTGCTATTTGACGGACAGTTTCGGTGCCTTTTTTTCTGTCGATCAATAAAGAGCCTCCTTTCTTTAGGTTAAAAGATATCGAGGGCACCCAATTACTTAACTCTTTCTTCGCAATGAACTTCACATGATGTTTTCGAAGTAGCCAAATAATGGGTGGAATATCCATCATGCTTTGATGATTAGAAACGATGATGATTGACTGCTCTTTAGGTAGGTTATCAATCCCTTTTACATCAATCTTACTACCTAAAATTCTAGGCGTATTCATCATAAAAAAATTTAGCCAATCCACGGATATTTTATGTGAATGATACCCTAGTAGGTAATAGCTGATCACCTGTACTAAATGGAAGAATAGCAGGATAAAGGCAAAGCAGAGGTAGAATATAAGGGTCAGAGGAACGGCTATAAGCTGCTTCATAAACTGAGCTATTTCAAAAACGGCTTTTATCAATGAAGTGCGAAAATAGGTGAACGTTCCTTGAATAAGTCTAAAAAAGCCGTAACTTATTAATTAACTAACCATTCAGTCATAAAATGAGTCCAAGAAGTACGAAACAATTTTAAGAATTAAGAGATGCTTCCAAGCAGAAGATCTTTGATACTTAACTTGTCAGTACAAGTTCATCATTTTGAATTCATTCATCATGTAGCACTTCGGAAAGCTAAAAGGTATAGGGTGTTGAGGACGGACTTGTTTGAGCAGATGGGATACCATGACCCAAAAGGTGAAGCCCTGTTAGTGGGTGCTTTATTGGAAGGTATGGGGATGCAGTATTACGTCTTAAAGGACGAAGATTACCTCGAAGAAGTAGGACAATCGATTTTTGCTAAATATAATCTGACATGAGCATAAGACATTTTTTAGGATTGATGATGATATCAGCATTGGTAGTCACCGGTGCAAGGGGACAGACAGCTAAAGAGATCATTAGAAATGCCGACCAGTTGATGAAAGGTAACTCTTCGAAAGGGGAGATGAGAATGGAGATAATTCGTCCAAACTGGTCGAGGGAGATTTCAATGAAAACCTGGTCAATAGGTAATGAGTATAGTTTGACACTCATAACATCTCCCGCTCGCGATGCAGGAACTGGATTTCTCAAAAGAGAGAAGGAGCTTTGGAATTGGCAGCCTACCATCGACCGGGTAATTAAAATGCCACCCTCCATGATGATGCAAAGCTGGATGGGGTCAGACTTCACTAATGATGATTTGGTAAGAGAGTCTTCGATTGTTAAGGACTATCAGCATAAGTTACTAGGTGATACTACCATAGAAGGTTACACTGCATGGAAACTAGAATTGATTCCAAATGAAGATGCTCCCGTTGTGTGGGGAAGAATTCTAGCCTACATAGAGAAGGAGAACTATTTTCAGTTGCTTTTCAAGTATTATGACGAGGATGGTTTTCTAATCAATACAATGAAATTGTCGGAAATAAAGCAATTGGGAAGTCGTACCATTCCCACTCGCCTGGAAATGATTCCGGCTGAAAACCCCGATCAGAAAACGGTCTTAATATACCTGGATATGGAGTTTGATCTAGCAATTGAAGAGCAGTTCTTTTCACTTCAAAACTTAAAACGACTAAGGTAGCAGGAATATGAGACTCTATTTTAGCATGGCTTGGCGCAACGTTTGGAGAAATAAAAAACGTACTTGGATTACCGCATCCTCAATTGCTTTTGCGGTATTTTTTTCCTGTACGATGCAATCAATGCAATTAGGATCGTACGAAAGAATGATTGATAATTCAGTCCGGTTCTACACAGGCCATTTGGCCATTCATCAAGACGAGTTCTGGGAAGATCAGATCTTAGACAATGCCTTTTATGTTGAGGAATTAAGTGCACTGCAGTTAGATCAAGATGAAGTAGTAGTGAGTGTTTCTCGAATCTCTTCATTCGCTTTGGCATCTTTTGAGGATCACACCAAAGGGGTCATGATAAATGGAATTGAACCTGATTTGGAGGCTAAATTAACCTTGCTGGATAAAAAATTGACTTCTGGAAAATACCTGCAAAAGGAGGGGGTCATGATCGCTCAAGGCTTAGCTGATTACATGGAGATGGGATTGGGCGATACAATTGTTCTCATAAGTCAGGGATACCATGGTGTCAATGCAGTGGGAAAGTACCCGATCATTGGAATGCTAAAATTTCCCGTGCCTGAGTTCAATCAAGCAGCTGTCTACATGCATATAACCACAGCTCAGGAATTCTATAGAGCACCAGGGCTTATCACTTCTCAATCCATTTTATTGGAGGAATCAAAAGCAATCCCAAAGATTCAGGCTTCAGTTGCAGCTCAATTAGCAAACAAGTCCTTGAATGTGATGAACTGGGAAGAGATGATGCCGGAATTGGTTCAAGGGATAGAGTTGGATTATTATGGCGGCCTAGTGATGATCTACATATTGTATGCAGTCATTGGCTTTGGTATTCTGGGAACCTTTTTGATGATGACTAAGGAAAGAACCTATGAGTTTGGCATCCTTACTTCCATAGGGATGAAGAAGTCCAAGATTCAGATAACCGTCGCGTTGGAGATCATCATGTTGACCTTCTTGGGCGTATTCATTGGTCTCATTTTGGGAACTCCTATTATTGTATATTTCTACTTGAATCCAATCAGATTTTCGGGAGAAATGGCAGTGGCAATGGAGAGTTTTGGATACGAGGCAATTCTGCCTTTCTCCATAGAACCGGTAGTTTTCTACAGCCAAGGTGTAGTAGTGTTATTCATTGCGCTTTTATTGGGGCTATATCCTATGCTGTACATCAAACAATTGAAAATTATGAAAGCGTTAAGAGAATGATTACTCGACTATCATGGAAAAATATCTGGCGGTCAAGACGAAGGTCTTTTACGGTAATTGGGGCGATTACGGTTGGTGTGTGGGCATTAATTTTTATGATCGGATTCTATAACAGTTTTGGAGATGCATTTATCAGAAGTGCTGTAAAGTATGAATTCTCACATATACAGGTACACAGTGAAGAATATATACAGGAGCCTGATCTGAAGCATACATTGAATGAGTTCAGTGCGCTGGAGAAGGAACTGATGAAATTGGATGAGGTGATTGCTTACTCTGATAGAATAAAGGTGAATGCCATGATGGCATCTCCAAAAACTACCACGGGTGTTCAAATCTACGGTATTGACCCTTTGAGAGAATCGAATACTTCACAGCTTAGTTCGCAAGTGATCAAAGGCACTTACTTTGAGAAATTCAAAAGGAACCCTATTCTAATTAGTGAAAAGCTTGCCGAAAAACTCAAAGTCAAGATCAGGAGTAAAGTAGTATTGACCTTCCAAGATCGAAACGATGATATTACCGCAGCATCCTTTCGGGTCGAGGGTATTTTCAAGTCAAAATCACCAGCTATCAATCAGGGCGTAGTATATGTGAGGACAGAGGATTTAGCTGGGTTAACGATGGTAGACCAGCCCCATGAAGTAGGCGTATTACTATCCGACACAGATCTACTTGATAAATCGAAGATGTCAATCGCCTCTTTTACCTCAGATGTTGTAAGGTCATATAAGGAGGTGGCACCACAATTCAATTTGATGGAGGAATCCTCGGCCGCGACTACTAAAATCATGACCGTAGTCATGATGCTTGCGTTATTATTTGGGATCATCAATACCATGTTGATGGCAGTATTAGAACGAACAAGAGAGATCGGTATGCTGAGATCCATCGGAATGCATAAGAAAAAAGTATTTGTCATGATCATGCTGGAAACCATCTTAATGGCTATGCTGGGAGGACCGCTTGGTTCTGTATTTGGCTTTGCAACTATTTCTTGGCTTAGTGAGCGAGGAATGGACATGAGTAGTTATGCTGAAGCATTAGAACAATACGGTGCAGAGGCTGTCTTTTATCCTGCTATGGAGGGTTCTGAGTACGTGGTGTTAATGGTAGTCGTCATTATCACAGCATTTATTGGTGCAATCTACCCTGCATTCAAAGCCATCAATTTAAAGCCATTAGAAGCCATAAGAAAATTATAGATATGAGTGTCATTGAAACATACAATCTAGAAAAGATATACAATAAGGACAGTGTGCCAGTAGATGCCATTAACGATGTAAGCCTGATAATTGAAGAAGGTGAATTCAGCGCACTAGTTGGCCCTTCTGGTTGTGGCAAGACTACGTTGCTGAATATGCTTGGAGGTCTGGATCATCCAACATCAGGTAATGTGAAAGTTAATGATCAGATGATTGGTGAATTGAAGGAGTCTCAATTGACTGATTTCAGGCTAAAAAATATTGGCTTTGTTTTTCAGTCCTACAATCTGGTTCCAGTGTTAACTGTAAAAGAAAATATTGAATTTATAATGCTATTGCAAAACGCTACTAAGAAGCAGCGAGATGCTCGTGTACAGGAATTGATAGGCAAAATGGGTTTGACAGAAACGGTCAATCGAAAGCCATCAGAATTGTCTGGAGGTCAGCAGCAGCGTGTAGCAGTAGCAAGAGCATTAGCCAGTAAACCAAGAGTCATATTGGCAGATGAACCGACTGCAAATCTTGACTCAAAATCCACTTCCGACTTGCTTGATATAATGGCCCAATTGAATCGTGATGAGAATGTCACGTTTGTTTTTTCAACTCACGACCAGAGGGTCATTGATAAAGCCAAACGCATTATTACGTTGGAGGATGGTAAAGTCAAATCTGATGAGAAGAAGTAGCTGGCTTCTCGTAGTGGTTCTCTTTCTATCATTGGAGGTTTTTTCGCAAGAAGAAACCCCTAAGAACTATCAGCTGTCAGGTTATCTGAAAGATATGGCCTCTTTTAATTTTCAAGAGGGATTAGATTCTGCTTTAATCGATAATTTGGTTCATAATCGACTTAACTTTCGCTGGTTTCCTAATGATAAATTTCAATTAAGAATCGAAATTAGAAACAGAATTTTTACAGGTGACCTCGTCAGCCTCTTTCCTAACTATGGTGAGTTGGTAGACGTAAACAATGACTATTTTGATGCTTCTTGGACGGTAGTCAATCACAATGATTTAGTCATTCATTCAATGATAGATCGTGCCTATTTCGAATGGAAAGAAGATACCTGGTCACTGCAGGTAGGGCGACAACGTATCAATTGGGGAATTAACTTAGCATGGAATCCAAATGACATATTTAATGCCTATTCATTTTTTGATTTTGATTACGAGGAGCGGCCCGGTACAGATGCTATTAGGTTTCAGAAGTATCGAGGTTATGCGGGGGGATATGAAATCGCCATTAAAATGGCAGACTCGATACAGGCATTAACTGCTGGCTTTTTATATAAATGGAATTACAATGATTATGATTTCCAGGTACTCACCGGAGTTATGCAAAACAACCTGGCCATGGGTGGAGGATGGGCAGGTAGTATCGGCACATTTGGTTTTAAGGGAGAAGCAACATGGTTTGAACCATTGGATGACTTACAAGAACGAACAGTAATGACGGCAATTTCCAGTGATTATATATTTCCGAATTCATTGTTTCTTACCGGTTCGTTGCTCTACATTTCCAATCCTCTTGGAGACGGAAGCTTTGCGTTGACCAGCACCGCCAATCTGGATATAAGGTCAATTCTACCTTTTAAATGGACAACCTTCCTTCAAGCTAGCTATCCGCTACACCCACTTTTTAATGTTGGATTATCTGGAATGGTATTTCCTGGAAATCAGGGTGTTTTTATAAACCCATATTTCACCTGGAGTATAGTAAACAATCTCGATTTGGATGTGTTAGGACAGTTGTTTGTGAATGGACAGCCTGCTTCGGCCTATGTAGGTTACATGCGTATTAAATGGTCTTTTTAGGGTTTCATGTCTGAGATGTATTTTGTTACTTTTTTTGTCAAAAGAAGGGGTTATGCTTTATTTGGGGTATCTAAGATCTACAAATGTCACCTACTCAGTATCTCAATACGGTACGTCGCTTTATAGAAATAGACCTTTGGAAGGTTAAGATTTCGACCTTACCTAAACGGAAAGCATTATTATTTCAGCAATTACGGGTCTGGATCATTGCATTTTCGGAGTTTAAGAAAGATAAGATTGTTGATAAAGCATCAGCTTTGACTTACTTCTCTTTGCTTTCAATTGTTCCCGTTATAGCAATGGGATTTGGTATTGCTAAAGGATTTGGACTGGAAGACAGGCTGGAGCATGAGTTAGACACCTTATTATTTGGTGGGCAGCAAGCGGTACTTCATCAGGTGCTCGAGTTTTCCAAGAGAATGCTAAATGAAGCAGATGGAGGTATTATTTCGGGCATATCGTTTGTGTTTTTACTGTATGCGGTTGTTCGGTTGATGTACAATATTGAGTTAGCTTTTAATGATATTTGGGACACCAAAAGCAGGTCCTGGCAGCGAAAAGTTTCAAATTATATAGCAATCGTCTTATTGGGCCCCTTATTTGTTATCCTTTCAAGTAGTGCCACCGTTTTTGTCACAACGACGGTCCAGACGCTCATGAAAGAGTTTGAGGTTTTAGGTTTGTTTCAGCCCGCCCTGTTATTTGCTCTTAAGATGACCCCTTTCGTGATCATCTCCACACTGTTAATGCTGCTTTACCTTATATTTCCCAATACCCGGGTTAAGTTTTTGCCTGCATTAATTGCTGCGATACTAGCCGGTATTGCTTTTCAGATGACGCAGTGGGCTTGGATCAATGGGCAAGTGTACCTTACGAGATACAATACTATATATGGAACGTTCGCTGCGCTGCCGCTTTTCATGATCTATCTGCAGTTGAGTTGGCTGATTGTATTGCTTGGAGCAGAATATGCATTTGCGATGCAAAATGCCAATGTGTGGCAGTATAGAAACTCTGAAATGCAGATGAGTACGGCGCATAAGAAGAGGGTAACTGTCCTGATTTTAAGGTACATAGTGAAGAATTTTGAACTTGGAAATCGCCCATTGACGATCAGCGAATTGTCAACTATTATTCAGATTCCCTATCGATTTATTAAAGATATTTTAAAAGAACTCGAGGAAGCCAGGTTAGTGACCAAAGTGGCAGATGAGGATAATGATTTGTACCAACCTGGGATTGATATCAATCGCATCGATATCTACACAGTCTTTCGAAAACTAGAACATGTGGGATACAATCAGCTGAAGACCGGAAAAGATGAGTTATTTGATCAAATTGGATCAATGCTAGATCACCTTGATACAGATCTCAAAAAAAGTAAATCGAACAAATTGCTAAAGGAGTTATGACCTCCTCTGCTTGAATGACCAGGTAAACTCAAATGCTGATACTAACGTTCCATCTTTCATTTTTCCTTCAGTCTTGAAGGTCATCGTTTGGGCTTCTCCAGATTTTTTGCATTTCGCTACAGCTGCGAATGCCTCAATAGCATTCTCACAGTTGAAGTAAACCTTTGAAGTCGCTTTCTTGTAAAACGAAGCTTTCATATCAATGATAATGAAAGCTATACTAGGCTTTTGACCTGAGACGGCCAGTAGACATGTAGATGCCGTAGAAAGCTCTGCCGCCATGCTCTGGACAGCAAAATACATGGACTTGAATGGATTCTTATTAAGCCATTTAAAGGGAACAGAAGTAACACATTCCTCAGGAGATAAAGATTCTACTTTTAGACCGGCAATCCAGCCCATGGGCAGTTTTGTGAGTAGGAACCATTGAAATTTTTCACTGGTGACTTGCTTCACCATTTTATTTTGCTCACTGTTCAATTCTACCTCCATTACCAGAAAATTGCATATAAAGCTGCGACAATTATCATTACGGCAAATGCCCCTATATTGAATTGAGAGTTTGTTTTAAAGATACCTGAGGTCAATGCTATTCCATTCTCGTTGTCTTGACCTTTTGCTTCAATATAACTGGTGATTGCAATGACCCCCATTGACAATAAGAAGGTTGCACCCATTTGGTTGATAAAGGGCATCCCCGGCACAAGTTTCAATGCCAGGGCGATTGGGACAGAAAGAACAGCTCCAACGATGGCGCCGCGGTTGGTGGTCTTTTTCCAAAATAGACCAAGAATAAAAACGGCCAATATACCAGGACTAACAATGCCGGTATACTCTTGAATGAATTGGAATGCCTGATCAATCCCACCTAGAAGAGGCGCCATCACGCAAGCGATTAAAAGCGATGCTGCAGCTGAGGCTCTCCCTACCGATACCGTTTGCTTATCACTCGCATTTTTGTTTATGTACTGCTTGTAGATGTCCATTGTAAAGATCGTTGAGGTCGAATTTAGCATCGAGGCTAAAGAAGACACGATCGCAGCGGCTAAGGCCGCAAATGCTACTCCTTTTAGACCTGCTGGCAGTAGTTGGAGCAACCATGGATAGGCTTTATCAGATTGGCCGGGAGAGGGTAGGTTCATCTGAGCAGCTTCACCCAAGCGCGCCATGGTTTCTGTGTCATTTGTCATAACGAATGCTGCAATTCCGGGTATCACCACCACGAATGGTATGATTAATTTCAAAGCTGCTGCAAGTACAATTCCTTTTTGAGCCTCTTGAAGAGATTTGGCTGCAAGCGTACGCTGAATGATGTATTGATTAAAGCCCCAATAATACAAATTTGCTACCCACATGCCTCCGATTAGTACCCAAATACCTGGTAGGTTCATGTATTCAGGATTGGCTTTATCAAGAATCATGTGAAACTTCTCGGGAACTCGCTCCATCACCATATTGAACCCTGTCATCACACCTTGGCCATTGGCTAGCGTATTTAATGCTAAATAAGTGGTTAGAAGACCTCCAAAAACAAGAAAAACAACTTGTATAACATCTGTCCATGCGACAGCTGACAGCCCTCCATACAGCGAGTAAGTAGCTGCAAATATTGCTAAACCAAGCACACCATAAATCATTGGAATTCCCATGATCGTTTCAAGTGCTAGTGCTCCGAGGTAAAGAACTGAGCTAAGGTTCACGAATATGTATAAACCAATCCAGAAAACTGCCAATATAGTTTTGAGCTGTGTGCTATATCTTTTTTCAACAAATTCAGGAATTGTGTAAAGTCCTTTACTGATGAAAATCGGTAAGAAATACTTCCCAACAATCAGGAGTGTAATTGCCGCCATCCATTCGTAAGTGGCAATCGCCAAGCCACTCGCGAACCCGCTTCCAGACATACCTATGAATTGCTCAGCCGAAATATTTGCGGCAATAAGGGAAGCTCCGATTGCCCACCATGGTAAAGATTTACTTGCTAGAAAATAATCTTCGGCATTTTTCTCATGCCCTTTTTTGTCTCTGGAAACATACAACCCAATCCCGATAATGAGCATTGCGTATCCCGCAAAAATGAGGTAATCTAAAATCGAAAAGTCCATCCTGTGTTAGTTTGATTTTAACAGGATGCATTTTAATCATATTGAACTTATAATCCAATCATGAAATAAAAGGTAGGTCTTTCAGTCGTTTGGAATAAGCTGGTCTTTCATTTTTATTATTTTCTTCTTTTGTTGATTCAGAAAGTAGTCTTCTAGGTTTGATTCGAAGTATTTTACTAAAAAGAACAAAAGGATTAAAATTACCACTGAGATTAAAGGAGAGGAGAAATACTCTTCGATTTTTGGTTGAATAAGCCACTGCTCAATAAAGAATAAGAACAGCGTGATACCAAGCATGATTGTAGAGGCACGCCTTCCCATTTTTGCTTTCGCCAATTGCTCAATTGTATCTTCAAGCTTTACATTTTTATCTTTAATCTCGTTGTTTTGGGACTGGATTTGAACATTTGCATTATCCAACTTTTTCTGAAGTCGATCACTTACCCTTGTTATTACTTTGGCTTGAGCTACGAGTTCCTCATACTGCAGTGAAAACTGATCCAGATCTTCCTTGAATAGAGCGTGTGACTCTATCTTTGATCTGAAATTAGCTAGGTTACTTATTTCTTCGTGATATAGCTCGCGCTCTTGATCTTTTTGCATCCGTAATAGAGAGAATTACTCTTCGATCTCTATGAAGTTGAAGTTAAGATCCAACAAGTCGCTGTAATCTTCACCGGCTTCCATCATATCCTCATCATCTTCTTCGTAAAACCAGTTTATTGCAAGCTTTTTCCCTACTTCGTCGATCTTTGCTAAGCGTTTAAATACATCAAAAAGGCATTTACTAGAGCTGGTGTTAAAGTACTCGAAGGCAAAATTAGCAGTCAAAGTTTCTTTTTTGCTTTCAATAAATGCATCAAGTGAATCGATCAACTTTTGATAAAAAGCGATAGAATTCTCAGGGCTTGAACGACCCTTGAGTTCAAGTATTCCTTCATCCGGATCAAAGTTGATCAGCGGTGTCACTCTTGTGGGTTCTAAGAAAATACGCTCCATGGGTTGAATAATCCTCAAGCTTATAACTTTTTATAACTAAACTAATCTAGGAAGTCTTATCTGAAAAGTAAAATAGGATACTTGTTCAGATACTTCCTGAAATTTATATCTAAGTTTCTGCCCGCCAGTTTTTCTGGCGATATCGATAAATCCCAGACCTCCAGTCCCTTTATCACTAAATTCCTGTTCATTGAGGACTTTTTTATATAAGGCACGTAGTTCTTCAGATGGTACATTATTAATCTCATCCAGCCTTGACGTCACGTCGTTAACTTTCGAGTTTGGTAAATAGTTACCAGTTTGAATACTGTAAAACCTCTTCCTTGCCGCAATAAGTACAAGTGCTGAGTTAGCATCATAAGTGCTTATTCTAATATCATCCGCACTTACCTCATCCAGGTGATAATACAAGTTTTGGATACATTCTGTGGCAACATTATAAAACTTCTTCCTCACTTTCCTATTAGGCTCCAATTCCTCCAGTCGTCCTTCTAATGTAGAAATGAGAGATGTCACCAAATCAAATGTGAGCTCACCCTTGTACATAAGAATGATATTTTGGTCATAGATGTTCTTATAACTTCGTAAGTAATCCATTCAATCTGCCGGTTATCCACTGGAAGGCCGAACTTCGACTTCTTCTAAGTGTTTAATTAAGCATCTCACTGCCTTTAGGGCTAACTTAAGTAATAATCGCTCACTCTCACTAACAATCTGAGAATTATCCATAAGATGCTATCATTGCTCATCTTAGTAAGAATCTATAAAAAATACAAAAGAACGGGCCAATTCACTACGCGATTATTCCCTTACAGCCTAATTGAAGGACTTTGTAACTCATGTACGGATGTATTAAGTACTAAATCACTATTTTTGATATACTTGGCATAAACTAATCAACCTATGAAGAAGGATTTATATGCAATCGCATATGTGATTTCGGCACTTGTATTGGCTGGAGCAGTCGCATATTACATTTTCTTTTTCCAAAAAGGCCTTTTTGCAGATGTAAATCAAGATGCGGATTTGATTTCTGTATCCGCTAGGCAAGAGGCATTTGCTCAGCAGATTACCAAAGCTGCTGTGGGGATGGGGTACTCTCAAAGTGAACGAAACTTTCAGATTTTTCAAGCAGAGTTAGCGCGGGTTATTCCTAGGTGGGAAGAAGCACATAATGCACTGATAAATGGAAATGCGGCATTAGGAATAGAGAGTCCCCCGACAACTTCTGATTATAATCAATTACAGGAAGAGCTTAGATTTTTCTACGATGAAATCAATATCAATGCCAACAACTTGAGGTCAATTTCATATACGACTACCGTATCGGATGTTAATTATCTGGCACTGCGTGGCTCCATAGAAACTTTACTGAACACGATCAGGAAATATCAAGTGGCGGCACAAAATGTGACAGATTACTTTGTCGAACAATCACAGATAACGAAAGCTGGCTTTAGTCTACTTGAATACATCCTGATTGGGGGGGTATTGTTTTTATTGATAGTACAAGGGCTTTTTATTTTCCGTCCAATGGTGCAGTTGGCGGGTGACAACTACCTATCGGCAAATAAGGCATTTCAGGTGGTCAAGAAGTCAGAGCAGCAGCTGAAGGTATCTTTTGCCAAACAAAAACACGTGAACAAGCAGCTTATTCTATCCAGGAGAGAGTTGGAAGCCAAGAATAAGAAACTTGAGGATTCAGAGTCAAAATTACTTAAAAGTACAGAAGAGCAGATTGCCATTAATGAACAACTCATAAAAGCACAGGAAGATCTAAAATTGGCTTACCAGAAACTTCAGGACTCAGAAGAAGAGATTAGAGGCCTTGCAGATAAGCAATTGGCAGATAATGAGAAGCTTTTTCTCGCAGAAAAACAAATGAAAGAATTGCTAAAGAAGGAACAAGACTCTAAGAATGAATTGAACGGAGCGCTCGATTCGTTAAAAAATGCACAGTCCCAATTAGTACACTCCGAGAAGATGGCCTCGCTAGGTCAGCTCACAGCAGGTATTGCTCATGAAATTAACAACCCGATTAACTTCATTAGTAGTGGAATGAATTCGATGAAGATGTCGATAGAGTCAATTAAGGAAATTCTTGACTCCTACAGTACATTAGAAGAGGGGGCAGATCCAAAAAAGCTTCTTGAGGAGATCAAAGAGTTGAAGGAGGACCATGAATATGAAGAATTAATGGATGAGCTTGACGACCTTATCAAGGATATCAATTATGGAGTGACGCGTACTATTGAGATTGTGAAAGGCTTGAGAGTGTTCTCCCGTCTGGATGAAGAAGAGTCGAAGCCAGCGAATATTAACGAAAATATTGATGCCACACTGACGCTGTTAAAGAATAAGACGAAAAATAGAATCAAGATCACGAAGTTTTATGATGAGAATATGCAGCAAATCGAATGTTTTCCTGGTCAGTTGAATCAGGTCTTTATGAACATCCTGAACAATTCCATTCAGGCAATTCCTTCTGATAGAAAAGATGGCGAGATTACGATTTATACCGAAGAAGAGGATCAGTCTGTGGTTATTCGATTAAAAGATAATGGTGTAGGTATTCCGGAAGATGTACAAAAGCGAATTTGGGAGCCCTTTTTTACCACCAAACCTGTAGGTGAAGGGACTGGTTTGGGAATGTCCATCACGTTTGGTATCATAGAAAAGCACAGTGGTGACATTGACCTTCAGTCAGAGGTAGGAAAGGGTACAGAGTTCGCCATTAGGTTACCTAAAAAACGAGTGTCAATCCCGGTAAAACAAGAAGATTAACAGATAAAGGGTAAATAAAACAAGTAATTTTATCCCATGGAGGAGACCATTGATCGTATTACATCTGAAAATCAACGGAAAATAAAGAAGTATGCAATTCTCTATGTTGATGATGAGGAAACAAACCTCCGTGTCTTCAAGTCAAATTTTCGTAGATTTTTTAAAATCTACACTGCGGTTACTCCCTTCGAAGCAATAGAGATCTTAAAGGAAAATGAGATTCAGGTGATCATTACAGATCAGAGGATGCCGGAAATGACGGGCACCGAGTTTCTTGAGAAAATCCTTCCTGATTTTCCTGATGTCATCAAGATAATACTGACAGGTTTCACAGATATTGAGGCTATAAAAGACGGCATTAATCGATGTGGTATTTACAAATACATAACGAAACCGTGGAATTTTGATGAGATGAAAGCTGTACTCGATAGAGCGATGGAGTCTTATCAGTCAGCTTTAGATAGTGAAGAACATATTAAAGATTTGGAATATTCAAATCAAGAGCTTGAGAAGAGAGTAGCTGAGAGGACAAAAGAACTTAATGATATCAATGATCGTTTGATTTCTTCGATCAAATACGCAGGCGAGCTACAGCACTCGATGCTACCCAGCGAAAGATTTTTAGAAAGACTTTTTTCGGAGCATTTTTTGCTGTTTAAAACAAGGTATTTTTTTAGCGAAGAGTTTATATGGACAACAAGCCTAAACTTTAGAACGGAGGATTATACCGCACTTGCCGTTTTGGAGTTTGATGGCAAAGGGATTGTGGGTTCGTTAAAAACATTGATAGCTGATTCTATTTTAAATGAACTGGTACAAGATCGTAAGATATTTCACAGCGGGGATATCATTCGGTATTTGAAAGAAGAGTTGGATGCGGCGGGTTCAAAAGAACTTTATTGTGATCTAAAGGCAAGTGTGGTGGTGATTGACAATAATGAGCAAACGATCCAATTTTCTGGTCTTGAGCAAGACTTAATAGTGATGCAAGAAGGACAGATGAAGGTGCTTGAAGGGGATGAGCAACAAAACATTGATTTGCTTTCTGCAAATAGATACGTCCTGGAGCAAGGAGCAACTTATTATTTATTTTCAAATGGCTACTTCAATCAGAATAATTCAGATGGAGTAAAGTTCAGTCGCGAGAAGTTCGAAGAATTGATTAAATCGGTCCAAGACAGATCGCTGGCTGATCAGAAAAAGTTTTTGAATCAAACGATCGAAGACTGGATAGGGGAGGAAGGAATGAATGATGATATCTCCTTAGTGGCTTTTAGAATCTAGCATAATGGCGATTAAAGCAGCAGCATATAAAAATTGGTGTGTACAGAATGTAAGTCCACAATGTTGGCCTAGAATTCTGTTGAAATCTCTTGATACGGCGCGTGCTGAAGGTCATCAGCTAAAAACCCTTGAAGACCCTACCGAGGAGATTGTATTATCTTCAGTCCTACTGGAGGCGCTCAATAACGCGCTTCAAGAAATCTATGAGATACAGATTGCAGAGGGTGCACTTGAATCAAACTAGAATTCAGCACCTACCACTACCACGTCATCAGTCTGTGGGCTTTTACCTTTCCAGTTAAGAAATCTTTCACCTACGATCTTTGCCTGTTTGTTCATTGGCTGGTCAGAGATTTCTTGAAGCAAGGTTCTCAGCCTTTTCGCCATAAACTTTTTGTCATCGTCGCCTCCAAATTGATCTTGGAAACCATCACTTGACATGTAGATGCGATCACCTTTTTTCAGCTCGATGGTATATTTCTGGATTTTGTTCTCGACTTCGCGCTCTTCCCCTTCAATCCCGCCTGCCATATCACGAATGGGTTTGAACGATTCAAGCTTTTTATCTCTAACCAGATGAAGTGGTATTCCGAATCCAGCATACTCCAGCATGTAATCATCTAGATTGATTACACATATGCCAATTTCCATTCCCTCTTTTTTTGTTCCGTCACGCTCACCTCGGTACAATTCAAACTTGATATTCTTGTCTAACCGAGCCAGAATCTTCTTTGGATCGAGATAATTTTGATAATAGATAATATTTGTGAGCTGATTACTGCCCATGATGGACATAATAGCTCCTGGTACTCCATGCCCAGTCGCATCAGCGCAAGCAATTACCAAATAGTCATGTTGTCCTTTTCTTACACGCTCAAACCAATAGAAATCTCCACTAACGACATCTTTGGGTAGATAAAATACCATTCCGTCTTTCACTACGTTTTTTATGACGGAGATGTCCGGCAATAAGGAGCGTTGAATTCTTTTTGCATAAGCAATTGATTCCCTTATCTGAAGGTTATTGCGCTCCATTCGCTCTTTTTGTTGCAGAATTTTGTTTTTCTGTACTTGCAATTTTTTATAAAGTACCTGCTGTTCGAGGATACGCTTATTCAATGAATCAGAAGATTTTTTTAGCTCACGACCCAGTAAACTAACTTCGTCATCACCATCGTAGTTTATCTTGACATTCCGATTTCCCTTACTTAGCTGCTGTGCAACTTTGGTTAGTTTCATGAGGGGCTTTATAATCTGTTTTGATAGAACAATGGAAAGTGCAATGGTGATTGAAAGCACGATGCCAGATACTAAAATTATGGTGGATGTTACCGCTCCGATACTTGCAGAACTTATTCCATCTACTAGCATCATATCTTTCATCTTTGCAAAGGTGAAATAAAAGATCAAAGCTCCACTGAGACAAATCAGAGTAGTAGATAGAATAACTATTTTAGTGTACAGCTTCATTCAGGTCTAAATCATTGAAATGTTCATAGCATTTTAGTAAAAGTAGTGCTAACTGGGCTATTATACTCAAATATTGCAGTACTGCAGCCTCAACGTAAAATAGTTCTACGGCTGGTTATTTTGCAAATATCAACTAGTGCTTTTTATCGTTCTTTAGACTGGGTATATAGCTGAGGCGTAGTCTGTTCTAATTTCCTGGTATGGCTGTATAACATTTGAAAGTTTATATAACCTAAGGACTGAAGATAGCACCACAAAGCCAATCAAAAAGAAGCAATGAATATACCTTGAGTTTATTGTTCATCAAGAGATCGTTGCATAGTTATAGGTATTGGCTGTTAACATCTTATTCTGACGCAATAATAGATGCTGATCCATACTCAGGATGAAATTTTCAAAAGCAGTTCAGGTATATGCTGGTTTAACAGACTGAAATACTTCAATAGAGGGCATAGGATAAGTTATAACCTAAATTCTCCCACCTAAACTGTATAGTAGAAGTATCCACCTTAAAGGTCATTTCCTCCTGATGTGAAAGATTGTTTGAGGGTTTAATGGTAATTCTTAATTGATCTTTTCGTTCATTGTATCCGTATGCTCCCCATAGGTTCCATTCTTTGTTGAATATGATGATCCAATTTTCATTAGTTGGAATAGAGAAAATAGAATACTTGCCTTTAGGAAGAGACTTATTTTCGATAATTAAATCTCTATTTGTTTCAAAAACTGTTGCCTCATTGGCTCCTGTTCTCCAAATTTTTTCAAAAGGGACAACACCATCCCAAATTTTTCTCGCTCTGACACGGGGGCTACTGTAAGTTATGGATAGGGTGAGGTCTCCGGCTTGCAGTGTATCAGCTTCCAATGGAGAGGGACGTGAGGAAATGTCTTGGTATCTTCCACAGCCCATTAAAGCAGTTAAAAATAAGATGAACAAAGATTGTTTCCATGCACGCCACTTCCGGCTGCAAAGGATCAGAAATGTCCAAGATCGTATCAGATAGCTTACGGTTTTAAAATACAACATGCCTATTTTCAGCTCTTTATGTTCTTAGTTATATTTTTCAGCTTGTCAATAATTTAAGAACTACAGTCTAGTAATCCGAATTTAAATCTCTCTGCATAACGAAGAAAAGTATATTGAGGTTAAGCTTCAAGTGAATGGTTTGATAAATAATCATCTATTGTTACCAGAATAAAGGTACCTTCAAGTCTCCATTGAATGTCTCCTGACTGCTGTTGTAAGGTGATAGAGCTGTAATCAAATTGAGTCTTTCCACAATATTCAACAACTATCCAGCAAGGGGAAATAGTAGGGTAAGAAAGCATATGGAGAGAAGTCTTTTCATTTAATGATAAAAATTTCTAAGACACTTGAGGGGCAGAAACTTCCACAACAGAGAAAGTCGGAGTTAACCTAAGGAAACCGTAGGATGAGTCAATTTCAAATGCGTTATAAGTTTCTTTCATAGTCTCATACGCTACATTGGCAAGGGACCTCTTTTCAGAATCAAACATGGTATCAAAGCAAGACTGCAAAAACAGAAAAGCTCTAATTGAAAATGAATACAAAAGTCGGGATGTTGATTTTCAAAGAATCAAGCGTTTCTATTTTACATTCACTTAGAGACAATCTCTGCCTAAAATGGCAGATCATCATCTTCTGAAAAACTTTGCCCCATTATTTCAGAATTATCTGAAGAAGAGGGGGATTCACTTTCAGTAGTTGAGGTTGATGATGTGCCCTGGCTCTCAACCCTCCATGCTTGTAATGAATTAAAATATTTTACGCCGCCTTGAGGGTCGGTCCACTTACGCCCTTTCAAATTAAATTGGATGTTTACCTGCTCTCCAACATTCAATGCGTCTAATTGATCACAGTTAGCTTGAATGGTTTCAAACTTAATAAACTCTGGGTATTGGGGGTTTTCTGCGTATTCTACAATAAACTCTCGTTTTTTGAAAGTATCGCTTATTTGCTGTGTGTCATGGATCTCAAGGATCTTTGCTGTGATATTCATATTTTCGGTCAAACTATTTTTCCAAAATTGAAGTTGGAAACTCATATATGAAAAGATCGAAAAAGATTTTTTTGATAATAGCAGCTCTTTTTCTGGTAATAATGATTGCCATTGGTTACGATATAAACCGTCGTACGACTTGGCCAGGAGCTAAAAAGAATCTAAAGGAAAGAATCATAGAAGAATAAATGGCGGGAAAACCTATTGATATCACTAAGATTGACCTGGAGAAAGAGAAGGAAAAAATAACGGACTATCCCGGCTTGATTGAATTTGCTCACAATGTAGGAAGTGCGATTGTAAAGCCTGAAGACAAAGGACGCATCAAGGGAAATGCAATAGCTGCCATGCATGATCAGACAGATCGTCAATTTAGACAGTTGTTTGAACAGATGCAGACGTTGCTTCAACAAGCAGATTACTTAAAAAAGCGTGTTGAAATTTCTGAGCGGATTTACCAAGCCACGATGGGGTTTCAGCCAGTTATCAATCAAGTTTATCATTTATATCAAAGGAAGGACCATACCGACGTACTATCCATGGTGGCTCCGGAGGAATGGGGTGGTAGTATGCCTTTTAGTTCCTATGAAGCTACTGTCAGGTTAATGGCAGATCATACTTGGGAGATCGTGAAGGCTGAGGGTGATGATTACTATGATTGATACCCTCTAATTCTAGGTTCTTAAATGCCATTATTGCCAGATTCCAATTACGTCAAACGACCTTTCTATCTAAGAAATGGTCATCTGGAGACCATCATCCCCAGTTTATTTTTCAAGGTAGACGCCCCGGGTTATCAGAGGGAAAGGTTAGAGTTAGCAGATGGTGATTTTTTGGACCTTGATTGGTTAAGAGCAAAAGGAAATAACAGGTTACTTGTGATATCACATGGTCTCGAGGGCAGCTCTGATAGGCACTATGTGAGGAGAACGGCATCTTATTTTCACTCTAAGGGATGGAATGTATTGGCATGGAATTGCCGTAGTTGCAGTGGTGAGATGAATCGTTTGTCCCGATTCTATCATCATGGGGCAACAGAAGACCTGGCCGCTGTTATGGATAGCGCACTTGAAAATAATCCGTACAAAATAGTCGTGCTGTTTGGAGTTTCAATGGGTGGGAGCATGTCCATTAAATACGTCGGAGAGGATAGGAAGATTTCTCGAAAAATAAAGGCTGTAGTCTCTTACTCCGTGCCTTGTAATTTAAAGGATAGTGCAGATCAGCTCAAGTTGAAGTCCAATCGATTCTACGAGAAACGGTTTGTGCGTAAGTTGATCGAGAAGGTAAAAATGAAATCAGAAGAACATCCTCAGATTGATATAAAACACATCGATCAAATATCAGATTTTGATGCTTTTCATGAACGATTCACGCTCCCAATTTACGGTTTTAGTTCGATGAGTGAATTCTTTGAGTCAGCATCTTGTGATACCTATTTTGATGGGCTTAGCATTCCCGTTTTGGTCTGTAATGCAAACAACGATCCTCTGCTGGGTGACAAATGCTATCCCAGAGAATATGCTACTAAGTCTGAATTTTTGACACTTGAGGTACCGCATTTCGGAGGACATGTCGGATTTTCTTTGTCATCTGACACCAACACGTACATGGAATACCGAACAGATTCTTTTCTAAGATCTTTGGGTATATCAGCTTAATACTCAGCTCAGTGATCTTTGCTTAACTAGTTCGGCTATTTGTTCACCGATAGCGAGAGAGGAAGTTGCAGCCGGTGAAGGGGCATTCCCTACATTGATGTACTGCTCACCTTCAATAATCAGAAAATCGTCAATCAGTCCTCCATTTCGGTCACAAGCCTGAGCTCTTACTCCACTACCTCCCTCGATTAGGTCTGACTTCTTTATATCAGGAATTAACTGCTGCAGAGCTTTCGTAAAAGCGGACTTGGAGTAAGATCGGTAAAACTCACCAAAACCCGTTCTCCAATACTTAGATGCGACCTTTCTAAAGCCCTTATAGGTCACAGCGCTTACCAGTTCTTTCACATTAATATCTCGCTTTGTATACCCCTCTCGTCTGTAAGCTAGAACGGCATTGGGACCAGCTTCAACTCCGCCTTTCATCATCCGAGTGAAATGTACGCCAAGAAATGGGAAGTTTGGGTCAGGTACAGGATAGATCAGGTTTTTTACCAGATACTCTCTGTCTGGTTTAATTTTGAAATATTCACCTCTAAAAGGTAGAATTTGGTAGTCTACTTTGGCTCCTGTCAGTTTTGCAACTAAATCTGACTGTAGACCAGCACAATTGACCACTAACCTCGTGGTTAGCTCTTCATTTTTTGTAACAACTTTAAGAAATCCATTTTGAATCTTAGCGATCTTCTTTACCTCATTGTCAGAAAAGATCTCACCTCCAAAATGGCGAAACTTATCAGCGTAAGCTTCAGCAACTCCCTTGTAATCTATAATGCCAGTTTGAGGAACAAAAATACCTTGAAGACCAGCAACATATGGTTCGTGCTCTTTAATTTCCTCTTGAACTAGCTTTTTTAGTCCTTTAAGGCCGTTTGCCTCTCCTCTTTCGAAGAGCATATTTAATGTAGGAATCTGTTGTTTTTGAGTAGCCACAACCACTTTTCCAGTGATTTCATAGGGGATTTCCTCTTCATCACAGAATCTGATTAGTTGGTGATAACCGTCAACGCAGTTTTTAGCTTTGTAGCTTCCAGGTTTGTAGTATAATCCTGAGTGAATTACTCCGCTGTTGTGACCGGTTTGGTGTGTGGCTAAATCTTTTTCCTTTTCAACTACTGCTACCTTTAGCTTCGGATTTTCTTCTTTTATTTTAAGGGCGGAGGCAAGACCAACTATGCCTCCGCCTATTATGACTACATTGTACATCAGTTGCAATTTGGCTTACGCAAAAATGCACAGAGTCTATTAATCCTCTAGCTTTACTGCATCAATTCTATTGTTATAAACCACTTCGTTAAACGCTGCTATTTTATTTGTCAGAATTTCTTCAAGCATGCTGGTTTGCTCATCAATCTTTTCAGCAACTTCATTGTAAAAAGCTTCTGCTTGTGCAGTTGGTCTAAATTGACCAACTCCCATCAGAGAGTTTAAATGACCAACTTTGTTGTTTAGACGAATCGGGAAATTAAGTGGATCTTGTCCGCTTTCATTTTTAGTTTGATAAAGTGCTTCCTCGATAGCTTTCATGTCTTTTAGGATTGACTTACCTAAGTCGCTTATTTCCTTTTTTTCCTCTGCTTTTTTCATGACATCATTGATTTGAGTACGAGCTTTACGGATGTCTTTTACTGCGTCATTCGCATCTGAAAGTTTATCCCTCACTTTGATAAGAAAGTCAAATTGTGCTTGTAGGTCTTCTTGACTTGATGACACTCTGGGGTCTTTCAATAGGTTGAACGTCTGCACTTGCTCTTTGCCATTTACGGTCATGCTTACTTGATATTCACCTGGAACAGCCATAGGTCCTGTTGTTCTGGCTGCCCACATTATCATACCAGGAAACGTACTTGCACCCTTATATCTCATATTCCAATTCATTGTATTTAACCCTGGTGCTACAGCTAACCTGGATTCGTCATTCTTTTTGTCAGGATGTGTACTGTACTTTTTGATTAGTTCTCCGTTCATATCGCTGAAAGCAATTGATAGGGTATCTGTTGCACTGGTGTCTTGAACAAAATAGTTCACCAGTACCCCTCCCGGGTGATTTGTGCCAGCAGTTTTGGATGTATTTCCATTACCACCTCCCATACGATAGGAATCCATAGGTTTAAAAAGAAAATGAGACGCTGAGTTGACCTCATCATTCAATTGATGAAGAGGAGTAAGATCATCCAGCAGCCAAAAACTTCTGCCTTGTGTGGCAGCTATAAGGTTATTATTCTTAACAACTAAATCTGTAACTGGAACGATCGGTAAGTTCATTTGGAATGATTTCCAGCTTGCCCCATCATCAAAGGAAACATACATTCCTGACTCAGTACCCGCATACAGAAGTCCTTTTCTTCTCGGATCTGCCCTAAGTACTCGAGTAAAATGATCACCTTTTATGCCCGATGTGATCTTCCTCCATGTTTGACCATAATCTTCTGTCTTATAAAGGTATGGTTGATAGTCGCCCATTTTGTAACGTGTCGCTGCAACATAAACACCACCCTTATTGAAAGGATCGACATCAATGCTGTTGATCATGTTCCATTCAGGCATTGAAGCAGGAGTAACATTTGACCAATTCTCACCACCATCTTTGGTGACATGGATCAGCCCATCATCACTTCCTGTCCAAATTACTCCTTCCTCGTGGTAAGATTCAGTTGCTGCGAAAATGGTGGCATAATACTCTACACCGGTATTGTCTTTTGTGATCGGGCCACCTGAGGGTCCTAGCTTGCTTGGGTCGTTCCTAGTGAGATCCGGACTGATGATTTTCCATGATTCACCCTCATCCATAGAGACATGTACATGCTGTGATGTGGTATACAATCTATCCACGTTATGCGGAGAAAAGAAGATGGGGAAGTTCCACTGAAAGCGATACTTCATTCCTTCAGCGCCATGTCCCATAGGGTTATCTGGCCACACATTGATCGCTCTAATCTCGCTGGTTTTATGATTCACTCTAGTAAGAAAACCACCATAGCTGCCACCATATACAATGTCATTATCCTCAGGATCGACGGCAATGTGAGCACTCTCACCACCTGCAGTTGATTCCCAATCACTTTCTCCGATGTTGCGACCATTGGTTCTGTGAGCGATCCTTACCGTAGAATTATCCTGCTGCGCTCCATAAATTCGATAAGGAAATGCATTATCAGTGGTTACCCGGTAAAATTGTGCTGTTGGTTGGTTATGATACGTCGACCAGTTTTCACCGGCATCAAAAGAAACTTGAGCGCCCCCGTCATCAGCGATGATCATTCGCTGATTATCCTCAGGCGCGATCCATAAATCATGGTGATCCCCATGAGGAGCATTATAGGTTTCGAAAGTCGAGCCACCATCTTTAGACCTGTGGTAGCGAACGTTCATTACGTATACACGATCTTCGTCTTGTGTATCTGCAAATATCTTGGTATAGTACCACGCTCTTTGTCTCAGCTTTCTTTCTTTATTCACCAATCTCCAGGTCTTTCCGGCATCATCAGATCTGTAGACTCCTCCTTTTGAATTTTCAATCAGTGCCCAAACTCGGTTGGAGTTTACGGGAGATACAGTCACGGCACTAATACCCCATAATCCACCGGGTAACCCTTCATTTTCAGAAATATTTGTCCATGTATCACCACCGTCCGTAGATTTCCACATGGCTGATCCTTCTCCACCCGATTCCAGGCTATACGGTGTACGCCTAATTCTCCACGTATTTGCGTAAAGAATTCGAGGATTATTTGGATCCATTACCAATTCAACGGCGCCAGCATCAGCATTGGCAAAGAGAATTTTTTCCCATGTTTTTCCACCGTTTTTACTCCGGTAAACGCCACGGTCCACACTTGATTTAAATAAATCGCCCATGACAGCTGCATACACAATGTCAGGGTTTGTAGGATGTATTTGTATTCTGGGGATATGCTTACTTTTTGGGAGTCCTGTAAAATCCCAGGTGGTTCCGGCATCAACTGATTTCCATATACCATAACCATAGCTGACGTTTCCTCTCACTGTTACTTCACCGCCACCCACGTAGATTACATTTGGGTCCCAATCGCTAACAGCTACCGAACCTACGCTACCGCCGAAGAAGCCATCGGAGATATTTTCCCATGAATTACCAGCATCCGTTGTTCTCCAAACACCTCCGCCGGTAGATCCGAAGTAGTAAAGATTGGGTTTATTATGAACTCCTGTTACGGCTGCTGATCTTCCTCCTCTAAAGGGGCCAATGGAACGCCATTGTAGACCTTCGTATAAGCTGGGATTATAAGTAGTTGTGGAGGTGTTGCTTCCTCTTTTTCGTTGGGAATAACCGCTCAACGAAACCAGCATCACCAATACTAAAATCAAGCTTTTTGTCTGAATAATTTTACTAAGCATAGTTATAGGGTTTTCGATAAAGATCATTTTAAAGCTACATGCAAAAACGTTAATTTACTGCAAAAAGTAAGAAGCAAGCCTGTCAAAGTTAGCAACGGCAGTAGAGGCCTTATTTGTGGTAGAAGAAATACAAGTTTCAACTATCCATCAGGTGGGAAATCAGTTGCATTTGATCAGGCCAATAAGTGGCAGAATAGCTACTTCGTCAGTAAGCATCTCTGATAGCCTCTAATATTTTTTGCATCTCTCGCTTTACCTCCGTGCTGCCATTTGTATAGTGATTATTCATAAAACTGAATATTAACCTGTTACCTGATTTTGTCTGAATATAACCGCTCAAGCAATGGTTATGTCTCAATGTTCCGGTTTTAGCAAACACATAAGGCGTTTCTGCAGCGTACCAACCTTTAATTGTTCCAGAAACTCCTCCTTTTGGGAATATCAAATTAATCTCCTGCCAAGAAAGCTGCTGATAAATTACCTCTAAAACTTTCACCAAAGACATAGGTGTGAACATGTTATATCTGGATAGGCCTGAACCATCCACCCATTCCAGTGGGTGGGGAGTACGCGTAAAAAGGGATTGCTTCGTCGCCTCAATGAAAGCTGTTAGGTTGCTGTTATCAGAATATAGTTGCGCATTTACAAGCAATTGTTCAGCGAGGAAATTATCGCTATTCAGCATCATAGATGCAAGCACGGGGAGTCTGTCATAACTGTGGATGATTTGCATAACTTCTTCAGTTATGCTGGTATGCTTTTCTATAACCGGAACTCCTAATGTATCCTGCAGGAGTTTCATGGTAAGTTCATTACCGGTTTTGAAAGGGATTTGAACTTCCTTTGATGACCCTTGATAGGCGGAATCGTTAAGTTGAAAGAAATTGTATTCTCTGGCTCTTCCTGTTTGATTGGAGTTTGATTCTATGAACTTCTCAAAGAAGTCCGGAACAATAACTCTACCATTATTAGCATAGAAGGCATGTAAAGTATTACCATAAAGCGGCATTGAAGAGCGTTCGGGCTGGTAGGAATTGTTGTAATCATCCCAAGCCCAGCCAGTGGCAAAAGGCTTTGGTGATGGGGCAGGCCATTTTACAAACACGGTATCATAATTCGTAGCTAGTTGAAGGAGTGCATTTTGGACTGGAAAATCAGGATGGAGCAAGGTGGGATCACCCAAGGGTTCGATGATTGCATTCCCATTTACTTCAGCTAGCTTGAAGCTAGGTATACTGTCCAGCCCCGTAGCAAGCCAGGTGGCTAACGTAAGAATTTTTGTATTAGAAGCGGGTGTAAAATATTTATTACCATTAATGTTTAGTAAATATTGTTTACTCTCAGGATCATACAATGATAGTCCGACGAAATATTTTGATAAGACCTCAGATTTATTGCTTATCTGCTGTAGTTCCTGTTTTAAAATGACCCGTCTGATGCTGCCACAGGCAGATATGACTAATATCAAAATGATCAGTTTAAGAGGATTATGTAGTCCTTTTTGTATGACCATTTTCTTATTCGGCATTTTGCTATGAAAATATTGGATTATTTTTATTTAGTGAAATCGTTTTTTAACTAACTGGTAGTTTTTTTTGTAATATTTTTATTTTTAATTTGAATCGCAAAATATCTAAACCGAATTCCATCAACCGCCACCCATGAGTATTCTTGATTTAATCACCTTGTTAATCTTCTTGTCAGCTGTATTCACGCTGATAAATATCACGGTACTAAAATTACCCTCAACTATTGGATTGATGGCAATTGCCTTGATGATGTCTGTGTTCATCCTGATATTAGGGGTTGTCTTTCCCTCGGTTACCGGAGCAGCAGAGCATATAATCGAGGAGTTTGATTTTCAGGAGGTTTTGCTTAACGTGATGCTGAACTTCCTACTTTTTGCAGGTGCATTATCGATGGATTTGCGGAAACTTTTAGAAGAAAGGCTTCCTGTTTTGGTGCTAGCAACGCTGGGTACGCTAATGTCAACATTCATTGTTGGATCTCTTATTTATTACATTTTCCCTATGCTCGGATTTGAAATAGACTTCATTTACTGTCTATTATTTGGAGCATTAATCTCACCCACCGATCCAATCGCGGTTCTTGCACTCGTTAAGAAATTTAATTTGTCTAAAAATTTAGAAATAAAAATAGCGGGTGAATCACTTTTTAATGACGGTGTAGGAGTAGTGGTGTTCCTTACGATTTTGGGTATTGCAGCGCCTGAGGCAATGCATGGCGGTGGCGGTGAAGGTGCCCACGAAGGTTTTAATATATCCGAAGTCGGTATTCTTTTTGGACAAGAAGTGATCGGGGGCTTACTTATGGGAGCCGTGTTTGGTTTCATGGGATTCAAATTGCTTGATTTTATTGATAACGACCACGTCGAACTTGAGGTGTTAGTCACACTTACACTGGTGATGGTAGGTGGTAGAATAGCCGAACTTTTGCATGTTTCTGCTCCGTTAGCAATGGTAGTTATGGGGCTCTTTATTGGTAATGAAGGGCGTGATGAAAACCTGGCTAATGCCACGGGTGAATACGTATTCAAGTTCTGGCACCTGTTAGATGAGGCACTTAACGCAATACTATTTATACTCATAGGTCTTGAGATGATTGTCATCGCCAAAACATTTTCAGCAGACATGATTCTAGTAGGAGTAGTGGGTATCCTGATCGTACTGACTGCAAGACTAATTGGCGTAAGTCTCCCAATTGGAATCATGAGTTTCTTTAGAAAGTTTGAGCCGAAGACCATTGCGATCCTGACCTGGGGTGGCTTGAGAGGCGGTATCTCAGTTGCGCTAGCTCTGTCTTTGTCTGATATTGAGGCAATTCCTGATTCAGTTAAAGGGGTAATTCTATTTACTACCTACTGTTGTGTTGTATTTTCCATTCTGGTACAAGGTCTTACCATACCGGTTCTCTTGAAATCAAATTAAGTTAGTTTTTCAATAAGCAGAAGAAATCTGAAATGAAGATAAGTATTGCTGAGGGCCTTTACCTCATCCTACTAGACGATGAAGAAGGAAGATTATTGGCCGCTGCAGAGAAGAGGTATATTTATGGACTTCTCAGTGCTGCATTGTTTGATTTGATCTTTTCAAAGAAGCTATTGCTAAAAGAGGGTAAGCTCCAAGTGTTGGGACAGTCGGGTACTGCCAACGTGGTATTAGACAAAGTCCTGAAGAAAGTGCAGTCAGGGACTTCATTCATTGAGCAGATTTCTTCCATGCATGACAGCTTTAAGCATATTAAAGAGGACATGGATGCTTTGCTTGTGCAACGTGGGATTCTAAAAAGAGAAGAAACCAAGCTACTCTGGATTCCTTTAAGTGAGCGCATGGGTAATGCAAATTATGCTTTCGAACAAGAGATTAGAAACGGGTTGAAAGCCATGGTGCTTCAGAATGCCAAAGCACCCAAGTCTTTTATCGTACTTCTTTCTCTGATCTACGATTGCAATATTTTGGATGAAGTGTTTCCCGAACGGGATGATTTCATTGATGCAGAAAAGTCCGCAAAAGATATTGTCAATAGAGCTGCAGTAGACCAGGAAGTCGCTATAGTTCTGATCGAGTTGAGAAAGTTCTTTGCAAATCTTTAGTTTTCCCCAGCAATCTTGATACTGTCGACTGTTGGGGTATTGATCATCTCACTGGATAGCTTATTTTCTTCCAGTCTGCTGATTTCCTCGAGCTCAATTGCTAGGTTTTTCTCATATAACTCGTTAACGAATTGCTGACTCTCCGCTAATGACTTATTGTATAGTTTGCTGTAGAGAAGGGTATTCAATTCGGCAATGGTCCTCATGTAAGCAAGTAAGGTATCCTGTTTTTCCATCATCTTATTGGCTCGAAAAGCCATGAAACCGAAGCCTTCATGGGGATTGTTGTTATCCTTTTCTAGTATAAGGTATTCTATTCCATCTACCTCA
This sequence comes from Flammeovirgaceae bacterium, assembly GCA_038129245.1. Classification (GTDB taxonomy): domain Bacteria; phylum Bacteroidota; class Bacteroidia; order Cytophagales; family Cyclobacteriaceae; genus JAYPLE01. Next base: position 31,167 of record JAYPLE010000012.1, on the reverse strand, counting down.
ATTTCGTCAAAGTGAAATTGAATATTTTCATGAATTTCCCTTGGGCTAATTTCAGAATTGTCTTGCAATGGTCTGTTTTCACAGGCTGCTAAAAAAAATACGGATAAGATCGCGGCTATGAAAAGTGATGAAAAGATATCCTTTTTGTTTCTCATTACTTTTTAGCTGATTTGAGTCGTATATAACCTTCTTCTACATTGAAGATTTTGCGAAGCAGCTTGAATGATTTGCCATTTAACAACAGTATGATGTAATCCCCAGGTGCGATCTTAAGATCTCCTAATGGATTTTTTAGCAATCTTCTATTGCCATATTTATCCCTTTTTGTAATGCCAATCAGAACAGAATTATACTTATGCTTCAAATCAAAAAAAGTGTCTTGGTAGGTTTTGCCGCTGTATGGATTGCTCGGAGTAATGAGAAACTGTTTAATATCATAGTCTCCGTCTCCCTTCGCAATAGATAGAAATGATTCAGAATAGGTTGCAACATCGGGCTCAAACATATAACTCGCAAGCAGCTTGGAAGATATTTCATTTTCAGATATGGTGTTGGTGACACCGGCACTTACAAACGTATCCTTTAAGTCCCCATTTTCCAGCGTTACAACATAGGATAAATTTGGATACAGTTTCTTGAGCTTGAGGATGTATACCAGTTTCTCAGAATCATCGTCAAAGTTTATAAAGACATTTGAAGACGCTTCTATATTCGTCTTAGTCAACAAGTCATAATTCTTGTAGTCTGAATACAAGACAAAAATATTTTTCGAGTCGTATTTCTCCTGGATAAAATCAATTATGGTTTTATCGTTGACAACTATAGCAACTTTTTTACCTACCCCCAATAATTGATCTACTACCATGTTACCGAAATCATTCCATCCAATGATGACGGCATGGTTTGTGAAATTTGTTCCGGTTAGTCCCAATTTTCTGTTTTCTCTTAAAGTTATGACAAAGCTACTGAATGAACCGATCAGTAGTCCGTAAAAGACCATACTTAAAAAGACAAATACATAACCAATGATTCGCCCATATAGCGTCATTGGGAACATATCACCATAACCGACCGTCGTCAATGTTACGATGCTATACCAAATTGCATTTGGAATACTGTCGATCGGAGTTTGATTACTGACCTTTTCAAAATATACAAGGGTGTATATTAAAATAAAGTAGACGATCAGTCCCACTACTATATTAGCTGCAGTACTGAGTCTCTTGTCTTTTATGATATTTTGAAACATGGTTTGATCGGTGTATTCCAAATATAGAAAAAAGGACTAATCATTGATTTGAAGCAGCGTATTTTATTGCAGTTGATTTCAGGAAATGTTGAGTTGTTAGGAGCTGTATTCTAACGTGTAAGTTTTTAATTTCTTCATGATCAGAATTTATGCTTACCATTTAGGGTAAATGATAAATCTTGTTGCTTTATTTGGCGCAAAATCGTCAACAGGTTATAGCAAACTACGGAGACTATGAGTAAACATACGTATGATTATGGGGTGATTGGTAACTGCGCATTTTCTGCTCACATTCACAAGGATACAAACATTGCATGGATGTGTTGGCCAAGATTTGATAGCAGTTTCATATTCGGCAGCTTGTTGGATAAAGAAAAAGGGGGAGACTATTCAGTGAAACCGGCGTCCTCAGACTTTACCACTAGTCAGCATTACATAGAGAATACCAATGTTCTTTGTACGGAAGTCACGGCAGCGGATGGTATTTACAGGGTCACCGATTTTGCTCCTCGATTTTTTCAGACTGATAGGTATTACAAGCCTTTAATGCTCATTAGAAAGATTGAGAGTATTTCAGGTACACCCAATATCAAAGTAAAATGTCATCCTGTAGGAGGCTATGGGGAGGTGGTCCCTGAGCATAGCTATGGAAGTAATCATATTCGTTTTTTAGGTTTAGATGCCCATGTTCGACTGACAACTAATATCTCACTTAACTATATCCTTAGCGAACAAAGCTTTGTGCTCAATGAGACCAAGTATTTAGTATTGACCTATGGACCTCCGATGGAGGCGGCACTAGCAGAAACGGTGGAGTCATTTTTAACAAAGACTATCGATTACTGGAGAAACTGGATAAAAACAGCTAGCATCGTTAATTTCTATCAAAGAGAAGCTATACGCTCTGCCTTGATACTTAAAATTCATCAATACGAGGACACGGGAGCTATTGTAGCTGCAATGACCACCAGTCTTCCAGAGTCTCCGGGGTCGACTCGAAATTGGGATTATAGATATTGCTGGATGCGAGATACCTATTACACCTTAAACGCGTTCAATAACATTGGCCACTTCGAGGAAAGTGAAAAGTATTTCCACTACATACTAAATACTACGCACGAGGAGATGGACCGATACCAACCACTTTATGGAATCTCCGGACAGAAAGCCATCGTCGAAAAAGAAATCCCACTCGCAGGCTATGAAGGAAATCAACCGGTTCGTATTGGAAATGATGCATATACGCATATCCAAAATGATGTATATGGTCAGGTATTAGTATCGCTCCTACCACTATATAATGACTACAGAATCATTTTCACTGATAAGTTTGATAGCGTGGAACTCGTCATGAAAACACTCATGATGATTGAAAAGACTTTTGATGAGCAAGATGCTGGATTATGGGAGTTTAGAAATTTAGCCCAACACCACTGCTATACCTATCTGTTTCATTGGGCAGGTAGCAGCGCTGCACTGAACATGGCCAAGCATTTGAAGAACAAACAGATGATGGATATTGCGGAGCGTTTGAAGAAGCGATCTAAAGCAATGATTGAGAAATGCTATGTACCTGCAAAAAAGGGCTACGCACAGGCTGCCGGAGTTGAAAGAATGGACGCAAGTACCATTCAATTGATCATGATGAATTACCTGGAGCGAGACAGCGATCGAGCAAAAGATCATCTGAAGGCTCTTGAAAGAGAACTACATGCAGGTGACGGCCTTTTCTACAGGTATAGACATGCAGACGATTTTGGAGAACCTGAAACAACTTTTTTGATTTGTGCATTTTGGTACGTAGAAGCTTTAGCCACAGTAGGGCGTATTGACGAAGCAATAAAGTACTTTGAGAACCTCATTTCATATACCAATCATGTAGGCTTACTCAGTGAAGACGTGAAAGCGGCTGACGGAAGTATGTGGGGAAATTTCCCACAGGCTTACAGTCATGTTGGCTTACTAAACGCTGCCGCTCGCATTGCTCATAAATTAGATAAGCCTAGTTTCCTGTAAGGTTGTCCAGCAATGATCTGATGGACTCAAATGTAGGAACACTGTACTTGGCTGCTGAAGCAGAAGTTCCTACTTTGATTGAGATGGCATTTTCAGGCACTGCCTTGAAAGTGTCTTCATCTGTCCAATCGTCTCCACATGCCATGATAAAGTCTGCGTCATACTCTTTTAGCAGAATTTGCGCTCCTTTTCCTTTGTTGATTTGACTATTCTTGATTTCAACGACTTTGTCTCCTTCAAGAACTTGTAGATCCTTATCGGCAGTTATGTATTTCAAGTGACTGGTAAGTTCTCTTGTTCTTACTTCTCCCAACCCGGTTTCCACTTTTCGGTAATGCCAAACAAGTGAATAGTCTTTTATTTCGACAAATGATCCGGGGGTTCTGTTTACATAATCTTCTAAGAGACTCATTATCTCTTCCTTCCATGAATCACTTAGATCAGTGACAGTGCTAAACGGGTTCCCTTTTCTTTTTATCCATGCCCCATGTTCAGCTACGATTTCCAAATCGAAATTGGATAGCCATTGTTCAAGCGTGTCTCTCCCTCTTCCGCTGATTACAACTATCTTATTTTTCTTATCAGCAGTTAATTTTTCAAGTAGCTGCTTCAATTCCTGGTCTGGTTTGGAGTCATTGGGATTGGCGTGAAATCCAACTAAAGTTCCGTCATAATCCAGGAAGATGAGTCTGCTTTTAGCTTTGCGGTAATCCTCTTTAATCTTCCCTGCCAGGGAATCATCCAATATTTTGGTAATAAGCGCTTGTTGCGATTTTTTCACAAAAGAAAGACGTTCCATAAATAGTTTTACCCATGAGTGGATGTTGTACCTTCTGAGAGAGCCTTGCATGGTATCCATATGCATCACCTGCTTTTCATCTTCCATGGTTAAAGCAAGGTGTAGTGCTTCAACTAACTCACCAATATTGTTTGGGTTGATAATGATGGAGTCTGATAATTCTTTCGATGCGCCTGCCATTTCACTCAGGATTAAGACCCCTTTCTTATCCAGCTTACTTGCGATATATTCTTTACAGACCAGGTTCATACCGTCTCTTAAAGGCGTAACGAGGGCCACATGTGCCATCCGGTAAAAAGCAGACAAAGCAGGTAGGGGAAAAGAGCGATAAAAGTAGTGGATAGGAGTCCAGTTTAATCTCCCGTATTTACCATTGATTCTACCCACTAATAAATCAATCTCTTCTTTTAACTGCTTGTACTTAGGTACAGTATCTCTGGAAGGGACTAACACCATCAACAAGGATACCTTTTGCTGGAAATCCTCATGCATTTCAAGAAATTTCTCAAAAGCCTTCAATCGCTGAGGTATCCCTTTACTGTAGTCCAGCCGGTCAATGGACAGTACCATTTTCACATCGCCAATAGAGGTACGATACCTTACTTCCCTGGCTAATGTTTCTGGTGAACTTGCAGATTTCTCATATTTATCGTAATCGATACCCATCGGCAGGGCATCAACCATCACGAGTCGGTTTTTTACTGTGATCCTTCCATTGGCATTGCTGAGTCCCGCCAGCCTATTTACAGAGGAAAGAAAATGCCTCATGTCATCATAAGTATGAAATCCGAGAAAGTCAGCTCCTAACATGCCATTAAGAAGCTCTCTTCTCCATGGTATTTGTCGAAATGATTCGTACGAAGGGAAGGGGATATGCAAGAAAAATCCGATCGAAGAGTTGGGGTTCTCCTCTCTCACCATTTCAGGTAGCAAAAGCAATTGATAGTCATGGATCCACAACGTGTCACCGTCCTCAATTACAGTAGCGATCTGTTTCGCAAATTTTCTATTTACCTTTTTATATGCCTGAAAAAGTTCCTCGTCGTAGACCGTATATTGATTGAAGTAATGAAAGTTTGGCCATAGCGTTTCATTACTGAAACCTTCGTAAAAGTCTTCGATTTCCTGTGATGTTAAATACACAGGCTGCATATTTTGATGTTTTAACTCCTCTGCTACCTCCTTCTGCTGTTTTTCTTTTGTTATCGCTAAACCGGGCCACCCTACCCAAATATTATCGCCTTCTTTGTAGATGGAGCCAAGTCCGGTCGCTAAACCTCCTTCGCTTGTATGGTAGGAAAGCTGACCGTCTTCTTCTTTGATTTTTACTGGAAGTCTATTAGAAACAATGATGGTTTTTGGCATACTTGAATTCTTTAGCGAGCTAAATATAGCGGTTCATATCCTACTTTAGTCTCGGAGGTATTACGGCAATTTTATGTGTGAATTACTTTTTATTAAAAAGCGTTAGACGTAGTTCAGTGAGCTTCCTTTTAGTGTCTAAGGGGAAGTCTCCCTTCATTAACCAATCATAGAAAGAAGGTTCTTTTTGTAGTACTTCGAGGACTGGCTTTCCTCTATGTTTTCCGAAATTGAAAACTTCTACGTCATCCTTGAAAACCATTCGACCTGCTAAATCTATCATTTTTGAGTTTGTAATTTGATGCAGCATATCCATATCATTTGCAATGACACCTAGTTTATTTCCCTGTAGATCTGTCATCTCTTGTCCATCATATTTCTCTAATTGTGCCTCAAATACTTCAAGAGAGGCCAAGGTGTCGGCAGCTGCACTGTGCGCATTGATGAGCTCCTTGTTGCAATAGAATTTGTAGGCAGAAGTCAAATTGCGCTTTTCCATCATATGAAAAATCTTTTGTGCATCAAGTAATTTTCTATTGCTTATCTCAAAATCTACGTTAGCACGCAGAAACTCTTCCACTAGTACTGGGACGTCAAATTTTAGAATATTAAATCCCGACAGATCACACCCCTCAAGAAATTGTGCAAGAGATTTTGCCACCTGCTTGAAAGTTGGTTCATCTTTTACATCTTCGTCGTATATGCCGTGAATAAGACTTGATTCTTCGGGTATCGGTATCGTAGGGTTGATTTTTCTTACTTTTTCAATTTTCTCTCCTGAAGGCATAACCTTGATCATGGCGATCTCAACGATGCGGTCGTGTGAGACATTGGTTCCAGTGGTTTCAAGATCGAAAACAACAAGTGGGTTTTTAAGATTCAGTTTCAAAATGGTTCGGTTTTGAAATAGCTAAGATTTTAAATCATAAGCTATTCGAGATATGTGATGCCAAAGTTAAGCGGATATTTAAGCCACTCAAAGAAATAGGGTAATTGCAATGTGGATAACTAAGTGAATAAGGCTTGGGAAACTTTATCTTCTACCTGAAGGTCTATGCTACGTAAATGCTGTTTACGTTTGTCTATCCCAAAACCTGTTTTAGTAAATCTGACGTAGTACATAGCTATGGAAAATAACAAGCCTGCAGCCATAAAACCCTCTTCTCAAATGACAAGGCGAAGGCCGGCTCCTGATACAGAATTACAATTGGGGAAATTACCACCTCAGGCTGTTGATATCGAAGAAGCGGTGCTTGGCGCTTTGATGCTGGAGCGAGATGCCCTGACAGATGTTATTGATATCCTCAAACCTGATAGTTTTTATCGTGAAGGTCACAAATTGATATTCGAGGCCATCGTTCAGCTATTTAATAATTCGGAACCGGTTGATATTAAGACAGTTGTGCATCAGCTGAGGAAGAATGGTAAATTGGAAGAAGTAGGTGGGGCCTATTATATAGCGGATTTAACCGCGCGGGTTAATTCAGCCGCCAACATCGAATACCACGCACGTATTATCTCTGAGCAATCAATAAAACGAGAGTTAATCAGGATCTCCTCCGAAATACAGCGGGATGCGTACGAAGACACCACAGATGTATTTAGCCTTCTTGATCGAGCAGAACAGGGTTTATTTGACGTGTCCGAATCACACATTAGGAAGAATTATGACAAGATGAGTGATCTCCTTAGAATGGCAATAGAAGAGATCGAGGAGAAAAAGGACAAGACGGATGGTTTGACGGGTGTTGCAAGTGGCTTCACAGCTCTTGATAGAGTTACCTCAGGTTGGCAGCCATCCGATTTGGTGATTATTGCCGCACGCCCGGGTATGGGTAAAACTGCTTTCGTGTTATCAGCACTAAGAAATGCTGCAATTGACTTCGGCAGACCTGTGGCAATCTTTAGTTTAGAAATGTCCAGTGTTCAATTAGTCAATCGTTTGATCTCAGCAGAGGCAGAACTGGAAAGTGAAAAAATCAAGAGGGGGGATCTCGCCGATTACGAATGGGAGCAATTGCTTCACAAAACTAACAAACTCTCAAAAGCTCCCATTTACATTGATGATACACCCGGCTTAAGCATTCTGGAACTTAGGGCAAAAGCAAGAAGACTTGTAGCCCAGCATCAAGTGAGCCTTATAATCATTGACTATTTGCAATTGATGACTGGCGATACAAGTAAAAGTGGAGGAGGAAACAGAGAGCAGGAAATAGCTTCAATTTCAAGGGCACTAAAGGGAATTGCGAAGGAATTGAATGTGCCGGTCATCGCGCTTTCTCAGTTAAGCAGAGCGGTTGAGACCAGGGGAGGAGACAAGAAACCACAGCTATCCGACCTTAGGGAATCCGGCTCGATTGAGCAGGATGCCGATATGGTGATGTTCTTGTATAGACCAGAATACTATGGTATTACGCAAGGTGAAGATGGGATGCCTTTAACAGGTACAGGGGAAGTGATCATTTCAAAACATCGAAATGGTCGACTCGATACAGTCCAGCTTAAGTTTATTGGGAAGTTTACCAAATTTGTGGATCTTGATGAGCTTTCTGGAACTGATGGCTATAGAAGTTCCTTCCCGGCTTCAGGAAAATCGAATACTGATTTCACCATCACTTTACCAAGTAAAGGCGGACCTCAAAACCAGGGAGGGGGGAATGAAGAAGTTCCTTTCTAGTCATGAACTCACTTGTTTACGATAGTTCATACCCCAATAAAGTTGAGCTAGTAGAATTAAGGAAACCGAGACCCCAAAATTCTTCAGATTGTATTGTCAGGATCACGCATGCTGCATTAAACCGCCGAGATCAATGGATACGAGAAGGATTATACCCTGGTATCGTCAATGGTGTCGTTTTGGGATCCGATGGTTGCGGTAGTGTCGTGGAAGGTCCGGATGTTTGGGTGGGTAGGACCGTCCTTATAAATCCCAATATTGGATGGGGTGAAAATCCCGCAACTCAATCATCTACGTATCAGATACTGGGCATGCCCCAAAATGGTACGCTTTCTGATTTCGTTCGAGTTCCATCCGACAGACTGATTGAAAAACCATCTTTCCTTGAAAATGAATACGCAGCTGCAATACCACTTGCAGGACTTACTGCCTTTCGCGCTTGCTTTACTAAAGCAGCTATAACCTCAGCACAGAAGGTACTCATAACCGGTATAGGAGGGGGTGTTTCACAGTTTGCCCTCCAATTTGCGGCAGCAGCCGGTGCCCAAGTTTTCGTTACCAGCAGCAGCGATGACAAGATAGAGAAATCAGTCAGTGCCGGAGCTCAAAACGGATTCAATTACAGCGAAGTGAATTGGAGTAAACAGGCCGCTGAAATCGGTGGTTTTGACGCGATAATAGACAGTGCCGGAGGTGCATCAGTAAATGATTACCTGAAACTTATCAAACCAGGCGGTAGAATGGTTTTTTACGGAAGTACAACAGGGACGGTACCTGGGATGAACATGACCCGACTCTTTTGGTCACAGGCACAGCTGATAGGAAGTACTATGGGTAATGATCAGGAGTTTAAGAACATGGTCAGTTATATCGAAGAAAATGCGATTATTCCTGTGATAGATCATGTTTACAAAAAAGAGGATTTCCTAGAGGCCTTCAATCGATTCAAATCTCCAGAACATCTGGGTAAGATTGTAATTACTTTTCAATAGTCAACCTCAAATTGAAAATTCTGATAAGCGTTTTGTAGCTCGCGTAGCGCTTTAGTGTCATCTGTAGACTTTAGAATTTCAATTCCTTTGCTGTAAACAGCTCTTGCTTTTTCGATTTCATCGATGCGATAAAAGAAATCTGCTGCATGATAATAGGTTGCCGAATAGTGGGGGTGTTTTTCAAGAAGTTCCTCAAAAAGAGCTTTTGACTTTTCTGGTTGATGCGCTAAGTATTCAAGTGCCAAAGCATATTTTGGAAACGGGTCACTGGGGTCCTCTTTCTGGAAGTTTTTGAGCTGTTCGATACGCTTTGCCTGCATCCTTTCTATTTTTATTTACTGCTTTACTTAACTAACTTCACGTGCAAATTTAGGTATTCAAACAGACTGACTCTCTATGAAAATTTTAGTGTGTATAACACATGTCCCGGATACTACCTCAAAGATAGCTTTCACCGATAATAACACGCATTTTGATAAGACTGGAGTACAGTATATCATCGGTCCTTATGACGATTATGCGCTTGCCAGAGCTGTAGAATTGAAAGAGCAATTAGGTGGATCCATTACAGTCCTAAATGTAGGAGAATCAGAGACAGAGCCTACCATCCGAAAAGCACTTGCAATAGGTGCAGATGATGCAATTAGAGTCAATGCTGCGCCTACAGATTCATTTTTTGTGGCTCAGGAAATTGCGGAAGTAGCTAAAGAAGGAGCATATGATCTTATTTTGATGGGAAGGGAGTCAATTGACTTTAACGGTGGTCAGGTGCATGGAATGGTTGCTGAGATGTTGGGAATGCCTTCGGTATCTCCGGTAATGACATTAGATATAGAGGGGACTACAGCAAAGTTGTCCAGAGAGATTGAAGGAGGTAAAGAATACATGGAGATCGACTTACCATTTGTTGCAGGATGTCAGGAACCAATTGCAGAATGGAAGATTCCTAATATGAGAGGAATTATGTCCGCTAGAAGCAAGCCCCTGGTTATCAAAGATCCTGTTTCTGATGAAACCAGAACAAGGGTGGCAACTTTTGAGCTTCCTGCGCAAAAAGGAGAGGTCAAGATGATTGACACTGAGAACATTGAAGAGTTAGTAAGTCTATTAAAAAACGAAGCAAAAGTTATCTGATGGCAGCCTTAATATTTGTAGAAACAGACGAAGGAAATGTGAAAGCCTCTTCATTGGAGGCCGTGAGTTATGGATCCACAGCAAAAGGAGCTGCGACTGCCATCGTGTTTGGCTTTCTGAATGATGGCCAAAGTGATTTGATTGGTAAGGCAGGTGCCGATAAATTACTTCATGTAGCTGATCCAGCATACGAACAGCCTAATATTATGTCCTACGCTACTGCCATTGCCGAGGCATACAAAAGTGAGGGAGCTGAATTGTTGGTATTGGCAAAGTCCTCATTAGGTGATCCGGTGGCAGCAAGAGTATCGATCAAAATAAGTGCTCCTTTAGTGTCCAATGTCTCAGAGTTACCAGAAGGAAACACAGTCAAAAGAAGTATTTACACAGGTAAAGCATTTGCGATTACTTCTCTGGAAGGAGAAAAAGCTGTAGTGACACTGAAAAAGAATGCTTCTCCAATCAAAGACAATGGCAGTACTCCTTCGATTGAGGACTTTTCTCCCACGGTTAATGACGCAGACAATCGAGTGAAGGTGACCTCAAGAGAAAAAGCGACGGGAGAAGTTCTATTACCAGAGGCTGATATTGTTGTTTCTGGAGGAAGAGGTCTGAAAGGCCCTGAGAACTGGGGCATGATTGAAGATCTGGCAAGTACCTTAGGAGCAGCTACCGGATGTAGTAAGCCTGTGAGCGACATGGATTGGAGGCCACATCATGAGCATGTCGGTCAAACAGGGATCAAGGTCGCACCATCTCTGTACGTTGCGGTTGGTATCTCCGGGGCAATCCAACACCTGGCCGGAGTAAATTCAAGTAAGTACATATTGGTCATCAATAAAGATCCTGAAGCACCTTTCTTTAAGGCTGCAGATTATGGAATTGTTGGCGATGCTTTTGAAGTGCTACCCAAATTGACATCAGCACTTAAAGCTCAAATTGGGTAATGAAAGATAAAATCAAAATGGAAATTTTGGGACTGTCGTCAAGTCAGTCCCAATCTGGTTCATTCGCCTTGGTATTGGGAGAGCAAGATGGAAATCGAAGATTGCCAATAATCATTGGGATGTTTGAGGCACAGGCGATAGCTATTGAAATAGAAAAGATCACTCCTAATCGCCCTATGACGCATGATCTTTTTAAAAGTTTTGCATTCAATTTTGACTATACGGTAAAGGAGATTGTTATCTCAGACCTCAAAGAGGGCGTTTTCTTTGCACGACTTGTTTGTGAGCAAAATGGTAAAGTTATTGAAATAGATGCACGTCCTTCCGATGCCATTGCCATAGGACTTCGATTTGACGTCGAGATATATGCTAAAGAATCAATATTAGAGGAAGCAGGTATCGTTCTATCAGATGAATCTGAAGAAGAAGGAAAGCGCGAAGCAAATGAGTTGGTTGAAACCGAAGAAGAGAAACAGGCGGAGGGCATTAGCGATATGCCTTCTGAGAAGTTAAACGAATTGCTTAATCAAGCATTAGAAGAGGAGGATTACGAGGGAGCAGCTAAAATCAGAGACGAACTCAATAGAAGAAACTAACTGAATGGCAATTTTTAGGGCACTACTAGGTCTTTCAGTACTCATTTCGGTTGGATACATCTTTTCTACTGATCGGAAAAAGATTGATTGGCGGCTGGTGGGAGTGGGAATTCTGATACAGGTCATTTTCGGACTGCTGATTGGTCAGGTTGCATTCGTGCAGTCTGCATTTGAATCTATCAGCGCAGGGTTTGTTAAGTTTCTCGGTTTTGCATTAAATGGAGCTGAATTTTTGTACGGAGACCTGGCTAAGAACTCAGAAGCCATCCCTGCGAAGCACAGTTTAGGTTTTCTCTTTGTATTTCAAGCATTACCGACTGTTATCTTCTTCTCTGCCATTACAGCAGGTCTCTATTATTTAGGAGTATTACAAAAGATTGTATTTGTTTTCGCATGGGTGATGGCAAAAACAATGCGATTATCTGGAGCTGAAAGTTTATCCGCAGCAGGAAATATATTTCTGGGTCAAACGGAAGCACCTCTTCTGGTGCGGCCCTTTATTGATCGCATGACTTCCTCAGAGTTAAACTGTCTGATGACAGGAGGGATGGCTACCATTGCAGGGAGTGTGCTAGGTGCTTATGTGGCGTTTTTAGGAGGAGGAGACCCTGCTGAACAAGCAAAATTTGCATCATACTTACTAAGTGCTTCGATAATGAATGCTCCCGCAGCTATCGTAATGGCGAAGATTTTTCTACCGGAGCAGCACCCTGAGAAAATTGATTCGAGCCTGAAGGTGTCAAAGGATAGTCTGGGAGTTAATGTCATTGACGCTTTGGCCAAAGGCGCTTCAGATGGAGTTAAGCTTGCGCTAAACATTGCAGGAATGCTACTGGCATTCATTGCGATTATATATGCTCTTAATTGGATCTTGGTTGATGGAATTGGTGCCGTGACAGGCTTGAATAGATATGTGCAAGAGACTACAAATGGTGCATTTGATGGTTTCTCCCTTCAATATATTCTTGGACAGGTCTTTCGCTTATTTGCCTTTGCCATCGGAGTTGATTGGAACGAAAGCATTTTAGTAGGCAGCTTGATGGGGCAGAAGGTGGTAATCAATGAGTTTGTAGCCTATTTATCGCTGGCAGATTTGAAGACATCAGGTCTGCTTTCAGAAAAATCCATCGTTATTTCCACCTATGCACTGTGTGGATTTGCCAATTTTAGCTCGATTGCCATTCAAATAGGCGGCATCGGCAGTATGGCTCCCAAAAGATCTGCTGACCTTTCTAAATTAGGTGTGCGCGCCCTAGTTGCAGCTACGCTGGCAACCATGATGACTGCTGCTATCGCCGGAGCGATTTTAATTTAATAAGTCGTCACGAGCTGATGCTAATCAGCTGATCCATGATCAGTTTTGCAGTGGCCGGATTCGTAGCAAGTGGAATGTTATGAACATCACACAGTCTCATCAGCATCTGCACATCCGGTTCGTGGGGGTGTTTATCCATCGGATCACGGAAAAAGAATACAGCATCTAGTTTTTTTTCTGCTGCAAGAGCGGCAATTTGAGCATCTCCACCTAGTGGGCCGGATAAATACCTGTGAACAGTAAGACCAGCTGCTTCTGCATGTCCCCCAGTAGTCCCAGTACTTACCAGTTCTACCTTAGCGAGATCTGATTTATACTTTAATAGGAAAGCAACCATTTCGGCTTTTTTCCCATCATGTGCGATGATTGCGATTTTCATTATACCAAAAGTAACCTATTGACGTTTCTCACCTTCGCTCCGTCTCTATTCTTTTCTTCCTGAGAGCTACCAATGGGGTGATGACCATGACTGTTGCCATTGGAACACAAGAGAAAGTGCTCACTACTTTACTAAGATCATATTTACGATTGATCATCAGTAGAATGTTTACGCTTAGCCACCTGAGAGTGCCTGCATGATGTAGAGCTCATCTGATTCATTTATGTGGTCAGATAGGTGAACTCTATCTTTAATCAGCTCATTCCCGATAAAAATATTCACATGCTTGCGAAGACTTCCGTGTTCATCAATTACGTAGTCCTTGAATCCTGGGAACCGATCTTCGACCGTATCCAGGATGCCGGTAATTGACAATTCTTCCGATTTTAGTTCAGCTAACTCAGGAAAGAACCGCTTTAAATTACTTGTAAATTTTATGGTGGGCATTTCTGGGTTTCATCTCTAATTTACGCTTCATTTTTGATTTATTTCATCAAAACTCAAGTGGCGTCTTGTAGTCTTTTGAGCATTTTAAAACCCCAACTCGTAGGAAGGGGCTTGTAAAAGGTCTCAGTTATTCTTAGTCATATGTTGAATTTGGTACCGGAGCGCCACTCATTATTTCATCATTGGCGTAAGATTCAAATTTCTCAAAATTCACTGTAAATCGCCTTGCCAGGTCGTTTGCTTGTTTATAGAATGCTGCATCATCTTTCCAGGTTTCTCTGGGGCTCAGAATTTCTGATGGCACATCAGGACAATTCAAAGGTATCTCCGCCCCGAAAATTGAATGCGTTCGGTAGCCTACATTTTCCAGCACACCGCTCAATGCAGCCGTGATCATGGCGCGCGTGTACTTAAGGCTTATGCGCTCACCTACGCCGTAGGCACCACCTGTCCAGCCTGTATTGATTAGCCAGATATTGACTTCATGCTGTTCCATTTTTTCACCCAACATTTCGGCGTACTTTGTAGGATGTAGAGGAAGGAAAGGAGCGCCAAAGCAGGCAGAGAATACGGGCTCTGGTTCTGTCACTCCTGCCTCGGTTCCGGCTACTTTAGAGGTGTACCCCGAGATGAAGTGGTACATGGCTTGCGCCTTGTTTAGTTTTTGAATAGGGGGGATGACTCCAAAAGCATCGCAAGTCAGGAAGAAAATGTTCCTTGGAATTCCGCCTATAGAAGGTTGGATTGCGTTTCTAATATGATCAATGGGGTAAGATACTCTTGTGTTTTCTGTGATGCTACTATCTTCATAATTGATACTTCTACTGCCTTCGTGGAATTTGGTGTTTTCTACGATTGCTCCGTATTTGATCGCATTCCAGATATCCGGCTCCTTCTCCTGAGAGAGATCAATCACTTTCGCGTAGCATCCACCCTCAAAATTGAAAACATTTTTTTCCGTCCAGCCATGTTCATCGTCTCCAATAAGTAAGCGGTTGGGGTCTGCTGAGAGCGTGGTTTTACCGGTTCCTGAAAGACCGAAGAAAATGGCGGTGTCTCTTTCTTCGATCCCCATATTTGCGCTACAGTGCATGGACAACACGCCTTCATCTTTAGGCAGTATGTAGTTAAGAACAGAGAAGATTCCTTTTTTCATCTCCCCCGAGTATTCAGTACCTCCTATCAGGATCATGCGCTTGGTGAAGTTTACCAATGCAAAGTTTTCCTGTCTAACACCATCATTTTCCGGATCTGCTGAGAACCCGGGGCAGTCGATGACGGTGAAATTTGGCTCAAAAGATTTTAGTTTGTAAGCCTCAGGCTGCATGAACATGTTATACGTGAACAGGTTATGCCATGCGTATGTATTAATGAACCGTACCCTTAGCCGGTGCGTTTTGTCAGCCCCTGCGTACATATCCCGAACATACACTTTTCTTTCTGCGAGGTACCCGATCATCTTATTGTAGATACGGTCAAAGTTTTCGGGCGAAATGGGTTGATTCACATTTCCCCACCATACAGTATCTCGGGTGATGTCATCTTCAACAACGAATTTATCCTTTGGGGCTCGACCCGTAAATTTCCCGGTATTGACTACCAAAGCACCAGTGTCTGCTACCTGCCCTTCACTATTTTTTATTGCTTCCTCTATCAGTTCTGCCTGTGAAAGATTCCAGTGAGCAGATTTTACTTTGATTCTTAGGTCTTTGAGGTCGGACTTTTCTGACTTTAATCCAAATTCTTGCATGGGGCTAATTGTTTCCTATACAACACGCTAACTGCGAGTGATTGTTTTAGGGTTCTTCTCACATTTAGGGTGTCCCTTTAGAGTGTTTATTTGCTTTTAGCGAAATTACGCTAATTTATCTTAATGCAATTTATTGTAGCAAAGAATTATTTGCCATGTTGGTTGTAAATCTCAGCTGATGCAAAAATGCATCATTTAGAAAGGGTACTCTCCGACAATTCTTTTAAACTTGTAAGTCATCAAATGAACACCTTTAATCATCATCTATGAGTAACACAGAAAAGACTTTTTTTGGTCATCCCAAAGGTTTAGCCACATTATTCTTTACAGAAATGTGGGAGCGCTTTAGCTATTACGGCATGCGCGCCCTTCTTACCCTCTTTATGATTACCCCAGTTGTCAATGGTGGGTTAGAATTTGACGATATGACGTCTGGAGCCATATACGGCCTTTACACCATGGGGGTTTACTTGTTGGCATTGCCGGGTGGATGGTTTGCGGACAGACTGTTTGGGCTAAAGAAATCGGTGTGGTACGGCGGGATAATCATAGCAGCCGGGCATTTTTCAATGGCGATTCCAGGTATTGTAGAAGTCTTTGCAAGTGAACCAAGGACTGCTGTAAGTCCGCTGGATACCTCATTTTTTTACATTGGATTGATTTTGATTGTGATTGGTACCGGCCTTTTGAAGCCCAATGTGAGCTCGATCGTTGGACAACTTTATACAAAAGAAGATAGCAGGAGAGATGCCGGTTTCTCCATCTTCTACATGGGAATTAACCTTGGTGCCTTCATAGCTCCGTTGCTAACTGGTTTACTGGCAACTTATAATTGGCATTTGGGTTTCGGACTGGCAGGATTTGGCATGGTGCTGGGTTTGATTCAATATAGATTGACAATGGGCAGTCTGGATGGTGTGGGTGATGCGCCTGTGACAGAGACAGACGAGGAGCGTAAAGCTCAACGTAAATTGGTCAGCAATACCCGTATCATCCTGGGTATCGTGATTGGGCTCTTAGTGTTAATGTTCGCGGGATATATTCCGATCAATGCCACAGTGATTGCTGAAGCTTCCAAGTATATCATCGCAGTAGTAGCTTTTAGTTACCTGGCCTATATCATTTTCTTTGGTGGTCTTGAAACTGCCGATAGGAAGAAAGTAGTAGCTGTGGGAATCGTATTTATTTTTTCAGCGGTATTCTGGTCCGGATTTGAGCAGGCCGGTTCTACCCTCAACATTTTTGCTGAAAGGTTTACTGAGCGAACCATGTTTGGTTGGGAAATGCCGGCAGCCTGGTTTCAGTCATTGAATGCTGTTTTCATTATCATCTTTGCACCTTTTTTTGGTGCTATGTGGATTTGGTTGGCGCGTAAGAATATGGAACCAAGCTCACCACTGAAATTTTTCTTTGGACTAATAGGAGTGGGTGCCGGCTTTTTTGTCATGTACTTTGCTGCTAAAATTGCTGCAGCAGGTGACCTTGCGCTACCTACCTGGTTAGTCTTTACCTATTTGTTACATACCTGGGGGGAGTTGAGCTTAAGCCCGGTAGGACTAAGTTTAACCACAAAATTGGCACCTAAAGGTTACGGTGGTCAAATGATGGGTATCTGGTTTCTATCTGTTTCACTCGGTAATCTACTAGCAGGACTGATTTCAGGGGAAGCTAGTGGGGGGACCGCAGAGGCGCTGGCAGACATGCCTAATCAGTACATGACGATTGTGTTGACCACGTTTGGAGCAGCCTTACTTCTCATGGTATTTATAAAACCTATTCGCAAGCTAATGGGAGATGTACATTAACTGTTTAAGCACTGAATAATTCAAGAAGGCTACCCGAAAGGGATAGCCTTTTTTGTGTACCCTCCACCTAATCTGTATGGTGCAGGAATATCCAAATTGGGGGCATTAGAATTTGGATGTTCTTTGAGATGGAAATTTTTATTAGGCTGCACATTTCAAAACAGATGGTCGATCAAAAGATGGTTTGCCCTGCTGGAAAGGGTTCAGACACTTATGTGGTGCCAGCTCACCGCGGGTTCTCCTTTAATTCATGCCGCTCAATTCCTCTAACAAAAAAAGAGGTTGAGCAATGCCCAACCTCTTTTGATCCATACTTTATGGAATTGAATTACATCATTCCACCCATTCCACCTGGCATTCCACCACCTGCCGGCATTGGAGGCTCTGGCTCTGGCTGGTCAGCTACTACTGCTTCTGTAGTCAGCAATAATCCAGCAATCGAAGCAGCGTTCTCTAAAGCGAGACGTGTTACTTTCGTAGGATCAATGATTCCGGCTGAGAACATGTTTACATACTCGTCAGTTCCTGCATTGTATCCATAGTCATCTTTTCCTCCTTTGATAGCGTTCACTACTACAGATGCTTCTCCACCTGCGTTTTCAACGATCGTTCGTAGGGGAGCTTCAATTGCAGCTTTGACAATGGCAATACCGGTGTTTTGATCCGCATTACCTAAGTCAAAACCGTCCAGAGAAGCACTAGCTCTGATCAAAGCAACACCACCACCTGCTACTACACCTTCTTGTACAGCAGCTCTGGTAGCATGCAATGCATCGTCTACTAGATCTTTTTTCTCTTTCATCTCCACTTCAGTTGCCGCACCAATGTAAATGATGGCGACACCACCGCTTAGCTTGGCTAATCTCTCTTGAAGTTTTTCTTTGTCGTAGTCAGAAGTAGTATTTTCAATTTGCTGCTTGATCTGGTTGACCCTAGCCTCAATGTCTTCTTTCTTACCGGCACCGTTTACCACTGTCGTATTGTCCTTGTCGATGTTTACCTTGTCGGCAGTACCGAGGTAATCGATGGTAGCGTTCTCAAGTTTGTAACCTCTTTCTTCAGAGATCACAGTCCCGCCGGTAAGGATGGCGATATCCTCAAGCATAGCTTTTCTTCTATCACCGAAACCAGGTGCTTTCACTGCTGCAATTTTCAAAGAACCTCTGATTTTATTGACTACAAGAGTGGCAAGTGCCTCTCCCTCCACATCTTCAGCAATGATCAATAAAGGCTTACCTGTTTGAGCAGTTTGCTCAAGTACAGGAAGAAGTTCTTTCATATTTGAAATCTTCTTGTCGTAGATCAAAATGTAAGGGCTCTCAAGCTCTGCTTCCATTTTATCCGTATTCGTTACAAAGTAAGGAGAAAGGTATCCTCTGTCAAACTGCATCCCTTCTACTGTCTTAACTTCTGTTTCTGTGCCTTTTGCTTCTTCTACAGTGATGACTCCGTCTTTGCCTACTTTCTCCATTGCATGTGAGATCATGCTTCCTACTTCGGCATCATTGTTAGCAGAGACTGTTGCCACCTGCTGGATTTCATCGTTTGTTGAGATTTCTTTTGACTGTGATCTTAAATCTTCTACAATTTTGGTAACAGATTTGTCGATTCCTCTTCTGATGTCCATCGGGTTTGCACCTGCTGCTACGTTCTTGATTCCGTGAGCAAAGATAGATTGTGCAAGAACCGTAGCAGTCGTCGTACCATCACCGGCATCATCCGCAGTTTTAGAAGCAACTTCTTTAAGCAATTGCGCTCCCATGTTCTCGATCGCTTCTTCCAACTCGATTTCTTTCGCTACCGAAACTCCATCTTTTGTCACTGAAGGTGCGCCAAATTTTTTATCAAGAATTACATTTCTACCTTTTGGTCCTAATGTTACTTTTACAGCGTTCGCCAGCTTATCAACACCTGCTTTTAGCTGATCTCTAGCATTGCTATCAAAAAAGATATCCTTTGCCATAATATTTTTTGTTTCTAGTTAAATGAATTAATGTTTGATTAAATGATTCCGTAGATATCTGACTCTTTCATGATCAGGTACTCACTTCCATCGATGGTGATTTCAGTTCCGGAGTACTTTCCATAAAGAACGTTATCTCCCACTTTTACGTTTAATGGCTCATCTTTCTTGCCCGTACCAACAGCAACTATTGCTCCTCTTTGAGGTTTTTCCTTGGCAGTGTCAGGAATGATGATACCTGAAGCAGTTTTTTCTTCTGCAGCTGCAGGCTCTACCAGAACCCTATCAGCAAGGGGTTTGAAATTAATTTTTGACATTTTGTAATTGGTTATTAGTAAGTTATTACTCAATTAAATATTCTGCATTTCACTCATCATAAGCTGTGCCAAAATGATCATGTCAGTTTATGAACTAAAAAGACTGACAATTTTGCAGATTTGGATATGACAAGTGCCTTCTCTTAGTTATCAATTCAGCCATTTTCTTGCCAAGAAGGACCATATTGTCAGCTTGTATTTGTTTGATTTCATTTAGCTGTGGTTTAATTATTTTTTTAAAGAGAAGAGGGTATACATACACTGTCAAGAGATTGGTTATCCGAGGCCTAATGCATTTCGAATACAAGAAGCACGTCTTACTTGGTTACCTTAAGGACATCTGAAACAGATTCAACCGCACTGAACTACAACCTTTCTTTACTAAGCTTCTATTTCATTTTAGAAACCTTAGCCGGCTGAGTGAAAACAGGGGATTATTGCTTGATCAGTTTCCAAAGCAGTTGACTGGGGCTGATTTCGAGACGTTGAAATTGAACTACCGTTTGATAAACGAGGACGATGAGGAGATGAAGATCATGCAGGAGATCATCGCGTTTGCTTACCCAAAATGATGGATAGGCTGGATGAAGGAAAGGAATTGTATGAGTTTGTTGGGGAGCAGCTGGCGGTTGAAATCGTAGGGATTTCTCCGGAACGCGATCAGGAGGGTTATTTACTCATCAACTTTGATGTGTCCAGAGATGTTTATGTCTATCGGTACAATGTCACCTTTTTTGAAAATGCTACAGACAGGCACCGGAGTGTGAGCACCCACTGCATACAGAATGATTACCGGGATACCGGGAGAACGCTTGAACGGATCAAAATAGAATTGGTAAATAGCTTTGAAGAACTGCCGAATCCAAATACATTTTTAGTAGTAAGTAAGCTGCGCTAACCTCTCGAGCCAACCATGCTACCGGTATCAAAGCAATTGGTCATGCAAAATGTAAGCATGACTTAAGCTTTTTTTTAACTAGCCGAGTCTTCTTCTGTAAGACCCAGGTCATCCATAGGTGCGGACATGTTCTCGTTTATACCCGGTTGAATACCGCTAGGCAGGGCAGGTTGAGTAGAGGCATTGTCTAAATTAGGTGAACTCAATAGCTGTTCAGGTTGCTCGATGAAAAAATTGGTGGACAGGGTCAGGACAAGAATAGCAACTGCAAATCCCCACGTTAGCTTCTCCAGGATATCACTGGTTTTTTTCACACCCATCACCTGAGATGCACCGGATCCTCCAAATTGGCTGGATAACCCACCACCTTTTGGGTTTTGGGCTAGTACAACAAGGATTAACAAAACGGCAACCAGGATAATCACACTTACGATTACAGCGTACATCTTCTACTCTTTCTTTAATTTTCTAATAAGACCCGCAAAGTAAGATTTTTTTTCGGGGAATTTCAAGCACAAGTTTTTGTAAATCTCTATTGCACGTTGATTTTTACCCTGTTCAATATAGATTTCTGCTAAATATTCGCTGGCTATATCAACATGAAAGCGAGTACTCTTTTTAGAAAGGTCTTCTTTAGAAGCGCTATCCGCAGTATCAGGCTTAGAAATACGTGGTTGAGTCTCAATGAACTTATCTATGATTTCTTCTTTCTCTGCTTTCTCTTTCGAAGGCGATGACTTTACTTTTACCGTAGACTTTTTATTGCTTGCAGTAGCCTTACTTGACTTTGGAACAGTCTCCTTTCCTGATGCAGTTTTCTTCTTCTCCGTCTTTGCACTGTCTGCTTTTGCTGTTGACTTCTTCGTGGAGGCGGTGCTTTTCTTTACAACTTGCTTTGTCTCGGAAATGCTCTTATCGTCGGTACTTGAGGAAGCCTTTGAAGTTGTTTTTTGGATAGAATTTGTGGTAGCTTTTTTAGGAGCCTTTGCAGTAGTCTTCTTTCTGGCTGCAGCCGCTTTCTTAGCAGGCGCTGTAGGTCTCTTTGCTCTTGTTGTTTCCTTTTTTGCTGAAGTATCTTCCTCGGCCTTCCCTTCAGTGGGTTTGGATGCTACAGCGGATGATTCTTTCTCTTTTGGGGTTTCAGGTTCTTTGGTTTCCTCTGATTTTCCTTCATCCTTATTGTTTTTGTCAACTGCAGGTTGCTGTGCGGGAGTAGTCTGTTCCTCGTCAGCTTTTTCTGATGGCTCTTTTTCAGGATCAGGAACTTTCACTTCTGCTGCTGCCACGGCTTTTTCCACAGCTTCCTCCATATCGTTTTTTTCCTGCCATTCCCGGAACCTGGCTTTAGACTTTTGCAACTCAGCGATGTCCTGGTAAACTTCCTCTATCAACTTATCGAGTGATGGATTTCCCGGAACCAGGGATTTTTCGGTTGCATCTGCTTCCGGAGTACTGCGTTCTTTCTCCGGCTCAGTTGGTTTATTTGATTCCGACTCGGGTCGTTCTGTCGGCTTGGGTGCTGATACTGCAGGTGAGGAGGCTTTTTTCGCTTGCAGCTCAATCTTCTTTTTTACCTCGTCTTCACTGTCTTTTTTCCGTTTGCTTTCAACCGGACGGGGTGTTGGTTTGGCAACGTTCGCGTCCTTCGACACTTTACCTTCGGAAGGGCGTTCACCTGGTTTCGGGACCGTGACCCTTCTCTTTGGCTCAGGGGAATTTTTGGCTATTTTCTCTCGCGTTTCGGAAGCTTCCTTCGGCTCGATGATGAACAGGTCTTCGTTGATGTATTTGCGAAGAAAAGATCTGTCAAAAACGTAAAGTGAGGCAGAACTGATATAACGTGAAGCGGAAGGGTCCTCCTGGTTGGATTTTACTTTGGCTACAAGCGTTCTGGCGGTTTGAAAATAGGGATAATCCTCTACAACTTCGAGTAGTTTAGCTGCCTGATCCTTAGTTACCTTTTTGGGATGGTGAAGATAATCTATGAACTTGTACTTGTTCACATTGGTGATTTTTGACTAGAATTTTAAAGATAAGGAAATTTACCAATTCGCCACGGAGGCATTGAAAATATCAATGACTATCTGATCAAAGATCTCTTCAACAAATGCCTCTTCATTTGAGGATAAATCCAAAGACTGGTCATAGTCCTTGAAAAAGCTGAATTTCTTCTCAAAATCGAACTGATCATCGGTGATGTTGACATAAGTTGCCTGCACGGTAATGGTAATGCGCGATAACTGGGCAAAGTCCACGTCCCGGTTATTACCGGAACTGTTTGCACCTACCGGATTTATGGTGTAATTATCTATGTAACCTTCAAACTGCAAATCACCATTTCGGTCAACAAAAGATAAACTGGTATTCTGCTGAAAATAATCTCTCAGTTTCTCTGAAAAAACAACCGACATGTTGGACGGTCCCAGTGGTGCATTATTGTAGAAGTTTTGAATGGAGATCGTCTTCACATCAGGTGAGATGGATGCACCTGTAAATGAATACACTCCGCACCCGCATAGTGGGAGGATGAATAGGAGCCAACTAAAAATTCTCAATTTCATACTGCTTGATTTTACGGTAAAGTGTCCTTTCCGAAATACCAAGGTCTTGTGCCGCATACTTTCTTTTGTTATTGTTCTTCCTTAACGCACGAATGATCATTTCCTTTTCCTTCTTTTCCAGGGAAAGGGAATCATCTTCCAATTCATGGATAATATCTTCCACTACCTCCTCGTATTCTTCATGTGAATCGCGCAGGCCGGTGCCAGTATCCGCCTCCACGTGTGAGTTGAGTAGGAGGGGTTCGGAAGCCTCAGGCGTTTCACTTCCGGAGATTCCTGAGGCATATTCCGGTAGTTCGTCAAAGAGATCGCCATGTTCTTCGATGATCTTACTTCTTGAGGTACTTCCATTGATCAACTCAAGAACAAGCTTTTTCATCTCGGTCATGTCCTTTTTCATGTCAAATAAGACTTTGTAGAGGAGGTCTCTTTCCGAAAAGTCTTCTTTGTTTTCGGAGTTTGGCACCAACGCCGGAAGGTTGCTTTCAACTCTTGGTAAGTAGGTGAGTAGCTTTTCTTCGGTAATTTGTCTTTCGACCTCCAGCACACTGATCTGCTCCGAAAGGTTCTTTAGCTGTCTGATGTTACCAGGAAACCGGTAATTCTTTAGTAGACGTTGCGCACCTTCTGTCAGTATGATCGGTTTTGTGCGATAGACATCTGCAAAATCTCCGGCAAACTTTCTGAAGAGAAGCAGCGAGTCACCGTCTCTCTCCCGCAGACTGGGGACATTGATGGGAACTGTATTGAGTCGGTAGTAGAGGTCTTCTCGAAACTTGCCCTTAGCAACCGCCTCCTTCAATGTAACATTTGTAGCCGCAATAATGCGAACGTCTGTTTTTAGTACTTTCGAAGAACCGACCTTTATAAACTCGCCATTTTCAAGTACCCGCAGCAACCTTGCTTGTGTGCTTACGGGCATTTCGCCAATTTCATCTAAAAAGATCGTGCCTCCATTGGTAACTTCAAAATAACCCTTGCGACTATCTGTAGCTCCTGTAAAGGAGCCTTTTTCATGCCCAAAAAGTTCGGAGTCTATGGTTCCTTCGGGAATTGCGCCACAGTTGATGGCAATAAACTGCCCATGCTTTCTGGCAGATAGACTGTGAATGATTTTAGAAAAAGATTCTTTACCAACCCCACTTTCGCCTGTTATCAGCACACTCATATTGGTCGGGGCGACTTGAATGGCAATCCTGATGGCATTATTTAACAACGGAGAATTTCCGATGATCCCGAAACGTTGCTTTATGCTTTGAATTTCAGCTTCTACCTTGTACTCCATACGTTCTTAAACAGCTTCTCCCAATAATGTTGCAGCGGTGCAGTCTGTCACTTTCACCTTCACATACTGCCCTTTTTTAAAATCCCGATCGTCAAAGACGATGACCTTATTAGCAGAATTTCTGCCCTGCATCTGTAAGTCAGATTTTTTGCTCTTTCCCTCGATTAGCACATTGAAGGTCTTCCCTACGTCCAGCTGATTTCTTTTTAGTGATATTTCCTGCTGTTTGGCAATGATCTCCTGCAGGCGCTTCTTTTTTACCTCAAGGGGGATGTCGTCTTCGAGTTTTTTTGCTGCGAGCGTACCGGGGCGCTCAGAATAATAAAACATGTAGGAAAAGTCATACTGAACATAATCCATTAAAGTCAAGGTGTCTCGGTGCTCTTCCTCGGTCTCCGTGCAAAAACCCGCAATCATATCAGAACTGATCCCGCATGCTGCTCCGAGGATATCCCTGATGGCATCAACGCGTTCAATGTACCATTCTCTTGAATACGTTCGATTCATTAATTCAAGTACTCTGGTATTGCCACTTTGAGCGGGTAAATGAATGTAATTACAAATGTTCTCGTACTTTTTCATGGTATGAAGTACTTCATTTGTTATGTCCTTAGGATGGGAAGTACTAAAACGAACCCTCAGCTCAGGATGCACATTTGCCACTAATTCGAGCAGATTTGCAAAATTGACCACCTCAGCCTCTTCTTGTTTTTCAAGTCTTGCCTTATTGTTTTCCGCTTCGGACCATTTGTAAGAATCTACATTTTGCCCCAGCAGCGTGACTTCTCGATAACCCTTTTCAAATAAATCCTGTGCTTCAGCTACTATCGAATGCGGATCTCTGCTTCTTTCCCTGCCTCTTGTAAAAGGCACCACGCAGAATGAACACATGTTATCACATCCGCGCATGATGGAAATAAAAGCGGTTACACCGTTTGAATTGAGTCGAACAGGTGATATGTCGGCATAGGTTTCCTCTCTGGAGAGGAAGGTGTTCACTCCTTTTTCTCCCTCCTCTGCTGACTTGACGAGATTAGGTAAATCTCTGTAAGCATCGGGCCCCACCACCAGGTCCACAATTTTTTCTTCTTCCAGCAATTTTGACTTGAGCCGCTCCGCCATGCATCCCAGTACGCCGATGGTCAGTTCGGGCTTATCATGCTTAATCTTGTTAAAATGTGTCAAACGCTTTCTTACGGTGAGTTCTGCCTTTTCTCTTATTGAGCATGTATTCAACAGCACCACGTCTGCTTTTTCTGCTTCTGCAGTCGTATCATAGCCCTCTTTTTGCAGGATGGAGGTAACGATCTCGCTATCGGAAAAATTCATTTGACAGCCGTAGCTTTCTATGTAAAGCTTCTTTCCTGTCGAATTCGACTCTTTGCTGATCCTAACCTCACAATTCTCTTCTTCGACCGGTTTGTTACGATCCAATAGGTCGATATCCGTAATTATTTCACTCATGTATCAAAATTGGTTAGCAAAGATAATTCTCAATCGATGATTTATGTCAAAATGGCAGTAAAATCAATTAATCACTGACACGATTTGCAAGTAGAACGATGCCCACATTCAACGTCTCATATAGAAAGTCATCAGCATTAGCGAACTCAATTTGTTGCATGGCGCTTTCAAAAAGGGGCCAGTTTGAACTTTCGATATTGAATCTGGCCTCTAATTTGAAGGCATTCTCCTGTAGGGAAATTTTTGCAGGCACGATAAGCGTTTTCGATATTCCGCCAACTGTAAAGGCCATTTTCAAGGTGTGTGTGTAGTCAGGCAGCATGAAGCTTTTGTAAGGTTCCGGGGAATGGGCTGAACCTATTGCTTTTGCTTCCACTGGTTCCCAATCAGTAGTTGCTGTACTATTCATCAGCTCAATATCTAGTGTAGGAAAGCTGTCCACCTGTAGTAATTCAGTTACATCCGGTGTTTCATCTAAGGTTATCCTTGCGCCTTGTTTTCCTTGAAATACTTCATTTTCAGAAAACCATAGCGAAGGCATGAGAAGTGAAAAAGTACCTGAAAGGTTTGACTGAGCAGTGTCAAAAGTCAGTTCACTGTCGTCTACTTCCACATAGCCGTCCAATTTCCCCCTGTTGCTACTGATAATCCACGTGCATACGGATTGCTTCACATCTATTTTGTACTGGTCGCCACCCGAAGGTATGATGCCCGGTTCGATCTGTGTATAGTTTGTTTCCTGCCCTGAATCGCAAGCACTCATCAGAAAAACGAAAAACAAGGAGTAAATGAGGTATTTCATTGAGTTCGGATTTATCGCTACTTTACGTCTTGCAAAATTCAGACAAGAAAAAGTAGTATCAAACAATGTCTTTAATCAAATCAGTGAGAGGTTTTACTCCTCAAATAGATCAAAGCTGTTGGCTGGCAGATAATGCGACCGTAATAGGTGAAGTGGTATTGGGACCGCAATGCACCGTTTGGTTTGGAGCAGTAGTAAGGGGGGATGTAAACAGTATCACAGTGGGACACCACTCCAATATACAGGATAATGTCACGATCCACGGCACCTACGAGACCGCTGCTACCGTCATAGGAAACTATGTAACAATCGGACACAATGCCATTATTCATGGCTGCACGCTCGAAGATGAAACGCTTATCGGTATGGGTGCCATTGTCATGGACAATGCCGTCATTAAAAGAGGGGCAATGGTAGCTGCAGGAGCAGTAGTACTTGCGAATACGATGGTGGAGGAGGGAATGCTTTACGCAGGAGTCCCAGCCAAAAAAGTGAAAAAGGTAGAGGGGGGTAATCTTGAAATGATGCGTCGAATTTCGTCAAATTACAACCGGTATGCCGGGTGGTTTAAAGAAAGTGAAGAGTAGAAAACGAACATGCTACTACGATTAATTCTAACGGCTGTCGCGGTACTGGTCGCGGCTTATTTACTTCCCGGGGTTCAGGTTGACGGGTTTTTTACGGCGTTGCTACTGGCAATTGTACTTTCCATTCTGAATGTGTTGGTCAAACCACTGTTGATCCTGTTAACCATTCCATTGACATTTCTGACGCTGGGCTTTTTTCTATTGGTGATAAACGCCCTTATTATCCTGATGGCAGACGCATTGATTTCCGGCTTCCTTGTTGAAGGCTTTTGGTGGGCCTTCTTATTTAGTCTCTTGCTCTCGTTGCTTAATGCTGTCCTGGGAGATATTACAGGAAGCAATAGAGGAAATTAGAAGTACACGGGACATTGCGGGTTTTTCCGCGTGTTCTTCAGTTTAATTCGGTAATTGAGCAGTACCTCGTGCGAACCGGGTGAAACCCTTGCCCGATCTCTGTCTGTGATGAAATCGTAAGCATATCCCACTCGAAAGTTTTCATTGAGAATCATCTGTCCCATGATCGCTACTTCTCCGGAGTTTCTGACATTCAGACCGATGTAGGCAATCTCATCAAAGATCAGATTAGTGGAAATATCCCAGGCAGGTCTGCTCTCTTCCTGAGCTCTGATCACAAAAGCAGGTGCTAATTTAATAGAGGAAGATACGGGAAAAATGACGCCACTTGTGACGTAATAATACCGGGTTTCTCTTGACTCTTCGCCGTTGATAGCAAACTCAAGGTCATCAATGGTCTTATTCTCAAGAATATAGGGTATTGAAACACCAAGGTAAAAATTTGGATTGGCGAAGTAGACGCCTGTTCCAAAGTTAGGAGAGAACCTTCTTCTCACTCCACCATTGGTTCCGTTGAAAACAGGGTCATTTCCATCCAGCAAATCAATTTGCGTGAAATCAGACATTCGGCTATTAAAACCTCCGGAAATTCCCATTGCCAGGATGCCAAACTTCATGGGGATTTTGTAAGCATAGCTACTGTAGAAGGCAAGGTCTTCATGTACACCAATATTGTCCTGCGTTAGAAAGAATCCCGTTCCAATTCGGTTACCTGCGAAAGAGTTATGTGCTGATAAGGCACTGTATTTTGGTGCTCCTGGTAGGTTGACCCATTGTGTTCTATGCACCCCGATAACAGATAAGACATCAAGGCTACCTGCATAGGCCGGATTTAGCAGTAGCAGGTTGTATTGATAAGTAGAGGTAAAGGGCCGCTGCTGGGCCACCGCAGCGCACGCGAAGACCAGGGAGACGATTACAAATGCGAGTTTCTTCTTCAACATTATCTCTAATTTATCGAACTAATTCTAAATATCCTTGCAAGAGCTCTGATCCATCCCCTCTGTCTACAATGTAGAAATAGGTTCCTACAGGGAGTTTTCGGGTAGCTCCTATGTTACTGAATCCTTCAAATCGGGTGTTAAGGTTATCGTAGCGGTTTGCCTCGTAGACCAACGTACCATCCCTATTGAAGATCTTCACATTGTTACGTTCGTATAGGTCGATGCAGTCAAGCAGGAAGAAATCGTTGAATCCGTCACCGTTTGGAGACATACCGTTATAGATTTTCATTGATTTCTCAATTTCGAACTCTTTCGTATAGTAACAATTAAGATCTGTCCAGAACTCTACCTGATAGACACCAGGTGAAGCGTCCACTAATTTCAGGTCTGTCGATATCGCAAAACCGGAAGCATCTCTCCAGATGATGGAATCAATTGCCGTAAATCGGAAATCTATTGTATCAGCGGCATCAACATTTGATGGTTGTGTAAACTGTACGAACGCTTCTCCGGAAAACTGATTTGTACTTCCATCCTCTGTTCTCAGACACAACGACTGTGTAATGTCAATCTCAAATGGAGGGTCAAACCGTTCATCCAGGATGTCAAATTCTACAACAGCAGAGGTACATCCTGATGCCAGGTCCGTTGCGATGATAGCATAGCTTGCGACGTCCAACGTGCTGACAGTTGATCCTGTGAACACCGGATTCAGCATGTCATCCGTCAGGTACCATTCAAAGAGATACCCTTCGGTTGTACCTCCCACAGAGACCGTAGCTTCACCATTCGGGAATTCGCAATCAGTCTGTCCTTGTAGGACAGCCACCTGAGGAGTGGAAATCAGAGGTGTAGCATCCTCGATGGTAAACGGAATCAACTGCTCACAGCCGGTCAATACATCCGTAACCAGTGCACTGTACTGACCTACCGTCAAGGAATCCGCCTGTAAACCGTTCCAAAATGGGGTCAAGCCCTGTATATCGGTTCCTACATACCAGTCCACATTGTATCGGAAAAGGCTGTTGTCAGGATCGCTGATTCTTGCCAGCCCATCGGGTTGATCCACGTAGCAGATGGTCATGTCGCTCACGATGTCCACCAGGAGGGTAGGTGTTTGTGTTTCATCCAACACTTCTACTGTGATCGGGTCAGAAGTAAAGCAGCTTACCACATTGTCCACCACATATACCGTGTAAGTACCACTTGCCAAACTGTCGACCGAGCTGCCGGTATAATCAGCTAGTGAAGGATCAGGGCTGGTGTTTTCGCCAATGAACCAATAATAGGTATAGTTCAACCCACGGTATTCAGGGTTATCCGCAATGTCTAGTACACTGGCAGCCACACTACCATTGGGGTTGACACAATTGGTATTCGGTGAACTCGAAGTACTGATGGTCAGAGGCAATAGAAACTCATCCTCTAGCGTGTATGATGCTGAGCTGGAGCAACCTGTTGATCGATTAGTAGCTGTTACGGTATAACTACCGGCTGCTAAACTATCTATTTGAGCACCCGTTCTTCCATTATCCCATACAAAGGAGTAGAGGGTTTCGTCATTACTTCCATCTGCAGTGACGGATAATATACCAGTTGGGAAATTAGGATCACAGGAGGTATTGTTTTTGCTCAAAGGCTCTCCAAATTCAAATGCCAAATTGATGGCAGGGTAGGTTACCTGGTCGTCTGGCATGGTGATCTCATAGACCAGCGTGCTGCATCCGAAAGCCGTATGGGTTGCCTGTACGAAATAGGTAGCGCCAGGTTCAGCTGTTGTCAGGCTATCTTCCGCACTATCCTGAACAAGCACTCCTCCGCTTGAAGGATCTCCGCTGTAGAACTGGAAGGTGTAGTCAGCGACTTCACCGTAAGTGAGACTTGCCACCGCGATCACACCGTTTGCAGGATCACAAGAGGTCGGAGCCGTACTGACAACCGATAGGATGTCTACATCGACTGGCTCATTGGTCAGGGTGAACTGCCCAGTTGTGGTACACCCAACCGTGGTGTTTCTAACTTCTACCTCGTAGGTTCCGGCAAACTGGTCATGCAAGGTATCGGTAGTCGCGATAGCAGGTGTCACACGCGCTCCGTTTGCATCCACACTGTACCAGGCATAGGTGTAGTCGTCGTTTCCACTGGCATTGTCTGCCAAGGCAAGCAAGGTTCCGTTTGCTGTTCCACCGGAGCAGGTACTGTCTGCTTCAACCTGTACAATTTGTAGTTCCGGTAAAAACGGATTGGCTTCTATTTCAAAGGTCAGTGGGTCTGCGCTGCAGAGCCCACCCTTGTCTGTTATGGTGACACTGTACTGTCCGGCATCCAGGCTATCGTACTGAAGGGGAGAAGATGCCGCAGGACTGAAGGAATTCCCGTTACTATCTCTAAACTCAAGCGTGTACCCATTGGCTATCGTGGTTGAATCGGTAATGGTATTGCCATTGTATCGGATACCGGTTAGTACAAACGAACCGGTGTTGATATCACATCCCAGGTCTTTGTTTACCTCGTAGAACTCTAT